>CAWCUP010000016.1:0-28917 GCA_963798765.1 uncultured Alphaproteobacteria bacterium | reverse complement strand
CTGCTGCCGATCGTGTCGCTGGAGATGCAGGGTTACTGGATCCCGGACGACCGGAAGGGCCGGGCGGGCGATGGCCGCGCGGGTCTATCTCTGGGTCCACATCGCGGTCGGATGGGCGTTGAGCCTGCTGGCGGTCGCCGGGTTCTCGGGGCTGGTGAAATCGGACTGACGGCGGATCGTCGCCGGTCGGGAGGCGCGCGTTGTCCGGTCGGGGCGGGGCTGCTAGCCTCGGGCCCGGCGTCAGGTGAGGACGCGAAAACGCGAGGGACGATCATGACGAAACACGGCATTCTGGCGATGGCGGCTCTGCCGCTCCTGGTGGCGGGCTGCGCGCCGGAGCCCGAGCCGGAGGTCCTGTTCGTGGCGGGGCCGGAGCAGGCCTGCGCGGAGCAGGCGGCGGTGGCGACGGGGCTGGACGCCTCGACGATCACGGTGACGCCCGCGTCGTCGACCAAGACCGGCGCGACGGTCTACGCCGTGAACGCGGGCGGCGCGGGGTTCAACTGCGTCGTGGAGGTGGACGGGACGGTGTCGTCGTTCACCGCGACGGCGATGATGCAGTAGAATGCGGAGCGGGGGCGGGCCGGTGGCGCTCGCCGCCGCTCTTCTCGCCGGATGCGCGGGAGCGCAAACGGACCGGCTGGAGGATGACGGGCGGGCCAAGACGGCCTGCCTGTCGGCGGTGGCGGCGCATGTCGGCGGATCGACGGAGATCGTGATCGAACGGCTGGCTGACGGACCGGATGGCGGGTCGGTCTACGAGGTCCGAGACGGCGCGCCCGGCCGGGACCGGCTGCACCTGTGCGAGGTGGACGCGACGGGTCGGGTGACGGCGCTCACGCATCCGGGCGCATGAGCGGGCATTTCTTCGATCTTCGGGTCTATTACGAGGACACCGATCTCGCGGGGATCGTGTATCACGCGAACTATCTGAAATTCATCGAGCGGGCGCGGACCGAGGCGCTGATCGCGGCCGGGATCGACCAGGCGGCGCTGCGCGCGGAGACGGGGCTGGTCTTCGCGGTGCGGCGCGTCGAGGCGGATTTCATCGCGCCGGCGCGGTTCCAGGACCTGCTGCGGGTCGAGACGCGGGCGGGCGAGGTCCGGGGCGCGCGGGCGGAGCTGGAGCAGGTCGTGCGGCGGGGCGGCGAGATGCTGTTCCGGGCGCGGGTCGAGGTGGTGTGCCTCGGCGCGGACGGGCGGCCGAGGCGGCTTCCCGACGCGGCGCGGGCGGCGCTCGGGGGCGTCGGATCACCGCACTGAGACTGGACAGACGCGCGGATTTGCGCCATTGCACCGCTGACGGCGGCGGGCCGTGACGACGCCGGGCGAACGCGGCGCGCGGGCCCCCATGGGCAATCACGGACAGGCCATCATGGAAGCGGATACTCTGGCGGCGGCGCAGCAGGTCGATTTCTCGCTGCTGGCGCTTTTCTGGCGCGCGACGTTCACGGTCAAGATCGTGATGATCCTGCTGGTGGCGGCGTCGTTCTGGTCGTGGTCGATCATTTTCCAGAAGCACATGGACATGCGCCGCGCGAAGGCCGACGCCAAGGCGTTCGACGACGCGTTCTGGTCGGGCGAGCCGCTCGACGTGGTGTTCGACAGGCTGGGGCCCGAGCCCGAGGGGGCGGCGGCGCGGATCTTCGCGGCCGGGATGACCGAATGGCGGCGGTCGCACCGCAAGGGCGGCGGGCTGATCGCGGGGACGCAGAGCCGGGTCGAGCGGGCGATGGCCGTGGCGGTCGGGCGCGAGAGCGGGACGCTGACCAACGGGCTGACGTTTCTGGCCACGACGGGGTCGATCGCGCCCTTCGTGGGGCTGTTCGGAACGGTCTGGGGCATCAAGCACGCGTTCGAGCGGATCGCGATGCAGCAGAGCACGAACCTGGCCGTCGTGGCGCCGGGCATCGCCGAGGCGCTGCTGGCGACGGGGCTGGGGCTGCTCGCGGCGATCCCGGCGGTGATCTTCTACAACAAGCTCAACCGCGACGCCGAGGAGATCATCGGCGGCTGGGAGGCGTTCTCGGACGAGTTCTCGCTGATCCTGTCGCGGCAGCTGGAACAGGGCGCGGCCTGATGGCGTCGGTGATGCAGAGCGCGGCCGCCGGACGGCGCCGCCGCCGCGGGGTCGGGCGGGCGATGTCCGAGATCAACGTGACGCCGTTCGTGGACGTGATGCTGGTGCTGCTGATCATCTTCATGGTGGCGGCGCCGCTCCTGACGGTGGGCGTGCCGATCAAGCTGCCGGAGACGGCGGCGACGGCGCTTCCGACCGAGGCGGAGGAGCCGCTGACCGTGGCGCTGGCCGCCGACGGGGCGATCCTGGTGCAGAACGAGGTCGTGGAGCGCGAGGCGCTGATCCCGCTCCTGCGCGCGGTGGCGGAGGAGCGGACGTCGGCGCGGGTCTATCTGCGCGCGGACGGGGCGATCCCCTACGAGGGCGTCATGCAGATCATGGGCGCGCTCAACGCCAGCGGCTTCAACGACATCGGTCTGGTCACCGAGCAGGGCGGTCCGCGGTTCGACGGGCGGGACGTCCAGGCCAACTGACGCATGGGAATGGGCGCGGTCCTTTCCGGCCTGATGCACGCGGCGCTGATCGCGCTCGCGCTCTTCGGGCTGCCGTGGTTCGCGCCGCGCGAGCGCGACGCGATCCGGGTGACGGAGGTGAGTTTCGTCTCGGAGGCGGAGTTCGCGGCGGCGCGGGAGGCCGCGGCGGCGCGGGCCGAGGCCGAGGCGCCGGCGCCCGATCCCGCGCCCGTCACGCCGCCGCCGCCGCGCGAGACGCCGCCCGAGGCCGTGACCGAGGTGGCGCCGCAGCCCGAGGCGCCGGAGGAGGAGGCGGTCGCCTCGCTCGCGCCCGCGTTCAACCCGGAGGCGCCGCTGAGCGCGCCGGGGCTGGAGGCGCCGCTGCTGCCGGCCGGTCCGGACGCCCTCGCCCGTCCGCCGACGCCGGAGACCGCGCTCGACGCGCCCGAGGTGTCCGCGCCGGGGACCCTGGCCTCCGCCGCGCCGCCGCTCGCGCGGCAGGCGCCGCGCATCGCCGAGACCCCGACGCCGCCCGCGCCGGAGACCGCGCGTCCCGCCGAGGCGGTGACGCCGGCGCCCGCGCCCGAGCCGCTGTCGGCGGAGACGCTCCGGCCGCCCGAGGCGCCGCAGGAGGCCGCGCCCGAGCCGCAGGCGGCGCCGGCGCCGCCGCAGACGGCCGCGCTCGCGACCTCGGCGCGGCCGCTGGCGCGTCCGAGGAACCTGCCCGCGCCCCAGCCGGCTCCGGCGGCGCCCGAGGCGCCCCGGCAGCAGACCGCGAGCGCCACCCCGCCGACGGACCCCACGCCGCCGACCGTGACGCCGCCCGCGCCCGCCACGCCGCCGTCGAACGCGCCCGCCGGGCCGGTCGGGCCGCCGCTCAGCGTGGCGGAGAAGGACGGGCTGAAATTCGCGATCAAGGCCTGCTGGAGCGTTCCGGCGGGCGTCCGCGAGGCGGAGGATCTGCGGATCACGGTCGGGGTCGAGCTCGATCCGGGCGGAGGGATCGTCGACGGGACGATCCGGCTGCTCGATCCGGCGGTTCCGCCCGACACGCGTTACGAGGCCGCGTTCCGCGCCGCGCGCATCGCGCTGTTGCGCTGCGCGCCCTACAGTGACATGCCGCGCGACAAATACGCCCAGTGGCGTTCTCTCGAAGTCGTCTTCAATCCCGAAGGGATGGTCTCATGGTGAACCGCCTCCGCAGAAACCTGCTCCTGTCCGTGCCGGCCGCCATGCTTGCGGGACCGTTCGCGGCGCTGGCGCAGTCGCCGCTCCGGATCGAGATCACCGACGGCGTGATCGAGCCGATGCCGTTCGCGGCGCCCGGCTTCGTCGCCGACGCCGGCTCGGCGGATCTCGCGGCGCGGATCACCCAGGTGATGGTGGACGACCTCGTCGGATCGGGGCTGTTCCGCGAGATCCCGCCGAACGCCCATATCGGGCGCGTCACGAATTTCGACGCGCCGGTGCGGTTCTCCGACTGGAGCGCGATCAACGCCCAGGCTCTGATCACCGGCGCGGTCGTGTCGACCGGCGACCGGGTGCAGGTGCGCTTCCGGCTCTGGGACGTGTTCGGTCAGACCGCGCTCGGCGAGGGGCTCCAGTTCGAGGGATCGGCGGGAAGCTGGCGCAGGCTGGCGCACAAGGCGGCGGACGCGGTCTACGCCCGGCTGACCGGCGAGACGGGGTATTTCGACAGCCGCGTGGCCTACGTGGCGGAGAGCGGGCCGAAGACCGCGCGGCGCAAGCAGATCGCCGTGATGGACTACGACGGCGCAAACGCGCGGACGCTGACCGACGGCGGCGCGCTCGTGGTGTCGCCGCGCATCTCGCCGGACGGCCGGCGCATCCTCTACACGAGCTACGAGCAGGGCAGGCCGCGCCTGTTCCTGCTGGACGCGGCGAGCGGGCAACGCCAGATGGTGAGCGGCGTCGAGGACATGTCGTTCGGTCCGCGCTTCTCGCGCGACGGGACCCAGGCGATCTATTCGGAGACCGAAGGCTCGGGGTCGAACATCTACATCATCGACATGGGGTCGGGCCGGCGGCGCAAGCTGACCGACACGGCGTCGATCGACACGGCGCCGGCCTTCTCGCCGGACGGCGCCCAAGTCGTGTTCGAGAGCGACCGGGGCGGCACGCAGCAGCTCTACGTCATGTCGGCGGCGGGCGGCGACGCGCGGCGCATCAGTTTCGGCGACGGGCGCTACGCCACGCCGGTCTGGTCGCCGAGGGGCGATCTGATCGCCTTCACCAAGATCGTCGGCGGCCGGTTCCATGTCGGCGCGATGCGGGTCGACGGGTCGAACGAGCGGCTTCTGACGGCGAGCTACATCGACGAGGGTCCGACCTGGGCGCCGAACGGACGGGTGCTGATGTTCTTCCGCGAGACGCCGGGCGCCGATGGCGGTCCGCAGCTTTTTTCGGTGGACATCACCGGGCGCAACCTGCGCAGAGTGCCGACAGGGGGTTTCGCCTCGGATCCGTCATGGTCCGGGCTGTTGAGCTGAACGCGCGCAGACGCGAGGAGGAATTGAGCATGCGGATGACATTCAGGGCGGGTCTGGTTCTGGCGGCGATCGCGCTGGCGGGCTGCGCGGGCCCGGCGGTGACGGTGCCGACGGTGCCGGACGCGGGGTTCAGCGGCGGCGCGGCGGATCTCGAGGGCACGGGGGCCGAGACGATCTACGCCGGGACGCTGCCGGGCACGTCGATCAGCGACACGGTGCTGTTCACGGTCGATCAGAGCACGCTGAACGGGCAGGCGATCTCGGTCCTCGACCAGCAGATCGCTTGGCTCGCGTCCAATCCCGCCGTCGCGGTGCGGATCGAGGGCCACGCGGACGAGCGCGGCACGCGGGACTACAACTTCCAGCTCGGCTCGGCACGCGCGAGCGCGGTGCGCAACTACATGGTCAGCCGGGGCATCGGCGACGGGCGGATCAGCGTGACGACCTACGGGCGCGAGCGGCCGGTGGCCGCCTGCGCCTCGGAATCGTGCTGGGCGCAGAACCGGCGCGCGGTGACGGTCGTCACGGGCGGCGCGGGAGCCTGAGGCGGGCGGGAGGAGCAAGATGCGCAGGTTTTTCGCGATTCTGGCGCTCGGCGCTGTTCTCGCCTCGGGTGGAGTCGCGCAGGCGCAGAACGTCGCGGACGTGCGCGCGCAGCTCACCGCGCTCAACGGCCAGATCCAGCAGCTGCGCGACGAGCTGGTGCGTCAGGGCGCGGCGGGCGGCCTTCCGACCGACCCCGCCTCCGTGCTCGTCCGGCTCGACCAGCTCGAGGCGGAACTGCGCCGGCTGACCGGACGGGTCGACGTGCTGGTCAACGACATCGACCGGATCGTGACGGAGGCGTCGAACCGCGCGGGCGAGCTCGATTTCCGGGTGACGGAGCTCGAGGGCGGCGACGTGAGCCTGATCGGGACGCCCGAGCCGCTGGGCGGCGGCGTGACGGAGCTGCGACCCCGCGCGCGGCCGGGCGCGGCGCCGCTCGGTCCGACGGCGCCGGAGGCGCAGCCGATCGCGAACGAGAGATCGGCGTTCGAGGCGGCGGTCGCGGCGGCCGACGGCGGCGACGACGTGCGGGCGGCGGAGCTGTTCACGTCGTTTCTCGCGACCTATCCGGGCGGGCCGCTCTCGGCCGAGGCGCAGTTCCGGCGCGGCGAGTCCCAGTCGGCGCTGGCCGACTGGCAGAGCGCCGCGCGCAGCTATCTCGACGCGTTCAGCGGCGCGCCGGACGGGCCCTACGCGCCCCGCGCGCTCTTCCGGCTCGGCGTGTCGCTGGGCGAGCTCGGCCAGGTCACGCAGGCCTGCCAGACGCTCGACGAGGTCGACGCGCGGTATCCGGGGTCGGAGGTCGCGGGCGACGTGGCCGAGCGCAAGCGGATGCTCAACTGCCTCTGACGCCGCCGGAGGCGCTCGCCGGTCCGGCCCGCGCGGTTCTGGACGCGGCGCCCCCGGGGCCTCTGGGCGTGGCCGTGTCGGGCGGGAGCGATTCGGTGGCGCTGCTTCTGCTGGCGCGGGCGCTCGGCGGGCCGTCGGGACGCGAGGTCGCGGCGGTCACGGTCGATCACGGGTTGCGCGAAGGCTCGGCGGGCGAGGCCGCCGAGGTCGCGGCGCTCTGCGCGCGGATCGGCGTGACGCATGACGTGCTCGTCTGGCGCGGGTGGGACGGGCGCGGAAACCTCCAGGACAACGCCCGGCGGGCGCGGCGGGCGCTCATGGCGGACTGGGCGCGGGCGCGCGGGATCGGCGCGGTGGCGCTGGGGCACACGCTCGACGACCAGGCTGAAACCGTGGTGATGCGGCTGGCGCGCGGGTCGGGCGTGGACGGGCTCGCGGCGATGGCGGTCGAAAGCCGGGCGGAGGGCGTCGTCTGGCTGCGGCCGATGCTGGGGCTCCGGCGGGCCGATCTGCGCTTCTGGCTCGCCGCCGAGGGCGTCGGCTGGTTCGAGGATCCGGGCAACGAGAATACGGACTTCGCGCGGGTGCGGGTGCGTCGGGCGCTGGAGGCGTCGGGGGGCGTCGGGCCGGGCATGGAGCGTCTGGCCGGGACCGCGGCGCGGATGGCGCGGGCGCGCGCGGCGCTGGAGGCCGCGACCGCCGATCTCGCGCGGGCCTGCGTGGCCGAGGGCGTCGCGGGGGACGCGACGCTCGATCCCGCGCCTCTGCGCGCGGCGCCGGAGGAGATCCGGCTGCGGCTTCTCGCCTCGGTGCTGATGCGGGTCTCCGGCGCGGTCTACCGGCCGCGGCTCGCGCGGCTCGAGGCTCTGCTGGCGGCGGTCGAGGCGGAGCGGATCGGGCACGGCGCGACGCTGCACGGCTGCGTGCTGCGGCGGTCGGGCGCGGGCGTGGCGGTTCGGCGCGAGCCCGCCGCCGCACAGGGGCGGGTTCCCGCCGGCCGGCGCTGGGACGGACGCTGGGAGCTCGCGGGACCGGCGCCGCGCGGGACGGAGATCGGCGCCCTCGGCGCGGAGGGGCTCGCGCTCTGCGAAGACTGGCGCGGGGCGGGGATCGCGCGCGAGACGCTTCTGACGACGCCGGCCCTCTGGCGCGGGGAGCGGCTCGTCGACGCGCCGTTCGCGCGGGGGGACGGCCTCGGGGTCTTCCGCCGCGCCGTCGGCGTTCCGCCCCAGCCGGAGCCCCGGGGGGAATTGCGTTGAATCCGCCGGTCGGGCGCCTATGTTAGCGGGAACGGTCCGACGCCCCGGGCGGGCGGTCGAGGGCCATTGAGGAGAGCACCACGTGGGCAATACCAAAAACATCGCGTTCTGGATCATCCTTTTTCTGCTGATGGTGGCGCTCTTCAACGTCTTCTCGAACGGAAACCGGACGAGCATGGGGCGGGAGATCAGCTATTCCGATTTCCTCAACCGCGTGGACCAGGGCCAGGTCGCCTCGGTGAGGCTCGACGGCGAGCGGGTCTACATCACGAGCCAGGACGGCGTGGCCTACCAGACGGTGCAGCCGCGCAGCGCCGACGTGATCGCGGAGCTTCGCGACAACAACGTGGAGATCCAGGCCGCGCCGCAGGAGCAGTCGGGCTTCCTCTCGGCGCTCGGGCTCTGGCTGCCGTTCCTGCTGCTGATCGGCGTGTGGATCTTCTTCATGAACCGGATGCAGGGCGGCGGACGCGGCGGGGCCATGGGTTTCGGCAAGTCGAAGGCCAAGATGCTGACGGAGAAATCCGGCAAGGTCACGTTCAACGACGTGGCCGGCATCGACGAGGCCAAGGAGGAGCTCGAGGAGATCGTCGAGTTCCTGCGCGACCCGCAGAAATTCAGCCGCCTTGGCGGCAAGATCCCCAAGGGCGCGCTTCTGGTCGGACCGCCGGGCACCGGTAAGACGCTGCTCGCGCGCGCCATCGCGGGCGAGGCGGGCGTTCCGTTCTTCACCATCTCGGGATCGGATTTCGTCGAGATGTTCGTCGGCGTCGGCGCGTCCCGCGTGCGCGACATGTTCGAGCAGGCCAAGAAGAACGCGCCCTGCATCGTCTTCATCGACGAGATCGACGCCGTGGGACGCCATCGCGGCGCGGGCTATGGCGGCGGCAACGACGAGCGCGAGCAGACGCTCAACCAGCTTCTGGTCGAGATGGACGGGTTCGAGGCGAACGAGGGCGTGATCCTGATCGCCGCCACCAACCGGCCCGACGTGCTCGACCCGGCGCTGCTGCGCCCCGGCCGTTTCGACCGGCAGGTGCAGGTCACGAACCCCGACATCAAGGGGCGCGAGAAGATCCTCGCCGTCCACGCCCGTCGCGTGCCGATGGCGGCGGATGTCGATCTGCGCATCATCGCGCGCGGCTGCCCGGGCTTCTCCGGCGCCGATCTCGCCAACCTCGTGAACGAGGCGGCGCTGCTGGCCGCGCGGACCGGCAAGCGGTTCGTCACGATGATGGATTTCGAGAACGCCAAGGACAAGGTGATGATGGGCGCCGAGCGGCGGTCGATGGTGATGACCGACGAGGAGCGCAAGCTGACCGCCTATCACGAGGCGGGCCACGCGATCGTCGGGCTGAACGTTCCGCAGCACGATCCCATCCACAAGGCCACGATCATCCCGCGCGGACGCGCGCTCGGTCTCGTGCTCAGCCTGCCCGAGCGGGATCAGCTCAGCGTGACGATGACGAAGTACAAGTCCCAGATCGCCATGGCGATGGGGGGCAAGGTCGCCGAGGAGCTGGTCTTCGGACCCGACAACGTGACCTCGGGCGCGTCGTCGGACATCCAGCAGGTCAGCCGCATCGCGCGGGCCATGGTCACGCGGTTCGGCATGTCCGACAAGCTCGGCAACATCGACTACGCCAACGAGCAGTTCAGCTATCTCGGCCCGCAGGGCGGCGGCGTGAACGCCGGTCCCGACACGCACGAGCTGATCGACCAGGAGGTCCGCAAGCTGGTGGACGAGGGCTACGAGACCGCCAAGCGGATCCTGACCGAGAAGCGCGACGATCTCGACCGGATGGCGAACGGACTGCTGGAATACGAGACGCTGACCGGCAAGGAGATCGCGCGGGTGATCGCCGGCGAGCCGCTCAACCGGGGAAGCGACGACGACGAGCCGAAGGACGAGACCGGCGGCCCCTCGGGCATCGCCGCGATCCCCAAGACCGGGAAGGCGCCGCGTCCGCCGCGCGACGGCGGTCTGGAGCCCGAACCCGCGACCTGAGCCGGGTCCCGCGGTATTGAATTGATCAAAAACGACCCCCGCGCCGAAAGACGCGGGGGTCTGGCGTTCCGATGGCGGGCGCGGGAGCCCGACGGCGCGTCTAGGAGTCGCGCGCGGCCATCCGGCAGTCGATGTATTCCTGCTGGCTGACCATTCCGTCGCCGTTCGTGTCCATCTCGGCGAATTCCGAGGTGGTGCGATCCTCGTCGGTCATGTCGCCCGCGTCGGGATTGTACTCGGCGGTGCAGAAAGCGGGTTCCTGCCCGGTCTCGGCGTCCTGCGCGAGGCCGGCGCCGGCGAGTCCCGTCGAAACGCACGCGGCCGCGATGAGAATGTTCCTCATGTCGTCTCCTCCTGTCGTTGAGACGGGTCAACGTCGCGGACGCGCGAGCCGTTCCCCGTCCCTTGCGCCGCGCCGGCATTGCGGCGGCCTCGCCGCCGCGCTAGGGCCTGACCGGCCGAAGAGGAAGGGAACATCGGATGGGCGCTGAGATCATCGACGGGAAGGCTTTCGCCGCCACGCTCCGCGGCAGGATCGCGGAGCATGTCGCGCGGCTCGGGCGCGACCACGGCGTCACGCCCGGCCTCGCCGTGGTGCTGGTGGGCGAGGACCCGGCGAGCCAGGTCTACGTGCGCAACAAGGGCCGCCAGACGCTCGAGGTCGGCATGCGCTCGGTCGAGCATCGGCTGGACCGCGGGACGTCCGGCGAGGCGCTTCTCGCGCTGATCGACGGTCTCAACGCCGATCCGGAGATCCACGGGATCCTGGTGCAGCTTCCGCTGCCCGCGCATCTGGACGAGGCCTCGGTCATCAACGCGATCGCGCCGGAGAAGGACGTGGACGGGTTCCACATCTCGAATGTCGGGAGGCTCGCGACGGGACAGAAGGCGATGGTCCCCTGCACGCCGCTCGGGTGCCTGATGCTGCTGCGCGACCGGCTCGGCGATCTCGGCGGGCTGGAGGCGGTGGTCGTGGGGCGCTCGAACATCGTCGGCAAGCCCATGGCGCAGCTTCTGCTGCGCGACAGCTGCACGGTGACGGTGGCGCATTCGCGGACCCGCGACATCGAGGCCGTCTGCCGGCGCGCCGACATCCTGGTGGCGGCCGTCGGGCGCGCCGAGATGGTCACCGGGACATGGATCAAGCCGGGGGCGACGGTGATCGACGTCGGGATCAACCGCGTCGCGGGCGCGGAGGGAAAGTCGCGGCTGGTCGGCGACGTGGATTTCGGCTCCGTCTCGCAGGTCGCCGGCGCGGTCACGCCGGTGCCGGGCGGGGTGGGTCCGATGACCATCGCCTGTCTGCTCGCCAATACCGTCACCGCCTGCTGCCGGGCGAACGGACTGCCCGAACCGGAGGGTCTCACCGCCTGACGGCCGGCCTTCCGCGCGCCAGCGCGGCCCGGCCCAACGGGACGCCGCGCGGCCGCGCGGCGGCTGGGCGGCGTCCGGGCGGGAGCGCCCCCTGCGGCTCAGAACGCGGCGGCCGCGGCCGCGAGCGGCACGGTCAGGGCGGGCGTTCCGGTCAGGACGGCGCGGGCGGACGGGCCGAGCAGCGCCGCGAGCGCGGGATGCCCGGCGCGGAGGCCCCCGGTATAGGCGCCGTAGGCCGGCAGGATCAGCCGCGCGCCGTCGGCGAGGAAACACGGGCGCGAGATCGTCCGCCCGCGCAGCGCCACGCGGGCCTTGGGATGCCAATGGCCGGAGACCTCGCCGGGGGCGGCGTCCGCGCGGGCGATGTGGCGGAACGTCAGCGGGCCGCGCGCCAGTTCAGCGACATGACGGCCCGCCAAGGACAGGGGCGCGGGGTCGTGGTTGCCGGCGATCCAGATCCAGTCGCGCCCCGCCGTCAGCGCCGCGAGCCGGGCCGCCGCCTCCGGCGCGAGCGCCTCGGCGCAGGCTCCGTCGTCGAAGCTGTCGCCGAGGCAGACGACCGCGCGCGGCGCGTGGCGCGCGATGTCGGCGGCGAGGCGGTCGAGGGTCTCGGCCGTCTCGTAGGGCGGAAGCAGGGCGCCGCCGCGCCGGGCGACGCGTTCGGACTTGCCCAGGTGCAGGTCCGCCACGCAGAGCAGCGCCTCGTCCGGCCACCAGAGCGCGCCGGAGGGCAGGGCGGCGAGCGTGGTTCCGGCGAGGGTGAACGGGGTCGACATGGGCGCGGTGATGGCCGGAGGCGGCGCTTTTGGCAAGGGCGCGTTCAGGCTTCCAGCCCGGCCTCGGCCAGAAGCGCGTCGGCGGCCTCGCGCATCAGGCGCGCCTCCGCCTCGCCCCGGATCGGAACCTTGCCGACCTCGAGCAGCAGCGGCGCCGCCAGCGGCGTGACATGCGGCGCGCGGACGACGTCGACGCGTCCGGCGGAGCGCGCCAGCATCTCCTCGATCCGGCCGAAATCGACCAGGCCGCGCGCGGCCTCGGCGCGGGTGACGCGCAGCATCAGGTGGTCGGGGTCGTAGCGGCGCAGGGTGTCGTAGAGGATGTCGGAGGAGAAAGTCGCCTGGCGGCCCGTGCGGCGCCGGCCGGGAATGTTGCGCTCGATCAGGCCCGCGATGGTCGCCGCCGTACGGAAGGTGCGCTTCATCACCGCGTTCTCGCCGAGCCAGGTCTCCAGCCCCTCGCGCAGGCCGTCCGGGGTCAGGAGCGCGGCGGGATCCTCCACGCGGGTCAGGCCCCAGATCAGCAGGGCGTAGTCGTTGGCGACGAAGCCGAGCGGGTCGAGGCCCGCCGCCTCCATTCGGCGCGTCACCAGCAGTCCGAGGGTCTGGTGGGCGTTGCGGCCGGCGAAGCCCCAGAGGCAGAGATGCTCGCGTCCGTCCCGCGCGAAGGTCTCGGCCAGAAGCCGGTCCGGGCGGGGCAGGCGGCTGACGCGCGCCTGGGTGTCGAGCCAGTCGCGGGTATGGGCGGGCAGGGCGTCCCATCCGGCGGGATCCGACAGGAGCGCCGCCATGCGTTCGGCGAGGCGCGTGGAGGTCGCGAGCTTGGTGCCCATGAAGACGGCGATCTTCGGCGTCTTCGAAGGGTGGCGCGTGACCTCGACGCTCATGTCGCGCAGCCCCTCGTAGCGCACGGTCCGGCCGCCGATCAGGAAGGTGTCGCCGGGGGCGAGGGTCGCGGCGAAGGCCTCCTCGATCTCGCCGAGCGGCGCGCCGTGCGTGCCCTTGATGCGCACGGCCAGGGTTTCGGTGTCGACGATGGTGCCGATGTTCATGCGGAGCGCCCGCGTGGCGCGGGGATCGCGCAGCGACCAGAGGCCGTCGCGGAGCATCAGCCGCCGCCAGCGGTCGTAGGCCTTGAGCGCGTAGCCGCCGGTGGCGCAGAAATCGAGGCAGGCGTCGAAATCGGCGCGGGAGAGGTCGCGGTAGGGGCCGGCGGTCGCGAACCTCGGCGAAGAGCGCGTCCGCGTCGAAAGGTGCTGCGCAGGCCGTCAGCAGGATGTGCTGGCAGAGGACGTCGAGCGGGCCGGGGCCGCGCGGCTCGCCGTCGAGATCGCGGTCGCGCACGGCCTGGAGGGCGGCGACGCATTCGACCACCTCGAAGCGGTTGGACGGCGCCAGCACCGCGCGGGACGGCGCGTTGTAGCGGTGGTTGGCCCGCCCGATGCGCTGGACGAGGCGTTTGACGTTCTTCGGCGCGCCGACCTGGATGACGAGATCGACGGCGCCCCAGTCGATGCCGAGATCGAGGCTGCCGGTGCAGACCACGGCGCGGAGCGCGCCCGCCGCCATCGCGCTCTCGACCCGCGCGCGCGCCTCGCGTCCGAGCGAGCCGTGATGGAGGCCGATGGGCAGGTTTTCGGCGTTCTCAGCCCAGAGCGCCTGGAAGAACAGCTCCGCCTGGGCGCGGGTGTTGATGAAGATGAGCGTCGTGGTGGCGCCGCGCACCAGTTCCATCACTTCGCCCGCGTTGTGCAGGCCGGTCGCGCCGCCCCAGGGCGGCGGGCGTTCGGTGCGGAGCATGGAGATGTCCGGGTCCGGGCCGGGATCGGCGAGCAGCACGCGGGCCCCGGCGCCGAGGAACGCCGCGAGCGCCGGAGGGTCCTCGACGGTGGCGGACAACCCGACGCGGCGCATGTCCGGCGCGAGGGTCCTGAGGCGCGCGAGACCGAGCGCGAGCTGGTCGCCGCGTTTCGATTCGGCGAGCGCGTGGATCTCGTCGACGATCACGCGGGCGAGGCCGCCGAAGATCTTCGGGGCTTCGGGGTAGGACAGCAGGAGCGCGAGAGATTCCGGCGTGGTCAGCAGGATGTGCGGCGGGTCGGTCCGCTGGCGCGCGCGCTGCGCCGGTTTCGTGTCGCCGGTGCGGTCCTCGACGCGGATGGCGAGACCCATCTCCGCGACCGGAGCCTCCAGATTGCGGCGGATGTCGGCCGCGAGCGCCTTGAGCGGCGAGACGTAGAGCGTGTGCAGGCCCGGCGCGGGATCGGTCCCGAGCGCGACGAGGCTCGGAAGGAACCCGGCCAGCGTCTTGCCGCCGCCGGTCGGCGCGATCAGGAGCGTGGAGGGCTCGTCGCGCGCGGCCAGAAGCGCCAGCTGGTGCGGATGCGGCGTCCAGCCGCGCCGCGCGAACCAGTCGGCGGCGAAAGCCGGAAGATCGGGCTGCGGGGGCGTCATGGCGTCGTTCTAGGCCGCGCGCCGCCGCGCGCAAGGCGGTTCAGGGATCGCCCAGATGTCGCGCCAGGACGGCGTCCGATCCGGGCGCGAAATAGTCGCGCCGCTCGTCGAGATGGCGGCGGATCATCGTGAAGACCCGGTCGAGATGGATCTTCATCGCCGCCGCCGCCGCGTCCGCGTCGCCGTCGGCGACGGCCCGCGCGATGGCCGAATGCTCGGTCAGCACGATGCCGTGATGGCGCGGGACGGGGATCGACAGGCGCCGCACGCGGTCGAGCTGCGCCTTGGCGCCGTTCACGATCCGCCAGACCCGTTCGGAGGCCGCGAATTCCGCGATCATCTCGTGGAAGCCCTCGTCGAGCGCGTAGAAGGCGTCGTGGTCGCCGCTCTCCGCCGCGCGCGTCTGTTCCGCGAGGCTGGCCCGGAGCCTGTCCGCGAAGGCCGGCGTCACGCGCGCCGCCGCGATGCGCACCAGCTTCATCTCCAGCGCGTCCCGGATCAGCTGCCCGTCGAACACGGCCTGGAGATCGATGCGCGAGACGTAGGTTCCGGAATTCGGCACGACCGTGACGAGATCCTCGGCCTGGAGCTGGAGGATCGCCTCGCGCAGCGGCGTGCGCGAGATGCCGAGCCGGTCGCAGATCGCCTTCTCCTGGATCACGGCGCCGGGTTCGAGCGCGAGGTTGGTGATCGCCCGGCGCAGGATGGCGTAGACCTGCGCCGTTCTCGGCTGTCCCGGGTCGAGCGGGGTCGCGCTCCATGCCGGAAGGTCGGGCCCGGATGCGCGCGGCCGTCCCATCGCCGCGCTCAGGCCGCTTCCGCGCCGTGGATCAGGTCCATGATGCCCGCGCTCATCGCGTCGTAATCCCGGGAATTGGGCATCTCGCCGGTGATCCGGAAGTCGTGCATGACCGCGATCCGGTCGGCGAGCGTGATCATCTCGGGCATGTCCGAGGTGATGAGCAGGATGGCCGTTCCCTGATCCGAAAGGTCGCGCAGCAGCTGGTGGAGATAGGCCTTGGTCTTGATGTCGATGCCGATGGAGGGCTCGTCGACGATCAGCACCTCGACCCCGGCGGCGAGCCATTTCGCGACCGAGACCTTCTGCTGGTTGCCGCCGGAGAGATTGCCGAGCGTCTGGTCGATGCTGGGCGTCTTGACCTCGAGCTGGCGGATCGCGGGCAGCACCTCGGTCTCGACGCGTTTGCGGGTCAGGAAGCCGAGAGAGGAGGCGAGGCGCTGCCAGAGGGTGATCCCGGCGTTCTCCAGCACCGAATGGATGAGGATCAGGCCCTCGCCCTTGCGGTCCTCCGAGACGTAGCCGATCCGGTAGCGGTCGCGCGCGGTGCCGACCGCGTCGATTCTGGCGGTTTCGCCCTTCACCATGATCGTGCCGCCGGTGACGCGGTAATGGCCGATGATGGCCTTCGCGAGCTCGGTGCGGCCGGCGCCGACGAGGCCGTAGAGGCCGAGGATCTCGCCGCGATGCAGGCTCAGGTCGAGATGGCGGTGGCCGATCTCGGTCGAGACGTCGCGGAGTTCGAGGACGGGCTGGCCGGTCGCGCGGTCGCGGGCCTTCCAGTCGGCGATCTGCTCGCCCCGTCCGATCATCAGCCGCACGAGATCGTCGCGGGTCATGCCCGCGAGCGGCCGGCTCTCGCAGGCGTTGCGGCCGTCGCGCAGCACCGTCACCTGGTCGCAGATGTCGAGGACCTCCTCGAGCTTGTGGCTGACGAAGACGATGGACACGCCCCGGTCGCGCAGGCGGCGGAGGAGGTCGAAAAGCACCTCGGTCTCGTGCCCGGTCAGCGAGGCCGTGGGCTCGTCGAGGAACAGCACGGTCGACTGGTGCGACAGCGCCTTGGCGATCTCGACGAGCTGCATCTTGGCGACCGAGAGGCGGTTGACGGGGATGCGCGGATCGAGATCGAGGTCGAGCGCCTCCAGCCATTTCGCCGCCTCGGCGTGGATCGCGGGATAGTCGATGCCGCTGAGCGGGCCGCGCCCCAGCCGGTCGAGCATGATGTTCTCGCCGATGGAGAAGCGCGGGATCAGGTGGCGTTCCTGGTGGACGACCGAGATGCCGCGCGCCGTCGCGTCGTGGATGTCGCGAAGCGTGATCTCCGCGCCGTCGAGGATCAGCCGGCCGCTGTCGGCCGGATGCACGCCGCTCACGACCTTGATGAGCGTCGACTTGCCCGCGCCGTTCTCGCCGAGCAGCGCGTGGATCGAGCCCTTGCGCAGGCGCAGGGACACGTCCGACAGCGCCCTCACGCCCGGAAAGGTCTTGGTGACGTTCAGCGCGGCGAAGGCCTCGTCGGTCATGGGCGCACCTCAGGCGATCCTGACGGCGCGGCGCTCGGCCCGCCAGCCGCGCGTCCGGTCGATGGCCACGGCCCAGAGGATGAGACCGCCGAGGGCGATCTGCATCGCGAAGGGATCGACGCCGAAGAGCACCAGCGACTGGGTGATGATCGCGATGATCACCACGCCGAGCAGGGTTCCGATGACGCTGACATGGCCGCCGGCGAGCAGGGCGCCGCCGATGACCGGCGCCGCGAACGAGGTGATGAGCCAGTCGTTGCCGATGGTCGGCTGGCCGATCTGGAGGCGGGCCACGACGATCATGCCCGCGATGGCGGCGAGCAGGCCCGAGATCGCGTGCGCCCAGATCACCGTCGAGCGGACGGAGACGCCGCCCAGTTCCGCCGCATGCGGGTTGCCGCCGACGGCGAGGATGTGGCGGCCGATCCGCGCCCGGTTCATCATCCAGACCATCGCGACGATCACGATCAGCGTGGGGATCGCGATCATCGGGACGGGGCCGATCAGAACCATGTCGCCGAAGGTCTTGACGCTCTCGGCGACGCCGTAGAACGGCTGCGCCTCGGTGATGCCGAGATTGACGCCGTTGAAGATGTAGAGCGTCGCGAGCGTGATGATGAAGGCCGAGATGCCCGAGACCGCGACCAGCCATCCGTTGAGGATGCCGCAGCCGAGCCCGATGGCGAGGCCGAGCAGGATGGCGAGCGGAACCGGCAGGCCCAGCACCTCCATCGCGCCGGCGAAGGAGATCGCCGCGAGGCCGCCGATGGCGCCGACCGAGAGGTTCATCTGGCCGATGGCGATGATGATCATCTGCGAGAAGGCGATCATCGCGTTGATCGCGATGGAGGCGAGCAGGATCTGAATGTTGTAGCTCGACAGGAAGGCCGGCCTGAGGAAGGCGATGACCGCGCCGGCGGCCAGCGCCACGGCGAGCAGGCCGAACCAGTCCTGGCGGAAAAGGTCGCGGGGGTTCATGCGATCTTCCTTTTCGCGAGCCAGACGCGGCGGGCCTTGTCGGCGAAGACCGCGACGAGCAGCAGCAGCCCGAGCACGGCCTTTATCCAGAACTCGCCGACCTGCATCAGAAGGAGGCCGGCGGAGAGGATCGTGACCAGCATGCCGCCGAGGAAGGTGCCGAGCACCGAGACCCGCCCGCCGGTCAGGAGCGTGCCGCCGAGAACCGGCGCGAGGAAGGCGGGCAGGAGCCAGTCCTGGCCGAGATGCCCCGCCATCGAGGGGATCGCGGCGCCGGTCCGCGCGGTCAGCATGAGGCCCGCGACGGTGGCGAGCAGCCCCGACAGGACGTGGCAGGCGACGAAGGCGCGGTTGACGCGCACGCCCGACAGTTCGGCGGCGGCGGGCGAGGCGCCGGCGGCGAGCATCCGGCGGCCGAGCGCGGTGAAGCGGTAGAGGAACGAGAGCGCGAGCGCCACGGCGACCGTGACCAGCAGGAGCGGCGAGACGTAGCCGCCGATCTTGGCCTTGCCGAAGGCGGTCATCTCGGGCGGCAGCGCGCGGAACGCCTCGGCGCGCGTCAGGAAGATCATGGCGCCGAAGAAGATGCTCATGGTGGCGAGCGTGATGATGAAGCTGTGGATGCCGCTGCGGGTGATCAGGACGCCGTTGATCCAGCCGAGCGCCGCGCCCGTGCAGAGCGCGCCCAGGAGCGCCGGCGCGAGCGGCAGTCCGATGACCTCCATCAGCCAGCCGCCGGTCATCACCGCGCAGACGGCGATCGCGCCGACGGAGAGGTTGAGCCCGCCGGTCACGATCACGACCATCATGGAGAACCCCACGACGATGTCGATCGCCATGTTGCGGCCCATCGCGAAGAGGCTGAAGCGGCTGACGAAGGCGGGGTTGAGCAGCGCGAAGACCAGCGCGAAGAGCGCGATCAGGACGATCAGCCCGAACTCGTTGGTCAGGAGCAGCCGCCGCCACCGCCGGACCGGCTCCGGGAGCGCTACGGGGTCGCGTGCGGCCTCCGCCGCGGCGTCATGGGTCATGCCGAAGGCTTCCGTGGAGGGACCGGACGCGCGGGAGCCGCGCGCCCGGAGGGACGGGTCAGGCCGCCGGGCAGTCGAGATAGGTCTCCTGGAACGTGTCCATCAGATCCTTCGTGACCGCCTGCATCGAGCCGATGTAGTCGTCCACGCCGGAGACGTCGACGAAGGCCGTGCCGCTGTCGATGAACTTGTCGGTCAGCGCGGTCGATCCGAACGGCGCGTCGGCCTTGACCGTGCAGCCCTCGCGGATCTTCTCGGCGGCGAAGGTGCCGATATAGCCCTGGCCGTAGGGGTTCTGAAGCATCGTGCCTTCGACGAAGCCGTCCTTGATGGCCTGGATCACCACCTCGTCATGGTCGATGCCGACCATCTTGATGCGCTTGTCGCCGATCCGGCGCAGCGCGTTCGAGGCGACGACCGCCGGAACCCATGCGGTCGTCACGATCCCGTCGACGTTCGCGGCCTCGGCGGCGAGATAGGCGTTGATCTTCTCCTCGGCCGGTTCCGGCGCGTCGATGTCGGCGATGACCTGCACCACCTCGACGTCCGGACCCGCCTCGTCCGCCGCGCGCTGGACGGCGTCGATGCGGAGCTGGGTGTTCGGATCGACGAGGAAGCCGGTGAAATGCGCGATGCGGCCCTTGCCGCCCATTGCGCGGATCAGCTCCTTGGTCCCGAGATAGGCCGAGTTGCCGGTGTCGGTGCCGAGACAGAACGCGTCGTCCGAAGGCTGCTGCAGGCAGCCCGCGAGCGAGATGACGGTCGCGCCCTCGCCGGCCAGTTCGCCGACCACCGAGACGCTGCCCACCGGGTCGCCGGGGAAGATCAGGAACGAGTTGTAGCCCTGGGTCAGCAGGCTTTCGAGAAGCTCGTTCTGCTGGCTCAGCTCCCATTGCTGCGGGACGCGGTAATCGGCGGCCTCCGCGCCGAATTCGGCGGCGGCGTCGGCGCCGGCCTGCTCCCAGGCCGCGAAATAGGGGTGCGGGCCGCCGGGCACGAGAGCGACCTTGGCGCTCTCGGCATGGGCGGCGAGCGGAAGCGTCGTCGCGAGCGCGACGGCCATGAGACCGCGCGTCAGTCTGGCCTGGGTCATCCGGGGTGTTCCTCCTGTTGGAAATCGGCAAGGACGCGTCTTTCGGCGGCCTTGCCAACCGATATATCGGTTGCGCGATTCGAGCAAAGGGTTTCGGCGGGAAAGCGGGAGCGGCGCGGGGAAACGCCGTGACGTCGCGCCCCGCGACAGTCGGATCGGACCGCCGCCGGTCCCCGATCTCGGAGTCCTGATCCCCGCGCCTCACCCGATGGGGTGACGTCCCGCCCGCTCGCGGCGCCTATCGTGGGGATTGCGAGCCGGAGGCGCCGCGCTCCGCGGCGGTCCCGCGCGAACGGAGTGATGGCGATCACGCACGGGCGCCGCCGCGCCTGCGACAATGGCCGGGACCGAGGGGCCGGGCATCCGGACCCGCTAACCCGGAGCCCGCGAGGAGTGCGGCGAGGCCCCGGAGACCGCCAGCCCGCACCGCCACATGTCCGGCCCGAGCGCCGGCGGACAGAAAGGATTACCGATGCCCGCGAACGCGATCCACGCCGACACCCGCGCCGGACGAAGCCTCCCCGACGTCGCCGCGAGACCCGTTCCGCAGGCGGCCAGGCTCGGCCGGGCGCTCGCCGCGCGGATGAAGGGGCCGGGAGGATGCTACAACCTGGGCAACGTGTTCGCGCTCGTCGCGGGTCTCGTCGTGCAGATGATCTCGATGCCCGACGGCGCGGCCAACCCGCTCTCGGTGGCGGGTCACTATCTGTTCGGCAGCCCGGGATCGACCACGCTGTCCGCGGCGATCTTCATGTTTCTCGTCTCCGGTGAATTCTATCACCGCGCCTGGGCCGGCGGCGCGCCTCCCGACGCCCGCCTGAACCATCTCGGCGATCTGGTGTCCGGCGTCGCGTCGCTCGTGCTCACGGCGGCTCTGGTGATCTTCGGCGACATCTTCCTCGCGATCGTCTCCGGGATTCTGCTGGCCGGCGGGAAGTTCGGCAGCGCCTTCGTTCCCGACGGCCCTCTCTCGTCGCGCTTCCGCCAAGCGGTCCTGTTCAGCAGGTTTCCGGCGCTCGCGGCGCTCGCGGTCCAGTTCCTCCGGGAGGCCTCGACCGCGACGCCCGACACCCCGCTCGCCGCGACGGCGATGCCGGCGGTCATGATCCTGTCGTATCTGATCTGGGCCCGCGCCGACTGGCTGCTGCTGAAGTCGGCTCCCGCCGCCGGGCGGGAGGGAGACGCCTGAGGCGTCCGCCGCTCAGAGGTTCCTGACCGCGTCCAGAACCTCGTCGACATGGCCCGGCACCTTCACCTTGCGCCAGACGCGGCGCACGGTGCCCGAACCGTCGATCAGGAACGTGCTGCGCTCGATCCCCATGTATTTCTTGCCGTACATCGATTTCTCCGCCCAGACGCCGAAGCGCTCGGACACGTCGGAATTCTCGTCCGAGAGCAGCGGGACGCCGAGGGAATGCTTGTCGCGGAACTTGTCGTGGCTCTTCACGCCGTCCTTCGAGACGCCGACGACGACGGCGCCGGCCCTGTCGAACTCGGCCGCCATCTCCGAGAAGCCGACCGCCTCCTTGGTGCAGCCGGAGGTGTCGTCCTTGGGATAGAAGAAGAGCACGACCTTCTTTCCGCTCAGGTCCGACGGCCCCATCTCGCCGCCGCCGTCGCGGGGCAGGGTGTAGTCGGGAGCGGGCTGGCCTTCTTCGAGCTGCGTGGTCATCGGGGTCTCCTTCGTGCGGTTGACGTCGCGGACGCCCCTGACATAAGCCGCGCCGGGCGGCTTCACAGGCCGCGGCACGCGAAAAAAAGCCCCGGCGGTCCCATGCGGCTTCAGGATTTCGACTTCGAGCTTCCCGAGGAGCTGATCGCGCTGCGACCCGCGCGGCCGCGCGCTTCCTCGCGCCTGCTGGTCGCGCGCGGCGCGGAGGGCGCGCTCGTCGACTCGACGGTCGACCGGCTCGGCGACCACCTGCGGCCCGGCGATCTTCTGGTGTTCAACGACACCAAGGTCATTCCCGCGCGCCTGACCGGGACGCGGACGCGCGGCGCCGCGTCGGCGCGGATCGAGGTCACGCTGATCTCGCTCGCGCCGGACGGCGCGTGGCGCGCGCTCGCCCGGCCCGGCAAGCGCCTCGCCGCGGGCGACCGGATCGACTTCGCGGGCGGCCTTTCGGCCGGGGTGCGCGACAAGGACGGGGCGGAGATCCTTCTCGCGTTCAACGCCGCCGGGAGGGATCTCGAGGAAATGCTGGAGGCGGCCGGGGAGGTTCCGCTGCCGCCCTACATCGCGGCGCGCCGGGCGGCGGACGCGGCCGACCGCGTGGATTACCAGACCGTCTTCGCGACCCGCCCCGGCGCGGTGGCGGCGCCGACCGCGTCGCTGCATTTCGACGCGGGGCTTCTCGACCGGCTGGCGGCGGCCGGGATACGCTCCACCCGGCTGACGCTGCATGTCGGCGCGGGCACGTTCCTGCCGGTGAAGGTCGAAAACGTCGAGGCCCACCGGATGCACTCCGAATGGGGCGAGATCGGCCCGGAGGCCGTGGACGCGGTGCGGGACGCGGCCGCGGCCGGCGGCCGGGTGATCCCGGTCGGCACCACCGCGCTGCGTCTGCTCGAGACGGCGGCGACCGGCCCGGGCGCGCTCGCGCCATGGTCCGGCGAGACGGACATCTTCATCCGCCCCGGCCACCGGTTCCGGATCGCGGACGGGCTGATGACGAATTTCCACCTGCCGAAATCGACCCTGATGATGCTGGTCTCGGCGCTCATGGGCACGGAGCGCATCCGCGCGATCTACGCCCACGCGATCGCGAACCGCTACCGGTTCTTTTCCTATGGCGACGGGTCGCTGCTTCTGCCAAAGGGCTGACGCGCGATCGTCGCGCCCGACGCGGCGGCGGACCGCGACGCATCCCGGCATGGACCGGACGGGGACCATCCGAGGCGGCGATGATCGAGGTATTGCGGAACTCATGGGCGCTGCTGCTCGGCGTGATGCTGCTCCTGATGGGCAACGGCATCCAGGGCACGCTGCTCGGCATAAGGGGCGGCATCGAAGGCTACGACGCCGGCACGATGTCTCTGGTGATGAGCGCGTATTTCGCCGGCTTCCTCGGCGGCTCGACCTACGCGCCGGGCATGATCCAGCGCGTCGGACACGTCCGGGTCTTCGCGGCGCTCGCCTCGCTGATCTCGGCGGCCTTCATCCTCTACGCCGCGGCGCCGAACCCGTGGGTCTGGATCGTGATGCGGCTGATGGTGGGCTTCTGCTTCGCCGGGGTCTACGTCGTCGCCGAGAGCTGGCTCAACGACGCGTCCTCGAACGAGAACCGGGGCAAGTCGCTGTCGCTCTACATGATCGTGCAGATGACGGGCATCATCAGCGGGCAGCTGATCCTCAACCTGGCCGATCCGTCCGGCTACATCCTGTTCGTCGTCATGTCGGTGCTGGTCTCGGTCTCCTTCGCGCCGATCCTCCTGACCGTGAGCCAGGCGCCGGCGTTCCAGCAGACGCAGACGATGACGCTCGCGCGGCTCTACCGGACGTCGCCGCTCGGCTGCGTCGGCACGTTCATCCTGGGCGGCGTCTTCGCCGGGATCTTCGGCATGTCCTCGGTGTTCGGCACCGAGAAGGGGCTGAGCGTCGGGCAGATCTCGATCTTCGTCGCGACGATCTACCTGGGCGGTCTTCTTCTCCAGTTTCCGCTGGGATGGGCCTCGGACCGCATGGACCGGCGCAAGCTGATCCTCGGAGTGACGGCCGTCGGCGCGGGGCTCACGCTCGGCGGCGCGGCCTTCGCCGACACGTATCTCGTCATCCTCGGCCTCGGCTTCGCCATCGGCGCGGTGGCCAATCCGCTCTATTCGCTGCTGATCGCCTATACCAACGACTTTCTGAAACAATCCGACATGGCGGCGGCGTCGGGGGGGCTCCTGTTCATCAACGGCCTGGGCGCGGTGACGGGGCCCGTCATGATCGGCTGGATGATGACGCGGTTCGGGGCGGACGCGTTTTTCGTGTTTCTCGGGCTCCTTTTCGCGGCGATCGCGCTCTACGCGCTTTACCGGATGCGCCGCCGTCCGGTAACGGTGGTGGTCGACCCGACGCCCTACGCGCCGGTGACGATGACCGCTTCGGTCGTCGCGATCGAGGCGGCCCAGGAGGCGGCCATCGACGCGGCCGCGCAGGACGGGCCCGCGCGCCTGGCGGGATGACGGACGGTCCGGACGGGCCGTCGGAGAGGGAGAGGGACGCGTCGATGGACGAGCGTGCGAAGGACGTGCTGCGGTTCTGGCTGGACGAGACCGGTCCGGAGGGATGGTACCGGATCGATCCGGACTTCGACGCGCTGATCCGGGAGCGGTACGAGGGGCTCTGGGAGGAGGCGCGCAAGGGCGCGCTCGACGCCTGGCGCACCACCGCGGAGCCCTGCCTCGCGCTCCTGATCGTGCTCGACCAGTTCCCGCGCAACATGTTCCGCGGTGACGCCCGATCCTTCGCGAGCGATTCCAAGGCTCTCGACGTCGCGGTCGCTGCGATCCTGCGGCGGCTCGACCGGCAGGTGGAGATGCCCGCGCGGCAGTTTTTCTATCTGCCTCTGATGCATTCCGAGACGGCGCCGGATCAGGACCGGGCGGTGCGTCTTTTCCTGATGGGCGATCCGGGCGGCTCGAATCTGGACCACGCCCGGGCGCACCGGCACGTCATCCGCGGCTTCGGACGGTTTCCGTACCGCAACGAGGTCCTCGGCCGGACGTCGACGCCGGCCGAACGCGCCTTCCTCGACGCCGGAGGCTACGCCGAGGCGCTGCGGGAAGTGACGTCCTGAGACGACGTTCGGCCTCGTGACCCAAGGCGCGCGCCACACCTTTCGGCCGGGTTAACGTGGTCCGGACTATCCAGCGATATCAGTGACTTGGCGTAAGCGACACGCGTGTCGCTTTTCGCGCGACACGCCTCCCCGGCCTATCGGAACGCCGTTCCGACGAGATAGGCGATCACGGCGCAGACCCCGCCGATCAGGACCGTCTCTCCGACGCTCCGGGCGAGCGGCGCGTCCGTCACCCGCCAGCGCAGCAGCCCGAGCAGGACGAGCGCCGAGACGGTCGCGAGAATCGAATAGAGGAAGGTTCCCGGCACCGGGTCGAACAGGATGTAGGGGATCAGCGGGGCGGAGCCGAAGACGACGAAGGCCAGGAAGGTCATCAGCCCGCGCGCGGCGGGCGCGTCGCCGTCCGGGCTCGCCATGCCGCTCTCGTAGCGCATCACGAAATCGGCGGCGAACTCTGGATTACGCACCATCGCCGCCGATATCTGGCGCGAATCATCCGGGTCGAGGCCGCGGGCCTCCAGAAGGGAAGCCAGAGCGTCGCGCCGCCCGGCGGGATTCTCCCGCATGCCGCGGGTCTCGGCGGTCCTCCGGGCGGTGTAGACGTCCCGCTCCGACCTGCTGGACAGGTATTCGCCGAGGCCCATCGCCGTTCCGTCGGAAAAGAGGTTGGCCAGTCCGAAGAGAAGCACCGCGACGCCGCCGACCGATTCCACGCCGCTCGCCTGCGCTCCGGCGAAACCCGCCACGACCGAGAAGGTCGTGACGATCCCGTCATTGCCGCCGTAGACGATCTGTTTGAGATATTCCTGGACGCGCTCAAGGTGACGGTTCGCGCCGGACCCGTCCCGCTCCGCCGTTTCCGGTCCGGCCATCTCGGATAACCTCTCAGACAGCCCGGTCGCGCGGCTGAGGGCGTCGACGCCCCCGCGCGGACGCGGGGAGCCGACGCCCTCAGCCGGTCAGGCCGCGACGTCGAAGCGGTCGGCGTCCATGACCTTGGTCCAGGCCTTGACGAAGTCCGCGACGAACGATCCGCGCGCGTCGTCGGCGGCGTAGACCTCCGCCAGCGCCCGGAGCTGCGAGTTCGACCCGAAGGCGAGATCGACGCGGGACCCGGTCCATTTCAGATCGCCCGTCGCGCGGTCACGGCCCTCGTAGACCGATTTCGAGCCCTCCGCCTGCTTCCAGGCCGTTCCCATGTCGAGCAGGTTCACGAAGAAGTCGTTCGTGAGCGCGCCCGGGCGGTCGGTGAAGACCCCGTGCGGCGATCCGCCGTGGTTCGCGCCGAGCACCCGCAGCCCGCCGAGAAGGACCGTCATTTCCGGCGCGGTCAGGGTCAGAAGCTGCGCGCGGTCGACGAGCAGCGCCTCGGTCGGAACCGTGTATTCCGCGTCGACGTAGTTGCGGAACCCGTCCGCCCGAGGCTCGAGCGGCTCGAAGGATTCCGCGTCCGTCAGCTCCTGCGTCGTGTCGGCGCGGCCCGGAGTGAACGGCGCCTCGACCGCGTGGCCGCCGTCCCGCGCCGCCTTCTCCACCGCGGCCGTCCCGCCGAGCACGATCAGATCGGCGAGCGAGACCCGTTTGCCGCCGGCGGCCCCGTCGTTGAACGCCTTGCGGACGCTCTCGAGCGTGTCGAGAACCCTCGCGAGTTTCGCCGGCTCGTTGACCTCCCAGTCCTTCTGCGGCGCGAGCCGGATCCGCGCCCCGTTCGCGCCCCCGCGGCGGTCGGAACCGCGATAGGTCGACGCGGACGCCCAGGCCGTCGAGACGAGATCGGAAACCGAAAGGCCGGATCCGAGGATGCGGGCCTTCAGATCGGCGATGTCGGCGGAGTCGATCAGCGGATGATCCGCGGCGGGGATCGGATCCTGCCAGATCAGCTCCTCGGACGGCACCTCTTCGCCCAGATAGCGGACGCGCGGTCCCATGTCGCGATGGGTGAGTTTGAACCATGCCCGCGCGAAGGCGTCCGCGAAAGCGGCCGGATCCTGGTGGAACCGGCGCGAGATCGGCTCGTAGATCGGATCCATGCGCAGCGCGAGATCGGTGGTCAGCATCATGGTCTTGACCCGCTTGGAGGCGTCGTGCGCGGCGGGGGCGAGGTCCTTTTCGGCCACGTCCTTCGGCGTCCACTGCCAGGCGCCCGCCGGGCTCTTGGTCAATTCCCACTCGTAGCCGAAGAGCATGTCGAAATAGGCGTTGTCCCATGCGATCGGGTTCGGCGTCCAGGCGCCTTCGAGGCCGCTGGTGATCGCGTGGCCGCCGCTGCCGCTCTCGAAGCGGCTGGTCCAGCCGAGACCCTGGTCGATGATGTCCGCGCCTTCCGGCTCCCGACCGACAAGGGCGGCGTCACCCGCGCCGTGGCATTTGCCGAAGGTGTGGCCGCCGGCGATCAGCGCGACGGTCTCCTCGTCGTTCATCGCCATGCGGCCGAAGGTCTCGCGGATGTCGCGAGCCGAGGCGACCGGATCGGGCTTGCCGTTCGGGCCTTCCGGGTTGACGTAGATGAGGCCCATCTGGACCGCCGCCAGCGGGTTCTCCAGCACGCGGTCGCCGCTGTAGCGTCCGTCGCCCAGCCATTCCTCCTCGGTGCCCCAGTAGATGTCCTCCATCGGTTCCCAGATGTCGACGCGGCCGCCGCCGTAGCCGAAGGTCCTGAAGCCCATCGATTCGAGCGCGACGTTGCCGGCGAGGATCATCAGGTCGGCCCAGGAGATCGAGGCGCCGTACTTCTGCTTGATCGGCCAGAGCAGGCGTCGCGCCTTGTCGAGGTTGGCGTTGTCCGGCCACGAGTTGAGCGGCGCGAAGCGCTGGCCGCCGGAGGACGATCCGCCGCGGCCGTCCGCGGTGCGGTAGGTGCCGGCGCTGTGCCAGGCCATTCGGACGAAGAGGCCGCCGTAATGACCGTAATCGGCCGGCCACCAGTCCTGGCTGTCGGTCATCAGCGCCGTCAGGTCGCGCTTGACCGCCTTGAGGTCGAGCTCGCCGAATTTGCGCGCGTAGTCGAAGCCTTCGCCCATCGGGTCGGACAGCTTGGAATTCTGGCTCAGGATCTTGAGATTGAGCGACTCGGGCCACCAGTCGCGATTTCCACGCGCGCCGGAGGTCGCGTGCATGAAAGGGCATTTCGCGCCGGTCTCGATGTCGTTTCCGTCCATGGGGTTCTCCGTTCGTTTAACGTGGGCGCGCGAGGCGGACCCCTCGTCGCGGCGCGAATTTGGAATGATTCTCATTTACCAATCGCGTGGCGCGATTGGAAGGTGGAATTGGAGCGCGGCCGGACGCGGTCCAGTCCTTTTCGGGCAGGACAAGGCGTCGCGGACGCGCTAAAGAGCGGTGAGCGGGAGGACGGAATGACCGGACGTGATCTCAGGGACCGGGCGCAGCGGCATCCGGAAAAGGCGCACCGCGCGGACGCGCCCGCGCTTCGCAAGCCGGACTGGATCCGGGTGAAGGCGCCGGGCGGCGAGGGCTATCTCAGGACGCGCGGCATCATGCGCGAGAACCGGCTGGCGACGGTCTGCGAGGAGGCGGGCTGTCCGAACGTCGGCGAATGCTGGAGCCGGGGCCACGCCACCATGATGATCATGGGCGAGATCTGCACGCGGGGCTGCACGTTCTGCAACGTCTCGACCGGGCGGCCGAAGGAACTCGACGCTTTCGAGCCGGGCCGGGTGGCGCTGGCGGTGGAGAAGCTCGGGCTGAACCACGTGGTGATCACCTCGGTGGACCGGGACGATCTGGAGGACGGCGGGGCGGAGCATATCGCGCGGACGATCCGGGCGGTGCGGCGCAGGTCGCCGGAGACGACGATCGAGGTTCTGACGCCGGATTTCCTGAAATGCCCGCCCTCGGCGCTCGAGGCGGTGGTGGCGGCGCGGCCGGACGTGTTCAACCACAATCTGGAGACGGTGCCGGGGCTCTATCCGGAGGTGCGGCCCGGCGCGCGGTACTTCCATTCGCTGCGGATCCTTCAGCGGGTGAAGGAGCTGGACCCGTCGATGTTCACCAAGTCGGGCATCATGGTGGGTCTCGGCGAGGAACGGCAGGCCGTGGGGCAGGTGATGGACGACCTGCGCGCGGCCGACGTGGATTTCCTGACGGTGGGCCAGTATCTCCAGCCGACGCCCAAGCACCACGCGGTGGCGCGGTTCGTGACGCCCGACGAGTTCGGGGCCTACGAGAAGGCGGCTTACGGAAAGGGGTTCCTCATGGTGTCGGCCACGCCGCTGACGCGGTCGTCCTATCACGCGGGCGAGGACTTCGCCCGGCTGCGCGAAGCGCGGCTGGCGAAGCTCGGCGGGGTGTGACACCTCGAAAGCGTCACGCGTGTTACTTGCGGCAAGTCTTTGATATGATGGACGTATCAAAAACGCATTAACCGCGTGGCAACCT
>CAWCUP010000015.1:0-40766 GCA_963798765.1 uncultured Alphaproteobacteria bacterium | reverse complement strand
CACACATACATAAAAATATTGGATTACAAAGGCTCGCGGAAAGCCGACCGCAATCATCCCCCTGTTTATCCCCCATCAGAGGCGAGAGTCTCCTAAACAAATGAAGTGATGGTCGATCAAGCATACGGTCCGTCTTCATCGATGCGCATTTCTCTTGTAACGCCATAGATCAGCTCCACGCCGTTCGCGAACAATTGCGAGACCGTCTCCGTCGTCGGTCTTGACCGCAGGTGACGGCTGGCGGGTTGCCGGAACAGCATTGACACGCGACACTCAAGCGGCGCCGAATCGCGGTCGCGGATGGTCAGGCGCCTTGCCCGGGAGGCCGCGATGCCCACTACGGTCACGGATTTCGGCGCGTTCGCCCGTCATTGGGACGGCCCGCTGAACTTCCGTCTGGCTGCGGAGATGATCCGGTTCGACTGGACGCCTCCGCCGCTCGATCGCGCCATCGAGGAGTTCCGCCGGGACGACGCGGTCGTGCTTCGGCCGGGCGCCCGCGGCGACCGCCTCGATCTCACGCCACTTCCGATCGACGCCTTCCGCGCGATGCCGATCGAGAAGGCCATGGAGGCGAAGTTCTCGCTCGCCCACTTCGACCTCGCGCGTTTCGACGCTCCCGGACGGTGTCTCGACGGGTTCGGCGCGGGGGTCCTGGGTCCGTGGCGGGCCGCGCTGGAACGGGCCGGATTCACGATGGAGCGGTGTTACCCCATCGCATTCGTGAGCGGTCGAGGCTGCGCCACGAACTATCACATGGATCTCAGTCACGTTCTGGCCTGGCAGATCCATGGCGTGAAACGCTTCTGCGGATTGCGGGATCCGGACCGATGGGCCGGTCGCGATACGCGGCTTTCGTACGACCCCGAGGACTTCGCGCGGCCCGAAGCCATCCGGGAGGAGGACGCGCTCTGCCACGACATGGGGCCGGGCGATCGTCTCTGGAACGTCCTGCTCACGCCGCACTGGGTCGAGGCGGGCGACGATGTGGCGATGAGCTTCAACATCTCCCATGGCGGACTGCGTCTCGACGGACGTCTTTCTCCCAACGAGGCGGAGCTTGAGGAGTACCGGTCAAGCCATCCGGACCGCGCGCCGGCGCGGATAGACAAGGTCTACGACGCCCCGCGATGATCCGTTGACGCCCCCGCGCCCCGATCGGTAGTTTCCTTGAAGCCGCCCCCGCTTCACGGGCGGGACGGGGCGCAAAGACCGGGAAATGCGATGACGGCGAAGACGCGAAGTGTCGACCGGCTGCTGGTCGAGAGCCTGCCGGACCGCGCCACGATGGCGTCGACGGCCGCGGGCGCCATCGCGGATGAGATGCGGTCGCGTCTCGCGGCGCAGGACGAAGTACGCGTGGTCTTCGGCGCCGCGCCGAGCCAGGCGGACACCATCGCGGCCCTCGTCGCGGCTCCGGACGTCGACTGGCGGCGGGTGACCGCCTTCCACATGGACGATTACGTCGGCCTGCCGCCCGACGCGCCGCAGCGTTTCGCGAACTGGCTGGACGCGCGGCTCTTCTCGCGCGTCCCCTTCGGCGGCGTGCACCGCATGGCGGCCGAGGGCGATCCGGACGTGATCGCGCGGGACTACGCGGCTCTGCTCGACGCCGCGCCGATCGACATCGTCGTGCTCGGGATCGGCGTGAACGGCCATATCGCCTTCAACGATCCGCCGGCCGATCTCGAAGACCCGCTCGACGTCCGCGTGGTCGAACTGGACCGCGTCTGCCGGCAGCAGCAGGTGGATGACGGCGCGTTCGCGACGGTCGACGACGTGCCGAAGCAGGCCGTGACGCTCACCGTGCCCCGGATGCTGCGCGCCGCGAAGCTCTTCTGCATCGTCCCCACTTCCGCCAAGCGCGCGGCCGTCCGGGCGACCCTGCACGGCCCGGTGACCGGCGAATGTCCCGCCTCGGCCCTGCGGACGCATCCCGCCTGCGTTCTTTACCTCGAGCCGGCCTCCGACCCCGATGTCTGACGCGGCGTCGGATCCCGGCGCGCTCTGCTCGGGCTATTTCGAGCGGGTCACCGACATCATGCGGCGCATCCTCGAAGAGGAGGCAGGGCCGCTGGCCGGCGCCGCGAAACGGGTCGCGGACCAGATCTCGGCGGACCGCCTCGTGCACGTCTTCGGCCCCGGCGGGCATTCGAACCTCGCGGCGCAGGAGATCTTCTTCCGCGCCGGCGGTCTGATGCATGTCAGCGCCATCCTCGACGAGGGCACGCTGCTGTCCAACGGCGCCCTGCGCTCCATGGCGATGGAGCGTCTGCCGGGCTATGGCCGCAACGTGATCGCCGACGCGCGGCTCGGCGAGGGCGACCTGCTGATCCTCGTCAACGCCTACGGCATCAACGCGGCGCTCATCGACGCCGCGATCGAGGCCCGCGCCCGCGGCGTCACGCTGATCGGCGTGAGCAGCCGGAGCCATGCCGAAACCACCGCGCCCGACCACCCCGCGCGCCACCCGACCGGCGGAAACCTGCACGACCTCGTGGACATCGCCATCGACTGCAAGGTCCCGATCGGCGACGCGCTGGTCTCCGTCGAGGGAGTCGGCGAGGCGATAGGAGCGGTCTCGACCTTCGCCAACGCCTTCGCGCTGAACTGCCTTGTCATCCGGACCGTGGCCGACCTCGCCGCCCGCGGGATCGAGCCGCCCGTCTGGCGCAGCGGCAACGCGCCGGGCGGCGACGCCGCCAACGCGCGGTTCCTCGCCCGCTTCCGCGACAGGGTCCGCAAGCTGTGACCGCCGCGGGCCGGATCCGGGGCCGCGATCCCGTTTCCGGCAGCGGCGTCGAGATCAGGTTCGCGGACGGCGTCGTGACCGAAATCGTCGACCGCGCCGACGCGCCGCCAGACTGGGTGTCCGCCGGTCTGATCGACCTCCAGGTGAACGGCTATGGCGGCATCGACCTGAACGACGGCGCGCTCACGCCTGGCCGCGTCGGCGACCTCGCGCGCCTTTTGCTGGCGCACGGCGTCACGACCTTCCTGCCGACCCTGATCACCGCCTCCGAAGAGTCGCTGACCGAAGCGCTCGCCGCCATCGCCAAGGCCCGCCGCGCCGATCCGCTCGTCGCCCGCTCGATCCCGGGCATCCATGTCGAAGGTCCGTTCATCTCCCCGTCGGACGGTCCGCGCGGCGCGCATCCCGCCGCCCATGTCCGCCCGCCGGACGCCGCGGAAGTGGCGCGCTGGCAGAGGGCCTGCGACGGTCTCGTGCGCATGATCACGATCTCCCCGCATTGGGACGGCGCCGCCGGTTTCATCGAAGCGATGGTCGCGGCCGGAGTGGATGTCGCGCTCGGCCATACCGACGCCGATTCCGACCGCATCCGCGCCTCTGTCGACGCCGGCGCCCGCCTCTCGACGCATCTCGGAAACGGCGCCTCCGCGACGCTGCCGCGCCATCCCAACCTGATCTGGACGCAGCTCGCCGACGACCGTCTGACCGCGAGTTTCATCGCCGACGGCCATCACCTTCCGGCGGACGCCCTCAAGGCGATGCTCCGCGCCAAGGGACCGGAGCGCGCGATCCTCGTCTCCGACTGCGTCGCGCTCGGCGGGATGCCGCCCGGCCTCTACGACGCGCCCATAGGCGGGCGGGTCGAGCTTCGCGCCGACGGGTGGCTGGGCACGCCCGGCACCCCCTATCTCGCCGGCGCCTCCAGGCCGCTGAACGATGACGTCGCCATCGCCGCGATCATGTCCGACCTGCCGCTCTCAGAGGCGCTAAGATTGGCGACGGTCAATCCCGGCCGCTTCGTCGGCGGACGTGGCGTGCTGAAGGTCGGCGCTCCCGCGGACATCATCACCTTCGGCTGGAGCCCCGGCGACCGGACGCTCGCGATCACAGGCACGTGGCTCGGCGGCGAGGAGACATGAGCGTCTACAGGGCGGGCGTCGCGACCGTGGACATCACGCCGGACCGGCCGACGCGGGTCTCCGGCCTCCGCCTCGCCGGATTCGCCGCGCGCGAGGACCCGGCGACCGGAGTGCACGACCGCCTGACGGCGCGGGCGGTCGCCGTCGAGGACACGGCGATCGTCGTGGCCGACGTGATCGCCTTCCACGAGGACAGCTCGGCGCGGATCCGCGCGCGCTGCGCCCTTCCCGACGAGCGCCTGATCGTCGCCGCCACGCATACCCACGGCGCTCCGTTCAGCGTGCCGGGCCGGCTTGGCGGCGAACCCGATCCGGCTTTTCTGCAAACGCTCGAGGACGGCTGCGTGGCGGCGATCGACGCGGCGCTGGCAAACCGGCGACCCGCGACGATCACGGCCGGGACCGGCGCGGACCCCGACGTCGCCCGCAACCGCCGCCACGCCGACGGGCCGCTCGACCGAAGCCTTCCGGTCCTGCGTTTCAGGGACGCCGAGGGCGGGCTCATGGCGGTTCTCGCGGCCTACGCCTGCCATCCGGTCGTCCTCGGCCCGGACAATCGGAAGATCACCGCCGACTATCCGCACTTCGTGCGCCGGCATCTCGAACACGCCTGCCCGGGCGCCGTCGCGCTTTTCCTCACCGGATGCTGCGGCGACGCCAATACCGGCCACACCGCCGGCGCCTCCATGTCGCTCGCGCCCGACGCCGCGCGCAGTTTCGCTACGGCCGAGCGTCTCGGCGACCGGATCGGCCGTGCGGCGCTGACGGCCGGCGAGACGCCCGTCGCGGGGCCGGTCACCGCCCGTGAGGTCCGCGTCACGCTGGACCTCGCACGACGGGAACGCGACCTCGCCTCCCTCGCCGCCGGCTGGGAGCGCGAGGCGGCGGGCGCTTCCCCGGCGCGGGCCGCGATCCTCGGTCACTGGCTGCGCTGGGCCGGGCGCGTCGCCGGAGCGGAGCCGGGCCGTTGGACGGGACGCGTCTGCGTCCTGCGCTGGGGGGACGTGCCGGTCGTGGCGCTGCCGGGCGAGATCTTCGCGCGCACCGGCCTCGACATGCGGGCGGCGTGCGGCGACGGACCGGCTCTCGTCCTCGCCTACGCGGACGCGGTCCCGGGCTACATCCCGCCGGCGGAGGAATACCCGCATGGCGGATACGAGGTCGACGAGGCGCACCGTTTTTTCGGGATGCCCGGCGCCTTCGCGCCCGGTTCCGCCGAACGCCTCGCCGCGGCCGCGATGGAGCTTCTCGGGCGGCCATTGCAATGAGCCCCTTGGTCCGCCAGACTTTCCCGAAGCCCCCCGAAATACCAGGAGATGGAATCATGGCCGAACTTCACCCGACGGGAACGACCACGCGTGCGAGATCGAAGACGGCGGCGCTCGTCACTGGCGTGTCGGCGGCGGCGCTGCTCGCGGCGGCGACCGCCGCCGCCGCGCAGGACATCCGGGTCTGGAGCGGCTATCCGGAGCTCGAGCCTTTCTATGCCCATGTCGCCGAAGGCATGAAGGCCGACCATCCCGACCTGAACGTCACGGTCGAGGCGATAAATCTGCGCGACCACGAACGTCGCGTGGCTCTCGGTCTCACCTCCGGCGAGGCTGCCGAGGTCATCGAGATGGCGAGCGCGCTGGCTCCGCGGTATCTCGAGAACGATCTCTACAATCCGGCTCCGGAGGAGGTCGCGGCCTTCGTCACCGATGACGGTAATTTCGGCGCGTTCTTCCAGGCAGGCGCCAGCTACGATGGCACGGTCTTCGGCATGCCGCTGTTCCGGGGCCAGAGCGCGCTCTATTACAACACCGACATGTTCGCGGAGGCCGGACTCGACGGTCCTCCGACGACAATGGCGGAATACGACACCTACGCCGAGGCGCTGACGCAGCGCGACGAGTCCGGCAAGCCGACCGTTTCAGGTTGGTCGCTGCGCCTCTCGGGCGGCGGCGCCGGGATCACCGAGAAGTTCACGATCAACATGTTCCAGTTCGGCGGCACGTTCCTGGAGCGGACCGAGGACGGCAAGTGGCGCGCCGCCTTCGCGTCGGAGGCGGGCCGCGAGGCGCTCAAGCAGTATCTGCACAACCTCTATGAGACCGAGACGGTCGCGATCGACATGCCGGCCGACGCCGAGGCGTTCGAGCGCGGGCAGACGGCGATGTTCATCCGCGAATCCTGGGTGATCGGCGACATCGCGGCCAAGGCGCCGGATCTGAACTACGCGACGGCGACGCTGCCCGAAGGATCCATCGTGTCTCAGGTGAACCTCTACGTGACCGGAGAGGACGAGGAGGAGCGGGCGGCGTGGGACTTCGTCATGGCGACGCAGGAGCCGGAGAACCTGCTCTGGCTGCTCGAGAACGTCGGCTGGCTGCCCAACCGCCTCGGGCTCGACTACGCGCCGATCGTCGAGAGCACGCCCGCCTTCGAGGCTTTCGTCCAGTATCCCGAGGATTACGGCTTCTTCACGAACCCGAACGTGGGACCGGTGGAGGAGATCATGGCCCGCTTCGCGGCGCAGCTCGAGCGCGCTTTCGCCGATCCGTCGCTGGCCGGCGACGACGCGGCGATCGACGCCTTCCTCGCCGAGGCGGCCGCGGAGATCGACGGCATCCTCGACCGCGAGGGCCTTCTGGCCGAGTGACGCGCAGCTCCTGAAACCGCCGCGTCGCGGGCCGGCTCTCCAGCGTGGAGGCGGGCCCGCGACGCCGATCCGAAAGGCGCGCATGCTCCGACGGCGCAGATGGGTTTTCTCGGTAGTCGCGATCCTGCCGGTGCTGGCGATCTTCGCCTATGTGCGCGTGTTTCCGATCACCGAGATCCTCCGTCTCAGCGTTCACAAGTGGGACATCCTCTCAAAGAACAAACCGTTCATCGGGTTTGACAACTTCCGCGAACTCGCCGGCGATCCGCTGTTCCGCGAGGCGCTCTTCAACACCTCGATCATCGCGTTCGGCGTGCTGATCGTCACGGTGCCGCTGTCGCTCGTCCTCGCGGCGCTGATCTATCATCGCACCCGCTCCCGCTTCGCCGGCTTCTACGAAACCAGCGTGTTCATTCCGCACGTCGTCTCGCTGGTGCCGGCGGCGATGGCGTGGAAGTGGATCTTCGACGCGCAGCTGGGCCCGCTCAACGCGCTGCTCGCGGTTTTCGGCGTCGAGCCGAAATCGTGGCTGTTCGATCCCGTCCTGTCGCTGGTCTGCGTCATCGTCCTCTGCTCGTGGCAGGCGCTCGGCTACTGCGTGCTGATCTACCTCGTCGGCTTCAAGAACCTCCCGCATTCGCTCTACGAGGCGGCCAAGCTCGACGGCGCCTCGGGCCTGCAATCCTTCCGTTTCCTGTCGATCCCGATGCTCAAGCCGATCACGCTCTACGTCTCCGTGATCACGCTCGTCTCCGCCTTCAACGTCTACGCGCAGGTCTACGTGCTCGCCTCCGACGCCCAGGGCGCGCCGGGCCGCCAGGTGCGGGTGATCGTGCTCGACATGCTTGAGAACGCCTTCCGCAACTACCGCGTCGGATACGCGGCGGCCGAGGCGGTCATCCTGCTTCTGATCGTGCTCTTCCTGACGCTGATCCAGTTCCGCCTGCTGCGCGAACGCAGGGGCGCCGCATGACCGCCGAGACGCATGTCATTCCGCCGCGCGACATGCGCGAACCGGTCGGCGCCGCGCCGGACGGGCCCGTGAAAAAGCGCACGTCCCTGACCGACCGCGCGATCGACGTCGTGCTGATTCTCTTCGGCCTCTTCATGATCCTGCCGCTGATCCTGCTGATCGCGAACGCGTTCAAGACCCCGGCGGAGATGCTGGCCTGGCCTCCGACCCTGATCCCCAACGATCCGACCTTGGCCAATCTCACCGCGGTCCTGACCGACACGCCGCTGCTGCGCTGGATCTTCAACTCGCTGGCCTTCGCCTTGCTGTCCGCTCTGGCGATCTCGATCACGTCGGCGATCGCCGGCTATCTCATGGCGAAATTCCCTTCGCGCACGATGAGCGTCCTTTTCGCCGTGATCCTCGCCACCGCGATCGTGCCTTTCGAGGTCTACATGATCCCGCTCTATTTCCAGGCCCAGTCGCTGGGGCTGCTCAACTCGCTCGGCGGCCTGCTGCTCGGCTATCTGGTGATGAGCTTCGGCATCTTCCTGATCCGCCAGAACGTGATCCACTCCATCCCCGACGAGCTGCTCGAGGCCGCGCGCATCGACGGAGCCGGCGAGATCTGGATCTTCACGCGGATCGTGCTGCCGCTTCTGCGCGGCGCGCTCGGCGCGCTTTTCGTGCTGGCGTTCTTCCAGGCCTGGACGGCCTTCGCGTGGCCGATCATCGTCGCGACCACTAAACAGAGCTATACGATCGAGGTCGGCCTCGCGCTGTTTCAGACCGGGTTCACGGTCGATCTCGGCCGCCTCAGCGCCGCATCGGCGCTCGTGCTGGTCCCTTCGGTCACCATCTTCATCCTGCTCCGGCGCAACTTCGTCCAAGGCGTCGCCAGCACGGGGCTCAAGGAATGAGCGCCTTCCTCGAGACGGCCGCCGCCCGCTACGCGGCGATGAACGCCGCCACCCTGCGCTGGATGCTTGATCGCCCGAAGCTCCATGGCGCGTATCTCAACACCAAACTCAATCCGGTCACGCTCGAGGAATACGGGGCGCGAGACGGTTGGCGCGGCCCCGACTGGATATACGGCTGGATCCAGGGCCGCGGTCTCGAATCGCTCGCGATCTTCGCCGATGCCTTCGCTCCCGCGGAGCCGGACCTGGCCGCCGCGCTCGATGACGCGGGCGCGACGCTCTACCGCGCGCTCGACACGCTCCGGAAGCGCGATGGGCACGGCTACTTCCGGTACGGTCCCGACATGCTTCCGGTCTGCGGACCCGATGACGGCCCGCTCGAGCCGCAGGTGACCGACGCCGACGTGTTCACCTATTCCGACGCCTTCTTCGCCAAGGGCCTGATCTGCGGCGCGGCCCGCTACGCGCCGGCCGATCTGCCGCGTCAGCTCGCCGCGCTGACCCAAGTGACGCAGGCGATCGATGACGGCCGGTTCCAGATGGCGGAGAAGCTCCCTTTGTCGCTCGAGACGGCCGACGCGGAGCCGGATGATTTCGGACCGCGCATGATCCTGCTCGGCGCCGCCGGCACGCTTCGCCGCCTCGGCCGGACCGAGGCGACCGCTTATGCCGACCGGTACGTCGCCCACATCCTGTCGCGCCATCTCGACGCCGCGTCCGGCCTGCTGCGCAACGTCCCCGGTCAGGATGAATGCAACGTCGGCCATGGCATCGAGTTCGTCGGGTTCGCGCTCGACCATATCGGTCCGGACGGCGATCCGGAAACGGTCCGGATGCTGGAGCGCGTGCTCGTCTCCTCCTTCGACCGCGGTCTCGTCGGTCCGGGCATCCGCCTTCTCGTCTCCGCCGCGAGCGGCCGGCCTCTCAGCCCGTTCTGTCCGTGGTGGCCGCTTCCCGAAACGATCCGCAGCGCCGCGCTCGCGCACCTGGCGACCGGAAGCGCCGACACCCTGCGGATCTGGAAGGCCGCCGACGAACGCTTCCTCGAAGGCTACTGGCGCGGCGATCCGCCCATCGCCTACCAATGCCTCACGCCGGACGGCCCGGTGGATTACGTCCCGGCCACGCCCGATCTCGATCCCGGATATCACACCGGCCTGAGCCTTCTGGCCGCCGCCCGGGCGGCCGAAGCGCTGCTTGCGCGGGAAGTCGACTGAGATGGCCAGGGTCGAGATCCGCAACGTCCACAAATCCTACGGTCCCACCGAGGTCATGCGCGACGTCAGCGTCGACGTGCCCGAGGGCGCCTTCGCCGTCCTCGTCGGCCCGTCCGGCTGCGGCAAGTCGACCCTCCTGCGCATGATCGCCGGGTTGGAGGACATCAGCGCCGGCACCATCAGCATCGGCGGCCGCGTCATCAACGACGTGGAACCCAAACACCGCGACATCGCGATGGTTTTCCAGAACTACGCGCTCTATCCGCACATGTCCGTCGCCGAGAACATGGGCTTCTCGCTTCGCCTCGCGCGCCAATCCAAGGCGGAGATCGCCCGAAAGGTCGCCGAGGCCGCCCGCATCCTCGGCCTCTCCGACTTTCTCGACCGCCTCCCGCGGCAGCTTTCGGGCGGCCAGCGTCAGCGCGTGGCCATGGGGCGCGCCATAGTGCGCGATCCGGCCGTGTTCCTCTTCGACGAGCCTCTCTCAAATCTGGACGCCAAGCTTCGTGTCCAGATGCGCGCCGAACTCAAGGAGCTGCACGCGCGCCTGGGATCCACGACGATCTACGTCACTCACGATCAGATCGAGGCGATGACGATGGCCGACGTCATCGTCGCCATGCGCGCGGGCGTCGTCGAACAGATCGGCGACCCGCTGACGCTCTACGACCGGCCAGCGAACATGTTCGTCGCCGGGTTCATCGGCTCGCCCGCGATCAATTTCGTTTCCGGGCGCATCGATATGGCCGAGGACGCTCCGGCGTTCCTCGCGGAGGACGGCCTGCGCTGGCCGGTCGATCCGGCCGCCGCGCGCGCCGCCGGCGTCGCGTCGGTGGTCTACGGCGCCCGCCCGGAACATTTCGCCCTCGCCTCAGGCGAAGAGGGACTGCCCGCGAAGCTGGTAGCGATCGAGCCGACCGGGGCCGAGACCCACGTCATCGCCACGATCGGCCAGACCCGCGTCACCGCCGTCATGCGCGAGCGCATCGCGGCGAGACCGGGCGAGACCATCCGCCTCGCTCCCGACGCCGCGCGCGCGCATCTCTTCAACGCGGAGACGACGCTGCGGCTTGGCGTCGACTGATCGCTCCGGCGGCTTCCGGAAGCCGGAAATCGGCATAAGGGGCGGCAAGCCATGTTGGCGAACGGCCTCTCGGCAAGAGCGCGAGTTCTTCGGGGGAACGACGCCGGCGCGACGGTCGCCGAGCTCCGCCGCAGGCTCGCCGCGCGCGTCGTTCACTCGCCTGATCGCCTTGCGGAGTCGGTTCGCGTTTCGATGCGACGCTGTGCATGAATCGTGATGCCGGTCAGCGGGCGGCGGGTATAATTCCGCCGCCAATCAGGTCGAGCGACAGCGGACGCTCCGTTCCGCCGACACCTTCCCCGGGCCGTCAGTTCGGGGCGAAGGTGGCGAGCTTCACGCCGAAGGGCGGCCCGGTCAGCAAGCCCTGTCGGGTCCGCCTCGGCCGGAAACGGGGGGCGCCGGCATAGCCGATCCCGGTCGAATCTCCCGATTTCCGGACATGTTCTCCAGGCCTTCGACCAGACCCAGCAGCATCGCTTCACCGCCAAGATCGGCAACCAGCTGCATGCCGACGGGCAGTCCGTTCGCAAGACCGGCGGGAAAAGCCAGCGCGGGCAGACCCGCGGCGTTGACCCACCCGGTATAGACCGCATGACCGCGCGGACCGACCGGCTGCCCGTCGATCACGCCCGGGAAGGCCTCCGTGGCGGGCCAGGGCGGGGCCGCGGCGGTCGGCAACAGGATCGCGTCGTAGCCCCACAGGCCCCGCACCGCGTCGCGCAAAGCGTAGACGCGGGTCAGCGCCTCGTAGAGCTGGACCGACCCGTGTTCGGCCCCGCGCTCCGCCATGTCGCGGTACTTCCTCGCCGCGGCGGCCATGACGGGCGGATCCTGCCTGGCGACGTGCGCGAGGCCGGTCTCGACGATCATCGCCCAGACCGCGTCCAGCGGCTCGAGATCAAGAGGAAGCTCTCCGGTCTCGACGGCATGTCCAAGCGTTCTCAACCGCGCGGCCGTGTGGGTGAAGGCGGCGCGAATGCCGGGATCGCAGGGAGCGTCCCCGATCCGCTCGACCGCGAGAACGCTCAACCTCCGCCGCGCCGTCGTCAGGGACTTGCCCGACAGGACGTCGAGAAAGAGCGAGAGGTCGCGGGCCGAGCGCGTGATGGGGCCCACGGTTTCGAAATCCAGCAGAACCTGGGGCAGGCCGCCACCGCGGGGCACGGTGCCGATGCCGGGCTTCAAACCCCAAAGACCGGTATAGCCCGCAGGGCGCCGTATCGAACCGCCGCCATCCGTGGCCAGGCCCGCCGCGGCCATGCCTGACGCCACCGCCGCCACGACGCCACCCGAGGATCCTCCCGGCGTCAAGGCGGGGTCGAACGGATTGCGGGTCGGGCCGAAGGTCCGGTTGTCGGTATAGCCTTCGACCGCGAACTCGGGCGTGTTTCCCTTGCCCAGCACGATGGCGCCGGCTCGGCGGAGCGCGGCGACGGGGCGCTCGTCCTCCGTGGGGACCCGACTGTTCAGCTCGGCGTTTCCCCAGGCGGCAGGCAGTCCGGCCGAGACCAGGTTGTCCTTGATGATGACCGGAACCCCGTCCAGCGGCCCGGCCGGCGCGCGCTTCCGCCAGCGCGCGCGCGCGGCCTCAGCGAAGCTCAGCGCATCTTCCGCGCGCGCGGTGAAGGCGTTGAGCGTGAGTTGCAGCCGGTCGATGCGAGCGAGACAGCCCCGCATGACCGCGACCGGGTCGGATGCGCCGGTGCGGAATCCCTCCAGCATCGCGGTGGCGTCGGCGGAGGGCGCCTCCTGTTCGGGAGCCGTCATCTTCCGACCGCCTCCGGAAGCCACGTGGCGATGTCGGGCCAGAGGATCAGGGCCGAGGTGAACAGCAGCATCAGCCCGGCATAGGGAACCGCCCCGGCGATCACGTCGGTGAACGGTCCCTTGTCGCCGCGCACGCCCTGCACGACGTACAAGTTCATGCCGACTGGCGGCGTGATCATCCCCAACTCGCACATGAGGACCACGAATATCCCGAACCAGATCGGGTCGATCCCGGCGGCGACGATGATCGGCACCACGATGGGGATGGTCAGCACCTGCATCGACAGGACGTCCATGAACATCCCAAGCACGAGGTAAAAGATCATCAGCGTGAACAGGAGCTCCACCGCCGTCAGTCCGAGCCCGTCGACCCAATCCGACATCACGCCGGTGATGCCGCCCAGCGCCAGCGTCACGTTCAGCGTGAAGGCGGCGACGATGATCAGCAGGATCATGCCGGTCGTCCGCGCGGTCTTCCGGAAACAGACGTCGAGGAAGGCGAGGGTCAACTTGCCCTCATACCAGACGAAGCCGAGCGCGACGATCACGGCCAGCGCCGCGCTTTCAGTAGGCGTCGCGATCCCCAGATAGATCGTTCCCATCACGATCAGGAAGACCGTCGCGGCGGGAACGAGGTTCTTCAGCGCGCGCAGCTTGACCGACATCGGCACATCGGCCTCCTGGAACGCGCCGCCCGGCGACAGGATGTCCTGCGCGGCGATGAAGGCCATGAACAGCAGCGTCAGAAGTATCCCGGGAATGATCCCGGCGAGGAACAGCTGGCCGACGGAGACGCTGGCCAGCGAGCCATAGACCAGCAGGTTCACCGACGGCGGGATCAGGATGCCCAGCGTGCCGCCCGCCGCAAGCGAGCCGAGAGAGCGCGAGGCACGGTATTCGCGCTCCATGAGTGTGGGCAGCGCGACCGTGCCGACGGTCGCCGCGGTGGCGACAGACGATCCCGATGTGGCGGCGAAAAGCGAACAGCAGCCGATGTTGGTGTGAAGCAACCCGCCGGGCAGCCGCCCGAGCCACAGTGCGAGCGTCGAATACATGCGGTCGGCAAGGCCCGAGCGCAGCAGCAACTCCCCGAGCAGGATGAACAGCGGGATGGCGGTCAGAACCGGTTCGTTCGACGTGCCCCAGATCACCGGTCCCATGCTGGTCAGAAGCACCGGGCCATACAGGATCATGCCTCCCGCGACTCCCATGGCGACCATCACGCCGGCCACGGGGAGCCCCATCAGCAGCAGACCCATCATCACGCAGAAGCCGACGAAAACGTCGAAAATGCCCATCTCAGCGGTCCTTGAGCTGGTCGAGCTCTTCGCTCAATTCTTCCTCGGCTCCTTTCGGGTTGAACTCGCGGGCGAGATCCCGGTGGCGTCCCGCGAAGAACAGGCGGGTCGCCCGTGCCGCCATCACGAAAGAGCAGAGCGCAAAGCCGGCCAGCCCCGCGTACCAGGCCGATTGCGGCCAGATCAGCGGCGTGCGCCACGGCGTCGCGGCGGTCGACCCGTATGCGAGCGTGTCGGCAATCACGAACCAGCCGACGTACAGAAAAAAGAGACCCGTCACGCCGAGGGACAGGACGGACAGCCAGTCGATCGCTGCCTGCAGACGGACCGGAAAACGAGCATGCAGCACGTCGATGCGGATATGCGCCCGGTCGATCAGCGCCACGACGAAGGCCAGAGAGGCGCCGAAGGCGAGGATGTAGCCGGCCAGTTCGTCAGCGCCCTGCAGCGAGGTGTTGAAGAGCTTGCGCATGAGAGTTTCCAAAGCGACGAAGCCGGACAGAAACAGCAGCGCCCAGCCGAAAAGGCGGCTGATCCAATTCGCGAGGTGTTCCATGGCGGCACTCCGGGGATCTGACCCGCGCCGAGGCGGGCGCGGCGGAAAGGCCCGGACCGCAGGGCCCGGGCGGAAGTACGGTACCCGGACCTGCCAGGCCCGGGTCCGATCCTCACATGGCCTTGTCGGCGCCGACGGTTTCCATCCAAGCGTCGGAGCATCCCGGATTGGTCGCGTCGCAGACCTCCTTCCACGCGGGGAAGGAGACGTTCGGCACGGCGGTTCCGACCAGTTCCTTGTCGGCCGCGCTCGGTTCGACAAGCACGAGGTCGTATTTGGTGCCCGTCTCGCAGGGCTCGGCCCCGGTGTTGCAGTTGACCGCATCGAGGAAAAGCTCCTCTGAGTAGGCCCAGATCCTTTCGCCGAGCGCATCGAATCCGGCCTGCAACTTGTCCTGCTGCTCGGGCGTCAGGCTGTTCCAGGTGTCGAGGTTTATGCCATAGCCGTTCATCGCCAGCTGGAAGGCGATGGGCAGGGTGTAGGAGCTCACCTCCGGCCAGCCGGCGGAATTGGCCGAAGACGGACCGGTGATCGCGCAATCCACCACGCCCCGCGCCAGCGATTGCTGCACCTCGGGGAAGCCGATGGGCACCGGCGTGCCACCCACAAGGCTGACGAACTCGGCGAGGTTCTGGTCATAGACCCGCACCTTGAGGCCCTTCAGATCGGCCAGCGAGGAGATCTCGGGCTCGCAGAACAGCACCTGAGGGCCGAACGGCCAGACGCCCAGCAGCTTGGTGTTGAAAGTCTCCTGCAGTCGCGCATCCACGACCGGCGCGAAGGCGGCGACGGTTTCGCGGCCGGTCTCGTAATCCGGATTCAGGCCTACGAGGTCGAGCCCCAGGATCGTCGGCTCGTCGCGCGAGACCTGGCTCAGGCGCAGGGAAACGATGTCGAAAAGCCCGCCCTTGAGGATACGCAGCTGCTCGGTGTCCTTGATGCCTGTCACGTCGACAGGCTGGTAGTCGGCGGTAAAGCCGTCGAGCCCCGTCTCCTCGGCGAAATTCTCGAAGAACGGCTGTTCGATATTCTTCTGGATCAGCCCGGTGGCCACGGGCTGGCCCATCACGCGCAGATTTTCAGCCGCCGCAGGCGAGGCGAGGATCGCCAGCGCCGCGGCGCCGGCTGCGATCTTGCGGATCATGTTCGGTCTCCTTCGTGTTTCGTCTACGTTTCGAGGTCAGGCCGGACTGGTTACCGTCAGGCCGGAGACGCGCTGAAAAACGCTTCCCCAGCCGGTTACGCGTCCGGGGTCGAGTCCGGTTTCGCGCAGGCAGTGCGCCGCCGTCACGGCGACGGAATCGAGAACCGGGATGCCGGTGATCTCTTCGATCCGGGCGGCGACGGGCGCGCCGCGGAAATTCGTGCAGACGATGGCGATGGCGTCGGGTTTCGCGTCGGCCACCCGCAGAACCATGTCGCCGACCTGTTCGGACGGATAGGTGGCGAAGCTGAAATTGCCTTTGTCGTCGAGCCGCGCGTGTGAGACGACGTCGATGCCCCGCGCACGATAAGCCGCGATCATCCGGCTCTCGATCTCGGCGACATAGGGCGTCACGAGGCCAAGCCGCCGGACCCCCATGGCCCGGAGCAGCGCGTCATAGGCCAAGGTGGTCGAGGTCGCCGGCACGCCCGTCCGCTCGGTGATCGCGGCGCAAAGCGCGCGGTCCTTGTCCAGCCCAAGCCAACTGGCCGAGGTGCCGTTCCATGCGATCAGATGCGGATTGGCCTCGCCCAACCGCTCCGCGGCGTCGAGGATCGGCTCCACAGCGAACTGCGCTTGCGACGCCTCCGACATGGAAATCTCGACCACCTGGAACCGTCCGAAATGGGCGCTGGCGGCATCGCCATACGGTGCGAGCATCGCGGATGTGTAGGGCTCCAGAACGGTGTTCGATGACGGGGTCAGCATACCTATGCGGCGCCCGTCCAGAGGCGCGTAGCTCACGCCATGACCTCCGGCGCTCCGTGAGAGACCCGCGCGACGAGGATGGCCGGATCATGCGTCATTGGCTTTCCCCGTCTGGCTCCCGCACCCGCGCTCTTCGACAATCGGTCTTCCCGTCCGTGGCGGCGTGGACCGACACGACGTTATCGAGCCGGGGAATTGCCATCCATGGTAAAATTGGCAATCCTGCGTTCTCGTTTCGAGAATAACAAAGCGGGAGGGCCGGAATGAAGTTTCACCTCGTTCCACGTCCATTGCTTTACGTGGAGGCGGTGGCTGAACATGGTTCGGTCCAGGCGGCCTCCCGGGCCATGGGAATCGCGGCGTCCGCGATCGACCGTCACATCAAGGCGCTCGAAGAGGTCAACCGCGCGCCGTTGTTCGAACGTCATCCGAAGGGCATGCGGCCGACGTCGGCGGGCGAGGCCGTGGTGGTTCTGGCGCGCCGCTGGCGGACCGATGCGGAGCGGCTCGAAACCCAACTGCAGGAAATGCGCGGGCAGGAGGGCGGCAGCGTGCGGCTGGCCGCGATGGACAGCCTGGCCAACGGCGTGCTCGACGACCTGCATGGATGGCTGCGCGCCGAGCATCCCAACATCCGGCTGAACGTCGACATCATGACGCCGTCCGAGGCCGCCCGTCAGCTTGACGAGGGCGCGGTCGAGGTCGTGATGGCGTTCAACCTGCCGCGCCTGCGCCACCAGCACGTGATCTGGTCCGACAGACTTCGTTTCGGCTGCATCGTGGCGGCCGGTCACCCCTTGGCCAGGACGGCCGAGACGTCGCTGGCCCAGGTCACGGGGCACACGCTCGTCTCGCAAAGCGCGCTCTTGCCGACCCGGCAGTATCTGGACAACAGATACTCCTGGTTCTTCGCCGAGAACGTGCCGGTGCTGTCCTCCAATTCGCTCCAGCTGCTGAAGGGGGTGCTGCTGCAGGGGAACGCGGCCATGATCACCTCTGAACTCGATGCGCTGCCGGAACTCAGCCGGGGGGACCTGGTGTTCCTGCCGCTGAAGGACAAGGGGCTGGCGGCGCCCACGATCTCGGTGGTCATCGATACGCGGCGCACCCTTTCGCGCGCCGCGCGTCTGGTGTCCGAGTTCCTTCCGCTCCGTACCCAGGCGCAACTGGCCGAGGCGCGAGGAGAGGCCGCCTCTCCAGCCGCCACCTGACGGCGCCTGATCCCACGACGGACCTTTCGATCACCCGCGGGTCGTCGTTGCCCTTCGTCACTTCACATCCCCTTTCTTATTCCCAATGCCCCTCCGGGCACCACTCATCCCGCCAAACAGCCCGCGCGACATCCGCTCTTGTCCGGACCGTTTCCGGCGGTAAGCTGCGCCACAGCGAATCCATTCGCGAACGAGGCCCGGAACGGGCGTATGGGAGGATGCCTTATGAACACCGCGATCAATCGCGCCGCGACGGCGACCGCGCTCGGCCTGGCCGCCGCGCTGGCGACGCCGACCCTCGCCGGCGCGCAGACGATGCTCAAATGGGCGCATGTCTACGAGACGAGCGAACCCTACCACACCTGCGCGGTGGCCGCCTCCGAGCCGCTGATGGCCGCGACCGACGGCCGCTACGGCATCGAAGTCTTCCCGGCCTCGTCGCTCGGCAAGGAGACCGACATCAACGAGGGGCTCGGCCTCGGCACGGTCGACATCATCTACACCGGACAATCCTTCGCCGGCACGTCCTACGGCCCCGTCGCCATCGGCGGCGCGCCGTTCATGTTCCGCGATTTCGCCCATTGGGACGCCTACCGGAACTCCGATCTCTTCCAGGAACTGGCCGACGGATACGAGGAGGCGTCCGGCAACCTCATCAAGGCCGTCACGTATTACGGCGCGCGGCACGTCACGTCGAACAAGCCGATCCTGAAGCCTTCCGACATGGAAGGTCTCAAGATCCGCGTGCCGAATTCGCCGCTCTACATGATGTTCCCGATCGCGGTCGGCGCGAACCCGACGCCCATCGCCTTCGCCGAGGTCTATCTGGCGCTCCAGCAGGGCACGGTCGACGCCCAGGAGAACCCGCTCCCGACGATCCAGGCCAAGAAGTTCTACGAGGTCCAGTCCGACATCAACCTGACCGCGCACATCACCGACGCGCTGCTGACCATCGTGGGCGGACCGGCCTGGGGGTCGATGGACGCGGCCGACCAGGACGCGCTCGTGACCGTTCTCAAGGACGCCGCAGTCTGCGCCACTGACCAGATCATCCAGAACGAGAAGGACCTCGTCCAGTGGTTCCGGGACGAGGGCGTGACCGTCAACGAGGTCGACCGGGGACCGTTCATCGAGGCGACCAAGCCGCTGCACAACGGCGATATGGCGACCTGGGACCAGGCCACCTACGACCGCCTCCAGGCGATCGAATAGGATCGCGCACCGGGCCGGCGTGACGCGCCGGCCCGGGGATCAATTCCGATGGAAAAATCCCGCGCCCCGGACTCCGAGACGCCCGCCACCGAGGCGGCCGAGAGCCTGTTCCAGGAGGAGGAGATCAGTCTATCGGACCTGAACTGGTCCGACGGCCTGGTCCTCGCGGTTTTCTGGGGCCTCGCCTTCGTGGTCTTCCTCCAGTTCTTCACGCGCTACGTCCTGAACGACTCGCTCGGCTGGACCGAGGAGATCGCGCGCTTCCTTCTGATCGGCGTGACCTTCATCGGCGCGGTCATGGCCACCCGCAAACAGAGCCACATCGCGGTCGAATTCCTGTACCGCTGGCTCCCTCGGCCGGTCCGCCGGGCGCTCCAGACGGTCGTCGATCTCGTCAGCGTCCTGTTCTACGCCGGCCTCGCCTGGGTCAGCGTGGAGATGGCGGGCAAGACGCATCAGTCGATGGTCTCGATCAAGCTGCCCAAATCCATCATCTACTGGGGCGTCGCGGTCTGTTTCGCCTTCATGACGCTCTACGCGCTCGCGACTCTCGTGCGGCACTGGCGGTCCGGCACCAGCCGCCTGATCGACCCGGAGCTGCACGCGGAATTGATCCGGACCGTGGAGTAGCGCCGCATGGACGTCGTCATCCTCTTCGTGCTGCTCTTCGGCATGATCGCGATCGGCGTGCCGGTCGCGATCGCCCTGGCCGGCTCGTCCGCGATCTTCATCGTCTTCTTCGGCACCGTGCCCGAGATGGTCGTGGCGCACCGCATGGTCAACGGCGTCGACAGCTTCCCTCTGCTCGCGGTGCCGTTCTTCATCCTCGCCGGCAACCTGATGAACACCGCCGGCATCACCGAGCGGATCTTCAACTTCGCCAAGGCGCTCATCGGCTGGATGCGCGGCGGTCTCGGGCACGTCAACATCGGCGCCTCCGTGATCTTCGCGGGCATGTCCGGAGCGGCCGTCGCCGACGCGGGCGGCCTCGGCGCCATCGAGATCAAGGCGATGCGCGACGCCGGCTACGAACCCGGCTTCGCCGTGGGCATCACCGCCGCCTCGTCGACCATCGGTCCGATCATCCCGCCCTCGCTGCCGATGGTGATCTACGGGGTCGTCGCCGGCGCCTCCATCGGACAGCTTTTCGCCGCCGGGTTCGTCCCGGGCCTGATCATGGCGCTCTCGCTGATGATCATGGTGGCCATCTACGCCCGGGTCCGCGGATACGGGCGGGACCAGGCCTTCGATCTCTGCGTCCTGTGGCGTTCGTTCCAGAAGGCGTTCCTGTCGCTGCTGACGCCGGTCATCATCGTCGGCGGCATCCTGTCGGGCGCGTTCACGCCGACCGAGGCCGCCATCGCCGCCTGCTTCTGGGCGCTGGTCCTGGGCCTTCTCGTCTATCGTACGCTGACGCTGAAGCGCTTCCTGCGCGTCTCGTTCGACACGATCGAGACCACGGCCGTGGTGCTCTTCGTCGTCGCCGCCGCCTCGATCTTCGCCTGGATCCTGACGTCGAACCGCGTGCCCGAGCATTTCGCGGCGCTGATCCTCTCGGTCTCCGACACGCCTTGGGTGATCCTGCTCCTGATCAACCTGATCCTGCTGATCGTGGGTTGCTTCATGGAGACGGTGGCCGCGATCACCATTCTCGTGCCGGTTCTTCTGCCAATCGCGGTCACGATGGGGATCGACCCCGTCCATTTCGGCGTGATCCTCGTGCTCAACCTGATGATCGGCCTGCTGACGCCGCCCGTGGGCATGGTCCTCTACGTGCTCGCCCGCGTCTCGAAGCTGCCGTTCGAGACCTGCATGATGGCGACGCTGCCGTTCCTCGTGCCGCTGGTGCTCGTGCTTCTGCTCGTCACCTTCGTACCGGGGATCACAATGTGGCTGCCGACGCTGCTCTACCGATAGCGGACGACCCCCGGCTTTCATACTGACAAGTTCACCTGGAGAGCAGTCGGACCGCGCCAACAGGCGCGGGCCAATCAAATAAACTCGCGCGCACCGCGCGCTCCGTATGGCGGCAAAGGCCGCCTTCCGATCCGCGTTAACAAAGAATCAGCATTTGAATGTGAGTAAAGTCAACAGCTTACCATAGGTTCACGCGTGGACGCGTCGCCCGGACGCGATCACGGCGCGCCGACCACCTTGCGCGGATCATCTGGCGGCGGCTCGGGATAGTGCACCCCGCGCTGTCCCGACAATCCCCGGTCCGGTCGCACCGAGACCGGCTCCGCCGCGCAGCCGACCAGCCGCCCGTCCTCCACCATCGCCAGATCCGCGCCGTAAAGCGCGCCCGCCAGAACCGCGGCCAAGCGATCCATCTCGGCCGCATGGGCCGGATCGCCCGACAGGTCTCGGGTCTCGTCCGGATCCGTCTGCCGGTCGAACAGAAGAAACCGGTTGCCGGCCGGATGCCAGATCAGCTTCCACCGACCGTCCGTCACCATCCGCATGGCCGCCTGACCCTCCAGCGCCTCGCAATAGAGCGTGTCGCGGGGCGGGTCGCCCACCAGCGACAGACCGGTACAGCTTTCGGGCCGGTCGATCCCGGCGAGATCAAGAAGCGTCGGCATGACGTCCTGCATCCCGGCGAGTCGGTCGTCGACCGTTCCCGGCGCCGTCCGGGGACAGCCCGCGACGCCCATGAGAAGCAACGGGACGCGCGCGGAGCCGTCGAGCATCATCCGCTTGGCGTAAAGTCCGTGATCCCCCAGCATGTCGCCGTGATCGCTGGTGAATACCAGAATCGTGTCGTCGAGCAGCAGACGCTCGCGCAGCGTTCCGATCACCAGCCGGAGCTGGTGGTCGATCAGCGTGCACTGGGCGTAGAACGCGCGCCGCATCGCCGCGAGCCGCGCCTCCGACAGCTCCGGCCACGACTCGCGCACCCGTCGCAGGGCGGGCGGCAAGTTCTCGTCCCAGTCGCCCCGGACCGCCGGCCGCGTCTCCCGTCCGGCATAGATCGCGAGATAGGACGCGAGCGGCACGATGGGCGGATGCGGGAAGTTGAACGACAGATGCCAGAAACCCGGCCGCGTCGGATCGCGCCGCTGGATCATCCGGCACATCTGCCGCGCCTGCCAGACCGTCGGGTGATGCTCCTCGGCCAGATGCCACGGCCGGAACTCGTAGCCGTTGTTCGACATGCCGTGCGCGTGGCCCTGGCCCGCCAGCCCGTGATCCGACAGCCAGAGATCCCAGTCGTCCGGCCCGCCGAGCTGCGGCCGCCCCTCCTCGTAGGAGACGACCTCCTCGAAGCCGATCCGGTCGCGCGCAGGATAGACGTGAAGTTTGCCGACCGCTCCGGTCTGGTATCCGGCGCCCCTGAACACCTCCGCCAGATGCGGAAGGGCCGGCCGCGTGAGGGCCGGCTGGAACACCCGGTCTCCATGGGTGCGGGGATCGGTTCCCGTCATCAGGCTGCGGCGCGCGGGGATGCAGATCGGGCATTCGGAATGCGCGTTGGTGAACCGGATGCCGTTGAGGGCGATCCGGTCGAGCGTCGGCGTATCGACGTCCTCGCGCCCCGCGACCCCGAGCAGCGCTCCCGGCCACTGGTCCGCCGTCACGAGCAGCACGTTCGGTCTGGTCATCGGCGTCTCCCGAACAAGAGTGTTGCGTGGACCCTCAGCGGGGCATAACGTCACATCAACAGATGACGGACAAGTATAAATGTCCGCAGATAAAAAGAGGGGGATGACATGAAGAGACTTCTCGCGATCACCGCCGCCGCGCTGTTGGCCGGTACCGGTCTGGCCCACGCCGAATGGCCTGAGAAACCGATCAAACTGGTGGTTCCGTTCAACGCGGGCGGAACGTCGGATCAGGTCGGACGCACGCTCGCCGCCGCGGTCCAGGACGAGGGCGCGCTGTCGCAGCCGATCACCATCGTCAACGTCGGCGGCCATTACTCCATCGGCTCGCGCCGCGTCATGGAGGCCGCGCCCGACGGCTACGAGTTCCTGCTGATCCACATCGCGCTGATGGGCGGCGAGGGCACCGGCGCGACCGATTTCGGCTGGCGCGACTTCAAGCCGGTCGCCGCGACCGGCGAATTCTGCCTCGCGCCGATGGTCCGCAAGGATTCCGGGATCGAGTCGGTCGAACAGCTGCTCGCGAAGGCCAAGGACGCGCCGGACACGCTGATTTTCGGCGCCAATCTCGGCGCGATAAACCACATGGCCGGCATAATGCTCCAGGAGGAGAACCCCGGCGCGAAGTTCCGCTTCGTTCAGATCGGCGGCGGCACGGAGAACTTCACCGCCCTGACCGGCGCGCAGACCGACGCGACCGTCCTCTCGGGGGCGGAGGTCGTCCAGTTCACGCTCCTGCCGGACGGATCGCCGAACCCGGACGCTCAGATCAAGCCCCTGGCCTATACGGGCGCGGAGCGTTTCGCGGCGCTGCCGGACCTGCCGACCATGAAGGAACTCGGCTATGACATGGAGTTCTGCGTCAAATCCTGGGTCTTCGCGCCCAAGGACACCCCGCAGGAGGTGGTCGACGCCTTCGCGGCCGCCCTCGAGACGGGCAGCCAGTCCGAGCGGTATCAGAAATTCAACGCGGACAGGGGGTTCGCGAACATCTTTCTGACGGGCGACGAGCTTCAGAACGATCTCGCGTCCACTTGGGAGGCCATCGAGCCGATCGCCCAGCTCGCCAAGCAGAAGTAATCCGGACCGCGCCGGAGCGGGCTCCGGCGCGGCCGCCAGCGGAAGCGGGTCATGGACCGGCGTCACATCTACGAGATCGGAACGGCGTCGCTGATCCTGGCGGTCTGCGTGATCCTCTGGGTGCAGGCCTCACGGCTTCCGCCAGGCACGTTCGAGCCGCTCGGCTCCGGACCGGTGCCGCAATGGACGGCGGCGATCGTGATCGTGTGCTGTCTGATCGTCATCGGCTCTGCCGCCCGCCGCCTGCTGACGTCAGGCGCCCGGGAAGCCCCGCCGGAGGATCCGGTGGGCACGCGCCGGACGGCGCTGCTTCTCTGCGTCCTCACGGTGGTCTATGTCGGTCTTCTCGACTTCGGCGCGGCGTCGTTCGGGGTGATCACATTCGGGTTCCTGACGCTGCTGATCTGGGGTCTGGAGGGATTCCGGCGCCGGGTTCTGGGGCCCGCGCTTGTCACGGCCGCCATCGCCGCGTTCGGCGCGGAATATCTCTTCACCAACGTCTTCGTCGTGGACCTTCCGACATGAGCGCGGATTGATGGATACGGCCGCGCTCTGGGGGGCGATCACCCATATCGCGCAGCCGTGGACGTTCTTCATGCTGTTCATCGGGACGCTTCTGGGCATCGTCGTCGGCGCGATCCCGGGCCTCAGCGGCGCGATGCTGATCGCGCTCACACTGCCTCTGACGTTCTACATGCAGCCGTTCGACGCGGTGGTGCTGCTGATCTCGATGTATGTCGGCGCGATCAGCGGCGGGCTGATCAGCGCGACGCTGATGCGGATGCCGGGCACGCCGGCCTCGGTCATGACGACGTTCGACGGCTACCCGATGGCGCGGGCCGGCAGACCCGGTCGGGCGCTCGGGCTCGGCATCACCGCGTCCTTCGTCGGCGGCCTGGTCGCCTGGGTCGTGCTCCTCACCGTCACGAAACCGCTTTCGATCCTCGCGACCCGCTTCGGACCGTTCGAGTATTTCACGCTGATCCTGATGGCGATGGTGCTGATCGCCTCGGTCTCGGAGGGATCGCTGGTCAAGGGACTGATCTCGGGCCTGCTCGGGATGCTGGTCTCCATGCCCGGGGTCGATCCCGCCACCGGCATGCCGCGGCTGACCTTCGACTGGTACATGCTCAATGGCGGGTTGCAGCTTCTGCCGGTCCTGATCGGCACTTTCGCGGTCAGCCAGATAATCAAGGACAGTTTCGACGTCGCGTCGAGGCCCGAACGCGCCCCGGTCGATACCGGCGGGGTGCTGATGAGCCTGCGCGATTTCCGCCGGCACGGCGTCAACCTGATGCGCTCGTCGCTCATCGGCACCTGGATCGGCATCCTTCCGGGCATCGGCGCCTCCATCGGGTCGGTGGTCGCCTATACAACCGCCAAGAACGTCTCCTCGAGGCCCGAGGAGTTCGGAAGAGGCTCCGAGGAGGGCATCGTCGCCTCGGAGGCCGCAAACAACGCCACGGTCGGAGGCGCGCTGATCCCGCTCATCGCGATGGGCATTCCGGGGTCTGTCATCGACGCGATCCTGATCGGGGCGCTGATGATCCATTCCATCCAGCCGGGACCGACGCTGTTCCTGACCAACAACGACATCGTCTGGGGGATGATCGCGGCCTGTCTGCTGGCCAACATCATGATGTGGCTGATGATGACGTCTTCGGTGAAGTACATCGCCAGACTGATCTATCTGCCCCGCGCCTTCGTCCTTCCGATCGTGATGATGTTCTGCGTGATCGGCTCCTACGCGCTCAACAACACGATGTTCGACGTCTGGGTGATGCTGGGCTTCGGCGTGCTGGGTTTTCTGCTGGAGAAAGCGCGCTTTCCTCTCGGACCGTTCGTGATCGGCTTCGTGCTCGCGCCGCTCGCGGAGGAGAAGCTCCGCAGCGGCCTGATGATGACGGCGGGGGATTTCTCGCCGATCTTCACGCGGCCGTTTCCGCTCGCGTTCACGCTGATCGCGGTGGCGCTGCTGCTCTGGCCGATCATCGGCGACTGGCGGCGCAGGCGGAGCGGATCGTTACGCGGAAGTGCAGGCAAATGGAGGGATTGATCCGATGACGCACTCGATGGCGCCGACGTTTCCGGTGGTGGATCTGCCGCATCTGGCAGGGATCGAGCTGCCGGCGTTCCATGAGGTGGAACTGCGCCAGCCGGAGGAGCCCGCGCTCGCCGATCTCTCGGTCGCTGTGACCGGGGCGCTCGACGGCTCGGCCGGTCTGTTCGATCTCGGGCCGGGCGCCTCGGTCGCCGTCGCGGTCGGCAGCCGGGGGATAGCGCGGATCGACGAGATCGCGCGCGTCGCGGTCGAATGGCTGGGATCGCGCGGCTTCTCTCCGTTCATCGTGCCGGGCATGGGATCGCATGGCGGAGGCACCGCCGAAGGTCAGCGCGGCGTGCTCGCGGCGCTCGGCGTCACAGAGGAGGCGATGGGCTGCGAGATCCGCTCGAGCATGGAGACGGTGACCTACGGGACCATCGCCACCGGGGCGACCTGCCATTTCGACGCCGAAGCGGCGGGGGCGGACGGCATCCTCGTGATCAACCGCGTCAAGGCGCATACGAGCTACGACAGGCCGGTGGAGAGCGGTCTGACCAAGATGCTGGCGGTCGGTCTGGGCAAGGCCCAGGGCGCGGCGCAGGTGCACGTCACCGGGCCGCGCGGGCTGGCCGAGGTTCTGCCGCGCCTCGCCGAGCGGGTGATCGAAAGGGCGCCGCTGAAGGCCGGGCTCGCGGTGCTGGAGAACGCCGACAAGGGCATATGTCATGTCGAGGTCGCGGCCCCGGCGGATTTCTACGCCACCGACGAGCGGCTGCTGGTGCGGTCCAAGGCGGCGATGGCGCGTCTGCCGTTTGACCGGCTCGACGGGCTGATCATCGAGGAGGTCGGCAAGGATATCTCGGGGTCCGGCATCGATCCGGCGATCTCGGGACGGACCGACATCCGCGGCGTGGACAACCCCGCGACGCCGTTCATCCACAAGATCGTGGCGCTCGGACTTTCAGCGCGGACCGGGGGCAACGGGCTGGGGGTCGGCATGGCGGATTTCATTCCGCGGCGCCTGGCCCACGCGCTCGACCTCAAGGCGATGTACATGAACTCGGTCACCGCCACGATCCTCGAGAAATCGTTCATCCCCATCGTGCTGCCCGACGACCGGACCTGTCTGCGCGCGCTGGTCGCCACCTGCTGGGCGGACGGGCCGCCGCGGATCTGCCAGATCCGCTCGTCGCTGCATCTCGACAGGGTGAGGGTGACGGAGGCGCTTCTGCCCGAACTGCGGCGGTCGGGCGCGATCCTCGACGAGGGGGAGGCGCGACCGATGGCGTTCGACGCGGACGGCAACCTCCAGGACCTGCTCGGCGGACGATGACCGCGCGGGCGAGAAACCTTCTCTTTCTCTTCTCCGACCAGCACGCGCAGCGGGTCGCGGGCTGCTACGGCGATCCGCATGTCGAGACGCCGGCGCTTGACGGATTGGCAGCGCGCGGCGTCCGGTTCGACAACGCCTATTGTCCGTCGCCGATCTGCGTGCCGAGCCGGATGTCGATGCTGACCGCCTGCCGGCCGTCACGGCAGGAATGCTGGACCAACGACGATCAGCTCGATCCGTCGCGGCCCACCTGGCTCCACGCGCTTGGCGCGGCGGGCTGCAGGCCCGAGCTGATCGGGCGCCTGCACGCGATGGGTCCGGATCAGTTGCACGGCTATGTGCGGCGCGAGATCGGCGACCACAGCCCCAATTGGGCGGGCGTGCCGAGGCACGGCATGGGCGTTCTGGAGGGGACCAACGATCCCAACCCCGAGAGCCTCGTGGCCTGCGGCGCCGGCACCTCCGCCTACGAGGTCAAGGACCGCGACGTGACGGAGGCGGCGCTGGCCGCGCTCGACCGGATCGCTGTCGAGGGGCGGCCGTTCTGCCTGAGTGTGGGCCTGATGCTGCCTCACGCGCCCTATGTGGCGGCGCGGCGGTGGGTCGATCATTACCTGCGCGTCCTGCCGCCGCCGGAGATCCCGCCGGACGCAGACGAACATCCGTGGATCGCGTGGTGGCGGGCCAATCGCGGGATCGAGGCGGTTCCCGACCGCGCGTCCCGCCGCGCCCGAGCCGCATACTGGGGGCTGGTCTCGACCATGGACGCGATGATCGGGCGGATACTCGACCGGCTCCGCGATCTGGGGCTCGATCGCGACACGCTCGTCGTCTACGCCTCCGACCACGGCGAGCATGCGGGCGACCGCGGGCTCTGGTGGAAGCACACGCTGTTCGACGAATCCGCCAAGGTGCCGCTTCTGATGTCATTGCCGGGATCGCTGCCCGAGGACACGGTCAATTCCGACGTGGTGAGCCTGATGGACCTGTCCCAGACCATGATCGACGCGCTCGGCGGCGACGCTACTCCCCGGTGCGGACGGGCGGAGCTTCTGGCCCAGGATCACGGGGTCGGGGCAGGCTTGGGACGACACCGTGACCTGCGAATACTGCACCGACGCCGTTCCGTCCTGGACCGGCGGGCGCGCGGTGCGTCACCGTATGGTCCGCCAAGGTCGGTGGAAGCTGCACCTCTACCCGGGCGAGCGGCCGCTGCTGTTCGATCTTGAGACCGATCCGCAAGAACGCCGCGACCTCGCCGGCGATCCGGCCCATGCGGAAACGCTCGCCCGCATGATTGCGCTCGCGCTGGATGGCTGGGACCCGGACGCCATCGGCCAGACGATGCGCGCGCGTCGTGCGCGCAAGGACGTGCTCGCGGCCTGGGCCCAGCGGACGGAGCCGCCGAGCGCGCATCTCTGGCCACTGCGTCCGGAGATGAACCGTCTGGAACCGGACTGATGGCCCCGCCGCTCGCGCGCCTCGATGTTCTGCACTTCCGGCATCCGCTCGCCGAGCCGATCCCGAGCGTGATGGGACCGCTGCGGAACCGTCCGGCTCTGCTGCTGCGGATCGAGGACGCGGAGGGCGCGTGCGGATGGGGCGAGATCTGGTGCAATTTCCCGCCGGACGGCGATCTGCACCGGGCGCGTCTGGCCGCGAACGTGCTCGGCGGCGCGCTGGCGGGACTCGACGCGGACACGCCCGACCCGTTCGACCGGATCCGCGCCCGGCTTCACCGGCTCGCGTTGCAGGCGGGCGAGCCCGGCCCGGTCTCGCAGATCGCGGCCGGGGCGGACATCGCGCTGCACGATCTGCGCGCGCGACGGGCCGGCACGCCGCTCGGCGTGATGCTCGGAGGCGCGGGCCGACCGGTTCCGGCCTATGCGAGCGGGATATCCCCGACCTCGTGGCGGGCGCAGATCGGGCGGATGCGGGCGCTCGGCCATCACCGGTTCAAACTGCGCGTCGGGTTCGGGCCCGGCGACGGTCTGGACGCGGCGGAGCGTGTCGCGGCGGCTCTCGCGCCCCATGAGACCCTGATGCTTGACGCGAACCAGGCCTGGGACCTCGCGACGGCTTCGGATCACCTCGCGCGACTCGGGCGTATCGCGCCCGTCTGGCTCGAGGAGCCGCTGGCGGTGGACGCCGCGGCGGGCGACTGGACGGCGCTGGCCGGCGCGACCGGCATTCCGCTCGCGGGTGGCGAGAACATCGCGTCGCGGCCGGAATTCGACGCGGCCATCGGATCGGGCGCGCTGCGTTTTCTCCAGCCGGACGCCTGCAAATGGGGCGGGGTCTCGGGCGTCCTCGGCGTGGCGCGCGCGGCGGAGGCGGCGGGGCTCACCTATTGCCCGCACTTTCTCGGCGGCGGCATCGGCCTGCTGGCCTCGGCGCATCTGCTCTCGGCCGTCGGCGGCGCGGGGCTGCTGGAAATGGACAGTTCGGAAAACCCGCTGCTGGAGATCTTCTCCGGGGGCCTCGGTCTGGACGAGGGGATGTTCGTCCTTCCGTCCGGCGCCGGTCTTGGCCCGGAGCCGGATATTCACGCGGCGCGAGAGATGCTGGTCAGCCGCGTCGAGGTGCGTCTGTGACGGTCTCCGCTATCCGCCTCCACCCGTCCGACAATGTGATCTGTCTCCTTCGCGCCCATGTTCTTGGCGAGCGACCCGAGTTCGTCGGGGGACGCGGCTTTCCGCTCCTTTCGGACGTGCCGCTGGGGCACAAGGTCGCGACAGACCGGATCGCGTCGGGCGGCGAGGTCGTCAAACACGGCGCGCCGATCGGCCATGCCACCGCCGACATCGCGGCGGGCGAGCACGTGCATCTGCACAACCTCGCGGGCGGTCGCCGATGAGCGCGGCGCGTGGCGAATTCATGGGGTACGCCCGCCCGTCCGGCCGGGCGGGAATCCGGAACCGTCTCGTCATCCTCTCGGTCTGCGGCCTGAACGGCCCGGGCGCGCGCAAGGTCGCGGCGGCGCTGCCGGACGCGGTGCTGGTCTCCAGCCCGTACGGGCGCGGCCATGTCGGCGCGGACGCGGAATTCCAGGCGCGCGTTCTGGAGGGGTTCGCGACGCATCCGAACGCCGGGGCGGTGCTGGTGATCGCGCCGGACCGGTCGCTCCGCGAGCGGTATCAGTCCGCGGCAGAGGCCGCGGGGCGGGCCGCCGCCGGATTCTCCCTTCAGGAGGTCCGCGAGGACGGCGAGGCTCTCGTCGCCGGGGCGGTGGCGGCGGGACGGCGGCTCGCCGCGGGTCTGCGAGCGGCGGGGCGCGCGCCCTGTCCCGTCGCCGATCTGGTTCTGGCGCTCGAATGCGGCCATTCGGACGCGTCGTCGGGCATCGCCGCCAATCCGCTCGCGGGCGGGCTCGCCGACAGGCTGATCGCGGCCGGTGGCGCCGCCGTGATCGCCGAGACGATGGAATGGACCGGAACCGAGGACGGTCTGCGCGCCCGATGCGCGACTCCCGAACTCGCCGCGCGTCTCGACGAACTTGTGGGCGCGCGGCACGCGGTCGCGCGATCCGCCGGTCTCGACATCCGGCTCTGCAATCCGGGACCGCAGAACCATGACGGCGGGATCACCACGCTCGAAGAGAAGGCTCTGGGCGCCATCGCCAAGGGCGGATCGGGTCCGGTCGTCGGCGTGCTCGCCGAAGGAGAGCCGATCCCGCGGCGCCCGGGCCTGAATCTGATGGACACGCCCTGCCTGTCGTCCGAGTCGATCTCGTCGATGGTCGCGGCGGGCGCGCAGATCGTCCTGTTCACCACCGGCCAGGGCAATCCCTACGCCAGCGCCGTCGCGCCGACGATCAAACTGACGGCGAATCCGGAGACCGCGCGCCGTCTGCCGCGCCAGATCGATTTCGACGCGTCCGAGATGTTCTCCGGCCGCGCCGCGACGGGCGATCTCGACTCCGGTCTGTTCGACCTGATGCTGGATGTCGCCGAGGGGCGGCCGACCCGTGCCGAGACGGCGGGCGAGGGGGACGAGGTCATCAGCCGCCTCGGGCCGTCGATATGACGGTTCCGGACAGGGCGGCTTTCGCCGGCGGTCGCGGCTTCGTCGGCACGGACCGTCCGGTGATCAGGGCCGACGGGGAAGGGCCGAGGCGGCCCGTGCGGCTCGCGCCGTTCGCGATCGAGACCGAGACGGTGACTAACGCGCGCTTCGCGGCCTTCGTCGCGGCGACCGGGTTCCGCACCGAGGCGGAGCGCTTCGGATGGAGCGCGGTTTTCCGCGGGCTTCTGCCGGAGGGCGCGGCTCCGGTCCTGGCCGCGCGGGACACGCCCTGGTGGATCCGGATCGACGGCGCGAGCTGGTCGGCGCCGGAAGGTCCGGGCTCGGAGCCTCGCCGGACGCCGGGATCATCCGGTCGTCCAGGTCTCTTGGTCCGACGCCGCCGCCTTCGCGGACTGGGCGGGCGGGCGGCTTCCGTCCGAGGCGGAATGGGAGCACGCCGCGCGGGCGGGATCGGACGCGGACATGCGGTTTCCGTGGGGTGACGCGGAGCCGGACGACGCGACGGTGTACTGCAACATCTGGCAGGGCAGGTTTCCGGACGACAACACTCTGGCGGACGGCTGGTACGGCACAGCGCCCGCGCGGAGTTTCGACGCGAACGCGGCTGGCCTTTTCAACGCCTGCGGCAATGTCTGGGAATGGACCTCGGACGCCTATTCCGTCCGGTCGCTCTCGAAGGCCGCGAAGGCGCGCAACGCGCGGGCGCGGTCGGGCCGGCAGAAGGCGCTAAAGGGCGGATCGTTCCTGTGCCACTCCAGCTACTGCTACCGCTACCGGATCGCGGCGCGCTCGGGCAACGACGCCGACAGCGCCGCGAGCAATGTCGGGTTCCGCGTGGCGTACGATGATTGAGGGGAACACATGAGTCTCGAGGTCGGAATCACCGTGATGCCCGAGTATGTCCAGGCCGAAGGTGTCGAGGCGGTGCTGGAGCGCGTGGCGGACACCGCAGGTGCGACGAGCGTGACGACGTCGCCCTACGTGGTCGCTGTGGCGCCGCCGGGAACCGGGCATCGCGAGCCGCCCGCCGACGCTGAGGCCGGCAAGAAACGCCTGCTCGACCGTCCGCTCTGGGGACGGCGCGAGCTTTGGATGACGGCGTCCTCAAGCTTCCGGCCGGATTCCGCGCGCTATGAAGGACTTGCTTACCGGCCGCCGGCGACCGACGCCGTGACGGAGGAGAGCGGCTCGGCCGTCGGGGCGTTTCTCGACGCCGCCGGGAACCGCGGACTGCGGACGTGGCTGCAGATCCAGGCCGCGATCCCGCCGTGCCACCGGGTTCAGTTCGGCGGGCCGACCGACGCGGATCAGCCGCTTCTGCCCGACGGCAGGCCGTTCACCGGACGCGTGGACAAGAACGCGTCGCTCGCGAGCGTCGATCTGCGGGCATACATGCGGGCGTTCGTCGGGGATCTCTGGCGGGCCTATCCGCAGATCGGCGGGTTCCGCTTCGACTGGCCGGAATACCCCGCCTATCATTTCGGCGCGCTGTTCTTCGACTTCAATCCGCAGGTCGCGCGGTTCGCGCCGGGTCTGGGGCTGGATTTCGAGAGCGTGCGGGCCGGGTGCGCGGCGTTCCTGACGGAGCTTGGAGACGGGTCCGTGCGGCGGCGCAAGATCGCTCTCGACGGGCCGGACGCGTTCCGCGACGATCTCTTTTCGGCCTATCCCGCCCTCTCGGAGATGATCGCGCTGCGGACGGCGGTCGTGACGGAGTACGGCCGGTTTCTGCGCGAGACGGTCGACGCGGCGACGCGGGGCCGGGCCGGGGTCTTTCTCCAGTGTTTTCCTCCGCCGCTGGACGAGGCGACCGGCTTCGACGTCGCGGCGCAGTCGGCGAACGCCGATCTGATCGGGGTGAAGGCCTACACGATGCACTGGCCGATGATCGAGGCGGACATTCTGGCCGCGCTGAGGACGCGGGCGGATTTCGCGCCTGAGCGCGTGGCGAAGGCGCTCGTCCGTATCCTGGCGTTTGCGCCGGACGTCCCGCGCGATCCGTCGGAAATACGGTATCCGGAGCCTGACGAGGCGCATCCGGCGGCATCCGCCGATATCGCCGCGAAGATGCGCGCGTCGCGCGGGCGGGTCGGGGCGGGATCGGCGATGTGCGGGGTCACCCACGGCTACGGCCCGACGGACGACGTGATGCGCAGATTCGACGCTGTCGCCGAAGGGTCTGGCGGGGCGGTGGAGGTCAACCGGTACGGCTATCTCTCGGACGTCAAGCTCGAGGCCATAGGGGCGCGTGTGGCCGGCTCCGGCGCGTCGGGCGGCTATGTCCACGCGTGAGCGGCGAGACATCGTATTGTTTCAGAAGGAAAAGCGTTGACTTCTCCGGACAGGAACAGGGATCGCCGGCCTCGTCTCCCAGCAGGATGACGGGATCCCGGCATCCTCCGTCGCGCGACGAGAGAGCCGCGCGGGCGCGGCATTCGCCCGCGCCGGAGATGGCCATGCCGGCCATGCCTCAGCCGATCCGGATCAGGACGCGTCCGTTCTCGACCCGGGTCGGATAGGTGCCGAGCGCCTCGCGGACGGGAACGCGCTTCGGCGAGCCGTCGCGGTAGTCGAACCGGCCGTTGTGCTTCGGGCATTCGATGATGTGACCCATAACCAGACCGTCGGCCAGATGGACGTGCTCGTGGGTGCAGAGGCCGTCCGTGCAGTAATACGAATTGTCCGGGCTGCGGTAGATCGCGAATGTCCGGTCGCCGTGGTCGAAACGGATGACGTCCTCCGTGTCGATCTCGTCCGCGCCGCAGGCGTCCACCCAATCCGTCATCGCCGTCTCCCGTGTCGTTGCTGAGCGCGTCTCCGTGACGCGCCGCGTCCGTCCGGCCATTTATACCGTCGGCCCGTCGCCGGACAACGCCCGCATGTTCCGGCTTGAATCGCGCCCGACTTCGGCCGAGTTTGAAGGCCGGCCGTCGACGGGAACGGCGCATCGGAAGGCTGGCAATGGGATCGCGGATCGGACTGGTCGGGCTCGGCACGATGGGCGCGGCCCTCGCGCTCAACATCGCCGAGAAGGGTTTCCCGATCTCGGTGTTCAATCGGACGGGCTCGGTGACGGACGCTTTCTCGGCGGGGGCCGGGCCTTTGGCGGACCGCCTCACGCCGGCGGCGACGCTGGAGGAGCTCGTCGCGTCGATCGACGTTCCGCGCGCGATCATCCTGATGGTCCCGGCCGGCGATGTCGTCGACGCGATGATCGCGGCGCTGAGGCCGATGCTCGATCCCGGCGATCTCATCATCGACGCGGGGAACGCGAACTTCCGGGACACGCGCCGCCGGGCGGAAGCGGCGTCTGAGGCCGGGGTCCCGTTTCTCGGCATCGGCGTTTCCGGCGGCGAGGAGGGCGCGCGGCACGGTCCATCGATCATGGGCGGCGGAGACCGCGCCGCCTGGGACAGGGTGGCGCCGGTGCTCGAGGCGATCGCGGCAAAGTTCGAGGACGAGCCCTGCGCGACCTATATGGGGACCGACGGCGCGGGGCATTTCGTCAAGACGGTGCACAACGGGATCGAGTACGCCGACATGCAGATGATCGCCGAGGTCTACGGCATCCTGCGCGACGGGCTCGGCATGCACGCGACCGACATCGGCGACGTGTTCGCGCGGTGGAACGAGGGGCCGCTGAGATCCTATCTGATCGAGATATCGGCGGCGGTGGCCCGGACGGCCGATCCGGAGACCGGCGTCCCGGTGCTCGACGTGATCCTCGACGTCGCCGGACAGAAGGGGACCGGGCGCTGGACGGCCATCGAGGCGCTGCTCCTCGCGGCGCCGGCCGGCGCCATCGAGGCGGCGGTCGGGGCGCGCACGGTCTCGTCCATGATCGACGCGCGGCGGGAGGGCGAGGCGATCTTCGGCGCGGCGCCGCGTCGGATCGACGACGATGGGGGGCTGATCGGACGGCTGGAGCAGGCGCTGCTGGCGGGTAAGATCGCCTGTTACGCCCAGGGGTTCGGACTGCTGGAGGCGGCGTCGGAGGAATTCGGCTGGAACCTGCCGATGGACGGGGCGGCCCGCGTCTGGCGGGCGGGGTGCATCATCCGCTCGACGATGCTCGGCGACATGGCCACCGCCCTGGCGGAGAATCCGGGGACGAATCTGATGTTCGCGGAAAGTTTCGCCGAGCGGATGCGGTCGACGCATGGTGCGCTGCGCGAGGTCGTCGCGGCCGCAGCGTTGTCGGGCGCGCCGGTTCCGGCGCTCTCCGCCGGGCTCGCCTATTTCGACATGATGCGGACGGCGCGCTCTACGGCCAACATGCTTCAGGGGCAGCGCGACTATTTCGGGAGGCATTCGTTCGGACGGACGGACCGGCCGGGATCGTTCCACGGACCGTGGGCAGACGCGTGAGGCTGGCCGCGCGCCGGGAGACGCCGCCGCGTCGCGGACGACGCGGTGGCTGGTCTTGAATCGCGGCCTATTGGAAGGTCTCGAGGTAGGCGACGACGTCGTCGCGATCCTTTTCCTTGGGGAGTCCGACGAAGGTCATTTTGGTTCCCGGGACGAACGCCTTCGGGCTGATCAGGTACTCGTGGAGCACCTCGTTGGTCCAGACCACGCCTTCCTCTTTCTTGGCAAGAAAAGCGTCGGAATATTTGAAATCGGGGTTGGACGCGATCTCCTTGCCGACGATGCCCGTGAGGACGGGGCCGACCCGGTTCTTGGCGCCGTCGCCGATCATGTGACAGGCCTTGCATTTGTTGAAGACCTTCTCGCCGGCGGCGGCGTCACCCTGCGCGAGGGCCGGCGCGGCCAGGCCGACCAGCAGCGTCGCGGCGACGGTGAGCGTTCGAAGTTCCATGCGGTATTCCTCTCAGTATTTTCGTTTGCCGAGGTCCGGAGCGTGGCGCGCCGCGCGCTCGCGGGCGCGCGATCCGCGCTGTGGTCCGATCCTCGGAGGACGTGAAACGTCCGGGCGCTTTGTTTGATCCCGCTCATGTGACCCGTCAAGTGGATTGAAAGTCGCAGCGCCCGCGCCGGTCGGAGGTCGGGGTAAGCCGATCTTAAGGCCGGCGCGTCAACTTCGCGCGCGAGGTTCCCCGGGAGTCGCGACGTGTCCGATACGAACCAGGGCCGGACCGGCGCCGCGCGCCCGGCGGGGTCCGGAGACGCAGGCCTGGGCGAGGCGGCGCTGCTTGTCGCGCGGTCGTTGCGGCGGCCGTCGCTGTCGCCGGTCGCGATCGGCCTGAGCGCCGCCGCGATAGACGGCGTGGCGGTGTCGCTCGCCCTCTGGTTCGCGGCCTATGCCGCGCGCGGAGCGGATTTCTCCGGCGTCGGAACCGGCGCGCTCGCCCTCGTCGCGGCCGTCGCGGCCGTCGGCCTGGCGGCGCGGGCTGGCGGCTATCGGCTGCACGCGCTGCGACGCCCCCTCGCGGGCGCCGGGCTCATCGCCGGAACGGCGCTGCTGGCCGTCGCCGCGGGCTCGTCCATCGGCGCATGGCCGGCGTCGCCCGGTCCGCTCCTCGCGGCGGCGGCGGTCTCGCTGGCGGCGGCTCTGGTTCCCGCACGGCTTCTGGCCTCCTCGATCGCGAGGTGGGCGCTCGATTTCGGTCTCACGGAACGGCGCGCGGTCGTCGTCGGCGGCGGCACCGGCGCGGCGGATCTGATCCGGGGGCTCGCGGCCAATCCCCGCAACGACATTCGCATCTGCGGCATCTTCGACGACCGCGACGAGAGCCGCTCTCCCGCCGTCGTCGTCGGGGTGCCCAAAATCGGAGCCGTCGCCGATCTCGTCGCCTTCGCGCGGACCGGCGAGATCGACATGCTGATCGTCACGCTGCCCATCGGGGCGGAGAGGCGCATCCGCGAGATTCTCGCGGCGGTCCGCGTCCTTCCGCTCGACGTAAGGCTCTCGGCCTACAGCGACGGATACGAGTTCCCGCGCCGGCAGGCTCCGGCGCCGGGGGAGGCGGGCATCGTCGGCGCGCTGCGCCGTCCGCTCGGAGGCGAGGGCCGTCTGGCGAAGCGGGCGTTCGACATCGTGCTGGCGGCGTTGGCGCTGGCGGTTCTCTCGCCCGTCATGCTGGCCGCGTCGGTCGCGATCCGGCTCGACGGCCCCGGGCCGGTGCTGTTCCGTCAGATGCGCCACGGCTACAACCACAGACCTGTCGAGATCTGGAAATTCCGGTCGATGCGGATCGAGACCTGCGATCCCGAGGCCCGCCGCGTCGTCACCCGCGACGATCCGCGCGTTACGGGAGTGGGACGTTTCATCCGGAAATGGTCGATTGACGAATTGCCGCAGCTTTTCAATGTCCTGCGCGGCGATCTATCGCTTGTCGGGCCCCGGCCGCACGCGCTCGACGCGGTGTCGAGCCGTCAGCAGGCCTTCGAGTTGATCGTGGACGGATACGCGTCGCGGCACAGGGTTCCCCCCGGCGTCACCGGTTGGGCGCAGATCCATGGATGGCGGGGCGAGATCGACGATCCGGAGAAGCTCAAGGCGCGTTTCGAGCACGACCTCTATTACATCGAAAACCGGTCCCTCGCGCTCGACCTCTACGTGCTGGCGATGACGCCGCTGCGGCTTCTGAACACGCGCGACGCCTACTGAGAGAAGCGGCGCGCGGCCGTGCCCGCGGCTGTCCCGAGCGCGAGTCCCGTCGCGTTCGCGGCCAGGTCCGCCAGTTCGCGGTGCCGGTTCACGAAGGGCTGCACGAGTTCGATCAGGCCGCTCCAGGCCAGAAGGAGCATCAGGATCCAGACCCACCGCCTCGGGCGGGCGGCCGCGACGGGCATCGCGAGCGCGGCGTAGGCCAACAGATGGTGGAGCTTGTCGCTGGCGGCGGCGTCGGGCAGCGGCAGTTCCGGAAGCGGCGAGAGACTGAGGACGGTCACAGTGAGCAACGTGGCGGCGACGATGCGCGGCCAATGGCGGTCATTGAGGGAGAGGAGCCGGCGCATCGCCCACCCCTAGACCTCCGGCCTCCACGCCACAATCCCGTCCGGGCCACGAAGCGCTTTGCGGAGAGCCGATACTGTGCATACTGGTCGCGCGCTCGCGCATCTCATTCAAACAACGGACCCCGGGCCGGCATCGACGCCGGCGTCAGGGGCAGGGGGGAAAACAATGTTTCACATACGTACCGGGACGCTCGTCGCGGGCATGCTCGCGGCCTCGGTGATCGGCGCCGCGTCCGCGCGCGCCGAGGATCTGACCATCGCCTCGTCGATGCCGGCGCTCGAATTCCCGTTCTTCGTCCATATGCAAAAATCGCTCGCCGGCGCGGCGGAAGCCGCTGGCGGAATAGCGCTGATCGAGACCGACGGCCAGAACTCCTCGACCAAACAGACCGGCGACGTCGAGGCCGCGATCATCCAGGGCGTCGACGGCATCATCATCAGCCCGATCGACGCGGTGGCCATGGCCCCGGCTCTCAAGGGCGCGGTCGACGCGGGCATTCCTGTCGTGACCATCGACCGCCGGGTGGAGGGCGTCGAGGGCATCCTCTCCCATGTAGGCGCCGACAACGTCATCGGCGGCGAGGCCCAGGCGAAACTGATCATGGAGATGTTCCCCGACGGCGCCCGGATCGTGAACCTGCAAGGGCAGCCCGGCGCCAGCCCGGCGATCGACCGCAACAAGGGCGTGCACAACATCCTCGATCCGGTGTCGGACAAATACGTGTTCGTCGCCGAGCAGACGGCCAACTTCGCCCGCGAGCAGGGCGCGTCGGTGACCGAGGCGATCCTGGCCGGTCTCGACAGCCCGCCGGACGTGATCGTGGCCGCCAACGACGACATGGCGCTCGGCGCGCTGCAGGTCGTGCAGGAGCAGGGGCTCGACATAGCGATCCTCGGCTTCGACGCGCTGCCCGAGGCTCTGGGCTCGGTGCGGGACGGCGGTCTGACCGCGACGGTCGAGCAGTTCCCGGGGGGCCAGACCGAGCAGGCGCTAGACGTGCTGCTCGCGTACCTCAAGGACGGGACCCAGCCGGAGCCGCTGATCCTGCTCGAGCCGATCACGATCACCAAGGACAATCTGGACGCCTCCGAGCGGATCGGCGAGGTCCAGTAGGCCGCCACTTTCGGAACCGGGTCGGTCTTCCGGCCCGGTTCCTCGCGCCGCGAGCCCGTCCAGAGGTTACATGACCCACAGCATCCGTCCGGCGGACGCCGAACCGGAGACCGGATTCGACACGGTCCAGTTTCTCGCCCGATACGCGGCGCCGCTCTTCCTGTTTCTCCTCGTGGTCGGATTCGCGCTCCTCGAGCCGAAATTCCTGCATCCGCTCAACATCCTCAACGTCCTGCGTCAGGTTTCGATCTCTGGACTGATCGCCATCGGAATGACGTTCGTGATCCTGACGGCGGGGATCGATCTTTCGGTCGGGTCGCTTCTCGCGCTGGCGGGGCTCGTCGGCGCCTACGTCTCGAAGGGCGGACTGGCCGACCGGTTCGCGATCGGCGCGGGCGAAGTGACCGGATATCCGGTCTGGATGGCGGCGGCGGCGGCTGTCGTGGTCGGTCTGGTCGGCGGCGCGATCCAAGGCGCGGCGATCACCCGACTCAGGGTTCCGCCCTTCGTCGTTACCCTGGGCGGCCTGACGGCGTTCCGGGGCGCCGCGCTGCTGTTTTCCGGCGGAGGTCCAATCTCCGGCTTCGAACCCGACTTCGCCTGGTGGGGGCAGGGGCGCGTCGGAGCGGTCCCAGTCCCGGTGATCATATTCTTCGCGGCCGCCATCATCGCGCATCTGGTGCTGCGCCACACCGCTTTCGGAAAGCACGTCTACGCGACGGGCGGCAACGAACGGTCGGCGGCGCTGAACGGCGTGCCGACCCGCGGCATCGTCTTCGGCGTCTACGCGATCAGCGGATTCTTCTGCGGTCTCGCCGGGTTCCTTCTCGCGGCGCGGCTCAACTCGGCGGAGGCGGTGGCGGGATCGGGTCTCGAGCTCACGGTCATCGCGGCCGTCGTGATCGGAGGCACCTCGCTGTTCGGCGGGATCGGCACGATTCTGGGCACGGTCGTCGGCGCTCTGCTGATCGGGGTGCTGACCAACGGGCTGGTGCTTCTGAACGTCTCGTCGTTCATCCAGCAGATCGTGATCGGCGTGATCTTGGTCGCGGCCGTGGCGCTCGACCAGTACGCCGCCGGCCGGAGGGCGGCGCGATGACGGCCCCGGTCCTGGAATTCAGCGGAATCTCCAAGCATTTCGGCGCGATCCACGCGCTCGACGACATCGACCTGACCCTGGGACGCGGCGAGGTCGTCGGCCTGATGGGCGACAATGGCGCGGGAAAATCCACGCTGGTCAAGATCATCGCCGGGAACTTCCAGCCAAGCCATGGCCGTATCCGGTTGAACGGCCGGGAGATCCGGTTCGCCGACAGCAAGGACGCGCGCAACCACGGCATCGAAATGGTCTATCAGGACCTCGCGCTCTGCGACAATCTCACCGCCGCCGACAACGTCTTTCTCGGACGCGAGTTGCGCCGCCGGGTGGGTCCGTTCCGCGTGCTCGACTACGGTGCTATGGCGCGAAGGGCGACGGAGCTGTTCGCCGAGCTGCAGTCGGAGACCCGTCCCGGCGACGTGGTGCGCATGATGTCGGGCGGCCAGCGGCAGGCCGTCGCCATCGCGCGCACGCGCCTCGCGGAGTTGGAGATCGTGCTGATGGACGAGCCGACGGCGGCGATATCGGTCCGGCAGGTGGCTCAGGTACTCGACCTCATCCGTCGGCTGCGCGACAGCGGCGTGACGGTCGTGCTGATCAGCCATCGGATGCCGGACGTCTTCACCGTCGCGGATCGCCTCGTGGTCCTTCGGCGCGGACGGAAAGTGGCAGACAAGGCGATCGGGCAGAGCTCGCCCGAGGAGGCGACCGGCCTGATCACCGGCGCGATAGAGACGGCCTGAGGCGTTCGTAGCGTCAGAGGTCCGCCGAGGGTTGAAGCCGCGCGCTGAATCGACTATGAGCGGCCGGCATTGCTGGGGAATAGGTTAACGGTAGACCCGCAGACTCTGACTCTGTTAGTCCTGGTTCGAATCCAGGTTCCCCA
>CAWCUP010000014.1:0-17651 GCA_963798765.1 uncultured Alphaproteobacteria bacterium | reverse complement strand
GCGGATGACGGGACGGTCGCCGCGGGGCTACCGCGCTCCGGTCTACAACGTGACCCAAGGCGTCGTGGACAGGCTCATCGACCGCGGATTCGTCTATGACAGCTCGCTCATGGCAGACGACATGCCCTATGTCATGCGGACCGAGGCGGGCGAGGTGATGGAAATACCCGTCCACTGGGGCACCGACGACTGGCCGCCTTTCGCGCATTACGAGGAGATCGGCTATCTGATGCCGGTGCGCGGGCCGTCGGACGGGCTGAGCGGATTCTTCGAGGAGTTCGAGGCCCAGTACGCGGCCGGCGGGTTCTGGATGGGCATCTGGCACCCGTTCCTCACCGGACGCCTCGCGCGATGGGCGGCGGTGGAACGCTGGCTTGAAGGCGTTCTGGAGCGCGGCGGAGTTTGGTTCGCTCCTCTCGAGGAGATCGCGGCCCATGTGACCGCCGAACGCAGCAACGGCGCGACGGTCCGGGTGGAGCGCCTGCCCTACTACGACCGCCCCGTCCATCTCGGGAAGTGAGCCGAACATGTCTCATGGATACGATACCGGCCGCCTGAACCTGCCTTTCGTCGGCATCTCCACCTTCGGCAAGAACCGCTATATCGAGGATTGGGACGCGATCGACGCCGATGTCGCGATCCTCGGGGCCCCGTTCGATTTCGGAACCCAGTGGCGGCCGGGCGCCCGGTTCGGTCCGCGGGCGATCCGCGAAGCCTCGACCCTGTTCTCGTTCGGCCATGGCGGCGCCTACGACCACGAGGATGACGCCACCTACCTCGGACCGGAAGTCCGGATCGTCGACATCGGCGACGCGGACATCATCCACACCGATACGACCGCCAGCCACGCCAACATCGCCCACGGCGTTCGCAAGATCCTCGAAGCCGACGCGCTGCCGGTCGTGCTCGGCGGCGACCACTCGATCAACATCCCCTGCGTCGCCGCCTTCGCGGATCACGGGCCGATCCACGTGGTCCAGATCGACGCGCATCTGGATTTCGTCGACGAGCGGCATGGCGTGCGGTTCGGACATGGCAATCCGATGCGCCGCGCGTCCGAGCGGGCCCACGTCACGGGCCTTTCGCAGTTCGGCATCCGCAACGTGTCGTCGACGGCGAAGGAGGGCTACGACGCGGCGCGGGCGATGGGCTCGGACATCCTTTCCGTGCGCCAGTTCCGGAAGATGGGCGTCGAGGCCGCGCTCGCGCGGGTCCCTGCGGGAGAGAGATATTACCTGACGATCGACATCGACGGATTCGATCCGTCAATCGCGCCCGGCACCGGAACGCCATCCCACGGCGGCTTTCTGTACTACGAGATTTTGGAGTTCGTCGACGGCCTCAGCCGGCTTGGCGACATCGTCGGCGTGGACCTTGTCGAGGTCGCGCCCGATTACGACCGGACGGGAACGACCGCCATTCTCGCGGCGCAGCTGCTGATGAACCTCATAGGTCGGATCATGGCCGACAGGACACGCTGATCCGACCACCGGCTGGCTTCACGGATCAGTGGCAGCTCCCGGTGCCGATAAACAGGGCCGTTATCCGACAGATAACCTCTCCGACATGAATGCCCGAAGGTCCTTGACCGTCTTCGCGCTCAGCGAAACGTAGATGAATCCCAGATTGGTCCGCTCCGTCACCATTTCTCCCGGAAACGGCAGATAGCTCAGTTCTCGCGACCCGAAGGAAGGCGAAGCGGTGCCGACCTGCCATTCGGTCGCGAGCCGCACGTCCACCAGTTTCATCGACGGTCCACCGGCCGGATCCTCGATCTCTAGCGGAACGCCCGCGATCTTCAGGTAGGCCATCTTGTCCTTGGCGGAGACGAAACCGTCGATGAACTGGTCGGTGAGGACCTGAACGTCCGCGGCTTCATCATGACGGTGCATGTGCGATCGCAGATGGTCCGCATCCGCATGGTTGTGGTCGTTCGGGTGGGGATGTTCCGCGTGCCCGTAGGCGTGCCCGTGCGCATGATCGTGCGCGTGATCGTGCGGCATTACTCGGTCCTCGCGCGGGTGGACCAGCGCTTGCCGTGCGTCGCCTCTGAATAGTCGCCCATGGGCAGGCTCACAGGCCTGTCGATGTGCTTCCGATGCGCGCCCAGCTTGCCGTTCGACACCAATGCGCCCAGCACATCCACGATGACCCGCGTGCCCATCAGAGCCGTGATCTCCGACTGGTCGTAGGGAGGCGACACTTCGACCAGCTCCATGCCGCAGATCCCCTCGGCCGCGACCTTGGACGCCAACGCCAGCGCCTCGCGCGGCAGGAAGCCGCCCGGTTCGGGCCAGCCGGTGCCGGGAACGAAACCGCAATCGATGCTGTCGATGTCGAACGACATGTAGACCATGTCGACCCCGTCCCACGCCATCTCCAGCGCCATCTCGGCGGTCCGGTCGATGCCCATCTTTTCCATGTCGCCCATGGTGATGATGTTGGTCTCACGCTCGCGCGCCACCTTCACCGCCTCGCGCGGGACCTGCCAGCCGCCGATGCCGACCTGGACGAGGTTCTTCGCCGGCACGTTCGGCAGGTTGGTCGAGTGGAACCAGGGCGTGGTGTGCATCCGTTCGTCGAGATCCTTCTCCTGGATGTCGGCGTGACGGTCGAAATGGACGATTCCGATTTTCTTCGAGGTGCATTCCGCGATGCCCCGCACGCAGGGAAAGCCGATCGAATGGTCGCCGCCGATGATGATCGGCATCGACCCCGACGAGAACACGTGGCTCACGGCCCGGCTGATCTGATCGAACGTCTTTTCGATATTGGCCGGAATGGTGAAAATGTCGCCCGCGTCGCACAGGCTCATCTCCTCGCGCAGATCGACGCCGATCTCGTAATTGTACGGCGTGTAGAGCGCCGAGATCTTGCGCACGCCCTGCGGTCCGAACCGCGTGCCGGGCCGGTAGGTCGTGCCGCCATCGAAGGGCGCGCCCAGAACCGTGGCGTCGTAGTTTCCGACCTCCGTGACGTCCTCGGTATAGGGCGCCTTCAGGAAGGTGTTGATGCCGGCGTAATGGGGCAGTTCTCCCCGCGCGAAGGTCGGAATGGACCGGTCCTCGATGCTGTCGGCCGCGGTCAGACCCATGCGCAGCGCCCAGGCCTTCTCCTTCTCCCATTCCTCTCCGGGAATGTCCGCTTCCTTCCGCATCGCCTTCCAGCCCATCAGCTTGGAGAGGTCCGGATGGTGGTGGCGTCGCCCATCACGCAGCTGATCGGCCGGGTGATGACTGCGCGAGCGGTTACCGGGAAGTGGGAACATGGGTATTCTCCTGGATCTGCTGGTAGGGAATGCCGCCATCCCTGGCGTCGAAATCGTATGTGATGGTGGCGCCGTAAGCCTCGGGATCGTCGGGATCCCAGCGCGGCTTGTCGAACACGAGGACCCGGTCGCCGAGCTTGAAGCCCTCGGCGAGGTCGTGGGTGACCATGAAGACCGTCATTCCGGTCTCCACGCGCAGCTCCTGAAGAAACGCGTGCATCGAAAGGCGCGTGCCCGGGTCGAGCGCCCCGAAGGGTTCATCGAGGAGCAGGATGCGCGGTCTGCCGGCCATGGCCTGCGCGATGGCGAGGCGTTGCTGCATTCCGCCCGACAACGCCGCGGGGTATTGCGCCGCCACGTGGCCAAGGCCGATACGCTCGAGCGCGATCTCGGCATCCGCCCGGGCCTGTCGCCTGCGCGCGCCCGAGAGCCATCCGAGCCCGGTCCTGAACGCCGAAGCCGCGACGATGTTGTCGCGCACGGTCATATGCGGAAACACCGAATAGCGCTGGAAGACGATGCCTCGCGTCCGGCTGGGTTCACCCGTGAGGGGCTGGCCGTCCACGGTGATCGACCCGCGCGACGGAGCCTCCTGATCGAGCAGCATCCGCAGGAACGTGGATTTGCCGCACCCCGACGCCCCGACCAGAGAAATGAACTCGCCCTCCGCGACTTCGAGATCGACGCGCTCGAGGATCGGCCTTTGTCCGTAGTATTTGAACAGGCCGGTCACGGAAACGAAGCTCAATGCCGTTCCTCCTCGGCCCAGGGGTACAGCCGGCGCGAGAGTGCGCGGAGCGAAAGGTCGAGCAGGAAGGCGAGGAGCGTGATCCAGATGACGTAGACGAGGATCACATCCATCGCGAGATAGCGCCGCACGAGAAAGATGCGGTAGCCGAGCCCGTCCTCGGATGCGATCGCCTCCGACGCGATGAGAAAGAGCCACGCCGGCCCGAGCGACAGGCGCACGGCCTGGATCAGCCGCGGCATCAGCAAGGGCAAGGCGACCCGCAGCGCGATGACCAGGCTCGACGCGCCCAGTGTCTGCGCCTTGACGAGAAGCTCCCGCGGGATCTCCAGAACCCGTTGCGACAGATCGCGGACGAGGAACGGCGTGATGCCGATGACCACGAGGGCGACCTTGCTGACCTCGCCCAGTCCGAAGATGATGAAGAGGATGGGCAGAACGGCCAGAGGCGGCACCATCGACAGAACGGACACGAAGCCGGACAGGGTCGCCCGGACGTAAGGCAGAAGTCCTATCGCCAGACCCGCCACAAGCCCCGTGACGGCCGCGATGGCCACGCCCAGACCCAGACGCTGAAGGGATGCGGCCGTATCGATCCAGAAGACGATCTCGCCGCTGCGCCGGTCCGGCGTGGTGAGCAGCCGCCCGGCCGTCTCGACGATCGTCGACGGCGCGGGCAGAAGCTTGTCCTGCGGGTTGACCGCCAGTCGCGCCTCCGAGGCGATCGAATACGCGACAAAAACCGCCAGAAACGGCAGCAGCATCAGGCCGAAAGCCGCCACCCGGCCGGGTTTGCGATTGATCCAGCGCATGAGAGGGGCCTAGAGCGCCCCGTCGACGGCCATCTGCATGTAGGTCGTGTCGAAACGGAACCGGACGTTTCCGGCGTCACCCGTCGTCGAGCCGTCAGGATATTCCACCCCGACGAAGTCCGCCGAAGGCGCGCCTTCGCCGAGAATGCCCTTGTCGAAAAGGAATTCGGCGACGTTGGTCATGGTCACAGGCAGCTCCGCGCCCTGCGTGAAGGCGACCGCCGCGGCAGGGTCATAGAACATCTCCGTGCTGGCCAGTTGCGCCTTGTAGCCTTCCAGATCAGTGCCGGAGGCTTCGGCCATCGCGGTCAGGGCGCCCTCGTCACCGGCGGCCATCAGCCCCATGACCTCGTACCAGGCTCCGACCAGCGCCTTCCCGAAATCCGGATTGGCCTCCAGCGTTTCGGTGTTCACGACCATCAGGTCGATGATCTCTCCGGGAATGTCGGAACTGTCGAAGAGCGATTGCGCCGCGGGGTCTTCGAGAATGGCCGAGACCAGCGGATTCCATGTGACGACCGCCTCGACGTCCGGGGTCGCGAAGGCGGCGATCATGTCGGCGTCGGACGTGTTGATGACCGCGCCGAGGTCGCGCTCCGCCAGACCGACGGAGTTGAGCGCGCGCGCCAGAAGATAGTGCGAGACCGACAGTTCCACCAGGTTGACCGGCTTGCCCTCCAGCGAGGTCAGATCGCCCTCGCCCTTCAGGATGACGGCGTCGTTCCCGTCGGAATAGTCTCCGACGATCAGCGCCGTCGTGTCCACTCCTCCGCCCGCCGGGATGCTCAGCGTGTCCATGTTGGTGGCGGAAACGCCGTCGAAGGCGCCTGCGGTGTACTGGTTGATGGATTCGACGTAGTCGTTGATCTGCACGATCTCGACGTCAATGCCATATTTCTCTGCCCATCTGTCCATGATGCCGCTGTCTTCGATGTATCCCCATGGCATCCAGCCCACATAGATGGACCACGCCACGCGGAACTCTGATTTCTCCTGCGCGGCGGCCGGACCGCCCAGAAGGAGGCCTGACGCGACAATCTGCGCCAGAATCGTCGAGGCTTTACCCATGGTCTGAACTCCCGGATCAGGTCCTGTCGGTAGATATGGATAAGGCCATTGACAGAACCGGACGCGAGAGACTTGGCCATATCGGAACACTGCTCTCCCGGGATTTTTCCCCGCCGTGTACCGAAGCGGAATTTGCCGCGCCGGCGGAAACTCTCGGACCTGACCCCGGACGGGCGGAACCCTAGTTTCCATGTTCCGCTCTTACTTTTGACCGGCATGATCGGGGAGTCAGGTCCCAGAGGGCCGCCGCGCGCGCGATTCGGTCATTGGATGTTTATTTCACCATAATTTCGCGATCCTGCCCCCTAATTGGGCGGGTGTTGCGGGTGAGAAGGGTCCGAGCCGAATGAAACGCGCGGCGGCGAGATCGCCGTCCGCGAACTCCGCTTCGAGAACGTCGAGGATCCCGGCGAGCGGCCAATCCTCGGGCGACCGGTCGCGAGTGGCCATCATTTCGAGACCGACGCCGTGTCCATTATTCGTCGGTCGCCTGCGGAACGCCATGCGCCACCCCGGCCGGTCGCCCGGAACATGCGCGTCGATGATCGCGCTTGCCGGCGGCCAGAGTCAGCCGTCGTTCTTGCCGCTCCCGGTCCCGCCCTGACGGAAGGCCGCATCCGTGCGGACGATCTCGCGCCCGATCCGCCACCGGCTGAGGTCGCCTCGCCGGTCGCAGCCGTTCACCGGCACGGCGGGAACCACCGCGATCCGATGCGGACCGGCGAAGCGTGACCATCCCGCGCGGCGTGGCGCTCTACTGATATTGCCGGTCTCATCCGCGACGTGGCGGGGTCCCCCATCTGTCGCGGGAGAACCTGTTGCAAGTGGAATAATTCAGTTGGCCATTTGCCGGCTCGGGAGGGTCCCGGTTCGGTGCCTTTCCACAATTCGCGCCGCCTCGGCGACCGGCGAACGCGCCGGTTTCAGTGTCCGCAGCGCCTCTTCGAGAGCCGCGATGTGGGGCGCGAGGTCGCGGGCGCGTATGCGGTCCCGGTCCGCGACCCGCAGCGGCCAAGGGCCGAGGGCGTCACGCTCCGCCGCGTCGATGAGGACCCGCGCCGGCGGCAGCGCCTCGTCGATCAGATAATCCGTGCGTTCGGCGCGGGCGCGCAGCGCCCCGGCCATGCCGCCCTCCGCCCTGCCCTCGAGCCGGCAGGACGCGAAGACGCGCGCGTCTCCCGCGTGCAGGACGCCGAACCCCGCGGATTTCAGGCGGCGCACGAGATCCCTGTCCTCGCCCGCGGCCAGGTCCGCGAATCCGCCCACGGCGCGGCAGGCGTCCGCGCGAACCGCGAGGCTGGCGCCCGCCGCTCCGCCGTGATCGCCTTCGAGCCCGCAGGGTCCCGGCCGGAACAGCCGATAGAACTCCGTCACCAGCGCGTCGTATCGGCCCTCCATCTCGGCGGGCGCGACTTCGAAGTCCCTCATTACGGTCAGCTCGGCGGCCATCGGCTCCACCCGCCCGCACACGGCGGCGTACCGCGTGAGGTGGAACCTGTTCCGCGCGACCCAGTCGTGCTCCACGATGCAGTCGGCATCCGTGTTGAGGATCTCGCTGACGCCAGGCCAGGCCTTCAACGCATGGGCGAAACCGAGCCTCCGCGCCGTGCCGACACCCGCCTCCGCGCCGAGGCGGCATTGGAGGATCTCGAGTTCGAGACCCTCGGCTTCCGCCGCCGCGCGGGCGATCGGAACCGTCTCGTCATCGCAGTTGTTGGCGACGAGCGCCACGGCCGTGCCCTCCGTGCGCGAAGCGGCCAACGCGCGAAGACAAGCGGCGATCCGGCTCGCCTCGTCGCGGGCGGGCACTATCACGGCCGTCGTGACGGGGGCGCGGCGCCGCATCAGACGATGTCGCGCATCACGCCACGGTCGAGTCGGTATCGGCCGGTTTCAAGGACGGGCGCGAGATCGAGACGGGCCCGGGATCCGGTCGCGAAGAGGTCCAACGCCTCGACGCCCTGCAGCGCCTGTTCCGTGTCGCCGAGGAACGTGACGCAGAGGATCTCCGCGCGGGGCGCCTTTCGGGCGAGGTCGCGACACAGAAGCGCGATGTCTTCCGGGTGCAGAAAGTAGAGGACCTCGGACAGGACCACGAGGTCGAAGCCCTCGCCGGGCAGCGGACAGGGGTAGCATCCGGTGACGAATCGCGCCTCCGGCACCTTTTTCCGCGCCGCCTCCACGGCCTTCCCAACGGCGTCGAGCCCGGTGTACCGCGCGCAACGCGGCGAGAGATGCCGCGCGAGCGCGCCGTTGCCGCAACCGAGCTCCAGCGCCGACCGGTACCGGTCCCGGGTCAGCGCGTCGCGCGTCGCGGCGAATTTTGCCTGCTCGTAGGGACTGGCGTCGAAATTCCAGGGATCGTCGGTGTCGGCATAGAGCCGGTGGAGTTGCTCGAGGGTCGCGTTCATTCCGGCGCCTTCCAGTAGAGTTCCGGGGTGTTGACGAAAAAGTCGATGAAGTCCCGTGACATGCGGAATCCCTCGGGATCGTCGCGCACCACAAGTCCGGCCTGCGTCCCGTGGGCGGCGATCGCGGCCCGTTTGGCCGTTCGCCACGGTGCGGAATCGAGAGCGACGGGACCATGACGGGCGATGCGTGCCGCCAGGTCCGGGTCGTCCCAACGGCACCAGAGCGGATAGCTGAACAGCGCGAGGTCCGGCTGTTCGAAGGCCACCCGCCGGGCTATCCGGGCGGTCGATCTGTGATCCTCGTGATGGTCCTCTAAGGCCGGTGCGAACAAGCGCGTCGCGCCGCGTGCGCGGCATATCGCGGCGACCGTCGCGACCAGGCCGTCCTGTTCCCGCGCGCCGAGCCAGCCGTCGGGATGACCCAGCCAGGTCATGTCCGCCTCCGTTCCTCCAAGGCGCCGGATCGCGAGCGAAAGCTCCCGGCGACGCTCGGCGGCCAGTCTGGCCGGAGGCCATTCCAGCGATGCCGGATGCGACGCCGAGCCGTCCGTCATGCAGACGACATGCGCGCCCGCCTGCGCGAAGGCGTGGCAGAGCAGCCCGCCGCAGGCGAGGCTCTCATCGTCGGGATGCGGCGCAAGCACGACGATCGGCGCACCGCCGGTCAGAAATTCGGGAGGCACGAACGGGAAAGACGAACGCTTCAGAGGAGCGTCCACGGCCCGCCCTCCTCCTTGAGAAAGGCCTCGCCCACGCGGGTCTGGAACGCGTCCCGCGCGGCCTGCCGCAAATAGACGGCGAGGTCGCGCGCCTTGCGGCCCGTCACCGATCCGTCCTCGAAGTGCGCGAGACCAAGGCATTGCTCGGCGGCGCGGATCGCGTCGAGCGCAGTCTCCTCGGTCAGCAGCCTCGCGGCGGCGGACAGCGTCGCGGCCTCCTCGGGTGACTGCGGCGCCCTTGGCGCGGCGGCCCGGGCCGCACGCGTCACGAGGGCGGAGGCGCCGAGCGCGCGGATGGAGACCTCGGCAAGCCGCGACATCTGCGCCGGCGCGTCGATGCGGCCGCGCGCGCGCAGCTCCGCCGCGGTCGCCTCCATCAGACCGAGCGCTCCGCCGATCTGCAGCGCGGCGATCCGCCAGACCCCGCCGACGAAATGCGGCTCCTTCAGGTAGTCGCCGGGACCGCCGAGCCAGAGTATGTCGTCCATCGCGACGCCTTCGAGATCGAACGTTCCGGAAGCCGTCGCCCGCATGCCCCGCATCCGCCAGCTCGAAGCGTCGGCGCGCGCGGGGTCGCGCACGTCGACCAGACCGAGGCGGACGTCGGGACCCGAGGAGACCGTCACCGCCGAATGGGTGACGGTGCCCAGACCCGAGGCGAACTTCTTGCTTCCCGTGAGCGTCTTCCCGTCCGGCGACGGGACCACCGGCATCGCGCCGTCCGCGCCCCATACCCCCAGCAGCGCGCCGTTTTCCACCAGCGCCTCGATCTCCTCCGCAATGCGCGGATCGCCGAGGACGCGCGCGAGGTGGAGAGCGTTGACGTGTCCCTCCCACAGCCGTCCGACAGGCAGATTGGCGGCTCCCACGCGCGCGAGCCGCGCCGCCGTCAGGTCCGGGTCCGCCGTGCCGTCGTCGTCGAGCCACCTCGCACGCCGCAGAAGCGCGATCGAGGCGTCGATATCCGAGGACCCCGTCTCTTCCGGAGCGGCTAGTCCCTCCAAAACCCTTGCGATCCGGTCCGGCGAGCTCTCCGGCCCGATGGCGGACGACCGGGCGCGGGCCACGCTCCGAAGTCTGCCCATCTACGCCACCTTCCGGCACGTGTCGCCGATCGCCGGATCGAGATCGAGGAGGCCCGACCACGCCGCGGTGACGGCATGCAGCCGGAAATCCGGGTTCGACCGGACGACGGGAGGTCGCGCGCGCCATCGCCGAAGGCGGTCGCATATCGCTGCGGGATCAGCGCCGTCGACGAGCTGCGCGGGATCGCCCGCCACCTCCGCGTTCGCGCCGAGGCCGTGATGGACGAGGACCGGCGTTCCGACCGCGTTCGCCTCCGCCAGCACGAGACCGAACGTCTCGGCGAAGGTCGTCTGCGGATAGAAAAGACAGAGCGACCGGCGCATCTCGCGAATGAGCGCGTCGTGCGGGAGAACGCCGAGAAAGATCACGCCATCCGGAACCGGCCCCGTGTCCCACGCGAGATAGCCGGGATCGGCGACGGCGAGCGTCAGGTCCGGCATCGCTTCGCGCGCGGCTCTGAACTGCGAGAACACCTGCGCCAGCCCCTTGTGCGGCGAGCTGGCGAAAAGCAGACGGGCCGGATCCCGAGATGTGGCGTCCGGAGCGAGATCGTCGACGACGGGATTGTAGACGTGGTCGATGCGCAAGGCGGCGCGCGCGTCGAGAAAGCCGCGCAGCCATGCCGCCTGGCTGCGCGAGACGCATACGACATCGACCTCGGCCGCGCTCAGCGCCTCGGCCATGGGTCGATTGTGGCGGCCGGGATGGACGTGAAGCCACAGCAGGATCCGGGCGTGCCGGTGCGCCTTGCGCAGTTTGCAGGCGACCTTCCAGGAGTTGATGACCACGAAGGCCGTCGCCTCATGCTCCCCGAAAGCGTCCGGCAGCGGCCGCATGAGGCCGGACGCATCGCGTCCGACCGCATCGCGGCCTTTCTGGAAAAGAACCATCTCCACATGCCGGGACAGCGCGCGCGAGACGCGCAGTACCGTCGCCTCGGTTCCGCCGAGACCTCCCGCCTCGAACGAGGTCCAATCGTATCCGCCCGCGCAGCAGGGATCCACGACGGCGACCGTCCGGGGCGGTTCGGATGAGGAGGACCCCGTCATTCCGCCGCCAACGCCGGAGCGGGTCCGCCCGTGCGCCAACGGGAGAGACACGCGTCGCGCGCCCGTCGGGAATCGTCGGTCATCGGCATGTCGCGCGCCCGCAGACGACCGGGATCGCTGACGAAAGAGATCTCCAGATCCGGCAGGTCGACGGCGACCGGCTCGACGCGTCCCTGCGTCCGCCATCTCGTCACCTTGTCCCAGACCATCGCCCGATCCGCCCGCCGCCTCCCGCTGTCGTAATCCGTGTCCCGGGACTGCGTCAGGCTGTCAGACGTCTCGATCTTCGTCAGAAGCGGCTCGGGCACGATCCAGATGATCTCGCCGTTGAACATCAGCCGGTTCCGGAACTCCCGGTCCTCTTCGATGCAGTCCTCGAAACCGCCGTTTCGGCCGAAAACCTCGCGGCGGAACAGGCCCGAATTGATGTGCGTCCACTCGCCCGGCACTTCACTTCCCATCTGCATGTTGGGAAAGACGTCGTCGAACAGCGAGAGATCGCGCCGGACCTCCACACGGCGTCCGTCGGGCAGGATCAGGTCGTGCCTGACCAGCGCGACCCCCACCTGCAGCACGGCGTTCGGCTCTAGTCCGACCATGCGCCAGTTCAGGCACTCGTCCGCGCCGATGTCGGGCCGGCTCAGGACGCGGACCTGGTGGAGCACCTTGTCTCTGTGCGGGATGTCGTCGGAATCGTGGAACGTCACGGCGTCGCCGTCCGTCAGGAGAAGGCCCGCGTTCTTCGCCTGCGCCGTGCCGATGTTCCGCGCGAGCCGGATGTACGTGAAGTTCGGATGATCGAAATAACGGCTCAGAAGCGCTCGGGTCCCGTCCGTGCCGCCATCGTCGATGACGGTGACGCGGCCGTTCCACCAGGACTGTTCAAGCGCCGCGCGGACGGCGGTTTCGATCACATGGACGCGGTCGTGCGTCGGAATGATGATGTCGACGGACAGGTCGTTCATGCCGGCGCTCTTTCGTATGGGGAAGTGAGGATCGCGCGGTACCGGTCGAGGGATCGCCCCGTCGCGAGGGCCGCGGGAAACGGCGCCATCAGGACCAGGACGGCGGCGGCGACGAACCAGCTCTCCTGACCGGCCGCGGGCAGCGCCAAGGCCGCCCCCGCGAAGAGCGCGAGACCGGCAAGCGGCAGATCATGGAACCGCCGAGGCGCGACGCCGGACTTGTCGGTGACGACGAACCGCAGGCGCCGTCCCATCAGAACCTCCGCGGTCGCGAGCGCCGAGACGGGAGCGAGCGCCAGGCGATGGCTGACGGCGGCCATGAGCACGGCCGGTGACGTCCCGTCGCGCGCCCCGCGCCAGATGAGACGGCCGACGATGTCGATCAGCGAGAGAAGCACCGATGCGGCGGCGAGAACCGGAGCCGCCTGCCCGCCCCGCCCGGTCAACAGCGCGCAGAGCAGAACGAGCGCGGGTACGAGCGAGAAGTTCAGCCAGGCGGTGAGCTGCGACAGGATCGCGCCGCGCCGCCGCCAGCCCATGGCGCCGCGTCCGAGAATGATGGCGGGCGCGTGAGCGATCAGGGTCTGCAGGTTGCCGCCGGCCCAGCGTCGGCGCTGCCGCTCGAGGTCGCGCAACGCGAGCGGAAGACGGCCGCGTCCGACCACGCTGGCGATGAGGCGTCCCGAATAGCCATGCCGGCACAGTCGCACGCCCGTTTCCGCGTCCTCGGTCGTCGTGCGCCCCGACCAGCCGCCCGCCACCTCCAGCGCCGGCCTCGAGATGACGCAGAGCGTACCCGTCAGCAGGACGGCCTCCGCCTCGTCGGCCATGCGGGCGTTCGTGCGGAAATACTCCTCCAGCTCGGCGTCGACGCCGGCGGCGACGCGCTCGCAGCCGGAATAGGCCTGCGGAAACTGCACGTAATCGGCGCCCGTCTCCCGCAGGGCGCGGGAGGCGATGGAAAGAAATCCCGGATCCACCACGTAGTCGGCGTCGACCGTCACGATGTGGGTCGCGTCCGCGCGGGTCCGGGACAGCGCGATGTCGAGCGCCCCGGCTTTGGCCCCGGTCACCCCCATCCGGTGGAGGAATCGGAACGGCGGCCCCAGTCTCTCGCAGAGATCGCGCACGGGAGTCCACAGCGCGGGATCGACGGTGTTGTTGTCGATCACGATGACTTCGCGCCGGTCGGCGGGCCAGTCCTGACGCGCGAGCGCCCGAAGGGTCTCGGCGACCAGATCGGGAGGCTCGTCATGGATCGCGACATGGACCGAAAATACGTGCGCGACATCGTGCCCTTCCTTCGACGGCCGAAGCGGCGCGCTCATACCCGCGAAGGTCATCCTCACCGCCATGACGATGAGCTGGACACCCAGGGCGAGGACGCAGATCAGGGTTCCCGCGTGCGGGAATCCCGAGGCGACCAGAACTCCGGTCATCAGCAGACATGGCTCGGCCGACATCGATCCCCCGAAGGAACTTCATTGGGTGGTGTTTGGAAAAACGGACTATCGCGATCCCAGCACCGAACGATGCTGACGATGGAAGGTTCCGTCCGTCATGGCGCAAATTCGCCGTTCTCATCCCGGGCGCGCACGAGATTGACGGTGAGATCGGACAGCGAACCGGTGAAACCGGCGCGGTTCAGTCCCTCGTGGCTTATCGAGGGGGCCATTTCCTCGTGTCGCCTGACAAGTCAGTCATCCACGACCCCTGAACCTTCACCCGCAGTTCCAGCGGAAAGGCCCGGCGTCGTTCAAGGCAAAGTCTGGCGGCATCCGCGCCATGATCGGAAAGGCTCGGTGGAGCGCGCCCCTCGAGTTGGACATGAGTGCCTCGCGATGGAACGGAGACGGGCCTTCCGAGGAAAGAAGGCTCATGCCCGGTCACCGCGTCCACAGCGTCGACTTCAGCCGCCGAGAAGCCAGACCTCGATCGTTCCGGGCGCGGGGCGCGGCTCGTAGAAGCTGAAGTCTCGCGGGGATCCGTCGCGGCGACCGGGATAAGCGCGCGCGACGGCGGCGCGCACCGCTTCGGCGACGCGCGCGTCGGCGGGACGATAATATCGGACATGGGTGCTCGAGATTCGGAAGGCGACGGGGATCACGCGGATATCCGCCGGATCGGCCCCGAAGAGGCCGCGCGAGACCCGTTCAACCGCGGCGGCGGAAACGCCGGGCGGCACGTGGATGAATACCGTCGGCCGGCCGAGAGGCGCGTTGACAGGCTCGGCGGGGACGGGCGGCGGCCGCGTTCGTGGAGGAGTCGCGCGCGCCGCTTCCGGCGGATCGGCGCTGGCGAGCGCCTCCGGCCGCTCAGCGGGTCGACGCCCGAACGCGGAAGGCGCCTCCGCGCGCTGGACGACGCGGTCCATCGAGACCCGGATGGGAAGAACCGACGCGTCGGAACGGGGGAGCGCGGCCGACGCCGACGTCGTGAGACGAATGGGCAGGACGCGCGCGACCGGTTCGGGCGCCATTCGGGACCGCCCTGTCCACGGCCTGGCGGCGTCCGGGCCGGTCCGCCGCATCGCCGAACGGGTATGCGACTCGACGGGAGTCGCGGCAGGGGCGGGTCTTTTGGACGCCGCGAGTGCCGTAACGACTTGCCGGGACGGTTCCGGGCGCGGTTCGGCGGGAGGTGCAGGTCGCGTCGCGAGAAGCGAGGCGGCCTCGAACGGAGCCGACTCGGGAGGCTCCGCGACGTGAGCGCCGCCAAAAGTCACGATGGCCGCGAGCACGACGGCCGCCGCGACGAGACCGCCACGAATGCGCCGGGCGCGCGTCGGCGCCAGAGCCGCTTCGGCGGGCGCGGGCTCGGAAGCCGGTCGCGGAGGGACCGGCAGACCGAAGGCCACCGCGACGCGGGTCCGGTCCGTCGCGGGACGTTCGGAACCGCGGAGGCCTCGGAGCCGAGCCTCGCGCTTCGTGCGCGCCGCGGCGACGCGGTCCTCGAAGGAGACCGGGCCGCCGTCCTCGACGGTTGCGCGGCCGGCATCATGGGCGTCCGAACTGTGCATGTTCCGAGCAACGGTCGGGAAGCGATGCGAGTTTCAGTTCGCGTGACTTTTTCAGGCTCACACGCGCGGCGGATCGTCGATCGACCGCCGATGCGGAAGACGGCCCGGCGGCGTCGCACGATGCCGCGATGCCTGACCGTCGATCCTCGGCGGCGGGTCGACCGGCGTGGCGCTCTCAAGGGACCGGTCGCCGCGCCGTGAAGATTTCCTCCGATCGGGCGAAACTTCATGTGAGCCCGGGCCGTGCCTGCAACCTGGATCCGGCGCAAGGGAGCGACGATTGACGAGTTCGGGTGTGCGCGCCGGATCCCGGCGCCGGCGCGGGTGGCGCCGGCGCCAATACGCCCGGCCCGATGCCGTACCGGGCGTGGCGTGCCCTTGACGTCGCTTCGGCCTGACCCGGCTTCAGAATGTCCCGGAGACGCCCGGGATGTCGACAGTCCCGAAAACGCGGCCGCTCGGTGAGCCGGTGGGAGATCCACCGGGCGGTTCCTCGCTGACACCCAGCGTCAGAACGCCTTCGACGGCCGCGATGGTCGGCGGCATCGGCAGTCTGACGCTCTCCCCGTCCGGCCACAATCCGACCGACATCGCGGGTTCGCCCTCGCCGTGCGCCCAGACCTGGAGGATGCGGCCGTCGGGGGCGGCGCCGGCCGTGCGGGTCAGGATCACCTCGTCGGTGGATTTGTCCAAGACGGCGACGACCCGGAAATCGCCTTCCTCCGCCACGATCTCGGCGCTGTAGAGCGGACCTTCCGGCCCGGTCCGCCCCGCGAAGTCGGTCAGAACGAAGGCCGCGAGGGCCAGCAGGCACAGGGCGCTGACCGCCTGCCAGACGCGCGATCCGTGCCAGAAAGGCGCGCGCGCCGGTTCCGGAAACAGCCTGGCGAGAAGCGCCTCCTTCACGGACGTACGGGGCGGCTCGGCAGGCAGATCTTCGGCCAGCGCCGCCAGCCGGACCTCCCAGTCCGCGACCGATCGCGCGAAGGCGCGATCCTCCGACACGAGACGACGGGCCTCGTCGAGGTCGTCGCCGGTCAGCAGACCCAGCGCGAATTCGGCCGCAAGCAGGTCCGCATCCTCGGGGGGCCGTTCGGAGGTCATCGCGACATGCACTCCCTCAAAGCCGCCAGTCCTCTGCGCAGCCAGGTTCGCATGGTGTTGAGAGGCACGCCGAACCGGTCGGACAGTTGCTGATAGGTCTCTCCGCGCAGATAGGCGCCGACGATCGCGGCGCGGCGGTCGGCGTCCAGCTCATCCAGGCACTGGCCGATGCGCCCGGCTTCGGAGGCCGCGACCGCCGATTGCTCCGGATCGGGGCCCGTCGCCGCGATCCGTTCGCTGAAATCCGCCACGTCGCGATCCGACCTTCGCGCGCGCAGCCGGTCGATCGCCGTGTTTCTGGCGATGGTGATGAGCCAGGACATCGGCGAATGACCCGTCACCTGATACCGGCCCGCGTTGTTCCAGATTTTGACGTAGGCTTCCTGCATGGAGTCCTCGGCGGCCGCGCGTTCTCTCAGGACACGCAGACATACGGCGAAAAGTTTTCCTGAAGTCGCATCGTAGAGACGCGAGAACGCCGCCCGGTCACTCAATGCGACTTCGGCGATCAGCGCTTCGATCTCGTCTCTTCCGTGTGTCGTCATCGGTCCCTGACGTCTCGGAGGCCGGGCCCTCCGCTCCTTCTCCGGCGATTGCATAGACGTGAAAGAAGGGATTGACCAACCGCTTCCTCGACCTTTCGCGACTTTTTCTCGGCGATGGACGAAACTGCGCGGCCCGCCGTTCCGTGTCTCCGGCGATCTGGCGAACATGATGTTCACCGGTATCGGGAAATGGAGATATCAATGAAAACGCTCGTATCCACACTCGCACTCGCTCTTTCCGCCACCGGCGCGTTCGCCGATGCGCATGCTCCGACACCCGCCATCGAGGCCGCCAATCAATCTGTCGCGAACGGCGTCGTCAGCGCCGACAGGATCGTCGCCGCCGAAAACGGGTGGATGGTCGTCCACCGCACCGGCTCCGACATGGCGCCCGGCTCCGTGGTCGGCTACGCGCCCCTGCGAATGGGCGAGAACGTCGATGTGGCCGCGCTCCTGACCGAGGAGGTGGCGCCTGGCGACATGCTGATGCTGATGGTTCATTCCGAGGCCGGCGGCATGACGACCGGCGGCTTCGAATATACGCTTGGCGCGACCGAGGACGGGCCTGTCCGGATCGACGGCGATCTCGTGACAGCGACGATCACCGCCGAGTAATCCGGCCTCGCGCCCGGGTCGCTTTCGCGTTTCCGTCCGCCGTGAAGCGGTCGCCCGCACCTCCTGTCGGAAGCTGCGGGCGGCCGGTCCCCTTGATCAACCGTTTCCGCCGCTTCTTCGCTGCCACAGCCGAGTGCGCCGGATCGGCGGGCCGAACACGCCGAAATCCGACCCGGATTGCCAACTGTGGCGAGATCGGGGTGCTTTCCCGCGCGGGATATCCCGAAAACCGGCGGGATTAT
>CAWCUP010000013.1:0-406364 GCA_963798765.1 uncultured Alphaproteobacteria bacterium | reverse complement strand
AAACCTCTACAAAATGAGAAATTCAAGCAAAGGGACATCAAGAGCATCCTACTGAGGTCCTCCATCGTCACGCGGAAGCGACACCAGTTCGCCGAAGCCAACCTGGGAAACCGGATCGCGACGAAAATCCCATCCGTGCGCGAGAAGCCTGTGACCGAATATCGGGCAGGTGCGATCTTGCGGTAGCGGTTCGCGGTCTCGGACCGGCTCCACCCACCATGGTCCAGCAACGCGCCCCAGTCCTTTGTCTGCGAGTAGAACCAGGTAGAGGCACGCGACGTGCACGGCGTGGCGATCGACGCCGGGATCGCTGGCTGAGTTCAGAAGAACTTGACCGACTTCTTGAAGTCGCCGCCAATCCCGAAAAGGCCGGAATCGTGGACCCCGAGAGAAGATTGCTCAAGATCGGCATCGTTTTTTTCATGTTCGCGACCGGATGCGGGCCCGGGGAGGCCATGGCCGTCAACGTGGACGACTTCAACTGGCGGACAAACGAGGTTCTTGTAAAGGCGATCGAAAACGGCGCGGGAAAAACGCGTTTCAGAAAGCGCTGGGTGCATCTCCCGGACAAGGCCGTGGCACTGATCGGCGAGATCCCTTCCTCCGGACGCGCCTTTCTCAAGCCGACAGGCGAGGCATACAAGCTCAGGACCAATGGGGGAGGGCAGATGGCGCGGTCATTCCGAAAGCTCTGCTCCGCGGCGGACCTCGGTCCGGACGTGGTGTGCTATACCGCGCGTCATACGTGGGCCACCTACTTCAGCTGCCAGGTCGGCGATCATGATCTGCTTCTCGATCGCGGGCGGGTGGGCCAAATCCGAAACCGCCCGGCTTTACCGGAAGAGACCGCCAGCCGATCTCGCCTCGCGTCTCGTCGAACATGGCTGGGACTTTAGGGCAGGATCTGGTCAACGCACAATTTCTTAAGGAATAGTACATTGAAAATCAGCGGCTTACCGATGGCGACCGCTCCCTTAGCAGGGGAGCGCCTTCGACCACTCGGCCACCTCTCCACCTTCAAGTTTAGCAGCACAAACCACCAAAATTCAATGGGAAGACGGCCACGCTCCGAGTCTGGGCCACGCACCTCGAAACCCCCTGAAAAGGCATGGAAAGGTGCCGGAACGCACAGGCTTTGGGCAAGATTTAATCAATTCATAAACCGGAATATGAGGGCGGGTTTACGATCCCGACGCCTGATTCAGATCGGAACGTTGCGAGAAGTCGCCGCAGGTCAGAAGTCGCCGCAGGTCAATCGGACCACTCGCCGGCTCAGCGCCGACGATGCTGCCGGCGACGGGATTTCCGTCCGGGACCGCGCGAGCCGAACTCCTCGATACTGAGGAGGCGGGAAGATGAAGAACGGTGCTGGCGTGGACGGCGGGGCGGAAGGGGTGGGATTCGCCTGAAAATCGGACGTGCCGCTATGTTGTTGATTTCAAAAATTGTCCAAGGTGGAAACACGCCGACGGCCTCATCGTGTGGAGCATTGTGGGGCGTTTGTGTAGCAAAACGCCGCACTTGCCTCTGTTGGAACGCAACGCGAACACGGGAGCATCCATCGCATGACCAAGCACGCCCAAGACATCTAGTCGTCCGTGAAAATTCCTTACGGCATTGATTGTATGTAGGAGACATTCGCTCCGAAGTATCGCGTTTCGCAAGGTTTGGGCCGGGATCCGCCAAAAGGCCTGTGATTGCGCGCGCCTGCGCGTAGGGGATTCCCCTTCCAGGCGCGGCGTGTTGAACTGCCCGGGACAGCCGTGAAGCCGTGAGGGAGCCATGCGTCCGAAGAAGCCCGAACCGCCGACCGCCGACCTGTTCCGATCCTCTCTGGAGGCGATGCTGGACCCCCTGCATGAGTTGCTGCGGCTGGCGGCGCAGATCGACTGGCGGCGTTTCGACGACGCGTTCGGCGCCCATTTCCACGATCGGAAGGGACGCGCCGGTCTGCCCACCCGGCTGATGGCGGGGTTGCATCTCCTGAAGCACATGAAGGGTCTGAGCGACGAGGAGCTTTGCGCGGTCTGGCGGGAGAATCCGTACTTTCAGGCTTTCTGCGGCGAGACCCGGTTCCAGCATCGGCTGCCCTTCGATCGGTCATCCATGACGCGCTGGCGCAAGCGGATCGGTCCCTCGGAGATGGAGATCCTGCTGGCGGAGACGATACGGATCGCCAAGGACACAGGTGCGGTGAACGAGCGCCAGCTCAGCCGCGTAACCGTCGACGCCACCGTTCAGACCAAGGCGGTCGCTCACCCGACCGACAGTCACCTCCTGCTGCGGGCGACCGAGTGGCTGAACGAGCGGCGAAGCGCCACGGCATGAAGCTGCGCCAGTCCTTTGCCCGCAAGATGCGGCAGGCGCGCCGGGAGGTCGGACGGCTGCTGAATACCGGTGGGCACGCCCAAGGCCTGCGCTGGCTGAAGAAAATGCGCACCTGGCTGGGGCGCCTGATCCGGGACATCCGCCGCAAGATCGACGGCGACGAGGCGCTGGAAGCCGCCTTCGCTGTCGCGCTCGAGCGCGCCGGGCAGGTGCTGACGCAGGAGCCCAAGGGCTCGGACAAGCTCTATGCGCTGCACGCACCGGAAGTCGAACGCATTGCCAAGGGCAAGGCGCGGACCCGGTACGGGTTCGGCGTGAAGGTCTCCATCGCCACGACAAACGAGCGGACGAAGGGCGGGCAATTCGTTCTTGGCGCCATGGCGCTGCCAGGCAGCCCCTACGACGGGCATACGCTCTCGGCACAGATCGATCAGGCGGAAAAACTCACCGGTGTGCCTGTCGCCCGCGCCTACGCCGACCGCGGCTATCGCGGGCATGGCATCGTCCGCGCCGGGCTCGACGCCATCATCAGCCACACGCGCGGCATCGTCTCGCCGACCATCCGGAGCGAGATGCGGCGCCGAAACGCCATCGAGCCGGTCATCGGTCACATGAAGGAAGACGGCCTGCTGGAACGAAACCACCTTGTCGGGGCCGGCGGCGACGCGATCAACGCCATCCTCTGCGCAGCCGGACACAACATGCGCCTGCTTGCACGCTGGCTCCGAGGTGTATTGCTGCGCATCTGGATGATCGCTCTGGCAACCCGCGCCGCCGCGCGCGGTCCCGCCGCGGTCTACTGCCAACCCGAGGACCCACTGTCACTCCGAGCAGCATGAAATTCACGGCCGATTATCTGACGGCGGACGAATGCGACCCGCAGCCGTTCAAGCGCGGTCCGATCAAGGACGCCCTATGCGTCAGGCGGTTCCAAGGCCGCCACGCGGGCAAGAGATGAGCGCAGCGTGATGCTGGTCTCCAGCACGACGTTGCGCTCCACTTCCAAGTTCCCGATCATGCCGAGCAGAAGCTCGGCGGCCGCCTTGCCCATGCGCCGGTGAGGCACATGGACGGTCGTGAGCGTCGGCGTCGCGACGTCGGCGAGATCGATGTCGTCATATCCCACGACGGAGATCCCGTCGGGCACGACTATTCCAAGTTCACGAAGCCCCAGAATTGCTCCGGCGGCGAGCACGTCGTTTCCGCAAATGATCGCTGTCGGTCTGGGGTCAAGTCGCGCCAGAGCCTTCGCCGCCTCCGCGCCGGCCTCAAGAGAATATGCGGCTTCGACGATGTATGGGGATTCGAGGACAATTTCCCGCTCCGACAGCGCGCTTCTGACGCCGGCCACGCGCTCGCTGGCCCTGTCGTTCCACTCCGTGACGCCGGCGATCATCGCCACCCGGCGATGCCCTCTGGCGAGGACCGCCTCGGTCATCGTTCTCGCCGCGGCGCGATTGTCGAACCCGACGCTGCAATGCGGGCCGTCCCCATTGGGGTTCCACACGAGGACATACGGGACGCCGCTCCGGGCGAGGAGGTCATAGGTCGATTGCGGTCGCGCCTCGCCGATCAGCACCAGGCCGTCGATCCCGCGGCCGAGCAGCGTCCTGACCTGTCCCGCCTCCGCGTCGACGTCGTAATGCGACGTCGCGACCAGCAGCGTGATCCCGTTCGCGGACAAAGTCTCCTCCAACGCCTGTAATCCTCTGGCGAAGATCGCGTTCTCCATCGTCGGAATGACGGCGCCCACCGTGTTGGAACGGTTGGACGCGAGCGCCCTGGCCCCGAAATTCGGAAAGTAGCCGAGTTCCTGCACCGCCGCGTCCACCCGCTCGCGCGTTTCGCTGCTGACCGTCGCGGGGCGTGTCAGGGAGCGTGAGACCGTCGCGGTCGAGACGCCCGCAAGTCGCGCGACGTCGCTCAGCGTCGGGCGTGTTTTTTTCGGGTCGATAACCGGGTTCCTTTCAGAAACTTGCGGTGATCTATGCCGATGCAAGCGCTTTCCTCAAGATGTAAGCGCTTGCTTTCCGCGATGTACGCGCTTACAGTCGGAATCGAACCATCCGTTCGGGGGATCGATGGAAAAAGCCGCAAACCCTTCGTTCGCGCTCGCGGTCCTGCTCTTCGCCGTATTCGTGGCGAGCGTGGTCGGTGGAGCGTTCGGGCTCGGCTTTCGCCTCGGCGACGTGCCGGAGATGTTGACGCTGTTCGCCTCGGTCATCTGCTTCGTGGTTGGAATTCTCGGAAGAGAGGCCGCCGCCAAAAAATAGCCGTCATCAGGATACAAAAAACCAAGGGAGAAACGCGAGAATGGACGTCATCGAAAAAATCCAGAAAGCGCAGCAGACGCGCCGGAATTTCTTCAGGTTGGCCGGCGCCGGGAGTTTCACCGCCGCCGTCGTCGCGGGCGCGGCCGGCACGCTCTGGTCGTCCGAGGCCGCCGCGCAGACGGCCAAGGAGGAATCCGACCGCGAGCGCGCGGCCGATCACGTGATGAACATGGCTACCGCCTACGCGATGGACGCGGATCGGAGCTATCCGATCATGCAGCTGGACTTCAAAGAAAACATCCAGAACGCGACGCAGGGAAAAGTCTACGTGAAGCTTTCACCGGGCGGGCAGCTCGGCGCGGGCAGCGCTCTCGTCCAGAAGGTGCAGGGCGGAACGATCCAGGCGGCCCAGCATTCCATCTCGAATTTCGCGCCGTTCGCGCCAGTCGTGGACCTGATCAATCTTCCCTACCTCTGCGGCTCCAACCAGCGCTTCGTCAACCTGGTCAGTTCCGACTACTGGAAGGAGACGGTGCATCCGCAGGTCGAGGCGAAAGGCTTCAAACCGCTCTGGTACGTTGTGATCGACCCACGTGTCGTCGCCCTGAGACGTGGCACCGAAGGCCCGGTCAAAACGCCGGCCGATCTCGTCGGCATCAAGTTCCGGGTTCCGGGATCGGAGATGCTTCAGCAGTACTACCGCATGGTCGGCGCCAATCCGACGCCGATCGCCTGGGGCGAGACGCCCTCCGCGATCAAGCAGGGCGTCGCGGACGCGCTCGATCCGTCCGTCGGCGCGCTTTATGTCTTCGGCTTCCAGGACGTGCTCAGCTATGTGACTTTCACGCAGGCCGTGCCTGACAGTCAGGTCTATTCCTGCAATCTGGAATGGTTCAACGGCCTTCCCGCCGACGTGCAGGAAGGGATCGACTTCGCCTCGGAGATCACAGCGGCGCAGAACCTCGCCAAGGTTCCAGCCGCGCGGAACTACGCCATGGCGGAACTGATCAAGGCCGGAGTGGAGTTCTACTCGCCGACCGAGGACGAGATGGCCCAGTGGGTCGAGGCGGGCGGATACCAGCGCTCCGAATGGGACGGTTTCAAGACCGAACTCGCCGGTTCTATGGAGGCGTTCGACAAGCTCGCCGAGGCCGCGGACACCGAGGCCCGGAGTTACGTCCACGACGCCTGAGCCGTCCGAAACGGGGACTCGCGCATCTTGAAGGCGACGGCCCGTCCGTCCCGGGGTCATCCATCCCGGGATCCGATGGCCCGCGCGGGAGACGTACATGTGGAAGATGCTTGACGAGAATGCGGAGCGCTGGGCGCTTCTGGTTTTCTACTCGATGCTCATCGTGACCATGGCGATCGAGGTTCTCCGCCGGGAGATCTTCAACTACTCGTCGATCTGGGGCGAGGAGGTCGTCCGTTACGCGTTCATCTATCTCGTATGGATCGGCGCCTCGGCGGCGGTGCGCGAGCGGGGCCATATCCGTATCGACGTGCTGTTCAATTACGTCTCCCCGAAGGTGAAGGCGCTGCTCTTCATCTTCGGCGACCTGATCATGCTTGGCATCGCGGTCATGGCGGTCTTCTGGTCGATGGAGACGGTCGCGGTCTCCGCGAAGTTCGGCTCCGTCAGCCATGGCCTGCGCATCTCCATGGTGTGGTTCCTGCTCGCGGTTCCGATCGGCTTCACGCTGATGATCTTCCGCCTCCTGCAGTCTTTGAAGCGCGACGTCTCCGACCTCCGGGCCGGCCGTCCCGTCTTCGAAGGCGCCCAGCTCTTCGACTAGGGGAACCGGCACATGCTCTGGAATCAAGTCGCCCAGGAGGCCGGGACGATCGGCTGGGATTTCTACTTCCCAGTTCTGCTTTTTCTCGCCCTCATCGCACTCGCGGTTCCGATCTGGGCCGCGATAGCCACCAGCGCCGTCGCGATGCTGCTGGTCTCGGGCGTGCTGCCGATGTCGCTCTTCGGGGAGTCCCTTTTCGACGGCATCGACCATTTCGCGCTCACGGCGGTCCCGCTCTTCATCCTGACCGGCGACGTTCTGGTCCGGACCGGCCTCAGCCGGAAGTTCCTCGACGTCGCCGAGGCGCTCACCAACTGGACCCGCGGCGGTTTCGGCTCCGCGACCGTCCTGGTCTGCGGCATGTTCTCGGCTATCTCCGGTTCGGACGCGGCGGGCGCCGCGGCGGTCGGGCGCATGACGATCGACCGGCTGGTCGAGTCGGGCTATCCGCGACCCTACGCCTGCGCGCTCGTCGCGGCCGGCGCCTGCACCGGCATCCTTATCCCGCCGTCGATCGCCTATATCGTGATCGGGCTCGTTCTGGGCATCTCCGCCTCGACGCTTTTCCAGGCGGCGCTCATCCCGGGCATCCTCATTCTTCTGTCGATCCTGATCACCAACACTGTGGTCAACAGGAGGCACGCATACGAGGGCGGCGAGGCGATCGGCTTCGGCGAATGGACCGCCCAGCTCGGCCGCGCGATCGCAAGCGGCTGGTACGCCTTCCTCGTTCCGGGCGTGATCTTCTGGGGCATCTTCTCGGGGCGCCTGACTCCGACCGAGGCGGGCGCCACGGCGGTCGTCGTCACGATTCTGCTCGGCTTCATCCTCGGCACGCTCAAGCTCTCGGATTTTCCCGCGATGATGGTCAGCTCGGCGAAGGTCAACGGCGTCATCCTGCCCATCGTGGCGATGTCCCTTCCGCTCTCGCAGGCGATGGCGGCCATGGGCGTTCCGCAGAGCTTCGTTTTCGCGATCACCTCGCTCACCGACAATTACTACCTTCTGATCCTGCTGATGATCGGCATCCTGATCGCCGCGGGCTGCGTCATGGAAACCACGCCCAACATCGTGATCCTCGCGCCGCTCCTCAAGCCGCTCGCCGACGACATCGGCATGAACGAGATCCAGTTCTGCATCATGATGATCACGGCGCTGGGCGTCGGGTTCATAACGCCGCCTCTCGGTCTCAACCTGTTCGTGGTCTCCGGCCTCACCGGCGAATCCATCCTCAGGATCGCGAACCGCGCCATCCCCTTCGTGCTCTTCATGCTCTTCGTCGTGCTGCTCATCGCCTACATCCCGGTCATCTCGACCGCCATGCTTCCCGACATCTACAAGTAAGGATTTCCCATGACCGTCGAATATCTCAAGAAGGCCGACCGCAAGTCCACGGACGACGCCGGCGACGTCAGAGCGACAGTCCAGGCGATCCTCGACGAGATCGAGGCCGGAGGAGACGAGGCGGCGATGCGCTACGCGGCCAAATTCGACCGCTACGACGGGAACGTCGTTCTGACCCGCGACGAGATCGAAGCGGCGACGGCGAAGGTCTCGACCAAGCTCAAGGACGACATCCGCTTCGCCTGGGACAACGTCCGGCGCTTCGCCGAGGCCCAGAAGGAAACCATCAAGGACATGGAGATCGAAGTGGTTCCAGGCCTGATGGCGGGCCAGAAGGCCATCCCCTGCCAAGCCGCGGGCTGCTACGCCCCGGGTGGCCGCTACAGCCATATCGCCTCCGCGCTGATGACGGTGACGACGGCCAAGGTCGCCGGCTGCGGACACATCACGGCCTGCTCCCCGCCGCGCCCCGAGATCGGCGTGGCTCCCGCCATCATCTACACCGCCGATCTCTGCGGCGCCGATTCCATCCTGGCGCTCGGCGGCGTGCAGGGCGTCGCGGCGATGGCCTTCGGACTTTTCGGCCTGCCGAAATCCGACATCCTCGTGGGTCCGGGCAACCAGTTCGTCGCCGAGGCCAAGCGCATCCTGTTCGGCCGCGTCGGCATCGACATGTTCGCCGGCCCCACCGACAGCCTGATCCTCGCCGACGAGACCGCCGATCCGTATATCGTGGCATGGGACCTCGTCGGCCAGGCCGAGCACGGCTACAATTCCCCGGTCTGGCTCGCGACGACGCACCGCCCGCTGGCCGAGAAGGTCATGGAACTGGTGCCCGGGCTGATCGCCCAGCTTCCGGACCTTAACTCCGAGAACGCTGCCGCCGCGTGGCGCGACATGGCCGAAATCATGGTGGTCGCGGACCGTGAGGAGCTGGCCGAGGTCGCCGACAGATACGCGCCCGAGCATCTGCATGTCCAGGCCGCGGATCTCGACTGGTTCCTCAAACGCCTGCAATGCTACGGCTCGCTCTTTCTCGGCGAGGAGACCACCGTCGCGTTCGGAGACAAGGCGTCGGGCACCAACCACGTCCTGCCCACCTCCGGCGCCGCGCGCTACACGGGCGGCCTCTCGGTCCACAAATACATGAAGCTCGTCACCTGGCAGCGCGCGACTCGCGACGGCGCGAAGCCGATCGCCGAGGCGACCGCACGCATCTCCCGCCTCGAGGGGATGGAGGGCCATGCCCGCACGGCGGACGTCCGGCTGGAGAAGTACTTCCCGGACGAGACCTTCAGCCTGACCGGGACCGAATAGCGCCATGTCCGACCGTTTCAGCGTGCAAGGCAGGGTCGCCTGCGTGACCGGCGCGAGTTCCGGTCTCGGCCGCGCCATCGCGACCGCGCTGGCCCAGGCCGGGGCACGCGTCGTCGGCGTCGCGCGCCGCGCCGATGCGCTCGAGGCGTGGGAAAAGGAAACGAGCGGCGAAACCGCATCCGTCGCGGCGGACCTCGGCGATCCGGAACGGGCGGCCGGAATATCTCGCGCCGCCTCCGGTCCGTTCGGCCCCCCCGCGATCCTGATAAACGCCGCCGGCATCAACACGCGCCAGTCCGCCGACGACGTGACCGCCGAGGGCTGGAAGGCCACCATCGACCTCAACCTCTCGACGCCGTTCTTTCTCGCGCAGGCTCTCGTGCCGGCGATGAAGGCCGCCGGATGGGGCCGGATCGTCAACTTGGCCTCGCTGCAATCCGAACGCGCTTTCCCCGGCGGCATCGCCTACGGCGCCTCGAAAGGCGGCGTGGCCCAACTCACCCGCGCGATGGCCGAGGCCTGGTCGCGCGACGGCGTCACCGCGAACGCTCTGGCGCCCGGCTTCTTCCCGACCGAGCTTACCGGCCCGGTCTTCAGCGATCCGCAGGTCAGCGCCCGGAACGCGGCCCAGACCTGCATCGGCCGCAACGGCGCGCTCGACGACATCATCGGCCCCGCGCTGTTCCTCTGCTCCCCGGCCTCCGATTACGTGACGGGGCAGGTCCTTTTCGTCGATGGAGGCTTCACCGCCAAATGAAAGCGCTCGTCTACACCGGCCCCGGAAGTCCTCGATTTCCGCGACGCGCCCGAACCCGCGCCCGTACCCGGAGACGTGCTCGTCGGGATCTCCCATGTCGGCATCTGCGGATCGGACATGCACGCCTGGGCCGGCCATGACGAGCGCCGTCCGGCACCGCTGATCCTCGGCCACGAGGCGGCGGGAACGATCCTCTACGGACCGAGAGAGGGGCGACGCGTCACCGTCAACCCGCTCGTCACCTGCGGCGCCTGCGAGGATTGCCGGGCGGGCCGCGAGAACCTCTGTCGCGGGCGCCAAATCATCTCGATGCCGCCGCGTGAAGGCGCGTTCGCGCAGCGTCTGGCGATACCCGAGCGCAACGTCGTGGATATCCCGGACGGCGTTCCAACCGAGAAGGCCGCGCTGGCCGAACCGCTCGCCTGCGGATGGCACGCGGTGCGCGTCGCCGCACGCGCGCTGAACCGGCCGATCGAGGAATCGCGCTGCCTCGTTCTCGGCGGCGGCGCGATCGGGCTCGGCGCGGCGCTGGTCCTCGCCTCCAAGGGCGCGCGCGAGATCCACGTCGCCGAGACCAATCCCGCGCGCCGCGAGATCGTCGCCGGGGCCGGCGGCTTCCGCGTCTACGACCCGGCCGGGGACGGACCGGCGGACGTCGATCTGGTCATCGACGGCGTCGGGTTCGACTCGACCCGCGCCGCCGCCTGTGCCGCGGTCCGGCCGGGCGGCGTCATCGTCCATATCGGTCTCGGCTCCGCCTCGGGCGGTCTCGACATCCGGCGGATCACCCTGCAGGAGATCGCCTTCATCGGCACCTACACCTACACCGCCCGCGACTTTGTCGAGACCGCGGAGGCGATCTTCGCGGGCGCGCTCGGTCCGCTCGACTGGCCCGAGATCCGGCCGCTCTCGGACGGGGCCGGCGCCTTCGCGGACATCAAGGCGGGCCGCGCGGCCGCTCCCAAGATCATTCTCAGACCCTGAAAGGAAGACAGATGAGCCAACACCCGCACCTGCTGGTGCATGAGAAGAGCGACAACGTCGGCGTCGTCGTGGTCGAGGGACTGACGGCGGGCACCGAGATGCTCTGCGTCGTGACCCATGACAACAGCGACTTCCGCCTCAAGGTGAACTCCGACATCCCGATCGGCCACAAGGTGGCGCTCAAGGACCTGTCCGAAGGCGACACGGTGATGAAATACGGCGAGGACATCGGCAGGATGATCGGCCCGGCCGGGACCGGCGACCACGTCCATACCCACAATCTCAAAACGAAGCGGTGGTGAGCGGCATGGCACTCGATTTCACGAACAGGACCGTCAACGCCTGGCGCCGCGAGAACGGCCGGGTGGGGGTGCGCAACCACGTCCTCATCCTGCCGGTGGACGACATCTCCAACGCCGCCTGCGAGGCGGTCGCCAACAACGTCAAGGGCACGCTGGCGATCCCGCACGCCTACGGCCGGCTGCAGTTCGGCGAGGATCTGGAGCTGCATTTCCGCACCATCATCGGCACCGGCGCCAATCCCAACGTCGCGGCCGTGGTGGTTATCGGCATCGAGCCCGACTGGACCCGGAAGATCGTCGACGGCATCGCCGAGACCGGCAAGCCGGTGACCGGCTTCTCGATCGAGCAGAAGGGCGACTTCGAGACCATCCGCCAGGCGGGCTGGAAGGCCAAGGAATACGTCCACTGGGCGACCGAGCTGCAGAAGGAGCCCTGTCCGCTCACCGATCTCTGGGTCTCCACAAAATGCGGCGAGAGCGACACCACGACCGGCCTCTCGTCCTGCCCGACCGTGGGCAACATGTACGACAAGCTGATCCCGCACGGACTCTACGGCGTCTTCGGCGAGACCTCCGAGATCACCGGCGCCGAGCATATCTGCGAGAAGCGCGGCGCGACGCCCGAGGCGTCGGCGGCGTTCAAGGCGATCTTCCAGGCGTACCAGGACGACGTGATCTTCGCGCACCAGACCGACGATCTGTCGGACAGCCAGCCGACCAAGGGCAACATCCTCGGCGGTCTGACCACCATCGAGGAGAAGGCGCTCGGCAATCTCGAGAAGATCGGCCGGGACTGCACCTATCTCGACGCGATGGGACCGGCGGTCGCGCCCGCCAAGGGTCCCGGCCTCTACTTCATGGACACGTCCTCGGCGGCCGCCGAATGCGTGACCCTGATGGCCGCGGCCGGATACGTCATCCACACCTTCCCGACCGGCCAGGGCAACGTGGTGGGCAATCCGATCGTGCCGGTGATCAAGATCTCGGGCAATCCGCGGACCCTGCGCACGATGTCGGAGCACATCGACGTCGACGTCACCGGCGTGCTCACCCGCGAGATGACGATCGACCAGGCCGGCGACGCGCTGATCGAGATGATCGGGCGCACCGCCAACGGCCGCCTGACCGCCGCCGAGGCGCTCGGGCATCGGGAATTCTCGATGACCAAGCTCTACCGCAGCGCCTGAACCATCCCCCGAGGCGGCGGATCCGCCGCCTCGGCCTCCGCCGCCTCGCGCGCTTGACGGGACATCAACGATGGTCGATCCGCGCGTTCTCGGCGGCTTGCCCGGAAACGCGCCTGCGCGACGCGCGTCTTTCGCACCCATCGCCGCGGCCCTCGGCCCGCCGTCTCATTTCCGGGAAGATCCATGACCCCTCCCAGCACATCGCTCGCGACCCTCGGGCGGACCGGACGCGAAGTGGCGCCGGGCGTCGCCCTGGCGCTGACGATCGCCGCGGCGGCCACCTTCCTGTCGGAGCATTATGGCGCGCCGGTCATGCTTTTCGCGCTGCTGATCGGCATGGCCTTCCACTTCCTTTCCGTCGAAGGGCGCGGGGCCCCCGGGATCGCCTTCTCCAGCCGCACGATCCTGCGCGCCGGCGTGGCGCTTCTGGGCGTGCGCATCACCTTCGCCGACATCTCCGCCCTGGGCTTCCAGACCGTCCTGACCGTCATCGTCCTGATCGCCGTCACCATCGCCACCGGCTTCGTCGCGGCACGCTTCTTCGGCCGCCAGTGGCGCTTCGCGCTTCTTGACAGGCGGATCCGTCGCCATCTGCGGCGCCTCCGCCGCGCTCGCCTTGGCGGCGGTCATCCCGCCCAATGACAAACTCGAGCGGAACACCCTCTTCACGGTCGTCGCCGTCACCACTCTCTCGACCGTCGCGATGATCGCCTACCCGATCCTCTTCGCCTGGCTGGGTCTCGACGATCGCCAGTCCGGCTTCCTGATCGGCGCAACGATCCACGACGTCGCCCAGGTGGTCGGAGCCGGCTATTCGGTCTCCGACGAGGCCGGAGAGGTCGCCACGATCATCAAACTTCTGCGCGTGGCGCTCCTTCCCGTTCTGCTGCTGATCGTCATCGCCGTGCTGAGTTCGACGGCACGCCATGGAGCGCGCCCGACCGTTCCGGCGTTCGTCATCGCGTTCGCGGCGATAGTCGCGGTTAACAGCTTCGGGCTGATACCCCAGCCCGTGGTCGCGCTCATGACCGAAATCTCCCGCTGGATGCTGGTTACCGCCATCTCCGCGCTCGGCATGAAGACGACGCTCAAGGCGATGGCCGAGGTCGGCGGCGGCCATGTCGGGATCGTCGTCGTCGAGACGCTCGTCCTGCTCGCGATGGCAGTGGTCTCCGTGATGTGGCTGGGCGTGATCTGATCCGCGGAGCGGGGTCAAGTTCCTCAAGCTGGTGTGATTTTCCGAAGTGGAAGCGACGCCGATACCGCCTGCTTCAGGGCCGCGACGATAGTATCCGCCTCGTCTCTGGTCAGGCACAGTGGAGGCGCGAAACCGGCGATGTCTCCCTGTGGCATCGCGCGCGAGATCACGCCTTTGGCGAGCAACTCGCCAACTACCTTCGCCCCGACTTTGTCGCTTGGCTCGAAGAACTTGCGGTCGTCGCGGTCGGCGACGAATTCCACCGCGCAGAGAAGCCCCTCGCCCCTGATGTCGCCAACGTTGGGATGGTCGCCGATCGCGTCGATCAGCGCTGCCTTGAAATAGGCGCCGGTCTCGCCCGCGTTCTTCACCAGTCCGAGACTGTCGACGAGATTTAGGTTCGCGATGCCCGCCGCCGCGCCGATGGGGTGCGCCGAATAGGTCCAGCCATGCCCGATCGGGCCGAACTCGTCCGTGCCGTCTTCGAGCACCTTCCAGACCTTGTCGCCTACGATCGAGCCGGAGAGCGGGGCATAGGCGGAGGTGAGACCCTTCGCGATGGTGATGATATCGGGCTGAAGCCCGTAATGGTCCGAACCCATCATGGTGCCGAGGCGTCCGAACCCGGTCACGACCTCGTCGGCGATCAGCAGGATGTCGTGCTTCTTCAGCACCGCCTGGATCGCGTCCCAATAGCCCGCGGGCGGCGGCGTCAGCCCGCCGGTCCCGAGCGCCGGCTCGCCGATGAAGGCGGCGATGGTGTCGGCGCCCTCACGGTCGATCAGCGCCTCCAGCTCGGCCGCGCAATGGGCGACGAACTGCGCCTCGCTCTGCGACAGGTCCTTGCGGCGGAAATAATCCGGCGCCTCGGTGTGCAGGACCCCCGCCAGCGGCAGGTCGAACTTCTTGTGAAACGCCTCCAGCCCGGTCAGCGAGCCGGTCATCAGCCCCGAGCCGTGATACCCGCGCCAGCGGGAGATGATCTTCTTCTTTTCGGGGCGCCCGAGAATGTTGTTGTAGTACCATACGAGCTTGATGTTCGTCTCGTTGGCGTCGGAACCGCCGAGGCCGAAATAAACCTTGCTCATCCCTTCCGGCGCGCGCTCCATCACCATCTTCGCCAGCGTGATCGAGGCTTCCGTTCCGTGGCCGACATAGGCGTGATAGTAGGACAGCTCTTTCGCCTGCGCCGCTATGGCGTCCGTGATCTCGGTGCGCCCGTAGCCGACGTTGACGCAGTAGAGTCCGGCGAAGGCGTCAAGCAGCTTTTTTCCGTCGCGGTCCTCGATGTAGACGCCCTCGCCGCCGGTGATGATGCGCGACGGCGTGTCGCCGCGCGCGTGCTGGGCGAGATGCGTGGAGGGGTGGAAGAAATTCTCGCGGTCCCACTTGCCCAGTTGATCGTTGGTCAGCATTTCGGTTCTCCTTGATTGCCCGTCAGGCCCAGTCGCGGCAGACGTACTTGATGTCGGTGAAGGCCTCGAGCCCGTGACGGGCGCCCTCGCGGGCGAGGCCGGATTGTTTCATTCCCCCGAAGGGCACCGGCGCGCCGGTCACCTTGGTGCGATTGATCGCCACCATGCCGAACTGCAGCGCCCGGCTGAGACGGTAGAGGCGCCGAGGGTCGAGCGCGTGAAGATAGGCCACAAGCCCGTATTCGGTCGCGTTGGCGCGCGAGACCGCTTCCTCTTCGGTGTCGAACGCCGCGATGGCCGCCACCGGGCCGAAAGTCTCCTCGCGGAAGATCAGCGCGTCGGCCGGCACGTCGGCCAGGACCGTCGGCTCGAAGAAGAGCGGACCGAGATCGGAACGCCGGCCCCCCGCGAGAATCCTCGCTCCGCGTTCAAGCGCGTCGGCGACGTGCTCCTCTTGTTTGGCGACCGCCTTTTCGTTCATCAGCGGTCCGAGATCGCAGTCATCGAGGCCGGGCCCGAGGGTCAGCGTCTTCACCCGTTCCGCGAACTTCGCGCAAAAGGCTGCGTAAACCGACCGCTCCACCAGAAACCGGTTCGCCCCGAGACAATCCTGACCGGTGGTCGCGAACTTGGCCTTGATCGCCTCGTCGACCGCCTGGTCCTGATCGGCCTCGGCGAAAAGGAGGAACGGAGCATGGCCGCCGAGTTCAAGAACCAGACGTTTCACGGTGTCGGCCGACTGGCGGTAAAGCAGCTTGCCGATCTCGGTCGAGCCCGTGAATGACAGGGCGCGCACGCGTGGATCCTTCACCCATGGCCCGACCACGACCGGCGCTTCGCCGGTGATCACGTTGAACACCCCTCTTGGAAAACCGGCGCGCTCGGCGAGTTCCGCCAGCGCCAGCGCCGAAAAAGGCGTTTCGGCTGAGGGGTGCGCCACCACCGTGCAGCCTGCGGCCAGCGCCGCCGCGGCCTTGCGCGTCAGCATCGCCGCCGGGAAGTTCCAAGGCGTGATGAGGGCCGCGACGCCTACGGGTTCGCGCCACAATTCCACTTCGGCGTCAGGCAGATGAGAAGTGACGCTTTCAATATTCGGACGCTTCGCCTCTTCAGCGTAGAATTCCACGAACGACGCCGCGTAGTCGATCTCGCCACGGGCTTCCGACAGCGGTTTGCCCTGCTCGAACGTCATGATCCGCGCCAGATCCTCGCGGTGCGCCATCATCAGGTCGTACCAGCGGCGCAGGAGCATGCTGCGATACTGTGGCAGCGTGGCAGCCCAGTCGGGAAAGGCCACGTCTGCGGCGTCGACCGCGGCGGCGCTGTCAGCAGCGGTAAGTTCAGCGACGTGTCCGAGGGCCGAGCCTGTCGCCGGGTCCGTGACGGGAAAGGTGGCGCCGGTGTCTGCGGCGGTCCAGCGACCGTTCACATAGGAAAAGCAGCGCAGCAGCGCCCGATCGGACAGGCCGTCCATCAATTCGTCGGCGAGCGAGGCATCCGCGAGCATGGAAGATTCTCCGTTGGAGTTGCTTTGGCTCGAGGATACGCTGGCCTCCCGGAGGAAACTTCGGAACTCGCCACCCTGTGGAGAGGGATCCTCTCTTTCCGCCGCTTCGGCGCGGTCATTCCTCTTTTGCGAGCTTCGCGAGCGTCTCCAACGGAGGGGGTTCGACCTTCACCTCCTTGGTGACCACGTAGGTGAAATATCGGCGGACGCCCGGACGTCCGGACAGAAGCGCGTCCACGAGGCGCTGGTAGCTGTCGATGTCCCGCGTGACGACCTGCATGAGGTAGTCGAATCCGCCGCCGATCGCCCAGACTTCCGTGATCTCGTCGTGAAGGGCCACCGCGCGCTCGAAAGTCTGAAGCGTCTCCGGCCGATGGCTTTCCAGTTCGACCATCACGAAGACGACCACGCAGGCGGCGACGCGCGCCAAGGCTATTTCGGCGCGGTAGCCTCGGATGAGGCCGGCCTCTTCCAGGCGTTTCATGCGCTCCAATGCGGGGGTGGCCGAAAGATTCACCCGGCGGGCAAGTTCCGTTTTGGAAATCCGTCCTTCGCGGCTGAGGACCACGAGGATTTGCAAGTCCCGGTCGTCGAGGGGCAGACGTGGCATGGGTCGAGACCGTCATGGCCCGCGGCTGGATTGTCAATCCGCGGAGGATTGATTTTGACCGGGCGATGGAACTACCGCAGGCGCGGGCGGTTGACTTGTGATTGTTCATGTCTCAGGCTTGCGGGATGTCGCCGCCGTCGGCATCGATGGCGGCTTTGGCCCGCGAAACTGCGGCGTTTCAGGCGTAGGCCCGGCCCGGGAGGCCGGTACGTGCTGAAACGGGAAATTGAATCGGCGCCCGCCAAGAGGCGTCTGAACCGATTGCGCCGCGAAGCGCGCGCGAAGCTCATTCAACGGGAGATCACGATGACGACCAAGATGAAACTGACGACGACCGGCGCCGCGATCGCGATGCTCGCTGCTTCCGCCGCGCAGGCCGACACCTGGCGCTACGCCACGGAGGAGGCCGCCGCGCAGGATGTTCAGAACGCGTTCGCTCAGAAGTTCAAGGAGGAGATCGAAGCGAACACCGACCACGAGATCCAGCTGTTCCCGTTCGGGACGCTCGGAGAGTCGGATGACATCATGGAACAGGCGAAGGCGGGCGTGCTTCAGTTCGTCGATCAGTCGCCCGGCTTCACCGGGGCGACGATCCCCGAGGCGCAGGTGTTTTTCGTACCCTATTTGCTGCCGCAGGATCAGGATCAATTGGTCGAGTTTTTCCGCACCTCGAAGGCGATCAACGAGATGTTCCCCGAGCTCTACGCCGAGCAGGGGCTGGAACTGCTGACGATGTTCCCCGAGGGCGAAGTCTGCATGACCACCCAGGAGGAAGTGCGCAGTCCGGCGGATCTGAACGAGGTGAAGTTCCGGACGATGACCAACCCGCTTCTGGTCCAGTCCTATCAGGCCTTCGGCGCCACGCCCACGCCGCTGCCTTGGGGCGAGGTCTACGGCGCGTTGCAGACCGGCATCATCCAGGGGCAGGAGAATCCGGGGTTCTTTCTCGAATCGACGAAGATCTACGAGGTGACCGACGTGATCACCTGCATCGGCCACAACAACTTCACCACGGCGGTCGTGGCCAACAAGGACTTCTTCGACGGGCTGTCGGAGGAGGATCAGCAGGCGGTGAACAACGCGATCGACGCCGCCTTCGATTATATCGTCGGATACCAGCAGGAGCTTCAGGAGGCCGCGCTCGGCAACATCAAGGAAGCCAAACCCGACATGGTGATCAACGTCCTCTCCGAAGAGGAGCGCATGCCGTTTCAGGAGGCGGCCGGGACCGTGGAGGAAGAGTTCATCAAGATGACGGGTGACGGTGGCCAAGCCATTCTCGACCAGATGAAAGCCGATCTCGAGGCGGTGCAATAACTCCCCCACTTCCCGGGCCGGAATTCCGGCCCGGGCTTCGTTGTGCTTGACGGGAGGGGCGGATGAGCGAAACGCCGAAACGCGCGGATGCGGAATCCGCACTGCCCGGGCTGCTGGGCGTGCTGGATTCGGCGATGGCCCGGATCGAGATCGTGATTCTGGTCGCGGGTGTGCTGCTCATGGCGGCGAACTCCGTCGCCAACGTCGTCGGTCGCTTCGTGTTGCAGAGCAGCATCTTCTTCTCCGAGGAACTCAACAGCATACTGATCGTCCTGATCACCTTCGCGGGCATCAGCTACGCGGCGCGGCACGGGCGGCACATCCGCATGTCGGCGATCTTCGACACGCTGCCGCCGAGGCCCCGGAAGGCGATGATGGTGCTCATCACCTCTGTCACCGCGATCTTCATGTTCGGTCTGTGCTGGTTCTCGGTCGGATACATCATCACGCTCGCCGGCCAGGGCAGGCTCCTGCCGGCGCTGCAGATCCCGGTCTGGTGGACCTATGTCTGGGTGCCCGTGGGCTTCTTCATGACCGGGGTGCAGTACGCGCTGACCGCGGTCAAGAACCTCATCGACAAGGATGTCTGGCTCTCGACCATCGTGCTTGAAGGCTACGACGAGGACGCGACGGAGATTTGAAAGGCGAACGCTTTTGGCACTGACCATCTTTCTGATCATGATCGTGCTGCTGCTGGCGGGATTTCCGATGATGATCCCGCTGTTCGCCGCGGCGTTCGTGGGCTTCTTCACGCTTTTCGGCGGATTCGGGCAGCTCGAGACGATGATCCAGCAGATACTGGCGGGCATCCGGCCGTCCTCTCTGGTCGCCGTGCCGATGTTCATCTTCGCCGCCGACATCATGACCCGCGGGAGGTCCGCGGCCCGGCTGATCGACATGGTCATGGCCTTCATGGGCCACGTCAAAGGCGGGCTCGCGGTGTCGACCGCGGCCGCCTGCACGATGTTCGGCGCGGTGTCGGGCTCGACGCAGGCGACTGTCGTGGCGGTGGGAACGCCCATGCGTCCGCGCATGCTCGAGGCGGGCTACAAGGACAGCTTCGTTCTGGCGCTGATCGTGAACTCCAGCGACATCGCGTTTCTCATTCCGCCCTCGATCGGAATGATCATCTACGGCGTGGTCTCCAACACCTCCATCGCGGAGCTGTTCATCGCCGGGATCGGGCCGGGGCTGCTCATCCTCGTGCTGTTCTCGATCTACAGCGTGATCTACGCCATTCGCAACGATGTGCCGACCGAGCCGAAGACGTCTTGGGGAGAGCGCGCGCGGGCGGTACAGGCGGCGCTTTGGCCGCTCGGATTTCCGATCATCATCATCGGAGGCATCTACGGCGGCATCTTCAGCCCGACCGAGGCGGCGGCGACCTGCGTGCTTTACGCGCTGATTCTCGAGCTTCTGATCTTTCGGTCGCTCGGTCTCGGCGACGTCTTCGACTCCGCGAAGTCCACCGGTCTGATCACCGCCGTGGTGTTCATCCTGGTCGGGCGCCGGCGCCGCGTTCTCGTGGGTGATCTCGTTCGCACAGATCCCCCAGCAGATTCTCGGCTCCATCGGCATCGACGAGATGGGACCGATCGCGGTGCTGTTCGTCATTTCCATCGCGTTCTTCGTCGGATGCATGTTCGTCGATCCGATTGTCGTCATCCTCATCCTGGTGCCGATCTTCGCGCCGGTGGTGGAGTTGGTCGGACTCGACCCGGTGCTGGTCGGCACGATCATCACCCTGCAGGTGGCGATCGGTTCGGCGACCCCGCCGTTCGGATGCGACATCTTCACGGCCATCGCGGTGTTCAAACGGCCCTATATGGAGGTCGTCCGCGGCACGCCGCCCTTCATCTTCATGCTGCTTGGAGTGGCGGTCGCGTTGATCTACTTCCCGCAGATCGCGCTGTTCCTCCGTGACCTCGCATTCGCGAAATAGCGGGAGAAAGCGATGTTCGAACGAATTCTCGTAGGCTTCGACGGATCGGAATGCGCGACGGAGGCGCTGCGTATGACGGCCGACATGTGCAGGCTCACCGGCGCCGAGGCGCTCGTGCTGACGGTGTTCCGACATCACGGGATGCTGGAAGGATCGTTTTCCGTCGCCCGCCAAGATCAAGGCAACATGGACGACGACAGTCGCAGCTATGCGAGCGAGATGGCCGCGGCCGGCAAGGCGCTGGTGCGGGAGGCGGGGGTCGAGAACGTCCAGGCGTTCATCAAGCCCGGGGCGCCGGCGCGCACGCTGGTCGCGTTCGGCAAGGAGCGCGACGTGGACCTGATCGTGGTCGGCAGCCGGGGTGTCGGGTCGATCGAGAAGTTCCTGCTCGGCAGCGTGTCGCACAAGGTCAGCGGGCTTGCGGAGTGCCCGGTACTGGTGGTCTGAGGATGCTCGGGGCGGAAATTTCGACCGTTGATGGCCGGTTTGAGCATGCGGTCGCCGAGGTGCCGCGACTGGGGCTGATCCTGCTGGCGACCGACATGACCACCGAGCGCGACGTGGCGCGGCTGATCCCGCCGGATGAGGCTGCGGTGCACGCCACACGCGTCGCCTACGTCAACCCGACCACGCCCGACAATCTCCGCCGCATGGGGCCGCTTCTGTCGGCGGCGGCGGCGCTTCTGGTGCCCGGCGCCGATCTGCGGGCGATCTACTACAGTTGCACGGCGGCCTCGGTGGTGATCGGCGAGGAGGCGGTGGAATCGGCGCTTGAATTCGGGCGGCCCGGGGTGAGGGTGGTGACCCCGATCGGCGCCGCGTCGAAGGCGCTCCGCGCGCTCGGGGCGCGAAGGATCGCGGTGTTGACGCCGTATCTGGAAGAAGCGACGGCGGCGGTTGTCCGGCATCTGGAAGGCGCCGGTTTCGAGGTGGTGCGGGCCGAGTGCCTCGGCATGAGCGACGATCGGGAGATGGCTCTGGTGTCGCGGGCGACGATCGTCGAGGCGGCCCGCCGGGTGGATGCGCCGGAGGCGGAGGCGGTGTTCATCTCCTGCACGGCCTTGCCGGCGCTGTCGGCGGTGGCGGAGATCGAGGCGGCGTTGGGCAAGCCGGTGGTCACCTCGAACCAGGCCGGCATATGGGAGATGCGCCGCCTTGCCGGGCTGACGGCGCCTGTGACGGGCTACGGGCGGGTGTTTTCGGCATGAGCGTGGGACTGGCCGAAATCGAGGCGGCGCGGGAGCGCATCCGGGGCATGGTCCGCACGACGCCGGTGGAGCTTTCGTCCTCGCTGAGCGAGCGCATGGGAGTGCCGGTCAGCCTGAAATACGAGCATCACCAGCATACCGGCAGCTTCAAGCTGCGCGGGGCTTCGAACGCGGTGGCGCAGTTGAGCGAGAAGGAGCGGGCGCGCGGGGTCGTGGCCTGCTCGACCGGCAATCACGGGCGGGCGCTGGCTTACGCGGCGAAGGCGGCGGAGTGCCGCGCGGTGATCTGCATGTCGCGGCTGGTGCCGGGCAACAAGCTGCGGGCGATCGAGGCGCTGGGCGCCGAGGTCCGGATCATCGGGGCGAGCCAGGACGACGCGCAGGTGGAGGTGGACCGGCTGGTGGCGGAGGAGGGCATGACGATGGTGCCGCCCTTCGACGATCCGCGCATCGTGGCGGGGCAGGGCACGCTGGGGCTCGAGATGCTCGACGCTGCGCCGGACCTCGACTGCGTGGTGGTGCAGGTTTCGGGCGGCGGTCTGGTCGCCGGGATCGCGGCCGCGGTGAAGGCGAAGCGGCCCGGGATCCGGGTGATCGGCGTTTCGATGGCGCGCGGGGCGGCGATGGCCGAGAGCCTCGCGGCGGGACATCCGGTGAGCGTGGAGGAGTTGCCGAGCCTGGCGGATTCGCTCGGCGGGGGCATCGGGCTCGACAACCGGGTGACGTTCTCGATGGCGCGGGAGCTGCTGGACGATCTGGTTCTGCTGAGCGAGCCGGAGATCGCGGCCGGCGTGCGGCATTGCTACCGGGAGGAGCGGCAGGTGGTCGAGGGGAGCGGCGGCGTCGGTGTCGCGGCGGTGCTGGCCGGCAAGGTCGAACCGCGGGGGCCGACCATGCTGCTTCTGAGCGGGGCCAACATCGACATGGATCTGCATTATCGGCTGATCTCGGGTGAGGACGTCGATCTGATGGCGGAGGACTGAGATGGGCATCCGCATTCTGACCGAAGCGGATCTGCGCGCGCTGGTTCCGCTCGATCTCGCCTCGGTGGAGGCGGTCGAGGGCGGATTCAGGGCGCTGGCCGGCGGGTCGGTGGTGATGCCGCCGATCCTGTCGATGGAGATCGCCGATTTCAACGGCGAGGTGGACGTGAAGACCGCCTACGTGCCGGGCCTGGACAGTTTCGCGATCAAGATCTCGCCCGGCTTCTTCGACAATCCGAAGCTCGGCCTGCCGTCGACTTCGGGTCTGATGGTCCTCTTCTCGGCGCGGACCGGCCAAGTCGAGGCGCTTCTTCTCGACAACGGCTATCTGACCGACGTGCGCACGGCGGCCGCCGGCGCGGTCGCGGCGCGCTGGCTGGCGCGGGAGGACGCGCGGAGCGCCGCGATCCTCGGGACCGGGGTGCAGGCGCGGATGCAGCTGCGCGCCCTGACGCTGGTGCGGCCCATCGAGAGCGCGACGATCTGGGGACGGGATGCGGACAAGGCCCGAGACGATGGCGCGCGAGATGGCTGATGAGTTGGGGATCGAGGTTCGCGCCGAGACGGATGTCGAGATCGGCGGTCGCGGGGGCGGATGTGATCGTGACCACGACTCCGGCGCGAACGCCTTTGCTGCAGGCCGGCTGGCTGAAGCCGGGACAGCACGTCACCGCGATGGGCTCCGACCAGCACGGCAAGAACGAGATCGCGCCCGAGTGCATCGCGAATGTCCGCTACGTGGCGGATCGGCTTTCGCAGACGCGCGAGCTGGGCGAACTTCGCGCGGCGATCGCGGCGGGCGTCGTCGATGCGGATGCGGAGTTTCCGGAACTCGGACAGATCGTGGCCGGTACGGAGCGCGGGCCGCACGTCGCGGGACGAGATCACGCTGGCCGACCTCACCGGCACCGGCGTGCAGGACACGGCGATCGCAACCCTCGCCCGACGACGGGCCGAGGCGGCGGGCGCCGGAACAGAGATGGAAAGCTGAAAAATGGCCCTAGTCGACACCTTCCGCTTCTCCGACGAGGAATACGAGACCCGATTGTCGCGCACCCGCGCCGCCATGGAAAAGGCGGGGATCGACACGCTGATCACCTCCGATCCGTCCAACATGGCCTGGCTGACCGGCTATGACGGCTGGTCGTTCTATGTCCATCAGGCGGTCCTGATCGGGCCGGTGGGCGATCCGGTCTGGTTCGGTCGCGAGCAGGACGCGCAGGGCGCGCTGCGCACCACCTACATGGCCGACACGGACATCATCGGCTATCCGGATTTCTTCGTGCAGTCGCCGGATCTGCACCCGCTGGACTATCTCGCGGGAAAACTGACCGAGCGGAGCTGGCACACGGGCCGGATCGGCGTCGAGATGGACAATTACTGGTTCTCCGCGAAGGGCTATCGGGCTCTCGCCGCAGGCCTTCCGAACGAGCCGGTCGACGCGACGGGACTGATCAACTGGCTCCGCGGCGTGAAATCCGTCGCCGAGATCGACCGGATGCGCAAGGCCGCGCGGATCGTCGAGCGGATGCACGCGCGCATCGCCGAGAAGATCGAGCCGGGAATCCGAAAATGCGATCTCGTGGCGGACATCTACGACGCTTCGCTGCGCTATGACGAGGAATGGGGCTATGGCGGCGATTACCCGGCCATCGTGCCTTTGCTGCCCTCGGGTACCGACGCTGCGGCGCCCCACCTGACCTGGGACGACAAGCCGATGAAGACCGGCGAGGGCACCTTTTTCGAGATCGCCGGCTGCTTTCGGCGCTACCATTGTCCGCTGAGCCGCACGGTGTTTCTCGGCAAGCCGACCCAGCAGTTTCTCGACGCGGAAAAGGCGGTGCTGGAAGGGATGGAGGCGGGGCTGGAGGCGGCCAAGGCCGGCAATCTTTGCCAGGACATAGCTATCGCGTTTTTCGATGTCCTGCACAAATACGGGATCGTCAAGAACAACCGTACCGGATACCCGATCGGCCTCAGCTACCCGCCCGACTGGGGCGAGCGCACCTGTTCGCTGCGTCCCGGCGACATGACGGTGCTGGTTCCCGGTATGACCTTCCATTTCATGACCGGCCTCTGGATGGAGGATTTCGGCTTCGAGATCACCGAGAGCATCCTCATCGGCGAGAACGGCCCCGAATGCCTCGCCGACGTGCCGCGAAAACTGCTGGTCAAGGATTGAACCGATGAACGCGTCGTCCGCCGCCAGCGACAACCCGATCGTCGCCACGATACCGTTCGACGAGGACGGCAAGCATCACGGGTTTCCTCCGGCTTCCCTACAGCCGCGACGACAGCGCGTGGGGCTCCGTGATGATCCCGATCACGGTCGTCAGGAACGGCGACGGTCCGACCGCGCTCCTGACCGGCGCCAATCACGGCGACGAGTACGAGGGGCCGGTGGCGTTGCAGGCGCTGACCCGCGATCTTGATCCGAAGGACGTGCACGGCCGGGTGGTGATCGTGCCGTTCATGAACGCCCCGGCGTTCCGCGCCGGAAAGAGGACGTCGCCGCTCGACGGCGGCGAACCTGAACCGCACGTTCCCGGGCCGCCCGGACGGCACGCCGACGCAGAAGATCGCGGATTATTTCAACCGCACGCTCGCGCCGATGGCGGATTACGTCCTGGACTTCCACTCCGGCGGCAAGACCTTGGATTTCATACCCTTCGCGGCGGCGCACAATCTCGAGGCGGCGGTGCAGGAGGAGGCCTGCATCGCCGCGATGCGGGCGTTCAACGCGCCCTATTCGATGGTGCTGCTTGGAGATCGACAACGTCGGCATGTTCGATACGGCGGTGGAGGCGCTCGGAAAGATCTTCGTCTCCACCGAACTTGGCGGAGGCGGCACCGCGACGGCGCGATCGATCGGAATCGCGCGCAAGGGCGTGCGGAATTTCCTGATCCATGCGGGCATTCAGGTCGGCGAGCCGGAGATCGCGCCCAGCGTCAATCTCGACATGCCGGATGGTGATTGTTTCGTGTTCTCCGAGCATGACGGGCTGATCGAGCCGATGGCCGATCTGGGGGACGTCGTGGAGAAAGGCCAGGTGCTGGCGCGCATCTGGCCGGTGGAACACACCGGTGGCGACGCCTTGGAGTACCGGGCGCGGCGTGGCGGATTGCTGACGGCGCGGCATTTCCCCGGGCTGGTCAAGCCCGGGGACTGCCTCGCGGTGGTGGCCGTGGAAACGTGATCCGTCGGAGGGCGGCAGTGAACTCGTCACTCGTCGTCGGGTCAGACCAGATTTCGCGGGATCGAGACGTCCCAGTCCTTTTCCCGGACCAGCGTGTCGCCCTCCCAGGCCTGAAGGCGCGCGACGATGCGAAACGACGTCCCATCGCCGGTCAGGCGCGTGGTGGTGACGGTTTTCACCGACCATCCGTCGCGCCGCATCTCATGCGTCCAGGTCGCTTCTCCCTCGGCGGAGGTCGGATCGTCCGGCAGCACGGAGTAGCGTTCGCGACCTTCAGCCGAATGGTAGAATCCGTGCGAGTTGATGTGCGCGCCGCCTTCGTGGTCCCGGGTCTCGACGGTGACGCGTCCGGTGTCGCGATCCTCCGTCACGCTCCATTCCGTCCGCACCGGCTCGGCGAAGGTGACGTCGAGCGGCGTTGCGGCCCGCGGCGTGCCAAGATCGCGGACGGCGGCCCCGTCCGGCATGCGCACCGGCAGGTCGAGTTCGGATCGCCCGGTCAGTATCGTCAGCGTGACCGGCTCCGGCGCGGGCCATGCGAGGGGGAAGTAGCTGGTGGAGATCGAAAGACGGATGCGGTGGCCGGCGCGGAAGGTCTGCGCCACATGCTTGAACGGCACCTCGACGGTATAGGTGCGGCCCGGCTCGAGCGGTTCGGGATGTTCGTGGCTGTTCCGGTGCGTCAGGTTGAGCAGTCCGTAGCTGACCCGCGTCGCGGATCCGTCGGGCGCGACATCCACGAGCCGGGCCGCGATCTGCGCCACCGGCCGGTCGACCTGCAGAGCTACGGTCAGCCGCGCGTCCCCGGCGATGTCCAGATCGGCGTCGAGCGGGGCCGTCTCGAACACGAGACTTCCGGCATCGTCGCGTCGCTGATCGCCCGGCTGATCCCCGACATGGTCGTAGGAGCACCATTTGCCGCCCTGCACCCCGACCCAGAGCGGCGAGCGGATCGAGACGCGCCCTTCCCGATCGACCGCCGGCGCCCCGAGCCGTCCGTCGGCGCCGAGGGCGAACCCGGTGCGGGTGACATTCGGCGACGGCCAGGCGGGTTCGGTGATCCAGCGGCCGTCGCGGTGCGAATACCGTCCCTGCGGCCGCGCGTGATCCTGGAGGTAGAGCCGCAGCGGCGGCTCGTCCATGATCCCGGTCTCGTGGCTCTTGAGCCAGTGATCCCACCACCGCGTCTCCTCCGTCAGCCAGTCGATGGCGGGACCGGGCCGGCCGAGATGCGGATACTTGTGCGCCCACGGGCCGACGATGCCTTTGACCGGAGACGGCAGGTTCTCGACCAGCCGGAACACGGAACTGCAATACCCGTCGGCCCAGCCGCTGACCGCGTAGACCGGCACCTCGATATCGGCGAAGTTCTCGCAGACCGAACCGTGTTTCCAGAAATCGTCGCGGGTCTGGTGCCGCAGCCAGTTCTCCAGCCACAGGCCCGATCCGTCCAGCCGCTCCTCCCACATCCCGCGCCAGCGGTCGCCCACATGCGCGGGATCGGGCGGAAGGGTGTTGATGCCGAACATCACCGACGCCCAGGAGAGGTGGTCGCAGAGCAAAGTGCCGCCCATGTAATGGATGTCGTCGGCGTACCGGTCGTCGGTCGAACATATCGTCACCACGGCCTTCAGCGCGGGCGGGCGCAGCGCCGCGATCTGCAATCCGTTGAAGCCGCCCCACGATATTCCGACCATCCCCACGCCGCCGTCGCACCAGGCCTGGCCGGCGATCCAGGCGATCACGTCGCAGCCGTCCTGCAGTTCGATCTCGGTGTACTCGTCCGTCATCAGCCCCTCGGATTCGCCGGTGCCGCGCAGGTCGACGCGGACATAGGCGTAGTCCTGCGCGGCCAGCCAAGGCGCGCGGGCGTGGTCGCGCTCCAGCGTCTTGTCGTTCTTGCGATAGGGAATGTACTCGAGGATCGCCGGAACCGGCCGCGCCTGCGCGCTTTCCGGCATCCATATCCGCGCGGCGAGGAGCGTGCCGTCGGGCATCGGGATCTCGACATGCTCGATTTCCCGCACGGGGCGGGGCAGGGTCGTATCGATCTTCATGCGTTCACTCGATTCCGAAGGGGGCGGCGGTCGGTATCGGACTCGCGCCGCGCGAAGTCCAGCGGACGGATCGCCGCTATTCCACGATGTCGGTGAATTCGTAGTTCAGCTTCTTCATCACCTGCTCGTAGTTCCACAAGAGCTTGGACTGCTTGCTCGCCCCCATCCAGATCGAGGCGACTGCGAAGCTGTAGGCGTCCTGTTCGGGCAGATCGGAAAGCTGCGTACCTTTCGCCGCGTAGGAGGTGATGCGCGTGCCCTCGGCCTGCTCCGCCGCCACCGCGATTTCGGCGTTGGAAGGGGCGCGTGCGACGGTCGCGTCGTTGAAGAAGACCCGGTAGAAGAATTCCGCCGCCACGTTCCTCGGTCCCTCGCGGCTCGGCATGTCGGGCCTGCGCCCGAGACCGAGGTCTATGGTCACCTGCTGGTGGCTGACGCCATCGACCATCTCGAAAAGGTCGCAATGGGATTGCGCGATGCGGGTGTTGATCTCGAGCAGCCAGATCCTGTTGGACACCTCGTCCCAGTAATACTCGATGTTGAAGCCCGCGTTGTCATAGCCGATATGGGCCATGATTGTGCGGGTGATCTCGTTCATCTTCTCCTGCACGCGTTCGGGCAGGGTCGACGGGTAGAGATAGTAGAAAAAGCTCAGCACCTGCGGGTAGCGGATCGAATCCACCGTGCCGTAGGGCACGACTTCGCCGTTATAGACGTAGCCTTCGACCGTGCATTGCCGCCCGCCGATGACCTGCTCGGCCATGCAGTAGTGGCCCTCGACCGCGCGGATGTCGTCGGGCATGTCGGCCTGGCTCAGGACATAGTCGAACGGCTCGCCGATCGAGCGGATCTCGGCACGCAGCTTCTCGGTCGCGTAGTCGAAATCCTCCGGGGAATCGATGCGGAAGCCCAGTCGCGATCCGGAAGACTTGATCGGCTTGACGAAGAACGGAAAGCGCAGGTCCGCCTCTCCGATCCTGGAAAGAGCCGCGTCGTCGAAGGGATCGAAGGCGGTGAATTTCGGAATGTGGTCGGGGATCACTTCGGCCATGACCTGTCGCGACCAGTATTTGTGCTCGCACTTCAGGAGGCTTTCGAGCGACGCGTTCGGCGTGCCGTATTTCTTGCACAGCAGCGGCAGCATGGTCGACACCGGGAAGTCGATATAGCCGACGATGGCGTCGATGGACCCGTCGAAGGCGTCGAGGGTCGCCTCCGCCTCGGCCAGCATCGCCGGAATGTCGAAATCCTGCGTTTCGGACACCTGTGCGGGCGTCAACAGCGGATGGAAATTCACATCCTCGACGCCGCGGAGGCGCTTCAGTCGGGCGGCGTTCAGGTCGTTCAACCCGATGACGAACACGTTCTTGCTCATTCGCTGTCCTTTCGGTCGAGGTGTAGGAGCGGAGGGCAGACTGCCGCGACCGCGCGCCTCCGAGCTTTCCGGCCAGCGTCAGTGCCGGGCGAGTTCGGCCTGCGACGCATAGGTCCGACCTTTGAGCCGCTCTGTCGTGCCTTCGATGTCGTCGACGAGCAGGAGAAGGAAATCGCCCGGCTCCGCCACGCTGATGGCCTTGGTCACCGCATCCTGTTCGTTCGGGATCGTTTCGACCTTCGCGCCGCCTCCCGCGCTTTCCGCGCCGTCGTGGATCAGCTTCGAAGTCTCGCCCGGCTCACGCCCGCGCGCGTCGGTCTCATAGACGATGACCAGATCGCACATCCGGGCGAGCTGCGCGCCAAGCGCCGCCAGATCCTCGTCCCGCCGGTTGCCCGGGGCGGTCGCGACGCCGATCTTGCGCTGTGTGGCCAGACCGTTGACCAGCGGCTCCAGCGCGATCAGCGCCGGGACGTTGTGTCCGTAGTCGATCAGGCATTTCACCCCGTCCGCCTCGAAGTAGTTCGTGCGGCCCGGCATCTGCGCCGGCGTCGGGTGGAAGGTCAGCAGGCCCGCGCGGATATGATCCATCTCGATGCCGTGGGCGATGGCGGCGGCCGCCGCGGCCATGGCGTTCTGCACGTTGAACGGCGCATGGCCTTCAAAGGCGATGGGCACGTCGTTGACCTCGACGATCTCGACCGTGACCTTGCCGCGCAGCAGGACGATCTTGCCGTGCTTGACTGTCAGCACCATGCCGAGACCCGCCAGGTGTCCGTCCAGCGCGGGGTTTTCCGGGTCCATGGTGAAATAGATGATCTCGCCGCGCGCCCAGTAGGTGCCGTGCTCCATCACCAGAGGATCGTCGGCGTTCAGCACGCAGTAGCCGCCGTCCTTCTTTACGGCATCCACGACCACGGTCTTGCAGCGGGCGAGTTCCTCCAGGGTATGGATATCCCGCTCGCCCAGATGGTCCGAAGCGATGTTGAGCAGGACGCCCACGTCGCATTCGTCAAAGCCCAGACCGCGGCGCATGATGCCGCCGCGCGCGACCTCGAGCACGGCATGTTCGACCGTCGGTTCCCGAAGGACGGCCTGCGCCGCAGCCGGTCCGGAATAGTCGCCGCGCAGGATCACGTGATTGTCGATCTCGACCGTACCGGTGCAGCCCATGCCGACCGAATTTCCCGCCTGCCGCAGGATATGCGTCGTCAGCCGCGTCGTCGTCGTCTTTCCGTTGGTCCCGGTGATGGCGGTGATCGGGATGCGGCCGTTGTCGGCGGGGTCGGGGAAAAGCATGTCCACGACGTGCTCTCCGACCGGACGCGGGCTGCCGTGCGTGGGCGCCATGTGCATCCGGAAACCCGGGCCCGCGTTGACCTCGACTACGGCGGCCGACTGTTGGTCCAGCGGGATCGACAGGTTCTCCGCGAGAAGGTCGATCCCGATTATGTCGAGCCCCACAAGACGGCCGATCCGCTCCATCGCGAACTTGACTTCCGGATGGACCTCATCGGTCAGATCGGTCGCGGTGCCGCCGCTCGAGATGTTGGCGGTAGATTTCAGAAAAGCGATCTCGCCTTCGGGCAGAATGGTGTCGAGCGAATGGCCCGCCTGTTCCAGCAACCGCTGCGTCTGCACGTCGACGTGGATCTGGGTCAGCAGGTTCTCGTGACCGACGCCACGGCGGGGGTCCGAGTTCTCGATGTCGATCAGCTCCTGGATGGTATGCTTGCCGTCGCCCACGACATGGGCCGGGCGGCGCCGCGCCGCCGCGACGAGCTTGCCGCCGATCACCAGCAGCCGGTGATCCTCGCCCTTGATGTAGCTTTCGACGATCACCGCTCCCGAATTGTCGCGCACGCGGGCCAGCGCGGCGGCGAATCCGGCCCGCAGGTCTTCGGCGCTGGAAATGTCGGTCGTCACGCCACGACCGTGATTGCCGGACAACGGCTTGGTGACCACCGGCCAGCCGATCCAGTCGGCAGCCTCCTGCGCCTCTTCAATGGAATGGCAGACCTGCCCCTTCGGCACCGGCACCCCTGCATCGTCGAGGATCTGCTTGGTCCATTCCTTGTCGTCGGCGATCGAGTGGCCGATGATGCCGGACGCGTCGGTCACGGTCGCCTGGAACCTGCGCTGCTTCACGCCATGGCCAAGTTGCGTATAACTGGTGCCGGCGGTCAGGTTGTAGGCGGGAATGTTGCGGGCCTTGGCGGCGTTGACGATGGATCCGGTCGACGGTCCGAGGGCGTTGGCGTCGCGCACCTCTTTCAGTCGATCGATGATCGGAGCGAGATCGACGTCTTCACCGTCGTAGAGCTTTCGCACGATCTCGACCGCCGCCTCTCCGGCCGCGAGGCCGCTCGCCTCGTCGCGGTAGCGGAAGACGATATTGTAGACGCCTTTCTCGTAGGTATCGACGGTCTTGCCGTAGCCGACCGAGAAACCGATCATGTTCTGAAGTTCGATCGCCACATGCTCGACCATGTGGCCGGCCCAGGTGCCGCTTCCCACGCGTTCAAGAAACCCTCCCGGAGTTCCGACCGAACAGCGGTGGTCATGGATGGTGGGGATCAGCGTCTGCAGGTTCCGGGCTATCCCAGGAACCTTGTCGCTCGGTCTGTCCTCGAGGTCCTGAAGGTCCAGGCGCATGAAGATCGCTTGGTAACGGCTGTAGTAATTTGGCCCACGCAATGCGCGACATTCAAGTATAAGCAATCGAACGCTCCAGATTTTCCGCCCTCAGATCATGAGGGCTCAGGACACGTCGACCCGCCATACTGTATGCATATCCGGCGACGAGCGCGTGCATTATGACGTTTTGGACGCTGACTGCTTCACCGTCCTCGAGTTCAAACACATTCGAACCGGTTATCCGAGAACTGTCAACCAGGATCACGTGACCCGGACCGAAGGCGCGGATGAGATCGCCATCGAACAGCACGGCGGCATCCTCTCCCAGTCCGACCCCCAGATACTCGGGATTGGTCGCGCCGACCTCCATCAGCCGCGAGAACCGGCCGCGTTCCAGGAAATGCGTGTCCATGACCACGCCATCCACCAGGCCGAAACCGGCGCTCATCTTCACGGCGCCCTTGCGCAGCGAATCGTCAGCCGGCCCGCCATAGACCATCGTCCGCGACTGGCAGGCGGCGCCGGCGCTGGTTCCGGCGATCACGGCGCCTTCCTCACGGCGGGCGCGGATCGTATCCAGCGACAGCGAGGCGCCGAGAACGTTGGTCAGCCGCATCTGGTCCCCGCCCGAGAGGAAGATCACGTCCGAACGTCGGATCATCTCCACGAAGACGTCGGACGCGGCGTCCTGCCGGTCGCGGATCCGGATATCCAGCACCTCGTGCGCTCCGATCTGCGAGAAGACGCTGACATAACCGTCGAACACGTCGTCCGGAACGCTGCTGGCGGTCGTCACGACTCCCACGACCGGCGCCGCCCGTTCTGACAGCGCCAGCACACGGCGAAGGATATCGGCCCGGGACGTCTTGTCTTCGGCGCCACCGATGGCGACCAGCGCGCCTCTGGCCGGAACCTTGACGGGCATGTTCATGTCGTGCACTCCGTTCCGCGTGCGAGGTCAATAGCTTGCATTCGTCTTTAGCATCAATGCTGCCGACTGACAGCGCCACCAAGCCCGAAGCGAGGATTCGATGCCCATGTCTCCCGAAATTTCCTAAGATCGGGTTCATTCGGTCAAATTTTTCGCGAATTGAGAGCATGTCCTGCAGGAGGGCGAATTCATGAGCGGCGTTTTCAGTCTCGCGATACATGGCGGCGCGGGCGTCATTCAACCCGACCGCATGACGCCCGAGCGTGCGGCGGCCTGTCATGCTGGCCTTGATCGGGCTCTGACGGCGGGCGAGGCGGTATTGGCACTGGACGGCACGGCGCTCGATGCCGTCACCGCGGCCGTCTGCGCGCTTGAGGACGAGCCGTTGTTCAATGCGGGTCGGGGTGCGGTGTTCACCCGTGACGGCCGGCAGGAGATGGACGCCGCCATAATGGATGGCAGGGACCGCCGCGCCGGGGCCGTCGCAGGGATTTTCGGGCCGAAAAACCCGATCCTCGCGGCCCGCGCCGTCATGGAGAATACAGGTCACGTCCTGATGATCGGTGACGGCGCGCTCGACGTCGCCCGCGAGGCCGCGCTCGATTTCCAGGCGCCCGATTACTTCTTCACGCAGGAGCGTTGGGACGCGTTGCAGGAGACGCTGCGGATGGAGCGCGACGGCGCGCTCGACGACGATCCCTCGCGCCGTCACGGAACCGTCGGCGCGGTGGCGCGCGACCGGAACGGCGGCCTCGCCGCCGCGACATCCACCGGAGGCATGACCGCCAAGCGATCCGGCCGGGTCGGAGACAGCCCCATCGTCGGCGCGGGCACGTTCGCCGACAACGCAAGCTGCGCGGTCTCGGCGACCGGCGACGGCGAAGTCTTCCTGCGGCTCAGCGTGGCGCATGAGATCGACGCCCGCATGCGCCTGGCTCGAATGAGCCTTGATCGCGCCGCTGAGGAAGTGGTCATGCGCGATGTCGCGACCGCCGGGGGCTCGGGAGGCCTGATCGCCGTCGATCGCCACGGCGCGATCGTCATGCGTTTCAATTGCGAAGGCATGTACCGCGGCTGGAGCGAGGATGGGAAAAACAGGGGAACGGCGATCTACCGAGGCGCCGAGCCCGCCAGGAGCCTGTCCTGAGAAAGTGCTGAGAGAGGCTGAGCGGCCGCCGCCGGCAGGCTCTCGCCGCGGGGCGGACCGACGCGACGACGATGTCGATCGGGGATCGGGCGGGACTGTCGGTCCTCGTGCCGCAGGACGCGAACCATGAAGCGGCGCCGGTGGTGAACAAGGTCGACGTCGTCTCGACAGGGGTTCTGGCCGGTCGGCGGGAGGACCCGGAGGCGGTCGTGCGGGCGCTCATCCGCATATCGCGCGACTTCGCGGCCGATCCGCAGGCCTCGGCGGCGGCCATGGCGGAGCACCGGGGAGACCTCTCGCCGACGACATGGCCGAGTCGGAGCGTCAATGGCGGGATGAGCCGGAGCGTGCTGCAATACACCCAAGACTGGCTCTACGCGACCGAGGACTTGCTGATGACGAGCCCTTCGCCAGCATCGACGCCCATGCAAGCGAGCTCATGCAGATCGAACCCATGCGGATCTGGACGGTGCGGCGTCGCGTCGTGCTCTTCGTCACGCACAGCGTCGACGAGGCGATCGTGCTGGCGGACCGGATCGTCGTCCTTGGGTCTCGACCGGGCCGGATCGTGGAGACCGTGGAAACCGAGCTCGAACGGCCTCGGTGGGCATACGGCGCCCGCTCGGAACCCCGCTACGTCGAGCTGAGAAGCCATCTCTCGGCGCGGATGCGCGAACTCGCCCTCGTCGATCCGGCTTCCGGATTCTTCGGACGCGATCTCGGCGCGCCGGGCGGGGCGTGATCCGCGGAGGTCACCGGTGCGCGATGGCGGGGCGTCCCGCGTACGGACCGCGCGAATGCGCGTCGGGGATCCGCAAGGCCGCGCGCGGCATCGTGACCGCGCGCCGGGGCCGTCCGGGAACCCGGGCGGCCCGCTTTCTTCCTCGTTCTTGTGACGGCGCGGCTTTGGCCGGCCGCCTGTCACTTGCCCCAGATGGCGGCGTAGGCCTCGCGGTAGGGGCTGTCCGGGTCGAAGGCGTTGCTGTCGCCCATCTTGGCCAGTCCCTCCCCGGTGACGAGCGCCGGGGCGGTGACGTAGCCCGAGCAGGGCTCGCCCTGGATGGCGCGGTTCAGCTCGTCCACCAGCTGCCAGCCCTGGAGGTTCAGGGGCTCGGCGACGGTGATCGCCTGGTACTGGCCGCTGCGGATGCGCTGGAAGGCGGCCTCGGAGCCGTCGCCGGCCGACCCCGCCTTCGGAGCGCCGTCACCGGGGATTCCGGCCGCGGCGAGAGCCGGTCCCATGAAGTCGAAATAGAGGTCGTTGATCGCCAGGGCGTGCGTCCAGTCGTCGCCGTATTTCTGCAGAAGGCTTGTCGTCAGCGGACCCATCCGGGTCGACGTGTCGGCGATCGGCGTGTCGACGTATTCCAGGACGGTGCCGCCCATCGCCTCGATGGTCTCCTTGATGCGGTCGGCCTTGTCGATCGCGATCTGATAGGTCGAATTGGTGAAGATCACCGCGCCGACATCGTCGCCGCCGTCCTCCATCGCCCATTTCGCGGCCACTTCGGATACGGTCATGGCGTCGGTCGAGACGTTGGCGAAGATGCCGCCCGGCGCGTCGCAGCCGATCTTCGGACCGGAATGCCAGGACACCATCGGAATGCCCGCCGCCGCGACGCCTTCGAGCGCCGCCTGCTGCTCGACCGCGTCGAAGCCGTTGATGATCAGTCCGTCGGGCTGGAGCGCCAGTGCCTGTCCGATCGCGCCGGTGCGGCCCTGGACCGAGCCCGCGCCGTCCAGAACCCGCACGTCCCAGCCGATCTTGGCGGCGGCCTCCTCGACGCCGTTGGTCACGCCAAGGATGCCGCCGTTCTTGAGGTCGGCCGCCAGAACCACGATTGTCTTGCCTTCCGCCGCCTCGGGACCGGACGTCGGTCCGTCGAAGGGCGTCTGGGCCGAGGCCGGCATTCCGAGGCCGGCCAGCATCGTGCCGGCCATAAGAGTGTTCAGAAAAGCGCGTTTCTTCAGCATGGTTTCCTCCCGGTTGCTGTCTTCCGTCATTTCTTCGCCGCGCCCTTGCGACGCTGCGCGTAACCCGCGATGCCGATGGCGATCAGCAGCGTCACGCCGTTGAACATCGGCTCCACCCAGAACGAGCCGCCGAACTGCTGGATGCCCGAGATTCCCACCGCCAGGATCGTGACGCCGACGATGGTCCCCCAGACGTTGACCCGGCCCGGCTTGATGGTGGTCGATCCCAGAAACGCCCCGACCAGCGCCGGGAGCAGGAACTCGAGCCCGACCGAGGCCTGGCCGATCCGCAGCTTCGCCGCCAGAAGCACGCCGGCCAGCGCCGTCATGACGCCCGACGCGACGAACGCGCCGATCACGTATTTGCGGGTCGGGATGCCGTTGAGCTGCGCGGCGCGCTGGTTCGCGCCGATGGCGTAGAGGTATCGCCCGACGGGCGTGTATTCGAGGACGATCCACATCGCGACCGAGATCGCGACGAGGTAGAATCCGGTGATCGGCAGCCCGAGGACGAAGGTGGTGTTCAGCGCGTAGAACCCGTCGGGGAGGACGCCGACCATCTGTCGGCCGCCCGTATGCCAGAGCGCCAGCGCGTAGAGCACGGTCCCGGTGCCGAGCGTCGCGATGAAGCTGTCGATCCTGCGCGATCTCGACCAGCATCCCGTTGAGAAATCCGGTCAGGGCGCCGAGGGCGATCACGACCAGCACCGCGATCGGCCATGGAACGCCGAACTGGGTCTGCAGGCTGATCGCCAGGATGTGCCACAGCACGATGCCGTAACCCACGGTCAGGTCGATGCGTCCGGCCGCCATCGGTATCATCGCGCCGAGCGACAGGAGCGCGATGATCGCCTTGTCGGAGACGATCGCGCGCAGGTTCAGCATCGTGGGAAACGTGTTCGGCAGCAGGATCGAGAACAGCACGATCAGGAACAGCGTCAGGATGACGAGGCCGTAGACCGGCAGGAAGCGCATCAGGCGCCTGCCCCGGCCCAGACCCTCCAGTTCGGCGCGCGTCGGCTCCAGCGCTCCGCTCTCAAGCGATTGCATTCTGCTGTTCCTGTTTCCCGGAGATGTTGCCGGCCGAGGCCGACTTGGATGAGGGTCTCGGTCGTCAGGCGGCTGCCGCCCAGCTCGTCGACGATGGCGCCTTGGCTGAAGACGATGGCGCGGTGGCAGATCGTGGCGATCTCCTCGAAATCGGTCGAGACGACGAGGATCCCGATGCCGTCCGCAAGGGCCCGGTTCAGCAGCGCGTAGATTTCCGCCTTTGCGCCGACATCGACTCCTGCGGTCGGGTCCTCGCAGAGGAGAAGGCCGCGCCGCATCGCGAGCCAGCGGCCGATCACGACCTTCTGCTGGTTGCCGCCCGAGAGCGCCTCGATGGCGAGCGCGGGATCGTTCGGCGAGAGGCCGAGATCCGCGCCGATCGCCGCCGCCCGGGCGGCCTCCGTGCCCGGCGCGAGCGGATCGAGCAGACCGCGCCCGACGCCCGCCGGGTTGAGGAAGGTGTTCTCCCGGATGGTCAGGGTCATCGCCACGGATTCCTCGGTCCGGTCCCGCGCGACCAGGCCGATCCCCGACGCCAACGCCGTCTGTGGCGACGACAGGTCGGGCGTCTTTCCCAGAAGCGTGACGCGGCCGCCATGCGGCGTCAGTCCGAAAAGCGCCCGCGAGATCGCCTCGTGGCCCGCGCCCCTCAACCCGACCAGCCCGACGATCTCGTTCCGCCGCAGCGAGATCGAGAGCGGCCCGACCCTGCCGACACTCATCCCGTCGAGACGGAGGATCTCCGCGCCCGGCGCGTCCTGCGATTTGAGCGTCACGCGGGTCTTCCGACCTACGATCTTCTGGACCAGCTCCTCCGGCGTCGTGTGCGCGATCGACCGGACGCCGACCATCGCCCCGTCCCGGAGCACGGCGACGCGATCCGCGATGCGGAAGATCTCGTCCAGCCGGTGGCTGACGTAGATCATGCCCACGCCGCGGTCCCGCAGCGGCCGAAGCGCCGCGAACAGGCGCTCGACCTCGTCGGCTGGCAGGGACGCGGTCGGCTCGTCGAGCACGAGGAACTCGCTGTCGACGGCGAGCGCGCGGGCGATGGCGACGAGGGACTTCTCCGTCCGGGTCAGATCCTCGACCCGCGTCGTCGGATCGAAATCGCAATCCACCCGCCGCAGCGCCTCGGCCGCGAAGCGCTCGACCTCGGGCCAGCGGATCAGGCCGCGCCTGCGGGAGAACCCGAGCGCCAGAGCCATGTTCTCGGCGACGGTCATCCATTCGATGAGGCCGAGATCCTGATGGATGAAGGCGACCTGCTGGCGCTCGCCGAAACCGGCGGGGCGATGCTGGTACGGCGCGCCGTCGATCAGCACGCGCCCGGCGTCGGGCTGGTGGATGCCGCCGAGGATCTTGATGAGGGTGGATTTTCCGGCGCCGTTCTCGCCCAGAAGCGCCACGATCTCGCCGCGGCCGACGGCGAGCGACACGTCCCGCAGCGCGTAGGTGCCGCCGAAATGCTTGCCGATCCCGTCGAAGAACAGGCCCTTCTGCAGGTGCTCCGCCATCGTCCTCCCCGTCATCCGGGCGCTCTCACGCGAGTTGAGTTACCCGTAACGCCGTGCCATCGTCGGACCGGGCCCCCGAGTCTGTCAAGGCCAAAGTTACCGGTAACGTATTGGACCTGGGAATGACGGAAAGATCACGCGGATCCGGCAAGATAAGCCTTGCGGAGGTGGCGCGCGCCACCGGCGTGTCCAAAATGACCGCGAGCCGCGTGCTCCGTGGCGAAGGCGGCTACTCGGAGAAGACCCGCGCCAAGGTCATGGCGAAGGCCGATCAGCTCGGCTACCTGCCGAACCGGCTCGCGGCGGTCTTCGCGGGCGACAAGACCTCCACTTTCGTCGGCGTCTCGATCCCGGATCTCGGCAACGAGGTCTTCGCCCAGGTGCTCGAGGGCATCGACCGCAAGCTCGGCTCGTTCGGCCACCAGACCGTCCTGGGCCTGACCCAGCACACCGGCGGCGAGGAGGAGAACTGGATCCGGACGGTGCTCTCGTGGCAGCCGGCCGGTCTGATCCTCACGGGGCGGTCGCATTCCGCCCGGTCGGTCGAGATGCTGGCGACCGCCGGCGTCCCCGTGGTCGAGATCTGGGATCTGAATTCCAGCCCGCTCGACATGAGCGTGGGAATCAGCCATTTCGACAGCGGCTTCGACATGGGGCGGTTCCTGATCGGCCGCGGCTACCGGTCGCTCGGATATGTGGGCACGTCGCATGACACGGCGAACGCCGCGACCGCGCGGCTCGAGGGCTTCACGAAAGCGGTCGAGGACGGCGGCGGGCGCGTCCGGAGCCAGCTCTGCCTCCACGACACCGCGAGTTTCTACCCCGGATTCTACGGCACCGAGCAGCTTCTGGCGGCGGGACGGGGCGTGGAATGCGTGTTCTACCAGAACGATTCGATGGCGTTCGGCGGCCTGCAATACTGCGCGGGCAGGGGGCTGGACGTGCCCGGCGACATCGGCATCGCCGGCTGGGGCGATCTGCCGATCGCGTCCGTGCTCGGCCGGCGCCTGACATCCGTCCACGTGCCGCATCTCAAGATCGGACAGACCGCCGCCGCGATGATGATCGCGCGCCTGTCCGGGGAGCCGGTCAGACCCTGCACGGATGTCGGCTTCCACCTGATCCCGGGATCGACGGTGCGGGCCGCGGGCGACGCGGCGCCGGACCGGCGGGAGCGCCACGCGTGACGGGAGGTCCCGCCCGGCCGGTGACCGTCGAGGTCTGCGTCGAGAACGCCGACGGCCTGGTCGCGGCGCAGCGCGCCGGGGCCGACCGGGTTGAGCTCTGCGCGTCGCTCCTGGAGGGCGGCCTGACGCCCAGTCAGGGCATGATCGCGGAGGCGACGCGTCTCGCCCGCGTGCCGTTCAACGTCATCGTCCGGCCGCGCGGCGGCGACTTCCTCTACACCGCGGTAGAGTTCGCGGCGATGCTGGCCGACGTGGAGGCGCTGCGGCGGGCGGGCGTTAACGGCGTCGTCTTCGGCTGTCTCACGCCCGACGGCGACATCGACGAGCCCCGGATGCGGGCGCTGGTCGCCGCGGCCCGTCCGCTGTCGGTCACCTGCCACCGCGCCTTCGACATGACCCGCGACGCGGGCGAGGCCGTCGAGGCGCTGGTGCGGTGCGGCGTCGACCGCGTCCTGACGAGCGGACAGCGCGACACTGCGCTGGAGGGGATCGGGACGCTACGCGCGACCGTGGAAAGGGCGCGCGGGCGCTTGGCGGTGATGGCCTGCGGCGGGCTCGACGCCGGCAACATCGCGCGGGTGCGCGACGCCGCGGGCGCGCCGGAGCTGCATTTCGCCGCCCTGAGGACCGAGCCGAGCGCGATGCGCCACCGCAACCCCCGGGTCGGGATGGGCGGGACGGGAACGGAGCGCGAATACGACCGCGTCGTGACCGACGAGGAGGCCGTGCGGGCGACCATCGCCGCCGCGCGAAGTTGAGGCGGTGCCGGGGAGCGTGCGCTCGCGACCGCCGTTTGACGGAGCGCGGAACGACGGTTTCTTCGGCGTGGTGGCGGTCGCAGAAGGATTCGAACCTTCGACCTTCGCCTTCGGAGGGCGACACTCTATCCAGCTGAGCTATGCGACCGCGACGGGCGCCCGCGAAAGCGGCGGGACCCGGACGCCTGTATAGGCCAGCGGCCCGGGCCCCGCAATCCCGATCTGGGCCCGGCGGCGGCCTCGCGCGCGCATCGCCGCCGGCGCCCGGATGCGCTTTTCCTGGGCAGAGGCCGGCCGACCTGCCCGGATTCGAGCCAACGCCTCGCGAGGCGCGTCCGGCGGTCGCGGTCGCGGTGGACAAGCGCCGACAAGTCGCCACGGTCCTCCGCTGAGACTTTTCCAAGGGGAGTTCACGATGTTCCGTACCGCCGCGACAGCCGGCCTGGCCGCCGCCCTTCTGATCGGCGCCGCCGCGCGCGCCGAGACCGAGATGCCCTTCGCGCTCGACTGGAAATTCGAAGGTCCGGCCGCGCCCTATTTCGTCGCCATCGACAAGGGCCATTTCGCCGCCGAAGGCCTGTCCGTCGAGATCAGCGAGGGCGCGGGCTCGCTCGACGCGATCCCGAAGGTGGCCACGGGGGCCTTCCCGGTCGGCTTCGCCGACATCAACAGCCTGATGAAATTCCTCGACCAGAACCCCGGCGCTCCGGTCATCGCCGTGATGATGATCTACGACAAGCCGCCCTTCGCCATGGTGGGCCGCAAGTCGCTCGGGATCGAGGGGCCGGGCGACATCGCCGGCAAGGCGCTCGGCGCGCCGCCGCCCGATGGCGCCTGGGCGCAGTTCCCGATCTTCGCCGCCGAGAACGGCATCGACATGGCGACCGTGACCGTCGAGCCCGTCGGTTTCGCGGTGCGCGAGCCGATGCTCGCCGAAGGCGAGGTGGACGCGATCACCGGGTTCTCGTTCTCGTCCACGCTCAATCTCAAGCGCCTCGGCGTTCCCGTCGAGGACATATCGACCATCCTGATGGCCGATCACGGCGTGGCGCTCTATGGCAACGCGGTCATCGTCAACACCGACTTCGCCGCCGAAAACCCCGAGCTCGTCACCGGCTTCCTGCGGGCGATCGCGATGGGCTGGAAGGACGCCGTGGCCGATCCGGAGATGGCGATCGCGAGCCTGATCGAGCGCAACCCGGCCGCCGACGCGGAGCTCGAGACCGAGCGTCTGGCGATGGCGGTCGACGACAATGTGATGACCGACTGGGTCAAGGCCAACGGCATGGGCGGCATCGACGCCGAGCGCATGGCCAAGGCGATCGAACAGACGAAATCGGTCTACGACTTCACCAACCCGCCGGACGCGTCGCTCTATTTCGATCCGAGCTTCCTGCCGACCGACGGCAGCCTGTCGATGCCGTGAGAGCTCGGGCCGCCCGGCCCACGGGCGGCCCCGCCATGAAAAACCTCATCGACATCAGGGGCGTGACGCACGCCTATCGCACCAAGGCGGGGCCGCTGCCCGTTCTGGACGATCTCAACGTCGCCGTTCCGCAAGGCGAGTTCGCCGCCGTCGTCGGTCCGTCGGGATGCGGAAAATCCACCCTCACGCGGCTGATCGCGGGCCTGATGAAGCCCGACAGGGGCGAGGTCTGGCTCCACGGCGAACGCGTGACCAGCCCGCGCAAGACCGTCGGGATGGCGTTCCAGAACCCGGTCCTGCTGGAATGGCGCACGATCATCGAGAACGTCATCCTGCCGCTCGAGATCGTCGCGCCCCGGATGCCGAGGCAGGACCGCGAGGCCCGCGCCATGGAACTGCTGGAGATGGTCGGTCTCAAGGGCTTCGAGCGCAAACGCCCCAGCGAGCTGTCGGGCGGCATGCGCCAGCGCGCGAGCCTCTGCCGGTCCATCGTGCACAAGCCCGACGTGCTGATCATGGACGAGCCCTTCGGCGCGCTCGACGCCTTCACCCGCGAGGACCTCTGGCAGACCATGCGCGACCTGCGCGCGGCCGAGCCCTTCACCTGCGTGCTCATCACCCACGATCTGCGCGAAAGCGTGTTTCTCGGCGACCAGGTCATCGTGCTCTCCGGCCGTCCCGCGCGGACCCAGCACGTTCTCGACGTCGATCTTCCCGCCGACCGGACGCTCGACATCATGTTCGAGCCGAAGGCCCAGGACATGCTGCATCTCCTGCGCGACCAGATCCGCATCGCCCAGGGCCGGGACGGGGACGCCCGCTGATGGAGGCGTTCCGCAGGATCGCCGCCCCTGTCGGAGCGATCGTCGCCTTCCTCGCTTTCTGGGAGTTCATCGTCTGGGTGAACGGCTGGCCCAACTTCAAGATGGCCTCGCCGTCCGACCTGCCGCCGGCGTTCTGGAAGTTCCGCTGGCTGTTCCTCGAGATGGGCTGGCAGACGCTCTGGCGCACGGTGGTCGGGCTCGGCATCGCCGTGATCGTCGGCACGCTGATCGGCATGGCGATGGGGTTCTCGCGCACCGCCCGCGACGGCCTCTATCCGCTGCTCGTGGGGTTCAACGCGATCCCCAAGGCGACGCTGGTGCCGGTGATCTCGCTCCTTTTCATCGGCATGCACGATTTCAACACCGTGCTGATGGCCTTCATGATCAGCTTCTTCCCGATCGCCGTCTCGGTCGGCATCGGACTCTCGACGCTGGAGCCCGAATACCGCGACATTCTGCGCAGCCTCGGCGCATCGCGCATGACCATCTTCCGCAAGATCGCGCTGCCCAAGACCCTGCCGGAATTCTTCGGCGCGCTGAAGGTCTCGGTCACCCTCGCCTTCATCGGCACCAATCTCGTCGAGATCGTCTCGCCGCACGGGCGGGGTCTTGGCGCGCTCTTCAAGTCGGGCGAGACGAACGGGGACTATCCCCTGATGTTCGCCGTGCTGATCGCGCTCGCGGCTCTGGGCATCCTGCTCTACTACGCCGTGCTCGTGCTGGAACGGATCTTCGCGGGATGGGCGGAACGTCCGCAGACGTGAGCCGGGCCGTCCCGGTCTCAACGTGGCCGCGAGGCCTTCTCCGCCACGCCCGAGACGCCCTCGCGGCGTTCGAGCTCGGCCAGCACGTCCGCCCAGGACACGCCGGCGGCGGCGAGCATGACCTGAAGGTGATAGAGCGTGTCCGCCGCCTCCGCCGTCAGGCCCGCCCGGTCGCCCAGCGCCGCCGCGACGACCGCCTCGACCGCCTCCTCGCCGAACTTCTCGGCGCACTTCGCCGGTCCCTTCGCGAGAAGCGCCGCCGTGTGCGACGCCGCCGGATCGCCGCCCGCGCGCGCTGCGATGGTCGCGGCCAGCCGCTCCAGGACCGCGCTCACGCCGCCCTCACCGCGATGCCGGCATCCGCCATCGCCGCCTTCGCCTCGCCGATGGAATAGCGTCCCGAAATGGAAGATCGACGCGGCCAGCACCGCCGAGGCGTGGCCCTCGGTCACCCCCTCGATCAGATGTTCCAGCGTGCCGACGCCGCCCGACGCGATCACCGGCACCGGCACCGCGTCCGCCACCGCGCGGGTGAGCGGCAGGTTGTAGCCCGCCTTCGTCCCGTCGCGGTCCATCGAGGTCAGCAGGATCTCGCCCGCCCCGCGCGCCGCCATGTCCCGCGCGAAGGCGACCGCGTCGATGCCGGTCGCGCTTCGATCCGCCATGGGTGAAGATCTCCCAGCGCCCGTCGCTCACGCTTTTCGCGTCGATCGCGACCACGATGCACTGCGCCCCGAACCGGTTCGCCGCCGCGTTCACCACGTCCGGATCGGCCACCGCCGCCGTGTTGAACGACACCTTGTCCGCCCCGGCGAGCAGCAGCGCCCGCACGTCGTCGGGCGTCCGCACCCCGCCGCCCACCGTCAGCGGCATGAAGCACCGCTCGGCCGTCCGGCTCGCCAGATCGAGCAGCGTGCCCCGGTTCTCGCTGCTCGCCGAGATGTCGAGAAAACAAAGCTCGTCGGCCCCCGCCGCGTCATAGGCCGCCGCCGCCTCGACCGGATCGCCGGCGTCGACCAGATCGACGAAATTCACGCCCTTGACCACGCGCCCGTCCTTGACGTCGAGACAGGGGATCACCCGCACCTTGAGCATCACGCGCTCCGATGGAGCAAAGCGGCCGCCGCGCCCGCGCCGAACAGCGCGGCGCCGCCGCCGCGATTGACCAGGCGCATCGCGCGCGGATCGCGGACCAGACCGCCCGCCCGCGCGCCGAGCGCCGCGTAGCCGAAGGCGTTGGCGAAGGCGAGCGTTACGAAGGTTGCCACCATCAAAGCCGCCTGTCCGGCGAAGGGCCGCGCCGGGTCGAGAAACTGCGGCACGAAGGCTACGAAAAAGAGGATGCTCTTCGGATTGAGCACCGTCACCAGCCATGCGTGCCCCAGCATCCGGAACGGCGGACCCGCATCCGTCCGCGCCTTCGCCGCCGCCGTCCCGCCCGCGCGCCAGAGCCGGACGCCCATCCACACGAGATACGCGGCGCCGACCCATTTGACCGTCGCGAACAGCGCCGCCGACCCGGCCAGCAGCGCGCCGACCCCCAGCATCGAGAGCGTCATCGCCGTGAGATCGCCGAGCGCCACGCCCGCCGCCATCGGCGCCGCCACCCGCCAGCCGCGCCCCATCGCGTAGGACACCACCAGAAGCACCGTCGGCCCGGGAATCACCAGAAGCAGCGCCGAGGCCGCTCCGAAGGCCAGCCAGAGCTCGAAGCTCATGCCCCGTCCTCCATGAACGCCACCGCCTCGGCCAGATCCAGCTTCCCCTCGTAGAGCGCCCGCCCGGAAATCGCCCCGTCCAGCGGCGCGCCGCTCGCCTTGATCGCGCGCAGATCGTCCATCGACGACACCCCGCCCGACGCGATCACCGGGATCGACACCGCGCGCGCGAGCGCCGCCGTCGCCGCCACGTTCGGCCCCTGCATGGCGCCGTCGCGTTCGATGTCGGTATGGATGATCGCCGCCACGCCCGCATCCTCGAAGCGCCGCGCGAGATCGAGCGCGGTGACGTCCGACGTCTCCGCCCAGCCCTCGACCGCCACCCTTCCGTCGCGCGCGTCGATGCCGACCGCCACCCGCCCCGGATGCGCCGCCGCCGCTTCGCGCACCAGATCGGGATCGCGCAAAGCCGCCGTTCCGAGGATCACCCGCCGGACGCCCTTCTCCAGCCAGGCCTCGATCGTCGCCCGATCCCTGATGCCGCCGCCGAGCTGGACCGGCGCCTTCACCGCGGCGAGGATCGCCTCGACCGCCGCCCCGTTCACCGGCGCCCCCGCGAAGGCGCCGTTGAGATCGACCAGATGCAGCCACCGGCAGCCCGCCGCCTCGAACGCGCGGGCTTGGGCAGCGGGATCGGTCCCGAATACCGTCGCGGCCTCCATGTCGCCGCGCAGCAGGCGCACGCAGGCGCCGTCCTTGAGATCGATGGCGGGGTAGAGGATCATGGCGGCTCCGTTCACGCGCTCCGACCGCTGTTACTCCCTGCGGCCTCCGGGAAAAAGCCCGTTCTGGATGTTGCCATGCCGAGGCCGGCCGGTGTATCGCCAAAGAAAGGAGGACCTCCCATGCGCAACGGCAAGTACATCGGGATCTTTCGCGCGCTCGCCATACTCGCCGCCGCCACTCCGGGCGCGGCGCTCGCGGGATCGGCGATCGGCGTCTGGGAGACCGAGCCGATGGGCAAGGGCGGCTACGCCCATGTCCGCATCGCGCCCTGCGCCGGCGGGTCCGAGCGGCTCTGCGGCCGGATCGAGAGGATCATCAGCTCCGGGCGCACCGATCTCGTCGGCGTCGAGCTTCTTCGCGACATGGCCCCGGCGGGCGCCGACCGGTGGGGCGACGGCGACATCTACTCGCCCGACAGGGACAGGTACTACTCCTCGAACATGGTCCTGACCGGCGACGGCCTCGAGGTGCGCGGCTGCATCGCGGCGCTCTGCCGGTCCCAGAAATGGGCGCGGGTGGAGTGACCGGCGGAGCGCGCCGGGAGCGGCGCTCCTGACGCCGCCCCCGGACGCCCCGGCCCGCGCCTCCGCGCGCGGTCAGTCCTGGCCGCGCTTGACGCGGACGTCCTCGAAAACCACTTCCGCGCCCTTGAGGAAGCGCCGCCCGTTCTTCCTGTCGTGCCGCGCGAAGGTCGGCGCGCCGAAGCGCACCTTGAGCGTGTAGCGGCCATCCTCGGGCAGGGTCCAGTTGCGCCCGTAATGGTACAGATACGGATGCCAGAGCAGCGGCAGCTCGTGGGTTCCGACCTCATCGCCCCTGGCCGTCGATCACCGTCGCCTCGACCTTGAGACCCGGGATGAGCCGGCCGTCGGCGGCGTCGCGGACCGCCACCTCGATATGCGCGTTCTCGTCCGTCGGGCTCGGACCATTCCAGCCCGTCGCCGTCCGGGACGTACATGCCCTCCGCCTCCTCCACGGCGTAGGCGACGAGATATTCGCCCGACTGGACCTCCCGGCCGTCATGGGCGATCTCTCCGGTCATGTGCCTCAGCGTCCGGGTCAGCGCCTCGCCCTGCGCCCGGCCCAGTTCCAACCCCTTCTCGTCGCCCTCGTCGCTCGGGACGAGGGGGGTCGCGCCGTTCCCGTCGGTCATGTCGCTCTCCTTTGTCTGACGTCTTGAGGACGCTCAACGGCCGCGGCCGTGAAGACGTTCCGCCCGCCGATCGGCGCGGGAGACGCCCGGGGCCCCGGATCCCTACCGCCCCGCGCTCCGCATCTCCCCGACGATCGCGACCGTCTCGACCGACACCCGCGCCACGCGCGCGATCAGATCCGCCACCTACTCCTTGTGATCCGCGAAGCGGTAGGTGTCGAACCGCGCCCGGATCGTCGGATCGCAAGCTTCCAAGGATCAACTGTCAAATCGGAGACTGAATATCATCCAAGTGCAAAGAGCGGCGAGTGGCCAGAATGCCAATATGCTGACCAACCGCACGGCGAATGCGCGTTGGATCCAGCGAAAAAGCATCTGCCAGATCCACACGGCAATGGCGGTAGTCATAATCCACCCTACCGGGGCAAAAAAATTATGGAAAACGCCTAACAGTATAAGAATTGTTAGCATGACAAATATGGCGATCATTGCTGTGAAGTCTATGAAAGCGCCAAACGCCGAGCTGGCCCCGCGAACCCCAGATTCGCGTTTCTCCAACCAACGTGCATTGTTCATGTGGCAGATGCCCAAGCCAATAAACATGCAGAGCGCTGGCCAAGGTTCGACAAACTGAGAGAGTGATGGTGTCAAACCTATCCATTCCACGTGACAACTGCGGCTATTTAGCCGGTTTCGTGGGACATCATGCCCATGAGATGGCTCATGGGGATTCCGTCACGGCTGCGCGCCCCAACATCCGCGACAGGGCTTGTGACGTCAAGCGTGACATGCCTTTCCACGCGGTTAACGCGAATCCGTTCCAAGAATGAAATCAACGGCTTGGCAAGATGGCCACGCGTGGCAACTTTACGCGTGCCGCACCCGGTCACGGCCTCCAGGCGAGGAAGTTCGCGATCAGCCGGAGCCCGGTCGCCTGGCTCTTCTCCGGGTGGAACTGCGTGCCGACCAGGTTGTCGCGCCCCACGACGGCCGTGATCGGCCCGCCATGGTCGGCGGTCGCCAGAACCCGCGCGCGATCGTTCGCGGCCAGGTGGTACGAATGCACGAAATAGGCGTGGTCGCCCTCGGCGATCCCCGCCAGCACCGGATGCTCCGCGATCCCCTCCAGCGCGTTCCAGCCCATGTGCGGCACCTTGAGCGCGGGATCGCGCGGCGCGATGCGCACCACCTCGCCGCCGATCCAGCCGAAGCCCGGCGTGTCGTGGCCGTGCTCGAGACCCCGTCTCGGCCATCATCTGCATGCCGACGCAGATGCCGAGGAACGGCGCGCCCGCGCCGATCACCCGCGCCTCGATCGCCTCGAACAGCCCTTCGCGCGCCATCAGCCCCGCGCGGCACTCGGCGAAGGCCCCCACCCCGGGCAGCACGATCCGCTCGGCCCGGGCCACCGCCTCGGGGTCGGACGAGACCACCACCGGCGGCAGGTCGCCCTCGCGCGCCATGCGCTGGAAGCTCTTCTCCGCCGAATGCAGGTTGCCGCTGGAATAGTCGACGATGACCGTCGTCATCCGTTCAGCGTCCCCTTGGTCGAGGGCACCGCGTCCGTCATGCGCGGGTCCGGCTCGACGGCCATGCGCAACGCCTGCGCCACCGCCTTGAAGCAGGCCTCGGCGATGTGATGGCTGTTGACGCCGTCGAGACACGCGACGTTGAGCGTGATCCCGCCGTTCATCGCGAGGGCCGTGAAGAACTCGCGCACCAGTTCGGTGTCGAACGCGCCGATCTTCGCGGTCGGGAACTCGACTTTCCAGACGAGGAAGGGCCGCCCGCTGAGATCGAGCGCCGCGCGCACCAGCGTCTCGTCCATCGGCAGCAGGCACGACCCGTAGCGCCGCACGCCGCGCTTGTCGCCCAGCGCCTTCGCCAGCGCCCGGCCGATCGCGATGCCGACGTCCTCGACGCAATGATGGTCGTCCACGTGCAGGTCGCCGGTCGCCCGCACCTCCATGTCGATCAGGCTGTGCCGGGCCAGCTGGTCGAGCATGTGGTCGAAGAACCCGACCCCGGTCCGGTTGTCGCGCGTTCCGGTCCCGTCGAGGTCCAGCTTCACGCTCAGGGCTGTCTCTGCGGTCTCGCGGCTGATCTCGGCCTTGCGCATGGTCTCGTTCCCCGGGATTATGCGCCACGTCCATACACGCGCCCGCGCCGCGTTCCAAGACCGACCGGAGATGCCGATGCGCCCCCTTCCGCTTCTCGCCGCGACCCTGATGCTCGCCGCCTGCGCCTCGGGCGAATACCGCGACACCTCCGTGCCGATGGAGACGGTCGCGCGGGTCGATCTCGAGCGCTACGCTGGGAAATGGTACGAGATCGCGCGGTTCCCCAACTGGTTCGAGCAAGACTGCGCCGGCGTCACCGCCGAATACGCGCCACGCTCCGACGGCCGCATCGACGTGCTCAACACCTGCCGCGAGGGCGGCCTCGACGGACCGGTCGAGACGGCGAGGGGGGTCGCCCGCGCGACCGACGCGACGAACGCCAGGCTCGCGGTGAAGTTCGTCCAGTGGCTGCCTTTCGAGGGGGACTACTGGGTGCTGCACCTCGACGAGGACTACCAGACCGTCGCCGTCGGCAATCCGGACGGCTCCACCGGCTGGATCCTCGCCCGGACGCCCGAGATCACGCCCGAACGGCGCGCGGGCGCGATGGCCGCGCTCGAGCGGAACGGCTACGACACGCGTCGGCTGATCGAAGTGAAACAGCCCGGAACGTGATGGACGATCCGGCGCGTCGGAGACATTCGGCTCGAAAGGTGACTGGCGGATGGAGACGATCTTGAACTCGTCCGGTCTGCAGGCAAACGGCCCGTCGATCCTGCATGAGCATTTCGCCGGACTGGTCACGTTCCTCGAATGGGTCAGCGCCGGAATCGACGTGGTGTCCATCCTCATCATGCTGATCGGCTCGGCGCGCTTCGTCGCCGGCTTCGTCGCGGCGGAAGTCAACCGGGACGGGCCGGAGAGGGTGCGGCGGATCAACCGGGAACGCGTGGAACTCGGCCGTTACATCCTCGCCGGACTCGAACTCTTCATCGTGTCGGACATCATCCACACCGCGCTGAGCCTCGCGCTTTACGATCTGCTCTTCCTCGGTCTGCTGGTGCTCATCCGCGCCGTCATCAGCTACTTCCTGGACCGCGAGATACGCCAGATCCGCGAAGAGCTCGGTCGATGAGCCCGGCCTACGGCGGAGCGCTGACGGCCGCCACCGCGGCGTTGATCCTCGCGTCGGCGGCGACGGGCTCCCGGGCGCAGGATCCCGAGGCGGCGCTTTCGGACCTGCGGGTCTGCCTCGACGACGACGGCATCTCCGACACGCGCGCCTGCGTCGGCGTCTACGCGCGCGCCTGCATGGCCGAGCCGGGCGGAGACACGACGCTAGGCATGGCCGATTGCGCGACCGCCGAGGCCGCGGCATGGGACCGGGTGCTCGACGAGACGTTCGCGGAGCTCGTCGTCCTGTCACGGGACCTGATCGCGCTTGAGCAGCAGGCCGGCGCGACGCCGGCGCCGCTCGACGAGATGCTGCGCGAGGCGCAGGGCGTCTGGATACGGTTCCGCGAAAGCGATTGCGCGCAGGAATACGCCGTCTGGGGCGAAGGTTCGATGCGATCGGTGGCGGGAGCATGGTGCCGGCTCGACCGGACTTCGCAGCGGGTGATCGAACTGCGCGCCAAGCGCGACGCTCTCGCAGGGCGATGACGCCGCAGGGCGGATCGACCGTGGCGGCCGGACGGCGGGACCCGTGACGCGGGCGCGCCCGCGTGGCCGCGCGCGTCCAGGACGGCGTCCGGCTTCGGCCGGACGGTCCGGCCGCTATGGGATCGGACGCTCGGCGCGGCGGCTCATCCGGACTCTGGGCGTCTTCGGCGTCCTGGTCCTCGCGCTTCCGCCGTTATCGGACTTCCTGGCGGGGCTGCGGCCCGCCACCGACGGATGCCGCGTCGTCCACGTGGTCGATGGCGACACCCTCGATCTGCGATGTCCCGCGGAGGGGCTCGTCCGCGCCCGCGTGACCGGCTTCGACGCGCCAGAACTCTATTCGCCGAAATGCCCGACCGAGGCGGCGCGGGCGCTGGCGGCTCAGACGCATCTGCGCTGGACGCTGGCGCGGGCCGAGCGGATCGAAGTCTTCCTCGGCGGAACCGACCGGTACGGCCGCCGCCTCGTCGAGATGCGGGTCGACGGCACGCGACTCGCGGATATCATGGTCGATGCCGGCCACGCGCGCCGGTATTCCGGCGGCGCGCGGGAGGGCTGGTGCGCGTGAGCGGGAGAACTCGAGGTTGATAAGGACGCGGCTCACGGATCTGTTCAATCTGGCCCACCCCATCCTGTCCGCGCCGATGGCGCGGGCTGGCGGAGGGCGGCTCGCCGCGGCGGTGAGCCGGGCCGGCGGGCTGGGCATGATCGGCGGAGGCTACGGCGACCCGGACTGGATCGCTCGGGAATTCGATCGCGCGGGCGATGCCGCCATCGGCTGCGGTCTGATAGCCTGGGCGATCGCGGACCGGCCGCGGACGCTTGATCTGGTGCTTGAACGCCGGCCCCGCGCGGTTCTGCTGTCGTTCGGAGATCCCGCCCCGCACGCGGCGAGGATCGCGCGTGCCGAGGTGGCGCTGATCGTTCAGGTCCAGACGCTCCGCGACGCGAAACGGGCGGTGGATTGCGGGGCGGAGGTCGTCGTGGCCCAAGGGGCAGAGGCGGGCGGTCACGGCGAGACGCGCGGTCTGATGACGCTCGTGCCCGAGATAGGGGACTGGCTCGCCGATCGCGCGGGCCACGTGGTTCTGGTCGCCGCCGGCGGCGTCGCCGACGGAAGAGGTCTGGCGGCGGCGCTGATGCTGGGAGCGGAAGGCGCGATGCTCGGCTCGCGTCTCTGGGCGAGCCGCGAGGCGCTGGCGCCGGACGCGATGCACGCGGCCGCCGTCGCCGCGACCGGCGACGAGACCCTGCGGACCCGCGCCCCCGACATCGCCCGCGGCCTTGCGTGGCCGCCGCGCTATACGGTGCGCGTGCTCGCCAACGCCTTTACCGACCGCTGGCACGGCGACCCTGCCGGTCTCGCGGCCGCCGCGCGCGTGGAGGGGCCGCGCTGGCGAGCCGCGTTCGAACGCGGCGACCCGCAGCAGTCAAGCACGTTCGTCGGAGAGGCGGCCGGCCTGATCGCGTCGGTCCGGCCAGCCGCGGACCTGATCTCGGAGATGGCCGCTGAGGCCGAGGCTCTTCTGGCCGGAGGCTGGGCCCTCGGCCGGTGACGCCTGCGTCTTCACGCGCCATCTGATGGCGCGGCGCAAGTGGCTTCCGATCAACCGAAAGTTGCGGTATGATCGTCAGACGCGAAAGATTCGGATCTGGGAGGATCACCATGCTGGAACGCGCGATCGTGAGTCTCGCCACCGATGCCCGCATCAACGAGCGCCTCATCGCGCGCGGCATGGAGCCGATGAGCGGCCCCTGCCTCGCGGACGTTCTGCAAGAGGCGACCGGAAAGCGCCCGACGTCGCGCGAGGCGCTGCGCGAATGGTCCCCCGAGCGGCTGGTCCGAGACCCCCGCACGCGCGAGGTGATCTCCCGGTACCGACCCACGATCTGAATTTCTCCGCTCCATAGACGCGGCGCGTGCTCGCACGGAAGAAAATCGGCCGGGCCGGTCCTGCGGTTTTTGTCTCGCGGCCTTCTCCGCGAGGCCCGGACAGCTTCTACAGGATCTCATAGGGCAGAAGCCCGCGGCGATGAGGATCCACGACGATCGGACGCTCCAGCGGGGGAACCGCGCGTTGGGCGCAGTCGCGACGATCGCAGATTCGGCATGAGATGCCGATCGGCTGGAAAGCCGCATCGTTACGGATGTCGAGATCGTCGGCGTAGACGAGATCGTCCGCATGCGTGACCTCGCATCCCAGACCGATCGCATAGCGCTGCACCGGAGCGCGGTAGTGTCCTCCGGGCTTGGAGACTTCGCGCGAGAGGCAGAGATAGCGCGCGCCGTCCGGCGTCTCCGCGAGCTGGCGCAGGAAGCGGCCCGGCGCCTCGAACGCCTGGTGGACGTTCCAGAGCGGACATGCGCCGCCGAAGCGCGCGAATTGCAGCCGCGTCGCGGAATGGCGTTTTGTGATCGTGCCGGCCTGGTCGACGCGGACGAAGAAGAACGGCACGCCCTTGGCTCCGATGCGCTGGAGCGTGGAGAGACGCTGGGCGACCTGTTCGATGGATGCGTCGAAGGTGCGCGCGAGCGCCTCAAGATCGTGCCGCATATCTCGGGCGCGGTTGAGAAAAGCGGTGTAGGGGAGAAGGGCCGCACCCGCGAAGTAGTTCGCGAGACCGGTCCGGCAGATGTCGCGGGCCGCCTCGGAACGGAAGCGGGCCAAGTCCAAAGTGGCGTCGAGCAGATCCGCGTGGGCGATCAGCGCGATCTGGTGCAGGATCTGGAATGCGCGGCTGGCCGGGGCCGGGCGGGCCGACAGGGTGAGGACGCGCGTGGCCGGATCGAACGCGCGGAGAGGCCCGTCCTGCGCGAGACTCAGCGTGATACCATGACGATCCTCCAGCCAGCCCGCGAGCGCCCCCTGGCGGTCCGCGGCGCCGAGATCCGCGAGGCGTGCCGCGAATCCTTCGGCGGCGCGGTCGATGGGATCGATGTAGTTGTCGCAATAGTGGAAGAAATCGCGGACCTCTTCCCAGGGCAGCGGCGCGAGACCGCCGTCCTCGCGTCCGATCGCGTCGTTGAGCTGCGCGAGGCGCTCCTGGGTTTGACGGTGCGCGCGGTGGAGGGTCAGGAAGGCCCGGGCGAGATTGGGCGCGTTCGAGGCCACCAGTTGAAGATCGCCCAGCGGTGGCGCGTCGTCGCCGAAAACCGGATCGGCAAGCGCCTCGCGCATGTCCGCGACGACGCGCTCGGACGATCCGGCTGCCAGCTCCGTGACGTCGAGGCCGTATTCCTGCGCGAGCGCGAGGACCACGCGTGCGGAGACAGGGCGGTGGTTGTTCTCCATCTGGTTGAGATAGGAGAGCGAGACGCCGAGCTTGCCGGCGTGCTCCGCCTGGGTGAGGCCGAAGCGGGTGCGGATCTCGCGCAGTTTCGCCCCCGCGTAGAGTTTGCGCGTCCGGCTCATCGCTCACCTTCGCTGTTTCGCAATTCGCATTACTGGGTTGCGGATTGGTTTGCAAATCCGCTGAACTTCGCTTGTCGCGTATCGGCGTCTCTGTCAGACCTGCGTTGATCTTCGCACGGGAGGGAACCGGGTTGCAGAGCGTTCTCGCGGAACTGGAGGACCGGCGCGCCGAAGCGCGTCTGGGCGGCGGACGGGACCGGATCGATGCCCAGCACGGCAAGGGCAAGCTCACCGCCCGGGAGCGGATCGAGGTTCTGCTCGACCAGGACAGTTTCGAAGAGTTCGACATGTTCAAGGCGCATCGCTGCGTCGAGTTCGGCATGGACGGGGTCCGGTATCCCGGCGACGGGGTCATCACCGGCTGGGGCACGATCAACGGACGGCAGGTCTACGTCTTCAGCCAGGACTTCACGGTGTTCGGCGGGTCTCTGTCCGAGACCCACGCCGAGAAAATCTGCAAGATCATGGACATGGCCCTGCGGAACGGCGCGCCGGTGATCGGGATCAACGATTCCGGCGGCGCGCGCATCCAGGAGGGCGTCGCGAGTCTCGCGGGCTACGCCGAGGTGTTCCAGCGCAACATCCTGGCCTCGGGCGTTGTGCCGCAGATCAGCCTGATCATGGGGCCGTGCGCGGGCGGCGCGGTCTACAGTCCCGCGATGACCGATTTCATCTTCATGGTCCGCGACTCGTCCTACATGTTCGTCACCGGGCCCGACGTCGTGAAAACCGTGACCAACGAGGTGGTGACGGCCGAGGAACTGGGCGGGGCCAGGACGCACACCTCGAAATCGTCGGTCGCTGACGGGGCGTTCGAGAACGATCTCGTGGCCCTTTTGGAGGTGCGGCGGCTGGTGGATTTCCTGCCGCTGTCGAATCTGAGCGGGGTGCCCGAGCTTCCGTTCGACGACGCGCCGGACCGGGTCGAGGACAGCCTCGACACGCTGGTGCCGGCGAACGCGAACACGCCCTATGACATGAAGGAGCTGATCCTGAAGGTCGCGGACGAGGCCGACTTCTTTGAGATACAGGCCGATTTCGCGCGCAACGTCCTGACCGGCTTCATCCGGCTGGAGGGGTCGACGGTCGGCGTCGTGGCGAACCAGCCGATGGTTCTGGCGGGATGTCTCGACATCGACAGCGCGCGCAAGGCGGCGCGGTTCGTGCGGTTCTGCGACGCGTTCGGGATTCCGATCCTGACCTTCGTGGACGTGCCGGGATTCCTGCCGGGGACGGGGCAGGAATACGGCGGGATCATCAAGCATGGGGCGAAGCTGCTGTTCGCCTTTGGAGAGGCGACCGTGCCGAAGGTCACGGTGATCACGCGCAAGGCCTATGGCGGGGCCTATGACGTGATGAGTTCCAAGCATCTGAGGGGCGACTTCAACTACGCCTGGCCGAGCGCGGAGATCGCGGTGATGGGGGCCAAGGGGGCGGTCGAGATCCTGTACCGGTCCGAGCAGGGGCAGGCGGAGAAGATCGCCGCGCGGGCCGCGGATTACGAGAAGCGCTTCGCCAACCCGTTCGTCGCGGCCGAGAGGGGCTTCATCGACGAGGTGATCATGCCGCATTCGACGCGGCGGCGGGTGGCGCGGGCCTTCGCCAGCCTGCGCGACAAGAAGCTCGTGAACCCTTGGAAGAAACACGACAACATTCCGCTGTGAGCGGAGCGCGGGAGATGACGGTGCGACGCGTTGATCGGAGGCACGGGAATGACATATACTCGTCATTGAGCATGAGGAGGGCACGTCATGATCCGGCGCGTCTGGATGTCGATACCGAAGCTGATCCGGTTCATGCTGACCCATGTGGCGAACGGGATGGTTATCGGGTGCGTGTTCCTGCTTGCGTTGATCCATTGGGACGTGGGCGGGCTTGGGACGCTTCTGGAGAAAGACCACAGCGGGCTGGCCACGGCGGTGCTGTTTTTTCAGACGGCGCTGACCTTCGGGGCGGTATCGATGGGCGTGGCGGTGATGAATCTGGGAGAGGATTGACAGTCCGCCCGATCGCGACCGGGTGTCCCCGAACCGGAACGCTTTTCGATATGGAAGCCGGGTGGAACGCGTGTGGAACGCGGCCGCACGGTTTCGCGGCTCCGCCTGTCGGGCGAAAGCTGGCGCGATGCTGAAGCATCGGGGGTTTCCAGGGCGCCTGCCGGGGTCGGATTTCCAGTTCACCATCCGGCGCCCGAGCACGTCCGGACCGACGCCGATCCAGGCACGCGAGCGCTACCGTCACCGGCGCGCGCTCGACACTGCGGCCGACGAGGCGTTCCTGCGCGCGCTCTGGGTGCATTTCGGCGCGGAGCCGTTCGAGCGCGGCAATCTCGACGCGGGGCGGCTCAACTGGCTGTTCGGGCGCGAGGTGGTGCCGGCCGAGGATCCGTTCGATCCGGCGAGTTACGAGGCCCTGTTGCGGGTGGACGAGGCTGCGGCCCGCGCGGCGTTTCCCGGTGTCTTCGAAAATGCCTGACACCCTAGAACCTGAAAATGGAGAGCCGAAATGAAGATGATGAATGTCGCGGGAACGCTGCTGGTCGCGCTGCTGCTAGCGGGGTGCGGCGGCGGGATGGAGATGGGCGGGCCGGGCCTGAGCGCGAATGACGAGGCGTTCGTCCAGGACGATCCGCTTCAGGGCGGCGAGATAGACGAGGGGACCGGGTCCGTCATTCCCTGACGGACGCCGGCGTGTATCTTCGCGAAACCGGGACGCCGGCGCTTCAGGTCATCGGCAGCGGAAAAAGGGCGCACATGTTCAAGAAGATCCTGATCGCGAACCGGGGGGAGATCGCGTGCCGCGTCATCAAGACCGCGCGGCGCATGGGCATCGCGACCGTCGCGGTCCATTCGGACGCCGACGCGAACGCGCTGCACGTTCGCATGGCGGACGCGGCGGTGCATATCGGGCCTTCGCCGGCCAACCAATCCTATATCGTCATCGAGAAGATTCTCGAGGCGGTACGGGAGACCGGGGCGGAGGCGGTGCATCCCGGCTACGGGTTCCTGTCCGAACGGGCCGAGTTCGCGCGGGTGCTGGCGGATGCGGGCGTCGTCTTCATCGGCCCGCCGGTCGGCGCCATCGAGGCGATGGGCGACAAGATCACGTCGAAGAGGCTCGCCGCCGAGGCTGGGGTCTCGACGGTGCCGGGATACATGGGCCTGATCGACGATGCCGATCACGCGGTTAAGATCGCGGGCGAGATCGGATACCCGGTGATGATCAAGGCGAGCGCCGGCGGCGGCGGCAAGGGCATGCGGATCGCCTGGAACGACGCGGAGGCGCGCGAAGGCTTCGAGCGGTCGAAATCGGAGGCGGCGTCGAGCTTCGGCGACGACCGGATCTTCATCGAGAAGTTCGTGACGCAGCCGCGCCATATCGAGATCCAGGTTCTGGGCGACACGCACGGAAACTGCGTCTATCTCGGCGAGCGGGAATGCTCGATCCAGCGGCGCAACCAGAAGGTCATCGAGGAGGCGCCGTCGCCATTTCTCGACGAGGCCACGCGGCGCGCGATGGGCGAGCAGTCGGTCGCGCTCGCCAAGGCGGTGGATTACTGCTCGGCTGGGACGGTGGAATTCATCGTCGATGGCGACCGGAACTTCTATTTCCTCGAAATGAACACGCGGCTCCAGGTCGAGCATCCGGTGACGGAGCTGATCACGGGCATCGACATCGTGGAACAGATGATCCGGGTGGCGGCGGGCGAGAAGCTCGGGTTCGGCCAGGATGACGTGACGCTCACAGGCTGGGCCGTCGAGAGCCGGCTGTATGCGGAGGATCCCTACCGCAACTTCCTGCCTTCCACCGGGCGGCTGACGCGATATCGGCCGCCTGCGGAGGAGGTCACTCCGACCCGGATCGTGCGCAACGATACCGGCGTGTTCGAGGGCGGCGAGATATCGCGGTTCTACGACCCGATGATCGCCAAGCTCTGTACCTGGGCGCCGACGCGGGACGCCGCGACGGACGCAATGTCGGCGGCGCTCGACGGGTTCGAGGTCGAAGGGATCGGCCACAACCTGCCGTTCCTGTCGGCGGTGATGGACCATCCGCGGTTCCGCTCGGGCGAGATCACGACGGCCTTCATCGAGGAGGAGTATCCCGAAGGCTTCCAGGGCGCGGTGCTCGCGCCGGAGGTCGCGCGCCGGATCGTGGCGCTCGCGGCGCATCTGCATGTCGTGCGGGAAATCCGCGCCGCGCGGATCTCGGGCGCCATGCGCAACCATCGCCGGGCGGTGGGAGCGGATTGGGTAGTGACGCTCGGCGGCCGGACCCACGCCCTGAAGGCCGTGCCGAGTGACGGCTGGACGGACGTGACGCTAGAGGGCGGGGAGCGGATGTCGGTCGCGAGCGATTGGCGGCCGGGAATGGCGCTTGCCCGCGCGGTCATCGAGGGCGTGCCGGTGGTGGCGAAGGTCGAGCCGGTGGAGGGCGGCCTGCGTCTGCGGCATCGGGGCGCGGACCTCAGGGTGTCGGTCCTGTCGCCGCGGCATGCGGAACTTGCCGCGCTGATGCCGGAAAAGGCGCCGCCCGACACGTCGAGGATGCTGCTCTGCCCGATGCCGGGGCTGGTCGTCCAGATCCACGTCGCGGTCGGCGACCGGGTCGAGGACGGTCAAGCGCTCTGCATGGTTGAGGCGATGAAGATGGAGAACGTGCTGCGCGCCGAGCGGGGCGCAACGGTTTCGGCGATCCACGCCAAAGCCGGCGACAGCCTCGGCGTGGACGAGATCATCATGGAGTTCGAGTGATGCGCGCTCGCACGCGCGACCCGGCCTCAGTTGCCCCGGCGGGACCAGGCGGCGCCGGTGGACGGGTCGAGACGCGCCCGGCCGGGGCGCCCCGGGGTGGTGGTGCAGATGACCCGCCGCTAGCCGTCGTCCCCGCATTCGATGTCGCGGATGTCGCGGACCTCGGGGTTGGCCTCCGCGTTGGCGATGATCTCGGAGAGCGGCATTCCCTCCCCGCGCGGCCTGCGCTGCGCGGCCGCCGGGACGGCGACGAGCGCCGCGGTCGCGGCGGCGAAGATGCGGAGCCTCATGCTCCCATCCTCAGCAAGGGCCCGGCGATTGGCGCGGGATCAGAACAAGCGCGTCGGACCAGCGGCGTCAACGCCCGCGTATTCTGTCATTGCCGCCGCGATCCCGTCTCCTGGCGGCGCGAGGGCAGCCTGTCGATGGTGTTGATCAGTTCGCGCGACGTGACCGGGGCGGGTTTGCGCTGGACGACCGTGCCGTCGGTGTCGATGAGCACGAGTCCGAACCCGCGCGGGCGCAGCGCCTTGCGCAGCGGTCCCTGCGCGGCGGGATCGGTGTCGGTCAGCACGACGACGCCGCGCTCCGCCATCTCGTCGGCGCGCTCCTCGAACATGCGCAACTGCTGGGCGAAGCGCGGATCGTTCGGCGTGTCGGCGAAGACGACCACCGGGCGGGCGACCCACAGCAGATCGTCCAGCGTCGGCGCCGCCTCGGACTCCGCGGGTGCCGCCGTGGCCGCCACGGCTCCGACGCTCTCCTGCGCCAGCGCCAGTCCCGCGCATGCCGCGACCGCGCCCGCGGCCAGAATGGATGTGATACGCATCGCACCTCCGATCGGGTTGAAACATAGGCATATCGGCGCGGGAAGCGAGACCGAATCCGGCAAAATCGCGATCCCGGCCGCCCGGACGGAGCCGCGGACATGGCGCCACGGGGAAACAGCATGAGCAAATCAGATTTGGACGCATGGAAATCGCTGGCCGGGCGCGAACTCAAGGGACGCGGCTCGGACGATCTGACCTGGATGACGCCGGAGGGCATCGCGGTCAAGCCGCTCTATACCGCAGCCGACCTGGAGGGGCTGGAACATCTGGACAATCTGCCGGGCCTGTCACCTTACACGCGGGGGCCGCGGGCGACGATGTATGCGGGGCGGCCCTGGACGATCCGACAATATGCGGGTTTCTCGACCGCCGAGGCGTCGAACGCGTTCTACCGCCGCGCGCTGGCCGCCGGGCAGCAGGGCGTATCGGTGGCGTTCGATCTGGCCACTCACCGGGGCTATGACAGCGACCATCCGCGGGTGATCGGCGATGTCGGCAAGGCCGGCGTCGCCATCGACAGCGTCGAGGACATGAAGATCCTGTTCGACGGCATTCCGCTCGATCAGGTCTCGGTGTCGATGACTATGAACGGCGCGGTGATCCCGGTTTTGGCATCCTTTATCGTAGCGGGCGAGGAGCAGGGGGTCGAGCGGAGAGAGCTCTCGGGGACGATCCAGAACGACATCCTCAAGGAGTTCATGGTCCGCAACACCTACATCTATCCGCCCGAGCCGAGCATGCGGATCGTCTCGGACATCATCGGGTACACCGCCGCCGAGATGCCGAAGTTCAACTCGATCTCGATCTCCGGTTATCACATGCAGGAGGCCGGCGCGAACCTGGTGCAGGAGCTGGCCTTCACGCTGGCGGACGGGCGGGAATACGTGCGGGCGGCGATCGCGAGCGGCATGGACGTGGACGCTTTCGCGGGGCGGCTGAGTTTCTTTTTCGCGATCGGGATGAATTTCTTCATGGAAGCCGCGAAGCTGCGGGCGGCGCGGATGCTCTGGTCAAGGATCATGGCGGAGTTCGAGCCGAAAAAGCCGGGGTCGTCGATGCTGCGGACGCATTGCCAGACGAGCGGCGTCAGCCTTCAGGAGCAGGACCCCTACAACAACATCGTGCGCACCGCATACGAGGCGATGGCGGCGGTTCTCGGCGGTACGCAGTCGCTGCACACCAATTCCTTCGACGAGGCGATGGGGCTGCCGACGGAGTTCTCCAGCCGGATCGCGCGCAACACGCAGCTGATCCTGCAGCACGAGACCGGGGTGACGAAGGTCGTCGATCCGCTGGCGGGCAGCTACTATGTCGAGGCGCTGACGGACGATCTGGCGCGCGAGGCCTGGGCGCTGATCGAGGAGGTCGAGGCGCTGGGCGGCATGACGAAAGCGGTGGCGAGCGGAATGCCCAAGCTGCGGATCGAGGAGAGCGCCGCCCGTCGGCAGGCTGCCGTAGACCGGGGCGAAGAGGTGATCGTCGGGGTCAACCGCTACCGGCTGGCGGAGGAGGACGCCATCGACATCCTCGACGTGGACAACGTGGCGGTTCGGGAGGGTCAGATCGCGCGGCTGGAGCAGATCCGTGCGACGCGTGACGGGGCGGCCTGCGACGCCGCGCTCGCCACGCTGGAGGCGGCGGCGCGCGACGGCGGCAATCTTCTCGCGGCCGCGGTCGAGGCGGCCCGGGCGCGGGCGAGCGTGGGGGAGATATCGGACGCGATGGAGAAGGTGTTCGGACGTCACCGGGCCGAGGTCAGGACGCTGGCGGGCGTCTACGGCGCGGCCTACGAGGGCGACGCGGGGTTCGCGGCGATCCAGGCGGATGTCGAAAAATTCGCCGAGGAGGAGGGGCGGCGGCCCCGGATGCTCGTCGTGAAGATGGGGCAGGACGGGCACGACAGGGGCGCCAAGGTGATCGCCACGGCCTTCGCCGACATTGGCTTCGACGTGGATGTGGGGCCGCTCTTCCAGACGCCGGAGGAGGCCGCGCAGGACGCCATCGACAACGACGTGCATGTGGTCGGCATCTCCAGCCAGGCTGCGGGGCACAAGACGCTTGCTCCGAAGTTGATCGAGGCGCTCAGGGCGCAGGGAGCCGGGGAGATTCTGGTGATCTGCGGCGGAGTTATCCCGCAGCAGGATTACGCCTTCCTGAAGGATGCGGGCGTCGGCGCGATTTTCGGGCCGGGGACGAACATTCCCGACGCGGCGCGGGACATCCTGAGACTGATCCGCGCGCGGGCGGCGGCGTGAGAACTCCTCGACTTCGGTCGGGCGGAAGCCGCCGTTCCGCCGTCCTTCCGTTTTTCCCGAAAGACCTGAAGGCCGGACGCGGCCGCCATTCGGTTCGCGCGCGATGACAACGGGTCCCGCCCTCTGTAAGGGTCCGGAAACGAGGCCGCGAATTGAAAAGGCGGCCGGACCGAGGGAAGGGACGACCAATGGCTGAGGACAAGATCGACATCGTGCGGCAGGCGGCGCTTGATTATCACGAGTTTCCGCGACCCGGCAAACTCGAGATCCGGCCGACCAAGCCGATGGCGAACCAGCGCGACCTGAGCCGGGCGTACAGCCCGGGCGTCGCGGAAGCCTGTCTGGAGATCCAGGCCGATCCCTCGACCGCGGCGCGCTACACGGCGCGGGGCAACATGGTGGGCGTCATCACCAACGGGACGGCGGTCCTCGGGCTCGGCGACATCGGGGCGCTCGCCTCGAAGCCCGTGATGGAGGGCAAGGCGGTCCTCTTCAAGAAATTCGCCAACATCGACTGTTTCGACATCGAGGTGGATGAGAGGGATCCCGAGCGGCTCGCCGCCATCGTCACGGCGCTCGAGCCCACGTTCGGGGCGATCAACCTCGAGGACATCAAGGCGCCCGACTGCTTCGTCGTCGAGCGCCTCTGTCGCGAGCGCATGAACATTCCCGTCTTTCACGACGACCAGCACGGCACGGCCATCGTGGTCGGCGCCGCGGCGACCAACGCGCTGCGGGTCGCGGGAAAGTCCTTCGAGGACATCAAGATCGTCTCGACCGGGGGCGGGGCGGCCGGGATCGCGTGTCTCAACATGCTGGTCAAGCTGGGCGCGAAGCGCGAGAACATCTGGCTCTGCGACATCCACGGTCTCGTCCACGAGGGGCGCGTCGTGGACATGAACCCGGAGAAGGCGGCGTTCGCGCAGGCGAGCCATTTCCGGACGTTGGGCGAGGTGATCGACGGCGCGGATCTGTTTCTGGGACTTTCGGGCAAGGGCGTGCTCAAGGGCGAGATGGTGGCCCGCATGTCCGACAATCCCATCGTCTTCGCGCTCGCCAATCCGAACCCGGAGATCGATCCCGCGGAGGCGCGCGCGGCCAATCCGGACGTGATCATTGCGACCGGCCGATCGGACGTTCCCAACCAGGTCAACAACGTGCTGTGTTTCCCGTTCATTTTCCGGGGCGCGCTTGACGTGGGCGCCACGGAGATCAACGACGAGATGGAGATCGCCTGCGTCGAGGGGATCGCGGCGCTGGCGCGGGCCTCGTCCTCGGCGGAGGCGGCGGCGGCCTATGAGGACGAGACGCTCAGCTTCGGGCGCGACTATCTCATTCCCAAACCGTTCGATCCTCGGCTTCTGGCGATCGTCGCGGGCGCCGTCGCGCAGGCCGCGATGGACAGCGGCGTGGCGACCCGTCCGGTGGCAAGCATCGACGAGTACAAGGCCAAGCTTAACACGTCGGTCTTCCGCTCGGCGTTCCTCATGCGGCCGGTTTTCGAGGCGGCGCGCGGATCGGTGCGGCGGGTGGTCTTCGCCGAGGGCGAGGACGTGCGGGTGCTGCGCGCGGTTCTGGCTGTGAACGAGGAGGGCGTCGACCGTCCCATTGTGATCGGCCGTCCGGACGTGATCGAGGCGCGCTGCGAGCGCGAGGCCATCCCGATCAAGATCGGGCGGGATTTCGAGCTGGTCGACCCGGAGGACGATCCGCGGTTCCGCGAATACTGGGAGACCTATCACGCGCTGATGCAGCGGCGCGGGGTGACGCCCGACCTGGCCAAGGCCATCATGCGGACCAACAACACCGCGATCGCGGCCATCATGGTGCACCGCGAGGAGGCGGACAGTATGATCTGCGGCACGTTCGGACAGTATCTCTGGCATCTGAACTACGTGCGGCAGATCCTGGGGTCACCGTCGCTTCGACCCATCGGCGCGCTGTCGCTGATGATAACGGCAAAGGGCCCGGTCTTCGTGGCGGACACCCAGGTGAACGCGGAACCGTCTCCGCGGCAGATCGCCGATACCGTGATCGCGGCGGCGCGTCATGTCCGGCGGTTCGGTCTCGAGCCCAACATCGCGGTCTGCTCGCATTCACAGTTCGGCAACCTCGACACGGATTCGGGACGTCGCACCCGAGCCGCGCTGGAACTGCTCGAAGCCCATGAGGTGGATTTCGCCTATGAGGGCGAGATGCACTCCGACGCGGCGCTCGATGCCGAGCTTCGCGCGCGGATCTTCCCGAATTCGAGGATCGCCGGTCCGGCGAACGTGCTGGTCTTCGCCAACACCGACGCTGCAAGCGGCGTGCGCAACATCACCAAGCTGCTGGCGGACGGTCTCGAGGTCGGGCCGATCCTCATGGGTATGGGAAACAAGGCGCATATCGTCACGCCGTCCATCACCGCGCGCGGTCTGCTCAACATCGCCGCGCTCGCCGGCGCTCCGGTCCAGAGCTACGGGTGACGAAACGCTTCAAAGTCGACAGGGGGACGCATGAAGTACCGGAAAATCTACGAGGGCTGGAAGGACCGGCCGGAGCATTTCTGGATGGAGGCGGCAAAGGCGATCGACTGGATCGAGCCGCCGACCCGCGCGCTCGACGACCGCAACCCTCCGCTCTACGGATGGTACGCCGACGCGGTCTGCAATACCTGCCACAACGCCGTCGACAGGCATGTGGCCGCCGGGAACGGTGATCGCACAGCGATTATCCATGATTCGCCGATCACCGGCACGAAAGCCGAGATCACCTATGCCGATCTGCTGGAGCGGGTCTCGAGGCTCGCGGGCGCGCTTGCGGAGCGAGGCGTGGTCAAGGGCGACCGGGTCATCGTTTACATGCCGATGGTGCCCGAGGCGCTCGTCGCGATGCTGGCCTGCGCGAGGCTCGGGGCGATCCACTCGGTCGTGTTCGGCGGGTTCGCCGCGCCCGAGCTGGCCGTCCGAATAGACGACGCGGCTCCGAAAGCGATCATCGCCTCGTCCTGCGGGATCGAGCCCGGCCGGGTGATAGCTTACATGCCGCTGGTCGACGCGGCGATAGCGATGGCGGATCACAAGCCGGAATTCTGCGTCGTGCTTCAGCGCGAACAGGTGACTGCGGAGCTCAAACCAGGGCGCGACGTGTCGTGGGAGGAGGCGGTCGCCGCGGCGGAGCCGGCGCCCTGCGCTCCGGTGGGCGGCATGGACCCTCTCTACATCCTCTACACCTCGGGCACGACAGGGCAGCCCAAAGGGGTGGTCCGACCCTGCGCGGGCTACATGGTGGCGCTCGCCTGGACGATGGAGAACGTCTACGAGATCGGCCCGGGCGAGATATTCTGGACCGCTTCGGACGTGGGCTGGGTGGTCGGGCATTCCTACATCTGCTACGCGCCGCTTCTTGTCGGGGCGACGACCGTCGTCTTTGAGGGCAAGCCCGTGGGAACGCCGGACGCGGGGACGTTCTGGCGGGTGATTGAGGAGCACCGTGTAAAGACCTTCTTCACCGCCCCGACGGCATTCCGGGCGATCAAGCGCGAGGATCCGAAGGGCGAGTTCGTCGCGAAGCACGATCTGTCGAGCCTTAAATACCTGTTCCTCGCCGGGGAACGGGCGGATCCGGACACGATCCGCTGGGCGCAGGACCAGCTCAAAGTCCCGGTGATCGATCATTGGTGGCAGACCGAGACCGGCTGGCCGATCGTCGCGAACCCGGCGGGCATCCAACTCCTCCCCGTCAAGCTCGGCTCGCCGAGCCTGCCGTTGCCCGGCTACGACGTGCACGTCCTGGCCGATGACGGCGCCATCCTGCCGGCGGGCCAGCTTGGCGCGGTCGCGATCAAGCTGCCGCTGCCGCCGGGGACGCTGCCGACGCTCTGGAACGCCGAGGCGCGCTACCGCAAGTCGTACCTCGAGACGTTCCCGGGATACTACGAGACTGGCGACGCGGGCCTGATCGACGAGGACGGATACCTCTACATCATGGCGCGGACCGACGACGTCATCAACGTCGCGGGGCATCGGCTTTCGACCGGGCAGATGGAGGAGGTTCTGGCGAGCCATCCGGACGTGGCGGAATGCGCGGTGATCGGGGTGGGCGACGAGCTCAAAGGCCAGCTGCCGATGGGGTTCGTCTGTCTCAACAAGGGATGCGACCGCGATCACGCGGAGGTCGTGAAAGAATGCGTGAAGCTGGTACGCGACAAGATCGGTCCGGTGGCGGCGTTCAAGTCGGCGGTCGTGGTCGACAGGCTTCCCAAGACGCGGTCGGGCAAGATCCTGCGCGGGATCATGGTGAGGATCGCGGACGGCAAGGAGTACAAGATACCGGCGACGATCGACGATCCGGTGATCCTGGACGAGATCACCGACAGCCTCTCTTCCTTGGGATATCCGCGTGCCTGAGGGCGGTTGTCGGCGCGGAACCCGCGCCCGGGCATCTACCGTTCCGCGTTAACCACTCGTCGCATTCGCAGGCGGGATTCGCGTATTGCGACAGCGCTAGTCGCAATACGCTTAAATTTCGCGCTAAACGATCAACCGATCCGTGCGCCTCAACTTGGCATGGAAATTGCTTCGATGTATATGAGGGTCGCTTTCGGGACGCTCCCCGGCAGGGGGCGTCCTGCCGTGAGTTGAAGGAAGTCCGATTTGAATGTCCGGTTCCCCTCATGTCGTTCCGCGCTGATCGCCTTCCTTTTTCTGTCTTTCTCGCCGCCGCTCTCTTCGACGGCCAGAGCGGACGCGAGCGCCCTGACGATCGTCAACGGCGTGGAGACGATCGGGCTCACGTTGGCCGAGATCGCTGCGCTTCCGCAGGCGACAATCGTCACTGACACGGAATTCACCGACGGCCTGGTGGAGTATCGGGGGCCGCTGGCGCGGGACCTCCTCGGCGCGTCGGGGCTGGGCGACGCCGAGTTCGTGCGGTTCACCGCCGCGAACGACTACTTCGTCGACATTCCGACCAGCGACTTCAGGCGCTTCGACGTGATCCTGGCGCTCGAAGCCGACGGCGTCGCCCTGTCCCGGCGAACGAAGGGCCCTCTCTGGCTGATGTATCCGATCGCCGATTTTCCGGAACTCCGCGATCGCGTCTACAACAACCGGCTCATCTGGCAAGTCGTCAAAATCGAAGGGCTGTGAACTCCGACCGGCCCATCCCGAGATATCTCAGCGTCGTGGTTCTCCTGGCCATGATGGTCTTCGCCGCCGTGGGATTCGTGACCATCCGGAAAGACGTCGAGCAGCTGCGCAGGATCAGCCAGGACAACTTTCTTTGGTCCGCCACGCAGGTCGAGGTCGAGCTTCTTCGCTTCGAGGCGAGCGCGGCGGCGTTGGCGCTCGAACGCTCGGAGCGGGCGCTGGCGGACTTCCGTGAGAGATTCGACATCCTGTGGAGCCGCGTCGAGATGATCGGTGTCGGGCGTGCCGGGCGGGCTCTGCGCGATTACGACGCGCAGGCCGGAACCGTTGACGCGATCCGGGGCTATCTCCGCCAGATCGAGCCGGTCGTGTTAAGCATGCGGCCGGGGGACGAGGCCGCAGTCGCGGCGATCATCGAGGAGGTCCGCGATTTCCAGAAACCTCTCCGGTTCTTCACGCTGCGCGTCGTTCGCGGCGACACCCTGAACTCGACCCAGATTCGGGATCGCATCCAGATGAGCTCGCAGATCACGTCGGTGGTCAGCCTGGGGGCGGTTCTTCTGAGCATCCTGTCGCTGCTCCTGATCTTCAGGGAGAACAAGCGTCAGCGGCAGATCGCCGAGTTCAGCCGCAGGACGGCCGAGGACGCCGAGGCGGCCAGCCAAGCCAAGTCGCGGTTTCTGACGATGATGAGCCACGAGCTGCGCAATCCACTCAACGGCGTGATCGGGCCTCTCGCGCTGCTCGACAAGGCGGGGCTGGACGAAAGCCAGAAATCGCTTCTGGAGCAGGCGTCGCGGTCGGGGCGGTCGATGGGGGCGATGCTCTCCGGACTGCTGGATTTCGGCGAGATGCAGGATGGCCGTTTCAAACTCGCGGACGCTCCTTTCCGGGTGAGCTCGCTCGTGGAGGCGGTTCGCGAATTCCTCGCCGGGCAGGGCGCGCAGGCGCTCGTGGTCCGCGTCAGGGCGGGCGTTCCGGACATCATCAGCGGCGATATGGAGCGTCTCGCCCAAGTCTGCGTCCATCTGCTCCAGTTCGTCATCGAGACGCGCGATCCGGCGACGATCACGCTGGATTTCGACTACGACTGCGAATGTCTGATCGGGCTGATCGGATTTGTTGAGGTGAAGGCGGAAACCGAACGGCGGCTGGACCTTCTGACCGGGCTGACCGACATCGCGTCCGACCAGTTGTCCTCCGAGGCGCTTCGCCCGCTGATCTCGCGCGAACTCGTCTCCGCGGCCGGCGGCCGGATCGACCTCGTCAAGGTCGATCCGGGCGGACGGGCCATCCGGTTCTCGATCCCCACGCGGGCCGTCGAGGTTCCGAAGATAAACGTCCACGTGGAGACGCGTTCCGCCGCGCTGGCCGCGATCTACGAAGCCGCTCTGCGGTCCGAGAGGGTGGTGTTCGACCGCGGAGCCGGAGGCTCGGCGGACGTCGTCCTCGTCGACGCTACGAGCGTGGGGTCGGAAACCGTGATGGAGGACCTCAGGCGACGGCACGGGAACGCGGTCTTCGTCTCGATCGGACGGCCCAGCGCGCCGGGGTACTTCAACGAGATCGTGGAGACGCCCAACGACATGGCCCGCCTCCGGAGCAAGATTCTCGACCGCCTCGCATCCTGATTTTTCGGCGGCGAATGCATTTTGCAATTCGTCGACGGATAATGTATTGAGCGGTGAATTCGCAGTGGCATAAACAACCGTGGGTATTGTTTCGGCGATCCTGCGGAACTGTCCGGAGCTGGACGAGGCGCGCATGTCGGAAGTCTCACCCTTGTCGTCCGATCCGTCCGATGGCGACTCGCCCGTCGTCCATGCGGATCTCCGTGCGTTCGAGAGCGCCATGCTGGCGCACGACATCCGCGGAGCCCTCCAAGGCGTCGTCGGGGGCGTCGCCGTCATGGAGCACCTGACGACGGATCCCTCGCTGCGCGAACAGATCGACCGGATCTCGGCGGCCGCGCTCTCGCTCTCGGGCTTCGTCCAGCGCGTCCTCGACGACGCCCGCGCCGGGAACGACGCCGCCCCACAGGGCGGATTCGTCGTGTCGGAGTTCGCCAAGACTCTTCGCCGCAGGTGGCTCGGCCAGGCGCGCGAGAAGGGGTTGGGATTTGAACTCACCGTGGATCCGGGACTGCCGGAACGGCTCGCGATTTCCCGGTTCGGGCTGAACCGCGTACTCGGCAATCTCATCGCCAACGCGATCCGGCACACCGGCGAGGGATCCGTGCGCGTGGCCTTCATCCGTGAGGCGGGCGGCGGCGTGGCGTTCTCGGTGAGCGACAACGGGCCCGGCGTCTCCGACGCGGTGATCGAGAAGATCTTCGGCGGACACGGGAGTCCCGAGCTTGATTCCGGAGCTTTGCACGGCCTGGGTCTCCACGTCGTCCGGCGGGTCTCCGAGGGCATCGGCGGGCAGGTCGAGTTCGGGGCGGCCGAAGGTGGCGGCGGCAGGGTGACCGTCCGGTTTCCGTCGATCGAGAGCGCCGACAGGAGCGCGCCCGCGCCCGCCGCGCCAGTCGAACCGAAAACTGGCCGGTCGACGCGCGTTGCGTCCGGGCGTCCGCCGAAGGGCTCGGGCGTCGATCTCAACGGCGCCCGGATACTTCTCGCGGAGGACAATCCGACGAATCAGATGGTCGCGAACCAGATGCTGCGGGCGCTCAACGCGAGGGTTACGATCACCGCGGACGGGGTTGAGGCGCTGGAGGCGTTCGAGGCCGCGGAGTTTGATCTGGTCGTCGTGGACATAGAGATGCCCCGGATGTCGGGTCTCGACGTGATCCGCGCGATAAGGGGCCGGACGGACGGCCGCGAGCGCACGCCCGTCGTCGCTCTGACCGCCTACGCCCTTCGCGAACACCGCGAGAGGATCTCGGCGGCCGGCGCGGACGGCCTGATCTCCAAGCCGATCACCAGCATCGACGCCCTCGGCCGCTCGCTCGCGAGCCACGTCGCCGTTCCCGCGCCGGAAGCCAGTGACCCGGAAGGGAATGCGGGCGCGGATGTCGAGGACGGGCCTCCGGTCATCGACATGGCCGTCTACGACGCGCTCTGCGAGGCGATAGGCAACGACATGATGGACGAGCTTCTGGAAAAGGTGGTTGGCGATCTCGACAGCGCCGGAGCAGACCTCGCGGCCGCGCTCGAGCCGCTGGACGAGGGTCCCATCCGGTCCGCCTCCCACATCCTGATCTCGGTCGCGGGCGCGATCGGGGCGACCCGGCTGCAGAACCGCGCGCGCGAACTGAACGCCGCGGCCCACGGCGGCGCCGCGCAGGACGTGGCGGCGAGGGTCCGCGACTGTCTGGGCGAACTGGAGGCCGCCCTGCGTTTCGCGCGCGGCCGGCGGAAGGCGGCGTGATGGACGGCGCGGAGACGGTCGGCGGTCTGCTTCTGGTCGAGGACACGTCCTCGCTGTCGTTGGTCTATCGCGGGATCCTGACCCGCGCCGGTCATGAGGTGACGTGCGCCTACACGCTCGAGGAAGCCCGTGCGCTTTGCGGAGGAAAGCCTCCGAAACTCGTTCTTCTCGACCTGCAGCTTCCCGATGGAGACGGTCTCGATCTGCTGCGCGCGATGCAGGACGAGACGCCTGACGTGCCGGTGATCGTGATCACGGCGAACGGCTCCATCAACCGCGCCGTCCAGGCGATGCGGGCGGGCGCCACGGATTTCCTCGTCAAGCCGTTCGACGAGGGCCGCCTGATCAACGCGGTCCAGAACGCCCTGGCCGACCGCCCCCGTCCGACGGTCCCGCCCGCGCCGCAGGAGGGACGGACGGAGGGGTCGTTCCAGGGTTTCATCGGACGCTCCGCCCAGATGGCGGACATCTATCGCATGATCGGATCCATCGGACGCTCGACGGCGACCGTCTTCATCACCGGCGAGAGCGGGACCGGAAAGGAGGTCTGCGCGCGCGCGATCCACGCGCTGTCGAACCGGGCGCGCAAGCCCTTCGTGCCGCTGAACTGCGCGGCGATTCCCCGCGACCTTCTCGAATCCGAGGTTTTCGGACATCTCAAAGGCGCGTTCACCGGGGCGCTCTCGGACAAGCCGGGAGCCGCGGCGGTCGCGGATGGCGGGACGCTGTTTCTCGACGAGATCTGCGAGATGGACCTGTCGCTTCAGACGAAGCTGCTGCGGTTCCTGCAGACCTCGATGATTCAGCCGGTCGGGGCCGCGCGGCCGCAGGCGGTCGACGTGCGGATCGTCTGCGCCACCAACCGCGATCCGGCGGAGGAGGTCCGGGCGGGGCGGTTCCGCGAGGATCTCTACTACAGGCTCCACGTCGTGCCCATCCGGATGCCGCCGCTGCGCGAACGTCGGGACGACATCATGCCGATCGCCCAGGACAGCCTGCTGAAATTCGCGGCGGAGGAGGGCAAGTCGTTCGCCGGCTTCGATGACGAGGTCGTCGCGATCCTGCGCAGCCGGTCATGGCCCGGCAACGTGCGTCAGCTTCTCAACGTGCTTCGCAACATCGTGGTGCTGCACGACGGGCCGCTGGTCACGCCCGGCATGCTGCCGACCGAGATCACGCTGGGCGCCGTCGCCGCCATGGGCGCGGCGCCGGCGGCGCCGAGCGATCGTGGCGTCGCGTCCGCTCCCGCGATCGGCGGCGACGTGTCGCAGCTCGTCGGCAGGCCGCTGTCCGACGTGGAGCGCGAGTTCATCGAGGCCACGATCGACCACTGCGACGGCTCCGTTCCGCGCGCGGCGCGGATGCTCGGGCTTTCCCCCTCGACGGTCTACCGCAAGCTCGAGGCCTGGAGCGGCGAGAAGCGGCGCGAGGAGGCCTGATCCCCGGCCGGGGCTTGCCATCGCTCGGAGCGCGGGCCCATAGTCGGCGCGGACGCAACCAATAGGACGGCCTTCCCCATGTCGCTTCTGGATGCCGCGCTCAAAGCCCGAGAGCACGCCTACACGCCGTATTCGGGGTTCAAGGTGGGGGCCGCGATCCGGACGCCCGAGGGGGACGTGTTCGCGGGATGCAACGTCGAGAACGCCGCCTATCCCGAAGGAACCTGCGCCGAGGCGGGCGCCATCGCCGCCATGATAGCCGCCGGTCGGACCCGGATCGCCGAGATCCTCGTCGTGGCCGACAGTCCCGAGCCCTGCACGCCATGCGGCGGATGCCGACAGAAGATCGCCGAGTTCGCCCCGCCCGACGCGCCGGTGATCCTCGCCGGTCCCGCCGGGGAGCGCGCGCGGACGAGCGTCGCCCGGATGCTGCCCGGGGCGTTCAGCGCCGACGAGCTGCCGGAGGGCGCGTGATGGGGGTCGATCTCGCGCTCGCGCGCCGCGCTCTGGTCTGTCTCGACCTGACCAACCTCGAGGAGGGCTGCGACGCGGCGGCGGTCGCCGATCTCTGCCGTCGGGCGCAGACGCCGTACGGATCGGTCGCGGCCGTCTGCGTCTGGCCGCGTTTCGCCCGTCAGGCGAGCGAGGCGCTCGCGCATACCGGCATAAAGGTCGCGACGGTGGCGGGCTTCCCCGCGGGTGACGAGGCGGTGGCCGACGTCGTCGCTGAGGCCGAGCGGGCGCTGGCCGACGGGGCCGACGAGATCGACATGGTCGTGCCGTGGCGCGCGCTGCGCGGAGGCGATCCGGACGCCGTGTCCGAAGCCGTCCGCGCCGTGAAGGACGCCTGCGGAGACGCGACGCTCAAGGCGATCCTCGAGACCGGCGAACTGGCCGATCCGGTGCTGATCGCGCTCGCGGCGCGTCACGCTCTGGAAGGCGGCGCGGATTTCCTCAAGACCTCGACGGGAAAGGTGAAAGTGAACGCCACTCCCGAGGCTGCTGAAATACTGCTGGAGACCATCGATCGGACAGGCTCGGGCGCGGGGCTGAAAGTCGCGGGCGGGGTGCGGACGCTCGCGGACGCCGCGACCTACTTCGGGTTGGCAGACCGTATCCTCGGCGCGGGCCGGGCGGGGCCGAAGCGTTTCCGGATCGGAGCGTCCGGTCTGCTCGACGCGCTGCTTGCCGCGCTGGAGGGGTCCGAGAGCGCCGACGACGGGGACGCGTATTGATGCTCGCCCAGGAGATCATCGCCCTCAAGCGCGACGGCCGGCATCTTTCACCCGACGAGATCGGATTCATGGTGCGCGGCCTGACCGACGGATCGATCTCAGAAGGGCAGGTCGCGGCTTTCGCGATGGCGGTGTTCCTTCGCGGGATGGAGGTCGACGAGCGGACGGCCCTGACGCTTGCGATGCGGGACTCGGGCGCGGTTCTGGAATGGGACCTTCCCGGACCGGTCGTTGACAAGCATTCGACGGGCGGCGTGGGCGACAACGTCTCTCTGATGCTGGCCCCGGCTCTCGCGGCCTGCGGCGCGTACGTGCCGATGATCTCGGGGCGGGGCCTGGGCCACACGGGCGGCACGCTCGACAAGTTCGACGCCATTCCCGGCTACGCGACGCGTCCTGACGCGGAGACTTTCCGGCGGGTCACGCGCGAGGTCGGGTGCGCGGTCATCGGGCAGACGGCGGACATCGCGCCCGCCGACCGGCGGCTCTACGCGATCCGCGACGTCACGGCGACGGTGGAGAGCCTGGACCTGATCACCGCGTCGATCCTGTCGAAGAAGCTCGCCGCGGGTCTCGGGACGCTGGTGCTCGACGTGAAGACCGGGACGGGCGCCTTCATGGCGGCGCTCGACGACGCGCGCGCGCTGGCGCGCAGCCTCGTCGACGTCGCCAACGAGGCCGGGTGCCCGACGCGGGCGCTGATCACCGACATGAACGAGCCGCTGGCGAGCGCCGCGGGAAACGCGCTGGAGATGTCCAACGCCGCGCGCTTCCTGCGCGGCGACGAGATCGACGGAAGGCTCTGGGACGTCACGGTGGCGCTTGGCGCGGAGATCCTCGACGCGGCGGGTCTGGCTCCGGACGTGGAGGCCGGCGCGGAGCGGATGCGTGAGGCGTTCCGTTCGGGCGCCGCCGCGGAGCGGTTCGACCGGATGGTCGCGGCGCTTGGCGGGCCGGCGGATTTCCTCGACGGTTTCGAGCGGCACCTCGTCCGAGCGCCGGTCATGGCCGACGTGACCGCGACGGCGCCCGGTTTCGTCTCGGAGATCGACACCCGCGCGCTCGGCCTCGCGGTGGTGGAGCTTGGCGGCGGCCGCCGCACGGCCTCGGACGCGATCGACCACGCGGTCGGCCTCGAAGGCCTCGCCGGGCTCGGAGCCGCCGTCGAGCCGGGCGAAACGCTCGCGCGCGTCCACGCGGCGGACGAGTCGGCCTTCAAGGCCGCGGAAGGGCGGGTCAGGACCGCCTACCGCATCACCGACGCGCCTCCGGCTCAGAACCCGCTGATCGTCGAGCGGGTCGCCTGATGGCCCGTGCGGTGCTGCTGGTGATGGATTCCGTCGGCTGCGGCGGCGCGCCCGACGCCGCGGAGTTCGGCGACGCGGGGGCCAACACGCTCGGGCACATCATCCGGTTCCGGGCGGAGGCCGGTCGGCCGCTGCGCGCGCCGAACCTGGCAGCGCTGGGTCTCGGCGCGGCGATCCGGGTCGCGAGCGGGATCGGGCTGCCCGGCTTCGACGGCACGCCGACGGGCATTCATGGCGCCGCGACGGAGGTCTCGCGCGGCAAGGACACCCCGACGGGGCATTGGGAACTGGCGGGCGTGCCGGTGCCTTGGGACTGGCGCTACTTCCCGCGCGAGGTGCCGGCGATCCCGCCGGAGGTGACGGAACCGCTGATCGAGCGCGCCGCCCTGCCGGGGACCCTCTTCAACGCGCATTCCTCCGGCATGCCGGTCCTGCGGGAATACGGCGAGGAGCACATCGCGACGGGCAAGCCGATCCTCTACACCTCCGCCGACAGCGTGCTCCAGATCTGCGGCCACGAGACGCATTTCGGATTGGAACGCCTCTACGAGGTCTGCCGGATCGCGGCGGAGATCGTCCATCCGATGCGCGTCGGCCGCGTCATCGCGCGCCCCTTCGTCGGCGAGACGTCGGAGACCTTCAGCCGGACGCCGAACCGCAAGGACCTCGCGATCGCGCCGCCAGAGCCCACGCTTCTCGACCGGGTCGTGGCGGCCGGCGGGCGGACGCACGCCATCGGCAAGATCGGCGACATCTTCGCCCACCGGGGCGTCTCGACGCTTGCCAAGGGCAAGGACGACATGGCGCTGGTCGACGCGACGGTCGACGTCCTGCGGCGCGCGGAGGACGGCGATCTGGTTTTCGCCAATTACGTCGAGTTCGACTCGCTCTACGGCCATCAGCGCGACGTCGAAGGCTACGCCCTCGCGCTCGAGGCCTTCGACGCCCGTCTTCCCGATATCGCGGACGCGCTGCGGCCGGGGGACCTGATGATCGTCACGGCCGACCATGGCAACGATCCGACATGGCGCGGGACGGACCACACCCGCGAAAGGGTGCCGGTGCTCGGAACCGGGCCCGGGATCGGCGCGCGCGACGTCGGGATCGTCGGCTTCGCCGATGTGGGCGAGACACTCGCCGCGCATCTCGGCCTCGCGCCCGGCCGCCATGGGCGGTCGTTCCTGTGAACCTGGCGGCGTCGCCGAAGGTCGAACTTCATCTCCATGTCGAGGGAGCGGCGCCGCCGGATCTCATCCGCGAGCTCGCGGCCGAAAAGTCCATCGACGTCCGTCGCGCCTTCGATCCGGACGGCGGCTACGCCTGGACGGATTTCGCGGCGTTCCTGCGGACCTATGAGCTCGCCTGCACGGTGCTGCGCACGCCGGAGGATTACCGGCGTCTCATGGAGACCGTGCTGGCGAAATCGGCGGCGGACGGGGTGATCTACGCCGAGCTGTTCCTCGCGCCCGATCTCTGCGGCGACGGATCGCCCCGGGCCTGGGCGGAGTATCTCGACGCGATGATCGCGGGCGCGGACGCGGCACGCGCGGCGCATGGCATCGAGGCCCGGTTCATTCCGACCGCGATCCGCCATTTCGGACCGGAGCGCGCGGAGGCGGCCGCGCGCCTCGCCGCCGCAACGGCGGGACGGATGGTGACGGGTTTCGGCATGGGTGGAGAGGAGCGTTTCGGAGCGCCTTCCGATTTCGCGAAGGCCTATTCCATCGCGGAGGAGGCGGGGCTGGGACTCACGGTCCATGCGGGCGAGATATGCGGCCCGGACAGCGTCCGGGCGGCGCTCGACGCTCTGCCGGTCGGCCGGATCGGACACGGAGTGCGGTCCGTCGAGGACCCGGACCTGGTGCGTCGGCTCGCCGCCGAGGGGATCGTGCTCGAAGTGTGTCCCGGATCGAACGTCGCGCTCGGGCTCTTTCCGGACATCGCGGCGCATCCGATCGCGGCGCTGCGGGCCGCCGGCGTGCCCGTCACGGTCTCGACGGACGATCCGCCCTATTTCCGTACCGACATGGTGGCGGAATACGCGGGTCTCGCGGAGGCTTTCGGCTGGACGGAAACCGATTTCCGCGACATCAACCTGACCGCCGCCCGCGCCGCCTTCTGCGACGCGTCCACCCGCGCGGCCATCGTCGCGCGTCTGACCGAGGAGCCCGGATGAGTCCGCACCTGACCATCGTCGACCATCCGCTGGTCCAGCACAAACTGACGCTGATGCGCGAGAAGGACACGTCGACCGCCGGGTTCCGGCGGCTGCTGCGCGAGATCAGCCTTCTGCTCGCCTACGAGGTCACGCGCGACCTGCCGATCACCACCAGGACCGTCGAGACGCCGCTGATGGAGATGGAGGCGCCGGTCCTGAAGGGGAAGAAGCTCGTGCTCGTCTCGATCCTGCGCGCGGGCAACGGGCTGCTCGACGGGGTGCTGGAACTGATCCCCGCCGCGCGGGTCGGGTTCGTCGGCCTCTACCGCGACGAGGCGACGCTGAAGCCGGTGCAGTACTACTGCAAGCTGCCGGCGGATCTGGCGGAGCGCGTGGTGATCGCGGTCGACCCGATGCTGGCGACGGGCAATTCCTCGGCGGCGGCGGTCGATCTGCTGAAGGCGGCGGGCGCGACCGACATCCGGTTCCTGTGCCTCCTCGCCGCGCCGGAGGGCGTCGCGCGCATGCGCGAGGCGCATCCCGACGTGCGGATCGTCACGGCGTCGCTCGACGCGCGGCTGAACGAGAAGGGCTACATCCTGCCGGGACTGGGGGATGCCGGCGACCGGATGTTCGGGACGAAATAGGCGGGCGGCCGCTATCCGATCCGGTAGTTCGGGCTTTCGCGGGTGATCTGCACGTCGTGGACGTGGCTTTCGCGCAGGCCCGCGCCGGTGATGCGCACGAACTCGCAGCCGGTGGTCATCGCCTCGATGGTGGCGTTGCCGGTATAGCCCATCGCGGCGCGGAGGCCGCCGACGAGCTGATGGAGCACGGCGGAGACGGCGCCCTTGTAGGGAACCTGGCCTTCGATGCCCTCCGGCACGAGTTTCTCGGCGCTCGCCTCTTTCTGGAAATAGCGGTCCGCCGAACCGCGGGCCATCGCCGCCATGCTGCCCATGCCGCGGTAGGATTTGAAGCTGCGACCCTGATAGAGGATAACCTCGCCCGGCGCCTCGTCGGTCCCGGCGAGGATCGAGCCGATCATGGCGCAGCGGGCGCCGGCGCCGATGGCCTTGGCGAAGTCGCCGGAGAACTTGATGCCGCCGTCGGCGATGACGCCGTGGCCGCTCTTCCTGGCCTCGGCGGCGCAGTCGACGATGGCGGTCATCTGCGGCACGCCGACGCCGGCGACGACGCGGGTGGTGCAGATCGAACCCGGGCCGATGCCGACCTTGACCGCGTCGGCGCCCGCGTCGATCAGCGCGCGGGTCGCGCCCGCGGTCGCGACGTTGCCGGCGACGACCTGCGCGTCGGGGGCGTGGTTTTTCAGGCGTTCGACGGCCTGGGCGACCAGGGCGGAATGGCCGTGGGCGGTATCGATGACGATGAGATCGCAGCCGGCCTCGACCAGGGCGGCGGAGCGCTCGAAGCCGGCGTCGCCGACGGTCGAGGCGGCGGCCACCCGCAGGCGGCCGTACTCGTCCTTGCAGGCGAGCGGGTTGAGGACGTTCTGCTCGATGTCCTTGATGGTCAGCAGGCCGGTCAGGCGGCCGTCGCCGTCGAGGACCAGCAGCTTCTCGATGCGGCGGGCCTCCATCAGGCTTTTCGCCTCGCCGAGATCGGCCGGCTCGCGCAGGACGGCGAGCTTCTCGGAGGTCATCATGACTTTGACGGGCGTCGAATTGTCGCTGGCGAAGCGCATGTCGCGGTTGGTGACGATGCCGAGGACCACGCCGGTGTCGTCGACGACCGGGAAGCCGGTCACGCGGTAGCGCTCCTGGAGCACCTTGGCGTCCGCCAGGGTCTGATCGGGGCGCAGGGTGACGGGGGCGTAGACCACGCCCGAGACGAAGCGCTTGACGCGCTGGACCTCGGCGGCCTGGTCCGGCGACGGAGAAGTTGCGGTGGATGACGCCGAGGCCGCCGGACTGGGCCAGGGCGATCGCCATCCGGTATTCGGTCACGGTGTCCATCGCGGCGCTGATCAGCGGGATGTTGAGCGCGATTTTCGGCGTGAGGTGCGTCCGGGTGTCGGCGGTGCCGGGAAGAACCTCGGACGCGCCCGGAACCAGCAGCACGTCGTCGAACGTCAGGGCCTCGCGCAGTTCCATGGCAGCCTCCGGATAAAAATCGCGTCTGGCGGCGTCCTATCCCACGCTTCGCCGGGAATGGAAAGAGCGCGGGATCGAGGCGTGTCCGGTCACGGTGTGCCACGCGTGGCATTATCGCTAAATGTATGATTACAATAGAAGATCAGAATCGCGTTAACCTCATGGAAACCACCTGACACGCCTGTCTCCCATGCGCGGCCGATCGCTTCGGCGTCTTGCAACCAAGGGTTGATCGGCCGGCGGATCCCGGTCAAGATCGTTGAATATCGCAGCAGGCGGACTTATCTCGCACATTCGCGGCCCTGATCGGGCCCGTGAAAAAAAACAGGCTTCCCTTGAACGTGCACCACACAGCTTCCCCGCAGCCCGACGCGGTCCATCCGGCCCTGGCTCCGCTTCTCGCGCATGGCGCGGGAGACGGCCCGGCCATCGACGGGTTTCTCGCCGCCCATGACGTGCCGCTCGTCGAGCCGGGGGCCGCGACGTTCCTGTGGCGCGGCGGCGCGGAGGCGGTGAGTCTCCTGCGGTTCATACACGGGGGCGGAAACCGGGCGGCGTTCACGCGGGTCGAGGGATCCGATCTCTGGACGCTGCGGCTTCCTGTCGAGGATGGCGGGCGGTTCGAGTACAAGCTCGACGTGGTGCGGGACGGGCACGGAGAGCTGATGGTCGATCCGCTGAACCCCGCGCGGGCGGGCGATCCGTTCGGCGAGAACTCGGTCTGCCGGACCTGGGGCTATTCGCGGCCGGAATGGAGCGCGCCGCGCGGGGCGCCGGCCGGGCGGATCGAGGAACTGGAGGTTCCGAGCGTGGCGTTCGGCGAGATCCGGCACGAGCGGGTCTATCTGCCGGCGGGGTACGACGCGGGCGTGCGCCATCCGCTGGTGGTGATCCATGACGGCGAGGATTTCGTGACCTACGCCGATCTGGCGGTGTCGCTCGACAACCTGATCGAGGCCGGGGACATTCCGCCGGTCGTCGCGGCGCTGGTCCAGACGCGGGACCGGACGGGCGAATATTCGCGGGCGCGGCGTCACGCGCGCTATCTCGTGCGCGATCTGCTGCCGCTTCTGAACCTGCGGTATCCGGTCTCGGAGCGCGCCGGGGAGCGGGTGCTGCTCGGGGCGAGCCTCGGCGCGGTGGCGTCGCTGTCGACGGCGTTCCGGTATCCGGGCGTGTTCGGAGGGCTGGTGCTGAAGTCCGGATCGTTCATCCTCGACCGCGACAAGCTGGCCGGGCGGCCGCATCCGGTGTTCCACAGGACCGAGCGCCTGGTGCGGGCGCTCAAGCGGGCGCCGAAGCTGCCGCCGACGCGGGCGTTCGTCTCGACCGGCGAGCTGGAAGGTCTCGCGGAGGACAACGAGGCGCTCGCTATGTTCTTGCGCGGGCACGGGGTAGATGTTCTGTTCAAAAGCGCGTGGGACGGGCACCATTGGCACAACTGGCGCGACCAGCTTCGCGACGGGCTGCGCTGGGCGCTGCGGCCCGGCGAGGATCAGAAGACGGACTGACGGGGACGCCCCCCGGACGGACCGCGAGGGGGGGACGACATGGCGAACCGGACGGTGAACATCGGGCTTTCGCTCGGGGCGGACATCTGCTGGCCGATCTGCTACGAGACGCTGCTCGGGCGGATGGATCTCGACATGAAGGTCGGCGGCGACCGGGTGAAGGTCGCCTGCGAGCGGGTGACGATCGAGCCGTTCGACCTGCGCCAGCCGGTCAAATACGACGTGGTGATCGACCGGCTGACGCACTGGTATTCGATCAGCCGGGAATGGATCAAGAAGGCGATCCTCGTCGACGACCTCTACGTCTACAACAACCCGTGGTCGCTGCAGTCGAACGAGAAGCACACGTCCTACGCCGCGATGATGCGGCTGGGGCTGCCGGTGCCCGAGACGTGGATGCTGCCGCAGAAGTCCTACGAGGCGGCGGACGATCTGGAGCCGACGCTGCGGCAATACGCCAGGATGTTCTCGCTGGAGGAGATCGGCGACAAGCTCGGCTATCCGTTCTTCATGAAACCCTATCATGGCGGCGGCTGGAAGGGTGTCACGAGGATCGACGATCTGGCGGGGCTGAAGCGCGCCTATGACGCCAGCGGCACCGATCTGATGAACCTGCAGGCGGCGGTGCTGCCGCATGACCGGTTCGTGCGCTGCGTCGGGCTCGGGCCGCAGATGCGGAAGGTGAACTACGATCCGGGCGCCGCGCTGCACGACCGGTACCGGATGGACGTGGATTTTCTCGAGCCGGACGACGTGTCGGTGCTCGAGGACATGACGGCGACGATCAACGCGTTCTTCGGGTGGGATTTCAACTCGTGCGAGTTGCTGCGCCGGGACGGGGTCTGGCATCCGATCGACTTCGCCAACGCCTGTCCGGACAGTCAGGTCACGTCGCTGCATTACCATTTCCCGTGGATGATCAAGGCGAACCTGCGCTGGTCGCTGTTCTGCGCGGCGACGGATCGGGCCATGCGCAAGAACATGGACTGGGCGCCGTTCTACGCGATCGCCGACCGGGACATTCCGTACCGCGAGAAGCTGACGGAATACGCGAAGATCGCGCACGAGCGGTTCGAGACGGAGAAGTTCCGCGAGTTCTGCCGGACGGAGCTGGGGCATCTCGACGAGCTGGCCTGGGAGTTTTTCGGCTCCGAGCTGATGCGCGACGCGATCCGCCGCAAGGTGACGGCGCTGTTTCCGGCGCACGAGATCGAAGAGTTCACGGAGCTGTTCTGGCAGCGGGTGCAGCTCTGGCGCGAACAGGAGGGCCGACAGGGTGATCCGGACGGCTTCTAGGTGGTACTCGCCCCGGCTCGAGACCGAGGTCTCGCTGGTGCGATGGGGCCATTGGGGCGTTCCCGTGATGCTGTTCCCGACGGCGGGGGGCGACGCGGAGGAGGTCGAGCGGATGCATCTGATCGGCGCGCTCCGGCCGCTGATCGAGGCGGGGCGGATCAAGGTCTATTCCTGCGACAGCGTGGCGGGCAGGGCGCTGGCGGCGAAGGCGGGCTCGGTCGAGCACAGGTGCTGGCTGCTGAAACAGTTCGGGGAATACGTGGCGCGCGAGGCGGCGCCGGCGATCCATGCGGATTGCGGCGGCGCGGTCGAGATGATCGCGGCGGGGGCGTCGATCGGGGCGTTCAACGCGGTCTCGGCGATCTGCCGGTATCCGCATCTCTTCCGGTCGGCGGTGGCGATGAGCGGGACCTACGATCTGGAGCGTCTGCTCGGGTTCGGGGGCAACGAGGATTACTATCTGTCGGCGCCGCTCCTGTTCCTGCCGGGACTGGGCGAGGGGCCGACGCTCGACGCGCTCCGGCGGCGGTTCGTGGTGATGGCTTTCGGCCAGGGGCGCTGGGAGGATCCGGACGACAGCTGGCGGATGGGCGGCGTCCTGGGCGCGAAGGGCGTGCCCAACCGGGTGGACGCCTGGGGTCCGGAATACGACCACGACTGGCCGGCCTGGCGCGAGATGCTGCCGAAGTATCTCGACGAGATGGCGCCCGTGAGGCGGCGTCCTAGGTAGGACAGAGGTCAAGTTACGGAAATGATGAGATAAAAGAGTTAACGTGGCCTCGGACAGCCCAGTGGAGGGGGGACGGGCGATGAACGTGATCTTTCTGGAGCCGTCGTTTCCGGCGAACCAGCGGCGGTTCGTCAAGGCGCTGCGCGACGTCGGCGCCACGGTCCACGGGATCGGCGACCGGCCGGCCGAATGGATGGACGACGAGCTTCGGGGCTGGCTCGCGTCCTATCGGCGGATCGGCAACGTCACGGACGAGGGCGCGCTCGAATGGGCGGTGCGCGAGGCGCAGGACCGGGTGTGGATCGACCGGCTGGAGGTCGCGGTCGAGGCGCATGTCCTGCCGGCGGCGCATGTCCGCGAGCGCCGCGGCATTCCCGGCGTGTCGGCGCGCACGGCGTATCTGTGCCGCGACAAGGTGGCGATGAAGGAGGTGCTGCGCGCGGCCGGGGTGCCGACGGCGGCCTCGGCGGGGGTGTCGAGCGCGGGAGAGGCGTTCGAGTTCGCGCGGGCGGTGGGCTATCCGGTGATCGTGAAGCCGCGCGACGCGGCGGGCGCCGCCGGGACGTACCGGGCGGATGACGACGGGGGCCTCGACCGGGTGGCCCGCGAGAGCGGGCTCGCGGACGGTGCGCCGGCGGCGATCGAGGAATTCGTCGAGGGGCATGAGGGGTTCTACGACACGCTGAGCGTGGACGGGGAGGCGCGGCACGATTTCATCAGCCATTACTTCCCGAACGTGCTGGAGGGGATGCGGGCGCGGTGGATCTCGCCGCAGATCGTGGCGACCAACCGGATGGACGCGCCGGGATACGGCGAGATCCGCGAGATGGGACGGCGGGTGAACGCGGCGCTCGGGATCGGCACGGCGGCGACGCACATGGAGTGGTTTTTCGGGCCGAAGGGGCTGAAATTCTCCGAGATCGGCGTCCGACCGCCGGGGGTGGGGCAGTGGGACAGCTACGCCGCCGGCAACGAGTTCGACATCTACCGCGACTGGGCGATGGCGGTCTGTCACGGGCGCACGGAGGCGCGGCTCTCGCGGCGCTACGCCTGCGGGATCATCGCGCTCCGGCCGGACCGGGACGGGCGGATCGCGGGCTACGAGGGCGTCGAGCGGGTATTCGAGGAGTTCGGCGATCTGGTCGTCGGAAGCCACTTCCCGGAGCCGGGAACGCCGACGCAGGGCGTCGAGGCGGGCTACATGGCGAACGCCTGGATGCGGGTGCGGCATCCGGATTACGACGACCTGCGCGGCATCCTGAACGCCATCGGCGAGCGGGTGCGCGTGCGGGCGGTCTGACGCCGCCTGTCCGGCCAAGCGGCGCGCGCTATGTCCAAGGTTCAATCGGGGAAAGGAACTGACAATGCCGCAGAGCTACGAGGGCGCCGACGTCACGATCCGTTTCGACGGCAGGCGCTGCATCCACGCGCGGCGGTGCGTGACCGGCGCGCCGGGCGTGTTCAAGGCCGATGCGGAAGGCGACTGGATCGAGCCGGACGCGGAGAGCGCCGAGGCGGTGCTGCGGATCGCCTACGCCTGTCCGTCGGGCGCGATCACGGTCGAGCGAAAGGACGGCGGAACGGGAGAGGAGGCGCCGCGGACCAACCAGGTGGCGGTGCTGGAGAACGGACCCCTGGCGGTCCGGGCGGCGGTGGAGATCGAAGGCTACGGCGCGGTGACGCGGGCGACGCTGTGTCGCTGCGGGCTGTCGAAGAACAAGCCGTTCTGCGACAACTCGCACATCGCGGGCGGGTTCGTCGCGACGGGCGAATTGCCGACGAAGGACATGGAGATGGCGATTCCGGATCTGGTCGGGCCGGTGAGCGTCACGCCGCACGCGGACGGGCCGCTTCAGATGAAGGGCGCGCTGGAGGTGCAGACCGGGACGGGTCGCGCGGTGACGCGGGTCAAGGGCGCGTTCTTCTGCCGGTGCGGGCATTCGGGCAACAAGCCGTTCTGCGACGGGAGCCACAAGACGGCGGGTTTCAAGTCCTGATCGGCGTCAGACCTTCTCGAAGAAGATGATCACCTCGCCGATGCGCACGCCGAACCGGCTCATATAGGCGCGGTTGAGAAGCCGCGTCTCGTCAAATCGCCACATCCAGTCGTCGAACGTGGCGCGCAGGGTCTCGCCCTCGCCCGTGGGCAGATCGATGGTGTAGCGCCAGTTGAACGCGTCGCCCCGGACCTCGCCGGTGGCGGTTCCGATGACGCCGGGGGCCGTTCCGGTCCAGGTGTCGGCTCCGGTTTTTGTCAGTGTCCAGACGCGGCGCTCGGTCGTCGCGTCCTCGTAGGTGAAATCCTCGGTGAGGGTCAGCGTTGTCCCGTCCCACTCGCCGGCGATGTCGACCTTGAAGCGGCGGCGCACGGTTCCGAAGCGGTCCTGGAACTGGCCGTAGGCGACGAGATCGCCGTCGAAATATTCCTCGAGGATGAGATCCGGGCCGCCGAGCTGCTGGTCGAGGTCGGGTCGGCCGGAGCATGCGGCGAGACCGAGCGCCGCCGCGCCGACGAGGGCCGCGCGGATCATGGCGGAGGTCCGTGCGGGGGCTTGCGTGGCTGTCATCTGAGGATCTCCGCGACCGGGGTGCCGGGAGGATGTAGCGGCGACGCGGCGCGCGTCCACTCAGCGGCCGCCGACGGGGATGACGTCGACCTTCTGCTCGATCTTCTGGCCGCCGGAGATGCGCAGGACGCCGCGCATCGGCGAGACGTCGCCGTAATCGCGCCCGTAGGCCACGACGACGTGGTCGGTGGCGCAGACGGCGGCGTTGGTGGGGTCGAACTCGACCCAGCCCGTCTCGAAACCGCACCAGGCGCGCACCCAGGCGTGCATCGCGTCGGCGCCTTCGAGGCGGGGCTTTCCGGGCGGCGGGTTGGTGCGCAGGAAACCCGAGACGTAGCCCGCCGGCACGCCGATGCCGCGCAGAGCGGCGATCATGATCTGGGCGAAATCCTGGCAGACGCCGTGGCGGCGTGCGAAGGCCTCGGCGGGCGGCGTTTCCACGGTTGTCGCCTCGGGGTCGAATTTCATGTCGCGGTGGAGCGCCATGCCGACGGCGCAGACGGTCCCGAAGGCGGTCAGGCCGCCCTCCGTCACCTCGCGGGCGTAGGCGGTCGTGTCGGGAGCGGGCGAGATGCGCGGGCTGGCGCCGAGGAAATGGTGCGGGGCGCCCGGGCCGAGGCCGCGGAAGCCCGCGATCTCGCGCGCGAGGCCCGCGAGGTCGGGCGAGAGGTCGAGGCCGGGTTCGGCGAAGCGGTCGACGCGGGCCTCCATGCGCACGTTGATCTCGTCATGCGGCGCCCGCAGCACGATCTCGGTGGCGGAATTGGCGAAGAAGTCGATGAATCCGGACCGCTCGGCCGGCGCGGGCGTCACGTCGAGCCGGCCCGAATGCAGCGTCTGCGCGCCGGGCAGGGCGGCGGGGACGAGGCGCAGGAGGTGCCGCGCGACGCTGACCGGATTGGCGTAGCGGGTCGTGAAGGTGAGGCCGATGTCGTAGAGCATGGCTAGACCAGATACGCGGCGGAGAGGAGGCCGCTCAGCGCGCCGATCTCGCCCCGGATGGCGCGAAGCGCGGCGGTGTCGAGCGTCTCGGGAGACTGGACCGCGAGGTCGGTGTGGACGCGCAGGACGGCGCGCGAGAGCGGCGACATCTGGCCGTGGAGCGAGGCGCGCGGCAGGTAGCCGACATGGCTGCGGATCTCGCCGAGCTGATAGAGCACGGCGCGCGGGTTCATGGCGTCGAGCGCGAGCAGGTCGACGACCGTCTCGCGCGAGGTCGAGACGGCGTAGCGGCGGCGGTGCGTCATGACGCTGTCGCCGGCCTCGACCGCGAGATCGAGCGCGCCGTCGGGGGCGTCCGGGTCGGCGAGGGCGGCGAGGGTCGCGCACATGGCCTGGGCGCGTTCGAGCGAGCGGCCGATCGACAGGAACCGCCAGCCGTTGAAGCGGTACATGTTCTCGTGGACGAGGCCGGAGAAGCCGGTGATCTTGCGCAGCAGGATGCCCATCGCGCGCGCGGCGTCGTCGCCGGTCTCGGCGCTCTCGGACATGCGGTTGGCGGTCTTGGCGAGATCCTTGAGCGCCATCCAGCCGTCGGTGGAGAAGCGGTCGCGGACGCGTCCCGCGCTGGTCATCGCGGAATTGAGCATCGAGAGCAGGCCCTCGGGCACGGATTGGTCGGGGTCGATGCCGAGCGTGTCGAGATGGGCGTCGAGATGCAGGAGCAGCGGGGTCTCCGGATCGGCCGTCTCGGCCAGGCGCGAATGGTGCGCGCGCAGCAGGCGCAGCACGCCCTCGGCGCGCTCGACGTAGCGGCCGAGCCAGAACAGGTTGTCGGCGGCGCGGCTGGGCAGGATGCCCGGCCCCGCGCGGGTGAAGGCGTCCGCCGCCGGGGGCATCATGGTGTCGGGCGCCACGGGGCCCCGGCTGACGATCCAGACGTCGGCGACCGCGCCCCCGCGCTGCATCGCGATGGCGGTGGGGTCCGGCGTGCTGCCGATGCGGGCGAAGCCGCCGGGCATGACGCTCCATCCGTCCGGCGTGCGGGCGAGGAAGACCCGCAGGCTCATCGGGCGCGGCACGAGGCGTCCGTCCTCCCAGGCCGGCGTGGTGGAGAGGGTGACGGCCTCCTGGCCAACGAGGTTGGGGCCGTCGGATTGGAGCCAGGCGTCGACGGATTCGCGCGCGATGCCTCGGAAATCGCCGCCGAGCACCGTGGTCTCGTCGATCTCGAAGGGCAGGCGGGTCGAGAGCGCCGGGCCGATCATCATCGCGGCGGTGTTGGCGCGGACGTGGTCGCGTTCGGCGGGCTGGCCGCACCACCAGGTCGCGATGTTGGGCAGAAGCAGCTTCTCGTCGCGCAGCGCGCGGGCGATCTTCGGCATGAAGGCCAGAAGCGCGCGGGTCTCCAGGACGCCCGAGCCGAGCGCGTTGACGAGCGTGACGTTGCCGCGCCGGACCGCGCCGACCATGCCTGGCGTGCCGAGACGCGACGAGGCGTCGAGTTCAAGCGGATCGGCGAAGCTCGAATCGAGGCGGCGCCAGAGCACGTCCACCGGCGTGAGGCCCGCCACGGTGCGGACCATGACGCGGCCGTCCTCGACGGTCAGATCCTCGCTCTCGAGCAGCAGGAAGCCGAGATAGCGCGCGATCCAGGCGTGCTCGTAATAGGTGTCGTTCATCATCCCGGGCGTCAGGATTCCGATCCGGCTGCCGCTTTCGGCGCGCAGACCCTGGAGCGCGTCGCGGAAGGTGCGGAAGAAACCGGCGAGGCGGTGGACGCGGGCCTCGGCGAAGAGGTCGGAGAAGACGCGCGCCGTCGCCACGCGGTTCTCGAGCGCGAAACCCGCGCCCGACGGGGCCTGGGTGCGGTCGCCGAGCACCCACCAGGTCCCGTCGGGACCGCGGCCGATCTCGAACGCGAGAAAGTGCAGAAAATGGCCGGAAGCCGGCGCCGTGCCGACGACGGGGCGGAGCCATTCGGGGCTGGAGGCGATCAGCGAGGCGGGCAGATGGCCGTCCGCCACGAGCCGGTTGCCGCCGTAGAGATCGGCGCAGAGGCCTTCGAGCAGATCGGCGCGCTGGACGAGGCCCCGCGAGATCCCGGCCCATTCGCCCTCCTCGATCAGGACGGGGATGTGGCTGAGCGGCCAGGGCCGTTCGGTCGAGGCCGTGCCGTCGTATTCGCGGAAGAACACGCCGGCGTCGCGCAGATACTGGTCGCCGCGCGCGAACCGCCCGGCGATGTCCGAGGGTTCGAGAGCGGCGAGATGGTCGATGAACTGGCGCCAGACCGGGCGGATCGCGCCGTCCTGCCCGAGCAGCTCGTCCGAGACGCCGGGCGGCGGCGCGTATTCCGAGAGCATCGGGGCTGCGGGATGGTCGGGCGAGAGAGCGGGCGTCGCCATCAGATCCCCGGCGCGCGCCGCAGATCGAGGGTCATGGGGAATTCGCGGTGCGGGGTTTCGGGGACCGGCGCGTAGCGGCCGGGGGTGTGGCCGTTCGGCTCGAACCGGGCGAGGCGGCGGGCGTCCGCCTCGTTGCCGTTGACCGGGAAGGTCTCGTAGCTTCGGCCGCCCGGATGGGCGACGTGGTAGGTGCAGCCGCCGAGCGCGTGGCCCGACCAGGTGTCGAAGATGTCGAAGGTGAGCGGCGCGTCGACCGGCAGGACCGGATGCAGCGCCTCGGCCGGCTGCCAGGCCTTGAACCGCACGCCGGCGACCGAGATTCCGGCGGTGTCCGTCGCGCGGAGCGGCACGGGGCGGCCGTTGCAGGTGACGGCGTAGCGCGCGGGGTCCGCGGTCCGGAGCCTGACCTGGAGGCGTTCGGTCGAGCTGTCGGTGTAGCGCACGGTGCCGCCGATGGCGCCGGTCTCGCCGAGGACGTGCCAGGGTTCGAGCGCCTGTCGGATCTCCAGATGGACGCCGTCGTATTCGACCTCGCCGCAGAACGGGAAGCGGAATTCGGCCTGCGCCTCGAACCAGTCCGGGCGCATCTCGAAGCCGTGGCGGCCGAGATCGCGCAGCACGTCGAGGAAGTCGGCCCAGATGTAATGCGGCAGCATGAAGCGGTCGTGCAGCACCGTGCCCCAGCGGGTGAACTCGCCGGTCTGCGGCGCGTCCCAGTAGCGCGCGACGAGGGCGCGGATCAGGAGCTGCTGGGCCAGCGACATGCGGGCGTCGGGCGGCATCTCGAACCCGCGGAACTCGACGAGGCCGAGCCGCCCCGTGGGGCCGTCGGGCGAATAGAGCTTGTCGATGCAGATCTCGGCGCGGTGGGTGTTGCCGGTGACGTCGGTGAGCAGGTTGCGCAGCAGGCGGTCGACGCGCCAGGGCGGGACGTCGTCGCCCGCGCCGGGTGCGGCGATCTGCGACAGGGCGATCTCCAGCTCGTGCAGGGCGTCCTGGCGGCCCTCGTCGACGCGCGGGGCCTGGCTCGTCGGGCCGATGAAGAGGCCGGAGAAGAGGTATGACATCGACGGATGCCGCTGCCAGTGCAGCACGAGGCTGCGCAGCAGGTCGGGGCGGCGCAGGAACGGGCTGTCGAGCGTGGTGGCGCCGCCGACCACGACGTGGTTGCCGCCGCCGGTTCCCGTGTGGCGGCCGTCGATCATGTATTTGTCGGCGCCGAGGCGGCATTGCCGCGCCTCCTCGTAGACGCCCTGGGTGATCGCCTTGCAATCGTCCCAGCTGGTCGCCGGGTGGACGTTGATCTCGAGCACGCCGGGATCGGGGGCGACGCGGATCACGTTGAGGCGGGGATCGTGCGGCGGCGCGTAGCCTTCGATGTGGACGGGCAGGCCGAGGTTCTTCGCGGCCGTCTCGGCGGCGGCGACCAGTTCGAGATAATCCTCGACGTCCTCGGTCGGCGGCATGAAGACGCAGAGGCGTCCGTCGCGCGCCTCGACGCTGAGCGCGGTGCGCACGGCCCCGTCGAGATCGCCGAGTTCCTGTTCGATGCGTTCCTGGCCGGCCTCCGCGGCGGTGAAGGAGGCGACCTGCTGGCGGCGGCGGTCCTCGGCGGCGGCCTCGGGTGCGCCCTCGTCCCGGTGCGGCCCGTATTCCGGCAGAGGGCCGCGCGGTACGGTCGGGTCGGTGACGTGGGTGTAGGGATAGCGCGACGGCGGCACGTAGGGCAGCGACCCGAGCGGGATGCGGTACCCCACTGGGCTGTCGCCCGGGACGAGAAAAAGGTGCCCGCGGCGGAGCTTCCACTTCTCGGAACGCCAGCGCGGCGTCGAATCCGCGCGGGCCTGCCAGCGCTGGACCGGCAGGACGTAGCCGGTGGGTTTCGTCAGGCCGCGTCCGAAGACGGTCGCGATGCGGTGGCGTTCCTCGGGATCCTCGATCTTCGAGTTCTCCGGAGTGACGTTCTCGGGAAGGTTGGCCTCCTTGACGATCCAGGTCGCGGGATCCTCGAAGGCGGGCTGGACCATGTCGGTCTCGATGCCGAGTTCGCCCGCGATGCCCGAGAGCAGTTCCGAGGCCTGCTCCGGGGTGGCGCCGGTTTTCGCGCCCTCCTCGGCGATCAGGTCGGCGTCCGACCAGATCGGCTTGTCGTCGCGCCGCCAGTAGAGCGAGAAGGTCCAGCGGGGCAGGGTCTCGCCCGGATACCATTTGCCTTGGCCGTAATGCAGGAAGCCGCCGGGCGCGAAGCGGTCGCGCAGGCGGCGGATGAGCTGATCGGCCAGCGCGCGCTTCCGCGGACCGACGGCGGCGGTGTTCCATTCGTCGCTCTCGAAATCGTCGATCGAGACGAAGGTGGGCTCGCCGCCCATGGTCAGGCGGACGTCGCCCTCGGCCAGCGCCGCGTCGACCCGGCGGCCGAGCGCGTCGAGGGCCGACCAGCTGTCATCCGAGAATGGTTTCGTGATCCTCGGGTGTTCCGCGACGCGGTTCACGCGCATGTCGAAGGCGAAATCGACCTCGGCGTAGCTCGCGACGCCGGAGATCGGCGCGGCGTTGCGGTAATGCGGGGTGGCGGCGAGCGGGATGTGGCTTTCGCCCGTGAGCAGACCCGACGTCGCGTCGAGGCCGATCCAGCCCGCGCCGGGCAGATAGACTTCGGCCCAGGCGTGCAGGTCGGTGAAGTCGTGATCGGTGCCCGACGGGCCGTCGAGCGCCGCGAGGTCGGGTTTGAGCTGGATCAGGTAGCCGGAGACGAAGCGGGCCGCGAAGCCCAGGTTGCGCAGGATCTGGATCAGCAGCCAGGCCGAGTCCCGGCAGGAGCCCTTGCCGTTCTCGAACGTCTCCTCGGGCGTGTGGACGCCCGCTTCCATGCGGATGATGTAGCCGATCTCGTTCGCCAGACGCGCGTTCAGGCCGACGACGAAATCGACCGTGCCCGTGCGGTCGCGCGGGATCGTGTCGAGAAACGCCTGGAGGCGCGGGCCGACCGGATCCGGACGGCGGTAGATCACGAGGTCGTCGAGCAGATCCTCGGGATAGTCGAACGGCCACTGCTCGGCGGATTCCTCGACGAAGAAGTCGAAGGGGTTGTAGACGGTCATGTCCGCGACGAGATCGACCTCGATCCTGAGTTCCCGCACCGGCTCGGGAAAGACGAAGCGGGCCAGCCAGTTGCCGTAGGGGTCCTGCTGGTGGTTCACGAAATGCGTGGCGGGTCCGACCTTGAGCGAGTGCGAGATGACGCGCGTGCGCGAATGCGGAGCGGGGCGCAGGCGGATGATCTGGGGGCCGAGCGTCACCGGGCGGTCGTATCTGTAATGGGTCAGATGATGGATGCTGGCTTTGATCGACATGGGTCCGGAGCCCTCCCCTCGGCTGGGGCGACGGTTTCACACTTCCACCGGGCGTTCCACGCTTTTGTTGCGTCGCGGCCGGACCTCCGGAACGGGTCGCCGGCTGCGGCGTTCACCGGACATACCCAAATTTGGAGGAGAGACCCCATGACCGATATCCAGAATGCACGCATAGCGATCCTCGCCACCGACGGATACGAGCGCTCGGAGCTTCGCGAACCGCTCGAGAAGCTGCGGGAGAGAGGCGCCGAAGTGCATGTCCTTTCGATCAAGGAGGGCGAGATCCGCAGCTGGGACAAGGACGACTGGGGCGACAGCGTCGCGGTCGACGGGCTGGTGAAAGACGCGAACACGACGGAGTACGACGCCCTGGTGCTGCCGGGCGGTCAGATCAATCCGGATCTGCTTCGGGTCGACGAGGACGCGGTCGGATTCATCCGCGCCTTCGCCAAGTCCGGCAAGACGCTGGCCGCGATCTGCCACGCGCCTTGGCTTCTGGCCGAGGCGGGCGCGCTCAAGGGACGCAAGGTCACGTCCTATCCCTCGATCCGCACCGACGTCGAGAACGCCGGCGGCGCGTGGGAGGACAGCGAGGTGGTCGTCGACAACGCGATCGTCACGTCGCGCAAGCCGGACGACCTGCCGGCCTTCATCGACAAGATCGTCGAGGAGATCCGCGAAGGCCGGCACGAGCGGTCGCTGTCGCCGGCGGATTGATCCGCGTCAGACCCCGACATGGCGGCGGAACGCCTCCGCGTCGGGTCCGAGACCTTCGGCGTCGAGGGTCTCCACCGCCACGCCGTTGACGATGAAGGTGACGCGGTCCGCGACGGCGAGGACCGCGTCGATGCGCTGTTCGACCAGGATGACCGCGACGCCGGACGCTTTGAGGCCCAGAACGGTTTCGCGGATCAGCGCGATCATCGAGGGTTGAAGTCCCTCGGTCGGCTCGTCCAGCAGAAGGATCTCCGGCTCCAGGCAGAGCGCGCGGGCGATGGCGAGCATCTGCCGCTCGCCGCCCGAGAGCGTGCCGGAGATCTGGTCGAGCCGATCGCGCAGGCGCGGGAAAAGCCCGAGCACGCGCTCGCGGGTCTCCGCGCCGCGTCCGCGGGTCATCAGTCCGATCTCGATGTTCTCCGCCACCGTCAGATCGTCGAAGAGCCGCCGTCCCTGCGGCACGTAGCCGATCCCGAGGCGCGGAACCTCGTGGGCGGGAAGGCCGTCGATCCGTTCGCCGTCGAGGCTGACCGTGCCCGAGGTGACGCGCACGAGGCCCATGATCGCCTTGAGCATGGTCGATTTGCCGGCGCCGTTGCGGCCCATGACGCAGCGCGTCTCGCCCGCCGCCACGTCGAGCGAGAGGCCCCGCAGCACGGGAACGCCGGCGTAGCCCGCGTCGATGGCGGCGAGCGTGAGCATCATTCCCCCAGATAGGCCGCCCGCACGGCGGGATCGGCGCGGATCGCGGCGGGCGTTCCGGTCGCCAGCTTCCCGCCGGATTCGAGCACCGTGACGCGGTCGGCGAGGTCCATCACGACGTCCATGTTGTGCTCGATCAGGAGCACGGTGGTAGAATGGCCGAGGCCTCGGACGAGCGCCTTGAAGTCGGCGATCTCGGAATCCGCGAGGCCCTGCGTCGGCTCGTCCAGAATGAGCAGCTTCGGGTCGAGCGCGAGGCCCATCGCGATCTCGAGCAGGCGCTGGTGGCCGTAGGCGAGATTTCCGGCGATCCGGTCCGCCTCGGCGTCGAGACCGACGCGGCCGAGGGCGGCGCGGGTGTCGGAGGCGAGGTCGCGGGTCCCGCTCCGCTGGACCGCGATGGCGACGTTGTCGAAGACCGTCAGCGCGGCGTAGATCGACGTGATCTGAAACGTGTAGGCGATGCCGAGACCGACGCGGGCGTGGGCGGGCAGGCGGGTGATGTCCCGGCCCATGAAGGTGATCGTGCCGGAGGTGGGCTCGACGCGGCCGCAGAGCAGGCCGACGAAGGTGGTCTTGCCCGCGCCGTTCGGGCCGATCAGGGCGTGGACCTCGTTGGCCCGCGAGGTCGAAATCGACGTTCTCCACGGCTTTGAGCCCGCCGAAATGGCGGGTGAGGCCGCGCGTCTCGAGGATCACGGCAGCCATGGCAGGAGCCGGGCGCGGAGCGCGCCGAGCAGGCCGCGCGGCGCGAAGAGGACGAGCCCCAGAAGCGCCACGCCGACGACCATCAGATGCGCGTCGGTGACGGCGCTGGAGAGGTCGATCGAGGTAGAACATCAGGAGCGTGCCGAGGAACGGGCCGAGCACGGTGCCGGCGCCGCCGAGCAGGACGTAGAGCAGCGGCAGGATCGAATACTGGATCGAGGCGAAGGTGGCGCCGACATAGCCGAAGAGGAGGCCGTAGGCGGCCCCGGCCGCGCCGCAATAGAGGCCGGAGAGGACGAGCGCGCCGAGCCGGTACCGCCAGGGGTCGTAGCCGAGCATCCGGGTGCGCTCCTCGTTCTCGCGGATGGCGACGAGGACGCGGCCGGAGGGCGAGCGGGCGAGGCGGAGGTTGATCAGCAGGGCGACGGAGAAGAGCGCCAGCGCCGCGAGATAGCGGGTCGCGTCGTCGCTGAGGTCGAGCGGGCCGATGGCGCGGGCGGCGCGGTCGATGCACGAAGCCCTCGTCGCCGCGCGTCCAGGATGCCGAAATAGAGGATCGCGAGATAGCCGGCCTGGGCGAACATCAGCGTGACGATCATGAAGGCGACGCCGGTGGTGCGCAGCGCGAGAAGGCCGACGGCGAGGGCCATCGCGCCGCCGGCGAGCACGCCCGCGACGAGGCCGGGGCCGGCGGTCCAGGCGCCGTGCTCGATCAGCAGGCCGGTGGCGTAGAGGCCGGAGGCGAAGAAGAGCGCGTGGCCGAGGCTGAGCATGCCGGTGTAGCCGAAGGTGATGTTGTAGCCCATGGCGAAGACGGCGAGCACCATCACGCGCGCGAGGTTGGTGTGGTGGTAGGGCGGCAGGATGAAGTGGAGCGCCAGCAGGAGCGCGATCACGCCGAGATGGAGCGCGAGCGGTTTTGCCGGCGTCGCCGGCTCATGCGGGGCGGCGGCCGAAGAGGCCCTGGGGCGCAGGACGAGCACCATCGCGACGAAGAGCGTGGCGATGATCTTGGCCAGCGTCGGCGAGAAGAACACGCCGATGATGCCGTCGGAGAGGCCGATCAGGAGCGCCGCGACGAGCGTGCCGCGCAGGCGAGCCGAGGCCGCCGATGATCACGACGATGAAGGCGAGCAGGAGCGGGTCGCCGCCCATCAGGTAATGCGCCTGCTGGATCGGCACGATGAGCACGGCGGCCACGGCGGCGAGCGCCGCGCCGAGCGCGAAGACGCCGGCATAGACCCGGTCGGTGTCGATGCCGAAGGCGCGCGCGGTCTCGGCGTCGTATTGCGTCGCGCGCATCACGAGGCCGATGCGGGTGCGCGAGAGCAGGAGCCAGAGGCCGGTCAGGATGGCGCAGGCGGCGGCGATGACGAAGAGCTTGTAGCCCGACCAGCCGAACCAGGGCAGCTGGATGCGCCAGTCGAAGGGCGCCGGGACCGGGCGGGCGTCGGGGCCGTAGAAGGTGAGCGCGGCCTGCTGGAGGATGTAGAGCAGGCCGATGGTGGCGACGATGGTGGCCTCGGGCTCGTAGTTCAGACGTCGGAGGATGAGCGTGTCGGCCAAGGGCCGCGATGGCGCCGACGAGGAACGGGGCCACGGCGAGCGCCGCCATGAAGCCGAGCCAGGGCGGGCCGGGCATCGCGTCCGTGACGAACCACGCGAGGACGGCGCCGAGCATGAAGAACTCGCCATGCGCGACGTTGACCACGCGCATGACGCCGAAGACGAGGCTGAGGCCCGAGGCGGTGAGCGCGAGGACCGCCGCCATGACGAGGCCCTCCATCGTGGCCAGCAGCAGGAACGGTCCGAAATCCAAGAGCGGCGCCTCGTCGGGCGGGGACGCGCCCCGGCGGGATCAGAAGGGCATCGACGTGTAGTCGACCTCGTCGGGGTAGAGGCCGTCCTCGATGGAGGTGGTGTGGACGAGGTCCATCCGGCCGTTCTCGACCTTGGTGATGTATTGCAGGCCGAAGACCTGGTGGGTGCGGCCGTTGAAGACCTTCGGGCCCTGCGGGTGGGCGATGGAATAGGGCATGTCGGTCATGGCCTCGATCGCCTCGACGAAGGCCTGGCGGTCGCCCGGGCCCTGGTAGCCCGAGGCCTCCATGCCGGCCTTGATGACGAAGAGCGTCTCCCAGGGGAGAACATGTGGCCGTAGGTCGAGACGTCGCGCGCGTCGGCGAGGGAGGCTCCGGTGTCGTCGACGCCGACCGCTTCGCGGTAGGGCGCTTCGAATTCGCCGGCGTCCGGCTGGAGGTAGCGGGGATGGCCCTCCCAGAAATGCGTGCCGTCGAGGAATTCGAGGCCGGGGCTGTTGATGTCGACGCCTTCGAGGCTGTCGATGAAGCCGAAGATCTCGGGGCGCGGGCCCGGCGCCGTAGAACTCGCCGAGCTCCTTGACGAAGGTCAGGACCGCCGGGCCGACCATGACGTGGTAGAGCACCTCGGTCTCGCGCGGGATGCGCGGCAGGTAGCGGGTGAACGAGGTCTCGGTCGGCGGGATGGCGATCTGGGCGATCACCTCGCCGCCCTGGTCGGCCATCGCCTGCGGTGAAGAAATCGCGGTGGTCGTGGCCGAAGGCGTAGTCGGGGAAGACCATCGTGACCTTCCTGCCGAGATTGGCGGCGACCCAAGGGGCCATCGACTGGACCTGGCTTCTGCACGTCGGTGATGCCGGGCTGGAGCGTCCAGCGGTTGAGCATCCCGGACGCGACGTGGTTGCCCTCGGAGCAGACGAGATAGGGGATCCGGAGCTCGCCCGCGCGCGGGGCGGTGCCGACGACGACGTGGGAGAAGAGCGCGCCGAAGACCGCGTCGCAATTGGACTGCGTGGCGAATTTCTCGACCACCTCCGCGCCGCGGCGGGGATCCGTGCCGTCATCCTCGAACAGGATCTCGACCGGGCGGCCGTTGATGCCGCCCTCGGCGTTGACGATCCCGAGCGCGCCGGTGGCCGCCCGTTCGTACCAGCGGCCGTAGGCGGCGCCGATGCCGGTGCGGTGGAGCTGGAAGCCGAGGCGGATGGGCTCGGAGCGTCTGCGCCTGGATGAAGCCGGGGAAGGCGGCGGAGGCCGCGAGCGCGCCGCCGGCCTGGAGAATGCGGCGTCTGGTCGGATCGCGATGCGTCATGGTCCCTCCGAAAGGTCCGCGTTCGGAGCGGAACATGTGTGCCGTCGGGCCGAATGTCCACGTCTTTGTCACGCGCCGGTGGGAGAGGCCAGCAGCCAGAGGCCGAGCGTCGTCAGCGCGACCATCAGCGCGGTCATCGGCAGATGGGCCGTCCAGGGCCAGTCGGGCGCGGCGCGGATCGAGAGGACCAGCGCCAGGACATGCGCGCCGAGAACGAGGGCGAACTGCGCGTTCCAGATCATCAGCACCGCGTGCCGGTCGGCGAGGAAGCCGAACGTGATCCTGTCGTGCGGCAGGCCGAGCAGGGCCGCGCCGGAGCCGAGCGGGTCGTTCAGGGCGGCGAGCGCGTACTGGCCGCCGGTGAGCAGAGCGGTCAGGTAATGCGCGGCGTGGAACCCGGCGGCGATGGGCAGGAAGGTCGGGATCAGCCGGCCGGCGGCCTCCCGGAACGCGCCGCGTGAACCCGCCATGCGCCAACCCAGCCATATCGCGCCGAGGATCGAGCCGGCCATGAGCGCCCATGCTCCGAGCAGACCGAGCGTGTTGACGCCGGTGACGGCGGAACGGCCGGGGAACTCGAGCGGGTTGACGCCGATGAAAGCCAGCCAGCGGAAGGTCTCGGAGAGGCCGTCGAAGGTGACGGCGGCGAGCGCGAGGGTGACGAAGGCGATCAGGCCCGCGCCCATCGGCGGGCCGGCCAGGAGACGCGCGCCGGGCGGGCCGGCCATGCTGCCGGACGCGGGCGCCGTCGGTTTCGGTCCAGAGGGGAGCGATCCGGGCGATGAGGGCGAAAAAGACGGTGAAGGTCTCGCCGTGGCGGAGCCAGCTTTCGCCCTCGAGCAGCGCGATCAGGAAATGTACGAGCCAGTAGGCCAGCACGACGCGGGCAAGGATCAGCGGGTCGGCGGGCGCGAGCGAGACGATCTCGAACCAGGCGAAGGCGAGGAGTCCCGCGACGGCGGGCAGGTGTCCGAGGCGGGCGAGACCGAAGGAACCCGTGCGGCCGAGGGCGCGCCGGGCGAGGCGGACGGGACCGGTCCAGGGCTCGACGGGCCGCCAGACGTCGCCGAAGAGCATGGCGAGGATGGGCAGGCCGATCCAGAGCAGGGTCCAGATCGTGAGGGTCAGGAGGTTGGACAGCGGATCGCGGCTGCCGAGAAAACCGACTGCGATCAGCGCGAAAAGGACGAGGCAGGATAGCGTGCTGGTCAGGGTGCGGGACAGCAGGACCGGCCGCTCGGACAGCCGCGCCTGTCCGAGGCGCGGCAGGCGCGGGGCGAGCGCCGTGACGAGCGCGGTCAGGACGACCGCCGCCGCCGCGCCGAGCATGTAGAGACCCGTGGGCAGCGTCAGGACGACCATGCGCTCGGCGGCATGGGCGGAGGCGTGGACGGGAGCGAGGCAGGCCGCGGCCGCGGCGGCGGCGCGGCCGCGCCTGAGGACCGTCAGCGGAACATCATCACCGGGATCTTGCACGAGCGGACCATCTGGGTCGTGGTGGAGCCGATGATGAGGTTGCGGATGCGGCTGTGGCCGTAGGCGCCCATGAGCAGGAGCCCGACGCCCCGCGTCTCCACGGCCGTCGAGATCACCTTTTCGGGCTCGCCTCGGGCGATCTCGATCTCGACGTCCTGGCCGGCTTTCCTGAGCATCGCGGCGGCGCCTTCCATCCGGCTCCGGATGTCGGGCGTGTCGTCGCCGACATGGAGCAGGAGACAGGGCATGTCCCGGAACAGCCGGCCCCGGCCGATATGCTCGACGGCCTTCATCACGCTGGGGCCGGCGTCGAAGGCGATCATGTAGCGGTCGATGGGCTTGAAGGCGCGGTTGACGACCAGGACGGGTTTGGTCGCGCTCCGCAGGATGCGTTCGAGGTTGGAGCCGAGATGTTCGAACGCGACACTGGAATCCTCGCCGCGCTTGCCGATGACGACGAGATCCGCCCCGCCCTCGAATTCGCGCACCGTCGCCAGGATGTCGTCGTTGCGCAGTCGGGTCTCGACCTCGGCCACCCCGTCGCCGGTCAGACGCGCCTTGGCGTCCTCGAGGATCAGGCGGCCGCGGGCGTGGTCGAGCTTGGCCCGCTCGGAATCGACGTCCGCCATCTCCTTGAGGAGCTTGCTGCGGGCGCCGAGACGCAGGCTGCCGCTCAGATCGGCGGGCTCGCCCGAGCGGTCGCGGCGGCCGAGGACGTGGAAGAGGTCGACCGAGGCGTCCATGCGCCTCGCCGCCCAGGCGGCGTGGTCGCAGACGCTGAGCGAATAGGTCGATCCGTCGACGAAGGCGATGAGCTTCATGGCGTTTCCCCTCAATGGCCCAGCAGGTCTTCCATCGCCCCGGGCTTGTCGTGGACGCCGAGGCGGTCGACGATGGTCTCCGACGCCGCGTTCATGCCGCGCAGGTCGACCTCGGCGCCCTCGCGGCGGAACTTCAGCACGACCATGTCGACGGCGGCGACCGAGGAGATGTCCCAGATATGCGCGTCGCTGACGTCGATCACGACGCTGTCGAGCGCCTCGCGGAAGTCGAACGCGGCGGTGAAGTCCTCGGCCGAGGCGAAGAACAGCTGGCCCTCGACCTTGTAGGTGCGCGAGCGGCCGTCCGGCGAGGCCGCGCTGGTCACCCGGAAGATCTGCGCGATCTTGCCGGCGAAGAAGATGCCCGAGAGCAGCACGCCGGCGAGCACGCCGATGGCGAGGTTGTGGGTGTAGACCACGAGGACCACGACGCTGAGCATGACGATGGAGGACGAGCGCGGATGGTCGCGCAGGTTTTTGATCGAGGACCACGAGAAGGTGCCGATCGAGACCATGATCATGATCGCGACGAGCGCGGCCATCGGGATGCGGCTGACCAGATCGCCGAGCACGAGGATCAGGAAGAGGAGCGCCACCCCGGCGGTGAAGGTCGAGAGGCGCCCGCGCCCGCCGGATTTCACGTTGATCATCGACTGTCCGATCATCGCGCAGCCCGCCATGCCGCCGAAAAAGCCGGTGACGGAGTTGGATATGCCCTGGCCGACGCATTCGCGGTTCTTGTCCGACGGCGTGTCGGTCAGCTCGTCGACGATCTGGGCGGTCATCAGGCTTTCGAGCAGGCCCACGGCGGCGACGCCGATGGAATAGGGCAGGATGATCTGGAGGGTCTCCAGCGTCAGCGGGAATGTCGGGCAGCAGGAACACCGGCAGGGTGTCGGGCAGATCGCCCATGTCGCCGACCGTGCGCACGTCCATGCCGGTGGCCAGCGCCACGGCGGTCAGCACGATGATGCAGATCAGCGGCGAGGGGATCGCGCGGAAGACCAGCGGCACGAGATAGATGATCGCGAGGCCGGCGGCGACCATCACGTAGGTGAGCCAGGGCACGCCGATCAGCTCCGGAAGCTGGGCCATGAAGATCAGGATGGCGAGCGCGTTGACGAAACCTGTCATCACCGAGCGCGAGACGAAGCGCATGACGCGGGCGAGGCCGAGCAGACCGGCGGCGATCTGGAAGAGGCCGGCGAGGACGGTGGCGGCGAGCAGGTATTGCAGCCCGTGATCGCGCACCAGCGTGACCATCAGCACCGCCGTTGCGGCGGTGGCGGCCGAGATCATGCCGGGCCGCCCGCCGGTGAACGAGATCAGCACCGCGATGGAGAACGAGGCGTAGAGGCCGATCTTGGGATCGACGCCGGCGATGATGGAGAACGCGATGGCCTCGGGGATCAGCGCCAGCGCCACCACGAGCCCGGCGAGAAGATCGGCGCGGACATTGCCGAACCATTCGTGCCGGAGCGTGGCGAGGTCGAACATGGGATCTCTTTCGTGGGCGGCGGTCGCGAGAGGGCGCGGGTCTGACCTCGCGGCGGCCGCGAGTCAACCGCGGATCGGGCCCACGCGCGCGCCGGTCGCGTCGGGCCGGCCCGGTTCCGCGTTCGCGCGCGCGGAGCGTCCCGCCGGGCCGGAGCCGGCCGGAGCGCGGGTCACTTCAGGGCGAGTCTCGCGATGAGCAGCGTCGCGACCGCCCCGATCAGCGCCGCGACGAGGATGATCGCGAGCCCTCCCGCCGCGAGCAGCCCGAGGCCGAGGGCGGCGAGGACGAACGGGATCGCGACCGCGCCGACGATCCCGATGGCGACATAGAGCGCCCGATGGTGTCCGCCGGCCAGAAACGCGGCGATCAGCCCCGCCAGCGCGCCCGTGACGACCAGAAGCGCGAGCCCCACGGTTCCGAGCGTCTCGAAGAATCCTTCCACCACAGCCTCCCTTGCCGCCGGCCGCCGGGGAATCGCGACGACCCGGCGCATCATAACCGCATTCGCGGCCGATGTGTTCCCGCGTGGCGCGCGCCGGCGCGCCGTTTCCGGCCGCGGCGCGACGAAGGCGCAACGTTTCGTTAACCATGCCGCCGCAAGACTGCGTCCGGCGTGGAGGGATCGCATGCGCGCCGCACTCGTCCTGTTGGCATGTCTCTGCATCGGCGCCCGGGCCGAGGCCGGCGCCTGGCCGCGCGAGAAGGGAACGGCCTTCGTGTCGCTCGGCCACGCCGCGACGACGGGCACGACGACGCTGCTCACGCCGGAATTCAAGATCGACAACTACACGTCGGTCTTCGCCGAATACGGTCTCACCGAACGGATCACGCTGGGGGTGAACGCCGGCTTCGGCGGCGACGCCGACTATTCCGTCCGGGCCGGCGCCGTCTTCGCCCGGTATCCGGTCTGGTCGGACGACAACGGCCACCGCGTCGCGGCGGAGATCGGCTTCGGACTGATCGAGGACGAGCCGGACGGACGGCAGACCCGCGTGATCCCGGGCCTCTCCTGGGGATACGGCTTCGAAAGCCGCTGGGGCGGGGGCTGGGCCGGGATCGAGGCCGCCGCCGATTACCGCGTGCAGTCTCGAGAGACCGCGTGGAAGGCCGACGTGACGCTCGGGCTGAAGCCGAACGAGGACTGGATGCTGATCCTCCAGTTCCAGAACGGCCTCTATCCCGACGCCGAACCCCTCGTGCGCCTCGCCCCGTCCGTCGTGCGCAGGATCGGCGGGCGCGCCCATCTCCAGCTCGGCGCGCTGGCCGGCCTCGTCGGAGATGATTCCGATCGGCGGGAAGATGGCGCTCTGGCTCAGCTTCTGACCGCGCTTGACCTCAGGAGAAGCTCTCGACCACGTCGTAGAGAACCGGCTCGAACCGCGTGCAGAGCGCGCTGATCGCGCGGTTGCGGCCGCGCATCTCCTCCGAGCGCAGCATCGCCAGGAAATCCTCGCGCTTGCGCCACTGGGAATAGTTCGCGATCCGCGTCTGCGCGTCGTTGACGTGCAGCCCGGCGCCGATGAAGCCCGGCTGATGGCGGATGAAATTCTCGTATGCGTCGCGGAGCTCGTCGATGAGGTCCTGGCAGGTGCCGGGGCTCATCTCGAACGTGGTGATCACCGTCTGGACCGTCGCGTCCCCTGAAATCGTCGGCATGGCCTTCCTCCTCCGGGAGAGCCTACCAGATCGCGCGGGGTTCCGCGACGTCGATCAGGTGGCGTCGGCGGCCGTGAAGCCCGGCATGACGCGGCCCGACCCGGTCATAGCGCGGGTCACGTCGCGCGCCTCGACGCTCTCGATCCGCACCACGCCGCCGACCGGGCCCGTCAGGTCGAGGCCGACATGCGCGTAGAGAACCTCCGGGCCCCAGACCAGATCGACGCCGGGCGCCGCCTCCGGCGCGATCACCGCCCTGACGACCTCGACCGCGCCGTGAGACGCGATCGGCGCGAGCGGACCCTCGCAGGGCTGGCCCGTCACGGCCCGCCCTCCCGCGCCGCCGGTCCAAGCGGCGACGCGGACCTCTGGCAGGGGACCCCGCAGCGCGCGCAGACGCGCGGAGACCTCGATCCAGGCGCCCGGCCGCACCGGCATCTCGCCGGTATAGCGGAGCCGCACGACGGCTTCGGTCTTGCGCAGCTCGAGGCATGTCCCGAAATCCACGTCGTTGCGGGCGATCCTGGCGTGGGGAAGCGTGTCGTAGGTCGCGGCGTCGGGCGTGCCGTCCCCCTCGGACCACAGCGCGAGCCCCTCCTCGAACGCGGACGGGGTGAGATCGGGTTCATCGGTCAGGACGGGGGACATCGATCTCTCCGCGGCGCGTTTCATCGGGTTTGGAGACGCTTATTACGAGCATCTGACCCAAAAATGCAATTATAGAGTGTTAACAGGGTAGCTGAAAACGGTTAATGCCCACTTAAGCGCCCCCCGCGCGAGCCATCTCACGCCCCGGCGGCCCCGGTCCGGCGCACCCGGACGCCGTTGATCCGCCAGCCGTCGCCGTCCGGGACCATCTCGTAGTCGACGATGAAAAGCGCCCCGTCCGCGTCGGTCATCAGGACGCTCTGAACCGTGCGCCCGCCATCCCGCGAAAGTCCCGAGAACCGCATGTCCGACGGCCGCCAGACCATCGGATAGCCCTCGCGCACCATCCGGCCGAAGCGCGCCGGGTCTCCGAACATCCGCTTGATGGCCGGCGAGGCGAAGGTGAAGGCGCGCGCGACATCGTCCGCCCTGAACGCCTCGATCTGTTCGGAAATCACCGCGCGGATGTCCTCCGCGTCGCTCTGCGCCGAGACCGGACCCGCCGTCATCGCCGCCACCAATAAGAACGCGAGAGTGAGCCTGCGCATCGCCATTCCCTCCTGTCCCGTGATACGGAAAGGATGCGGCGGGTCCGCGCGAAGTCAAATCCGCGTCAGGCCGTCTCCGTCTCGCCCGATCCTGCTAGCGCCCCCGACAGCCCCGCCTCGATCAGCGCCGCGGTCTCCGGCACGCCGTAGAGCGCGATGAACCCGCCGAAGCGCGGTCCCTGCGTCTCGCCGAGCAGCACCTCGTAGATCGCGCCGAACCAGGCCCGCAGCGGATCGAAGCCGTGCTCGTTGCCCACGGCGAAAACGACCGTCTGCAACGCCTCGGCGTCCGCCGGCCCGTCCCACGCCCTCAGCCTGTCGCGCAGATCGGCCAGCGCCGCCGCCTCCTTGGCGTCCGGCAGGCGGTACGTTTTCGCCGGCTTCACGAAATCCTCGAAATACCGCACCGCGTGCCCCGCCGCCGCGTCGAGCCCCGGATGGTTCTCCGGCGTCGCGTCCGGGGCGTATTTCCGGATGAAGCCCCAGAGCACGTCCTTGTCCCGCGCGTTCGCCACGCTCGCGAGGTTGAGCAGCATCGAATACCCCACCTCCATGTCCGAGGCCGGCGGCTCCCCGCCATGGATGTGCCAGGCCGGATTGTTCAGCCGCGCCGCAGCGTCCTGCCCGGGAAACGCCCGCAGATGCTGATGGTACTCGTCCACGGCCTTGGGGATCACGTCGAAGAACAGCCGCTTCGCCGTTTTCGGCTTCTGATACATGAAATGGCTCAGGCTCTCCGGGCTGGCATAGGTCAGCCAGTCCTCCATCGACAGGCCGTTGCCCTTCGACTTCGAGATCTTCTGGCCCTTCTCGTCGTTGAAGAGCTCGTAGTTGAACAGCTCCGGCGGACGTTCCCCCAGCGCCCGGCAGATCTTCGCCCCCAGCTCCGCGCTCGGGATCAGATCCTTGCCGAACATCTCGTAATCCACCCCGAGCGCCGCCCAGCGCATCGCCCAGTCGGGCTTCCATTGCAGCTTCACGTGCCCGCCGGTCACCGGCACCTCCACCCGCTCGCCGTCGGGCTCCGCGTAGACGATGGTGCCGCGCTCGACGTTCCGCTCCAGCGTCGGAACCTGGAGCACGTGCCCGGTCCTCGGGCTGACCGGCAGGAACGGCGAATAGGTCTCCCGCCGCTCGTCGCGCAGGGACGGCAGCATGATCTCCATCACCGCGTCGAACCGCTCCAGCACCCGCAGCAGCATCGCGTCGAACCGGCCCTCGCGGTAATACTCCGTCGACGAGGCGAACTCGTACTCGAACCCGAACGCGTCGAGGAACGCCTGGAGCCGGGCGTTGTTGTGCTCCCCGAAACTCCCATGAGTTCCAAAGGGATCGCGGACCTTCGTCAGCGGCAGGTTCAGGTCCTCCGCCAGCATGTCCCTGTTCGGCACGTTGCCGGGAACCTTCCGCAGCCCGTCCATGTCGTCGGAAAAGCACAGGAGCCGCGTGGGAATGTCCGACAGCGCCTCGAAGGCCCGCCGCACCATCGTCGTGCGCGCCACCTCGCCGAACGTGCCGATATGCGGCAGGCCCGACGGCCCGTAACCGGTCTCGAACAGCACGTGCCCCTTCGCGGGCGGAGCCGTCTCGTAGCGTCTGACGAGCCTGCGCGCCTCCTCGAAAGGCCACGCCTTCGATGTCTCCGCCGCCGCGCGCAACTCGTCCATGATGCAGATCCGGTCCATCGGCCGCCCCGCGCGGCCAAGGGTTTCCCCTATTGCGCGCCCCGGTCCGGGTCAACACGCGGACCTTGGCGGGCCGCGCACGGCGGGCGGCTATTGCCGCCGTCGCCGCCGGTCAATACAACCGGCACCGACCCGATCCGCATCGAGGAAGCCGCCATGTCGGAAGCAGACACGCCGCCGCCGTCATTTTCCGCCCAGGACGCGCTCGTCGCGCTGATGGTCGGCGTCTCCGCCTCGGACGAGGACATCACCACCCGCGAGCTTCTCTCGATCAGCCAGATGGTCGATTCCCTGCCGGTCTTCGAGGGCTTCGATTCCGACCGTCTCCGCACGGTCAGCCGCACGGTCCTCGAGCTTTTCACCGAGGAGGACGGCCTCGACGCGCTCTTCGGCCTCGTCCGCGACAGCCTGCCCGAGCCGCTCTTCGAGACCGCCTACGCGCTCTGCTGCGACGTCGCGGCGGCCGACGGCCACGCCTTCCAGGCGGAGCTCCAGTTCCTGCTCGAACTGCGCTACGCCCTCGACATCGACCGCCTGCACGCCGCCGCCATCGAGCGCGGCAGCGCCGCCCGCCACCGCAGGCTCCCGTCGGACGACTGACAGGCGCCGCGGAAACCTTCCGGCGGTCCGGACGTTGGATCTGGCCGCGAAAACTGGGGAGTCCGGACCATGAAGACGCTCACGCTCGCCGAAAGACGCCAGAAACTCGGAGAGGAGATCGCCGCCGCGCGCGAGAGGGCGCGGCACCGGGAGGATCTGACCGAGATCGGGGTGGGCGACCTCCTCGCGGACCTCAACGACGAGGTCGGCGAACTCGGCGACGACGACCACGAGGGTATCTCGAACGCCGAGAGACGTCTCGAGGACGTCCATCGCCATCTCGACAAGCCGCCGGCCGGTTCCGACGACTGACCCGCCCTTCGGGTGCGGCGCCTTGGAGTTGTCGGGCGACGCCGACATCCGCACCGGGCGATGACATGTTCGGCGGGTCGGGCCACTGTCATTCGGGATTCTGTGACGGTCCGTTCCAGGTCATTGTGACGGCAGCCCGATCGCTCGCGGCGGTAAGGCGCCTTGAAAAAGAAAAAACCCGCACGTCGCCGTGCGGGTTTCTCATTCCTGCCGTGCCGAACCGGCGCGACGCGACGTCCTCAGAACTTGTACGCAGCTCCGACAAGCAGATCGACGGTTTCCACCTTGGCGTCCCACGAAAGGCCGCCGGGACCGTCAAGGGTGCCCGAGTTGGTCGCGAAATAGCGGACCTCGCCGAGCAGCGTCCAATTGGGATTGACCGCGTACCCGACACCGCCGATCAGCTGCCATGCCAGAGCGTTGTCCCGCTTGAACGACCCGATGTCGTCGATGTCGGATTCCATGTTCGCCCAGCCCAGACCGCCGCCCACATAGGGCTGGACGGCCCCCGCGGCGCCCATCGGATTGAACTTGTAGAGCGCGTTCAGCATCACGGCGTTGGAATTCGTCGTGCCGCCGAAACTTGTCGCCGCCGACATCGGTGGTCGTGTCCGCATCGCGATAGGCGTATTCGAGCTCGAACGCGAAATTCGGCGTGAAGTCGTAGCCGACCGCGGCCCCGAGAACATAACCGGCGTCGTAGCTCGCGTCGCCGTTGGCATAAAACGTGGAGCCGCCGGACTTCACGGTTCCGTCCTGGTCCTGCGGCCATGTCGCGCCGCCGAAACCCTTCAGATAGAAATCGCTCGCCGCGAAACCCTGCGCCGAGACCGCGTTGGCCGAAAGGCCCGCCGCCGTGACGATGCTCGCCGCGAGAAGAGCCGTAGTGAACCGTCCCATGACCATCCCTCCAGTGGTTAATAAACTTATATTTATGTATCGCCGGACGGCTTTCAAGGCGTCCGACGGCTCGACGACCGACGAAAGATCGCATCGGCCGCATGCGTCCGCGGTTCCGCGGGATCCTCACCTTGAAATCGCCTCGAAACACGGCCGATCCGCGATGCCGCCAGTCGCATCCGCGCGCCGGCGTCGCCGTTTGGCGCACCGCCCGCGCGACGATAAGCCGGCCGGCGCGGCATCCTGGGGTCTTGAGACCGCCGGCGCGGCGGGCTAGACAGTCCGGGACGCCGGGCCGCGCGACCGCCCCGGACGGAAGGCTGTTCAGGAGAGACCAATGGCAGACGCCGCCGCCCATGCCCATGCCGGTCACGGCAAGCCGGGGTTCTTCACCCGCTGGTTCATGTCGACGAACCACAAGGACATCGGCATCCTCTACATCGTGACGGCGGCGGCGCTGGGCTTCGTCTCGGTCGCCTTCACGATGTACATGCGGCTCGAGCTGATGGAGCCCGGCGTGCAGTACATGCTGCTCGACGGCGTGCCGAACGGCCACCTCTGGAACGTTCTGATCACCGGCCACGGCATCCTGATGATGTTCTTCGTGGTGATTCCGGCGCTCTTCGGCGGATTCGGCAATTATTTCATGCCGCTGATGATCGGCGCGCCCGACATGGCGTTTCCGAGGATGAACAACCTGAGCTACTGGCTCTTCGTCGCGGGCGCCTCGCTCGCGGTGCTCTCGCTGCTCGTCCCCGGCGGCGGCGGCCAGCTCGGCGCGGGCGTCGGCTGGGTGCTCTATCCGCCGCTCTCGACCACCGAGCAGGGCATGTCGATGGATCTGGCGATCTTCGCGGTCCATCTCTCGGGCGCCTCGTCGATCCTCGGCGCGATCAACATCATCACCACGTTCCTCAACATGCGCGCGCCGGGCATGACGCTGCACAAGGTGCCGCTCTTCCCCTGGTCGATCATGGTCACCGCGTTCATGATCCTGCTGGCGCTTCCGGTGCTGGCCGGCGCGATCACGATGCTGCTGACCGACCGCAATTTCGGCACGACCTTCTTCGATCCGGCCGGCGGCGGCGACCCGGTGCTCTATCAGCACATCCTGTGGTTCTTCGGCCATCCCGAGGTCTACATCATCATCGTGCCGGGCTTCGGCATCATCAGCCACGTCATCTCGACCTTCTCGCGCAAGCCGATCTTCGGCTATCTGCCGATGGTCTACGCCATGATCGCGATCGGCGTGCTGGGCTTCGTCGTCTGGGCGCACCACATGTACACGGTGGGCCTCTCCACCACCCAGCAGAGCTACTTCATGCTCGCGACGATGGTCATCGCGGTGCCGACCGGCATCAAGATCTTCTCCTGGATCGCGACGATGTGGGGCGGCTCGGTCGAGTTCAAGACGCCGATGCTCTGGGCGATGGGCTTCCTCTTCCTCTTCACCGTCGGCGGCGTGACCGGCGTCGTGCTGAGCCAGGCGGCGATCGACCGCGCCTATCACGACACCTATTACGTCGTGGCGCATTTCCACTACGTGATGAGCCTCGGGGCGGTCTTCTGCATCTTCGCGGGCATCTACTACTGGTTCTCCAAGATGACCGGCCGGGCCTATCCCGAATGGGCGGGCAAGCTGCACTTCTGGATGATGTTCATCGGCGCGAACCTCACCTTCTTCCCGCAGCATTTCCTCGGCCGCCAGGGCATGCCGCGGCGCTATCTCGACTATCCCGAGCAGTTCGCCTTCTGGAACCAGATCTCCTCCTGGGGCGCGTTCCTCTCGGGCTTCTCGTTCCTGTTCTTCTTCGGCGTGATCTTCTACTCGCTGCGCTACGGCGCGAAGGTCACCGACACCCAGTACTGGGGACCGCAGCCCGACGCGACGCTGGAATGGACGCTCTCCAACCCGCCGCCCGAGCACACGTTCGAAACGCTGCCCACGCCCGACATGTGGGACCACCGCAAGTCGCATTGACGGGCGATGGCGGAAAGCCCTGGCATCGGGACGGGGGCGGGCGCGGCGGCGTCGGCCCCTGACCCGTTCGGGCGCCTCGATCCGCCGATCCTCTCGCTGACGATCTGGCCGCACCGCTCGCTCACCACCCGGGGTTTCCAGTGGACCATCATCCTGGTCGCGCTCGGTCTCGGCGCGCCGCTGGTCGGGCTCATCGGAACCATGGCGGCGTGGGGCCTGCTGCCGTTCCTCGTCGTGGCGCTCGTCGGCTTCTACGCCGCGATCCAGCGCAGCTATTCCGACGGCCGTCTGACCGAGGAGCTGCGCCTCTGGCCCGACCTCATCACCGTCGAGCGCCGCGAGCCGCGCGGCACCATCCGCCGCTGGGAGGCCAACCCGTTCTGGGTCCAGCCGAAGCTGAGCGAAAACGCGAAAATCGAGAAATACCTCACCCTCAAGGGCAACGGCCGCGAGATCGAGCTCGGCGCCTTCCTGAGCCCCGGCGAACGCGAATCGCTCTACGCCGACATCTCCGCCGCGCTGGGCCGCATCCGCTCGCCCGATCCCGCCTGATTCGGGCGACGCCGAGGGGCTGCCGGGCCGCGGAGAAGGCGCGGATCAAGCCCTTCCGAAATCCGCGTTCCGAACCGCCAGGTCCGGAACGGGCCATTCGTCCCGTCAGTGGCCGAACGTGTCCGCGTCCGTCAGTTTCGGGTCCGTCTTGCCGAGGCCGTCGATGACCGCGAGGTCGTCGTCGGACAACGTGACCCGAAAGCTGTCGAGGTTCCGCGCCAGACGCTCCGGATTGGAGGATTTCGGGATCGGGACCCAGCCGTTCCGGGTGTGCCAGCGCAGGACGATCTGGGCGGGGGTGGCGTCGTGCGCCTCCGCTATGGCGGTGATTGCGGGGTCGGTGAGCAGGCCCTCGTATTTGATCGGGCTCCAGCATTCGGTGACGATGCCGTGCTCGGCGTGGATTTTGACGATGTCGTCGCGGCGCACGTAAGGATCCAGTTTGATCTGGTTGACGTGGGGGGTGAAACCCGCGTCGAAAAGCCGTCTCAGATGGGCGGGTTTGAAGTTCGAGGTGCCGATGGCGCGCACCAGCCCCGCCTCCAAGACCCGGGTCAGCCCTTCGAAAGCTTCCACATACCGATCCTGGTCGGGGTTGGGCCAGTGGATCAGCAGGAGGTCGATTTGGTCGAGGCCGAGGCGTCCGAGGCTGGCCTCGCATGTCCGGCGCACGCCGTCGACGCCGTGCCATTCGCGGTTGAACTTGGTGGTGACGAAGATCTCCTCGCGCGGGATCGAGGCGGCGCGAACGCCTTCGCCGACGCCGGTCTCGTTCCCGTAGTTCTCCGCCGTGTCGATCAGGCGGTATCCCATCTCGATGGCGTCGCGGACGGTCTTCGCGGCCTCGGCATCGGTCATCGGCCAGGTGCCGAGGCCGAGGCGGGGCATCTCCACGCCGTTCGCGAGGCGGACGGTGGGGGCGGGGTCGATCTGGCTGGTCATGCGGTTCTCCCTGTCGTGTTCCGGCATCCGTCCGATCTTCAAGGATCGGGCGGAGGAGACGCAACCGAAAGGTGCATGTCGCCGAATCGGCCGGCAGGGCCTCGACGGAGGCCTTCACCGGGAGCGAGATCGAAGTCCCTTCGGGCCGTTCGCGCCGCGAGACGTCGCGCGTCGGCGGACGGACGGGATTCCCGCGCCCGGGAGGCGGACGCGCGATGTCCGGGCCGCAGGCCCGAACCGGGGAGATCCGGCACCTTGACCGAGGTTTCCGGTCGGTTAACGCGAATTGGAAAGGTGTTTCAGATCAACCACATGACGATTTTGCCACGCGTGGCACATGCGTGACTCCCTGCCCGTCGTCCCCGCCGCCCGTCGCCCTCAGCTGTAGCCCTTCGCCTGCACCATCCGCACCCGGATCAGCGCGCCGAGGATCGCGAGCGCCGGCGTCGGCGCGTGGCCGATCCCGATCACCTCGTCGTCGTCCCGCGCGCCCGAGGCGCGCAGCGAGCAGGTCCACCGCCCGTCCGGCGTCCGCGCGTGGCCCTCCAGACCGACCCGCCAGCCCGGCAGGACCGCCTCGACCAGCGCCAGCGCCCCGTCGGTGGACGCCGCCGCGCCGATTCCGACCGGCGCCCCGTCCTCCAGCGCGGTCCGCAGCGCCCGCAGCGCCTCGGCGGCCACGTCGGGATCCCCGTCCCGCGCCTGTTCGATCCGCGTCAACACCGCCCGCAGCGCGTCACCGTCCATGTCCTCGGCCCTTCCGTTCGATCCGCTTCCCCCGGACCCTAGCACCCGCATCTTCCGCGCCGTTTGACGGAGATCAATGTCCGCCGGCCGCGAAGATGCAGGATCGCGCCGGAGCAAACCCAGGAACGGAGGAAACCGCCATGGCCGACGAGATGCGCAGCGTGATCTGGTTCGAGGAACTGTCGCGCGGCGACGTGGGCCTCGTGGGAGGCAAGAACTCGTCTCTCGGCGAGATGGTCCAGACCCTCGGCGGGAAGGGCATCCGCGTCCCGCCCGGCTTCGCCACCACCGCCGACGCGTTCCGCGAGTTCATCCGCGCCAACGATCTCGACGAAAGGCTGGCCGAGACCATGGCCCGCCTCAAGGCCAAGAAGATCACCCTGCACGAGGCCGGCCAGACCGTCCGCGCCGCCATCGTCGGCGGCGAGTTCCCCGACGCCGCCCGCGAGGCCATCCTCCGGAGCTACCGCGAGCTCTCGAAGCGCGCGGGGATCGAGAACGTCCCCGTCGCCGTCCGCTCCAGCGCCACCGCCGAGGACCTGCCCGACGCGTCCTTCGCCGGCCAGCAGGAGACGTTCCTGAACGTCCGCGGCGAGGCGGCGCTTCTGGACACCTGCCGCCGCTGCTACGCCTCGCTCTTCACCGACCGCGCCATCACCTACCGCACGCTCAAGGGCTTCGACCATTCCCAGGTCGCGCTCTCGGTCGGCGTCCAGCGGATGGTCCGCTCCGACATCGGCGGCGCCGGCGTGATGTTCTCCATCGACACCGAATCGGGCTTCGACAAGGTCGTGCTCATCAACGCCGCCTGGGGCCTCGGCGAGAACGTCGTCCAGGGCGCCGTCACGCCCGACGAATACGAGGTCTACAAGCCGCTCCTCTCGAACCCCGCTCTGGCGCCGCTCGTGGAAAAGAAACGCGGCGCCAAGGAGCGCAAGATGATCTACGCCGGCGCCGAGGGCGGCGAGACGAAGAACGTCCCCACCTCCAAGGCCGAACGCGCCGCCTTCGTCCTGAGCGAGCCCGAGATCCTCGATCTCGCCCGCATGGCCTGCACCATCGAGGAGCATTACGGCCAGCCGATGGACATGGAATGGGCCCGCGACGGCGAGACCGGAGAGATGTTCATCGTCCAGGCCCGCCCCGAGACCGTGCAGTCCCGCGCCGACATCGGCGCGCTCAAATCCTACACGGTCAAATCCCACGGCAAGGAGCTTCTGACCGGCCTCAGCGTCGGCGAGGCGGTGGTCGCCGGCCGCATCTGCCTGATCGAGCACGCCCGCGACATCGACAAGTTCGTCGACGGCTCGATCCTCGTGACCGGCATCACCGATCCCGACTGGGTGCCGATCATGAAGCGCGCCGCCGCGATCATCACCGACCATGGCGGCCGGACCAGCCACGCCGCCATCGTCAGCCGCGAGCTCGGCGTGCCCGCCATCGTCGGCACCGGCCAGGCCACCCACGTCCTGCATGACGAGCAGGAGGTCACCGTCTCCTGCGCCGGCGGCGACGAGGGCGTGATCTACGAGGGCACCTCGGAATTCGAGGTCGAGGAGCTGCATCTCGACACCATCCCCGAGACCCGCACCAACATCATGCTCAACCTCGCCAACCCCGCCGCCGCCTTCCGCTGGTGGCGCCTGCCGGCCGAGGGGGTGGGGCTCGCGCGCATGGAATTCGTCGTGAACAACGCGGTGAAGGTCCATCCCATGGCGCTCGTCCGCTTCGACGAGCTCGAGGACGAGGCGGTCAAGGCCGAGATCGAGACCCTGACCGCCGGCTTCGAGGACCGCACCGAATATTTCGTCGACGAGCTCGCCCGCGGCCTCTCGCGCATCGCGGCGGTGGTCTATCCCAAGCCGGTCATCATCCGCATGAGCGACTTCAAGACCAACGAATACGCCGAGCTTCTGGGCGGCCGCCAGTTCGAGCCCAAGGAGGAGAACCCGATGATCGGGTTCCGCGGCGCCTCGCGCTACTATTCCGACGCCTACCGCGAGGGCTTCGCGCTCGAATGCCGCGCCATCCGCAAGCTGCGCGAGGAGATGGGTTTCGACAACGTGGTCATGATGATCCCGTTCTGCCGCACCGTGGACGAGGCCGACCGCGTGCTCGAGGTCATGGCCGGAAACGGGCTCAAACGCGGCGAGAACGGCCTGCAGGTCTACGTGATGTGCGAGATCCCGTCGAACGTGATCCTCGCCGACCGTTTCGCCGAGCGCTTCGACGGCTTCTCGATCGGATCGAACGATCTCACCCAGCTCACCCTCGGCGTCGACCGCGATTCGGGCTCGCTCGCAGCGCTCTTCGACGAGCGCGACCCGGCCGTGCGCTGGATGATCGAGACCGTCATCGACCGCGCGCATGCCTCCGGCTCCAAGGTCGGCTTCTGCGGCCAGGCCCCGAGCAACGACCCCGCCTTCGCCAAGCTCCTGGCCGACGCCGGCATCGATTCGATCTCGGTCACGCCCGACAGCTTCATCCGCGTGAAACAGCAGGTCGCGGCGGCCGAGAAGGGGTAGCGGCCGAGCGCCGCGCCGAACGGCCGGGGAACATGGATCGGAATCAGCGGTAGAAGACGTTGCCGCCGATTTCGACCGTCCGGTCACGGCTCTTGAACCAGCCAGGCTGGGCCTCCTCGGCGTGGAAGAAGAGGGCCCCGTCGGTCGGATCCGCGGCGCGGCCTTCAAGCACGGCTTGCGCGGCGCGGAAGGCGCGTTCGCGTTCCTCGGCATCGCTGAGCGTCTCGGGTTCGCCGTCGCAGCGATAGGAGAACTGGCAACCTTCGGTCACCACGGCGCATACGGTCCCGGGGAACCCGTCGTGCTCGCGGCGATTGAGGACGACGTGGGCGACGGCGACGGCCGCCCGTTCGGAAGTTCCGAGGGTCTCATGGTAGACCGCCTCCGCGAGACAGGCCTCCGCATCCGCCCGATAGGCCGCCGCGGCGATCCGTCCGGGCTCGGCGTCCGGTTCCGTCGAGACGTCGCCGCTTGATTCCGCCGAGGTCGTCAACGCCGCCGAGATCAGCCCGACGCCGAGCGACAGCGCCCCGGCCGCACCGAGCGCGGGCCATATCAATCGCATGAGGGGATTCCTTCGCGTCTTTTTCGCATTCCCCACCCTCTCAGGCATCCGGGACTCTGTCCACCGGTTGGATCGAATTCCTCCGGTTTTCTCCCCGGCGGACGAACGCTCCGGCCCCCGAACCCGCGATCGGCGCGGCTCGAAGATTGAAAATCGGGGCAGGGCGCTAGTTTGCATGCGGCAACAACGAAAGGAGACTCCCCCGTGTTCCCCAAGATCCTCGCCGCGGCCGCGCTCGGCATGATCGTCTCGCAACCCGCATCCGCCGAACTGATCGGCGAAACCTTCGACTACGACGTCGACGGCACGACCTTCGAGGGCTACGTGGCCCGCAACACCGACCTCGCGGAGACCAGAGGCACGGTCCTGATCGTCCATGACTGGGACGGGCTTACCGGATACGAGCAGACGCGCGCCGACATGCTGGCCGCGCTCGGCTACACCGCCGTCGCGATCGACGTCTACGGCAAGGACAACCGCCCGACGAGCATGGACGAGAATCGCGCCCGTTCCGGCGAACTCTACGCCGACCGCGAGCTCTTCCGCGCCCGTCTGTCCGGATCCCTCGCGGCGGCCCGGGATCTCGACGGCGTCGGCGACGACATCGTGCTGATCGGCTACTGCTTCGGCGGCGCCGCCGCTCTGGAGGCGGCACGCTCCGGAATGGACGTCGACGGCTTCGTGTCCTTCCACGGCGGCCTCGGGACGCCGGAGGGACAGGATTACTCGATGGCCGAGGCGCCGGTCCTGCTGCTCCACGGCACCGCGGACCCGGTCTCCGGCCCCGCCGATCTCGCGCAGGTCGTCGGCGAGATGCTCGAGGCGGGGGTCACCCACGACGCGGTGCTCTTCGGCGGCGCCCGCCACTCCTTCACCGTCTGGGGCTCGGACGATTACGACCTCGCCGCCGACCGGGGCAGCTGGGCCGCTTTCCTCGCTTTTCTCGACGAGCGGGTGTGAACCCGTCGGGGCGCCGCCCGGCGCGGCGCCCGGATCCCCGGACTCCCGATGCGTTGACCAAGGTTTCCGGTCGGTTAACGCGTTTAGGAAAGCCGTTTCAGATCAGACATGTACCGGTTTGGCCACGCGTGGCCACTTGCGACTTCTCGCGCGTTTGCGGTCACATGTCGCCGCCGGGCGAGCTGAGGGCAGCGCGAAGATCGAGGCTCGAATGATCGCCGAGGCTTTCGCGGTGCCGCCCCAGGAACCGGTCCATCGCCGCGCTGCCCGCGTCCCTCAGCTGAAGGATCAGCGCCTGGTTCGGCGTCGCCTTCGTCGCCGTCCCGAGCTGCGTCATCAGCGCGTCGTCGCTCACCGAATGCACGCGGTTGCGCTTCATCGCGCCCTCCGCGATCACGCCCGTGTCGATCAGCCGGTTGACGAAGTCGATGCTGCGCAACTCGTGGAGCAGAGCGGCGTTGAAGCTGATCTCGTTCACCCGGTTGAGGATCTCGGTCGAAGTCCGGGGAAGCTCCTCGCGCCGCAGCGGATTGATGTGGACGATGACGATGTCCGAGCATTTCGTGCCCCGGTGCAGCGGATAGAGCGCCGGGTTGCCCATGTAGCCGCCGTCCCAGTACGCCTCGCGCCTGCCCGTCGCCGGATCGTCGATCTCCACCGCCTGGTAGAGCGTCGGCAGCGAGGTCGAGGCGATGATCGCGTCCGGCGTGATCTCCTTCCCGTGGAAGATCCGGACCTTGCCCGACCGCACGTTCGTCGCCGCGATGAAGAGCTTCGGCCCGTGTTCCGCGCAGACATGCCCGTAATCGAGCAGGTCCTCGACGATCCCGCGCAGCGGATTCCAGTTGAGCGGATTGAACTGGTAGGGCGACAGCATCCGCGTCACCGCCTCGCCGGCCAGCACCGCCGGGCTCGCCTCCAGCGTCCGCGCCGTCACCGACGGCGCCGGCGAGACCGCGCGGAGCCAGTCCATCACCGCGTGCGGCATCATCCCCTCGGGCGCCGCGATCCTCAGCCACAGCTTCTCCAGCTGCGCCCGCGCGCCCTCGTTGCCCCCGACCATCCAGCCGTGCTTGAGCGCCGCGGCGTTCATCGCCCCCGCCGAGGTCGCGGTGATCCCCTCGATCCCGATCCCGTCATCCTCGAGCAGCCGGTCGAGCGCCCCCCAGGTGAACGCGCCGTGCGCGCCGCCGCCCTGCAGCGCGAGGTTGACGACCTTGCGCTTCACAGCGCGGTCCAGCCCCCGTCGACCGAGAGCGTCGTGCCGGTGATCTGATCCGCCGCCGGCGAGCACAGGAACGCCACGCAGCCGCCGATCTGCTCCACGGTGGCGAATTCCTTGGATGGCTGCCGCGCCAGCAGCACGTCGCGGATCACCGTCTCGCGGTCCTTGCCGTACTCCTTCATCGTGTCGGGGATCTGCGCCTCCACCAGCGGGGTCAGCACGTAGCCCGGACAGATCGCGTTGCAGGTGATCGGCTCCTCCGCCGTCTCGAGCGCCGTCACCTTGGTCAGCCCCACCACGCCGTGCTTGGCCGCCACATAGGCCGATTTGAACGGCGACGCCGTCAGCCCGTGCGCCGAGGCGATGTTCACCACCCGGCCCCACCCGCTCTCCCGCATCAGCGGCAGGGCGGCCGCGATGGTATGGAACGACGAGGAGAGGTTGATCGCGATGATCCGGTCCCATTGTTCCGTCGGGAAGTCGGGAATCGCGGCGACATGCTGAATGCCGGCGTTGTTCACGAGGATGTCGACACCGCCGAGCGCCTCCGCCGCCCGCGCGACCAGCGACCGGCAGGCCGCGCCGTCCGCCATGTCCGCCTGGACGTAGACCGCCTTGACGCCGTGCTCCTCCGCGATCCGCCGCGCCAGCGCGTGGTCCTCGTCATTGTCGCTGAACGAGTTGAGGGCGATGTCCAGGCCCAGCTTCGCCAGCTCCTCGGCGATCCCGAGCCCGATGCCCGAATTCGACCCCGTGATGACCGCGCGCTTTCCCTTGATCGACATGTTCCGAACCTTTCCGCAAAGCTGATCGCGGAAGGATACATGCTGCATGTGCGAAAGAACAGGCTGGCCGCCGCCCGGCCAAAAAAAAGACGCCCTCACAAGGAGGGCGTCAAGTCGTTGAGGCAGGTTTCATACAGGCAAGAAACCTATCGAGCAGTGAGACCCTTATACAAAATCAACGGCCTGCGTCCAAGACAAAAATCCCGCTGGGGTCGCCGGATGGCTTGGTTTAGGGTGCGCATGGTTAATCGGACGACGGGATGTGACCCTAATGACACGCAATCTGACCGTTCCGGGCATGGCGCTTCTCGCGGCCCTTCTCGCTCCCGCCACCGGGATCGCGGAGCCCCGGCATGGCATAGCTATGTATGGCGATCCCGCGCTGCCACCGGATTTTGTGTCGCTGCCCTACGCCGATCCGGACGCGCCGAAAGGGGGAGAGATCGTTTTCGGCGAGACCGGAGGCTTCGATTCCCTTAATCCGTACATTTTGAAGGGTCGGGCGCCGTGGGGGATCCAGACGCACGTTTTCGAGACCCTGATGGGCCGGAACTGGGACGAGCCCTTCGCGCTCTACGGCATCCTGGCCGAATCGATCGAGACCGGGCCGGATCGGGAATGGGTCGAATTCACGCTCCGCCCCGAGGCGCGGTTCTCCGACGGCTCGCCGGTCACCGTCGACGACGTGATCTGGTCGATGGAGACTTTGGCTGAAAAAGGTCTGCCAAGGTACTCGAACGCTTGGACGAAAGTCTCCGGCGTGGAGCGGACGGGCGACCGGTCGGTGCGGTTCGACTTCAACACGCCTGACAACGAGCTGCCGCTGATCATCGGCCTGCGACCGATTCTCAAGAAATCCGACTGGGACGGCGTCGATTTCGCCGAAAGCGGCCTGCGCGTGCCCGTCGGATCCGGTCCTTACGTCATAGGGGAGTTCGAGCCGGGGCGGTTCATCTCGTTCGACCGGAATCCGGATTACTGGGGCCGGGACCTCGCCTACAACCGGGGGCTGCATAACTTCGACCGCATCCGCTACGAGTATTTCACCGATTCCGGGGTCCGGTTCCAGGCCTTCTCCGCCGGCGAGATCTCGGTCTACCGCGAGGGAAGCCCGGCGAAATGGGCGAGCGACTACACGCTTTCCCGGCAGTGCAGTCCGGCGACATCGTCAAGGCGGAGATCCCGCATGGCCGGCCCTCGGGCATGTCGGGGCTCGTGTTCAACATGCGCCGGCCGATCTTCCGGGACTGGCGGGTGCGCGAGGCTCTGCTCGACGCGTTCAACTTCGAGTTCATCAACCGGACCCTGATCGGCGGCACGCTTCCGCGGCGGCAAAGCTTCTTCGACAACTCGGCTCTGGCCATGGGCGAGGGTCCGGCGGAGGGCCGCGTCCGCGAGCTTCTCGAACCCTTCGCGGACACGCTGCTGCCGGACGCGCTCGACGCCTACGCGCTGCCCGCCTCGGACGGCGCGCCGCGCAACCGCGCGAACATGCGCCGCGCCGGCGCGCTGCTGGACGAGGCGGGCTGGACCGTCACCGACGGGGTGCGGCGGAACGCGGCGGGCGAGCCGTTCACCTTCGAGATCCTGCTCGGCACCGGATCGACCGACTCCGCCAACATCACCTACGAGGCGCTGGCGAACATCTATATCGACGCGCTGCGGCAGCTGGGGATCGACGCCCGCATCGTCCAGGCCGACGCGGCGCAGTACAACGAGCGCCTGAGCGAGTACGATTACGACATGACGCCGGCGTCCTGGAACCTGTCGCTCAGCCCCGGCAACGAGCAGCGGCTCTACTGGGGGAGGGACGGCGTGACCACGCCGGGCACGCGCAACTACATGGGTCTCGACAGTCCGGCCGCCGAGGCGATGATCGACCGCATGCTCGAGACCCGCGACCAGGAGGAGTTCGTCGCGGCGACCCGCGCGCTCGACCGGGTGCTGACCACCGGACGCTACGTCATTCCGATCTGGTTCTCGGACGTCAGCATGATCGCCTACAAGTCCGACCTGCGCCACCCCGACCGGATTCCGGTCTATGGCGACTGGATCGGATGGCTGCCCGAAGTCTGGTGGCGCGCCGCCGACTGAGGCGGCGCGGGCTTCGGACGCGCCTCAGGCGTTCCGGGCGGTCTTGGCGGTGGCGACGACCTTTACCGGCTTGCGGGACGGCCCGTTCTGGGTCGGGAGTTCCGCGGGATTGACCAGACCGGCGGAGATGACGAGCTTCGCCGCCTGTTCCACGGTCATGTCGAGGATCACCACGTCCTTGCGCGGCACGAACAGCAGGAATCCGGATGTCGGGTTGGGAGTCGTCGGCAGGAAGATGCTCAGAAGCTCCTCGCCGCCGAGCTTTTCCGGGATCTCGCCTCCCGTCGTGGTCGAGACGAAAGCGACCGCCCAGATGCCCTTGCGCGGATATTCGACGATGCAGGCCTGCTGGAAAGACTGGCTCGACTGGCTGAGCATCGTCTCCACGATCTGCTTGAGACCGTTGTAGACCGAGCGCACGACCGGCATGCGCTCGACGATGCCCTCGCCGTAAAAGAGGATCCTGCGCCCGAAGAACCCCTTGGTCAGGGCGCCGACGAGCGTCGTGAAGACGAGGAACACGATGACGCCGAAACCGAAGATGTTCCGGCCGAAGACGTTCTCCGGATCGTAGCGCGTCGGGATGAGCGGAACGACCTTCGCGTCGACGAAGCCGATCACCGCCCAGACGAAATAGATCGTCAGGAAAACGGGAAGCACGACCACGAGACCGGTGAGGAAGTCGCCGCGCAGCCTCTGGAACACCGTCGGCCTCGCCACGCTGGCCTTCCGCCGGACTGGTTTTCGGGTCATCGTCGCAAAGGTCCCAATGTCTCGCGGATATCTAGGCGCGCCCGCCGCGGCGCACAAGATCGCTCATTCCGGCATGCGCGCCAGTTCCGCCGCGATGCGCGCCGCGAGCCGCGCGTTGCTCCGCACCAGCGCGATGTTGGCCGCCAGCGCCGCGCCGCCCGTCCGCTCGCCGATACGGCTCAGGAGGTACGGGGTGACCTCCTTCGCGGCGATGCCCGCCGTCGCGGCCATCGTCAGCGCGGCGTGGATGTGCGGAGCCAGCGCCGAGGCGGGGATCTCCGCCTCGGCCGGGATCGGATTCGCGACCAGCTGGCCGCCGGCGAGACCGAGCCGGCCGCGCATCCGGTGCGCCGCCGCGATCAGGACGGGCTCGTCCATCCGGAGCGGCGCGGCGAGACCCGAATCGCGCGACCAGAACGCCGGAAGCGCGTCCTGTCCGAAGGCGATCACCGGCACCCCGAGCGTCTCGAGCATCTCGAACGTCTTGGGCAGGTCCAGGATCGCCTTCGCTCCGCTCGCCACCACCGTCACCGGCGAATGCGCCAGTTCCCGCAGGTCGGCGGAGACGTCGAAGGTGCTCTCCGCGCCCCGGTGCACGCCCCCGATGCCGCCGGTGGCGAAAACCTCGATCCGGGCCAGACGCGCCGCGATCATCGTCGCCGCCACCGTCGTCGCGCCCGTCGCGCCTTGCGCCAGGCAGACGGCGAGATCGGCGCGCGACAGCTTGCGCACGTCGGGGTTCTCCGCGAGCGCCGCGAGCGCGTCGTCCGTCAGCCCGACATGGATGACGCCCTCAAGCACCGCGATCGTGGCCGGCGTCGCCCCGGCCGCGCGGATGTCGGCCTCGACCGCGCGGGCGGTCTCCAGATTCGCCGGACGCGGCATGCCGTGGGTGATGATCGTCGATTCGAGCGCCACGACCGGGCGCCCCTCGGCGCGCGCGAGCGCGACCTCGGGCGAGAAGGCGAGGGGGGCCGTCATGGCGTCTCCTTGGAGATGTGACGCGCCGCCGCGTCGAGCGCGGCGCCGAGCGCGTCCGTCGGCGGCGCGCCTTCCAGAACGGCCGCGACATGCGCGGCCAGAAAAACGTCTCCGGCGCCGGTAACGCCCCGGACGCGGGCGCCGGGCGGCGTGGCCGACCACAGGCCCTCCGGCGAGACGTGCGCCGCGTCCCGGGCGCCGTCCGTCACCACCGCCGCGCGGACCCCGCGGGCCCGAAGCGCCGCGGCCGCCGACCGGGCGTCCGCGCAGGGCGCCCCGCAGAACGCCTCCGCCTCGGCCCGGTTGAGATAGAGCAGCGCGGCCGGCGCCGCGAGCAGCGGCCCGAGCGCCGCGACCTTTTCCGCGCTGGCGCACGAGACCGCGACCAGCCGCGCGTCCTCGAGCATGCCGGCGAGGATCGCGACCGTACCGGCGGCGAGGTTCGTGTCGATCACCGCCGCGCCCGTCCATGGCCGCGCCAGCCGCCCGTCGACGAGCGGCTCCGCGATCTCCGCGCCCGCCGCCTCGAGCCCCGCGCAATCCGCGATCGCGGCGAACAACTCGCCCGTCCCGTCCTCGACGGCCACATAGACGTCCGTCGGCCGCGCGTGACGCACCACGAGCGAACACCCGACCCCGCCCGCCTCGGCCGCGCGCAGCAGGGCGTCCCCCTCCGCGTCCCTCCCGACCGCCGAGAGCAGCCTCGCGCTCCGGCCGCCCGCGGCGAACGCGGACGCCACGTTGAGGGCCACGCCCCCCGGCCGCCGCGTCACGCGCCCCGGCGCGTCCGCGCCCGGCGCGAGCGGCCGGCGCGACCGCCCGATCACGTCCCAATGCGCGGCGCCCGCGCAGAGTATCGGCGAATCGTCCATCCCGTCCCGCCCCGTCCGGAAACCTCGCGCTCCGCTTAGCCCGGCGGCGCGGTCCGCGCCAGCGCGCGCCGCTCTTGCCAACCGCCCCGAATCCGTCTAGGCGGCGCACACGAAATCCACAGGCGGGGTCGCGGCGGCCGGCGGGAGACATCCCCGGGCGTCCACCGGTTGGGCCATACGGCTCTTCTCCCCGCCCGAGGCGAAACCGGAAAAGGAAAGATACCGATGGCTCTCCCAGAGTTCACGCTGCGTCAGCTTCTCGAAGCCGGCGTCCACTTCGGCCACCAGACCCACCGCTGGAACCCGCGCATGGAGCCGTACATCTACGGCGACCGCAACGGCATCCACATCCTCGACCTGACCCAGACCGTGCCGATGCTCGACGCCGCGCTGCACGCGGTCCAGCAGGTCGTGGCCAAGGGCGGCCGCATCCTCTTCGTCGGCACCAAGCGCCAGGCGCAGAAGGCGGTCTCCGAGGCCGCCGAACGCTCGGCGCAATACTACATGAACCACCGCTGGCTGGGCGGCACGCTGACCAACTGGAAGACCGTCTCGAACTCGATCGCGCGGCTCAAGGCCATCGACGAGAAGCTCGAAGGCGGCGCCGAGGGCCTGACCAAGAAGGAGCGCCTCGGTCTCGAGCGCGACCAGAACAAGCTCCAGATGTCGCTCGGCGGCATCCGCGAGATGGGCGGCGTCCCGGACATGATCTTCGTGATCGACACCAACAAGGAGGAGCTCGCGATCCTCGAGGCCCGCAAGCTGGGCATCCCGGTGATCGCGGTCCTCGACAGCAACTCGTCGCCCGACGGCATCGCCTATCCGATCCCGGGCAATGACGACGCGGCCCGCGCCATCGCGCTCTACTGCGACCTGATCGCCCGCGCGGCGCTCGACGGCATGACCGCCCAGATGGGCGCCGCCGGCGTCGACATCGGCGCGATGGAGGAGACCCCGGACGAGGAGGTCGTCGCCGAGGCCGCCGGCGAGACCGCCCCGGCCGACGCGCCCGCCGAGGCGCCCGCCGAAGCCGCGCCGGAAGAGACCAAAGCCTGAGGCCTGCCGGCCGGCGGCGCGATGGCGCGCCGCCGGTCCCGCGACGCCCGAACAAGAGATTTCAGGAGAACCACGATGTCGATCACCGCGACGATGGTGAAGGAACTGCGCGAAGCGTCCGGCGCGGGAATGATGGACGCGAAGAAGGCGCTGGTCGAGACCGGCGGCGACGTCGAGGCGGCCATCGACTGGCTGCGGACCAAGGGTCTCGCGAAAGCGGCGAAGAAGTCCGACCGGACCGCGGCCGAGGGTCTCGTGGGCGTGGCCGTCGAGGGCGGCGTCGGGATCGCCGTCGAGGTGAACTCGGAGACCGATTTCGTCGCCCGCAACGCCGAATTCCAGGAGATGGTCGCGGCGATCGCCCGGACGGCGACAGGCGTGTCCGACATCGACGCGCTCAGGACCGCCGACATGGGCGGAAAGACCGTCGAGGAGACAGTCTCCGCCAAGATCGCCACGATCGGCGAGAACATGTCGGTGCGGCGCATGGCGCGGGTCGAGGGCGACACCGTCGCGGCCTACGTCCACAACGCCGCCGCTGACGGCATGGGCAAGATCGGCGTGCTCGTCGCGCTCAGGGGCGCGGACAACGGCATCGGCAAGCAGATCGCGATGCATGTCGCGGCGACCAACCCGGCGTCGCTGTCGCAGGCGGATCTCGACCCGGCGCTCATCGAGCGCGAGAAGGCGGTTCTCAGCGATCAGGCCCGCGAGAGCGGCAAGCCGGAGGCGGTGATCGAGAAGATGATCGCCGGGCGGATGAACAAGTACTTCGAGGAGGTGACCCTCCTGAACCAGAAGTTCGTCATCAACCCGGACGTGACCGTGGGCCAGGCGGCGAAGGACGCGGGCGTCGAGGTCGTCGGGTTCCGCCGTCTCGCGGTCGGAGAGGGCATCGAGAGAGAGACCGAGGATTTCGCGGCCGAGGTCGCCAAGACCGCCGGGCGCTGATCCCGCGACGGGGCCGGGCCTGCGCGAAAAGGGGGGCGGGCGCCCCGAGAACCGCATCGCCATGCGATTTCGGGGCGCCCGCCTCACACCGGTTTGACATTGCGCCCCCCCCGGTTTACCGCCTCTTCGTGGGTGCGAGTTTCGATGGATGGAGCTGAACGGGCATGACGGACGGTCTGGCGAGCATCCCCGCGTCGCGGCCAAAACCCGCCTACGGCCGCATCCTCATCAAGATATCCGGCGAGGCCCTGATGGGCTCGAGCCAGTACGGCCTGCATCCGCCCACGGTCGAGCGGATCGCGGCCGACGTCGCCCGGCTGCACGCCACCGGCGTCGAGATCTGCATGGTCATCGGCGGCGGCAACATCTTCCGCGGGCTCCAGGGCAGCGCCCAGGGCATGGAGCGCACGACCGCCGATTACATGGGCATGCTCGCCACCGTGATGAACGCGCTGGCGATGCAGTCGGCGCTCGAGACGCTCGGCGTCTACACCCGCGTCGTCTCGGCGATCCCGATGGACCAGGTCTGCGAGCCCTACATCCGGCGGCGCGCGGTGCGGCATCTGGAGAAGGGCAGGGTGGTGATCTTCGCCGCCGGCACCGGCAATCCCTATTTCACCACGGACACGGCCGCGACGCTGCGCGCCTCCGAGATGTCCTGCGAGGCGATCTTCAAGGGCACCCAGGTCGACGGCGTCTACGACAGCGACCCGAAGACCAACCCGGACGCGGTCCGATTCGAGCGGATCAGCTACGACAGGGTCCTGCAGAAGAACCTCAAGGTGATGGACGCCGCCGCGATCGCGCTCGCGCGCGACAACGCGCTTCCCATCGTCGTTTTCGCGCTCGACGAGCCCGAGGGGCTCGCCGGCGTCGTGCAGGGGCGCGGCAGGTTTACGGTTGTTGAACCCGGCTGATTTAAGGATCGGGAGAGGAGAGGCGATGTCCGAGACGGAAATCGATATCGACGCGCTGCAGAAGCGCATGGACGGCGCGCTGAATTCGCTGCGCGGCGAGTTCGCGTCGCTCCGGACGGGCCGCGCCTCGGCGTCCATGCTCGATCCGGTGATGGTCGAGGCCTACGGCTCGCCGACGCCGATCAATCAGCTCGGAACCGTGACCGTGCCCGAACCGCGCATGGTCCTGATCAACGTCTGGGACAAGAGCATGGTGAACGCCGTCGACAAGGCGATCCGCAATTCCGGCCTCGGCATAAATCCGCAGATGGACGGCACGATCCTGCGCCTTCCGATCCCCGAATTGAACGAAGAGCGGCGTCGCGAGTTGGCCAAGGTCGCCGGACAATACGCCGAGCATGCCCGCGTCGCCGTGCGCAACGTGCGGCGCGACGGCATGGACCAGCTGAAGAAGGCCAAAGCGGACGGAATGGGCGAGGACGACCACAAGATCTGGTCCGACGAGATCCAGGACCTGACGAACGCGACCATCGCGCGCATCGATGCGGCGCTTGAAACCAAGCAGGAAGAGATCCTGCAGATCTGAAACGACGGACCGCCCGCACCGACCACGAGGAAGTCACGCCGATGCATGAGGTTGAGCGCCCCGGACGCGCCACTGTCCCGTCCCATGTCGCCATAATCATGGACGGCAACGGCCGCTGGGCCGAAAGCCGCGGCCTGCCCAGGATCGCGGGCCACAAGCGCGGCGCGGACCGGGTCCGCGAGATCGTCGAGAGCTGTCCCGACCTCGGCATCACCCACCTGACGCTTTTCGCGTTCTCGACCGAGAACTGGAACCGCCCCGCCGCCGAGGTCCTGGGGCTGATGCGTCTCTTCCGCCGCTACATCAAGAAGGACAGCGCGCGTCTGGTCGCCGAAGGCGTCCGCGTCCGGTTCATCGGCGGCCGCGAGCGGCTCGCGCCCGACCTCCAGGCGCTGATGGAAGGCCTTGAGCGGCAGAGCGTCACCAACGACCGCCTGCACCTGACCATCGCGATCAATTACGGCGGGCGCGACGAGATCCTCCGCGCGACCCGGCGGGTCGCCGAGGCGGTGCGCCGGGGCGAACTGCGGGTGGACGACATCACGCCCGAGACGATCGGAGACCATCTCGACACCGCCGGGCTGCCCGATCCGGACCTCATCCTGCGCACGTCGGGCGAGTACCGCGTCTCGGGTTTCCTGCCATGGCAGTCGGCCTATTCCGAATTCGCGTTCGTCGACACGCGGTGGCCGGATTTCACCGCCGACATGTTCGCCGCCCAGGTCGGCGGTTTCGGCGCGCGCGAACGGCGTTTCGGCGCCGTCGCGGGATGAGTCCGCCGCCGCGGGCGGTCCGATTCGGCGATCTCGGCGTCCGGCTGGCGTCCGGCCTGGCTCTGGTCGCCGTCGCCGCTCTCGACCTCTGGCTCGGCGGGATCTGGGTGGCGCTCATGGCGGCGCTGGTTCTGGCCGCGATCATGTGGGAACTGCGCCGCATGGTGATCGGAACCGGCACGCTCGTCTCCGCCGGCATGGCGACGCTCCTGATCGCGGCCGCCGGCGCCGCGCTCCTCACCCATCTGATCGGCCCCGCCGCCGGCCTCGCCTGTCTCCTCGCCGGCGCCGCCGGCGCCCTCCTCTTCGACCGGCCGCAGTCGAAATGGCTCGTCCCGGGGCTGTTCTACGCCGGGATCCCGATCTGCTACGCGATCATCCTGCGGCAGGTCGAACCGAACGGTCTCCAGCTCCTCCTCTGGCTCGTCCTCGTGGTGGTCGCGGCGGATGTCGGCGCCTATTTCGTCGGACGCACGGTCGGCGGCCCGAAACTCTGGCCCAGGGTCAGCCCCGGCAAGACCTGGTCCGGCGCCGCCGGCGGTCTCGTCGCGGCCAACGCCGTCGGCGTGCTGGCGGCGGGCCCGGCGGGGATCGGCCACGCCTCGGCCATCTTTCTCAGCCTCGGCGTCGGCATCGCGTCCCAGCTCGGCGATCTTCTCGAATCCGCCGTCAAGCGCCGCTTCGGCGTCAAGGACAGCAGCCATCTGATCCCGGGCCATGGCGGCGTGATGGACCGGCTCGACGGCGTTCTCGGCGGGCTGTGGTTCCTCGCGCTCTGCGCCGCGCTCGGCATCGGACCGGCGGTGTCCTGATGGCGCCGCGCCGCCGGGTCAGCGTCTTCGGCTCGACCGGCTCCGTCGGCCGGAACACCGTCTCGCTCCTGCTCGCGCAGGGCGGGGCCGCGACCTACGAGACCGTGGCGCTCACCGGCGCGGGCAACGTCGAGCTGCTCGCCGACCAGGCCCGGCGCCTCCACGCCCGCATCGCCGTGACCGCCATCCCGGACCGGCTCGACGCGCTCCGCGCCGCCCTGCGCGGCACCGAAATCTTGGCCGCCGCCGGCCCCGACGCGCTCGTCGACGCCGCGTCCGAGCCGACCGACTGGGCCATGTCCGCCATCGTCGGCTCCGCCGGTCTCGCCCCCGGCCTCGCGACCGCGCGGCACGGCGGCATCCTCGCGCTCGCCAACAAGGAGAGCCTCGTCTGCGCCGGCGACCTGCTCAAACGGGTCTGCGCCGAGCATGGCGCCACGCTCCTGCCCGTCGACAGCGAGCACAGCGCGATCTTCCAGGCCCTCCGCGGCGAGGAGCGCCGCGAGATCGAGCGCATCGTGCTCACCGCCTCCGGCGGCCCGTTCCGGACCTGGACGCGCGACCGGATGGCCGCGGCCACTCCCGCCCAGGCCTGCGCCCACCCCAACTGGAGCATGGGCGACCGCATCTCGATCGACAGCGCCTCCATGTTCAATAAAGCGCTGGAAATCCTCGAAACAAAACAACTCTTCGATGTCGAGCCCGATCAGATCGAAGTCACCGTCCATCCGCAATCCATCGTGCATTCCATCGTCGGCTTCCGCGACGGATCGCTGATGGCCCAGATCGGACCTTCGGACATGCGCGGTCCGATCGGCTTCGCGCTCAACTGGCCCGAGCGGCGCGACCTGCCGGTGGAACGTCTCGACTTCGCCTCGCTCGGCGCGCTCGAATTCGGCCCCGCCGATCCCGTGCGCTTTCCCGCCCTCCGCCTGGCCCGCGAGGTCATGGAGGCGGGCGGGCTTTCCGGCGCCGTCTTCAACGCGGCCAAGGAGGCCGCTCTCGACGCCTTTATCCATGACGGCATAGGCTTCCTTGACATGGCCGACCTCGTTGAACATGTCTTGCAGGAGATCGGGGGCGAGGCCGCGTCGCGCGGCGTCGACTACGACCTTCATTCGGTGCTCGAACTCGACGCGGAGGCGCGGAGAGTCGCCGCGCGTCGCGTAAAGGCGCTGAACGGAGTATGAAGAAATGGACCTTATCGCCGGCATCCCCCTGATAGGCGGGTTCCTTTCGACCGTTCTGCCCTTCGTCGTCGTGCTCGGCATCGTCGTGTTCGTGCACGAATACGGTCATTACCTCGTCGGCCGCTGGTGCGGCATCCATTCCGAGGTCTTCTCCGTCGGGTTCGGCCCGGTGCTCTGGTCCCGGCGCGACCGGCGCGGCACGCTCTGGCAGGTCGCGGCGCTTCCGCTGGGCGGCTACGTCAAGTTCCTCGGGGATTCCGACGGATCCAGCCGCGCCGATCCGGACTCGCTCGCGCGGATGGACCCGTCCGAGCGGGCCCGCAGCTTCCACGGCGCGTCCGTCGGGCGACGGATGCTGACGGTGCTGGCGGGGCCGGTGTTCAATTTCATCCTCACCGTCGCGATCTTCGCCGGCGTGGTGACGTGGCAGGGCGTTCCGACCGACCGGGCGGAGGTCGGCGCGATCGCCGCGGTCGCCGGCGACCAGCCCCTGCTGCCGGGCGACGTGATCCTCTCGGTCAACGGCGCGCCCGTCGAGACCTTCGCCGACGTCTATCTCAAGGCGTCCGAGATGGAGGTTCCCGGACCGCTCGCCCTCGTCGTGGACCGGGCGGGCCAGCGTATGGAATTCGACGCCCCCTATGCGTTCCCGCCTCTCGTCCAGGGCGTCGAGCCGCTCTCCCCGGCCAGCGACGCCGGCCTTCGCCAGGGCGATCTGATCACCTCGGCGGGCGGGCAGCCGCTCACGGCCTTCGAGGATCTGCGTCAGGTCGTCATGGCGTCGGGGGGCGAGACGATCCCGCTGGACGTGGTCAGGGACGGCGACGAGATCAGGCTCGACATCACGCCGCGCGAGCGCGACACCGACGACGGCGCCGGCGGCTTCGAGAAGCGCGTCATGATCGGCGTGGCCGCGTCTCCGCTCTACGAGCCCGCGAGGGTCACGCCGGCGCCGTGGACCGCCGTGGGCCTCGGCGCGGCGCGGATGCTCGAGGTCATCACGCAGTCGCTCAACGGCCTCAAGCACATCCTCACCGGCCAGATCGGCGCGGACAACCTCCAGGGACCGCTGGGGATCGCGCAGATCTCCGGCGAGACGGCATCCCAGGGACCGCTCAACTTCATCGTCCTGATCGGCGTCATCTCGACGGCGATCGGCCTTCTCAACCTGTTCCCGATCCCGGTTCTCGACGGCGGCCATTTCATGGCGTTCCTGTTCGAGGCGATCCGGGGCCGCCCCCCCAGCCAGGCGGCGATGCAACTCGCCATGTCGATAGGTCTTGGCTTGATACTGCTACTGATGGTATTCGCTACCTACAACGACATCATCCGACTGGTGAGTTGAACAAAGGGCGGCAAACGCCCGGGGGCAGAGAGGCGACAGGCGATGGCTCAGCGGCAGTGGATGCGGGGCTGGTCCCGCATGACCATCCTGGCGGGGTTCTTGTTGGCGGTGGTGCCGTCGGCGCTGACCCACGCGCAGGGGACGGCGGTCTTCAGCAGGATCGACGTCGCGGGCAACCAGCGGATCGAGGCCGAGACGGTCCGCGTCTTCGCCGGGGTCGAGCCCGGCGTCGCGGTGACGCCGGAGGAACTGAACCTCGCCGTGCGAAGGCTCTACGAGACCGGCCTCTTCGAAGAGGTCGAGGTGATGCCGGAGGCGGGCCGTCTCGTCATCACGGTCCGCGAGAACCCCACGATCAACCGCATCGCGTTCGAGGGCAACGATTCCCTCGATGACGAGAATCTCGGAACCGTGGTCGAGTTGCGGCCCCGCGTCGCCTATTCGGTCGCCGCCGCCGAGGCGGACGCGCAGCGCATCATCGAGGCCTACCGCCAATCCGGCCGCTACGCCGCGCAGGTCAATCCAGTCATCATCCGTCAGCCCGACAACCGCGTCGATCTGGTGTTCGAGGTCTACGAGGGCCGGGTGACCTCGGTCCAGCGGATCAACTTCATCGGAAACGAGGTCTATGGCGACCGGCGGCTGCGCCGCGTGATCGACTCGAACCAGTCGAACTGGCTGAGCTTCTTTTTCGGCGGCGTGAACTACGACGCCGATCGGCTCGAGGTCGACCGCGAACTGCTCCGCCAGTTCTATCTCGAGCGTGGCTACGTCGATTTCCGGGTCCTGTCCTCGACCGCCGAGATCGCCCGCGAGCGCAACGGCTTCTTCCTGTCTTTCACCGTCGACGAGGGCCCGCGCTACGACGTCGGCCAGGTCTCCGTCAGCTCGTCCGCGCGGGGCCTGAACGCGGACGCCTTCGCGCCGCTGCTTTCGGAAATCCGGACCGGCGAGGTCTACAACGTCAAGAAGGTCGACCGCGTCATCGAACGCATGGCCTTCCAGGCCGGCCAGGCCGGGTTCGCCTTCGTCGAGGTTCGCCCCAGCATCACCCGCAACACCGCCCAGGGGACGGTCGACATCAATTTCGAACTGATCGAGGGCGAGCGCGTCTTCATCGAGCGCATCGACATCGAGGGCAACACCCGGACCCTCGACCGGGTCATCCGCCGGCAGTTCAACGTGGTCGAGGGCGACGCCTTCAACACGCGCGAGATCCGCGACGCCGAGGACCGGATCCGGGGACTGGGGTATTTCGAGACCGCGACCGTGGGCGTCCGCGAAGGCTCCTCGCCGAGCGGCGCGATCATCGGCGTCGAGGTCGAGGAGGCTCCGACCGGCAGCCTCAACCTCGGCGGCGCCTTCTCGAGCAACGAGGGACTGACGGCGCAGGTCAGCATCACCGAGCGCAACTTCCTCGGCCGCGGCCAGACGCTGTCCGCGGCCCTCTCTGCGAGTTCCCAGAACCAGAACATCGCGTTCGGCTTCTTCGAGCCCGCGCTCTTCGACCGCGACCTTCTCGCCGGCATCAACGTCTACTGGCGCGAGACGAACTTCGACGAGCAGACGTTCAACACCTCCAATCGCGGGCTTGAGCCGCGCATCGGCTTCCCGCTCAGCGAGAACGGACGCCTCGACATCCGCTACCGGCTCTCCAACGACGACATCTTCAACGTCGCGCCGGACACGTCGAAGATCATCCAGAACGAGGCGGGCGCGCTGGTGACCTCCGCGCTCGCGTTCACCTACGTCTACGACCGGCGCAACTCCGTCGTCGATCCGAGCGCCGGGTTCCTTCTGACGCTCAACCAGGAGTTCGCCGGTCTCGGCGGCGACGTGCGCCATTCCAAGACGCGGGGGACGGCGCGCGCCTATACCAGCTTCTTCGAGGAGGCGCTGATCCTCTCGGCGACGGCCGAAGGCGGCTACATCTATTCGGAGAACGGCACCCGCATCACCGACCGGTTCAACGCCGGCGGCGATTCCTTCCGCGGCTTCGCGCGCAACGGCATCGGGCCGCGCGACGTCTGCGACATCGGCGCGTGCCTTCCGCCGCAGCAGGACCTCGCCGTCGACGAGGCGGTCGGCGGCAACGCCTACGGCATCCTCCGCCTCGACGCGAGCTTTCCCCTCGGACTTCCCCAGGAATACGGCGTCTACGGCGGCGTCTTCGCCGATGCCGGCTCGCTCTGGTCGCTCGACGACACCGACGGCAGCATGGGCCAGGTCGATGACGGCCTCAACCTCCGGTCGTCGGTCGGCGTCAGCCTCTTCGTCGAGACGCCCTTCGCCCCCCTGCGCTTCAACTACGCGGTGCCGATCCAGTACGAGGACACCGACGTGCTGGAGCGGTTCCGGTTCACCATCCAGACCAGGTTCTGACATGGCGCTGGCGAGCTTCCGGAGCGCCGCGGCCGCCCTCGCGATCTCCGCCCTCGCCGCCGTCGCGCCCGCCGCGCAGGAGGCCGCCGCCCCCCAGCCGTTCCTCGTCCTGAGCCAGGAGCGCATCCTGACCGGCTCCGAGTCGGGCCAGGCGCTGCTGGCGGAGGAGGCGCGCGCCCGCGACGACCTTCGCGCCGAGGCCCGCGCCATCGACGCCGCCTTCGAGGCCGAGGAACGCGCCCTGACCGCCGCCCGCGCCGACATGGCGCCCGAGGAGTTCCGCGCCAAAGCCGACGATTTCGACGCCCGCGTCGTCGCCGCCCGCAGCGAGCAGAACGACCGATCCGACGCTCTCGCGCAGGAATTCGACCGCAGGCGCCGCGAGTTCTACGCCGCCGCCGCGCCGGTGCTGGTCTCGATCATGGAGCGCAGGCGGGCCTCCGTCATCCTGGACGAGACCAGCGTGCTGCTCGCCGACCAGTCGATCAACGTCACCGACGCCGTGATCGCCGCCATCGACGCGCGCGACCCGGCGGAAACCGGCCGGCCGGAGCCGGACCAGGAGGACCAGCCGCAGTGACCTTCCAACCCGATCCCGCCCTGCAACAGGTCGACATCCTCGAGATCAAGCGGATGATCCCGCACCGCTATCCGTTCCTGATGATCGACCGCGTCGTGAACATCGATCCCGGAAAATCCGCGATCGGCATCAAGAACGTGACCTCCAACGAGCCGCATTTCGAGGGTCATTTCCCGTCCCAGCCCGTCATGCCGGGCGTCCTGATCGTCGAGGCGATGGCGCAATCGGCGGCGGTGCTCGTGGTGCGCACTCTCGACGTGATCGACCACGACATGCTGGTCTACTTCATGACCATCGACAACACGAAGTTCCGCCGCACGGTCGTGCCCGGCGACACCGTCGAGCTGCATGTCAGCGTCATCCGCCGCCGCGGCAAGGTCTGGAAGTTCCACGGCGAGGGCCGCGTCGGCGACGAGATCTGCGCCGAATCCGAATTCACCGCGATGATCATGGAACCCGGCGACGTGAAAGCGAAGGGCTGAGCCATGAGCGTCGATCCCAGCGCGACCGTCGCGCCGACCGCGCTGATCGAACCGGGCGCGACCGTCGGCCCCGGCTGCCGCATCGGTCCATATTGCGTGATCGGCCCCGAGGTCACGCTCGGCGCCGACGTCACGCTCCACAGCCACGTCGCGGTTGCCGGAATCACCTCCATCGGCGCCGGAACCGAGATCTTTCCCTTCGCCTCCATCGGCCACGCGCCGCAGGACCTCAAATACGCCGGCGAGCGCACCGAGCTGGTCGTGGGCGAACGCAACCGCATCCGCGAGCACTGCACGATGAACCCCGGCACGGTCGGCGGGGGCGGCGTCACCCGCGTCGGAAACGACAACCTCTTCATGATGGGCACCCATGTCGCCCACGACTGCGTTCTGGGCGACCGGATCATCATGGCCAACAACGCCACCCTCGGCGGCCATTGCGTCGTCGAGGATGACGTGGTGCTCGGCGGCCTGACCGGCGTGCACCAGTTCGTCCGGCTCGGGCGCGGCTGCATGGCGGGCGGCATGACCGGCGTCCAGGGCGACGTCATCCCCTTCGGCATGGTCACCGGCAACCGCGCCTCGCTCGTCGCGCTCAATCTCACCGGGCTGAAGCGGCGCGGCGCGGACCGCGCCCACATCAACGGTCTGCGCGCGGTCTTCGCGGACATGATCAAGAGCCACGGCACGCTTCAGGAGCGCGTCGCGACCGCCGCCGAGGGCCAATCGGGAAACCCGCTGGTCGAGGAGCTGGTCCGTTTCGTCACCGCCGGCTCCGCACGCGCTTTCGTTCCGGTCGCGGACTGATCCGCCTTGCCCGGCGACACCCTCGCCATCGTCGCCGGGTCCGGAACGCTTCCGCGCCTGATCGCCGAGGACCGCAAGACGCGCGGAGCCCCCTACGTCGTGGTCGCCCTCGAAGGGGTCGCGCTCGACTGGACGGAGGGCCATCCCGTCGTCCCGGCCGCGTTCGAGAAACCCGGCCGGCTCTTCGCGGACCTGCGCGCGCGCGGCTGCGGCGCGATCACGCTCGCCGGCGGCATGAAGCGGCCCGAGCTCAATCCGATGCGCTTCGACCTCAAGATGATGCGCCTCGCCCCGAAAATCATGTCCGGTCTCAAGGCGGGTGACGATTCGACCCTGCGCATGGTCACCGGCATCCTCGAAGCCGAGGGCCTGACCCTGCGCGCCCCGCACGAGATCCTCGAAGACCTCCTCGCCCCGGCCGGGATCCTCACGGCCGCGCGCCCCGACGCGACCGCCGGCGACGACGCGGAGCGGGCCGAGGCCATCGTCGCGGCCCTCGGCGCGGTCGACGTGGGGCAGGGGGCCGTGGTCGCCCAAGGCATATGCCTCGCCGTCGAGACGATCCAGGGCACCGACGCGATGCTCGGCGCCGTCGCGGCGACGCCGGCCGGCCTCCGCCCCGATCCGGCGACCGGCCCCGGCGTCCTCTTCAAAGGTCCCAAGCCCGGCCAGGACTGGCGCGTCGATCTGCCCTCCATCGGTCCGGGCACCGTCGCCGCCGCCGCCGCCGCCGGTCTCGCCGGCATCGCCTTCCGCGCCGGCGGCGTCCTGCTGCTCGGGCGCGACGAGACCGTCGCCGCCGCCGACGCCGCCGGCCTCTTCCTGTGGGGCCGCGAGGCGCGGGCGTGACGGCGCCCCGCCTGTTCCTGATCGCCGGCGAGCCCTCCGGCGATCTTCTGGGCGGCGCGCTGCTCGCCGGGCTCCGGGAGCTCCGCGGTCCCGAGCTCGTGGTCGAGGGCGTCGGCGGCCCTGAGATGGAGGCGCAGGGCCTCGCGAGCCTCTTTCCGATGGAGGAGCTGTCGGTGATGGGAATCGCCGAGGTGCTGCCCCGCGCGCCGAACCTGCTCCGCCGGATCCGCCACACCGCAGAGGCGGTCATCGCCGCGCGTCCCGACGCGCTGATCACGATCGACAGCCCCGATTTCTGCCTGCGCGTCGCGCGCAAGGCCCGGGCGGCACTGCCCCATCTGCGCGTCATCCATTACGTCGCGCCCTCGGTCTGGGCCTGGCGCCCCGGCCGCGCCGCCAAAATGGCGCGGCACGTCGATCACGTCCTGGCGCTTCTGCCCTTCGAGCCGCCCTTGATGGAGGCGGCGGGCATGACCTGCGATTTCGTCGGCCATCCGGTCGTGGCGCGGCCGACGGCGACACCGGACGAGATCTCCGCGATCCGCGACGAATTCGGCATCCGCCCCGATCAGCCGCTTCTCGTCGTCCTCCCCGGCTCCCGCCGGGGCGAGGTCACGCGGCACGCCCCGGTCTTCGCCCAAGTGATCCGCGATCTGCGCGCCGACGCGCCGGATCTCGCCGTGCTCGTCCCCGCCGCCGGCGCCGTCGCCGATCTGACCCGGACCCTTCTGCCACCCGATTCCGCCGGCTGGCCGCGCGTTCTCGATCCGACGGGCACCGAATCCGACCGTGCCGAGGCCCGCAAACGCGCGGCGTTCGCCGCGGCCGACGCGGCCCTCGCCGCTTCCGGCACGGTCAGTCTGGAACTCGCGGCGGCCGGAACGCCGATGGTGATCGCCTACGCCGCGAATCCGCTCTCCGCGTTCCTGGCGCGCCGTCTGGTCAGGATCGACACGGTGACCCTCGTCAACCTCGTCACCGACACGCGCACGGTCCCGGAATTCCTTCTCGACCGCTGCACGCCGGACCTGATCACCCCCGCGCTGCGCGCGCTTCTGGAAGATCCCGCCGCCGCCGCCGCGCAGCGCGCCGCCGGAGCGCGCGCGATGGACCTCCTGGGCCGCGGCGCGGAGCCGCCAGGCCTCCGCGCGGCCCGGTCGGTTCTGGCCCGGATCGGCCCAGCGCAAACGCGCGGCTGACGGGGCGGGTCATTTGGTTTCCGTGCGGTTAACGCGGCCCGGAAAACGAAATGAAATCAACGGAATGCCAAAAGTGCCACGCGTGGCACTTTTGGCGAGACAGGCCCCGCCGACTCAGCGCTTCTCGACGTCCACGTAGTCGCGGTACGTCGCGCCGACATAGAGCTGCCTCGGCCGCCCGATCTTGAGCTGCGGGTCTTCGAGCATCTCCTTCCACTGCGAGATCCAGCCCACGGTGCGCGCCAGCGCGAAGATCGGCGTGAACATCGAGGTGGGGAAGCCCATCGCGTCCAGAATGATCCCGGAATAGAAGTCCACGTTCGGGTAGAGCTTCTTCTCCTTGAAGTACGGGTCCTCCAGCGCGATCTTCTCGAGCTCCTTGGCGACCTGGAGCGTCGGATTGTTCTCGATCCCGAGCAGGCCCAGAACCTCGTCCGCGCTTTCCTTCATCACCTTCGCGCGCGGATCGAAATTCTTGTAGACCCGGTGGCCGAAGCCCATCAGCCGGAACGGATCGTCCTTGTCCTTGGCTCTCGCGATGAACTCCGGAATCCGGTCCGGCGTCCCGATCTCGCGCAGCATCATCAGCGCCGCCTCGTTCGCGCCGCCATGCGCCGGACCCCACAGGCACGCCACGCCCGCCGCGATGCAGGCGAAGGGATTCGCGCCCGAGGACGAGGCGAGCCGCACCGTCGAGGTCGAGGCGTTCTGCTCGTGATCCGCGTGCAGCGTGAAAATCCGGTCCATCGCCCGCGAGAGGATCGGATCGACAACGTATTCCTCGGCCGGCACCGAGAAGCACATGTGCAGGAAGTTCGACGCGTATTCCAGGCTGTTGCGCGGGTACACGAACGGCTGGCCGACATGGTACTTGAACGCCCAGGCCACGATCGTCGGCATCTTCGCGATCATCCGGATCGTCGCCACCTCGCGCTGCCAGGCGTCGGTGATGTCCGTGCTGTCGTGATAGAACGCCGACATCGCCCCCATCACGCCGCAGACGATCGCCATCGGATGCGCGTCCCGCCGGAACCCGCGGAAGAAATACGCCATCTGCTCGTGCAGCATCGTGTGGTTCGTGCAGCGGAACTCGAAATCCTCCAGCTCCGAAGCCGTCGGCAGCTCGCCATAGAGCAGCAGATACGCGACCTCGAGGAAATGCGACTTCGCCGCCAGCTGGTCGATCGGGTATCCGCGATAGAGCAGCTCGCCCTTGTCGCCGTCGATATAGGTGATCGCGCTCTCGCAGGATCCCGTCGACGTGAAACCCGGATCGTAGGTGAACACGTGCCCGTCCGAATAGAGCCTGCGGATGTCGATCACGTCGGGCCCGAGCGTGCCCTTGTAGATCGGCAGGTCGAGCGACGCGCCGCCGATCTCGAGTTTCGCGGTGCCGTGAGCCTCGTTCGTCATGCATCATCCCCTGTTGGTCCGTCCCGCGGCGGGCGGGCGGCGATTTCATCCAGGCGCCGGTTCATCAGTCGCCAAAAGACCGCCGATCAGGCGGCCTCGCCAATCGTCTCAGCGCAATCCCGGATCCGGCGGAGGCTTTCCTCGCGACCCAGAACCTCCATCATGTCGAAGACGCCCGGAGAAACGGTCCGTCCGGTCAGCGCGATCCGCAGCGGCTGCGCGACCTTGCCCATTCCCAAGGATTCCGTTTCCGAGAATTCCCGCACGACCGCCTCCAGATCGCTCGCGGACCAAGTAGCATGCTGCAGTCGCGAAGTCAATCTTTCCAGCATACCGCGGGATACATTGCGCAGCGTCTTTTCCGACTTCTCGTCCGGTCGGAGATCATCTCCATTCAGGATAAATCTCGCCATCTCAAGCAGATCGACAAGCGTCTTCGCCCGCTCCTTCATTCCGGGCATCGCCTTGAGCATCATCGCGCGCTCCCGCTCCGTCAGGCCGGGCCGATTCCGCGACGCCAGAAACGCCTCGACTTCCGCCAGCAGGGGGCCGTCATCCATCGCCCGGATGTGCTGCCCCGAAAGGTTCTCCAGTTTGGCGAAATCGAACCGCGCGGGCGCCTTGCCGAGATGGGTCAGGTCGAACCACTCGACGGCCTGGTCCGTCGTGAAGAACTCGTCGTCGCCGTGGCTCCAGCCGAGGCGCGCGAGATAGTTCCGCATCGCTTCCGCCGGATACCCCATGTCGCGGTAGGCTTCGACCCCCAGCGCGCCGTGCCGTTTCGACAGCTTCGCGCCGTCGGGGCCGTGAATGAGCGGAATGTGCGCGAATTCGGGGACCGGCCAGCCCATCCCTTGATAGATAAGGGTCTGGCGCGCGGCGTTGGTCAGGTGGTCGTCGCCCCGGATCACGTGGGTGACGTCCATATCGTGATCGTCCGCCACGACGGCCAGCATGTAGGTCGGCGTCCCGTCCGATCTCAGCAGGATCAGATCGTCGAGCGTGCCGTTGCGGAACCGCACGTCGCCCTGAACGCGGTCCGCGACGACCGTCTCGCCCTCCCGCGGCGCCCGGAGCCGCACGACATGGGCGCCGTCCGGCGCCGTCGCGGGATCCGCGTCCCGCCAGGGCGACTCGAAAAGCGGTGGCCGGCCTTCGGCGCGGGCCCTTTCGCGGAACGCGTCGATCTCCTCCCTGGTCGAGAAGCAGCGGTATGCCGCGCCGCGCTCCAGCATCTCGCGCGCGACGGCGGCGTGCCGCTCGACGCGTTCCGCCTGGCTCACCGCCTCGCCGTCCCAATCGAGACCGAGCCACCGCAATCCCTCGAAGATCGCCCGTGTCGCGTCGTCGGTCGAGCGGGCCCTGTCGGTATCCTCGATCCGGAGCAGGAACCGGCCGCCGCGGTTGCGCGCGTAGAGCCAGTTGAAAAGGGCCGTCCTGGCCCCGCCGATATGCAGATATCCCGTCGGAGAGGGCGCGAAGCGCGTGACGACGGCGGACATGCTTAACCTCTTGGAAACCATCTCGGGCGATCTCGTTCTAGGCGATTTTCGGACGGGAGAACAAGGGACGTGGGCTCTGACCGGCTCGGCGCCATGGTCGAAGGCCAGCGGCCCCATCTGGCGCTCTGGACGCCGGTCCTGTTCGCCGCGGGCATCGGGATCTACTTTCTCGTGCCGACCGAACCGCTTGACTGGATGCTCGCGGCCTTGGGCGCGTGTCTCGCGATGTGTCTCGCGACGATGGCCCGTACCGGGCCGGTCGCCCGGATCCTTCTCTGCCTGCTGCTGCTTCCCGGGATCGGGTTCATGGCGGGGGCGCTGCGCGCGAAATCCGTCGCGGCGCCGGTGCTGCCCTACGAGATGACCGCGAATCTCGAAGGCGACGTCGCCGCGCTCGACAGGTCGGGGAGCGGGCGGCGACGGGTGACGCTCGACGACGTGGTCATTTACGGGCTCGAGCCGGGGCGGACTCCCCGGAAGGTCCGCGTCTCGGTCGACGACAATACGCCCGAGGAGGTTCTGATGCCGGGCCAGCGGGTCACCGGGCGCGTCCGCATCTCTCCTCCCGCCGCGCCCTCCGAGCCGGGCGGCTTCGACTTCCGGCGGATGGCGTGGTTCCAGGGTCTCGGCGCGGTCGGGTACAGCCGGACTCCGATGATCGAAGCGGCGGGACCCGCGAATCCGGGCTGGCGCGGATCGGTCTTCGCGCTTCGCCTCTCCATCGCGCGCGCTATCCAGGCGGCGATCCCGGGTCGCAACGGCGCTTTCGCCTCGGCGATTCTGACGGGCGACCGTTCCGAAGTCGATCCGGTCGCCATGGCGTCGCTGCGCGCCTCCAACCTCGCCCACCTTCTCGCGATATCGGGTCTCCACATGGGGCTTCTCACCGGTTTCGTCTTCGCGCTGGTCAGGTACGGTCTCGCGTTCGTGCCCCGGATCGCGCTGCGCCGGCCGACCAAGAAATTCGCGGCGGCCGTGGCGCTGGCGGCGGGCGCCGGTTACCTCGTCCTGTCGGGGGCCAACGTCGCGACCCAGCGCGCCTTCATCATGACGGCTGTCGTCCTCGTGGCGGTGCTGATCGACCGCCCGGCCTTCACGCTGCGCTCCGTGGCGCTCGCCGCGATGATCGTCCTCGCCCTCCGGCCCGAAAGCCTGACGGAGGCGGGGTTCCAGATGTCGTTCGCCGCGACGACGGCCCTGATCGCCACTTTCGAATGGCTGCGCGGACGTAACTGGTGGCGCGAGACGCTGACCGAGAAGTGGCGCTTCGTCCGGCCGGTGATCGGCGTCGCCGTGACATCCTTCGTCGCGGGGGCGGCGACCGCGCCGATCTCGGCGTTCCACTTCAATGTCATGTCGCAATACGGTCTCGCCGCCAACATCCTCGCGGTGCCGGCCATGGGCCTGGTGGTCATGCCGGCCGCGGTGATCGCCGGCATCCTCGCGCCGCTCGGCCTCGCCTGGCCGGCGCTCCGGGCGATGGACGCGGGGATCGGCTACATCCTCTCGGTCGCGCAGTACGTCGCGGGCCTCGAGGGCGCGACCCGCCCGGTGCCCGACGGACCGATGGCGAGCCTCGTCCTGATCGCCGTCGGCGGCCTTTTCGTCATCCTCTGGATCGGACGGGCGCGCGCGCTCGGCATCGTTCCGATATTGGCGGGGATCGCGCTCTGGTCCGTCGCTGAAAGGCCGGACATCCTGATCTCGGAGAACGGCCGCCTGTTCGGCGTCCGGACCCAGGCGGGCAGGGCGGTCAGCTCCCAGGGCGGAAACAGCTTCGCCGCCGAATCCTGGCTCGAGAACGACGGCGACGGCGCAGGCCAGGCCGCTGCGTTCGAGCGCGTCGGCATGACGCTCCGCAGAGGGTACGCGGAAATGGCGATCGCGGAATTCGGGCCGATCATCTATCGGGGATCGAAGGCGCCCGACGCGGCCTCGGCCCGGGATTGCGTCTCCGCCCGGATCCTTGTCGCGCCGCGCTGGAGGGAGTCTCCGCGCGGTCGCTGCCTTTTCATCGGATCGGACCTGTTGCGGCGCGAGGGCGCCATGGCGATCTCTCTCGTCGACGGCCGTCTCGAAATCGACGGAGCGCGGTCGCGCAACCGGTCGCGCCCCTGGACGCGCGACCCGGGATCGAGGCTTCGCGGTCAGTAGCTGCGGATCAGCCCGACGAGTTTGCCCTGCACCTGGACCTGATGCTCCTGGTAGAGCCGCGTCTCGTAGGCCGGGTTCGCCGCCTCGAGCGCGATCGTGGATCCGCGCCGGCGGAACGTCTTGAGGGTGGCCTCCTCGCCTTCGATCAGGGCCACGACGATGTCGCCGTTCTGGGCGGTCGACTGCTCCTGGATCACGACGACGTCGCCGGAATTGATCCCCGCCTCGATCATCGAATCGCCTTTGACCTCGAGCGCGTAATGCCGCCCCGAGGAGGCGAGCATGGAGCTCGGAACGGCGACGCTGTGGGAGATCTCCTTGATCGCCTCGATCGGCGTGCCCGCCGCGATCCGTCCCATCACGGGCAGCTCGATCGACATGGCGACCGCGCCCATCGGCACGCCTCTGCTCTCGGCCGCGTCGGAAGGCGCCCGGCGCGGCGCCTTCGCCTCCAGGCTGTCAGGAAGCTTGATGATCTCGATGGCGCGCGCGCGATGCGCGAGCCGCCGGATGAAGCCGCGCTCCTCCAGCGCGGTGATCAGCCGGTGGATGCCGGACTTCGACCGCAGGTCGAGCGCCTCCTTCATCTCGTCGAAAGAGGGGGGGACGCCGTCGCTCTGCAGACGCTCGTGGATGAAATGGAGCAGGTCGTATTGCTTGCGCGTCAGCATGTCCGGTTCCCTTGGCGATCCCGCCTCCGTTCTATGTACGTTCTTGTTTTGTGTCAACTATCAATCGCTAACCAAACCTGAATCCATCACAGGTTGATTAAAGCCAGATGAATTCGACCGCGTCGCCTTCCGCCTTCGCGGGATCGCCGGGGGCGCGGACGACGAGCGCGTTCGCCTGCGCGAGGACCGTCAGAAGCGAGCTGTCCTGTCTCTCGAAGACAGTGGCCACCGGATCCCCCCCGCTCTCGTCCACGCGCGCCCGCATGTAATGCTCGCGGGGCCCGTTCGGGCCGACGGCGTGACCGAGCGACGCCGCGCGGCGCGCCGGAACCCGCGCCTCGAGCCCCAGCATCGCGTCGACGGCCGGGACGAGGAACAGTCTCCCGCAGACCATCGCGGAGACCGGGTTTCCCGGCAGCCCGACCATCGGCGTGCCGTTCAGCCGGCCGGCCATGAGCGGCTTTCCCGGCCGCATCGCGACACGGTAGAAGTCGAGATCCATTCCCCGGCCGACCGCCGTCTCCCGGACGATGTCGAAATCTCCGACCGAGGCCCCGCCGAGCGTGACGATCAGATCGGCGCCCTCCGCGAGATCGAGGACCGCGGAAAGCGTCTCTCGCGTGTCCCGCGCGACGGGCAGGATCCGCGCCTCCGCGCCGGCGTCCTCCAGCATCGCCTTCAGCCCGAAGGCGTTCGACGCGACGATCTGGTCCGGTCCGGGCCTCTCTCCGGGCATGACCAAGCTCGTCCCCAGTCGCGATCAGCGCCACGACCGGCCGACGGGTCACGAAGACCGCCGCCGCGTTCATCGCGGCGAGCAGGGCGAGACCGGACGGGTTCAGCCGCCTCGGCGCCTCCACGCGCGCGCCCTCCGCGAAGTCGCCGCCCGCCCGGCGGACGTACCGCTGATCGTCCCGGTCCGCGCGCGCGATGAGCGTATCGCCGTCCCTTTCCGCGTCCTCCTGGATCAGGATCCGGTCCGCGCCCGGCGGCACAGGCGCGCCGGTGAAGATGCGGACCGCTTCGCCCGGTCCGACCGTCCCGTCGAACCGCGCGCCGGCGGAGGACATTCCCGTCACTCGCAGCCTCGCGCCGGTCTCGACATCCGCCGAACGGACCGCGTAGCCGTCCATCGCGGAGGCGTCGAACGGCGGTTGCGCCCGCCCGGCGACGACGTCGCGGCGCAACACCCGTCCGGCGGCCTCCGCCAGCGCGATCTCTTCGACCCCGAGAGGCGCGAAAAGCCGCCCGAGCCTCTCATGCGCCTGCGTTACGCTCAGCATCGGCGGCCTCATTCGGCCTCGTATCGGCCCGACTTGCCGCCATCCTTGAGCGCGAGACGGATGCCCCCGATGGTCATTCCCCGGTCGGCGGCCTTGAGCATGTCATAAATCGTCAGCGCAGCCACCGAAACTGCGGTCAGCGCCTCCATCTCCACCCCGGTCCGTCCGGTCGTCCGGACCGTCGCCTCGATCTCGACGCGGCTTGTCCCCACATCCGCGCGCAGATCCAGCGACACCTTGCTGAGGCTCAGCGGATGGCAGAGCGGGATCAGATCGGCGGTGCGTTTCGCGCCCATGATCCCCGCGAGCCGCGCCACGCCGAGCACGTCGCCCTTCGCCGCGCCGCCCTCGCGCACGAGAGCGAGCGTCCCGGCCGACATCTCCACCCAGCCGCGCGCGACAGCGACCCGCGCCGTTTCGGCCTTGTCCGACACGTCCACCATGTGGGCGGCGCCGCCCGCGTCGAAATGCGTCAGATCGGCCATCAGATGGCCTCCGCCATCCAGGGATCGCGCAGAAGCGCCCGCGTCTCAGCGGCGACATCGTCTTCGCGCATCAGCGTCTCGCCGATCAGAAAGCACCGCACGCCATGCCGCGCGATCCGCGCGAGATCGTCGCGTCCGGCGAGACCGGATTCCGACACGATCATCCTTCCCGCCGGAACCTGCCGCGCGAGCGTCTCCGTCGTGGCCAGATCGGTCCGAAACGTATTGAGATCGCGGTTGTTGATGCCGATCAGTTCCGATTTCAGCATCGCCGCGCGCTCAAGCTCCGCGGCGGTATGAACCTCGATCAGCGCGTCCATCCCCCATTGCGCGGCCGCGCATTCCAGCTCCGCCGCCTGCGCGTCGCCGACGCTCGCCATGATGATCAGAATGCAATCCGCGCCGAGCGCCCTCGATTCCACGACCTGCCACGGATCATAGAGGAAATCCTTGCGCAGCGCCGGCAGGGGGACCGCGTTCCGCGCCGCCCCGAGATAGCTGTCGTCGCCCTGAAAACTCGGCCCGTCCGTCAGCACGCTGAGGCACGTCGCGCCACCCGCCCCGTAGGCCGCCGCGAGCGCCGGCGGGTCGAAATCCGCTCGGATCAGCCCTTTGGACGGGCTCGCCTTCTTGATCTCCGCGATCAGCCCGTAGCGTCCCGCCTCCACCGCGCACCGGAGCGCGCCTGCGAACGGCCGGACCGGTCCCGCCTCCCGCGCGGCCGCCTCGACCTCCGCGAGCGGCCGGGCCGCCTTCCTCGCCGCCACGTCGGCCAGCTTGTAGGCCCGGATCTCTTCCAGAATGCTCAATTCTTCGGCCCTTCGCCCTTCGCGGCGGAGGTCAGCGCCGCCAGCCGCTCCGCCCTGTCGCGCGCCGCGCCGCTGTCGATGCTCTCCCGCGCCATCTCCGCTCCCTCGCGCAGCGTGCCGACCCGTCCCGCCACCATCAGCGCCGCCGCCGCATTCAACAGCACCGCGTCTCGATAGGCGGACGGTTCGCCGGCCAGAAGCCCGCGCAGCGCCGCCGCGTTCTCCGCCGGCGTCCCTCCGGCGATCGCCTCGAACGGATGCGTCTCCAGACCGGCGTCCTCCGGACGCACCTCGAACTCGGACACCGCCCCGTTCCGCAGTTCCGCCACCCACGTGACGCCCGCGATGGACAGCTCGTCCGTCCCGTCCGACCCGTGCACGAGCCAGGCCCGGTCCGAACCCAAAGCGCCGAGCGTCTCGGCCATCGGCCGGATCACGTCGCGCGAATACGCCCCGGTCAGCTGCCGCCGCACCCCGGCCGGATTGGTCAGCGGCCCGAGGATGTTGAAGATCGTCCGGGTGCCGAGTTCGGACCGCGCGGGCATCACATGTCGCGTCGCCGGATGATGCATCGGCGCCATCATGAAACCGATCCCGACCTCCTCCAATGCCCGCTCCACCACCTCGGGCCCGACCATGACATCGACGCCGAGCTCGGTCAGCGCGTCCGCCGCTCCGGATTTCGACGACAGGTTCCGGTTGCCGTGCTTGGCCACGACCACGCCCGCGCCCGCCACCACGAACGCCGTCGCCGTCGAGATGTTGAGCGTGCCCTTGCCGTCGCCGCCGGTGCCCGACGATGTCCATCGCCCCTTCGGGCGCCCGGACCCGCACGCATTTCGCGCGCATCACGGCGGCGGCCGCCGCGTACTCGTCGACCGTCTCGCCGCGGGTCCGGAGCGTCATCAGGAACCCGCCGATCTGGGCCGGCGTCGCGTCCCCCTCCATGATCGCGCCGAAGGCCGTCTCGGCCTCCGCGCGGGTCAACGGCCGCTCGGCGGCGAGCGCGATGAGGGGCTTCAGCCGGTCGCTCATGCCGGCACGCGGACGGCGCTCAGGAAATTCCGAAGAAGGGCGTGCCCATGCTCCGACGCGATGGATTCGGGATGGAACTGCACGCCGTGGATCGGCAGGCTCCGATGCCTCAGGCCCATGATCGTCCCGTCCTCGAGGTCGGCGGTGATCTCGAGGCACTCGGGCAGCGTTTCCCGCTCGACGGTCAGGCTGTGATACCGCGTGGCGAGAAACGGCGAAGGCAATCCGCGGAAGACGCCCTCGCCGGAATGCCGGATCGACCCCATCTTGCCGTGCACGATCTCCGCCGCCCGGACGACCCGCCCGCCGAAGGCCTGTCCGATCGCCTGATGCCCGAGGCAGACGCCCATCAGCGGCGTCCCGGCCTCCGCCGCGGCGCCGATCAGGTCGAGACACACCCCGGCCCGGTCCGGATCGCACGGTCCCGGCGACAGGAGGATCGCGTCCGGACGCATCGCCATCGCGTCGCGCGCGCCGATCTCGTCGTTCCGCCGCACGCTCACCTCGGCGCCGAGCTCACCCAGATAATGGAACAGATTGTAGGTGAAGCTGTCGTAATTGTCGATCAGCAGCAGCATTCGGCGGCCTTTCCAAGGACTTTGGGGGCTGGCGCGGGATCGGCGGAGCGCGCTATACATGGCCCCTGCGGCGTTCCAGGGTCAAGAGGCACTTGCCTACGCCGCGACGGGAGAGGCGGATTTGGCGACGGGCTCGCGCAGGAGGGGAAGAGGGTTTTTCCCGGGTCTGATCGCGGGGATCCTGCTCGCCGCCTGCGTCGCGGCGGCGCTGGCGATCCTGTTTCCTCCGGCGAGGTTCTTTCCGCCTCGGATCGAACCTGGCGCGGACGTGATGCCGGCCGCGCCGGCCGCGCCTTCCGACGCGGCGGCGGCCATCTCCGCGCGCTCCGAAACCCTTCTGCCGCCTCCCGCCCTGACGCCGCTCGTGGCGACGCCGCCGCCCGCCGACATGCCGGCGGAATTGCCCGGTCTCGCTCCGCCCTCAGCACCGGACGTGTTCGACGGCGGGGAGGCGGGCTCTCCATCGCTGTTTCCGCAGTGATTGGAGCGGCCGCCGGGCCGCCTCAGTTGCCGCCAGGCCGCGCGACGAACAGTCCCGCGTCGCGCGCCGCCTGCATCAGCGCCTTGGACTTGTTCACCGTCTCGACGAATTCCGCCTCCGGATCGCTGTCGTAGACCACGCCGCCGCCGGCCTGGACGTAGAGCGTGCCGTCCCTGATCACCGCCGTGCGCAGCGCGATGCAGATGTCCATGTCGCCCTGAGCGGAGAAATACCCGACGCCGCCGCCATAGACTCCGCGCTTCTCGCTCTCGAGCTCGTCGATGATCTCCATCGCGCGGACCTTCGGCGCCCCCGACACCGTGCCCGCCGGCAGACCCGCCAGAAGCGCCGACAGCGCGTCCTGTCCCTCGGCCAGCACCCCGTTCACGTTCGAGACGATGTGCATCACGTGACTGTAGCGCTCGATGATGAACTGCTCGTTCGGATCGACGGTGCCGATCCTCGCCACCCGCCCCACGTCGTTGCGCCCCAGATCGAGCAGCATCAGATGCTCCGCCCGTTCCTTCGGATCGGCCAGCAGCTCCGCCTCGTAAGCCGCGTCCTCGGCCGGCGTCGCGCCCCTCGGCCGCGTCCCGGCGATGGGCCGGATCGTCACCCGCTCGCCGGCGACCTGGACCAGGATCTCCGGGCTCGCGCCGACCACCTGGAAATCGCCGAAGTTGAAGTAGAACATGTAGGGCGAGGGATTGGTCCGCCTCAGCGCCCGGTAAAGCGAGAACGGTGGCAGATCGAACGGCTGCGCCCAGCGCTGCGACGGAACCACCTGGAAGATGTCGCCGGCCCGGATGTAGTCCTTCGCCGTCTCGACCATCTCCAGATACCGCGCGTGGCTGGTGTTGGACACCGGCTCGCCCGGATCCGCGCCATGGCCCAGATCGCGCGTGGCCATGCTCGGGCTGCGGTCGAGATCGCGCACCGCGTCCATCACCCGCTCGGCCGCCTGAGCATACGCCGCCCGCGCGCTCAGACCCGACCCCGCCCAGGCCGGACAGATGACCGTCACCTCGCCCTTCACGCCGTCCACCACGAGCACGACGGAGGGCCGCAGCATCACCGCGTCGGGCAGACCCAGCGGATCTGGGTTCACGTCCGGCAGATTCTCCACCAGCCGCACCATGTCGTAACCGAGATACCCGAACAGCCCCGCCGACATCGGCGGCAGATCGTCGGGCAGATCGATCCGGCTCTCCTCGATCAGCGCCCGCAGGCTCGCCAGCGGATCGTCGCCCGCATCCGCCCACCCGTCCGGATCGAATCGCGCCGCCCGGTTGATCCGCGCACGCGTCCCCCGGCATTCCCAGATGACGTCCGGCTTCATGCCCATGAACGAATAGCGGCCCCGGACCTCTCCCCCGGTGACGCTCTCGAGCAGGAAGCTGTCCTTGCGCCCCTCGGTGAGCTTGAGCATCAGCGAGACCGGCGTGTCGAGATCGGCCACCAGCCGCGTCCACACCACCTGGTTCGCGCCCCGATCGTAGCCGGTCGCGAACGCCTCGAAATCCGGCGAGAGTCTCATGGCCCGGGGCTCACTGAAGCCGGGTTATCGCGGCGTTGATCATGTTCTGGTCGACGCTCACGCCGGCCGCGTCCCGGATCGCCGCCGTGTAGAGCGCCAGGACGTCCTGCGCCGCGTCCGACCGGAAACGCGCGGTCACGCCCTCCAGAACCTGCGCGTTCTCCGCGTCCGCCGGATCGAAGGGCTCGACGGACGAGACCCGCGCCAGGATGATGCCGTCCCCGTCGGCGCGGGTGATCGTCGCGCCCTCAGTGGCTTCGAACACGTCCGCGACCAGTTCCGGCGGCAGACCCGGCACCACGTCGCTCCGCGTCAGCGGACCGGCGCTCCGCGCCGGGGCGCCCAGCCGCTCGGTCAGCGCGCCGAACTCCAGCCCGCCGTCCAGTTCGGCCGTCCATTCCTCGGCTTTCGCCTTAAGCGCCTCCGCCGTCCGCGCGGCGGTCCAGTCCGCGGCGACCCGGTCGCGCACCTCCGCCAGCGGAAGGAGCGCGGGCGGCTCGACCGCGTCCACCCGCAACGTCACGACGCCGCCGTTCCCCAGCTCCGCCAGGTCCGTCTCCGCGCCCTCGTCGGCTGCGGTCGCCAGGGTCACGAAAGCGGGATCATCCGCGAGCCCTCCGGAACTCTCCGCGTTCAGCTCGATCGTTCCGATCTCCATCTCCGTCTCCGCGGCGATCTCCTCGATCGTCGCGCCGCCGGCGAGAAGATCGTCGATCCCGGCGGTCTCCTCGTAGAGCCGGTCGTCCGCCGCGCGCAGCGCCCTTTCCCGGCGAAGGTCGTCCCGCGCGTCCTCGAACGGCGTGACCGTCGCGCCGAGGACCGCGTTCACGCGGTAGATCGATGGACCGAGCGGCGTCTCGACCGGACCGGCGAGGCCCGGACCGTCCAGGCCGAACACCGCCGCGGCCGCCGCGTCGCCCAGATCCGACGCGGCAACCTCGCCCTGATCCGTTTCGGCGGCGCTCAGCCCGCGCTCCGCCGCCAAGGCGTCGAACCCGATCTCGCCGGCGTCGAGCCGCGCGCGCGCGGCGGAAGCCTCCTCGTCCGATCCGAACCCGATCCGGTCGAGGATGCGCCGCTCGGGCGTCCCGAAACGCTCCGGCTCGGCCTCGTAGGCGGCGCGGAGGGTCTCCTCGGGGATCTCGATACCCGCCGCCAGCATTTCGGGCGTCAGGACCGCGTATGTGATCCGCCGCGTCTCGGGACGGGTGTAGCGCTCCGGATTCGCCTCGTGTTCCGCCGCCAGTTCCGCCTCCGAGGGCGCCGGCACCGGCGTGTCCAGCAGCGAGCCGTCCAGCCGGGTCCATTCGATCGATCGCCGCTCGCCGAGAAAATCCAGCACCGTGTCCGCCGCGACGCTTGGCAGGGCGGTCGCGGACTGCACGCTTCCCGCGATCGTCTCGCGCGCGATCTCGCGCCGCAGAAGCGCCTCGAACCCGGCCGGATCCATCCCGGTCCGCTCGAGGACGAACGCGTAGGTGTCCCGGTCGAAGGAGCCGTCGCTCCCCGCGAAGGCCGGAACGGCCAGCACCTGCTCGCGCACCAGGTCGTCACCGGCTGAGACGCCGAGGCGCGCCGCCTCCTCGTCGAGGGCCGCGTCCGCGACCAGCCGCCCGAGAACGGCGCGGTCGACGCCGAACTGCTGCGCCTCCGCGACGGTCAGGGGCCGGCCGACCTGCGCGGAAAGCGCGCGGATCTCCTGGTCGAGCGTGCGGGCGAAGGTCTCCGCCGAGACTTCCTGATCGCCGACGCGCGCGACGTTCGTCGACGCCATGCCGCCGACGCCGATGCTGAACCCGGCGAGCCCGACGACGAGCAGCACGATGATCGCCCAGACGAAGATGTTCGAGCGGGTGGCGCGGAAGAATGTCAGCATGAGGCGGCGACGTCCCGAAAAACCGGCGTGGCCGGGGTTCTAAGCCGCCGGCCGGGCGCCTGCAAGGGAAAGCGCGGCGCCGCCGGAACGGTTCACGCCGCGGGCGGCTCCGCCTGAACGGTTCACTCCGCGGGCGGCCCGCCCGACGCGGCCTCGCGCGCCGCTCTCCGGTCGAGGACCCGCATGTTCAGCCGGTCGAAGAGATATCGCAGATTGGTCGTGGTGAAACCGGTCGAGCGATGGCGCAGCGAGAGCGCGATCGACTTGGGAAGGCTGAGCGCGCGGACCGCGACCGACGCCTCGGCGATCCGGCGGCGGTGCTCGCGGAACGCGATCTGGGTCGCGCAGAGCACTCGGACCGCGTTCCTGTCCGGAAAGTCGACCTTTTCGAGATCGAGCGCGATGGCCCGCATGCTCGCGAGATCGAGCCGGTTGATGTGGAGGCCGTGGCCGTACATGGCCTCCCGTCCGAAGCCTGCGCTGTAATCCGGGTCCGTGCTGCCTCCCATCCTCCACAGGACCAGCGGCTCGTCGACGAATCCGATACGCCCGATCGCGGCCGCGCGGAACGGAAGGACCGTGTCCTCGACGATCGCTCCGCCGTCGATCGGGCCGAAGCGGTCGAAGAGCTCCCGCGACCAGCCGGACGCGGCGCCGAGCGCGAACATCGGCCTCCGGACGATCTCGAGCGCGGAGGGGTTGTCCACCGCGGCGTAGTCCCTGTCGATCCCCGTCCGGCTCCGGACCGCGCCCTCGTCGTCGATCCGCATGACCTCGGAGAAGACCAGCTTGTCCTTGCCGCCGGACGAGAGCCACGCGCCGACCAGACGCTCGGCCCGGGTCGGCAGCGAGATGTCGTCGCCGTCGGCCTTCAGGACGAACGCGCCGGCGCTGATCTCCATCATCCGGTTGACGTTGCCCGCGATGCCCATGTTCCGGTCGTTCCGGTTGAGCACGATCCGGTGCGGGCCGGAATATCCCGCCGCCATCTCCCGCATGATTTCGAACGTGCGGTCGCCGCTGCAATCGTCGGAGAGGACGATCTCCAACGGAGTCCATGTCTGCGAGAAGGCTCCCTCCACCGCCTTGGCGATCAGGTGCTCCTGGTTGAATCCCAGAACGAGCATGCTGACCAGCGGCCGCTCGCTCCGCGGGTCGCCCGCCACATTCCCGAGATGATCCATCGCGCTTCCACTCGCCTCGTCGCCGATCTTGAACAATCGCGCGCGCCGCGCAAGGCTCTCCGCCGGATTCGGATGGAAAGGGACGTGGCTTTCCGCATCCAGAGGGGAAACGACGTTCCGGGAGATTGCGGATGCCGACGACGAACCGCAGCGCCGCCGCCGATCCGTCCGCCCGGAAGGAGCCGCAATGCGCCTGACCCCTCTCGTGGCGGGCCTGCCCGCGACCGTGCCCTTCGTCGGTCCCGAGACCCAGGAGCGCAAGCGCGGCGCGGCGTTCCGCGCGCGGCTGGGCGCGAACGAGAGCGTGTTCGGACCCTCGCCGCGGGCCGTCGCCGCGATGGCGCGCGCCGCGGCGGAGGCCTGGAAATACGGCGACGCCGAGGCGCACGATCTGCGCCTCGCGCTCGCGGCGCATCACGGTGTCGCTCCGGCGAACGTCCTCGTCGGCGAGGGCATAGACGGCCTGCTCGGCAATCTCGTGCGCCTTCTCGTCGCGCCCGGCGATCCGGTCGTCACCTCGCGCGGAAGCTATCCGACCTTCGGCTACCACGTCGCGGGTTTCGGCGGCGTCATCCGCGCCGTGCCGTATCGCGCCGACCGTCAGGATCTCGACGCCCTCGCGGCGGCCGTGCGCGAAACCGGAGCGCGTCTGCTCTATCTCGCCAATCCCGACAACCCGATGGGAGGCTGGTTCGCCGCCGCCGAGATCGCGCGCCTCATCGCCGCGCTCCCCGATGACACGGTTCTCTGCCTCGACGAGGCCTATGCGGACTTCATGGACGCGGACGCGTTGCCGCCGCTCGACATGGACGAGGCGCGGGTGATCCGGATGCGGACCTTCTCCAAGGCGCACGGTCTGGCGGGCGCGCGCGTCGGCTACGCCCTCGGCCGGTCCGACCTGATCGCGGCCTTCGACCGCGTCCGGAACCATTTCGGCGTCGGCCGCATCTCCCAGGCGGGCGCGCTGGCGGCGCTCGAGGACCGCGCCTGGCTGGCCCGCGTCGTGGCCGACGTCGAGCGGAGCAAGTCGCGCCTCGCCTCCATCGCCCGCGCCAACGGCCTCTCGCCGCTGCCCTCTGCCACGAATTTCGTCACGATCGATTGCGGGAGGGATGGCGACTTCGCGCGCCGGGTCCTCGCCGAACTCGGCGCCCTTGGCGTCTTCGTCCGCATGCCGTTCGTCGCGCCCGAGGACCGCTGCATCCGCGTCACCGCCGGCATGGACGCCGATCTCGACGTCTTCGAGGCGGCGCTGCCGGTCGCCCTGTCCCGCGCCGCGGAACAGGGCTGAGACCGCTCAGGACGTGGCGGGCGCCTCGGGGGCCTCGCTCGCGACATGGCCTTCGAGCGCCTGGCGCAGCCGGTCCTCGCGCGTGTGGTCGAGCGAGGTCTGCAGGATGCGGCCGCCCGAGCCCTTGATGCCGTCGAGCACCTTGTCGCCGGTCACTTTCTTGACGAGCACGAACAGCACCGCCTCGCCCTCGCCGATCTCACCCGAGATCTGCTTCATGAACTTGTCGTTCACGCCGATATCGGTCAGAGCGCCCGCCAGCGCGCCGCCCGCCGCGCCCGCCGCAACGCCGACCAGCGGATTGAGGAACAGCACGCCGATCAGAAGACCCCAGAAGCTGCCGCCCGCGGCGCCTGCGGCGGTGGTGTTCATCAGCTGGTTGAGCTTCACGCGACCCTTGGCGGACTTGGTCGCGATGACCGCGTCTCCCATATCGATGAGGTATTCCTTCTGCATTTCCAGAAGCTTGCCGCGCACCTCCTCGGCTTTCTCCTCCGATGGAAACACGACTGCGATGAGATCGGCCATGAACAACTCCCCTGTCCAGATTCCTGTTCGCCGGGAACATGCTCCCGGCCCGCGAACGCGTAGGGTCAAGCGGCTCGCCCGTCAACCGGATCGCGCGCCCGTCAAAGGGCGCGATCCCGGACGCTACTGGCAGGAACCGACCTGGGTGCCCGCCGCCGCTCCGGCGCCGGCGCCGATCGCGGTCGCGGCGCGGTTGCCTTGCCCGGAACCGATCTGATTGCCGATCAGACCGCCGACGGCCGCTCCGCCGAACACCTGACCCGCGCATTGGATCTCGCGGTTCGTTTGCGGATCGGCCGTGCAGCCCGCGACCGTGAGAGACGCGATCGCGACGAGCGCAAGTGTCCTGACCATGAAAAACTCCTGATTTGAGGGACTTCGCGGAACGCCCCCGCATCTACTCCGCGGCCGCGCCGACTTCCACCCGCGCGGCGGAGACCGGCGCGATGCCGCCATTCCCCGCGAGAACCCGTCCCGCCGCCGCCGCGCCGCCGGACCCGTGCGCGACGCCCAGCGCGCCGAGACCCGTCTCGATCGAGGCCAGCGCGCCGAGCAGCATCACCGGATTGAGATGCCCCATATGTCCGATGCGGAACAGGTCGTCCGCGTCGTCTCCCGGCCCCGGCATGCCCACGCCCAGCGTCACGCCCGCCGCGTCGCGACACCAGCCGCGCAGACGCAGCGCCTCGCCCGGTCCGGTGCGCACCGTCGTGACCGCCCGGCTGCGGGCCGCGGGCTCCGCCACGTTCAGCGCGAGCGCGCCGCCCGCGCCCCACGCCTCCACGGCGGCCCAGACCGCGCGGGCCTGGACCTCGTGCCGCTCCCAGACGGCCTCCAGCCCCTCCTCGGCGATCATGTCGAGCGCCTCGCGCAGACCGTAGAGGTGATGCGTCGGCGCCGTGCCGCAGAACCGGTCCGCGAAGCGATCCGGCCGCACGCGCGGCCGCCAGTCCCAGTAGGGGCTGGGGCAGCCGGCTCCGGCCGCCTCGGCCTTCTCACCGTGAAACGTGAACGCCACCCCGGGCGGCGTCATCAGACCCTTCTGCGACGCCGCGATCATCACGTCGACGCCCCAGGCGTCCATCTCGAACCGGTCGCAGGCCAGGCTGGCGATGCAGTCGATGATCAGAAGCGCCGGATGTCCCGCCGCGTCCAGCGCCGCGCGCAGGGCCGGCACGTCGTTGCGCGCCGAACTCGCCGTGTCGGTCTGCACCGCGAGCACGGCCCTGATCGCATGGTCCCGGTCGGCCCGCAGCCGCGCCTCGACGCGTCCCGGATCGACCGCGCCGCGCCATCCGAAATCCAGGATCTCGACATCGACCCCCATGCGCCGCGCCGTCTCGGCCCAGCCGTGCCCGAACCGGCCGTTGACCGCGAAAAGCGCGCGGTCTCCCGGACCGAGAATGTTGGCGACCGACGCCTCCCAGACCGCGTGACCGTTGCCGATGTAGATCGCGCAGGCGCCGTCGGTCCCGGCGACCCGTCGCAGATCGCGCAGGACGCTCTCGGTCAGCCCGATCAGCGGCCCGCCATAGATGTCGGGCGCCGCGCGGTGCATGGCGCGCAGCACGCGGTCGGGCATGTTGGACGGGCCGGGCATCGACAGGAGTTCGCGGCCGGTGGAAGATCGCATGGACGGGCTCCGAAGGGATTTCGAAGCGCGAGTCTATCCCTCCGGCGCGCCGGAGCAAACGGCATTTCGGCTTTGAGCGCGGGCGCCGCCCATGCTAACCAGGCCGCCGGCCGGCGGCGCGCCCGGCGGCGACGGAACGAAAGCGGAGATGGCGGACAGGAACGCGGAAGAGGTCGAGATCTCCGCCGCCTACGCGCGGCTGTGGCGCGACTGGCTCTCGCCCCATCGCGGAATGCTGGCCGTCTCGCTCGTGATGACCATGCTCGTGGCGGGCGCCTCAGGCGCCTATTCCAAGCTGATCCAGCTCGTCATGACCGCGCTCGGGGATCGCGACCCCTCGGTGCTCTGGTGGGGGCCTCTGGCCATCGCCGCGCTCACCGCCCTGAACGCGACGGGGCAGTATTTCAAGGAGACGGTCAGCAACAAGGCCATCTTCCGAATGGAGACCGAGCTCCGAAAGACGATGTTCGCGCATCTCGTCGGCACCGATCTCGCCAAGCTCCAGACCCAGGCGCCGGCAGGTCTCGCGGCGCGGTTCTCGTCCGATATCGGCCTCGTCGGCGGCTCGGTGCGCGCCCTGCTCGGCGCGGTCACCGGGATCCTCACCATCGTCGTGACGGTCGGCGTGATGCTCTCGATCGACTGGGCCATCACGCTGGGCATGGTCGCGATATTCGCCGTCGCCCTGATCCCCGTGAACGTCATAGGACGACGCCTCCGCAAGCTCTCCAAACGCACCCAGACCGAGATCGCCTCGATGACGTCCGAGGTCGCGGAGGGTCTGTCGGGCATCCGCATGGCCCGGACCTACCGCCTCGAGGAACCGCTTTCGGCAAGCGCCGAGGGCGTCTTCGAACGCCTTTTCGGCCTGCGCCTCAAACAGAACCGCTGGCAGGCGCGCATCGCGCCCCTCATGGAGATCCTCATCGGCCTCGCGGTCGCGGCGCTTCTTTTCCTCGTCGGCCTGCGCATCATGGACGGCCGCATGACCGTCGCCGATTTCACCGGCCTTCTGACCGGGCTCGGCGTCATCTCCGGACCCGCGCGGCGCCTCGGCGGCTCCTTCGCCTCCGCGATGCAGGGACGCGCTGCGCTCGACCGCGTCTTCATGCTCTTCGACGTCGAGAACACCATCACCGACGGCCCGGACATAATGCCGCGCGCGGTCGGCCAGATCGCGTTCGAGGACGTGTCCTTCGCCTATCCGGACGGCCATGTCGCTCTCGAGAACGTCAGGCTCGACATTCCGCCCGGCACGCGCACCGCCTTCGTCGGACGCTCCGGCGCGGGCAAATCCACCGTGTTCAACCTGCTTCCGCGGCTCTACGATCCGACCTCGGGCCGCATCCTCATCGACGGCACCGACATCCGCGACGTCACGCTCGCCTCGCTGCGGGACCAGATCGCGGTGGTGAGCCAGGATTCCATCCTCCTCACCGCCACCGTCGCGCAGAACATCGGCTTCGGACGCCAGGGCGCCACCCGCGAGGAGATCGTCGAGGCCGCCCGCGCAGCCGCCGCCGACGGTTTCGTCCAGGCGCTGCCACAAGGCTACGACACGCCGGTCATCCCGTCCGAAAGCGCCTTCTCCGGCGGCGAGCGCCAGCGGCTCTCCATCGCCCGCGCGCTCCTGCGCGACGCGCCGATCCTGCTGCTGGACGAGCCCACTTCGGCGCTCGACGCCGAATCCGACGCGGCCATCCGCGGCGCTCTCGACCGTCTGGCCCGCGGCCGCACGACGCTGGTGATCGCGCACCGCCTCTCGACCATCCTCGACTGCGACCTGATCGTGGTGATGGACCGGGGCCGCATCGTCGAGAAGGGCGCCCATACCGACCTGATGGAGCGCGGCGGTCTCTATGCCGAACTCTACCGCCTGCAATTCGCCGCCACTTGACGCCGGACGCGGCGCGTCCTTTCTCAGGGGCTTCAGGAGGACCCGCCATGACCGCAGCTTTCCACGCGACCGACCGCGCCGTGCTCAGGATCGGAGGCCCGGACGCCGCGCACTTCCTCCAGGGCCTCGTCACCAACGACCTCGACCGCCTGTCCGATGGTCCGGTCTACGCGGCGATGCTCTCGCCCCAGGGAAAATACCTGTTCGATTTCATCATGCGCCGCGACGGCGACGACATCCTTCTCGACGTCGAGGCCGCGCGGGCGGCGGATCTCGCGCGCCGCCTGTCGCTCTACCGCCTCCGCGCCAAGGTCGAGATCTCGACCGCCGACCTCGCCGTGATCGTCGGCGCCGGCGCGCCGCCCGCCGGGATCGGCGCCCGGCCCGATCCGCGCGACCCGCGGCTGGGCTGGCGCGCCATCGTCGCCGACCCGGATACGGCGCTCGCCGGATTGCCCGCCCTCGCGCCCGAAGACTACGCCGCGCTCCGCGTCGACTGCGCCGTGCCGGCCGGCGGCGCGGAACTGCGCCCGGACGACAGTTATATTCTCGAGATGGATTTCGAGCGCCTCAACGGCGTCGATTTCCGCAAGGGCTGCTATGTCGGGCAGGAGGTCACCGCGCGCATGAAGCACAAGACCGAGCTTCGCAAGGGCCTCGCCCGCGTCGCCGTCGACGGCGACGCCCCCGAACCCGGCGCCGAGATAATCGCGGACGGCAAGTCGGTCGGCTACCTCGGAACCGTCGCGAACGGACGCGGCCTCGCCTATCTCCGCTTCGACCGCGCGACTGGCGACATGATCGCCGGCGCCGCGCGCGTCACGCGGATCTGAGCGCCGCGCGCAGCCCGTCGAACGCGTCGGCGCTGGCCGCGGCCACGCCCTTCTCCACGGCCGGCTTCTCCGTCTCGGGCACCGGTCCGAAGAAACCGCCCAACTCGCGCACGATCAGATCTCCGGCCGCCACCGTCGCGGCGGACGCCCCCAGCGCCCAGCAGCCGTCGAGCCGCCCCGCGGCGACGAACGCCATGTCGAGCGACGCGGCGCCGAACTGTCGGACGCCCGAGGAGCGCGGCGCGACCGCCGCGATGCCCGCGAGCAAGGCGGCCAGATCGCCCGCGCGCGCCATCGACGCGCCGAACGCCATGTCCGCCATGTCGCGCCGTCCCGAGACCCGCAGCCGACGGTCGTTGAGGAACGCGCCCGCGCCCTTCTCGGAGACGAACATCTCGTCCTTCGCCGCGTCGTAGATCACGGCGGCGACGATCTCCTTCTTGTGCTCGAGCGCGATCGACAGCGCCCAGTGCGGCAGCCCGTGCAGGAAATTCGCCGCCCCGTCGAGCGGGTCCACCATCCAGCGCCGCGTCGGGTCCTCGCCGTCGGCCGACCCGCCGTCCGCATCGCGCCAGCCGTAATTCGGCCGCGCCTCGGTCAGCTCCTCGCGCAGCCCGGAAAGCGCCTTGGACCGCGCGCGGTCGGCGAAATCCGCCGGACCCCGGTTCGACGCCTGCAGGTTCTCGATCTCGCCGAAATCGCGCAGCAGGTTGCGCGCGGCGCGGCGCGCGGCCTTGATCATCAGGTTCACGTTGGCCGAGGCTTGGGTCATCACGGGCGTCCGGGATTGCGAAAGGCGGCGTTATGGTCGCTTTGGCCCGGAGCGGCAAGCCCGGAAGTCCGTCGTCTCAGCGCCCGCTTCGGTACATCAGGTCGTAGAAGTTGCTCAGCCCCGGCCAGCGGCTCTTGGTCACCACGCCGTCCGTGGCGAACTTGTTGAAATGCACCTCCGAGAGCTGCGGCATCACGCGCCGCGCCTCCGCGTAGGTGACCATGCCGTCGTGGTTGGCGTCGGCCTTGGCGAACGGAGCGGCCTGGGCTGCGGTGGCGAGCGTCAGGGCGAAGCCCAGAGCGACGAGAATGCGTTTCATGCTGTTTCGGTCCTCGGTTCGGTTTCGAATTCGGTCAGGTTGCGGCGGAAATCTTTTCGGCGACGGTACCGCCCGCCGCGCGGGCCCGGCCGAGCCGGATCCGCGTCTTGATTGGAAGGTGGTCGGAGGCCTTGCGCGCCACCGGCGTGTCGTGCGCCTCGACGCCCTCGATGATCGTGTGCGGACGCGCGAGAATGCGGTCGAGCGCCAGCATCGGAAAATACGCCGGGAAGCTCGGCACCGCGTTCCCGATCGGCCCGAAGCCCGGCGCGAGCCCCAGAAGCGCCGAGCGCCGGTGCGCCCGCCACTCGTTCATGTCGCCCATCAGCACGATCGGCCGGTCGGTGCCGTCCCGCGCCGCCGCGACGAGCGCCGCGACCTGGATGAGCCGCGCCTGGCGCAGAAGCCCCAGATGCGCGGCGACCACCCGGACCGGTCCGGACGGAAGCTCGAGATCCGCGACGAGGGCGCCGCGGGGCTCGTGCCCGGGAAGTCTGATCTGGCGCATCCGGCTCACGGACCCTTGGCGCACCATGAGGAGATTCCCGTGCCAGCCGTGTCCCTTGTGCCCGTTGCTGACCGGGACCGGCACCAGCCCGGTCCGCCGGTGGATCGATCCGAGGTCGAGCAGCGCGGAGCGGTCGCCGAAGCGCCGGTCCGCCTCCTGGATGGCGATGACGTCGGCTCCGATCTCCTCGATGACCGCCTCGATCCGGTCCGGATCGAATTTCCGGTCGGTCCCGACGCATTTGTGGATGTTGTAGGACGCGAACAGCGCGTCGGTCTTTGCTGACTTCGCCATCGGATCCCTTTGCGACAGCGTGGACATAGGAGCGTTCGCCCGCGGACGGAAGAGCGCGCCCGCGGCCGATCACGGAATGCGGATCAGCCGCCGCGCTCGTCCTTGAGCATCTGGCTGAGCTCCTGACGGATGAGCTTGCGCAGGTTGCGGCTGATGCGGTCGCCCATCTCGCCCTGCAGCTCCTCGCGCACGATCGAATTTATCACGCCGCGCAGCGCGACCTCGTCGAGGATGGGCGCGCCCTGGCCCTGATGGGTTCCGCCCAGCCCCTCGGTCAGGATCTCGCCCTCGCGCCGGGCCGGGACGCCCGGCCTGACCCGCATCTCCCGCGACAGCACGAGGACGTCGCCTCCGGCGCCCTCCGAAGGCGCGCGCGCGTTCCGCTCGGCGGAGACCAGCTCGCGGATCGACGACAGGACGTCGGACAGATCGTCGCCGCCGCCGCCTCGCCCGTTCCCGTCGCCCGCCCCTCCGTCCGCCATGCCGTCAGCGCCGCTGCCACCGCGAGCGGATACGGTCGACGACGGACGTGTCGTATCCGCCGATCGGCGCGCTCTGGACCTTGGCGAAGTTGAGGTCCGGATCATAGGTCTCGATACCGAGCTGGAGGTGCTTGACGGTCAGCAGGCCCATCGCCCGCAGCACGCCGTAGGTCGCGACGTACTCGTTCCGCAGCGCCCGGACGACCTCGGCGTCGGCCTGGAGCCTCTCCTGGTCCGCGTCGAGCACGTCGATGGTCGAGCGGGCCCCGAGACGGGCCTCCTCGGCCACGCCTTCCGCCGCGATCCGCGCGGCGTCGGCCTGTTCGCGCCGCGCGACGATCGAGACGCGGGCGGTCTCCAGCTCGATCCACGCGCCGGCGACCTGCTGCGTCACCGTCCGGCCGGCCTCCTGGACCTGGTAGCGGCGCTGGTCGAGCACGGCCTGCGCCTGGCGCACGACGCTGTCGTTGAAGCCGCCGGTATAGAGCGGCACGCCCGCGTTTATTCCGGCCTGGCCGTAGGTGTTGCCGTCGTAGGTCCGGCCGAGGGCGTTGCCGCGTTGGGCTCCGACGGAACCGTCGAGGCTGACGAACGGTCCTTTGGCGGCGATCGCGCGCTCCATGTCGAATTTCGCGGCGTCGGCCGCGAACTGCGCCGAGATGATCTGGGGATTCATCCGAAGCGCGATCGCCGTCGCCTCCTCCAGCGTCGCCGGAACATCGGGCAGGGGCGGGACCCGCGCGAGGTCCGTCGGCAGCACGCCGACGGCGGCGAGATAGGCCTGGCGCGACAGTTCCAGCGCCCCCTCGGAATCCGCGAGCGTGCTGCGCGAACTCGCGAGCCGGGACTCGCTCTGGCTGACGTCGGTGCGGGTGACCTCGCCGACCTCGAAGCGGTTCTGCGTGGCGCGCAGGGTCTCGCGCTGCCGTTCCACGTCGTTCCGGGCCAGGCGGACGAACTCCTCGTTCTGGCGCACGTCGAGATAGGCCTCGACCGCGCTGAAGAGCACGAACTGCTCGACGTCCGTCAGGTCGGAGCGGGCGGCCGCGATCAGGTTGCGCGCGGAATCCACCGCCGCGCGGGTCTGGCCGTTGTCGTAGACCAGAAGGCTCGCGTTCACCGCCGCCTGGAGGACGTTCACTTGCTGGTCGAGCGCCTCGATGACGTTCGATTGCGTGTTGGCCCTGACCGACGCGTCCACCTGCGGGCGTTTCTGGGCCCGGGCCTGCGCCACGTTCTCGTCCAGAGACCGCAGGCTCGCCCTGCTGGAATCGAGGAGCGGACTCGTCTGATAGGCCGTGATCAGCGCGTCGGTCAGCGTCGCGCCCTAGGCGGGGCCGAGAGCGAGGACGCCCGCCAGCGCCGTGGACATCATAAATCGTGAAACGCGCCGCAGACCCATCTGGAACCTCGTGTACCGCTCGCCAACGAAAAGGCCCGTTTTCCGGGTTCTTTGGTCCTGTATCGGCTTTCCGGCCTCAAAACTCAAATTCTTTCGACAGCGCGAATCCCCTCAGAACGGGCGCCGCCGCGTCGAAGACGGTTCGCCAGACCATCCGGGTTCCCGACTTGAGCCCGATCCGCGCCTGGCCCTTGTGACCGTCGCCGAAGATCGCGACGATCCGCCCGCCCTCCTTGAGCTGTCCGGTCAGCGCGTCGGGAACCATCTCGACGCCGCCCTCGACCAGAATGGCGTCGTACGGCCCGTGCTTCGCCACGCCGCCGGTCAGCGGGCCCGTCTGGACCATCGCGTTGTCGACCGAATGGGCCGCGATCCGGGCTTCCGCGTCCGCCGCCAGGCCCGCGTCCTCCTCGAGCGCGATCACCGCCTCCGCGATGCGCGCGATCACCGCCGTGGAATAGCCGAGGCCGCATCCCACGTCGAGCACCAGATCCCTGCGCGTCACGTCCAGCGCGTCGAGAAGCTTGGCGAACACCCTGGGGTCGAGCAGCACGCGCCCGGGGGCGAGGGGGATGTGCTCGCCGAGATACGCGACGCTCCGGAACGTCTCCGGCACGAAGTCCTCGCGGGGAACGGCGAGCATCGCGGCGATGATCGGATAGGCCGTCACGTCGGAAGGACGGACCTGGCTGTCCACCATGGCTTCGCGGGCGGCGGTGAAATCGATCATGTTCGGACCCTCGTGCGATCACTCCGCGCGCCTGATGCCACATATCCGCAGGCCCGGCAACGTGACGCGGCGCGCGGGGGCTTGCTTTCGGCCGGCGTCGCCCCTAAATCGACGCATCCGCAACGGATTTCGCGCTCCGCGCCAGAACCCCGACGCGGTTACCGGATCGTAAGGCTTTCGGGCCGATCATCCGGCCACGCGGTGGCGCAGACGGGGCATCGGCCCCTGACACCGTAAATCCGTATGTTTTCGTCATTTGCGCCTGACGAGGGCGACAACCGCGCCGGGCCCGAGGGCCGCGCGGGAAGGAATTGTTTGTGACTGTGACTGATTTCGCGGAATTCGGGCTCGCCCGTCCGCTGCTCGACGCTCTGGCCCGCACGGGCTTCTCCACCCCCACCCCCATCCAGGCGCAGTCGATCGCGCCGCAGATGGCCGGACGCGACATCCTGGGCGTGGCCCAGACCGGAACCGGCAAGACGGCGGCCTTCGGCCTGCCGATCCTGCACCAGATCCTCGCCATGCCCGGCAAGGCCTCTCCCAAGGCGTGCCGCGCGCTGATTCTGGCGCCCACGCGTGAACTCGCCGTGCAGATCGAGGCCAGCTTCAAGAGCTTCGCCGGCGGCGCCAAACTCTCCACGCTGCTGATCCTCGGCGGCATGTCGCGCAACAACCAGATCCGCATGCTCGGGCGCGGCGTCGACGTCGTCGTGGCCACCCCCGGCCGCCTCATCGACCTCATGGACGACAAGGCGATCCGTCTCGACGAGACGCGTTTCGTCGTGCTCGACGAGGCCGACCGCATGCTCGACATGGGCTTCATCAAGCCGGTCCAGAAGATCGTCGCGCGTCTGCATCCCCGCCGCCAGTCGGCGCTCTTCTCCGCGACGATGCCGCCCGAGGTCCAGAAACTCGCCGAGACCCTGCTGAAGGATCCGGTCCGCGTCTCCGTGACGCCCGAGGTCGTGACGGTGGAGAAGATCGAACAGCGCGTCGAACTCGTCGACACGGGCGCCAAACGCGCCCGTCTGGCCGAACTGATCGGCGATCCCGAAGTGAACCGCGTCATCGTCTTCGCCCGCACCAAACGCGGCGCCGACCGGGTCGCGCAGAACCTCGAAAAAGACGGCATCGCCGCCGAGAGCATCCACGGCAACAAGGCGCAGAACGCCCGCCAGCGGGCGCTCAACGCCTTCCGCTCGGGTCAGGTCCGCGTGCTGGTCGCCACCGACATCGTCGCGCGCGGCATCGACGTGCCGGGCGTCACGCACATCATCAACTACGACCTGCCCGACGAGGCGGAAAGCTACGTCCACCGCATCGGCCGCACCGGGCGCAATGGCGCGTCGGGAACCGCGATCACCATGTGCGCCAACGACGAGATCAAGAAGCTCCGCGCGGTCGAGAAGATCACCCGCACCAGGCTGCTGGAATTCGCGCCGGCCTCCGAAGGTCCGAAGACGCGCGGTCCGGCCAAGCCGCAGGGCGGCCAACCCAGGCCGCAGGAGAACGGCCCCCGCTCCGCCCGCGCCCGTTCGCGCCGGCCGCGAAAGACCCAGCGCGCCGCCTGAAAGCGGCCGGACGCGATGAAAAAAGGGCCGGAACGCGCGCGTTCCGGCCCTTTTTCTTTTCCGAGACCGACAGTCAGGCGGCGGCGATACGGGTGTTCGAGCCGCTCTGGATGACCTGCACGCGCTGCCCGACCGAGAAGGTCGGCGAGGCCTGGATGACCGAGATCGTCTGTCCGCTCTCCAGCCGGATGGTCCACTCGTAGGACTGCACCGTGGTCGCGGAATTGGTGATCGCGTTGCCCGCCGTGGCGCCGGCGACCGCGCCCGCGCCGGTCGCGAGATCGCGCCCGAGATCCGCCGCCGACCTCGCGTCCGAGCGCCGCGCCGATCACGCCGCCGGCGATGGTGCCGGTCACGTTCGCCACGTTGTTGCCGCCCTGCACGATGACCGGATTGACGCTGACCACCGTGCCATAATTGACCGTCTGCGCGCGCTGCGCCTGGCCGGCATCGACCATGTTGCCGGAATTCGGCGGCGTGCACGCGGCCAACATCAGCGCGGCCGGAGCCGCGAGCGCCATGAATTTGAAAGTCTTCTTCATTTTTCGCTTCCTCAAGCCCTGCTCGGCGCGCACCATCGCGCGCGGTCGCGGCAATCTAGTGCAACGGCCCGCCGCGTTGCAAGACTGGAATATCTCCGCTCAGCCGATCCCGGCCGCCTCCCGCAATTCCTCGAGCGACAGCCATTCCTCCTCCGCGTCCGACAGCGCCGCGTGACGCGCGACCAGCGCGTCCGACGCCTTGCGGAACTTCTCCGGCTCGCGCGTGAACAGCTCGGCGTCCGAAAGCAGCGCCTCCAGCCGCTCGATCTCCGTGCCCAGACGCTCGATCTCGGCCGGCAGCGTCTCAAGCCGATGGACCTGCTTGAAGCTCATCCTGCCCGACGACGCCTTCGACGGCTTCGACCCCGCGCGGCTCGTCCGGACGGAGGGCCGCGTCACGTCGGGCGCCTCGGCGCCCTGCCGCTGCGACCGGTAATCCGTCCAGCCCCCGGCATAGATCGTGGCGCGCCCGTCGCCTTCCATCGCGATCGTGGTCGAGGCGATCCGGTCGACGAAATCCCGGTCATGGCTGACCAGAAGCACCGTGCCCTCGTAATCGTCGATCAGTTCCTGAAGCAGGTCCAGCGTCTCGACGTCCAGATCGTTCGTCGGCTCGTCGAGGATCAGCAGGTTCGTGTCCCGCGCCATCAGCCGCGCCAGCAGCAGCCGCGCCCGCTCGCCGCCCGACAGCGCCGAGACCGGCCCGCGCGCCATGTTCTCCGGAAACAGGAACTCCTTGAGATATCCCACGACGTGACGCGGCTTGCCCCGCACCATCACCTGGTCGTTGCGCCCCGACACGCCCAGATCGCCGTCTCCGGTCAGCGTCTCCCACAGGCTCAGTTCGGGGTTCAGCTCCGCCCGGTTCTGGTCGAACAGCGCCGGCGTGAGGTTCGTCCCGAGTTTCACCTTGCCCGCGTCGGGCTCGGTCCGCCCGGTCAGGATCTGAAGCAGCGTCGTCTTGCCCACCCCGTTCGGGCCGACCAGCGCCACCCGCTCGCCCCGCTGGATGCGGATCGAGAAATCCCGCACGATCGTCCGCTCCCCGAACGCCTTCGCGACGTCCGTGGCCTCCACCACCAGCTTGCCCGACCGCGTGGCGCTCTCGAATTCCATCTTCGCGGCGCCCGTCCGCCGGATCTGCGCGCCGCGCGCCTCGCGCAGATCGGCCAGCCGCCGCACCCGCCCCTGGTTGCGCTTGCGCCGCGCCGAGATCCCCTCGACCGCCCAGCGCCCCTCCGCCTTGATCAGACGGTCGAGCTTGTGCCGCGCGGCATCCTCCTCCTCGTAGGTCTTGTCGCGCCATTCCTCGAACGCCGAGAATCCCCGGTCGAGCCGGCGCACCACGCCCCGGTCGACCCAGAGCGTCCGGTCGGTCAGATTGCGCAGGAACGCGCGGTCATGGCTGATCACCACGAACGCCGTGCGCGTCTGACCCAGCCATTCCTCGAGCCACCCGATCGCCGCGATGTCGAGATGGTTCGTCGGCTCGTCGAGCAGCATCAGGTCCGGCGCCTGCGCGAGGATCCGCGCCAACGCCGCGCGCCGCCGCTCGCCCCCCGACGCCGCCGCCGGATCGAGGCCCGCATCCAGCTTCAGCCCGTCCATCGCCATGTCGACGCGCCAGTGGTCCGCCTCGTCCACCCCATGCGCCGCGAAAGCGCCCAGCGTCGGGAACCCGCCGAAATCCGGGTCCTGCGCCATGTGCCCGACGGTCAGCCCCGGCCGCAGGAACCGGGTCCCGGCATCCGGCGTCACCGTCCCGGCCATCACCTTCATCAGCGTCGATTTGCCGGACCCGTTCCGCCCGACAAGCGCCACCCGCTCGCCCGGATGCAAGGCCAGCGCGACGTCCTCGAACAGAGGGTCGCCGCCGAAAGTCAGCGCGATGTCGGCGAGGGTCAGGATCGGAGGTTCGGCCATGCCCGCAGCGCCTAGTGACGCGCGCCGGCGGCGTCAAGCGGGTGGACGCGCCGCCACGCGCCCGATGCCGTCCGACGCTTTCCGCCTCCTCCGGTGACACAGGTCACATGCGCCCGCGGCCCCCCGCGCGACACTGCGCCATCGGCCGCCCGCCCGGGCCGCCGGTTTCCGGCGCGTCGCTCTTCGCGCGCCTGCCAGAGAAAAGGATCATCGTCATGGCTCTCGACACCAGACACGGACCCGTTTCCGATCACCATCGCCCCGGCACGGACTGTCCGCCTCCGGAACCCTTCGAGGCGAAGCTCGCTCCGGACTTCCGCGAACGCTGGCCCGACGCGGCCGACATCCGCCTGCGCGGCCTCCGCCTCAAGGGACCCGTCGCCCGCCGGTCGCACTGGGCCGACTGGGGCCTCGACACCATCGGCTACGGCGGGCCGATCTTCAACCGGGCGCTCATGGCCTCCAACATCGTCGAGGCGATGCGGAACGCGGGCGCGGTCGGCTTCTCCTGGGCCATCGTCCAGAACGGGCGGCTGGTGGATGCCGGCGGACTGGGCGACGCCCGCACACCCTCCGAAAACAGCCCCCGCGAGATGGACCAGAACACGCGGATGGTCAGCGCGAGCCTCGCCAAGCCGGTCTGCGCCATCGCGATCATGAAGCTGATCGAGGACGGGCAACTCGATCTCGACGAGCCCGCCTACCCGCACATGCAGGCGGCGCTGCCCGGCGCGGATTCGTCGTTCTCCGCCATCACGATCCGGCACCTTCTGACCCATCGCGCGGGCTTCCAGGGGGCGAGCACCCATTCCGGCTTTCCGGGCCTCCTGCAGAACACCTTCGCGGCTTTGGGCAACAGCTCGTACCACAACGCGAACTACTGGGCGCTCGCCTATGTCGTGGAAGGCGTCACCGGCCGAAGCTACGTCGATTACGCCACGGAGACGGTTCTGGAACCCAGCGGCATCGCCGGCATGAATCGCGAGGTCGACGACAGCGCGCCCTGCCTCTACTACGACGCGAACACGGTGACGAACGGCGACACCTGGGACGATTTCACCGTGACGCAGATCGGAGCCTACGGCTGGTTCGCCTCCGCGATCCACTGGGCGCGCCTGATGGCGTATTTCCGCTACGACCGGCAGATCGGCCAGGCCTCCCGCCTGACGATGCTCGACGCCCCGGAAACCTATTTCGGCTTCCGCCACTGGAACGGCGAGGCGCGCGGCAGCTATTACGGCCATGGCGGCGATTTCAGCATGGGCGGCGGGCAGGCCTATCACGGCGGAATGATGGGCTTTCCCGACGGCGTGGACGCCGTCCTGCTGACCAACAGCGACGACGTGTCCAATCCCGAGAACGTCCTGATCGACGCCTACGAGAACGCCTACGCCTGAGGCGGTCTGACGGGAAGACGATGCGCGGCGAACGCGACGGCCGAGGCCCCGCCGCGCATCGCGATGCTCTGCTGAACCGCCGGTCGGACGGCCCGGAGCGTGGCGCTCGCCCGCCTCCGGGTCGTGCGGCCGCGCTTGCCACGCCGTTTCCGGCTTCCTAGGCTCGCCGCATGACCGCGCTCCGACCCTCCCGCATCCTCGAGACCGCGCTCTACGCGCCGGATCTCGACGCCGCGCGCGACTTTTACGCGGGAATCCTCGGCCTCGAGATCGTGACGCGCGTCGCGGGGCGCCATGTGTTCTTCCGCTGCGGCGCCGACATGCTTCTCGTGTTCGACCCCGCCGCCACGATCAGGCCGCCCGCGCCCGACGCGCTGCCAGTCCCGCCCCACGGCGCGCGGGGAGACGGCCACGTCTGTTTCGCCGCCACCTCGGACGAGATCGACGCCTGGACCCTCCGCCTCGCGAAGGCCGGCGTCGAAATCGAATCCGATTTCCGCTGGCCGAACGGCGCCCGCTCGATCTACCTCCGCGATCCGGCCGGCAATTCCGTCGAGTTCGCCGAACCGCGTCTCTGGGAGAGCTGACCCCGTTCAGAAATCCGCCAGCCGCGCCGCCGCGCCGCGCAGGATCGCCGTCTCCTCGTCAAGCGCCTCCAGCCGCGCCCGGTTCTCGTCCACGACCTCCTCCGGCGCCTTGGCGACGAAATCCGCGTTCGACAGCTTGCGCCGGATGCCCTCTGCCTCCTTGCCGATCTTGGCGAGCGCCCTGTCGAGCCGCGCCCGCTCCTCGTCGACGTCGATCACGCCCGCCAGCGGCAGACAGAACGTTCCGCCGTCCATCGCGATCGTCACCGACCCCTTCGGCGCGGCCTCCGCCGTCTCGAACGTCTCGATCCGGGCCAGACGCGCCACGAGCGCCCGGCTGCGCTCCAGCGCCTCGGCCTGGGCATGGGCGAGGTCCAGCTCGATCAGCGTGATCTTCGCCCCCGCCGGCACGTGCATCTGCGCCCGCACCGACCGGATCTCCTCGATCAGCCCGATCACCCAGCCCATCTCCGCGTCGGCGTCGCGATGGACCAGCTCCGCGCCGTAGGTCGGCCATGCCTCATGCGCCAGCAGCTTCGGCCGCTCCGCGATCCCCGACCAGAGGCTCTCGGTGATGAACGGCATCACCGGATGCATCAGCTTGAGGCACTGGTCCAGCACCCAGGCCATCGTCGCGCGCGTCTCCGGGGCCGTGTCCTCGCCGTCGAACAGCGGCTTGGCCAGCTCCACGTACCAGTCGCACACCTTGCCCCAGACGAAGGCGTAGAGCCCGTTGGCGTAATCGTTGAACCGGTACGCCTCCAGCGCCGTCTCCAGCTGCTCGCGCACCCGCCCGGTCTCGCCGACGATCCACCGGTTCGCCGTCAGCGTCACCGAGCGCCGGATCGAACCCGGCATCCGGCACGCAGCCGTTCATCTCCGCGAACCGCGCCGCGTTCCAGAGCTTCGTCCCGAAGTTGCGATACCCCGCGATCCGGTCGCGGCTGAGCTTCAGGTCCCGCCCCATCGCCGCCATCGCCGTCAGCGTGAACCGCACCGCGTCCGCCCCGAACTCGTCGATCAGCTCGATCGGATCGAGCACGTTGCCCAGCGACTTGGACATCTTCTTGCCCTTCTCGTCGCGCACGAGGGCATGGATGTAGACGTCCGCGAACGGCGCCTTCCCGGTCAGCTCGATCTGCATCATCATCATCCGCGCGACCCAGAAGAAGATGATGTCGAACCCCGTGACCAGCACGCTCGACGGATAATACCGCGCCAGCTCCGCCGTCTCCTCCGGCCACCCCATCGTCCCGATCGGCCAGATGCCGGACGAGAACCACGTGTCGAGCACGTCGGGGTCGCGGCCAGATGACTATGGCATACTCGACGCTCTTCGGGCAGTGCTCGAATCCGCAGGCCGAAGCGGCTGTGCTGACGCGCCGACTGGATCTGGCGTCGCCGTAGATACTGCTCGGCATGTTCGCGACTGCCTCGGCTTCGGTCATTGCGCAGAACTTGACGTTGTCCAAGATACTTGTGTCTCGGTTCGCAGCATCTTGGCTCAGAATAGTTCGACCACTCGTCTTGGTCATCTTACGGCCCGTACCACACCGGTATCCGATGCCCCCACCAGAGCTGCCGCGAGATGCACCAGGGCTCGATGTTCTCCAGCCAGTGGAAATACGTCTTCTCGTCCCGCTCCGGCAGGATGCGCGTCTCGCCCGACCGCACCGCCTCCAGCGCCGGTTTCGCCAGCGTCGCCGCGTCCACGAACCACTGGTCGGTCAGCAGCGGCTCGATCGCGACCTTCGACCGGTCCCCGTGCGGAACCATGTGCGTCTCGGAATCCGTCCCGTCGAGCCAGCCGCGCTCCTCGGCGAGCGTCAGGACCAGGTCCCGCGCCTCGTAGCGGTCCAATCCGTCGAAGTCATGGACCGCGTCGTCGGCCGCGACGCCCTCCCAGAACTCCGCATTGTCCTTCAGCGCGATCCGCGCGCGGGTATCCATGACGTTGACGACCCGCAGCCCCGCCCGTTTCCCGACCTCCCAGTCGTTGAAATCATGCGCCGGCGTGATCTTGACCGCGCCCGTTCCCTTCTCCGGATCGGCGTATTCGTCCGCCACGATCGGGATCGACCGCCCGACCAGCGGCAGGCGGACGGTCTTCCCGACCAGATGCGCGTACCGCGCGTCCTCCGGATGCACCGCGACGCCGGTATCGCCCAGCATCGTCTCCGGCCGCGTCGTCGCCACGACCAGATAATCCCGCGTCTCGAACGCGACGGGCTTGCCGTCCTCGTCCCATTCGACCGGATGCTCGTAGGTCGCGCCGTCCTCGAGCGCGTAGCGCAGCCGCCAGAGGCTGCCCTTCGTCTCGACCTGCTCGACCTCCAGATCGCTGATCGCCGTCTCGAAATGCGGGTCCCAGTTCACCAGCCGCTTGCCGCGGAAGATCAGACCCTTGTCGTAGAACTCGACGAACGCCTTCAGGACCGCGTCGTGAAACCCCGGATCCATCGTGAACCGGTTTCGGCTCAGGTCGAAGCTGTCCCCGAGCCGCTTGCACTGCTCCAGGATGCTGCCGCCGGAACTCTCCTTCCATTCCCAGACCTTCGAGACGAACGCCTCGCGCCCCAGCTCGCGCCGCGACGGGTCGCCCTTGCGCGCGAGTTCCCGCTCCACGACCATCTGCGTCGCGATCCCCGCATGGTCGAGCCCCGGCTGCCAGAGCACGTCGCGCCCCTGCATCCGCCGCCAGCGCGCCAGGATGTCCATCAGCGTGTGGTTGAACGCGTGCCCCATGTGCAGGCTGCCGGTGACGTTGGGCGGCGGCAGAAGGATGCAGAACGGCTCCGCGCCCGGCGCCGCGTTCGCGCCCGCCACGAAAGCCCCGGCCGCCTCCCAGCGCGCGGAGATCTCCGCCTCGGCGGCGGCGGCGTCGAACGTCTTTTCCATCGGCATCGGATCCGTCCCGGTCTGTCTGCGGCGTCGCGTCTTACCGCCCGGGGCGCGAAAGGAAAAGGCCGCGCGCCGCGCTGGACGCCCGGCCCGAAACCGCTACTCTCCCGTCCGAACCCGACATCAGGAGACCGTCAATGAACGCGACCGCGAAATTCGGAACCAGCCAGCCCGTCCGACGCAAGGAGGACGTCCGCTTTCTCACCGGACACGGCCGCTATCTCGACGACATCGCTCCGGAGGGCGTCGCCCGCCTCGTGGTGTTCCGCAGCCCCGTCGCGCACGCCACCGTCACGAAGCTCGACGTGAGCGCCGCCCGCGAGGCGCCCGGCGTGCTCGGAATCTTCACCGCCGCCGATCTCGACGGCAAGATGAGGAACGCGATGGATTTCGGCCTCGTCGACAACCGCGACGGCACCAAGGGCGCGGCCCCCGTCCGGCCGATCCTCGCCTCCGGCAAGGTCTGCTTCGCCGGCGACGGCCTCGCGGCCGTCGTGGCCGAGACCGAGGCCCAGGCGCTCGACGCGCTCGACCTGATCGAATTCGACTACGAGGACCTCCCCGCCCATGTCGAGACCGCGATCGGCGGCACGACGATCCACGACGAGGCGCCCGACAACCTCGCCTTCGACTGGGCCTTCGGCGACGAGGCCGAGGTGGACGCCGCGTTCGCGGACGCCGCCCACACCACGCGGCTCGAGCTGATCGACAACCGCATCATCTCGAATTCGATGGAGCCGCGCGGCACCACCGCCGAATGGCGCGACGGCCGCGTCCACGTCGCCTATTCCGGCCAGGGCGTCTGGGGCCTGAAAAAGGAGCTCGCCACCAAATTCGGCCTCGAGCCCGACGCGGTCCACACCACCACGCCGGATGTCGGCGGCGGCTTCGGCACCAAGGGCTTCAACTACCCCGAATACTTCATGACCGCCTTCGCCGCGCGCGAACTCGGCCGCCCCGTCCACTGGCGCTCCGGCCGGGGCGAGGCGATGATCACCGACAACGGCGGTCGCGACCACGTCACCGTCGCCGAGGCGGCTTTCGACGCCGACTACCGCCTCCAGGCGCTTCGGATAAACTGCACCGCCAATCTCGGCGCCTACAACAGCGGCGAGGGCCAGGCGATCCCGACCGACGTGGCGCTCAAGGTGCTGCCGGGCTGCTACGACGTCCAGAAGGCGTTCATCAACGTCAAGGGCGTGTACACCAACACCACGCCCATCGACGCCTATCGCGGCGCCGGCCGCCCCGAATCGATCTACACGATCGAGCGTCTGATGGACTGGTCCGCCCGCGATCTCGGCCAGGATCCGGTCGAATTCCGCCGCCGGAGCTTCATCCCCGTGGAGAAGTTCCCCTACAAATCCGTCGTCGGCGAGCTCTACGACGTCGGCGATTTCAACCGCGTGCTCGACAAGGCGCTGAAGGTGGCCGACGTCGCCGGATTCGAGAGCCGCAAGAAGGAGAGCGCCGCCGACGGCAAGCTGCGCGGCCTCGGCCTCTGCTACTACATCGAGAGCATCCTGGGCGACCAGAACGAGGGCACGGGCATCGAATTCACCGCCGACGGCACCGTCGAGCTGAAGGTCGGCACCCAGTCGAACGGGCAGGGGCACGAGACCGTCTTCGCCCAGTTCCTCAACTCGCGCCTCGGCATCCCTTTCGAAAAAATCCGCCTCGTCCAGGGCGATTCCGACCTGATCGCCAAGGGCGGCGGCACAGGCGGCTCGCGTTCGGTCACCATGCAGGGCAATTCGATCCTCAAGACCGCCGACGTGGTGATCGAGAACTTCCGCCCGCTCGCCGAGGAGGAGCTCGAGGTCTCCGGCGCCGATCTCGTCTTCGAGGACGGCGCCTTCCGCGTCGCCGGCACCGACCGGTCGCTCACCATGCTCGAACTCGCCGCCACCGCCCGCGAGAAGGGCCTGACCGACCTGCTCGCCACCAGCCGCGAGTTCGAGGTGCCCGGCCGCTCCTACCCCAACGGCGCGCACATCGCCGAGGTCGAGGCCGATCCCGAGACCGGCCGCGTCGCCGTGGTCAAATACACGGTGGTCGACGATTTCGGTCTGCTCATCAATCCGATGCTCGCCGAGGGCCAGGTCCATGGCGGCGTCGCCCAGGGCCTCGGCCAGGCCGTCACCGAGCATGTCGTCTATTCAGACGAGGGCCAGCTCCTCTCCGGCTCGTTCATGGACTACGCCATGCCCCGCGCCGCCGACATGCCCAGCATCGTCTTCGACACCGAACTCGTCCCCTCGACCGCCAACGAGATCGGCATGAAAGGCTGCGGCGAGGCGGGCACCGTCGGCGCGCTCGCCGCCGTCACCAACGCCGCCCTCGACGCGCTCTGGGACGCGGGCGTGCGCCATGTCGACATGCCGCTCACGCCGATGCGCGTCTGGAGCTGGATCAACGACCGCCCGGCCGTCGCCGCCGAATAGGGTCGGGCGCCGTCAGAACCGAAAAGGCCGGCTCCGCCTGGAGCCGGCCTTGCCGTTTCGGACCGTCGGGGAATGTTCAGCCCAGGAATACCGAACGCAGCGGCGGGAAGCCGTTGAACCCGACCGAGGAATAGCTCGTCGTGTAGGCGCCGGTGCACAGGATGCGGATCTTGTCGCCGTCGGTCAGATCGACCGGCAGCTGCACCGGCCGCTTCTCGTAGAGCACGTCGGCCGAATCGCAGGACGGTCCGGCCAGGATGCACGGACCGGTCTCGGCGTCGTTGTGCCGCGTCTCGAACTGATAGCGGATCGCCTCGTCGATGGTCTCCGCCAGCCCCGAGAACTTGCCGATGTCGAGGAACACCCAGCGCGCCAGATCGTCCTCGTCCTTCTTCGCGACCAGCATCACCTCGGCGACGATCACGCCGGCCTCGGCGACAAGCCCACGCCCCGGCTCCGCCATGACCGCCACGTCCGCGCCGAAGCGGTGACGCACCATGCGCATGACCTCGGCCGCGTAATCCCGCGTCTCGGGCAGGGGATGGCCGTAGAACGCCGGGAACCCGCCGCCGATGTTGAGGATGCGCAGCGGATGCCCGCCCTCCGCCGCCTCCGTCCAGAGCGAATGCGCCGCGTCGAGCGCCATCGCCCACATCGTCGGCTCGCGCATCTGGGACCCCGCATGGAACGAGATGCCCGCGACGTCGAGACCGAGGAACCGCCCCAGATCCATCAGGCGCAGCGCCTCGCGTCGCGAGCAGCCGAACTTGCGGCTGAGCGGCCAGTCGGCCTCGCTCGCGTCGACCAGCATGCGCACGATCACCCGCGCGCCCGGCGCGTGGGCCGCGATCTTGCGCATCTCGGCCTCGGCGTCGACGGCGAACTGCCGCACGCCCATCGCATGCGCGTGGGCGATGTCGGACGCCTTCTTGATCGTGTTGCCGAAAGCGATGTGCTCGGCCGGAACGCCCAGACCGAGGCACAGATCGATCTCGCCACGCGAGGCCGCGTCGAAATGCGCGCCGCGCGCCGCGAGGGCCGCCACGACCTCGGGGGCCGGGTTGGCCTTGACCGCGTAATGGACGGACGCGTCGCCCAGGCCCTCGGCCAGCGCGTCGTATTTGCCGCGCAGCATGTCGAGGTCGAAGACGACCGTCGGCGCGTCGAATTCATGCGCGCGGATATAGGCGTCCTGGGCCGCGCTGACCGCCGAGACGGCCGGGTGGATGTCGGTGAAGGATACGGGGGCGCCCTGGAGCGCGGCTACGTTCAACATGGTCATCTCCGTCAGACCCGGGGGAGTGAACCCCGTCGTTTCCAAAAGAGACGTTACCGTCGCTACATGAATTTCCGCCCGAGGGCCGTCCAGTGCAGAGGTGCGTGCGTTGGCGTCAGGAGGCCGCATATGAGGCCCACGGGTTTCGATATCAAGAAAAAATCCGGGCCGCCGGGAACTATTTTTCGGCGAGGGTCGGACCGATGCGCGCGCGCAACAGGAAAGTTAAAAACCATTAACCATTCCAGTCGCTTGAAGAGCCCCGGTCCGACGGGCCGGGCTCCCGGCGCCTACTCGCCCGGGCCGCGCTCCAGATCCACCGGGATCGCCACGTCGATCTCGCCGGCGTTCTCGAAGACCAGCGTCACGTCGACGTCCGCGCCCTCCTCGAACGGGCCGGTCAGCCCCATGAACATCACGTGCAGGCCGCCGCGCTCCAGCATCACAGTCCCGCCGGCGGGCAGGGGGATCCCGTCCTCCACCCGCATCATCCGCGCCACGCCGTCGCTGAGGACATGCGTGTGCAGCTCGACCCGCTGCGCCGCGCCGCTCCGCGCGTCGATCAGCCGGTCGTCGGCATCCGTCTCATTGGTGATCGCCATGAAGGCGGCGCCGCTCATCGCGTTCGCGCCGGCCGCGCGCGCGTATCCGTCCTCGATCAGTATGCCGCCGGAATGGGCCAGCACCGGCGCATCGGCCGCCATCAGGCCCGCGGGCGCGCAGAGGAACGCGGCGGCCAAGGCCGCGGTTTTCAGTCTCGTCATCGCTTCGATCTCCGGAAATTTGGTCGGAAGGTGTCAGATCTCGCCATCCCGCCACATCGGCGGCGCCCGGATGCGCCGCGCTCCGGGGCGCAGGTCCCATGCGACCCGTCCGATGATCGCCGCGGGTTCCCGCGCGATCCAGGGAGGTTCCGGCATCACGGTCGCGGCGCCGGTCTCCACGCCGACCAGCATCGCTGCGCAATCCATGCAATGCCGGTCGCCAGGCCCGTCCGGCGATTCGACCGCGCCACCCGCGCCGCAGAGCGCGTAGCTCCTCGCCGCCGCCATCGTCGCCGAATGCGCGGCGCCCCCGATCCCCGTCAGGACGAGGATCTGGATCACGAGACAGACGAGAAGATCGACGGCGGCCCGCTTCATGGCGATGATGCTATTCCGGAAGATGCAAGCGTGCCAGCCTCGATCCTTAAAACGCGAAAAGCCCTGCCGCGCGGGCAGGGCTTCCAGAGCGACCGGCGGTGCGGGCGGCGGTTCAGGCCGTTGCTTCCGCCCGCGCCTTCGCGATGTCGCGCTTGACCTTCAGCGCCTTCACCGAAAGATCGCCGTCGGCGGCCTTCGCAAGAAACGCGTCCAGACCGCCGCGATGATCGACCGAGCGCAGCGCGTGCGCCGAGATCTTCATCCTGAACGACTGTCCCAGCGTCTCGCTGGCCAGCGTCACCTCGTTGAGGTTGGGCAGAAAGCGGCGGCGTGTCTTGTTGTTCGCGTGGCTGACGTTGTTGCCGGTCAGCACGCCCTTGCCGGTCAGTTCACAGCGACGGGACATGGATTCGTATCCTTGGATTCGTTCGATTTCATGACGGGACCGGCCCCACGAGCCGCGATCCGGTATCTCAGAGCGGTCCCATACGCATCAGGCCCCGGCGCGTCAAGGGGCGGACGCCCGGAGCCGCCGCCGACGCGACGCCGCCACCAGAGCGCCCAGGGAGCCGAGCGCCAGCGCCGCCGCGGGTGGCAGAGGAACCGGAGCGACCGCCGGCTCGTATCCGTAGCGGATCGTCATGCTGTAATCGCCGCCGAGGGCGTAGTAGGCGCTCTCTTTCGTCCAGAAATCGACCTGGGGCGTTCCGCTGAAGCCGACGACGCCGCTTGGCCGTCGCTCGCGCATGACGAAGGCGTCGAGCTGGTTTTCCGGTACCGAAAACGAGCCTGAAAAATTCGCCTCGCTCGCTTCCCAGCCTCCGTCCGTTTTGACCAGATCGGAAATATCGGCGCTGAAGTAGCTGCCGGGACCGTCTCCCCAGGAACCCGCACCCAACACCAGCGACATGTCACCGTAGTAGAAGCGGTTCACGCCATCGAGCCAGAGTTCTCCCTCATAGGCGACATCCACGGAAACCAGTTCGCCAAGGTCCGGATCGAAGAGATCGAAGTTCGCGTCGCCGCATGGTCCGCATTCGGAAATCGCGTACATGTCCAACCAGTCGAAGTCGGCGTAGAGGTCGCCGGGGAAGTCGCCGCCCGCCGAAATCGAGATCTCCAGCACCCGCGTCGCCGGATCCGGAACGCTCAGCGCCGCGGCCTCGCCGCCGCCCAGAATCGTCGCGACGAGCCCGCACGCGATCGCGGGCGTCGAAGGCGCCCGACGGCCGCGCAGGCCTCCTTTCACGAAATACGGCCAAGACAGACAAATGAACGCGCAACGCGACATCACCGCACCCCAAAAAACCCCGGGTCGAACCATGTCCGGGAAGAGCGCTTTCGTCAATGACGACATCGGCGGGCCAGAACTATACTACTGGTTGATTTGGCAGTCGTGGCACGACAGAGTCCGCGTCGCCTTGTCCGCGCCGGACACTCGGGCGCGGCGATCCTCTCCCGATGTTGCAACCGTGACCGAAATCAAGTCGTATGAACGCCGCTGAAACACGGCCGGAGCGGAAGCGCCTGGCGCTGCACGGGAGCCTCATCCAATGAGAAAAAGCACATTCGGGCTGGCGTTCGCCGCAGGCCTCTGCGCGGCCGCCGCCGCCACGGCGCAGGACCCGGTGAAGATCGGAATGATCACCACGCTGTCGGGGCCCGCGGGATATCTCGGCCAGGACATCCGCGACGCGTTCCAGCTCGCCATCGATCTCGAGGGCGGCACGCTCGGCGGCGTCCCGGTCGAGGTGATGGTCGAGGATGACGGCCTCAAGCCCGGCAACGGCCGCCAGATCGCCGACCGGATGCTCTCGAACGAGGACGTGAAGCTCTTCACCGGCATCGTCTTCTCCAACGTCGCCGGAGCCACCGTGCCCGACATCGTCGACGCTGGCGCGATCTACGTCAGCCCCAACGCCGCCCCCTCCAACCTCGCCGGCGCCGAATGCCACGAGAACTACTTCGTCGTCTCCTGGCAGAACGACAACCTTCACGAGAGCGCCGGACAGAACGCCACGAATCTCGGCTACAAATCCGCCTTCGTCCTCGCGCCCAACTATCAGGCCGGCAAGGACGCCATCGCGGGCTTCAAGCGCTTCTTCCAGGGCGAGATCGTCGGCGAGATCTACACCAGCCTCGACCAGACCGACTTCTCCGCCGAGATGGCGCAGATCCGCGACGCCGATCCGGAAGTCGTGTTCCAGTTCCACCCCGGTGGCCTCGGCATCGCCTTCATCCGCCAGTACCAGCAGGCGGGCCTGCTCGACACGATCCCCATGGTCGTCTCCTCGCCCTCGATGGACGAGGTCACGCTCGGGGCCATCGGCGAGGCCGCCATCGGCATCAACGTCTCCGCCCAATGGAACCGCGACTTCGACAACCCGGCCAGCCAGGCCTTCGTCACCGCCTGGGAGGAGGCCTATCCCGACCGCCCGATCACCTATTACGCGAGCCAGGGATACGACACCGCGCTGGCCATCGCCTCGGCGCTCAAGGTGACCGGCGGCATGGACGACATCCCCGCCTTCCGCGACGCCCTTCGAGAGGCCGATTTCGACAGCGTCCGGGGCAAATTCGCCTTCGGCGCCAACCAGCATCCGATCCAGGACTGGTTCGCCCTCCGCGTCGAGGCCGGCGACGACGGCACGCCGGTGATCCGCACAATCGGCACCGTCTTCACCGACCACGTCGACGCCTACGCCGCCGACTGCCAGATGTGACGCCCCCTCCGCGCCGCCCAACCGCGCGGCGCGGAGCCCGCCCATGACGCTCCTCCTCGAACAGATCCTCAACGGGCTCCAGCTCGGCGTGACCCTCTTCCTGATGGCGGCGGGGCTCACGCTGATCTTCGGCATCATGGGCATCATCAACCTCGCCCACGGCTCGCTCTACATGATCGGCGCCTACGCCGGCACGGCCGCCGCCGCCGCGACCGGCTCGTTCTGGCTCGCCATCCCCTTCGCGCTCGCCGCCGCCGCCCTCGCCGGCATCACCATCGAAGCCCTCGTCATCCGCCGCCTCTACCGCCGCGACCATCTCGACCAGGTCCTCGCCACCTTCGCGCTGATCCTCATCGCCAACCAGTCCGTCACCATCCTCTTCGGCCGCGCGCCGCTCTTCATCGCGCTCCCCGCCGGCCTGGAAAGCCCCGTCGAGCTTCTCCCCGGCCTGATCTACCCCTCGTACCGCCTCGCGATCATCGCCGCCGGCCTCGCCACCGCGCTCGGCCTCTGGTGGCTCATCGCCCGCACGCGCCTCGGCATGCTGATCCGCGCCGGCGCCACCGACCGCGACATGGTCCGCGCGCTCGGCGTCGACATCCGCCTGCTCTACACCCTCGTCTTCGGCCTCGGCGCGCTGCTGGCCGGCCTCGCGGGCGTGATGGCCGCGCCGATCCTCTCGGTCCAGGTCGGCATGGGCGAGCAGATCCTCATCACCGCTTTCGTGGTCGTGGTCGTGGGCGGCCTCGGCTCGATCCGCGGCGCCTTCTACGCCAGCCTCCTGATCGGCCTGACCGACACGCTCCTGCGCGCGTACCTCCCCGGCCTTCTGCGCGGACTCATGCCCGGCGCGGAGGCCGACGCGCTCGGCTCCGGCATCGCCTCGATGGGCATCTACATCCTGATGGCCGCCGTGCTGCTCGTCCGCCCCAAGGGCCTCTTCGCCGCCGATGCGTGACGCCCGGCCGTGGATCATCGCGGCGCTGCTCGCCGCGCTCGTCGCCCTGCCGTGGCTCGCCGAGGCCATCGGCCAGCCCGCGCTCACCGGCATGATGACCCGCGCGCTGATCTACGGCATCGCCGCCGCCAGCCTCAATCTCGCGCTCGGCTACGGCGGCATGGTCAGCTTCGGCCACGCCGCCTTCTTCGGCGTCGGCGCCTACAGTGTCGGCATCCTCTACGCGCACCATTCCTCGGGCGAGCCGTTCCTCGGCCTGATCCCCGGCACCGACCGCCTGATCCTCACCATCCCCGCCGCCATGCTGGTCAGCGGCGCCATGGCCGCCCTGATCGGCGCCCTGTCGCTCCGGACGGCGGGCGTGCAGTTCATCATGATCACGCTCGCCTTCGCCCAGATGCTGTTCTTCCTCTTCGTCTCGCTCGAGGCCTACGGCGGCGATGACGGCCTCATCATCCGCCGCGCCAACGAATTCATGGGCCTGAACCTGCGCGACAAGGCCACCATGTACTGGCTCTGCCTCGCCTTCGCAGCCGCGACGCTGTTTCTGCTCCACCGCATCGTCAATTCACGCTTCGGCCTCGCCATCGCCGGACTGCGGCAATCCGAACGCCGGATGCAGGCCATCGGCCTCCACCCCTGGCGCTACCGCCTCGCGGCCTTCACGCTCTCCGGCATGGGCGCGGGTCTCGCGGGCGGGCTCATGGCCAACTACCTGCGTTTCGCCAGCCCGGACATGCTGCACTGGACGAAATCGGGCGAGCTGATGATCATGGTCATCCTCGGCGGCGTCGGCACGCTGATCGGTCCGTTCCTCGGCGCCTTCGCCTTCATCGCGCTCGAATCCTCGCTGGCCGCCCGTACCGAGCACTGGCCCCTCGCGCTCGGCCTCATCCTGCTTCTCGTCGTGCTCTGGACCCGCGGCGGCCTCCGCGCGCTGCTCCTGCGCCTCGGCCGCCGCCAATGACCGGTCCCGTCCTCCAGGTCCGCGCCCTCTCCAAACGCTTCGGCGGCCTCACGGCCTCCGACGCGATAGACCTCGACGTGCGCCCCGGCGAGATCCACGCCCTGATCGGCCCCAACGGCGCCGGCAAGACGACGCTGATCGCGCAGCTCTGCGGCGAACTGACCCAGGATTCCGGCACGATCGAACTCGACGGCGAGAGCCTCGCCGGCCTGCCGCCCGCCTCCCGCGCGTCGCTCGGCATCGCCCGCACGTTCCAGATCACCGAGCTTCTTCCCGATTTCACCGCCGCCGAAAACGTCGCCCTCGCGGTGCAGGTCCGCGACGGCCACAGCTTCCGCTTCCTCCGCGACGCGCGCCGCGACGCCACCCTGCGCGCCCGCGCCCTCGACCATCTCGCGACCGTCGACATGGCCGACCGCGCCGACATCCTCGCCTCCAGCCTCTCCCACGGCGAGGCCAAGCTCCTCGAACTCGCCGTCGCCCTCGCCACGGCCCCCCGCCTCCTGCTGCTCGACGAACCGATGGCCGGTCTTGGCCCGACCGAAAGCGCGGCCATGATCGAGACCCTGCGCGCCCTGAGATCCCGCGCCGCCATCCTCCTCGTCGAACACGACATGGACGCCGTCTTCTCGCTCGCCGACCGCGTCTCCGTCCTCGTCCATGGCCGCGTCATCGCCACCGGCACCGTCGCCGAAATCCGCGACGACCCGGCGGTCCGCGCCGCCTATCTTGGCGAGGGAGACGCCTGATGCTCGACCCTCCGAGGCGTCCAAGCCGCCTACGGCCCGAGCCGCGTCCTATTCGACGTGAATCTCTCCGTCGGCGCTGGCGAGGTCGTCACCCTCATGGGCCGCAACGGCATGGGAAAAACCACGACGATCCGCGCCATCATGGGCCTCAACCCCGCCACCGCCGGCGCCATCCGATTCGACGGCGCCGACATCACCCGGCACCCGCCCGAAACCGTCGCCCGCCTCGGCATCGGCCTCGTTCCCGAGGGCCGCCAGATCTTCCGCACGCTCACCGTGCGCGAGAACCTCGTCGCCACCGCCGCGAACCGCCTGAACCGCCGCGATCCCTGGACGCTCGACCGCGTCACCGCCATGTTCCCGATCCTCGCCGACCGCGCGGACCAGCGCGCCGGCACCCTCTCGGGCGGCGAACAGCAGATGCTCGCCATCGGCCGGGCGCTCATGACCAACCCGAGCCTGCTCATCCTCGACGAGGCGACCGAGGGTCTCGCGCCGACCATCCGCGCCGAGATCTGGCGCTGCCTCGCCGCCCTCAAGGCCGAGGGCCAGTCGATCCTCGTCATCGACAAGAACATCGCGGTTCTCAAACGCCTCGCCGACCGCCATCATGTCCTCGAGAAAGGCCGCACGGTCTGGTCCGGCGACGCCGCCGCGCTGGAGACCGACGCGGAAACGGTGCGCGCCCATGTCGGCCTCTGAACCGCTGAAGATCTGCCTCGTCGGCTGGGGCGCCATCGCCCGCCGCGCCGCCGCCCTCTGGGCCGAACGGGACGCGCCGGTCCGCATCGCGGCCGTCGCCGTGCGCGACACCTCCCGACCGCGCCCCGACCTGCCCGAAGGCGCCCGCCTGATCGCATCGCCCGACGAGCTGGCCGGCATCCCCGTCGACATGGTGATCGAGGCCGCCGGCCGCGCCTCCGTCTCCCCCTGGGGCCACGCCGCGCTGGGGCGGGGGGCCGATTTCCTCGTCAGCTCCACCAGCGCCTTCGTCGACGAGACCCTTCTCGCCGACCTGATGCATCTCGCCCGCGTCAACCACGCCCGCATAATCGTCCCGCCCGGCGCGCTCGGCGGCATGGACGCGCTCGCCGCCGCCGCCCTCCTGCCGCTCGACAGCGTCACCCACGAGATCGTCAAACCCCCCGCCGCCTGGCGCGGCACCGCCGCGGAAAAGGCGCTCGACCTCGACGCGCTGACCGGACGGACCGCCTTCTTCACCGGCAGCGCGCGCGAGGCCGCCGACGCCTACCCGCAGAACGCCAACGTCGCGGTGATCTCCGCGCTGGCCGGCATCGGTCTCGACCGCACGCGCGTCTCGCTCGTCGCCGATCCCGCCGCCCGTCTCAACGGCCACGCGGTCGAAGCCGTCGGGGCCTTCGGCCGGATGCGGATCGTGCTGGAGAACGCGCCGCTGGCGACCAACCCGAAATCCTCCGAGATGACCGCGCTCAACCTCGTCCGCGCCGTCGAGAACCGCCGCGCGTCGATTGTGCCCTGAATCTCAAGATCCGAAGCGTTAACACTTTTATAGTTTCAAATCAGCAACTTGGACGCTGTCCTACCTAGGACACTGCAATCCGGTGGCTGAAACCGCCCTCAGCCGATCCGCCCGGAGATGTAATCCTCCGTCCGCTGCTCGCGCGGATTCGAGAAGATGTTCTCGGTCAGACCCTCCTCGATCAGCTTGCCGAGATGGAAGAACGCCGTCCGCTGGCTGACCCGGGCCGCCTGCTGCATCGAATGCGTCACGATCACGATCGTGTAGTTCGCGCGCAACTCGTCGATCAGCTCCTCGATGATCGCGGTGGCGATGGGATCGAGCGCCGAGCAGGGCTCGTCCATCAGCAGAACCTCGGGCCGCGTCGCGATGGCGCGCGCGATGCAGAGCCGCTGCTGCTGGCCGCCCGAGAGGCCGGTCCCCGGCTCCTGCAGCCGGTCCTTGACCTCGTTCCACAGGCCGGCCCTGCGCAGCGAACCGTGCACGATCTCGTCGAGCTCCGCCTTCGAGCGGGTCATCCCGTGGATCTTCGGCCCGTAGGCGACGTTCTCGTAGATCGCCTTCGGGAACGGGTTCGGCTTCTGGAACACCATGCCGACCCGCGCGCGCAGCTCGACCACGTCGATGCTCGGGTCCTGGATGTCCGTGCCGTCGAGCGCGATGTCGCCTTCGACCCGGCAGATCGGAATCGTGTCGTTCATCCGGTTGATGCAGCGCAGGAAGGTGGACTTCCCGCAGCCCGACGGTCCGATGAACGACGTGACCGTGTTCGCCGGAATGTCGATGTCGACGTCGAACAGCGCCTGTTTCTCGCCGTAATGGACGTTGACCTTCCGGGCGGTGACCTTCGGATTGGCGGCGTTCGACGCGCGCGTTTTGTCCATCTCCTTGGCCATGTCAAACGCGCTCGGGGTGGCGACCATTGTCGGGCCCATGATCTGTCCTCTCTCGGATGGTCACCAGGTCCGCTCGAGGCGCTGGCGCAGGATGATGGCGATCGTGTTCATGACGAGCAGGAAGGCGAGCAGGACGATGATGGCGCCGGAGGCCCGCTCGACGAAGGCGGGATCCGCCCGCTGGGTGAAGTTGTAGACCTGCACGGGCAGCGCCGTCGCGGGCTCGAACAGACCTTCCGGCAGCGGCCCCGGGAAATCCCTCACGAACGCCACCATGCCGATCAGAAGCAGCGGCGCCGTCTCGCCCAGCGCCTGGGCGAGCCCGATGATCGTGCCGGTGAGAATGCCCGGCATCGCGAGGGGCAGGATATGGTGGAAGATCGACTGCATCTTCGACGCGCCGACACCCAGCGCCGCCTCCTTGATCGAGGGCGGGACCGATTTCAGCGCCGCGCGCGTCGAGATGATGATCGTCGGCAGCGTCATGAGGGTCAGCACGAGACCGCCCACGATCGGCGCCGACATCGGAAGATGCATGTAGTTGATGAAGAACGCGAGGCCCAGAATGCCGAACACGATCGAAGGCACCGCCGCGAGGTTCGAGATGTTGACCTCGATGACGTCCGTGAGCCAGTTCTCCGGCGCGAATTCCTCGAGATAGATCGAGGCCGCGACCCCGATGGGCAGCGCGAGCGCCAGCACGATGAGCATCATGTAGGCAGAGCCGACCAGCGCCACGCCGAGGCCGGCGGCCTCGGGCCGGTTCTCCGACGCGTCGGGGGCGGTGATGAACGCCAGGTTGAACTTCCGCTTCATCACGCCGCTTTCGAGAAGCCGGTCGGCGGCGTTCAGCTGCGCCGGATCGAGCCGCACGTCGCCTTCCGAGCTTTCACGCGTGATGTTGCCCTTCACGTACTGGTCGATGCGTCCGCTGGCCAGAAAACTGAACTCGACGGTCTCGCCGATCCGGTCGGGGTTGGCCGCCACGTAGTTCCTGAGCGTCGCCGTCGCCGCCTCCGAGATCATTCCGGCGAGAAGCTGCGGCGTGATGCCCGGCGCGTCGCCGTGCCTCGAGCTCCTCCGCGAGATCGGTGAGCGAGGATTGGATCAGGGGCGCGTAGGCGAAAGTAAGGACCTTGGAGATGTCGTCGGGATCGCGGTTTCCCGCCGGATCCAGAACCTCCGGATCCAGAAAGATCTCGGCGGTGATGAAGGTCTGGGTGAAGGCCGGCAGGCCGCGCTCCAGAACCGAGAACAGCAGGGTGACCACCGCCAGGACCGCGACGCCGATCGCGGCCATGCCGTAGAACCTGAAGCGGCGTTCCGCGGCGTAGCGCCGCTTCGTCAAGGTGTCGCGACTGATCGGGGCGCTCGCTGGAACGGCGTTTGCGGCGTCGGTCATTCGTACTGCTCCCGATAGCGGCGGACGATGTAGAGCGCGACGACGTTCATGCCCAGCGTCATCACGAAGAGAGTGATGCCCAGCGCGAACGCGACCAGCGTCTCGGGCGAGTTGAAGTCCGAGTCCCCGGTCAGCTGGCTGACGATCTTGACCGTCACCGTCGTCATCGCCTCGAACGGATTGAGCGAGAGCCGCGCGGCGGCGCCCGCGCCAAGCACCACGATCATCGTCTCGCCGATGGCGCGCGACGCGGCGAGAAGGATGGCGCCGACGATCCCGGGCAGCGCGGCGGGGATGATCACGCGGCGGATCGTCTCGGACCGGGTCGCGCCGAGGCCGAGCGAGCCTTCCGTCATCGAGCGCGGGACCGCGTTGATGATGTCGTCCGACAGCGACGAGACGAACGGGATCAGCATCACGCCCATGACGAGGCCGGCGGTCATCACCGAGGCCGCCGACGTGCCGAGGCCCATCGGCTCGGCGAAATAGTCGCGCAGCATCGGTCCGACCGTGATCAGAGCGAACAGGCCGTAGACGATGGTGGGGATGCCCGCGAGCACCTCGATCACCGGCTTGGTCGCTCTGCGGAATCGCGGCGAGGCGTACTGAGTGAGATGGATCGCGCTGAACAGCCCGATCGGAACCGCGACGAGAAGCGCGATGAAACTGACGTAGAGCGTGCCCCAGAGCAGCGGCAGCATTCCGAGCTGGCTGTTGCCCTGGAAGGCCGGGGACCAGACGGTCCCGAAGAAGAACTCGCTCCAGCTGTACTGGCTGAAGAACCGCGCGGTCTCGAAGACGAGCGACAGCACGATGGCGACCGTGGTGAAGATCGCGATGGTGGAGGCCAGGATCAGAAGGCCAAGAACCATCGCCTCGAACAGGTTGCGGGCGCGGAAGGTCGGCGCGATCCGGACGTACACCGCGAAGAAGACCGCGGCGGCGAGCGCCAGCGACGCGGCCGTCACCAGCCAGGGCTCGCCTAGGAACGGAGCGAAGCTGGACAGGAACCTCAGCAGCACGAACGCGGCGACGCCGGCGAGGAGGGCTCCCATGCCGGTCGCGAGGCCGTGGTAATCCGTTCTCGAATGCAGGTTCCGGGTATCTCCGCCGGACGACGCGGCCGCGCGCCTGCGTCCGAGGAGGTATCCGGCGACCGCGATCACGAGCAGGACGAGGATGAGGGTTCCGCCGGACATGGGTGCAGCCTTGTGAACGGGAGACGCGCCCCCGCCCGGAGGCGGAGGCGCCGGTTTCGGTTCCGGCGGTTACATCGAGCCGCCCATGGTCCGCTCCTCGGCGATCTTCGCCTGCGTCGCGGCGAGCTCGGGGTCGGAGACAAGTCCATAGGCCGCGAGAGGTCCGCTCGGACCGGCTACCGCGTCGGCCACGAAGAACTCCGCGTATTCCTTGAGACCCGCGACTTCCGGGATATGCGCCTTCTTGACGTAGAAGAAGAGCGGCCGCGAGACCGGATACTCGCCCGACGCGATCGTCTCGGTCGACGGCGCGACGCCGCCCATCGTGGCGACCTTCAGGACGTTGGCGTTGTTCTCGTAGAACGACAGGCCGAACACGCCGATGCCGTTCGCGTCGCTCTGGATGCGCGCGAGCGTCTCGGTGTAGTCGCCGTCGATGTCGACCGACGCGCCGTCCGTGCGCAGCTTGGTGCACGTTCCCTCGGCCGCGTCCTCGTCGCCGCCGTTGATCTCGAGGATCGCCTCCATCGCGCCCGAATCCTCGCAGCCCTGCAGGATCACCTGGAGGTCGAACACCTCGCGGGTGCCGTGCTTGGTGCCCGGGACGAAGGCGAGGATCGGCGTGTCGGGCAGGCTCGGGTCGACGTCGGCCCACGTCTCGTTGGGATTGGCGACCAGCGCGCCGTCGACCGGAAGCTCCGCGGCCAGCGCCTTGTGCCACTGAGCCTGGGTGAAGGCCCCGTAGGCCGGGCCGTCCGTCTGCGACGCGAAAACGATCCCGTCATAGCCGAACCGGACCTCGATGATGTCCGTCACGCCGTTGGCCGCGCAGGTCTCTATCTCGCTTTCGCGGATCGGGCGCGAGGAGTTGGCGATGTCGATGGTCTCGGCTCCGACGCCCTGGCAGAACTGCTGCAGGCCGGCCGACGAGCCGCCGGACGCCACGACCGGGGTCGGGAAGTCGAAGTTCTCGCCGAAGGCCTCGGCGACGATCGACGCGTAGGGAAGCACGGTCGAGGAGCCGGCGATCTGGACCTGGTCGCGGGACTGGGCGAGGGCGGGCGCGGCTGCGAGCGCCGTCGCGGCCGCGACTGCGGCTGCTCCTGCGCGGATTACCGGTTTCATGTGATGTCCTCTTCGGAGTTCTGTTCAACGCCACGAAGCCGGCGGTCGTCCGCGATGGCGGAGCGCCGGATCCAAGCGTGACAACCTTAGGCCGCCGCCTTGCACGTTTTATTGCATTCCGATGACCGTTCCGTGACGGCGCAAGCCCTTGAAATCCAGAGTGTTCCGAAGCCGTCGCGCCCGGCCCTCCGTCGAGCGCCCGTCGGGCTGACGGAGAGGGGCGACCCTGCGGGATTCGGCGACCCTCGCGGTGACGGCGCTCAGCCGCGCTCCGGCGCCTCGTCCACCGGCACCGGATGGAAGCACGCCCAGCGGTGAACGCCGTCGGTCAGGAGGGGCACCTGCGACCTGCAATCCGCCTCCGCCCGCCAGCAGCGCGGGTGGAACGGGCAGCCGGGCGGCACGTTCAGCGGCGAGGGGAGCTCGCCGTTCAGATGGATGCGCTCCTTGGGATGCTCGGGGTCCGCCACCGGCGTCGCCGACAGGAGCGCCTTGGTATAGGGATGCCGGGGCGCGGCGAAGATCCGTTCCTTCGGGCCGACCTCGACCGGCTTGCCCAGGTACATCACCATGACGTCGTCCGCGACGTGCTTCACCACCGACAGGTCATGCGAGATGAACAGGTACGCCAGGTTGAACTCGTCCTGGAGCTTGCGCATCAGGTTCAGGATCTGCGACTGGATCGATACGTCCAGCGCCGAGACCGGTTCGTCGAGCACGATCACCCGCGGCTCCAGCATCAGCGCGCGCGCCACCGCGATCCTCTGCCGCTGCCCGCCGGAGAACATGTGCGGGTAGCGCTCGTAATGCTCCGGACGCAGACCGACCAGCTCCAGCATGTCGCGCGCCTTCGCCTCGCGATCCGCCGCCGACATGTTCGGCCGGTTGATCAGCACCGGCTCTTCCAGGATCGATCCCACCTTCTGCCGCGGGTTGAGCGATCCGAACGGGTCCTGGAACACGATCTGCACCGTCGAGCGCAGCCGCGCGCGGTCGCCGGCGGTCGCGTGCGTCACGTCCCGCCCGTCGATCTCCAGCGTCCCGCCGCTCGGCGGCTCGATCATCGTGACGACGCGCGCGAGCGTCGATTTCCCGCAGCCCGATTCGCCGACCACCGCCAGCGTCCGGCCGGGCTCCAGCGTGAAGCTGACGCCGTTGAGCGCGCGCACGATCGTCGGCTTCGTGAAAGGGCCCGAACGCAGCTCGTAGCGCCGCGACAGGTCTTCGGCCCTGATGATCGCCTCAGACATCGGCCACCTCCGCCCGCACGTTCAGCGGATAGTGGCACAGCGCCCTTCCCGCCGCGGGCCCCGCCGGAACCGGCGGCTCCGTGCGGCACCGGTTGTCGGAATGCGTGCACCGCGGCTCGAAGAGACAGGCGGGCGGACGGTCGAATATCCCCGGCACGACGCCGGGAATCGAGGGAAGGAACTTTCCCGTCGCGCGCTCCGGCAATGCCGCCAGCAGAGCCTCCGTATAGGGGTGGTGCGGGCGGGCGAAGAGGCTGCGCACGTCCTGTTCCTCGACCTTCTGCCCGGCATACTGCACGCTCACCCGCTCGGCGGTCTCCGCGACCACGCCCATGTCGTGCGTGATCAGGATCAGCGCCATGCCGGTATCTTTCTGCAGCCCGGTCAGCAGCTCCAGGATCTGCGCCTGGATGGTCACGTCGAGCGCCGTCGTCGGCTCGTCCGCGATCAGGAGTCGCGGCCGGCACGAGATCGCCATCGCGATCATCACGCGCTGGCTCATGCCTCCCGAAAGCTGGTGCGGAAACGCGTTCAGCCGCTTTTCCGGCGAGGGCAGCCCGACCTGGTCCAACAGTTCGACCGCGCGGTCCTGGCGGGCGCGGCGGCCGAGATCGGTATGTGTCCGCAGCGCCTCGCGGATCTGGAAACCGACCGTGAAACACGGGTTGAGCGAGGACATCGGCTCCTGGAAGATCATCGCCATGTCCTTGCCGACGACCCGCCGCCGGTCGCGCCCCGACATGCCCCTCAGGTCCCTGCCGTTGAAGTCCAGCCGGTCGGCCGTGATCTTCGCCGTCCAGGGCAGCAGCCCCATCAGCGCCAGCATCGAGACGGACTTGCCGGACCCGCTCTCGCCGACGATGGCGAGGATCTGTCCCTCGTCCACCGTCTGATCGACCCCGTCCACAGCGCGGAACGCGCCGCCGGCGGTCTGGAACTCGACGGTCAGGTTCCTGATCTCAAGCAGCGCCATTCTTCATTGCTCCCCGTACATCATTGCGAAAGGCCGACTCGCGTATTATCTTTCCGAGACAGGATCGGAGATACCAGAGATGTCGACGCCCACCGACAAGCCGACGGATGGACAGAACCCGAAGCCCGGCGACTTCGAGCCGCAGCGTTTCTTCTAACGCAGTCTTCTGACATCGGCCCGCCTCTCCTGCATTTCCATTTTCTTGTCGTCGGGCAGGTCGAGCAGCGGCTCCAGGGTCAGAATCGCCGCCCGCAGATCTTTAACCGCCTGGACTTCGAGTTTCGTCACGCTCCGCATCGCGCTCTCCTTGCGGTCCGGTGAAAGCGCTTGGAATTTGTCGCCGCGCAGGTTCTCGACCATCTGATTGAGTCTCGCGAGCTGATGGTAGCATCTGACGATCGCTTCGATCTCTCCATGATCGAGAACCGCCACGTCCTCGACCACGCGTCCGCTGAACAGCGGTTCGGCGACGGGCATGATATACGGCGTGTAGAGGTGATCGCCCCGTTCGCGCGCGTTCTTGAAGGCGGTTTCGATCTGGCTTTCCTTGGTCTTCGCGTCGCCCAGCAGGTAGAGCCCGAGCCATAGCGGCATGAGGTCGGTCCAGATCGCCTTTCGGAGATCGTCCCTGCGCTCGTCACGAAGTTCACGCGCCCGTTCCCGGTCCGCCCGACGGTTGAGAAACCAGAGTCCGACCGACGCCAGCGCGCCGACGATCACGCCGGCCGCCGTAAGTCCGCCCTGAATCAGGGCGCGCTGTATCTCGGCGTCGTTCCAGTCCACCGTCACGCCCGACCACCTCAGCTCCGCTTCAGCTTGGGATCGAGCGCGTCGCGCAGCCCGTCGCCCAGAAGGTTGATCGCCAGAACGGTGATCAGGATCGCGAGACCGGGGAAGGTCACGACCCACCAGGCCCGCAGGATGAACTCGCGCGCCTCGGCCAGCATCGTGCCCCATTCCGGCGTCGGCGGCTGCGCGCCCATGCCCAGAAACCCGAGCGCCGCCACGTCGAGGATCGCCGTCGAGAACGACAGCGCCGCCTGCACGAGGATGGGCGACATGCAGTTCGGCAGCACCGTCTTGAACATCAGCCGCGCCCGTGCCCGCGCCGACGACGCGCGCGGACGTCACGTAATCCTTGCTCAGCTCCGTCATCACCGAGGCCCGCGTCAGCCGCACGTAATGCGGCTGGAGCACGATGGCGATGGCGATCATGGCGTTGAGGAGCGACGGCCCCAGTATCGCCACCAGAACCAGCGCGAGCAGCAGGCTCGGAAACGCCAGCATGATGTCCATCAGCCGCATGATCACCGTGTCCACCCATCCGCCGGCGAAGCCCGCGACCAGCCCGGTCAGCACGCCGCCGACGGTCGCGATCACCACGACGACCAGTCCGATGAAGAACGAGTACCGCGCCCCGTGCAGCAGCCTCGAGAGCATGTCCCGCCCGACCGCGTCCGTCCCGAGCAGGAACTCCGTCGTCCCGCCCTCCTGCCAGAACGGCGGCTGGAGCAGATGCTCGCGGAACTGCTCGTTCGGCGGATAGGGGGCCAGGACATCCGCCAGGATCGCCACGATCACGAAGAACGCGAAGACGTAGAGCCCGATCACCGCACCCCGGTTCTCCTTGAAATAGCTCCAGAACTCGCGCAGCCGGCTCGGCCGCTCGATGGTCTCCGCCGGAATCGCCGCGTCGGTCATGTGCTCAGCCCTTCCGGATGCGCGGATTGATGAAACCGTAAAGCACGTCCACGATCAGGTTCACGATCATCACCATGACGGCGACCAGAAGCAGTCCGCCCTGGACCACCGGATAGTCGCGGCGGAAGATCGAATCCACCATCCACTTGCCGATGCCCGGCCACGAGAAGATCGTCTCGGTCAGGATCGCGCCCGCCAGCAGCGTCCCCACCGACAGCCCGATCACCGTCACGACCGGGATCAGCGCGTTGCGCAGCGCGTGCACCCCGTTCACCCGCATCGGCGCCAGCCCCTTGGCCCGCGCCGTCCGCACGTAATCCTCGCTCAGCACCTCGAGCATGGCCGAGCGCGTCTGCCGCGCGATCACCGCCAGCGGGATCGTGCCCAGCACGATCGTCGGCAGCACGAGATGATGCGCCGCCGACGCGAACGCGCCCTTCTGCCCCGACAGAAGGCGAGTCGATCAGCATGAAGCCGGTCATGTGTCGAAATAGTAGAGCAGCGAGATCCGCCCAGAGACCGGCGTCCATCCCAGATTGCCCGAGAACACGATGATCAGCAGCAGCGCCCACCAGAAGATCGGCATCGAATACCCGATCAGCGCCGTCGACATCAGCGCCCGGTCGAAGAACTTGCCCCGGTTCACCGCCGCGATCACCCCCGCCGGCAACCCCAGCGCGACCGCGAAGATCATCGCGCAGATCGACAGCTCCAGCGTCGCGGGGAAGAGCGCGAAGAACTCGTCCCAGACCGGCCGCTTGGTGACGAAGGATTCCCCGAGATTCCCTTGCAGGACCCCGGTCAGGTAATCCCAGTACTGCACCAGGAACGGCCGGTCGAAACCGAATTGCTTGACCAGCTCCTGATACCGCTCGTCCGTCAGCCCCCGCTCGCCAGCCATCACCACGATCGGATCGCCCGGCAGCAGCCGGATGAACGAGAACGAGATCAGCGTCACCCCGATGAAAGTCGGAACGAACGTCAGAAGCCGGGTCAGGAGAAATCGGAACATGCGGGGAAGGGGCCTTTCTCAGCCGATGACGGTCAACTCCCTGGGAAAAGACGTGAGCGACCGCGCGCCGCCCTCCGTCACGAGAACGTCGTCCTCGATCCTCACGCCGAACCCGCCCAGCCGGTAGAGTCCGGGTTCGTTGGTGAACACCATTCCGGGTTCCAGAACCTGGTCGTTGCCGCGCATGATGTAGGGCTCCTCGTGCACGTCGCGCCCCAGCCCGTGGCCGGTCTTGGTCCGGATCCGGTCGGCGAACGGGCTCGCCTCGAGCACCGAGATCACCGCGTCGTCGACGTCATGCGCCGTCGCGCCCGGCCGCGTCGCCGCGTGCCCCGCCTCGTTCGCCGCGAGCACGGCGCCATACACATCGCGCGCCTCGTCCGACGGCTCCCCCACGAAAAACGTCCGCGTCACGTCCGAGCACAGCCCGTCCACCCGCGCCCCGAAATCGATCAGAAGCGCGTCGCCCGTCCGGATCGCGTAATCCGCCCGCGCCTTGGCGTGCGGCCGCGCCGAATTGTCGCCCGCCGCCACGATGGGATGGAACGCGAAATCCTCCGCCCCCGCCGCGAACAGCTCGCGCGTCAGGAGCCGCTCGACCTCGACCTCCGTCATGCCGATCCGCACGCCCTCGATCGTCCGCGCCAGCGCCGCCTCCGAGACCGCGATCGCCCGCTCCATCGCCGCGATCTCGTCCGCCGTCTTTCGCAGCCGCAGCCCCGACACCGCCCGCTCCGCGTCCACGACCTCGAGCCCCGGCATCGCCGCGCGAAGCGCGTGATGCACGAAGACCCGCATGATCTGCCCCTCGACCCCGACGCGGGCCAGCGGCATCGCGCGCCCCAGCGCGTCGAACGCCGCCTGATACCCGTCCTGGTCGCGCCAGTCGAACACCTCGCCCTCGAACCCGATCAGCGCGAAGGAGCCGAGTTCCAGGTTCGGCACCACCGCGGCGGGCGCGCCCTCCGCCGGGATCACGATCACCAGCGGCCGCTCGTTGGTGTGGAAGTTCTTTCCGTACAGCCGATGGAAATTCGCCCCCGGCACGAGCGCCACCGCGTCCAGCCCCCGCGCCCGGGCGATCTCGCGGAACGGGGCGTATCGGTCCATCGGCATCCCTTGGCCTGCGGCGGCGCGGGCGGCGACGACCCGCCGCCCGCGCCGGATTTCAGCGGCTTACTCGGCCAGGCTCACGTTCGAGAACACATGGCCGCCGAACGGGTCCATGATGTAGCCCTCGACCTCGGGCCGAAGCGGCATGAACACCACCGAATGCGCGATGGTCGCCCAGGGCGCCTGCTCCTTGAAGACGACCTGCGCCTCCTCGTAGAGCCGCGTGCGCTCCTCGTGGTCGGAGGTGACCTTCGCCTGCTGGATCAGATCCTCGAAGGGCTGATAGCACCACTGCGCCCTGTTCGAGTTCTCGACGCCCGCGCATCCCAGAAGCACGGCGAGGAAGTTGTCCGGATCGCCGTTGTCGCCGGTCCAGCCCAGCAGGATCGCTCCATCCCGGTCGAGCGCGCGGCTGCGTTCCAGATACTCGCCCCACTCGTAGGACACGATCTCCACGTCGACGCCGATCTCGGCGAAATCCGCCTGCATCAGCTCGGCCATGCGCCGCGCGTTGGGGTTGTAGGGACGCTGCACCGGCATCGCCCAGATCTTCATCGACAGGTTCTCGACGCCCTCCTCGGCGAGCATCGCCTTGGCGGCCTCGGGGTCGTGCGGATCGTCCTCGATGGCGTCGTTGTAGGACCACATCGTCGGCGGGATCGGGTTCTTGGCGGCTCGGCCGGAGCCCTGGAACACCACGTCGATGATCGCCTGCTTGTCGATCGCCATGTTCAGCGCCTTGCGCACCTTCGGATTGTCAAAGGGGGCGACGGTGGTGTTGTAGGCGAGATACCCGACGTTCAGGCCCTCCTGCTCCATCAGGTTGACGTCCGGATCCGAACGCATCGCGTCGATGTCGGCCGGATTCGGAAAGGGCATGACGTGGCATTCGCCGGCCTTGAGTTTCTGATAGCGCACCGAGGCGTCGGGCGTGATCGCGAACACCAGGTTCTCGATCTTCGCGGGGTCTCCCCAGTACTCGTCGAACCGGGCGTAGCGGATCACCGCGTCTTTCTGATACGCGACGAACTCGAAGGGACCTGTGCCGATGGGCGCCTGGTTGAGCATCTCCGGCGTTCCGGCCTCCAGCATCGCGTCGGCGTATTCCTTTGACAGGATCGACGCGAAATCCATGCCGAGATTGGCGAGCATCGGCGCCTCGGGACGGGTCAGCTTGAACTTCACCGTCATGTCGTCGACCTTCTCGATCGACTCGATGAGCGCCGGCATGTCCATGCCGGAGAAGTATTCCCAGCTTCCGCCGGAGACGGAGAAATACGGATTGTCCTCGAGACGCTGGCGGTCGAACGAGAAGATCACGTCGTCGGCGTTCAGATCGCGGGTCGGCGTGAAGTTGTCGTTCGAGTGGAATTTCACGCCCGGCCGCAGGTTGAAAGTGTATTCCGTGCCGTCCTCGGACACTTCCCAGCTCTCCGCCAGACCGGGGACGAGGTTCGTCGTGCCGAGATCGAACTCGACCAGCGTGTTGTAGAGCGGGCGGCTCGACGCGTCGAAGGTGGTGCCGGAGGTGTAGAGCGCGGCATCGAAGCCTTCGGGCGAGGCCTCCGAGCAGTAGACGAGCGTCTGGGCCTGGGCCGCGACGCGCGAACGCGGCGAACGCGGTCGTCGCCATGAGAAGTCTGATGGATTTCAAGATGTGGTCTCCCGTTGCGCCGGAGCGTGCGCCGGATGCGTCGCCCCATGTGTTGTTGCGCGCCGTTCGCGACGCGCGAGGGGGCGAGCTTAGACCAATCGCCCGCCGCCACAAGCGGGTTTTCGCCCGTAGGCTCAGCGACGCGGCCGGCGGCAGGTGCGGGAAATCGCCCTTCGCGATATAAGCTTCCTCAGCCGCGGAAGACGGTCGCGACAGGATCTTGTTCCGATGCGGATGCCGTCCGAACGCCGCGATGACGTCGGTGACGCGCGCATGCTGCGACCTGGATTTTCGGTTCGACGCCCGCGAGCTGTTCCGGCAGTTTCGCGATCACGGCCTCCACGGCGGTACCCAGCCGTTTCATCCGCTCCAGGTGGTCCGTGGACCTTCGCAATGGCTGATCGCGATGACGAAGAACATCATCTCCCAGGGCTCCAGCGTGTCGAAGTGCCCGTTCGCGATCCCGTCGAGCGCGAGGCGCGCCGCCTTGATGTCCTGCGCGTAAGCCGCGGGCGTGTCCCGCCAGAGCGACCGCGGAAACTGGTCGAGCGCGATCAGCAGCGCCAGCCGGCCGCGCGCCGTATCCGCCCAATGGTCCAGCCGGCCCGTCGCCGCCGCCATCGTCAGCCCGCCGAAACGCTCGATGATCGCCGCGTCCATCCCGCCCTGCATCCGCTCGGTCCAGAACGCGGAATGCGTCTCCGGATCGTTCTAGTGCCCGGTATCGGGAAACCAGAAATCGAGGACGTCGGACGGCGAATATGTCTCGTCCGGATCGTTCTCGGCGGCGTCGTTCATCCCAATACCCTTCCAATCCGGTCTTCAGACACCCGGGCCTTCTTCCGAAATGTCGGCTTCGAGATAGACCAGCCAAGGTTCCAGTTCCGGAACGTTCGCGTTTTCCGGATAACGCGGAACATGCGAGAAGCCGAATTTCTCGTACATCGACAGCATCGCGGTGTTTCCCTTGACGGTATCCGCGTAGAGCGTCCCGCAGCCCATGCGCCGGGCTTCCGCGATCCGCGCCTCGAAGAGCCGCCGCCCCAGTCCCATGCCCTGCGCCTCGGGCCGGACGAACATGCGTTTGAATTCCGCCGCGTCGGGACGGATCCTTCTTATGGCCCCGCAGCCCATCAGGCGCCCGTCTTCCCGTGTCGCCAGCAACAGGCGCCCCTCGGGCGGCGCGAGGTCCCCAAGATGCGCCACCGTGTTCCCGGCCAGCTCCTCAGGCGCGTATTCGGGTCCGCCCGCCTCCGCCAGCATCGCGGTGACGATGCGGAAGTACTCCCGCATCAGCGTCTCGAACGCCGGAAGATCGGGCGGCGTCGCGACGAATTCGAGTCGGATATCCATGCGGTCTCCGATACCGCGGTTCCGCGAAGGAGTCCCGCCGACACGCGCCGTCATGCGCAAAAACGCCCGAATCCCGCAAGCGCGACACGCCTTTCCATGGAGTTAACGCGATTTGGAATATCTTTTTAAAACATGGCCTTGTCAAAAGTGCCACGCGTGGCACTCACGCGCGATTCACGCTCCCGGGCCGCCAAGCCTCTGGCCGCTGGCGGAGACCGGGTCTAGGATCGAGCCGCATCAGGCGCTCCAGGAGGTCGCATGCCGAACCCGCGCACCCTCGTTCTCCGAAACGCCGACATGCTCGTGACGATGGACGCCGACCGCCGCGAGATCGCCGGCGGCTGCGTCCATGTCGAAGGCAACCGGATAATGGCCGTCGGTACCGCGGCCGACATGCCCGACGCGGCGGACGAGGTGGTCGACCTGACCGGCCACATCCTGATCCCGGGCTTGGTCAACACCCACCACCACATGTACCAGACCCTGACCCGCGCGGTCCCTGCCGCCCAGGACGCCGAACTTTTCGGCTGGCTCAAGGCGCTCTATCCGATCTGGGCCCGCCTCACGCCCCGCATGATCGGGGTCTCGACCACCACCGCGATGGCCGAGCTGATGCTCTCGGGCTGCACCACGACCTCCGACCATCTCTACATCTACCCGAACGGCAGCCGTCTCGACGATTCAGCATCGAAGCCGCCGCCGCCATCGGCATGCGCTTCCACGCCGCGCGCGGCTCCATGAGCGTCGGCGAGAGCGACGGCGGGCTGCCCCCCGATTCCGTCGTCGAGAGCGAGGACGCCATTCTCCGCGACACCCGTCGCCTGATCGAGACCTTCCACGATCCCGACCCGCTCTCCATGCTCCGGATCGTCGTGGCCCCGTGCTCGCCCTTCTCGGTCTCCACCGCCCTGATGCGCGACTCCGCCGACCTCGCCCGGTCCTTCGGCGTCTCGCTCCACACCCATCTGGCCGAGAACGCAAATGACGTCGCCTACAGCCGGGAGAAATTCGGCCGGACGCCCGCCGAATACGCCGAGGATCTCGGCTGGCTCGGGCCGGATGTCTGGCACGCCCATTGCGTCCAGCTCGACGCGCCGGGCATCGCCGCCTTCGCCCGGACCGGCACCGGCGTCGCCCATTGTCCGTGCTCCAACATGCGCCTCGCCTCGGGCATCGCCCCGGTCCGCGCCATGCGCGACGCGGGCGTTCCGGTCGGCCTCGGCGTCGACGGGTCGGCCTCGAACGACGGCTCCGACATGATCGGCGAGGTCCGCCAGGCGATGCTTCTCCAGCGCGTGGGTTTCGGCCCCGCCGCGATGTCCGCCCGCGAGGCGCTCGAGATCGCCACCCTCGGCGGCGCCCGCGTCCTCGGCCGGTCCGACATCGGCGCGATCGCGCCCGGCATGGCCGCCGACATGGCCGCCTTCGATCTGGGCGGGATCGGCTTCGCCGGGGGGCTGCATGACCCGGTCGCCGCCCTCGTGTTCTGCGCCGGAGCGCGGGCTTCGCATTCGATCATCAACGGCCGCCAGGTAATCCGCGACGGACGCCTGACCGGCCTCGACCTCCGGGCGCACGTCTCGGAGCACAACCGTCTCGCCCGGCAGCTGATCGACGGCTGAGGAATTCCGGAAATTTCGTCCGCAACTCGCATCAAGTCTTAGGTGGATTCCCGACCTCCGGGCCGGGTTTCGACGTCGGGGATAAACGGCCGGTAACACGCGCGGGCTATGCCTTCCCCGGTGATCCGGGGGAGGAGTGTCCCGTGCCTGAAAAAAGACGTTCCTTTCCGCTGGCCGCGATCCTGTCGGCGCTGCTCGCCATCGGCGCGGCCGTGCCGCCGGCGCGAGCCGACGTGAGCGAGGACGCCATCGCGCTCTGCGAGCGGGCCATCGCCAACGGGGCGGCGGCGGGCGGGGTGCCGCAGGAGGTGCTGCACGCGATCTCCCTGACCGAGACGGGCCGGGCGGTGAACGGAAAGCTGCGGCCTTGGCCGTGGGCGATCAACCGCGAGGGCAGGGGCTTCTGGTTCGCGACCCGCGACGAGGCGCTGGCATTCGCGCGGCGGAGCGTTCTGGACGGCCGCACGAGCTTCGACGTCGGATGCTTCCAGATCAACTACCGCTGGCACGGCCACAACTTCCCGTCGCTCGAATTGATGTTCGATCCCGAGACCAGCGCCGCCTATGCCGCGAAGTTCCTGCGCGAGCTCTATGCCGAGAAGGGCGCCTGGACCCCGGCCGCGGGCGCGTACCATTCGCGGACCCCGGAATTCGCCAACCGGTACAAGGACCGGTTCGAGCGGATCCGGGCGGGACTGGCGGGGACCGTCCTCGCGACCGGAGCGCCGGCGGCGGTCGAGACCGATCCGGCGGCGCCGCGCCGGAGCAGGACGCGGCTCGCGTCCCGGCCGCTGGTGATAAATGTCGACGCGGCGGCGCTCGCGGCCGGTGACAGGGGAGGGGTCCGCGTGTCCTCGCCGGCCGCGCGCGTCGCTCCGCCGGCGATGGCGGAGGCCCCGGTGCTCAAGGCGCCGCGCCTGACGATGTCAACGCGCGGGCGTTCGTCGTTTCGCCGGTGACGCGCCGGGGAGAGCGTGAAGACGCGAGAGTGCCACGCGTGGCAATTCTGATAACCATCTGTAATATATGCTAGATCAGTTTTCAGGTAACGATGTGGAAAGGAGTCTTAATGCCGTCCGTCCGGTCGAAAAGGAAGCTGCGGCGGGCTTCCGCGAGCATCCACGTTCCAGAATTCACGGTTAACCGGGTTTAAAGCTATTCGAGTGTTTATGATCAAAGTTTTGGGAAAAGTATAGGTATTACATTCTTGATTTCATATTGGAAAACTGCCTATTCTGAAATTGCAGACAATACGAATGCCAGGAAGTCCAACGAGGATGCGGAGACATGACAAAAACCAAGTTCTCCGTTTGGAAATACTGGAGTGACGAGAACGGAGCGGCCTCCATCGAATACGCTCTGCTCGTGGCGGGGATCGCGATCGCGATCATCGCCACGGTGGCCACGATGGGGGAGACGCTTTTCGAGGTCTACAGCGACGTCGGCGCGAAATTGATAGAGGCGCGTGGCTGAGGCGAGTGACTACCCGAGTGAACCTAACCAGTGAAAGTGGAGTATCCAGAATGACCCATCTCAAACTCTTCATCCGCATGCTCGCGAAAGACGAGAAAGGCGCCACGGCCATCGAGTACGGCCTGCTCGCGGCGCTCATCTCCGTCGCGATCATCGTGACCGTGACGTCGCTCGGCGGAACGCTCGACAGCGTGTTCTCCGGCATCGACGCCAAACTCCAGCCCGGAACCTGATCCGGGAGCGACGTCGCAGCCGACGCCGACGACCACCCGCCCCGATCCGTCGCCCGTCCGTCAAACGGACGCCGCGCGGATCCGGCGGGTGGACCCGACACGCCTATCCGACGCCTGAAAACTCGAACCTAGGACGGGACCGATCATGCGTATTCTCATGGTGATCATCGCCGCGTTGATCGTCGCCGGCGGCACGGGCTGGTACGTGCTCCAGAGCGTCGGCCGGAACGCCGCACCGACGGCCGTCGCCCAGATCGAGGCGCCGAAGCCCGTCGAAGTCTATGCGCCCGGCATGGCGCTTTCCGCCGGATCCATCATAGTTCCCGAGCATCTCCAGGCGATCGCCATCGGGGCCGGCGCCCTGACGCCGGAAATGGTCGTGGCCGGCGAGGAGGGCCGCAAGACGCTGGTCGGAAGCGTCGCGCGTCATCCGCTGCCCAAGGGCGTGCCGATCGCCCGGTCCGCCACCGTGCAGCCCGGAGAGCGTGGATTCCTGGCCGCGGTGCTGCCCAAGGGCAAGCGCGCGATCTCGATCCCCGTCAGCGAGATCACCGGCGTGAGCGGCCTTCTGATGCCCGGCGACCGCGTCGATCTGATCCTGACCTATTCCATCAGCGGAGACCTGATCGAATCCGGCCGCGACATCCGCGCCAGCGAGACGATCATGGCGAATCTGCGCGTTCTCGCGCTCGACCAGCGTCTGAACGCGACCGGCCCGGCGCAGCCCGGGGAACCCGAGACCAAGGCGCCTCCGATGGCGCGCACCGCGACGCTGGAGGCGACGCCGCAGCAGGCCGAAATGATCACGCTGGCGACGACGCTGGGCGACCTCTCGCTCGTGCTCAACTCGGTCCGCGACGGCGGCGAGCCGGAAGAGGGCGACGCGCGGCTGACCGAGGTCTCGAACGCGGCCGCGCTGCTCGCGAGGGCGCAGTCCTCTTCAATCCGCGACATGACGCTCGATTCGGACGTCACGTCGCTCCTGAGACGCGAGCTGGCGGCGGCGGACGCGAACGCGAACGAGGCTCCCGCCATCCGCTCGGCGGCCGGCAGCGTCATTCCGCTCAATGACCGGCTCTACAGCGTGCAGGTCGTGCGCGGAGCGACGACCGGAGACGTGAAGATCGAGCCGGCTCTGGCCGCGGAGGTGACTGAGAATGTCGCGGAATAGAATGTTCCAACGGAAGGATGAACCAGTGAGCGCGTATCGGAAACTCTGTCTTGCGACCGTCGCGGCGTTGTTCCTGCAGCCGGTCACGTGGACCATGCAGGCGGACGCTTTCGAACTGATTGAACCGCAGCAGGAGGAGCAGGTGACCCTCGTCGTCGGAACCGGCCAGCTGATCAAGGTCGATTCGGAGTTCTCGAGCCTCTTCGTCGCCAATCCCGACGTGGCTGATCTCGAAGTGAAATCACCGCGTCTTCTTTATCTGACGGGGGTCGGCGTCGGCGAGACGTCGCTGTTCGCGGTTGACGACGACGACAACGTGCTGATGTCGGCGCAGATCCGGGTGACGCACAACACGAAGGCTCTGGAACAGGGCATCGCGAGGGTCGCTCCGGGACAGAACATAACCGCGACGACGGTGGACCAGTCGCTGGTGATCACCGGGTCGGTCAAGACGCCGGATGACGCGGCCAACGTCATGCAGGTCGCCGGCCAGTTCGTCGACGACCCGGCGCGCGTGGTGAACCGGATGACGGTCGCCTCGCCGACGCAGGTCAATCTCCAGGTCCGTATCGCCGAGATCGGCCGCAACATCGACCGCCAGCTCGGCATCGAATGGGGCGCGATCGGGATCAACTCCAGCGGCAGCACCCAGTTCGGCCTGTTCGGCGGGCAGGGCGTCAGCGGCAGCGGGGCGTATTCCGCGGGCATCAGCTACAGCGGGACGCGGGTCAGCGTCGACGTGGTGCTCCAGGCGCTCGCCAAGGAGGGCCTCGTGTCGATCCTGGCCGAGCCGAACCTGACGGCGCGGTCGGGCGAGAGCGCGAGCTTCCTCGCCGGCGGCGAGTATCCCTACGCGGTGCGGAACGATCTCGAAAACACCATCACGTTCAAGGATTACGGCATCGGGCTCAACTTCACGCCGACCGTGCTCGACAACGGACGGATCAGCCTGCGCGTCGCGACCCAGGTCAGCGAGCTGAGCTTCGCCAACGAGGGCGACGTGCCGTCGATCGTGGCGCGGCGGGCCGAGACGACCGTCGATCTGGGCAGCGGGCAGAGCTTCGCGATCGCGGGCCTGATGCAGAACAGCTCGTCGCAGAGCGGCTCGCGGATGCCCGGTCTCGGCGACATCCCGGTCCTCGGAGCGCTCTTCAGCTCGTCGGGCTTCAAGCGGGGCCAGACCGAGCTCGTCATCATCGTGACGCCCGTCATCGTCCAGCCGACCTCCGGGCGCCGGATCGTGACGCCGGTGGACCAGTACGTGCCGCCGAACGATTTCGAGCGCATCCTGCTCGGGCGTTACCAGGGCAGCGCCAAGAGCACCACGCAGGTGCGCAACGCGCTCGGGCGGCGGCAGCTGCACGGCCAGTCGGGCTTCGTCTTCCAGTGAGCGCGAACCAGAAGGAGCGGGCGGTCATGAAGACGCCAAATCATCTGAGGGGCCTCCTCGCGCGCGGCGCGGCGATCACCCTGTCGGCCTTGGCGCTGGCCGGCTGCATGCAGCAGCCGATCACCCGGCCGGTGGATCCGTCCTTCGCCGCGGCCTCGACCCAGGCGCAGACGGATCTCTACTTCCAGCCCGGAAGCAGCCGTCTGGCGAGCGGAGAGGTCGAGCGGCTGCGGGCGTTTCTCGGCGGCCTCGCGCTCAAACCGACGGACGACATCATCGTTGACGTTCCATCCTCCGGCATCCCCACGGTCGACGTCAAGCGGGTCACAGTCGCGCGCAACGCCGTCGGTCGCGTGCCCGCACGAGTCAAACTCGGCAAACATTTCGGTTTCGCCACCACCGAGCCCCGGCCCGACGCGGGTTTCGTCCAAGTGATTCGCTACGACCGGATCAGCGTGGATTGCAAGAACCTCGGTCTCAGCCGTGACGAGCTGCTCTACAGCGCGCCGATCCCGCCGATGGGCTGCGCCAACGCGATCAATCTCGCGAACATGGCCGCCGAGAACCGCGATCTCGTCGCGCCGACGACGCTCGGCCAGATGGACGCGCACAGCAGCGTGACGGCGATCGAGCGTTACCGCGCCGGTGAGACCCGGGCCGCTCCTTTCGACCTCGACATGACGATCAACTGAGGCACCCCGACCATGGCGCAAGCAGCAGCGAGACTCGACGACGCCGATCTCGGCGCGGATTTCGATCTGAGGGAGCCGTTCGCGGCGTATCTGACGGACGAGGCGTCCCAAACCGCCGCGCAGGCCATCGCGGCCCAGCGGGACTGGTCGACGGCCAACATCCGCCGCGGCGGCCTCGCGACGGCGCTGCGGCTTCTGGGGGTGGCGCCGCCGCCGAAGATCATGATCGTCGACATCGAAGGGATGGAGATCGAGGAGATCGAGACGGGCCTGGTCGAGCTCACGCGGCTCGGCTCGCAGGTCTTGGTGCTCGGCACGGTCAACGACGTGAATTTCTGCCGCCGCGTGATGCGGACCGGCGCGCAGGACTATCTGGTCAAGCCGATCGACGCCGAGACGCTCGGCGAGGTCTTCGTGCGGCTCGAGCAGCCGGGCGACGGCGGCAAGGCGCGGGGGCGCGTGGTCGGAATGATCGGCGCGCGCGGCGGCGTGGGGGTCACGACGCTCGCGATCAACACCGCCTGGATCATGGCCGAGAAGCTGAGCCGGCGCGTGGCGCTGGTGGACATGGATCTCTACGCCGGGAACATCGCGCTGGCGCTCGACCTGGAGCCGACGCGCGGTCTGCGCGACGCCTTCGACGATCCCGAGCGCGTGGACGAGGTGTTCCTGCAGAACGCGATGGCGAAGTTCGGAAAAAGCCTCAAGATCCTCGCGACCGAGGAGGCGTTCGACGACGGCGTGCGGATGACGGACGCGACGGTGCTGACGCTCGCGGACATCATGCGGAACAATTTCGACATGTCGATCCTCGACATTCCGCGGCACTTCGTGATGCGCGAGCCGGCGCTGTTCACCCGCTGCGACGAGATCGTCATCGTCACGGAGCTGACGATCCAGTCGCTGCGCGACGGGAACAGGCTCGCCAAGCTCCTGCACGGGCGCAACCGCCAGGCGCGGATCCACATCATCGCCAACAAGATACCGGCGAAGCCCGACATCTCGGCCAAGGAGTTCGAGGCGGGCATGGAGACCAAACTCCGGTGCGCGTTCCCGTTCGATTCCAAGGCGATGGCCAAGGCGACGCTCCAAGGGCAGCCGCTGGTCGCCGCCGATCCCAAGCACAGGATGGTCGCGGACCTGCACAGGCTCTGCATCGAGATGGCCGGCGTGCCGGAAGAGAAGAAGCAGGGATTCTTCAAACGCCGCAAGGGAAGGAGCTGACGTGGAGGACGGACTGGACCATGGCCGGATGGTTCCGGCCCAGGACGCCGTCGCGGCGCTGCGCGCGGCGACGCTCGAACGGCTGCGGCCGATGCTCGATCCGACCGTCGCGATAAACCCGCTCGACCTGGCGGAGAGCGCGAACGAGATCCTCGAGGCGCTCGTCGCCACGAGTGCCGACAAGCCGAGCCTCGCCGAGCAGCGCCAGATCCTGCGCGACACCGTCGACAGCATCCGCAGCGAGCGCGCGGCCGCGGCCAAGGCCGCCGCCGCCGCGAACGAAGACGCGGCCGCGGAGCCGGACTTCGTCGATCCGCTTGCGGAATCCTTCGCGAAGGAAGCGCCCGAGGTCAAAAACAAGCGCGCGATCCAGGTCAAGGGCCAGGTCATGCCGCTCCTGATGCAGCGCATCGATCTGGGCGTCGCCTCTTCGCTCGGCCCGGACGAGCTGCGCAGCCAGATCGCCGAGATCGTCGAGGAGATCATCGTCGATCTGAAGCTCCAGCTCAACGCCACCGAGATGCGCTCGATCGTGCGGCTTCTGGTCGACGACATGATCGGTCTGGGACCGCTCGAACCGCTGCTGGCGGACGAGACCGTCACCGACATCATGGTGAACGGGCCGCACATGGTCTATGTCGAGCGCAAGGGGAAGCTCGACCTGACCGAGGTCGTGTTCCGCGACGACGCCCACGTGATGCACGTCGCCACGCGCATCGTGACCGAGGTGGGGCGCCGGGTCGACGAGTCGACGCCGCTGGTCGACGCGCGCCTCAAGGACGGCAGCCGCGTCAACATCATCATCCCGCCGCTCGCCATCGACGGCCCGACCATCGCGATCCGCAAATTCTCCAAGAAGGAGATCACGCTCGACGTCATGGCCCGCCAGCTGAACATGTCGGCGGAGATGGCGACCGTTCTCAAAATCGCCGGCCGCGCCCGCCTCAACATCCTGATCTCGGGCGGTACCGGTTCGGGCAAGACGACGCTTCTCAACGCCATGTCGCGCATGATCGACCACGGCGAACGGACGGTCACCATCGAGGACGCGGCGGAGCTCCAGCTTCAGCAGCCGCACGTGGTGCGCCTGGAGACGCGCCCCTCCAACATCGAGGGCGAGGGCGAGATCACCATCCGCCATCTCGTCAAGAACGCGCTGCGCATGCGGCCGGACCGGATCATCGTCGGCGAGATCCGGTCCGAGGAGGCCATCGACATGCTCCAGGCGATGAACACCGGCCATGACGGCTCGATGGGCACGATCCACGCGAACACGCCGCGCGACGCGCTGACCCGGCTCGAGAACATGGTCGCCATGTCGGGCTTCAAGCTCCCGGCCGAGGCGGTGCGCGAGCAGATCCAGAGCGCGATCCATCTGATCGTCCAGGTCAGCCGGATGCGCGACGGCAAGCGGCGCATCACCCAGGTCACCGAGATCACCGGCATGGAGGGCGAGGTCGTCACGACGCAGGACCTCTTCAAATACGTCTTCGACGGCGAGACCGACGAGGGCGAGCTCGCCGGACGGTTCGAATGCAGCCATCTCCGGCCGTTCTTCACGCCGCGCGCGGAATATTTCGGATTGGGCAACCGCTTGCTGGAGGCGATGGGATGCAGGACCTGACACTCGTCGCCTTCGGCGTCTTCGTCCTCTCGGTCGCCGTGGTGGTCGGGCTCGGCCTGTTCGTCATAACCGTCGTCATGAGTGTCAAGCGACGTTACCGCCGGCGCCTCGACCGCGTGGGCATCGCGAAGATGTCCGGGCGTATGGACCTTGAGGAGGCCCGCGCGCGGATGCTCCGGCAGACGACCGAGAAGGGACTTCTCGACGGGCTCTCGGATGCGCTCGGACGCTTCATCCCGCTGCTCGACACGGCCCGGCTGCGCGCGAACATCAGGCGCGCCGGAATGAAGATGTCGGTCGGGGCGTTCATCCTTCTCTCGCTGACCGCGGCGGGCCTCGTCGGGGTCGCCGCGACCTTCGCCACCGCTTATCCGTGGCCGGTCGTGGCCGTGCCCGCGATCTTCGCCGGAATGTTCCTGGTGGACGCGTTCGTGAAGTTCCGCGGGAACATGATGTCCAACCGCTTCATGCGGCAGCTGCCCGAGGGCCTCGACACCATCATCCGCGGCATCCGTTCCGGGCTCCCGGTGATCGAATGCATCGGCGCGGTCGGCCAGGAGTTCGAGGCGCCTATGGGCGATCACTTCAAGCGCATCAGCGAGAGCGTGAAGCTCGGCGAGCCGCTCGAGGTCGGCCTCTGGCGCGTGGCGCGGGTGGTCGACCGGCCGGAGATGGACTTCCTGACCATCGCGATCTCGATCCAGATGGAGACCGGCGGCTCGCTGTCAGACGCGCTCGGGAACCTCGCGGCGCTCCTGCGTCAGCGGGCGAACATGAAGCTCAAGATCAAGGCGATCTCGTCCGAGGCCAAGGCCAGCGCGCTGATCATCGGGGCGCTGCCTTTCGTGATGCTGGGGCTGCTGACGGTCATGAACCCGGACTACGTCATGCCGCTCTTCACGGATCCGCGCGGGCATATCATGCTGATGCTGGGTCTGGGGAGCATCACGATGGGCGCGATCGTCATGTGGCGCATGACGCAGTTCGAGATCTGAGGAGGTTTTCCGATGGCGATCAGTCCGCTTCTCGCTTTGAGCCTCGGTGGCGGTTTCACCGCCATCCTGATGCTGTCGGCGGTCGTCATCTTCTATTCGGAGCGGCGCGCCCGCACCGCGCGCGTCCGGGGCGCGGTCGGCAAGCGGACCAACCGCAACGGGCCCGACGCGCGCTCGGGCCAGAACGTCGCCTGGCGCAAGGGCGCGCTCAGTTTCATGCGCTCGGCGACAAACGGCGTGTCGCTGATCAAGGGGCGGCATGCCAAAGAGGCCAAGGCGCTTCTGATCAGCGCCGGGTACCGGTCGCGCGACGCGATCATCGTCTACACGTTCTTCAAGCTGGTGACGCCGCTGGTCTTCCTGGCGGGCGCCGCGCTCTACGTGTACGGGCTGAACCCGATCGGCAAGGGGCCGATGATCGACGCGGCGGTCGTGGTGGCGGCGGGGCTTCTGGGCAGCCGGTTGCCCGAGATATTCCTCAACCGCAAAAAGACCGCGCGCATGGAGCTGATCCGCAAGGCGCTGCCCGATTCGCTCGACATGCTGGTGATCTGCGCCGAGGCGGGGCTGGCCTCCGACTCGGCGCTCAAACGGGTGGTGGCGGAGACGAGCCGGAACGCCTCGGTCCTGAGCGAGGAGCTCAATCTGACCGCGCTGGAGCTGAGCTTTCTGCCCGAGCGGCGTCAGGCGCTGGACAATTTCGCGGACCGCGCGCCGCTCCCGTCGGTGCAGGCGTTCTGCAACACGCTCACGCAGGCGGAGAAATACGGCACGCCGCTCGCCAAGGCCTTCAAGACGCTGAGCCAGGAGCAGCGGTCCGAGCGGATGCTGCGCGCCGAGGAGAAGGCGGGGCGGCTGCCGGCGACGATGACGGTGCCGATGATGATATTCATCCTGCCGGCGCTGTTCATCGTGCTGATCGGCCCTGCCGCGCTCGACATCCTCGACAACTTCATCGGGATGGAGGTCTAGGCGTTTCACGTTCGGCGCTCGCGCGTGAACCCGTGACAGGTCTCTGATTTCAGGACGGCAGGGAAATCCGATCTCGGCCGCCGGGGCCCCCGTCGGGTCCCCGGCAATCTCCCGTCAGCGCAGGCCGCCGATCGGCTTGCCCTGCGCGAGGAGGCCGCGCAGCTCGCGGTAATAGGCGAGGTTGTTCTGGATCTGCGAGGGCGACAGGTCGCCCTTGAGCGTCGCCGCCGCCTCCCTGTCCCGTCCGGCGAGCCCGTAGACCAGCGCGAGATTGCCGCGCGTGTTCGCCGTCGCCGCGCCGTCGCGCACGAGTTCGCGCAGGATGCGGATGCCCTCGCTTGTCTGGCCGGAGAGGCCGAGCGAGAGGCCGAGATTGCTCAGGAGCGCGAAATCCGTCGGGTTCATGCTCAGACCGAAGCGGTAGAGCTCCTGCGCCTCCGCGTGCCGGCTGAGGCCGTCGAGCGCGATGCCGCGCGCGGTGATGACGGAGATGTCGCGGGGTTTGCGCTTGATGGCGATGTCCAGGTTGTCGAGGGCCGCCTGGGGTTGTCCGGCCGCGAGCTGGACGCGCGCGAGTTCGATCAGCACATCCGTGTCGCGCGGGCTGCGGTTCTTGGCTTCGAGCAGCGCCTGCTCGGCGCGGTTGAACTGGCCCATTCCGGCGTAGCTCTTGCCGAGACCGACAAGCGCCGGCACCGATCTGGGATTGGCCTCGAAGGCCTGGCCGTAGAGCGTCGCGGCGGATTTGTAGTCGCGCGCGGCGATGGCGCTGTCCGCGAGGCCCATCTGGGAGCCCGCCGCGTTTCCGCCGACGCCGCCGCCGGCGCAGCCTGTCAGGACCAGCGCCGCGAGGCCGGCGACGAGGGGGGCGGTTCGTTTGTTCTGGAGTTCCATGAGCGCTCGCCTATAAGCCGAAATTTACCAAACCATATCACTATAGGTTGAGTCTGACCAGTGTTTTCAGGACTTTATGCGAAACTGTTTCATTAACGCTTTCGAAACCAAATGCCCCGAGACTTGCTCTTTTCGGTTTTCAGGCCGTCGGGCCTTCACCGCATCCAACGGAGTGCCGCCCGTGACGTCAGCTTTGGCCTTCGCCGCCATCGCGATCTTCCTCGCGGCCGCGGTCACGGATCTGCGGAGCCGGAGGATCCCGAACGGGTTGGCGCTCGCATTGGCCGCGCTGGGGCTCGCGCGCATGGTTCTCGCCGTTCCGGAGACGGGCGCGGCGCCGTCGGGAGACCTGCTCGCCGCCGCCGCCGTGTTCGCCGTCGGCGCGCTGGCGTTCCATCTGGGCGTGCTGGGCGGGGGGGACGTGAAGCTGATGGCGGCGGGCGCGCTCTGGACGGGCGCGGCGCTGGCGGACGAGTTCCTGATGACGACGCTCCTGGCGGGCGGCGTTCTCGCGCTCGTCTATGTCGCGCGCGGTGTCGTCTCGCGGTTCCGGACCGGCGAGCGCGCAGATCTGACGCTCCCCTACGGCATCGCGATCGCGGCGGGCGGCGTCCTGACGACCCGCGCGATGCTGGCGGCGCCGGAGGGCGCCGCGCTCGTTCAGGCGGCGCTGTCGCCGATGAACTGGACCCCGACGGTCTCGAGCGTCCTGTAGCGGATCTCCGCCAGGTGGGTCGCGCCGTTCCCGATGCGGAGCTCGACCCGGTCGGGCAGGCCCATCCAGTCCGCGAGCTGGAGTTTCGCGCCTTCCGCGTGCATGTCGAGGACGACGCACTGTATCGTGGCGCAGCCGTTCCTGAACACGACGTTCCCGCGGCGAAGATGGCGCCTTCGCGGCAATTTCCTGCGTTCGTCGGACATGCCCGGCGTTCCTTTCCCGTCAGACGTAAGGCGTTAACTTCTCGTTTGCCAAGATTAGGACGCGATCGCGGCGAAAGCGACGCCCGCGTCGCGGCATGGTAAATCGCCGGTTTCTCCGAAATCCAGAAAAGACGATATATTTCAGATAATTTGCCGATATTTGTGATCCGGAACGTAACCCAAACTTATCGTTTTGCCGCTATCACGCCTGACTGAAGACCGTTCGCCGGGGCAGATCCCGCGCGGCGGGGGGAGCGGATCGGACAGGTGCGAGATGGGACTGCGAGAGAGATTGGCTGAGAGAATCGCCGGCTTCGCCGGCCCGGTTCTGCGGGACACGCGGGGAGTCGCGGCGGTCGTGATGGCGCTGGGGATGATCCCGCTGCTCGGCATATCGGGCCTCGCGGTCGACGCGTCGCTGGGATACCTGCTCAAGAGCCGCATGTCCAAATCGCTCGACACGGCGGGCCTGTCGGCCGGCCGCGCCGCGCTCCAGGCGGACGCCGAGGACGTGGCGCGCGCCTATTTCGACGCCAATTTCGGCAACGGCGGCGGCGACGTCACCATCGAGGATTTCGACTTTCAGCTCGACGGCACGGGCAAGTTCGTGACGCTGACCGCCCGCGCCTCGACCCCCACGAAGTTCATGCGGATCTTCGGCCACGACACGATGACGGTCGGCGCCCGCACGGTCATCGAACGCGAGACCACCGGCATGGAGCTGGCGCTCGTGATGGACAATACCGGCTCGATGTGGGGCGGCGCCTTCACCGCGATGCAGACCGCCGCCTTCGACCTGATCGACATCATTTTCGGCCCCGACGAGACGATCGACAACGTCTGGGTCAGCCTCGTGCCCTATACCGCGACGATAAACATCGGCCCGTCGCGTCTGGGCTGGCTCTCCGCGACCGACCGCGCGCTCGTCAGCGCGAGCGATTTCGATACCCAGGGGTGGAAAGGCTGCGTGATGGCCCGCGCCAACCCGGCCGACGAGGGCGACGCGGTGCCCTCCGCCGACTTCACGTCCTTTTTCTATCCGGCGACGACGCGCACCCAGGACAACAACTGGCCTCCGATGGTCGACAGCATCGCCGACCAGAACCTCGGTTCGAGTTCCGACCGAAACAAGGCGCGAGGGCCCAATCTGGGCTGCGGGTCGCCCATCACGCCGCTGACGGCGTCGAAGACCGAGATCAACGCGGCCATCGCCGCGATGGGACCGGTCCATCGCGGCGGCACGACCGGCAATCTCGGGCTCACCTGGGGCTGGCGGACGCTGTCACCGGCGTGGCGGGGCCTTTGGGGCGGATCGACTCCGGCGGACAAGCCGCTCGATTACGGCACCGACTTCATGGAGAAGACCGTCGTCATCCTGACGGACGGCAACAATCAGTTCCACGACCAGGACACCGGATCCGGAACGCCGAAATCCGACTTCACGTCATATGGCAGGATCGAGGAGATGGGCGTGTCCACCACGGGCGCGGGTCGCACCATCCTCGACGAGCGGATGGCCCGCACCTGCACGGCCATGAAGTCCGAGGGCATCCGGATCTACAGCATCATCTTCGGCGCCTCCCCGGACGCGGCGGCGCGGACGCTGTTCCGCAACTGCGCCACCCAGCCGTCGATGTATTTCTACGCTCCGGACAATTCCACCCTCGCGGCCGCGTTCAAGGCCATCGGCGGCGAGCTGGCCAACCTGCGGATCGTGGAGTAGCGCCGTGAGACGTTCCGTCCCGTCGCCCGCCGGATCGCCCGGTCTCGCGCGGGACGCGCGCGGCGCGGTCGCCCTCGAATTCGCGCTGATCCTTCCCGTCCTGCTGACGTTCTTTTTCGGGATCATCGAGGTGGCGCTGTCGGTGTTCATCAACAGCTCGATCGAATCGGCGGTCTTCGAGGCGTCGCGGTTCGGCGTCACCGGCGGGACGACGCCGGGGGTCACCCGCCAGGATCGTGTGCTCGACATCGTCGGAGAGCGGACCTACGGGCTGGTGGACATGGACACGGTCACGGTCGACACGCTGGTCTACGACACGTTCTCGGACATCGGAAAGCCCGAGCCGTTCGTCGATGCGAACGCGAACGCCGTCTACGACGCGGGCGAAACCTTCACGGACGTCAACGGCAACGGCGTCTGGGACGCGGACATGGGACTCGCGGGCCTCGGCGGGCCGAGCGACGTCGTCGTCTATCAGCTCACCTACGACTGGGGGATCGTGACGCCCCTGATGCGCCGGGTGATGGGCAACAGCGTCGAGATGGTCTCGAGCGTCGCCGTCCGCAACGAGCCGTTCTGAGGAGGATCGGAACATGCGCGCTTTCCTGAGATCGCTGCGGAGCGACGCTTCCGGAATGTCGGCGGTGGAGTTCGCGCTCATGATGCCGATCTTCATGGTGCTGGGCGCGGGCATCATCGATTTCGGACGGCTGATCCTGATCAGCCAGAAGCTCCAGTCCGGAACGTTCATCGTCGCGGACCTGGCCGCGCGCGACAAGACGCTGACGGAAGACCAGGTCGACGACATCTTCCTCGCGCTCGGCAACATCGTCGAGCCGTTCAGCCTGACGACGCGCGGAACCGCCTATGTCACGAGCGTCGTCGGCGTCGCCGGAACCGACCCGGAAGTCAGCTGGCAGCGCGGCGGCGCGGGCGGACTGGTCGAGCCGAGCCAGATCGGCGTCGAGGGCGGCATCGCGACCATCCCCGCGACGCTGGCGCTCGGGGATGGCGAGAACCTCATCGTCTCGGAGGTCTTCTACGATTACGAGCCGATCTTCGGCATCAGCTTCGGCGCGGACGTGCTCCGCCGGGTGGCGTATTACCGTCCGCGCCTCGGATCTCTGGCGACGCTCGCCCCTTAGACCAGGTCCGCCGGCAGGACGTCCTCGGGCATGTTCTGCCAGCAGACCGGCCGCAGGAACCGCCGGATCGACAGGGTGCCGACCGAGGTCGCGCCGAAATTGGTCGAGGCCGGGTAGGGCCCGCCATGCACCATCGCGTCCGCGACCTCGACGCCCGTCGGGAAGCCGTTCGCCAGGATGCGTCCGGCCTTGCGCTCCAGGATCGGCAGCAGCTTGCGCGCGGCGTCGGAATCGCCCTTGTCCATGTGCAGCGTGCAGGTGAGCTGGCCCTGCAGCGACAGCGCGATGTCCGTCATCTCGGCGAAATCCTTCACCGTGACGATCAGACCGAGCGGTCCGAAGACCTCCTCGCCGAGCTCGGCGTTCGCGAGCCATTCGCGCCCGGTCGTCGCGTAGAGATACGGCGACGCGTCGCGCAGATCGCACATCGAGGTCACGAGTTCCCGCACGCCGGCGCCGCCGGCGATCCGGTCGCGGCCTTCGCGGTAGGCCGAGGCGATGCCGTCGGTGAGCATCGTCTGCTTTCCCGTCGGCTCGAGCGCTGCCTTCGACGCCTCGATGAACGCGTCGGCTTCCGGACCCTCGATCACGACGGCGATGCCGGGATTGGTGCAGAACTGGCCCGCGCCCATGGTGAGCGATCCGGCCCAGCCCTCCGCGATGGCCTGTCCGCGCGCCTTGAGCGCCTCGGGCAGCAGGAACATCGGATTGACCGAGCCGAGTTCGCCGAAGAACGGGATCGGTTCAGGCCGCCGCGCGCAGAGATCGAAAAGCGCGCGTCCGCCGCCGAGCGATCCGGTGAAGCCCACGGCCTTGATCAGCGGATGCTGCACGACCGCCTGTCCGACGGCGCGATTGCCGCCCTGGATCAGCGAGAAGACGCCGGGATGGGTCCCGGTCGAGCGGATCGCCGCGTCGATGGCCTGGGCGACGTAGTCGGCCGTGCCCGGATGGGCCGAATGGCCCTTGACCACGACCGGACAGCCCGCCGCGAGCGCGGCGGCGGTGTCGCCGCCGGCGGTCGAGAAGGCGAGCGGGAAGTTCGAGGCGCCGAAGACCGCCACGGGGCCGACGGGGCGCTGCATCGCCCGCAGATCCGGCCGGGGCAGAGGCGCGCGGTCGGGCAGGGCCGCGTCGTGCCGGCGGTCGAGATAGTCGCCCTTTTCGATATGGTCGGCGAAGAGTTTGAGCTGGCCGGTCGTTCGGCCGCGCTCGCCGACGAGGCGCGCTTCCGGAAGGCCGCTCTCGCGCGAGCCGATGTCGGTGATCGCGTCGCCGCGCGCGTCGATCTCCTCGGCGATGGCGCGAAGGAGCGCCGCCCGCTCGGCCCGGCTGGAGTAACCGTAGGACCAGAACGCCTCCTCGGCGGCCGTCGCGGCCGCGTCCACGAGTTCGGGCGTGCCGACCGGGAAGCTGTCGGGCTCGCCGGAGGTCGGATCGTTCGTGAAGGTCTCGTCTCCGCCGACCCAGTCGCCGGCGATCAGGTGTTTTCCCTTGAGCATGTCTTGGCCTTTCCTAGAAGTCAGAGCAGTCCGCGCGCGGACAGGTTTCGCATCAGATGGCTGACGCCGAAGGTCCAGGGCGGACATTCGGTCGAGAGCCGCACGGTGTTCACGAGCCGCCCCAGCCCGTCCGCCGAGATCGTCACCACGTCGCCGAGCTTGTGGGTGAAGCCCTCGCCCGGCGCGTCGCGGTCCTCGGTCGGCGCGAAGAGCGTGCCGAGGAACAGCATGAACCCGTCGGGGTACTGGTGGTGCCGCCCGATGGTCTGGGCGACGATGTCGGCCGGGTCGCGGCTGATCTCGCTCATCGGAGAGCGGCCCTGCAGGACGAAGCCGTCCTCGCCCTCGACCCGGAGTTCCACATCGACGGCCCGAAGGTCGTCCATTCCCCACCTTTCGTCGAACAGACGGATGAACGGCCCGATGGCGCAGGAGGCGTTGTTGTCCTTGGCCTTGCTCAGCAGAAGCGCCGAGCGGCCCTCCAGATCGCGCAGGTTGACGTCGTTGCCGATGGTGGCGCCGACGATCGCGCCGCGCGAATTCACCGCGAGAACCGCCTCGGGCTCGGGATTGTTCCATTTCGAGATCGGGTGCAGGCCGATCTCGGCGCCGGGCCCGACCGAGGACAGCGTCTGGGTTTTCGAGAACACCTCGGCGTCCGGGCCGATGCCGACCTCGAGATACTGCGACCAGAGGCCCTCGGCGATGAGCGCGGCCTTGACCTTCGCCGCTTCTTCCGAGCCGGGTCGGATGTCGCGCAGCGAGGTGCCGATCAGCGCGCCGACGCGCTCGCGCACGGATTGCGCCTTGGCGGGATCGCCGGCGGCGCGCTCCTCGATCACGCGCTCGACCATCGACTTTGCGAAAGTCACGCCGGCCGCCTTGACCGCCTGGAGGTCGCAGGGGGCGAGGAGGTGGACGTGGCCGGGATCGACCGGCGCCGAAGCGATCTCGTCGAGGCTTCCGAGCCTGCGCCCGTCCGCGGACCGGACGTGGGACACGGGGTCGTCCATCTCGCAGATGTCGCGAGTGGTGGGCGCGGTCTTCGACGTGATGTCCACCACGGCGCCGTCGCGGATCGTCACGACGGAGGGGCCCCGCGCCGCCGGATCCCACACCCGTCCGACGAACGTCCCGCCCCCGCCGGCGTTCTCCATTATGCCCGTCATTCGCGTTTCCCCCGCGTCGTTATCTTTTCGGCCGCAACATCGGCCAGGCGCGCGGCGCGGGCAACAGGAGAATCCGGCTTGGTCCCGCCCCTCGTCAACGCCTTCGACGGGGCATATATGCGGTCGGAGAGCCGAAGAGAACCGGAGCGTCCCGATGTCCATCCCCGCGCATGACAGGATCCCGGAGGCGGCGCTCGACTGGCTGCGCGAGGGCAAGGGCGCGGCGCTCGCCACCGTCATCGAGACCTGGGGCTCGGCGCCGCGTCCGCGCGGATCGCAGCTCGCGATCAGCTCCGAGGCGGAGATGGCCGGGTCCGTGTCGGGCGGCTGCGTCGAGGGCGCGGTGGTGGCCGAGGCGCTGGAGGCGCTGGGCGACGGCGTGCCGCGCGTGCTCGAATACGGCGTGACCGACGAGGAGGCCTTCGCGGTCGGCCTCGCCTGCGGCGGCACGATCCGGGTGCTGGTCGAGCCTCTGGGCGTCGGCGACGGCCCGGACGCCGACCTGATCGCGCGGCTCGCCGCCGCCCGCGCCGAGCGGCGGCCGGTGGTCTACGCCGTGCGCCCGGATACATGGCAGCGCCGCCTGATCGACGGGCCGGGCGATCCGCTCTGGAACGAGGCGCGCGGGCGTCTCGCCTCCGATCAGTCGGGTTTCGACGGCGACTGGTTCCTCGCCGCGCACAATCCGCCGCTGCGGATGGCCGTGGTCGGCGCGGTCCACATCGCCCAGGCGCTGGCGCCGATGGCGCGGCTGGCCGGCTACGACGTGGCGGTGGTGGATCCGCGCGAGGCTTTCGCGAGCGAGGCGCGGTTTCCCGAGGCGCGGCTGATGGCCGGCTGGCCCGACGAGGCGCTGGCCGAATTCGAACTCGACACGCGCACGGCCGTCGTGACGCTGACCCACGATCCCAAGCTCGACGACCCCGCGATCATGGCGGCGCTGCGGAGCGACGTGTTCTATCTCGGCTGTCTCGGCTCGAAGCGGACGCACGCCAAGCGCGTCGACCGGCTGCGGGAGGCGGGGTTCAGCGACGCCGACATCGCCCGGATCCACGCGCCGGTCGGGGCCGATATCGGCGCGAAATCCCCGGCGGAGATCGCCATCTCGATCCTCGCGCAGATCACCGAGCGGCTCCGGCGTCCCGAGACGCGGCCCTGATGCGCTTCGGTCCGGTCGCGACGTCGGAGGCGGAGGGCGCGATCCTCGCCCATTCGGTGAGCGCGGGCGATCTGCGTCTTCGCAAGGGCCGGGCGCTCTCCGCGGCCGACCTGGCCGCCTTGACGGAAGCCGGCGTCCCGCGGGTCTGGGCGGCCCGTCCGGGTCCGGAGGATGTCGGCGAGGACGCGGCGGCCGCGGCCATCGCGCGTGCGCTCGCCCCCGATCCGGCGGCGCTCGGCCTGAGCGTTTCGGAGCCGTTCACCGGCCGGGTCAATCTCTTCGCGACCGAACCTGGTCTCTGTCCGGGTGGACGCGGCTTCGGTCCACGCGCTGAACGCCGTCGATCCGGGGCTGACGCTCGCGACCCTGCCCGATTTCGCGCGGGTCCAGGCGCGGCAGATGGTGGCGACGGTCAAGATCATCCCCTACGCCGTGCGCCGCGCGGATCTGGCGCGCGCCGTGGCGGCGCTGCGCCCCGGCGCGATCGGGGCGCTCCCGTTCCGGCCGATGATCGCCAGCCTGATCCTGACCCGGACCGCCGGGATGAAGGAGAGCATCATCGCCAAAGGCGCCGCGACGGTCGAGGCGCGGCTGCGCGGTCTCGGCCTCGGGATGCTGACGCCGCGGGTGGTGGCGCATGACGTCGCCGCGGTCGCGGAGGCGATCCGCGCGGCGGCGGGCGACATGGTGCTGATCCTCGGCGCCTCGGCCACGTCCGACATCGCCGACACCTGCCCGGCCGCTCTGGTCGCGGCGGGCGGGAGCGTCGGGCGGTTCGGGATGCCGGTCGATCCCGGCAACCTGCTCTTTCTCGGAACCCATGGGAGCAGGCCGGTCGTGGGACTGCCCGGCTGCGCGCGCTCGCCGGCGCTCAACGGGGCGGACTGGGTGCTGGAGCGCCTGGCCGCCGGTCTGGAGGTGACGGGCGCGGACATCGCGGCGATGGGCGTGGGGGGGCTTCTCAAGGAGATCCCGGCGCGGCCGCAGCCGCGCGCCGCGACCGCGCCGAAGGCTCCGGGCCGACCGAAGGTCGTGGCGCTGGTCCTCGCGGCGGGCGCGTCGAGCCGGATGCGCGGGTCGGGACAAGCTCCTGGAGCCGGTCGACGGCGCGCCGGTCCTGCGCCGGACCGTCCTGGCGGCGCTCGGCAGCGGGGCGGACCGGACGGTCGTGGTGGTCCCGCCGGACGCCGGGGCGCGGCGCGTGGCGCTGGAGGGGCTCGAGGCGGACGTCGTCGAGGCGCCGGACTGCGCCGAGGGAATGGCCGCCTCGCTGCGCGCGGGCCTCGCGGGCGGTTCCGGCGGATGCGGACGCCGTGATGGTCGTGCTGGCGGACATGCCGGAGATCGGCGCGCGGGAGATGGGAAAGCTGATCGCGGCGTTCGACGCGGACGAGGGGCGCGAGATCTGCCGCGCCGCGGCCGCCGACGGCAGGCCGGGGCATCCCGTGCTGTTCGGAAGGAGGTTCTTCGAGGCTCTGGCGGGGCTCGCGGGCGATCACGGCGCGCGGGAGGTGGTCCGCGCGGCGGGCGAGTTCGTGGTGGACGTGCCGACGAAGGGCGCCGCCGCGATCACCGATCTCGACACGCCCGAGGACTGGGCGGCTTGGCGGGCGCGCTGAAAGGCGCCTACCGGCCGTAGATCGTGAAGAGGCTCCGGTCCACCGGACCGCCGGTCCGGACGTCGGAGAGCGCGACCTGGGTGGTCTGGCCGGTCTTTGTGGTGAGCGCCCAGCGGCGCAGGGCGATCGGGTTCTCCGAGAACGTCATCACCATGCGGCCTTCGGCGGGCGCTTTCGGATCGACCATGGTGATGTGCACGCCCTTCTCGTCGCGGGTGGCGCCCTTGACGAGGCCCGGTTCGCGCAGGCTCAGGCCGTCGCGCAGCAGCAGCGAGAGCGGCGTTTTCGACAGCGGATAGCGCGTCGGATTGCGGTTGGATTTGGGGTCCCAGACGCCGACCCAGGTGCCGTCGGCGATGACCTTGGACCCTTCGGGCCGGTCGTAGTCGAACCGGATGCGGCCGGGCTTCGCCAGATGGAAGGTGCCGGTCTGGGTCGAGCCGTTGGGATTGCGCTGGGTGAAGCGTCCCGACGCGGTCCTGAGCCCGGTCAGATAGGCGTTGATCGCGGTCGCGTCGACGCTCTGGGCGAGCGCAGGAAAGGCGAGGGCGGCGGGCAGGGCCGCGAGGGCGGCGATGAGGGCGCGTCTGTTCATTCCCCTGTTATAGCCGGTCCGGAAGCGGCGCGCATCGGGGACGGGATCACGAAGCCCGGAGGCCGACGGAAACACGCCGGGTGGCCACGCGTGGCCACTTGACCAAGTCACTGACATAAAGAGATTTTCTGGATCTCGTTAACCCTCTGGAAAGGCGTGGCCACGCGCTCCGCCACGGTCATCGTTACGCGTCGGGCGGGCTGCCGGACCGGAGCGCGGCGAGCGCCGGGCCGAGACGGCCGTCGGCGGCGGCGAGAAGCTCCGCGGCGTGGGCCGGGTCCACCGCGCCCGCCGCGAGCATCACCGCCGGTTTCACGGCGCCGTCGGCTCTGTCGAGCATGGCGCGGGCCGTGGCGGGATCGGCTCCGGAGAGGTCCGCGACGATCCGCGCGGCCCGGTCGCGCAGTTTGGAATTGTCGGCGGTGAGGTTGACCATCCGCCCCTCGTGGACATGGCCCATGCGGAGCCCGGCCAGCGTCGAGATCATGTTGAGCGCGATCTTCTGCGCGGTCGCGGCCCCCATGCGGGTCGACCCGGCGACGAGCTCCGGGCCGGTGTCGAGCAGGATCGCGATGTCGCTTTCCCCCAGAAGCGGGCCGTCGGGCGCGTTGGCGATGCCGATCACCGTCGCGCCGGCCGCCCTGGCGGCGCGGGCGACGGCGAGCGTGTAGGGCGTGCGGCCGCTGGCCGCGACGCAGATCACGGCGTCCCCGGGCGCGAAGGCGATCCGCGCGCAGTCGGCGGCGGCGAGGGCGTCGTCGTCCTCGGCGGCGTTCGCCATGTGCAGGAGCGTCTCCGCCCCGCCCGCGAGAAGCGCGGGGCTGCGGCCGGCCGGCGTGCCGAAGGTGCCGGCGAGCTCGAGCGAATCCGACAGCGCCATGACGCCCGAACTGCCCGCGCCGGCATAGATGACCCGGCCGGCGCCGCCGAGCGCGCGCGCGGTGACGCGGGCGGCCTCGGCGATGGCGGGCAGGGCGGCGCGCACGGCCTCGGCCGCGCGGATCTGGCCGTCGAGGAGCCGGGTCAGCACCTCGGCGTCGGGCAGGTCCTGGATCCCGGCGGAGGCGGGATGGACGTCTTCGGTCGTGGCGCGCATGGGGGCCTCCTGTCGGGCGCCAGAATGGCGAAGCCCGGCGGTATGTCCAGCGCGCCCGGCCTTCTAATCCCGCCCGGTTCCGCTATTGTCCGGCGCGGGAGGCCTCCATGCGGCTCGTTCTGGGAATCGATGGCGGCGGCACGGGATGCCGGGCCGCGGTGGCCGACGCGGAGGGCCGCGTCCTCGGGCGCGGCGAGGCGGCCTCGGCCAACATCGTGAGCGATCCGGACGGCGCGCGCGCGAACATCCTGGCGGCGGCGCGGGCGGCCCTCGACGCGTCGGGAACCGGCGCGGAGGTCGCGGATCTCGTGGCGGTGCTCGGGCTCGCCGGGGCCAACGTGCGCGCGGCGGCGGAGCGGCTCGGGGGGCGGCTGCCGTTCGGGCGGGCGCGGATCGTCACGGACGCGGCGATCGCGCTGCGCGGGTCGCACGGGCGCGCGGACGGGATCACCGCGACCTGCGGCACCGGATCGGTCTTCGCGGTCCAGCGGGGCGGGGAGGTCGGGACGGTCGGCGGCTGGGGGCTGATCCTCGGCGATCAGGGCAGCGGCGCGCGGCTGGGGCGGACGCTGCTCGAGACGGCGCTGCTGGCGCATGACGGGCTGATCCCGTCCACTCCGCTTCTGGCGGAGGTCGTGGCGGAGGCGGACGGTCCCGACGGGCTGGTGGGCTTCGCGCAGGGCGCCTCGCCGGGGGATTTCGCCCGATACGCGCCGCGCGTGGTCGCGGCCGCGGCGGCGGGCGACGCGGCGGCGGAGCGGATCCTGGCCGAGCCGACGCGCTGGGTCGCGGCGTCGATCGACCGGCTGGCGGGGAACGATCTGCTGCCGATCGTCTTTCACGGGGGGCTCGGCGCGGTTTTCGCGGCGCGGCTGGCGGAGCGGTTCGCGGGGCGCGTGCGCGAGGCCCGGGGCACGGCGCTCGACGGGGCGCTCGACATGGCGCGGGAACTGGACGGGGGCGACCGATGACCGACACGCACATGCGGAAAGAGGTGCTGGACATTCCGGCGGTCGCGGCGCGGTTCCTGGCGGAGGCGGGCGACGACCTGCGCGCCGCCGCGCGGGCGATGCGCGCGGCCGACCCGGTGCTGGTCGCGACGGTGGCGCGCGGCTCGTCGGATCACGCGGCGACGTATCTCAAATACGCGGTGGAGCTGGCCGCCGGCATTCCCGTGGCGTCCATCGGGCCTTCGGTGGTGTCGGTCTACGGGCGGCCGCTGCGGATGGCGCGCGCGGTCTGCGTCGGCATCTCGCAATCGGGGCGCAGCCCCGACATCGTCGAGATGATGCGCGGCGCGGGCGCGGGAGGGGCGCTGACGCTGGCCGTGACCAATTCCGCGGGCTCGCCGATGGCGGAGGTCTGCGACCACACGCTGGCGCTGGGCGCGGGCGAGGAGCGGAGCGTGGCGGCGACCAAGACCTTCGTCACCTCGGTGCTGGCGGGGCTCGCGCTGGTCGCGGAATGGCGCGAGGACGACGCGCTGCGGGCGGCGGTCGCGGGGCTGCCGGAGGCGTTCGCACGCGCGCTGGACTGCGACTGGGGGCCGCTGTCGGACCGGCTGGCGCGGGCGAACTCGCTCTTCGTGCTCGGGCGCGGACCGGCCTTCGCGATCGCCAACGAGGTCGCGCTCAAATTCAAGGAGACCAGCGGGATCCATGCCGAAAGCTACAGCGCGGCCGAGGTGCTGCACGGGCCGGCGGCGCTGGTCCAGGCGGGGTTCCCGGTGCTGGCGCTCGGGGTCGAGGACGCGGCGCTGCCGGGCGTGATCGCGACGGCCGAGCGTCTGGCGGGGCAGGGCGCGGACGTGTTCCTCACGGCGCCCGGCGCCGGGGCGGGCGTGACCTGCCTGCCCTCGGTCAAGGGGCTGCATCCGCTGGTGGCGCCGCTCGCGATTGCGGTGTCGTTCTACGTGTTCATCGAGGCGCTGGCGCGGCGGCGGGGGCTGGACCCGGACGCGCCGCCGCATCTGCGCAAGGTGACGGAGACGGTGTGATGGAACAGGTTTTCACCGGGCGCGCGGATCTTCGACGGGACGCGGATCCACGAGCGCGCGGCGCTGCGCGTCGCGGACGGGCTGGTCGCGGGGATCGGACCGGACGAGGGGACGGGCGACCGCGTCGAGCTGGACGGCGGCATCCTCGCGCCGGGTTTCGTCGATCTGCAGGTGAACGGCGGCGGCGGCGTCATGCTTGGCGCCGATCCCGGGATGGAGGAGATCGCGACGATCTGCGCCGCGCACGGCCGCCTCGGGACGACCGGCCTGCTGCCGACGCTGATCACCGACACGCCGGAGGTGACGCGCGCGGTGATCGAGGCGGGCGTCGCGGCGGCCGAGGCGGGCGTGCCGGGGTTCCTCGGGCTGCATCTCGAGGGTCCGCACATCGATCCGGGGCGCAAGGGCGCGCATGATCCCGCGCTGATCCGGCCGATGGAGGCGGAGGATCTCGAGACTCTGCTGGACGCGGCCGCGCGCCTTCCGGCGCTGGTCGTCACGCTGGCGCCGGAAAGCGTCACGTCCGCGCGGATCGCGGCGCTGGCGGCGGCGGGCGCGGTGGTCAGCATCGGGCACAGCGGCACCGACGCCGCCGGCGCCCGGGCCGCGTTCCGCGCCGGCGCGCGGATGGTCACCCATCTCTTCAACGCGATGAGCCCGCTCGGACACCGCGAACCGGGGCTGGTCGGCGCCGCCCTCGATTCCGGCGAGACCTATGTCGGCGTGATCGCGGACGGCGTGCACGTCGCCCCGGAGGTGCTGCGCCTGGCGCTGGCGGGCAAGCGGGGCGACGGCCTGATGTGCCTCGTCAGCGACGCGATGGCGGTGGCGGGCACGGATCTCGCCGAGTTCAGGCTGAAGGATCGGCGGATCCTGCGGCGGGACGGGCGCCTGACGCTGGAGGACGGCACGCTCGCCGGCGCGGATTGCGACATGCCGCGCGGTCTGCGCGTGCTGACCGGCGAGGTCGGCCTGGACGAGGTGGAGGCCCTCCGGATGGCGACCTGCGCCCCGGCCGCCTGCATCGGACTGGCCGGGCGGCGCGGCTGCCTGATCCCGGGCGCGCCGGCGGATCTCGTTCATCTGGACGACGGGATGGAGCTGCGGCGGGTCTGGCGCGCGGGCCGGGGCGCGGAGGAGTGAGGCGCGGCGGCTGCGGGCCGCGTGGTATCAGCCGAAGATCCTGAACCCGTCGCGCGTCTCGTCCGGCTCGACGGGCACGATCACGACGTTGCTGACCCGCGCCGCCTCGGGGCCTTTTTTCAGCGCCTCGGCGATCAGGGCCACGGCGTTCTCGCTTCCCGAGAACATGGCCCGCACGCTCCCGTCCGCCTCGTTCGCGACCCAGCCCGAGAGGCCCAGCTCCTCGGCCTGCCGCCTGGTCCATGCCCGGAAACCGACGCCCTGGACCCTTCCGAAAACATGCGCGCTTATGGCTCCGAGCGCGGTATCCATCGTCGTACCCTCCGTGTCGCGACCTCTCCGAGAACGTGCGGAAGGGCGGATCGTTGCGCCGTCACCGCGTCCCGTCCCGGAACAGGGACCGGGCGACGATGTCGCGCTGGATCTGGTTCGTGCCCTCGTAGATCTGCGTGATCTTGGCGTCGCGGTAGAGCCGCTCGACCTCGAAGCCGCGGATGTAGCCCGAGCCGCCGAAGATCTGCGCGGCGTCGGCGGTCCGCGCCACGCACATGTCGGAGGCGAAGCATTTGGCGATCGACGCCGCCCGCCCCGCCGCGAGCCCGTGATCGATCCGCAGCGCCGCGTCGCGGGTGAGCGCGCGGGCCGCGGCGATGTCTTTGGCCATGTCGGCGAGCATCCAGCGGAGCCCCTGGTTCTCGCCGATGGCGCGACCGAACTGCCGGCGTTCGCCGGCATATCCGAGCGCCGCCTCGAGACCGGCCTGGGCGATCCCGGTGGCGAGCGCCGCGATGCCGACGCGGCCCTTCTCCAGCACGCCCATCATGATGTGGAAGCCGCGTCCCGCCTCGCCCAGAAGCGCGTCGGCGGACAGCGCCACGTCCTCGAAGCGCAGCCCGCCGACCTGGCTCGCGCGCTGTCCGAGCTTGCGCTCCTTTGGCCCGCGCGTGACGCCCGGCGCGTGGAGATCGACGATGAAGATGCCCATCCCGCGATGGCCGGCCTCCGGATCGGTCCGCGCCAGCACGAATCCCAGATCGGCGACCGGCGCGTTGTGGATCCAGAGCTTGCTCCCGTCGAGCCGCCAGCCGTCGCCCTCGCGCGTGGCGGTCGTTCGGATGCCGGCCACGTCCGAGCCCGCCTCCTCCTCGGTGACGCAGTAGGCGACGCGGGTCTCCGCGGCGAGGATGCCGGGCAGGTGGCGCGCCCGCTGCTCCGGCGTGCCGTGGACCGAAAGCAGCGTCCCGATCAGCTCGACGAGTCCGCACTGGTCCGCCACCGAGGCGTATCCCCGCGACAGCTCCTCCATGACGACGGTATAGGCGAGGGCGTCGAGACCGGCCCCGCCATGCGCCTCCGGCACGGTGACGCCGAAGAGGCCGAGCCCGGCCATGCGCGCGTAGATCTCCGCCGGGAACCGCTCCTCGCGATCGAGCTCCTCCGCCGCCGGGCGGATCACGTCGCGCGCGAAGGCGGAGACGGTCTCCTCCAGCGCGCGATAGGTCTCGGGATCGTGGAGCGGCGCCTGGAACATGAAGTGTGGCGGACGGTCAGTCGTCCTGCGCGATCAGGCCGTACTTGCGCAGCTTGACGTAGAGGCTCTGGCGCGACAGGCCGAGCATCTCGGCGGCCGAGGCGCGGTTGTTGTTGGTGAGCTTGATCGCCGTCTCGATGCAGAGCTTCTCGACCACGTCCGTCGTCCCGCGCACCAGCTCCTTGAGCGGCGTGGTTCCGACGAGGTCGATGATGTTCTCGACCGCCTCGGACGATACGGCGGGCGAGCCTCCCCGTCCGTGCGCGACACGGCTCACGTCGCGGATGACGAACCCGAACATCGCGGGGTCCGCCTCCGGCAGCCAGGTCGTGGAGATCTCGACCGGAAGCGACATGCCGTAGGCGGTGCGGAACGTGGTGCCGTAGGCGGAGAGACGGCCCTTCGACTTCGCGTTCGACATCAGCAGGCCGAGATCGACCGAGGGACGTCCGAGGAAGTCGGCGAGATCGGCGCCCTCGACCGCGCGCCCCACCGCCACGTCGGCCAGGGCGAGGAACGCGGTGTTGGCGCGCTGGATGCGTCCCTCGGCGTCGGTGAACACCATGGCGTCGCCGGTCCGGCTGTAGAGCGCCGAGAGCGAGCGGTCGAACGACCGGTCGCCGTCCGCGTCGCCGTCGCGCGGGGTCAGGCGGCAGAGATAGAGCGTCTCGTTGACCGACCTGAACAGAAGCAGGTCGACGTTGAGCGCGCCGACATCGCCGCGGCCGTCCAGCACGATCGACCGCTCGCGGCCGCTCTCGCGGACCATGGCGAGCGCCACGGCGAGGTCGGACTGGCTCTTCGGCTCGAAACGGTTGGCGAAGACCCGGTTGGTGAGATCCTCGATCTCGCGCGAGAAGAGGCGCGCCGCGGCGGAATTGGCGTCGATGATCCGGCCGGTCTCGGACGAGACGATCAGCAGCGCCTCGTGGGTGGTCTCGAACAGCACCCGGTAGCGCGTCTCGATCTGGCGGATGCGCTCGTAATCCTGCTCCATCGTGAGCTGCGCCTCGACGAGACGCCTGTGGAGCTGCGCGACCACGCGCAGGTCGCGCCCGAGCAGGATGACGTCGCCCTTGGAGCCGGATTTGACGGCGGCGTAGCGGACGGGGAAATCATCCTCGCCTGGCGAGATGTGGTTGATCTCGCGCCAGCGCGGCGCCGCGTCGGTGCGGGCCTTGTCGAGCATGTCGACGATCTTCCCGCGGCTCTCCTCGGTGACGATCTCGGAGATCCTGGCTCCCGACCAGAGGCTCACGTCGTTCGCCGGCGGCGTCTCGGGGCCGATGTAGACGTCCTGGACGATTCCGTCCGCGGTGATGAGAAGCGCGATGTCGGACCCCGCCGCGACGATGGATCTCACCGTCTGGGTATCGACGTCAGCGAGCATGCCCAGCGTGGAGAAGAACTGGCTGGATTTGTTCACGAGGCGGCCCGATTCCGCATGCGGATGCGCTTTCCACTGCAATGAGCGCCAACACTAGCCGCCGCGCGCCCATTTTAGAAGCCTTTTTCCACTTCCAACATGGCGAGCACGGCGCCGGTCACCGCCATGTCCGCGCCGATCTGTTCCGCCGCCGTCTTCTCGTAGCTGGCCAGCGGTCCGCCCAGAATGATGGGCACGCCGGCCCGGATCGCGCCGCGCAGCGCCTGGACGGTCTCGGCCGCGCGGGGGATCGCCCGCCGCGTCGCGGCGGAGAGGCCGATCATGTCGAAATCGTGACGCGCGGCGATCCGCGCCAGCTCGTCGGGATCCGCGCGCAGCTCGACGCGCACCGCCCAGCCGCCCTTCTGGAAATAGTCCGCCGCCATCGCGATGCCGAGCGAGTGCGTCTCGCCCGGGGTCAGCGCGAAGAGAGCGCGCCGCGACTGCGTCAGCCGCGCGCCGGTCTTGAGGAAGGCGGGGCTGAGCCGGCGGAAGATCTCCGTCAGCCGCGACATGCCGAGCGTGACGTCGTTGAAGCTCAAGGTGTCCTCGGACCACATCTCTCCGAGTTCGCGGGCGGCGCGCGGAATGTGCGTGTCGTAGAGCGACTGGACGCTGACACCGCAGTCCAGCAGGCGGTCGACGTATGCGATCCCGGCTTCCGGCGACTCGTCAAGCAGCGCTGCGCAGAGCCGGGCGGTCGCGAAGCCTTTCGTTCCGTCTGCCATGCGTTCCGCCAACAGGTTCCCCAGCGCGTGCGCCAGCAGCGAAGGCGGCAGACTCGCGGGGGGTGCCTCACCGGACGTGGCGCTCTTGTCAACGGTTAACATCCCGCACCTCCCCAAGTCCGAGCCGGTGGACGCCGTCGCCTTCGAACCGGGCGGCGCGCGAGTCCCGCGAGCCTCCGAGAACAGCATGCGCCCGGACGAGTGTCAAATATATTTGACATGTCGCACACGTTTTAGGCGAAAAGAACTCGCCCGTTGAAAAGAACCGGTTTCCGGCGCTCCGCGGCAACTTTCGAACGGCGGGGCCGCCGCCTGCGACATTTTGACCTGAAGGTGTCAATTGGCGTGTGTAAGTTTGAGTTGACACAATCGCGAGGCGCGGGCTACGTTTCCTGAAACCAAGAAGCTCGGAGGGGAGGCGGAGTGACGGATCGGAGCGACATCACGTCAGGCGGATCAACGCTTTACACGCCCGAACAGAGGGCGAGGCGCGACGCCTCGGTGTGGACTCTGGTCCAGGGGATTCTCGCGCCCGTGCAGTTCCTGGTGTTTCTCGTCAGCCTCGGCCTCGTCGCGCGATATCTGGTCACCGGCGACGGCTACGGAGCCGCCACGATCTCCGTCGTCGTCAAGACGCTGACGCTCTACACGATCATGGTCACCGGCGCGATCTGGGAGAAGGTCGTCTTCGGGCGCTACCTTCTGGCGCCGGCCTTCTTCTGGGAGGACGTCGTCAGCTTCGGGGTGATCGCGCTCCACACGCTGTATCTGGCGGGGCTGATCTTCGGGTTCCTGTCGCCCGCGGCGCTCATGTCCGTGGCGCTCGCCGCCTACGCCGCCTACGTGCTGAACGCCGCCCAGTTCCTTCTCAAGCTGCGCGCGGCGCGGCTCCAAGGCGCGCGCGCGGACGCGACGCCGGACGGGGCGCCGGCATGAACGAGCGCGCCCGCATTCCCGCGGCCGGCGGCTGTCTCGACGCGCCCGTTCTGCGCGAGCGCGGCCAGCGCGAGGTGTTCTGCGGCCTGACCGGCATCATCTGGCTGCACCGCAAGATGCAGGACGCGTTCTTCCTCGTGGTCGGCTCGCGCACCTGCGCGCATCTGCTGCAATCGGCCGCCGGCGTGATGATCTTCGCCCAGCCGCGCTTCGGCACCGCGATCATGGAGGAGAAGGACCTCGCCGGTCTCGCCGACGCCCAGGACGAGATCGACCGCGAGGTCGGCCGCCTGCTCGAGCGCCGCCCGGACATCCGCCAGCTGTTCCTCGTCGGGTCCTGCCCGTCGGAGGTCATCAAGCTCGACCTCTCCCGCGCCGCCGAGCGCCTGACCGTCCGCCACGCGCCGCATGTGCGGGTGATGAGCTATTCCGGCTCCGGCATCGAGACCACGTTCACCCAGGGCGAGGACGCCTGTCTCGCGGCGATGGTGCCGACCCTTCCCGAGACGGACGAGGCGCAGCTTCTTCTGGTCGGCGCGCTTCCGGACGTGGTCGAGGATCAGTTCCTGCGTCTTTTCAACGAGCTGGGCATCGGCCCGGTCCGCTGCCTCCCGGCGCGCCGGTCCGAGGACGCCCCGGCCGTCGGCCCGAACACCCGGATGCTGCTGGCGCAGCCGTTCCTCGGCGACACCGCCCACCTGCTCGAGGGCAGGGGCGCGACGCATCTCGAGGCGCCCTTCCCGTTCGGCGAGGAGGGCACCACCGCCTGGCTCCGCGCCGCGGCCGACGCCTTCGGCGTGTCGGACGCCGATTTCGAGCGGGTGACGCGCGCCCCACGCGACCGCGCCCGCTCCGCGGTCGCGACCGTGTCCGAGACCCTGCGCGGGAAATCGGTGTTCTTCTTCCCCGACAGCCAGCTCGAGATCCCGCTCGCCCGCTTCCTCGCGCGCGAATGCGGCATGAACCCGATCGAGGTCGGCACGCCCTATCTCCACAAGGGCCTCGTCGGTCCCGATCTCGATCTGCTGCCGGAAGGCCCGGTGATCTCCGAAGGCCAGGACGTCGATCTCCAGCTCGACCGCTGCAAGGCGGCCCGGCCGGACCTGACGGTCTGCGGTCTCGGCCTCGCCAACCCGCTCGAAGCCGAGGGCCTGGCGACCAAATGGGCCATCGAGCTCGTCTTCACCCCGGTCCACGGCTACGAGCAGGCGGGCGATCTCGCCGGCCTCTTCGCCCGCCCGCTGCGGCGCCGCGCCGCGCTCAAGGGCATGTCGGCGAAGCCGGCCTCGGGGGGCGTCGAGCCCCCCTCGGCCGCGTCCGGCGCGGGCCGGACGGGCGCGGCCTTCGAGGTCGCGTCATGAAGCTGACGGTCTGGACATACGAGGGTCCGCCCCATGTCGGCGCGATGCGCGTCGCCACCGGGCATGCGCGGCCTGCATTACGTGCTGCACGCGCCGCAGGGCGACACCTACGCCGATCTCCTCTTCACCATGATCGAGCGCCGCGACCGCCGGCCGCCCGTGACCTACACCACCTTCCAGGCCCGCGATCTCGGCTCGGACACGGCCGATCTCTTCAAAACCGCCTGCCGCGGCGCCTACGAGCGGTTCAAGCCTCAGGCGATGATCGTCGGCGCCTCCTGCACCGCCGAGCTGATCCAGGACGATCCGGGCGGCCTCGCCGAGAGCATGGAGCTTCCGGTGCCGGTCATAGCACTTGAGCTTCCGAGCTATCAGCGCAAGGAGAGCTTCGGCGCGTCCGAGACGTTCTTCCAGCTGGTCCGCCGTCTGGCCGGGCCCTGCGAGCCCGCGCCGACCCTCACCTGCAACATCCTCGGCGCCACCGCGCTCGGCTTCCGTCACCGCGACGACGTGGCTGAGATCACCAAGCTTCTGGCGTCCCTCGGCATCGGCGTCAACGTGGCCGCGCCCCTCGACGCGACGCCCGAGGATCTCACCCGCCTCGCGGCGGCCGAGTTCAACGTCATGCTCTACCCGGAGACGGCCGAGCAGGCCTGCCTCTGGCTCGAGAAAAACCACGGTCAGAAGTTCACCCGCACGATCCCGATCGGCGTCGGCGCCACGCGCGAGTTCGTGCGGGAGATCGCGGAGATCGTCGGCCGGCCGCTGGAGGCGGACGAGGCCGCGCTGCGCCTGCCCTGGTGGACGTCCTCGGTCGATTCGACCTACCTCACCGGCAAGCGCGTCTTCGTCTTCGGCGACGCCACGCACGCGCTGGCCATGGCGCGGGTGGCGCGCGAGGAGATGGGCTTCGAGGTCGTGGGCCTCGGCGCATACAACCGCGAATTCGCCCGGCCCGTGCGCGCGGCGGCCAAGGAGCTCGGGCTCACCGCGCTGATCACCGACGACTATCTCGAGGTCGAGGCGGCCATCGCCGAGCTTCAGCCCGAGATGATCATGGGCACCCAGATGGAGCGCCATATCGGCAAGCGTCTGGGCATCCCCTGCGCCGTGATCTCCGCCCCCGTCCACGTCCAGGATTTCCCGGCGCGATATTCGCCGGTGATGGGCTTCGAAGGCGCCAACGTCCTCTTCGACACGCTGGTCCATCCGCTTGTCATGGGGCTCGAGGAGCATCTTCTGCACATGTTCCGCGAGGATTTCGAGTTCCACGACGAGGCCGGGCCCAGCCATCACGCCAGCCACGCCCCCGCCGCCGGAGCGCCGGCCGCAGGCCGCGGCGGAGGAGGGCTCGACGCCCTCCGACGCCGGCCTCACCCGGGACGCGGCCGGAGCGGCGAGATCGTCTGGCTCCACGACGCCGAGAAGGAGCTCCGCAAGATCCCGTTCTTCGTGCGCGGCAAGGCCCGCCGCAACACGGAGGCTTTCGCCTCGGACCAAGGCCTCGCGACCATATCGGTAGAGACGCTCTATGATGCAAAAGCCCATTATTCCCGCTGATCCCCCGGTGCGGGTGACGATCATCACGCTGGATTCGCACATCGCGGGTCCGGCGGAGCGGGCCGAGGCGCGTCTCATCCATTCCATCCCCGGGCTCAGGCTCAGCGTCCACGCGGCGGCCGAATGGTCCGAGGACGGCGCGGCGCTCGCGGCGGCGAAGGCGGCGGTGGCCGAGGGCGACATCATCGTCGTCACGATGCTTTTCCTCGACGAGCACATAAGGGCGATCCTGCCCGACCTCCAGGCCCGCCGCGACGCCTGCGACGCGATGGTCTGCCTGATCTCGGGCGCCGAGGTGGTCAAGCTGACCAGGCTCGGCGGGCTCGACATGACCAAGCCCGCCAGCGGCATGATGGCGCTGATGAAAAAGCTGCGCGGCGCGAAAAACCCGGCGCGTCCGCCGGATCCAGCCAGATGTCGATGCTGCGCCGCCTGCCGCGCATCCTGAAATTCATCCCCGGCAAGGCGCAGGATCTGCGCAGCTACTTCCTCTGCATGCAGTACTGGCTCGCCGGATCCGACGACAACGTCGAGGCGATGGTCGCCTATCTCGTCGACGGATACGCGCGCGGTCCGCGCGGGCATCTGCTGGGCCGGCTCGCGCCCTCCGCGCCGGTGGAATACCCCGAGACCGGCCTCTACCATCCCGATCTCGCCGATCGCATGACCACCGACGCCGCCGCGATCCCCGGTCCCGAGAACGCGGTCGGAACGGTGGGCCTTCTGGTCATGCGCGCCTACATCCTGTCGGGCGACACCGCGCATTACGACGCGGTCATCCGCGCGCTGGAGGCCAAGGGCCTGCGCGTGCTGCCCGCCTTCGCGAGCGGTCTCGACGGACGCCCCGCGATCGACGCGTTCTTCCGCGACGGCGCGCGCGTCACCATCGACGCGCTGCTCTCGCTGACCGGGTTCAGCCTCGTCGGCGGCCCGGCCTACAACGACAGCGGCGCCGCCGAGGAGATCCTCGCCGCGCTCGACGTCCCTTACGTCGCCGCCCACGCGCTGGAGCTTCAGCGGCTCGACGAATGGGCGACGGGCGGTTCCGGCCTCTCGCCGGTCGAGACCACGATCATGGTCGCGATCCCCGAGATCGACGGCGCGACCGGCCCGATGGTCTATGGCGGGCGGATCGGATCGGACGGCTGCCACGGCTGCGACCGCAACTGCCAGGGCGACCTGACGGGCCGGATGATGCGGGCCTGCGAGGACCGGGTGATCCGTCTCGCGGAGCGCGTGGCCCGCAAGGTCGCCCTCCGGCGCAGCGAGACGGCGCAGCGCAAGGCCGCCATCGTGCTCTACGGCTTTCCGCCGAACGCCGGCGCTGTCGGCACGGCGGCCTATCTCGGCGTGTTCGAGAGCCTGCACAACACGCTGCACGCCATGCGCGCCGAGGGTTACGACGTGACGCCGCCCGCGACGGTCGACGATCTGCGGCACGCGATCCTGAAAGGCAACGCGGAGCGCCACGGCCAGCCCGCCAACGTCGCGGCCCGGATCGCGGCCGACGATTTCGTCTCCTCCGAGCCGCATCTGCGCGAGATCGAGGCGCAATGGGGCCCGTCGCCGGGCCGGGCGCAGTCGGACGGGTCGGGCATTTTCGTGCTCGGCGCGCATTTCGGCAACGTCTTCGTCGGCATCCAGCCGGTCTTCGGCTACGAGGGCGATCCGATGCGGCTTCTCTTCGAGAAGGGCTTCGCGCCGACACACGCCTTCAGCGCCTTCTACCGCTATCTGCGCGAGGATTTCGGCGCCGACGTCGTCCTGCATTTCGGCATGCATGGCGCTCTCGAATTCATGCCCGGCAAGCAGAACGCGCTCGGCGCCGGCTGCTGGCCCGACCGGCTGATCGCGGACCTGCCCAACGTCTATCTCTACGCCGCGAACAACCCTTCCGAGAGCGCGCTGGCCAAGCGCCGCATCGGGGCCACGATCGTCACCTATCTCACGCCGCCGGTGACCAAGGCCGGGCTCTACAAGGGTCTGGTCGATCTCAAGGGCTCGCTCGACCGCTGGCGGGCCTCGGCCCCCGACGCGCCGGAGCGCGCCGATCTCGCGACGCTGCTCCAGGCCCAGGCGGCGGAGCTGGACCTCTGCGCGTCCGAGCCGGCCTGGTCGAACCCGGTGACCTCGGCCGAAAAGCTCTGGCGCGACGTGCTCGAATACGAGGATTCGCTCATCCCCCAAGGCCTCCATGTCGTCGGCCGTCCGCCGGACGCCGAGGAGCGCGCCGGGCTTCTCGACGCGATGGCCGAGGTCGAGGGCTGCGACGCCGAGACGCTGGAGCGCGCCGACCGGCTGCTGGCCGAGGATCACGAGACGCCCGCGCTCCTTCGCGCGCTGGCGGGGCGCTTCATCCGGCCGGTTCCGGGCGGCGATCTGCTGCGCTCGCCGCAGATCCTGCCGACGGGGCGCAACCTGCACGCGTTCGATCCTTTCCGGATGCCGACCGCCTTCGCGCTCGAGGACGGCGCGCGCCAGGCGAAGCGGCTTCTCGACCGGCACGTGGAGCAGGGGGCGGGGCTGCCCCGCTCCATCGCGCTCGTGCTCTGGGGCGCCGACAACATCAAATCCGACGGCGGCCCGGTCGCCCAGGCCCTCGCGCTGATGGGCGCGCGGCCCCGCTTCGACGGCTACGGACGGCTCTGCGGCGCGGAACTGGTGCCGCTGGCCGAACTCGGGCGGCCCCGCGATCGACGTCGTGATGACCCTCTCGGGCATATTCCGCGACCTGCTGCCGCTGCAGACCCGGATGCTGGCCGAGGCCGCCTGGATGGCCGCGAGCGCCGACGAGCCGCTCGAGGAGAATTTCGTCCGCGCCCACGCGCTCGACTACGCCGAAAAGATGGGCTGCGATCTCGAGACGGCCGCCCTGCGGGTGTTCTCGAACGCCGAGGGCGCCTACGGGTCGAACGTCAACCAGCTCGTCGACAGCGGCGCCTGGTCGGACGAGAACGAGCTGGCCGACGCCTTCGAGAAGCGCAAATGCTTCGCCTACGGACGCAAGGGCCAGCCGGTGCGACAGTCGGAACTGATGCACGCGATGCTGGCAGACGTCGATCTGGCCTATCAGAACCTCGAATCCGTCGAGCTCGGCGTGACCACGGTCGACCATTATTTCGACACGCTCGGCGGCATCGGCCGCGCGGTGAAGCGCGCCCGCGGCGGCCGCGAGACGCCGGTCTATATCGGCGACCAGACCCGCGGCGACGGCAAGGTGCGCACGCTCTCGGAACAGGTGGCGCTGGAGACCCGGACCCGCGCGCTGAACCCCAAATGGTACGAGGGCATGCTCAAGCACGGCCACGAGGGCGTGCGCAACATCGAGGCGCAGGTCACCAACACGATGGGCTGGTCGGCCACGACCGGCCAGGTCGAGCCCTGGGTCTACCAGCGCCTGAGCGAGACCTTCGTGCTCGACGAGGCGATGCGCCGGCGCCTCGCCGAACTCAACCCCCAGGCTTCGGCCCGGGTCGCGAACCGGCTGATCGAGGCGCATGAGCGCGCCTATTGGCGGCCGGACGACGCAACGCTCGAAGCCCTGCGCCGCGGGGCGGAGGAGCTCGAGGACAGTCTCGAGGGGATCTCTCCCGCCGGGATCGCGGCAGAATGAGGAGAACGACATGAGCCCGCTAGACAAAGCCCCCATGCTTCGCGGCGAGGACGGGGAAGGCTCCGTCCAGGTGCATCTCGACCAGTCGGTCAAGATCGAGGGCGCCAAGGTCTTCGCCGTCTACGGCAAGGGCGGCATCGGCAAATCGACGACGTCCTCGAACCTCTCGGTGGCGTTCTCGAAGCTCGGCCACCGCGTGCTCCAGATCGGCTGCGATCCGAAACACGACAGCACCTTCACCCTGACGAAAAAGCTGATGCCGACGGTGATCGACGTGCTCAAGGACGTGGATTTCCACGCCGAGGAGCTGCGCGCCGAGGATTTCGTCTACAAGGGCTACAACGGCGTGATGTGCGTCGAGGCCGGCGGCCCGCCCGCCGGCACCGGCTGCGGCGGCTACGTCGTCGGGCAGACGGTCAAGCTCCTCAAACAGCACCATCTTCTCGAAGAGACCGACGTGGTGATCTTCGACGTGCTCGGCGACGTCGTCTGCGGCGGCTTCGCGGCGCCGCTCCAGCACGCCGACCGCGCGCTGATCGTCACCGCCAACGATTTCGACAGCATCTACGCGATGAACCGGATCATCGCCGCCGTCCAGGCCAAGTCGAAGAACTACAACGTCCGGCTCGCCGGCTGCGTGGCGAACCGCTCGAAGGACACCGACGAGGTCGACCGCTACTGCGACGTCGTCGGCTTCAAGCGGCTGGCGCATCTGCCCGATCTCGACGCCATCCGCCGCTCGCGCCTCAAGAAATGCACGCTCTTCGAGATGGACAGCACCGAAGAGGACATCGTCTCGGTCCAGAAGGAGTACATCAAGCTCGCCGAGACGCTCTACGCCGGCACCGACCCGCTCGCCCCCGCCGCGCTCGAGGACCGGCAGATCTTCGAGCTTCTGGGATTCGACTGATGACCTACGAGACCACCCGCGCCAGCCTCGAGACCTATTTCGACCGCACCGCGGCCGACACCTGGGCGCGGCTGACCTCCACCGATCCGGTCAGCCGGATCCGCGCGACCGTGCGCGCGGGACGCGACCGGATGCGGGCCGTCCTGCTCTCGCGGCTGCCCGCCGACATGACCGGCATGCGTCTGCTCGACGCCGGCTGCGGCGTCGGCCAGCTCTCGGTCGAGGCCGCGCGGCGCGGGGCCGAGGTGCTCGGCGTCGACATCTCGCCGAACCTGCTGGAGGTCGCGCGCGACCGGATGCCCGAGGACGTGCGGGACCGCGTGCGCTTCGTCGCGGGCGACATGCTCGATCCGGCCCATGGCCGTTTCGACCATGTCGTCGCGATGGACAGCCTGATCCACTACCGCGCGAGCGACATCGCCGACGCGCTGGCGCGGCTGGCGGAGCGCACGGAGCGCGTCGGTCGTTTTCACCGTCGCGCCCTCGACCCCCGCGCTCGAGACCATGCGCGTCGTCGGCAAGGCGTTCCCCCGCTCCGACCGCTCGCCCGCGATCATCCCGGTGCGCGCGGCGAAGCTCGCGGTCGCCCTGGCGGAGCGGAGCGACTGGCGCCTCGGCACGGTCGAGCGCGTCAAATCCGGGTTCTACTTCAGCGAAGCGATGGAGTTCGCGCCGAGATGACCGACAAGCGGCACCCTCTGACGAAATTCGGGATGGACCTCCTTCCGTTCGCGGACGCGGCGAGCGACGGCCTGCCGCTGAACCGTCTGCTGCGGCTGTCGCTCTTCCAGATCTCCGTCGGCATGGCCACCGTCCTGCTGCTCGGCACCCTCAACCGCGTGATGATCGTCGAGCTGTCGGTGCCGACGATGCTGGTCGCGGCGATGGTGGCGCTGCCGGTCCTCGTCGCGCCCTTCCGCGCCTTTCTCGGCTTCCGCTCCGACACGCACCGCTCCGCCATCGGCTGGCGGCGGGTGCCGTTCATCTGGTTCGGCTCGCTCTACCAGTTCGGCGGGCTCGCCTTCATGCCGTTCTCGCTGATCCTGCTCTCGGGCGACCAGATCCACGGACCGGAATGGGCGGGCGAGGCGCTGGCCGGCGCCGCCTTCGTGATGACCGGCCTCGGGCTTCACATGACCCAGACGGCGGGTCTCGCGCTGGCCGCCGACCAGGCGGAGCCGGAGAAGCGCCACCGGGTCGTGGCGCTGCTCTACGTCATGTTTCTCGTCGGAATGGCGATCAGCGCGCTGATATTCGGCGCGCTCCTGCGCGATTTCAGCCAGATCCGCCTCATCCAGGTCGTCCAGGGCGCCGCGGCCCTGACGCTGGTCCTCAACCTCGTGGCGCTGTGGAAACAGGAGCGGATGAACCCGATGTCGCGCGACGAGCGCGCGGCGCCCCGGCCGCGCTTCTCGGACGCGCTTTTCGACCTGCTGGGGCAGGGGAGGATGCTGCGCGTCATGACCGCCATCGCGCTCGGCACCGCCGCCTTCTCGATGCAGGACGTCCTGCTGGAGCCCTACGGCGGCGAGATCCTCGGCCTGTCGGTCGCGGCGACCACCACGCTGACCGCGCTCTGGGCGCTCGGCGCGCTGCTCGGCTTCGCCCTCGCCTCCAGGCGGCTGGGCGGCGGCGCGCGATCCATTCCGCATCGCGGCCCACGGCCTGCTGGCCGGCATCGCCGCCTTCTCGGCCGTGGTCTTCTCCGCGCCGCTCGAGTCGGCGGCGCTTTTCTTCGCCGGCGCGGGCCTGATCGGCTTCGGCTCGGGGCTCTTCGCGGTCTCGATGCTCACGGCGGTGCTCGACATGCCGCGCGAGGGACTCGTCGACAGCGGTCTCGCGCTCGGCGCCTGGGGCGCCGCGCAGGCCACCGCCGCCGGTCTCGCCATCGCCGCGGGCGGCTTCATCCGCGACATCTTCGGGGCCTGGGCGATGTCCGGGGCGTTCGGCCCCGGCATGGCCACGCCTTTCGCGGGCTATTCCTTCGTCTACCACATCGAGATCGGACTGCTTTTCCTGACCATCGTCGCCATCGGCCCGCTCGTGCGGGTCGGCGCGCCGCGGCGCGATGGAGCGAGGGCCGAGTTCGGCCTGAGCGAGTTCCCGACCTGACGCGACCCTGAGGAGAACGACATGACCGCTACATTTTTCGGCAACGTGGACCTGGCCCAGGTCGCGCTCTACAGCTTCTGGCTGTTCTTCGCGGGACTGGTCTTCTACCTCCAGCGCGAGAACATGCGCGAGGGCTATCCCACCGAGGACGACGACGGGAACCCGACCAACCAGGGCCTGTTCCCGATGCCCGAGCCCAAGACCTTCATCCTGCCGGGCGGCCGGGGCACGGTCTCCGCGCCCGACATGAAACGCGACACGCGCGAGTTCGCGATGCGCCGCGTCTCGCCGAGCTTCGGAAGCCCGTTCGAGCCGACGGGCGATCCGATGCGCGACGGCGTCGGCCCGGCGGCCTACGCGATGCGCGCCGACGAGCCGGAATACGACGCCAACGGCCACGCCAAGATCCAGCCGATGCGCGGACAGCCCGACTTCACCCACGCCGCCGGCCGCGATCCGCGCGGAATGCCGGTGATCGCCGCGGACGGCGAGACGGTCGGCACTATCAGCGACATGTGGGTGGACGTGCCCGAGGCGATGGTGCGCTACCTCGAGGTCGATCTCGCCTCCGGCGGCAGCCGGCTGATCCCGATGCCGCTGGCCAAGATCAACTGGAACGGCGTACGGGTCCATTCCATCACCTCCGAACAGTTCGCGGGAGTCCCGTCGATCGCGGGCTCGGGTCAGGTGACCAAACTGGAAGAGGACAAGGTCAGCGCCTATTACGGCGGCGGCAAGCTCTACGCGACGAAAGGCAGGACGGATTCGATCCTCGATCCCGTCACCGCCTGATCCAAGGGAGGCGCAGCGATGCCCCATGACGATCTCGACTTCGAGCCGGTCCGCGGCCTGCCCGAGACTCCGCCCGAGGGTGAAAAAATCCTGTGGCAGGGCGCGCCGCTCGCCTGGCCTCTGGCCAGACACGCGCTCAACGTCCATTGGGTCGCGGCCTATTTCGGCGCGCTGGCGCTCTGGCGGGGCGCGGTCACGGCGGGCGACGGCGGTCTGCGCGAAGGCCTGATCGCGGGCTTCTGGTACGTCCTGATCGGCGCCGTCGCCGTCGGCGCGCTCGCGCTGATCGCCTGGGTCATGGCCCGCGCGACCGTCTACACCCTGACGACGCACCGGGTCGCCATGCGCGTCGGGGCGGCGCTGACCGTCACGCTCAACCTGCCGTTCCGCTGGATCGGCTCGGCGGATCTCGCGGTGCACCGCGACGGGACGGGCACCATCCTGCTGAACCTGACCGGCGAGACGCGCCTCTCCTATCTCGTGGTCTGGCCGCACGTGAAACCCTGGGCGATCAGCCGCACCGTTCCGGCCTTGCGCTGCATTCCCGAGCCCGAGAAAGTGGCGCGCCTGCTGGCGGACGCGGCGGCGACCCGCGTCTCGCGCCTCGACGTCGAGAGCGGCGCGCGCGACGCAAGTCCCGTCGCCGCCGAATAGGAGACCGAGCCGATGAGCGACGCCTCGCTTCACCACCACAAGGCCGCGCGGACCGATCAGCGGGTCCCGAACGCGCTGCTGAAAGCGATCCTGGCGGTGGTGATCTTCACCCTCGTGCTCGTCACCGGCGCGCGCATCATGGGCCTCCAGCCCGCCGCGACGCCCGATGACAGCGTCGGCATCGTGCAGGAGCGCTCGATCCGGGTCGAGGGGACGATGGGCGGCTCGGCCAAGGTCTGGGACGCCACGACCGGCGCGCTCATCGCCGACCTCGCGCCCGAACAGGCCGGCTTCATCACCGGCGTCATGTCGGCGCTGGCGCGCGAACGGATGCTGGCCAGGATCGAGGGCGACCCGCCGGTCCGGATCGTTCTCTTCGCCGACGGCCGCCTCGGCCTCCGGGACGATCCGACCGGCTGGCGCGTCGAACTGATGGGCTTCGGGGATACCAATCGGGACGCGTTTCTGGCACTGCTGGACTGACGCTTCCCGAACGACGGAGAGAGAAACGAGAATGTCCGGCCTTTTCACGCGATCCAAGGAACAGGCGCCCTGCACCGTCGAGGTGAGCCACGTCTTCGAGAGCCTGCACGCCCATGTCCGCTTCGACAACGGCGCCGTCATCAATCCGGGAGACGAGGTCATCGTCCACGGCGAGCCGGTCCTCGCCGCCTACGGAGAGGTCAAAACCGAGCGGCGCGTGGCCACGATCACGCGCGCGAGCGCCGTGGAACGTGTATGGACACGCCTGACCGGCGACCTGGAAGTCATGGAGCTGTGCGAGTTCAGCTTCTCCGAGGAGATCACCCTATGAACGCGCTCACCCAGATCGTGACCGAGCCGCCCCACGGCGAGCCGCTCGACACCCAGGCGATGGCGACCGAGACGACGCTCCTCAACCCGCGCTTCTACACCACCGATTTCGAAGAGATGGACAGGCTCGACGTCACGCCGGTCCGCGCGGAATGGGACGCGCTCATCGCCGAGATGAAATCCGACCCCAACAAGAAGCACTTCAAGAAAAACGCCGAATGGGACGAGCCGGACTGGGAGAACATGGACCCCGCGCTCCGAAAGGAGCTGACCGACTTCCTCGTCTCGTCGCTGACCGCCGAATTCTCCGGCTGCGTGCTCTACAAGGAGATGAAGCGCCGCGGCAAGAACCCCGACATCTGCGAGCTCTTCAGCTACATGTCGCGCGACGAGGCCCGCCACGCCGGCTTCATCAACGACGCGCTGAAGGAGGCCGGCATCGGCGTCAATCTCGGCTTCCTGACCAAGGCCAAGAAGTACACCTATTTCAAGCCGAAGTTCATCTACTACGCCACCTATCTCAGCGAGAAGATCGGCTACGCCCGCTACATCACCATCTTCCGCCACCTCGAGAAGCACCCGGACAGGCGCTTCCACCCGATCTTCAAATGGTTCGAGGAATGGTGCAACGACGAGTTCCGCCACGGCGAGGCCTTCGCGCTGCTGATGCGCGCCAACCCGGAACTGCTCGAGGGGCGCAACAAGCTCTGGATCCGCTTCTTCCTCGTCGCGGTCTTCTCGACGATGCACGTGCGCGACCACGCCCGCCCGGCCTTCCACGAGGCGATGGGCGTCGACATCGACGATTACGACGACAAGGTCTTCCGCACGACCTCCGAGATCAGCCGTCAGGTCTTCCCGATCGAACTCGATCTCGACAATCCGCGCTGGCGGAAGGGCCTGAAAAAAATGCGCCATGTCTTCGCCGACATGGAGGCCGGCGAGAAACAGGGCGGCGTCGGGGGCAAGCTCAAGAAATGGGCCGCCGGCGCGCGCGCCGCGACCACCTTCGTCAACCTCTACACCATCCCGGTGAAGAAGAACGTCCTTCCGGCCAGCAGCCGGCTGCAACCGACCTATTGAGGGAAAGGCATGGAAAGCGTCTGGATCGCGGGCCTGTTCGCCCTTTTCGTCTGGTGGTTCTCCACCGGCGCGATCCTGCTCGCCGTGCAGCGCGCCGACCGGACCGGGCGCGACGGCTTCGTCAACGCGGTGATCCTCGGACTGCCGATCCTGGCGCTCGGCTGCGCCGGCATCCACCTGTCGCTGGACGACATCTCGGTCCGCGGGGTCTACACGGCCTTCCTCTCCGCGCTCGCGATCTGGGGCTGGATCGAGCTCGCGTTCCTCGCGGGGGTCATCACCGGCCCGATGCCCGTGGCCTGTCCGCCCGGCGTGACCGGGCTCCAGCGTTTCCTCAGGGCCTGGGGCGCGATCGCCTATTCCGAGATGGCGCTGATCGCCTCGGTGGCCCTCCTCGTCCTGGTGTCGCGCGACGCGGCCAACACCTTCGGGATGTGGACCTTCATCGTCCTCTTCCTCGCGCGCATCACCGCCAAGCTCAACGTCTTCCTCGGCGTGCCCAACATCAACGACCACTTCCTGCCGAGCCCGGTGCGGCATCTCTCCAGCCATTTCCGCAAGGCGCCGATGAACGGGTTCTTTCCCTGGTCGGTGACCCTGCTGACCTTCGCCACCGCCTGCTGGATCGAGCGCCTTATCGACGCGCCCGCCGGGTCCGGCCGCGAGGTCGGCTTCGCGCTGCTCGCCACCCTCACCGCGCTGGCGCTCTTCGAGCACTGGATGATGGTCCTGCCGATCCCCGACGCCGCCCTCTGGTCCTGGGCGATGCCGAAAACCGAACCGGAAACCGAGAACCTCGCCCTGACGCCCCGGCGCGCCACGGCGATGCCTGAAGCCGAAGGATGAGCCGATGATCTACGATTCCCTTTTCCGCGAGCACCTGGACGCGCTGCGCGCCGACGGCAATTACCGGGTCTTCGCCGAGCTGGAGCGCCGCCGGGGGGCGTTCCCGAAGGCGAAGCGGCATGGCGGGGCGGGGGCGTCCGAGGTGACGGTCTGGTGCTCGAACGACTATCTCGGCATGGGCCAGCACCCCGAGGTCCTCGCGGCGATGCACGACGCGCTCGACCGCTGCGGCGCGGGGGCGGGCGGCACGCGCAACATCTCGGGCACCAACCACGACCACGTGCTGCTCGAGCGCGAGATCGCCGACCTGCACGGCAAGGACGCGGCGCTGCTCTTCACCTCCGGCTACGTCTCGAACTGGGCGGCGCTCGGCACGCTCGGCTCGAAGCTGGAGAACGCGGTGATCCTGTCGGACGCGCTCAACCACGCGAGCGATGATCGAGGGCATCCGCCACGCCCGCTGCGACAAGGCGATCTGGCGGCACAACGACCCCGCCGATCTCGACCGCAAGCTCTCCGCGCTCGACCCGGCCCGGCCGCGCATCGTCGCCTTCGAGAGCGTCTATTCGATGGACGGCGACATCGCGCCGATCGCCGAGATCGTCGAGGTGGCCGAGAAGCACGGCGCGATGACCTATCTCGACGAGGTGCACGGCGTCGGGCTCTACGGCCCGCGCGGCGGCGGGGTGGCGGAATCGCTCGGGATGATGGACCGGATCGACCTGATCGAGGGCACGCTCGGCAAGGCCTTCGGGGTGATGGGCGGCTACGTCGCGGGCTCGGAGCCGCTCTGCGATTTCATCCGCTCCTTCGCGTCGGGCTTCATCTTCACCACGGCGCTGCCGCCGGCGGTGGCGGCGGGCGCGCGGGCCAGCATCCGGCATCTCAAGACGTCCCAGATGGAGCGCGCGCGCCAGCGCCGCCAGGTGGCGCGGCTGCGCGCCGGTCTCGACGCGGCGGGCATCCCGCATCTGCCGAACCCGAGCCACATCGTGCCGGTGATGGTCAAGGATCCGGTCAAGTGCAAGATGCTCTCGGACATCCTGCTCGACGACTGGGGCATCTACGTGCAGCCGATCAACTATCCGACGGTCCCCAAAGGCACCGAGCGTCTGCGCTTCACGCCCTCGCCGCTGCATTCCGACGCCGATCTCGACCGCCTCGTGGAGGCGCTCACCGCCCTCTGGAGCCGCTGCGCCCTCTCCCGCGCGGTGGCCTGACCGCCCGGGGCGCCCGCCCCGGCTTTCATACTGACATGAAACCTGGAGAGCAGGCGCCGCGGGCCAACAGGCCCGCGGTCGATCAAAGGACTCGCGCGCACCGCGCGCCCGACATGGCGGCAAAGGCCGCCTCCGCCCATCGATCAAGGTTTCCAGTCGGTTAACGCGATCTGGAAAAACGAATTACTGCAAAGGCTTGCGCGAATCGACACGCGTGTCGCGAAGCGCGCGCCTCAGACCTTGGCGGCCTCGCCGATCACTCCGGCGAAGCGCTCCGGCTCCTCCTCGTGCATCAGGTGGCCGAGGTTCCGGAACTCCATCAGAAGCGCCTCGGGAAACCGACCGGCCAGCGCCCGAGTCCCTTCCGGCGGCACCGCCCGGTCCCGCGTTCCGACCGCCAGCGTCACCGGCGCCTGAAGGCGCGGCAGATCGGCGATCAGCGGCTTGAGATCCCACCGCGCCATCATGCCCAACGTCGCCGTCACATGCCCCGGATCGGTCACGAGCCTGCGGTAAAGCTCCACCCCGCGCGCGTCGATCCGGCTGCCGGTCCCCTCGATCAGCCCGGACACCGCCCCGGGAGCCCGCGCCGTCCGCGCGAAGGCCGAGCCCACCAGAGGATTGAGCGAGAGGAGCTTGGCCAGCGGAGGGAACAGCAGGCCCGCGACCCCGCCGAACGGCGCGAAGGCCCCGTTGAGCGCCAGAATCCGGTCCGGCGCCGCGCGCCCGTCGATGACCATGCGCACGCCGATCGCCGCCCCGGCCGAATGCCCGACCACGAGGTCCGGCGCGAAATCCTCCGCCCGCAGCAGCGCCCCCAGATCCTCCGCCATGCCCGGCAGCGTGAATCGCGGCGCCACGCCCGTCGTGAACCCCTGTCCCGGCAGGTCCATCGCCAGAACGTCGAATTCCGGCGCGAGGCGTGGCAGCACGTCCCGCCACGAATGCGTCGAAGCCCCGGCGCCGTGGATCAGCAGCACTCGCCGCCCCGACCCGCCGCGCTGGACGTGCCAGCGGTTGCCGCGCGTCGCCACGAACCGGCTCAACTCCCGGTTCGGCCAGTCCGCCCCGTCGCGCGCCCAGTCCAGCGCCATCTCACGCCGCCCCGTCCATCGCGGCCCCGAGCGCGCCCGAGAGCGCCCGCGCGTCGGCTCGGGGCAGGGGCAGATAGACCGCGCCCATCTCCTCCGCGATCCCGCGCGCCGGCGCCGAGGGCCGGTTCCCGGTATCGATCACCAGCGCCGGCGTCTCCGTCGCGCGCAGCGCCCGCGCGACCCGCCGCGCGTCGTCCTCCGCCTTCGGACGGCCCGGCGTTCCGTCCAGCGCCATGTTGCAGCGCCCGTCGGTCAGCACCGCCAGATAGGGCGCCACGCCCCGCGACCGCGCCTGGTCCGCCAGCCCCATCGCCGCCGCCAGCCCCGCCGCCAGCGGCGTGCCACCCCCGCCAGCCAAAGCGGCCAGCCTCCGCTTCGTCATCACGAGGCTCCGGGTGGGCGGCAGCAGCACCTCCGCGCCCTCGCCCCGGAACGCCACCAGCGCCACCTGCCGGCGCGCCACATAGGCCTGCCCCAGCATCATCTCGATCGCGCCCTTGGTCTCCGCCAGCCGCGCGAAGGCCGCCGACCCCGAGGCGTCGACCACGAAGATCACCACCTTCTCCGCCCGCCGCTTCGAGCGCCTGATCCGGAAATCGTCGGCCCGGACCAGCACCCTGTCCGACCCTTCCGCGCTCCCCCGCCGCAGCGGCTGCCATGGCGCCGCGGACCGCAGCGTCCCGATCAGGTCGATCCGCGCGCCGTCCCTCGGATCGCCCCGCATCGACCCGGCCGGCCGGCCGCGCGCCTTGGAGCGCCGCTCGTCGCCCGCCCCGCCGCCCTTCGCCGCCGGGCTTCGGAACGCCGCGCCGGCGAGCAGCCGGGCCAGAAGATCCGGCGGGATCGCCGCCCGCGCCGCCTCCAGCAGAACGTCGTCGGGGATCTCGCGGCTCTCGGCGCGGCCCTCGGACGCCTCCGGCTCGGGCGGCGTCTCGCGCTCCGGCTCCTCCGCGTCCTCCTCCGGCGATTCCGGCGCCCGCGTCGCGCGGGGCGCCAGAACCAGCCGCACCGCGAGCGCCGCCGCGTCCCCGTCCACCTCCGCGTCGCCGGCCAGCGCCGCCGCCGCCCGCGCCGCGCGCAGCGCCAGCATGGGCGCGCGCAGCGATCCGATCCCGAGCGCCGCCGCCACGCTCGCCATCGCCCGCGCCAGATCTCCTGGCGACGCGACCGCCCCGAGCCGCGCGCGCGCCGCCGCCACGTCCCCGAACGTCTCCGCGTCGAGATCGGCCATCGCCACCGCTTCCAGCGCGACCCGGAACGCCAGCCGGTCGGCCAGCGCCGCCGGCGCCGCCTCGTCCGGCTCCGCGCCCTCGTCGAGCAGGATCAGCGTGAAATCCGCGCCCCGGTCCCGCGCCGCGTTCAGCCGCGCCGCGAGGCCGGGCGACATGCGCTCCGCCATCGGCAGCACCAGCGTCCTGCCCGCCGCCTCCTCCAGCAGCCCCGCGGCCCGCACAGGCCGGCCGGCCGCCAGCGTCGCGGCCAGATCGAGCCCGCCGAGCAGCCTGTCGTCCTCGATGCCCGGCGGCACACGGACCATCGGCCGGTCCGCCGCCACCCGGGCGAACATCGCCATCCACGCGTCCCGCGCCGGACCCGCCCGCGCGCGCAGCACCGCGCCGCCCAGACCCGGATCGACGGCGAGCAGCGCCGCCGCGAGGCCCGCGTCGGCCCAGGCCTCCGCGCCGTTCACGCCGGCAGCACCTCGGCCACCACGCGCTCCACCCGCGCGCCCGATCCCGCCTCGTCGAGCGGATCGCGCCGCAGCCGATGGCGCAGCGCGCTCGACGCGATGACCCGCAGATGCGCGCGCGTCACCTCGGACGCCCCCTCGAACGCCGCGAGCGCGCGCGACGCCCGCATCAGCGTCAGTTCGCCGCGCAGCCCGTCGGTCCCGAGCGCCACGCAGAGACGCGCGGCCTCGCCCAGCGTCTCGTCCGACAGCGTCACCGCGCCGATCCGTCCGCGCGCCGCGAGGATCGCCGCGCGGTGGGCCCGGTCCTCGTCCGCCCATGTCATCATGAAGGCCTCCGGATCGCGGTCGAACGCGTCGCGCCGGCGGATCACCTCGACCCTCTCGGCGATGTCGGTCGGCGAGGCGACCTCGACCGAGAGGCCGAACCGGTCCAGAAGCTGCGGGCGCAACTCACCCTCCTCGGGGTTGCCCGAGCCCACCAGCACGAACCGCGCGGCGTGCCGGACGCTCAGCCCTTCGCGCTCCACGACGTTCTCGCCGGAGGCAGCGACGTCGAGCAGCAGGTCGACGATGTGATCCTCGAGCAGGTTCACCTCGTCGATATAGAGGAACCCGCGATGCGCCCGAGCGAGCAGACCCGGCTCGAACGCCTTCTCGCCTTTCGTCAGCGCCTTCTCCAGATCGAGCGCGCCCACCACCCGGTCCTCGGTGGCGCCCAGAGGCAGGTCGATCACCGGCGTCGGAACCGTCTCCGCCGTCTCCCCGTCCTCGGGCGGCAGGTTGTATGCGGATCCCGCCGCGATCTCGATCGGCGGCAGCAGCGCCGCGAGCGACCGCACGGCGGTCGACTTGCCCGTGCCCCGGTCGCCGAAGACCAGCACCCCGCCGATCGACGGGTCGATCGCGGTCAGCGTCAGGGCGCGTTTCATCTCGGTCTGGCCGACGATGGCCGAGTAGGGGAAGGCGAGCGGCATCGATGTTCCTTGAGGTTACTGCGCGGCGATCGCGGCGCAGGCGTCCAGCGGGTCGCGCCCGCCCCAGCTTCCCGACCGGGCCAGCACCGCGAACCGCGCGTAGAGCTCTTCCGAGAACCAGCCTTCGGCGCGGACCGCGCGGATCGCGGCGGCGTGCGGACCCTCCGCGCGCGCGAAGGCGGCCATCGAGGCGGCGTCGGGCCAGATCGAAAAGGTGACCTGGTGCAGCCACGGAACCTCGCCGATCCCGGCCTTGAAGAGAACGTTCGCGTCGCGCCCGATCCGCGCCGAGACGGCGGGCTGCCGTCCCCAGAATTTCAGGAGCGCGCGCGGCCGGACGCTCGCGCGCGTCAGCGCCGCCACCGGCCCGTCCACCGCGCGGCCCGAGGCCACGAACGGTTCGGACCCCGCCCATTCGCCGCGCGCCGAGACCGGCTCGAGATGAAGCGTGAAGGCTTCCACCGCCCGGTCGCGATAGCGCGCGAACACGTCCGACGCCTCCGTGCCGGCCCGCGCCGCGGCGAGATCGGGCCAGGACGTGAGAAGAGCCACCACGCCCGTATCGGGCACCGGCGTGAAACCCTCGCCGGTTCCCGCGCCCATCATCTTGACGAAACCGACGCCCGGCAGCCGCTTCAGCGCGCCGCGCGCCAGCCCCATCTGCGCGAAGGCCCAGGCCCGGTCCCGCCACGGCCCGAAGCGGAAAAAACACAGCGAAACGACTTGGCCGGGCATGTCCGATGGAGGGGCGGGGGGCGAATTCATAGCGTCAATGTGCCACGGAAGTTTCTGGCGGGAAAGGGGTCCCTCGAAGATTGTAAAGCAAACTGGACACTGCTACCGTCAACCCATGCTTACAACAATCGACCCCGAAACCGAGACCCGTACCGCAGACGACCCCCGGCCCGTGGCTCTCGTGATCGGGGCCGGTTTCGGCGGCCTCGCGGCGGGCGTGCGGCTCGGCGTCAAAGGCTACCGCGTCCTGATCCTCGACAGGCTGGACATGCCCGGCGGCCGGGCGTCCTGCATCCATCAGGACGGATACCGTTTCGACCTCGGCCCGACCATCGTCACGGTGCCGCAGGTCTTCGAAGCGCTCTGGACGCTCGCGGGCCGCAGGATGTCCGACGACATAGAAATTCGTCCGCTCGACCCGTTCTACACCATCCGCTTTCCCGACGGCTCGACCTTCACCGCGCGCCAGGACGCCGAGGCGATGCGCGCCGAGGTGGCGCGGCTCTCGCCCTCCGATCTCGCCGGCTACGACCGCTTCATGGCCGACAGCGAGGTCCGCTATCAATTCGGCTTCGAGAATCTCGGCCGCCGCCCCATGCACGCGGCCTGGGAGACCATCAAGGTCCTCCCCACTTTCGCCCGGCTCCGCGCGGACCGCTCCACCTACGGACACGCCGCCGCGCGGATGAGGGACGAGCGCCTGCGCATGGCGCTCAGCTTCCATCCGCTCTTCATCGGCGGCGATCCGTTCAACGTGACGTCGATGTATTCGCTGGTGGCCTATCTCGAAAAGACCTTCGGCGTGCATTACGCCATGGGCGGGGCCGGGGCGCTGGCCGAGGCGATGGCCGGCCTCGTGCGCCGCACCGGCGGCGAGCTGCGGTTCGGCGTCGAGGTCGACGAGATCACCGTGAAGGATGGCCGCGCCACCGGCGTCCGGCTGACCGACGGCGAGTCGCTGCGCGCCGACATCGTGGTCTCCAACGCCGATGCCGGCCACACCTATCAACGTCTCCTGCGCAACAGCCCGCGCCGCCGCTGGACCGACGCGAAGCTCAAACGCACGCGCTGGTCGAACGGCCTTTTCGTCTGGTATTTCGGCACCGAGAACACGCGCGGCATGTGGCCCGACATCGGCCATCACACCATCCTGAACGGTCCCCGCTACCGGGGTCTCGTCCATGACATCTTCATCAAGGGCAAACTCGCCGATGACATGTCGATCTATCTCCACCGCCCGACCGTGACCGACCCCTCGGCGGCGCCCGACGGCTGCGACAGCTTCTACGCCCTCGCGCCGGTGCCGCATCTGGGCCACGACCGGCCCGTCGACTGGGAGGCCGAGACCCCGCGCTTTCTCGACAGGATGCGCGCGGCGCTCGAAGCCGACGCGCTGCCCGGCCTCTCGGAGCGCGTCGTCTCGAGCCACGTCCTGACACCCGCCGATTTCGAGACCCGCTACCTCTCGCCCTACGGCGCCGGCTTCTCGATCGAGCCGCGCATCCTCCAGAGCGCCTGGTTCCGCCCGCACAACGTCTCCGAGGAGGCGCGCGGCCTCTACCTCGTCGGCGCGGGCTCGCATCCGGGCGCGGGGCTGCCCGGCGTGATCTCGTCGGCCGAGGTCCTCGACCGGCTCGTCCCGGCCGCGGAGACCGTCCGTTGAACAGCCTCGCCGCCGACGACATGGAGGCCTGCCGCGCCGCGATCCGGCACGGATCCAAAAGCTTCCACGCCGCGTCGAAACTCCTGCCGCGACGCGTCCGCGATCCGGCGCTGGCGCTCTACGCCTTCTGCCGGCTCGCCGACGACGCCGTGGACCTCAACACCGAGAAACCCGCCGCCGTCCTGTCGCTCCACGACCGTCTCGACCGCGCCTATGCCGGCCGCCCGGTCGACAGCCCCGCCGACCGCGCCTTCGCGGCGATGGTCGAGGTCCACGAGATGCCCCGGGCGCTCCCCGAGGCGCTGCTCGAGGGCTTCGCCTGGGACGCGGCGGGCAGACGGTACGCCGACATCTCCGAGCTTCGCGCCTATTCCGCCCGCGTCGCCTCCGCCGTGGGCGCGATGATGACCGTGCTCATGGGCGTGCGCGACGCCGACGCGCTCGCGCGCGCCTGCGATCTCGGCGTCGCCATGCAGCTCACCAACATCGCGCGCGACGTGGGCGAGGACGCCCGCGAGGGAAGGCTCTACCTGCCGCTCGACTGGCTGGCCGAGGCCGGCATCGACCCCGAACGCTTCCTCGCCGCGCCGCGCCACTGCCCCGGTCTCGGCCGCGTCGTCACGCGCCTGCTGGCCGAGGCCCGGCGGCTCTATTTCCGCTCCGAGGCCGGCATCGCCGCGCTGCCCGCCACGTCGCGCCCGGCGATCTTCGCGGCGCGGCTGATCTACGGCGAGATCGGCGCCTGCGTCGAGGCCAACGGCTGCGACAGCGTCACCCGCCGCGCCTACACCCGCACGCGGCGCAAGGTGGCGCTCGGCGGCGCGGCGTTCGCCCGCGCCGGCATCGCCACGCTCCTGCCGCGCAGCGCGGTCCTTCACGCGCCGCCGCTGCCCGAGACCGCGTTTCTCGTCGAGGCCGCGCGGCGCGGGACCGACGCCCCGGCGCGCGTCGACCATCTCACGGCGATCTTCTCCGACCTGCGCCGCCGCGACGCCGAACGCGCGGTCGCCCTGCGCCTTCGCGCCTGAACCCTCCGGGCGATCCGGCGTTGACTTCCCGCCCGACCGGGCCCACCTCGACGCAACGGAACCGGAGAACATGCACATGGACTGGATCCTCGCGCGCGGCCCCGCCTGGCTGACGCTTTTCGGATTTTTCGCCGCCGCGTTCAGCGCGGGCGCGACCGGCGGTCTGTTCACCCCCGGCGCATGGTACCGCACGCTCTCCAAGCCCGCCTGGACGCCGCCGAACTGGCTGTTTCCGATCGCCTGGACGATCCTCTACATCGCGATGTCCGTGGCCGTCTGGTGGGTGTCGCTCAGCTATTCGCCCTGGGCGCTTCCGGCCGTGGCGCTCTGGTCTTGGCAGATCGTGATGAACGCGCTCTGGTCGCCGGTCTTTTTCGGCCTGCGCCGCCTCGACGCGGCCTTCGCCGTCATCGTCGTCCTCTGGATCGCCGTGGCGTCGACGACGGCGATCTTCTTCGTCGTGGCGCCGCTCTCCGGCTGGCTGATGGTCCCCTATCTCGTCTGGGTCAGCTACGCCGGCGCGCTCAACCTCTCGCTCTGGCGGCGCAACGGCGGATCGCCCGCGGCCAGCGTCGCACCGGCCTGAATTTTCTGGCGCGGAACCCCCTCGGCGTGTAGACGTTCAAGAAACGCGATACGTGTAAACGAGAGGGGAGAACCATGAAAGCCATCCGACGCTCCAGCCCGTCCGCCGGACCGGGCTCGCCCGACGTGACCGGCTTCTACGAGCCCGACACCGGCAGCATCCAGTATCTCGTCTCCGATCCCGCCACGTCGAAGGCCGCCGTGATCGACGTGGTGCGGGACTTCGATCCCCGCGCCGCCGCGACCGCCACCCGCAGCGCCGAGGCGATCCTGGAGCACGCCGAGCGCGAAGGTCTCGCCGTCGAATGGGTGCTCGACACCCACCCCCACGCCGATCACCTGATGGCCTCCGCCTGGCTCAAGGACCGCACCGGCGCGCCCAACGCCATCGGCGCCAAGGTCCGCGAGATCGCCGGCCTCTGGCGCGAATTCTACAACATGCCGGACGCCTTCGACCCCGACGCCGCGTTCGACCGGCTGTTCGAGGACGGCGACACCTTCGAGATCGGATCGCTTCCGGTCCGCGTCATGCTCTCGCCCGGCCACACGCTCGGCTCGATCACCTATGTCGTCGGCGACGACGCGGCCTTCGTGCACGACACCTTCATGCAGCCCGACGCCGGCACCTCGCGCGCCGATTTCCCCGGCGGATCGGCGGCGACGCTCTACGATTCGCTCCAGTCGATCCTCGCCCTGCCGGACCGCACGCGGCTCTTCGTCGGCCACGATTACGGCACGGAGGACCGCCCCGAGGCGGAATGGGAATCGACCGTCGCGACCCAGCGCGCCGACAACATCCATCTCGGCGGCGGCACTCCGAAAGACGCGTATGTCAGGATGCGCGAGGAGCGCGACGCCACCCTGTCGCTGCCCGACAGGATGCTGCACGTCCTCCAGATGAACCTGCGCGCCGGACGGCCGCCCGACCCCGAAGGCGACGGCCGCGCCTATCTCAAGATCCCCCTCGACCAATTCACGGAGACCCGGAATGAAGACTGAGACCATCGAACACGGCACGCTCGAGACCTGGAGCCCGCGCGAGGCCGCCGAGGCCTTCGCCCGCGACGAGATCGTCATCATCGACGTCCGAACGCCGCAGGAATACGGCGTCGAGCGCATCGACGGCGCGCTGCTCGCCCCGATGCAGGCCTTCGAGCCGCGCCACATGCCCGACCAGGACACCAAGCGCATCGTCTTCCATTGCGGCTCCGGCGTCCGGTCGCGGCGGGTCGCGGAGGCCTGCCTCGCCGCCGGACTGGGACGCGTCGCCCATATCGAAGGCGGATTCGGCGCCTGGAAGGACGCGGGTCTCGACTATACCGGCACCGACATGGCGACCGGCGGACCCAAGCGCATGCGCAAGGAGGGCTGACCGCCGGCCGGGGCTTCCGGCTCAGGCCGGAAGTTTCTCGTTGAAGAACGCGATTGTCCGGTCCCAGGCCAGCTGCGCCGATTCCGGGTCGTAGCGCGGCGTCGAATCGTTGTGGAAGCCGTGGTTCACGCCGTCGTAGAAGTGCACCGAGAACTCCTTGCCGTGCTCGATCAGCGCCGCCTCGTAGGCCGGCCAGCCCGCGTTGATGCGCTCGTCGAGCCCGGCGTAATGCAGCATCAGCGGCGCCTGGATCGAGGGCACGTCGGCCGCGTCGGCCTGTCGGCCGTAGAACGGCACCGACGCCGCCATCTCCGGATAGGCCACCGCCAGCGCGTTGCAGACCCCGCCGCCATAGCAGAACCCGACCGCGCCGACCCGGCCGGTGCTGTCCTCCCGGCCGACCAGATACTCGTAGCCCGCGAAGAAATCGGCCATCAGCTTGGCGCCGTCGAGGCTCGACTGCATCTCGCGGCCCTCCTCGTCGGTGCCGGGATAGCCGCCGAGCGGCGTCAGTCCGTCCGGCCCGAGCGCCATGAACCCGGCCTTGGCCACGCGCCGCACCACGTCCTCGATGTACGGATTGAGCCCGCGGTTCTCATGCACCACCAGAACGGCGGGCAGGGGACCCGACGCGCCCGCCGGCCGCGCCAGCAGCCCTTTCACCGTCCCGTGGCCTTCGGGCGACGGGTATTCGATCACCTCGGTGACGATCTCCGGATCGTCCGGCGCGACCTGCTGCGCCATGGCGTAATCGGGCTTGAGCGCGTCCAGAAGCGCGGCCGCGGTCACGCCGCCGACCGCGTATTTCGAGGCGTTGTTCAGAAACGCGCGCTTCGACATCTTCCCGTGGACGTAGCCGTCGTAAAGCTCCAGCAGACGCTGGTCGAAATCGCTGGCTTTTTTACGCTGTTTCACAGCTTCGCTCCCATCTTGCACGGGCCATCTGCCCCCGGAGAATGATGGGGCGGTGAAGGGCCGCGGCCACCTGATTTCTCGACCCCTCGAGGATCGCGCCCTCCCTGTTCAGACGGGCTCGGCCGCCGCGCCCTCCGCGACGCGGGCGAAAGCCGCCAGGATGACCTCGGGCGACGCGCGGTCGAGCGCGCCGGCCTCGACCTCCTCCTGGCTCCAGAACCACGACCGTGCCGGATCGTCGAGCATCGCCCAATCCGGGAAAATCCGGTTTTCCGTCGCCCCTTTTATGAGCACACGGACATCGACATGCCGGTCGTCGCGAAGGATGCGGCCATATGTCGCCGCCACGGCGCGGGGCGGTCCCTCCAGAAGCTGGAGATAGAGATCGCCCCGGCAGATCAGTGCGCCGGTCACCTCGTTCTTGGCGTTCAGGTTCCTGGCCTCGAACAGGATCGCGTTCAAAGTGGCCAGCTCGAAGCCGAACGGCTGCGACGCGTAGACCAAACGTTCCAGTTGCATCGGTCGCTCCTTTTCGACTCAGGTGACGTTAACACTTAAATCAAGCGAAAACAATATGTTGAGAGGCCGTCGAGTTCGGACACTTTTTCGCCGCTCATTTCCACGCCCAACCGCTCCGCCTCGGCATCCGCACGGGAAGCATGAATTTCAGCAGCGGATTGGCGAACCGGTCCAGATCGAGCGCCTCGTGAACGCCGACGCTCTCCTCGCCGCCGATCCTCGTGCGCACCATCGAGCGCGAATAGAACGGCGCGTCCAGCATGGGCCGGACCTGATGCGGCGTGAAGCCCTCATCGGCCCGCGTCTCGCGCCGCACCTGCCAGAGCGTCCGCTTCATCCTCGCGCGGGGTGGGGCGTCGAGCGGTTCCGCCGACCCGTCCGCTCCGAACCGCAGAGCCACCTCCAGATGGCTCCCGTCCCGCCGCGCCGCGTCATAGAACGTCGCCGCCCCGTCCCGCATCGGCAGCCGCGACCACGTCCAGTAGCTGAAATCGGCCTCCAGCGCGCGCGTCCCGAAATTCGCGTCGAAATACCCGTGCCCCTCCCAGCGCCAGCCCGCGCGGTCGAAATCGACCTCGATCCGCGAGACCGGCGCGAACGGCCGCCAGACATGCGCCCCCGCCGGATCGAGCGCCGCCTCGATCTCCGTCACCGCGCTCGGAATCACCCGGATCGTCCCGCGCAGCCGCGTCAGGTGCGGCACCGCGATCTCGTCGACCCGGATCGTCAGCGCGCCGTCCGCCCATTCCATCGAACTCGGGCCCACCTCGAACCGCGTCTGCGACCGCCGCACGGCGCCACGCCCCCGCTCGGTCATCGCCCAGCGCCCGCCCCGCCCGTAAAGCGCCACGTTGACGCTCGAATGGTTCAGCGGATCGCGCCGCCCGGTCCAGCGATAGTAGGGCGAGAACACCGACCCGATGAACCCGATCACGCTGACCGCCCGCGCGCCGTCATCCGATATCCCGTCGACGTACCACCAGGCGTAGCCGTCGGCGTCCACCCTCACGTCGAACCGAGGTCCTCCGCGATCGCCGCGGCCGCGAGCCGGCCGGACAGGCAGCTCATCGCCACGCCCGGCCCCGGATGCGCCCCGCCCCCCGCCAGATACAGTCCCGGCACCTTCGTCCGCGTCATCGGCCGCCGGAACGTCGCCATCATCCCGTGCGGCGCCGCCCCGTAGATCGCGCCGTTCGACCCCGGAAACAGCCGGGCGAACTCCGCCGGCGTGGTGATCGCCTCCGGTTCCGGCCTCTCCAGCCTCAGCCCCGACGCCGCCAGCCTCCCGAACACCCGCGTCCCGCATGCCTCGATCTCCTCCTCCGTCGGCGCGCCCCGATCCCCGTCGGCGGGCGCGTTCATGATCATCATCAGCCGCTCGGGCGCGGGCGGCTCGCTTCCCGCCGCCCTGTCCTGCGCGAACACATAGACCGTCGGGTCGCGCGGCAAGCGCCGCGTCCCGAACAGGTCGTCGAACTCCGCCCGGTAATCCGCGCTGAAGAACACGTTGTGCGCGGCCAGGTCCACGCCCCGGGGCGCGCCGGCGAAGGTCCAGACCCATGCGGACAGGCTCCGTTCCGACCGCTCCAGACGCGGCGCCGCGCTTTCCGACCGACGGGCCGAGCAGCCCGCCGAAAGCGCCGAGGGATCGCCGTTGAAGATCACGGCGTCCGCCTCCACCCTTTCGCCGTCGGCCAGCTCGACACCCGTCGCGCGCCCCGACTCGACCACCACGCGCCGAACCGGCGTCCCCGTCCGGATCTCGGCCCCGCGCGTCTCCGCCAGATCGCCCGTCGCCCGCGCCAGCGCCGCCATCCCGCCGTCGACGTGCCAGACGCCCGCCGATTCCGCCCGCCAGATCAGCATCAGAACCGCCGGGCTGAGCCACGGCGAGCCGCCAACATAGGTCGCGTATCGCGCGAAAAGCTGCGCCAGCCTGGGGTCCGTGAACTGCGCCTCGAGCGCCCCGGCCAGCGTCGGCCGCGCGCCGAGCGCCGACAGGACCTTCGCGCCGCGCGTCCCGAGCGCCGCCGCGACCCTCAGGGGCGTCGGGCGCGGATCGCGCATGACCGGCCCCTCGAACGCGTCGAACAACGTCCGCGCCCGCCGCGAGAACGCCCGGAACTGCTCGGCGGCGTCCGGACCGGCCAACGCCTCCACCCTGGCCTCCGACTCCGCCATGTCGGCCATCAGATCGAGACGCGAGCCGTCGGGCCAGAAATGCCGCGCGAGGATCTCCGCCGGGACCAGACGGACGTGATCCTCCAGCCGCGCGCCGACGCTCTCGAAAAGCTCGTCGAAGACCCCCCGCATCGTGAAAACCGTCGGGCCGGCGTCGACCGGGCCGGCCGCGCTCGCCAGCCGCCGCGCCTTGCCGCCGACAAGGTCGCGCGCCTCCAGCACCGTGACGCGGAACCCGTCGCGCGCGAGCGCGAGGGCCGCGCCGAGCCCCGCTATTCCCGCTCCGACGATGACGACGCGCCGATCCATCTTCCTCCCCAAGGCGATTGACAGGCCACCGCCGTGTGTCCAGTATAGTTGACACGTTATGTGTCGCGAAGCATGGACACAAGCCGAATGGGAGCTGTCATGGACACCGGATCGCGGATCGAGGCGGCTCTTCAGGCGGCGATGGGCGGGGCGCAATCGGCATCCGCCCCTCCGAAACTCGCCGCCGCGATGGCGCATGCGCTGTTCCCCGGAGGCGCCCGCGTGCGCCCGCAACTGGCGCTGGCGGTCGCGCTCGCCTGCGGCGACGACCGTCCCGGCCTGTCCGACGCGGCGGCCGCGTCCATCGAACTCATCCACTGCGCGAGCCTCGTGCATGACGACATGCCCTGCTTCGACGACGCCGACATCCGGCGGGGCAAGCCGACGGTCCACGCGGCGTTCTCCGAGCCGCTCGCGCTTCTGGCCGGCGACGCGATGATCGTGCTCGCCTTCGAGACGCTCGCGCGCGCCGGGGCCGCCGCGCCCGATCGGCTCGCGGGGCTCGTCGGGACGCTGGCCCGGTCGACGGGCATGCCCGGCGGCATCTGCGCGGGGCAGGGCTGGGAAAGCGAGATCGCCGTCGACCTCTCGGCCTATCACCAGGCCAAGACCGGGGCGCTCTTCGTCGCCGCGACCACGATGGGCGCGCTCGCGGCGGGGCGCCAGCCGGCCCCATGGATCGAGCTCGGCGCGCGGATCGGCGAGGCCTTCCAGGTCGCCGACGATCTGCGCGACGCGCTCCTGACCGAGGCCGAACTCGGCAAGCCGGCCGGCCAGGACGAGACCCACGCCCGTCCCAACGCCGTCGCCGCGCTCGGCATTCCCGGCGCCGTGGCCAAGCTGCACGAGATCCTCGGCGGCGCCATCGCGTCGATCCCGCCCTGCCCGGGCGACGCGGCGCTGCGCGACATCGTCCGCCTCCAGGCCAAACGCCTCACTCCCACGGAATTCGCCCGCTACGCGGCGGCCTGATCCTCCCGTGCCGGTGTCGGAGCGACCCGGCCCCTTCGCCCGTTTTCGCGCGGGCTGGCGGAACTGGCGCAACGCGCGGATCTCCGATCCGGCGTTCCAGAGGTGGGCCGCCGGGTTTCCCGCGACACGGCCGTTCGCGCGAGCGGAGGCGGCGCAACTTTATGATATCGTGGCGGGTTTCGTCTATTCCCAGACTCTGCTCGCCTGCGTCGAACTCGATCTCTTCGGCCATCTCGACCATCCGCGATCCGCGGACGACCTCGCGGGCCGGCTGGGGCTCGCGCCGGAACGGGCCGAGCGTCTGGCCCAGGCCGCGACGTCGCTGCGACTGCTCGAGAGGGTCGGCGACGCCTATGCGCTCGGACCTCTCGGAGCCGCGCTCCGGGGCGCGCCCGGCGTCGTCGAGATGGTCCGGCACCACGCGATGTTCTATCGCGACCTGTCCGATCCGGTGGCGCTTCTGACCGGCGGCGCGGACACGGAGCTCAGCCGATACTGGTCCTATGTCGGCGGCGCCAACACGCACGGCATGACCCCCGACGAGGCCGCGCCGTATTCGCGTCTGATGGCGGCCAGCCAGCGCATGGTGGCCGAGGAGACGCTCGCGGCCGTTCCGCTCGCGGGCATCGGCACGCTCCTCGACGTCGGCGGCGGCGAGGGCGCCTTCCTCGAGGCCGCGGCGATCGCGACGCCGGGGCTAGAGGTCGTCCTGTTCGATCTGCCCTCGGTCGCCGACCGGGCGCGGGCCCGCTTCGACGCGGCCGGTCTCACGCGCCGCGCCCGCATCGTCGGCGGCAGTTTTCTCGACGACCCGCTGCCCGCCGGCGCCGACGCGATCAGTCTCGTGCGCGTTCTCTACGACCATGACGACGACGTCGTGGCGGCGCTTCTCGCCAAGGTCCGCGACGCGTTGCCGCAGGGCGGTCGCCTGATCGTCTCCGAGCCGATGTCCGGCGGGACGGCGCCGACGCGCTCGGGCGACGCGTATTTCAACTTCTACACGCTGGCGATGGGAACCGGACGGCCGAGGTCCCCGGCGCGCCACGCCGGGCTCCTGGAGGCGGCGGGTTTCGGAGACATCCGCACGCCCGCGACCCGCCAGCGTTTCGTGACCTCGATCGTCACGGCGCGCCGGATCTGAGACCCGCCAAAAATGTGTAAGCGAATATTGACAGAAAAAACTGTCAATGTAACATGACACCAACGGAACACGACTGACGGGCGCACGCCCGGAGCCGCAAACGGTCGGATCGACACAGGGGGTCACGAAATGCGAACGACAGCCGTCCTGCTCGACGCGCCCGGAAGTCTCGCTCTCGACTCCCTCGCGCTCAACGATCCCGCCGAGGGCGACGTCGTCGTCCGCATCGACTTCTCCGGCATCTCCACCGGCACCGAAAAGCTCTTCTATTCCGGCAAGATGCCTCCGTTCCCCGGCATGGGTTACCCGCTCGTCCCCGGCTACGAATCCTTCGGTGAAGTGGTCGAGGCCGGTCCGGCCTCCGGCCTGCGCGCGGGTCAGACGGTTTTCGTGCCGGGCGCCGACTGCTACGGCCCGGTCCGGGGCCTCTTCGGAGGCGCCGCGCGCACCGTCGTGACGGGCGGCGACCGAGTCGTTCCGGTCAGCGCCGGCCTCGGCGCGGAGGGCGCGCTTCTCGCCCTCGCCGCGACGGCGCGACATGCTGTCGCAGCCCCCGGAAGCGACCTTCCCGACCTCATCGTCGGCCACGGCGTTCTCGGCCGGCTGATCGCGCGCATCACGCTCGCCGCGGGCGGGCGCGCTCCGACGGTCTGGGATCTCGACGAGGCCCGCCGCGCGGGCGCCGTCGGCTACGCGACCTGCCATCCGGACGAGGACCCGCGCCGCGACTACCGCACCATCTTCGACGTCTCGGGCGACCCGACGATCCTCAACACCCTGATCGGGCGCCTCGCCAAGGGCGGCGAGATCGTCCTGGCCGGCTTCTATTCCGACCCGCTGAGCTTCGCGTTCCCGCCGGCTTTCATGAAGGAGGCCCGCATCCGCGTCGCCGCCGAATGGAACCGCGCCGACATGCTCGCGACGCGGATGCTGGTGGAGGAGGGCGCCCTGTCGCTCGACGGCCTCATCACCCACAGGGCGGACGCGTCCGACGCGACGGCGGCCTACGCCACCGCGTTCGGCGACCCCGCCTGCCTCAAGATGATACTGGACTGGAAGGGCTGCGCATGAACGTCGAGCTGAAGATCCCCGATCTCAAAGCGCGCGACGCGGCGTTGCGCGAGGAGGCCAACGCGCCGCTCGGCGAGATCCCGGTCCGCGAGGCGACCAAGCACACGCAGATCATCGCGATCTACGGCAAGGGCGGCATCGGCAAATCCTTCACGCTCGCGAACCTCAGCTGCATGATGGCCGAGCAGGGCAAGCGCGTGCTGCTGATCGGCTGCGACCCGAAATCCGACACGACGTCGCTGCTTTTCGGCGGCAAGGCCTGCCCGACGATCATCGAGACCTCCACCCGCAAGAAGCTCGCCGGCGAGGAGGTCGCCATCGGCGACGTCTGCTTCAAACGCTCCGGCGTCTTCGCGATGGAGCTCGGCGGCCCGGAAGTCGGCCGCGGCTGCGGCGGACGCGGCATCATCCACGGTTTCGAGCTGCTGGAGAAACTCGGCTTCCACGACTGGGATTTCGACTACGTCCTGCTCGACTTCCTCGGCGACGTCGTCTGCGGCGGCTTCGGCCTGCCGATCGCCCGCGACATGTGCCAGAAGGTCATCGTCGTCGGCTCGAACGACCTCCAGTCGCTCTACGTCGCCAACAACGTCTGCTCGGCGGTGGAGTATTTCCGCAAGATGGGCGGCAATGTCGGCGTCGCCGGCATGGTGATCAACCGCGACGACGGCACCGGCGAGGCCGCGGCCTTCGCCGACGCGGCCGGCATCCCGGTTCTGGCGACGATCCCCGCCAACGACGACATCCGCCGGAAATCCGCGAACTACCAGATCGTCGGCACGTCGGAGAGCCAGTGGGGCCGGATGTTCGCCGAACTGGCCGAAAACATCGCCGGTTCCGTCCCGAACAAGCCGACGCCGCTCACCCAGGACGGTCTGCTCGGCCTCTTCGACTCCAAGGATACCGGCGGCGACATCGTGCTCGAACCCGCCACCGACGCCGACATGCGCGGCAAGCACTACGCCCCGAAGCCCTCTCTCGAAGTGGTGTACGACGATGTTTGATCTCATCGACATGGCCGAGGCCGACCGCGCGCTCAACGCGCTCACCACCGGCCAATGGAAATCCGAGAAACCCGCCCCGGCGCCGTCGCGCCCGCAGGGCGACGTCTCCGGATGTCCGCATTTCGCCAACGCTCAGGGCCGCGCCGCATGAGCCTCGAATCCCGATATGACGCCAGCGCGGAGGCGCCGGCGATCACCGGAACGCCCGACGCGGCCTCCGCTCCGGCGGACGGGCTCGGCTGTCATTCGGGCGCCGAGAAGATGCGCGCCGAGACATCGGACGGCTCCAACGCCGAACTGATGGAGCGCTTCGCCAGGGATTATCCCGACCGGCCCCCACGACAAGCCGCAAAGCATGTGCCCCGCCTTCGGCTCGCTGCGCGTCGGCCTGCGGATGCGCCGCGTCGCGACCGTGCTCTCCGGGTCCGCCTGCTGCGTCTACGGCCTGACCTTCGTCAGCCATTTCTACGGCGCCCGCCGGTCGGTCGGCTACGTCCCGTTCAACTCGGAATCGCTGGTCACGGGCAAGCTCTTCGAGGACATCCGCGAGTCGGTCCACGAACTCGCCGATCCGGAAAAGCTCGACGCCATCGTCGTGACCAATCTCTGCGTCCCGACCGCCTCGGGCGTGCCGCTCCGCCTGCTGCCCGACCAGATCGACGGCGTGCGCATCGTCGGCATCGACGTGCCGGGCTTCGGCGTGCCGACCCACGCCGAGGCCAAGGACGTGCTGGCGGGCGCCATGCTCGCCTATGCCCGCAAGGAGGTCGAGGCGGGCCCGGTTCCGGCCCCCAAGGGCGGCAAATCCGACCGCCCGACCGTCACGCTTCTGGGCGAGATGTTCCCGGCCGATCCGATGTCGATCGGCGCGCTGCTCGCGCCGCTCGGCCTGGCCGCCGGCCCGGTCGTGCCCTGCCGCGAGTGGCGCGAACTCTACGCCGCGCTCGACTGCGGCGCCGTCGCGGCGATCCATCCGTTCTACACCGCCTCGATCCGCGAATTCCAGGCCGCCGGCCGTCCGATCCTCGGCTCCGCGCCGGTCGGCGTCGAGGGCACCGAAAGCTGGCTCCGCGCCATCGGCGACGTCTTCGCGCTTCCCGCCGACAAGGTGGCCGAGGCGACCAACGCGGTCCTGCCGGCGATCCGCGCCGGGCTCGCCGCCAACCCGGTCAAGGGCACGGTGACGCTCTCCGGCTACGAGGGCTCCGAGCTTCTGGTCGCGCGCCTGCTGATCGAATCGGGCGCCGACATCCCCTATGTCGGCACCGCCTGCCCGAAGTCGCCTTGGAACGCCGACGACGCCGCATGGCTCCGCGCACGGGGCGTCACGGTCAAATTCCGCGCCAGCCTCGAGGACGATTGCGCCGCGATGGAGGCGATCCGCCCGGATCTCGCCATCGGCACCACGCCCGTCGTCCAGAAGGGCAAGGAACTCGGCATCCCGAGCCTCTACTTCACCAATCTGATTTCCGCGCGTCCGCTGATGGGCGTCGCCGGCGCGGGCCAGCTCGCCCAGGTCGTCAACGCCGCCATCGCCAACAAGGCCCGCATGGAGACCATGCGGGAATTCTTCGAGGGCGTCGGCCACGGCGACACCGCCGGGATCTGGGAGGGCGATCCGAACCTCCAGCCCGAATTCCGCGCCCGCCACGCGAAAAAGCTCGAAAAGCGCGCCCGCGCCGAAAAAGCGTCGGAGATGATCTGATGCTCGTCCAGGATCATGACCGGGCGGGGGGCTATTGGGGCGCGGTCTACGCGTTCACGGCCATAAAGGGCCTTCAGGTCGTCATCGACGGTCCGGTGGGCTGCGAGAACCTGCCCGTGACCTCCGTGCTGCACTACACCGACGCCCTGCCGCCGCACGAGCTTCCCATCGTCGTCACCGGTCTCGGCGAGGAGGAGATGGGCGCCGGCACCGAGGATTCGATGAAGCGCGCCTGGGAGACGCTCGATCCCGTGATGCCGGCCGTCGTCGTCACCGGCTCCATCGCAGAGATGATCGGCGGCGGCGTGACGCCGCAGGGCACCAACATCCAGCGCTTCCTGCCCCGCACCATCGACGAGGACCAGTGGCAGGCCGCCGACCGCGCCATGACCTGGGCCTTCACCGAATTCGGCATGACCAAGGGCCGGATGCCCCGCGAGGCCGAACGCGCCGAGGGCGCCGCGCCTCGCGTGAACATCCTCGGCCCGATGTACGGCACCTTCAACATGCCCTCGGATCTCGCCGAGATCCGCCGCCTCGTCGAAGGCATCGGCGCGGAGATCAACATGGTCATGCCGCTCGGCAGCCACGTGGCCGACATGGCCAAGCTGGTGAACGCCGACGCCAACATCGTGATGTACCGCGAGTTCGGCCGCGGTCTCGCCGAAGTCCTCGGCAAGCCGTATCTCCAGGCCCCGATCGGTCTCGACAGCACGACGAAATTCCTGCGCTCGCTCGGCGACATGCTCGGGCTCGATCCCGAGCCCTTCATCGCCCGCGAGAAGCATTCCACCATCAAGCCGCTCTGGGATCTCTGGCGCTCGGTCACCCAGGATTTCTTCGCCACGGCCTCGTTCGCCATCGTCGCCAACGAGACCTACGCGCGCGGCATCCGCAACTTCCTCGAGACCGATCTCGGCCTGCCCTGCGCCTTCGCGGTCTCCCGCACGGCCGGCAAGAAAACCGACAACGACGCCGTGCGCGCGATGATGCACCAGAAGCGGCCGCTCGTGGTGATGGGCTCGATCAACGAGAAGATGTATCTGGCCGAAATGAAGGGCGGCTTCGGTCCGAAGCCCGCCTTCATCCCCGCGTCCTTCCCCGGCGCCGCGATCCGCCGGGCCACCGGCACGCCCTTCATGGGCTACGCCGGCGCGACCTACCTCGTGCAGGAAGTCTGCAACGCGCTCTTCGACGCGCTCTTCCACATCCTGCCGCTCGGCACGGAGATGGACGCGGCCGAGGCCACGCCGACCAATCTGCGCCGCGACCTGCCCTGGGACGCCGACGCGCAGGCTCTGCTCGACGAGATCGTGGCGACCCATCCGGTGCTGACCCGGATCTCCGCCGCCAAGACATTGCGAGACGCCGCGGAGAAACGCGCGCTCGATGACGGCCGGGCGCGCGTCGAACGCGCCACCGTCGCCAGCCTGACGCCAGGTGAAAGAACCGAACGTCCCGAAGTCACGGTTTCGAAGGGAGAACCGAAATGATGAACGCAGACACCCACCATCCGCACGGACACCGGCACACGGGGCGGGCGGAATACGCGCTCTTCTTCGCGCTGGTCCTGCTGATCTCGGTCCCGACCGCTCTGATCCGGTCGCTTCTGCCGGGCCGGTCCAGCCAGTCGCGGCGCTTCTTCCTGGCGGAGGCCTGGGCGATGGCCCGGCGCGTCACGCCGCAGATCTTCGCCGTCTGAGAGGACGGCCAACCAATCCGGGCCGGCGTGGCCGGCCCGGTGACCTGGCCGCGAGGATTCCGCGGCAACAGTCGAACGATCCGGAGGATTGCAGATGGCTGAAAACACGGGCCTGTCATTCACAGGCTTAACCGATGACCAGGCGCAGGAGCTGCACAGCGTCTACATGAGCGGGTTGTACCTCTTCGCAACCGTCGCGATCGTAGCGCATCTCGCAGTCTTCATCTGGCGACCCTGGTTCTGAGGAGGACGAGAGAATGAGCAAGTTCTACAAAATCTGGCTGGTTTTCGACCCGCGGCGAGTCTTCGTCGCCCAGGGCGTCTTCCTTTTCCTGCTGGCGGCGATGATCCACCTCGTCCTGCTCAGCACGGAACGCTACAACTGGCTCGAGCAGGCCGCCGTGAAGTACGCGCCGGCCGTCGTCGTCGCGCAGTAGCGTTCGAACGCGCAGGCCGCGGGCGGCGCGCCCGCCCGCGGCAGACCACCCCAAAAATTTGCGGCCCGTCCGAGACCGGATGCGGGTCCTGACGCGGAGACAGACGAATGGCGATGCTCAGCTACGAACGGAAATATCGCGTCCGCGGGGGGACGCTCATCGGCGGCGATCTCTTCGATTTCTGGGTCGGGCCGTTCTTCGTGGGCTTCTTCGGGGTCTCCACGATCTTCTTCGCCGCTCTGGGGACGGTGCTGATCTTCTGGGGCGCGGCCCTGGGCGACACCTGGAACCCCTGGCTCATCAACATCGCGCCGCCCGACATCTCCTACGGGCTGGGACTGGCGCCGCTCGCCGACGGCGGGCTCTGGCAGATCATCACGGTCTGCGCGCATGGCGCCTTCATCTCCTGGGCGCTGCGCGAGGTCGAGATCTCCCGCAAACTCGGCATCGGCTACCACGTCCCGATCGCCTTCGGCTTCGCGATCCTCGCCTATTCGACCCTGACCGTCTTCCGCCCCATGCTGATGGGCGCCTGGGGCCACGCCTTCCCCTACGGCATCTTCAGCCACCTCGACTGGGTGTCGAACACCGGCTACCAGTACCTGCACTTCCACTACAATCCGGCGCACATGCTGGCGGTGACGTTCTTCTTCACCACGGTGCTCGCGCTCTCGCTCCACGGCGGTCTGGTGCTCTCCGCGACCAACCCGCCCAAGGGCGAGGAGATCAAGACGCCGGATCACGAGGACACCTTCTTCCGCGACTTCATCGGCTATTCGGTCGGCACGCTGGGCATCCACCGCCTCGGCCTGCTGCTGGCGCTCAACGCCGGTTTCTGGAGCGCGGTCTGCATCATCATATCGGGACCGCTCTGGACCAAAGGCTGGCCGGAATGGTGGAACTGGTGGCTCGACCTGCCGATCTGGGGGAACTGAACAATGGCCGAATATCAGAACATCTTCACCCAGGTCCAGGTCCGCGGACCCGCCGAACTGGGCGTGACCGGAGGCGGCTCCGAACTCGGCCGCTCCGGGGACGGAGGCTTCTCCAGCCTTCTGGGATGGATCGGAAACGCCCAGCTCGGCCCGATCTATCTCGGGTCCTGGGGCTTCATCAGCATCGTCTCGGGCATCATCTGGTTCAACATCGTCGGCATCTCGATGCTCGCCTCGGTCGACTACAACCTCGCGCAGTTCATCCGTCAGCTCTTCTGGCTCTCGCTGGAACCGCCATCGCCGGCCTACGGACTGAGGATCCCGCCGCTCAATGACGGCGGCTGGTTCATCATCGCGGGCTTCTTCCTCCTGATCTCCGTCTGCACCTGGTGGGTCCGGACCTACAAGCGCGCGACCGCGCTCGGCATGGGCCACCACGTCGCCTGGGCCTTCGCCGCGGCGATCTGGCTCTTCCTCGTGCTCGGCCTGATCCGGCCGATCCTGATGGGTTCGTGGTCGGAGGCGGTGCCCTACGGCATCTTCCCGCATCTCGACTGGACCACCGCGTTCTCGCTGCGCTACGGCAACCTCTTCTACAACCCGTTCCACGCGCTCTCGATCACCTTCCTCTACGGCGCCACCATGCTCTTCGCCATGCACGGCGCCACCGTGCTCGCCATCACCCGCTTCGGCGGCGACCGCGAGATCGAGCAGATCGTCGACCGGGGCACCGCATACGAGCGCGGCGCGCTGTTCTGGCGCTGGACGATGGGCTTCAACGCCACCGCCGAAGGCATCCACCGCTGGATCTGGTGGTTCGCCATACTGACGACGATCACCGGCGGGATCGGCATCCTCCTGACCGGAACGGTGGTCGACAACTGGTATCTCTGGGCCGTCGAACACCACTTCGCGCCCCAGTATCCCCCGATGCAGGGCATCGGCGGCTATGGCGGAATCGGAGGCTGACCCATGAAAAAGACACGCACCCAGATCCGGGACGAGATCACCGGCCTCATGCTCCGGGGCGGCGCCATAGGCGTCCTCGCCTTCGTCGCCGCCATCGCCTTCATGGCGGTTCCCCGCCTTCTCGGGGGAATCTGGCCGGTGGAGACGGCCCAGACCGGCTATCGCGGCACCGGCATGGCGGTGGTCAAGTTCGTCTCTGACAACGAGGCGCTCGGCGCGCGAAACGCTCCGGTGGCGGCGACGGTTCCGCCGATCCCGCCCGAGCCCGGCGAACCGCTTGCCGCGGACGTCTATCCCGAGTCGGGTCCGCTCGGAGGCCTTACCGTCCGCAACTATGAACGCGTGGTCGCCCAGATGCGCGAATGGGTCGGCAACGACACGATCTTCACGGGCGAAGACAATTACGCGACCGAAGTCGCCCGTCTGCACATCGACATGACCCGGAACCTCAACGAGAACTGGGACAGCCACAACGGCGAGGCCGGCGTGACCTGCTACACCTGCCACCGCGGCGAACAGGTTCCGCAGAACGTCTGGTTCTCTCCCGTTCCGCTGAACTCCTGGGCCGGACCAAACGCGATGTTCCAGAACCAGGCGCGCGCGCAGACCTACTCCACGACGCTTCCCGTCGACGCGCTCCAGACCTACCTGCTCGAGGAGGACCAGCTGGTCGGCATCCACGGCTACTCGGCGCGCGACGAGGACGGCAGCTCGAACGCCTCGATCTACCACGCCTATCAGACCTACGCGCTGATGCTGCATTTCGCCAACAGCATCGGAGCGAACTGCACCTACTGCCACAACACCCGGTCCCCGGCCGATCCGGAAGGATACACGCCGGCCTGGGGCGTGGCGCAGCTCGGACGGGTCATGACACAGGAGATCAACAACGAGTACATGGCGCCGGTGACGCCGTTGCTTCCGGCGGAGCGGCTGGGGCCGCTCGGCGACGTGGCCAAGGTGAACTGCGCGACCTGCCACCAGGGCGCCGGAAAGAACCTCGGCGGTCCGATCCTGTCCGACTGGCCCGAACTGGCCAGCGCCGAGCCGGTCTACGAATAGCGCTGCCGGGGCCGGCCCGGCCGGCCCCGCCGCCACGTCTCCCCGCGCGTCCTCACACGACGGGAAACTCAGAAGACCGCCCCCGGGGCGGTCTTTTTTTATCCGTCTCCGCGGCGCGCCCGAGTGAAAGCCGCGACATCACGCGCCGCGCTCCGTGACATCCCGCCCTCGGCCGTCCTCAACGGTGCTGATCCGGGCTCTCGGCGGCGCGGCGCTACTTGCGGCGTTTCCCGGTGTTTCCGCGCGTTCCGCAATCCCCTCGCCGGCGGCGCCATCCCGCGATCCGCCACCACCGAGCCATCGGGCGGCGTGTCGGGCTCGCTGCGCGATTTCGCGGGTTTACGCTCCGGTAACGATGTTAACTTTTGTTACCGACGTGGAATCAACGACTTGCCACGGGTTCACGCGTGGACCACGTCTCGCTCACGCCGCCGCGCCGAAAATCTGGCCGTCATGCTCGGCGAGATAGATCCTCAACCAGGGCGTGAACGCCTCCGGCCTCTCGGCGATCTCGGCGCGCAGGGCGTCCAGCGCGATCCAGCGCACCTCCATCACTTCCGCCGGATCGGGCGACGGCGCGAGGCCGGGAGTGGCCTTGGCGGTGAACAGGTCCACCCGCTCATGCTCCGTCAGCCCGCCGCCCACATCCGCGCGGTATTCGATCCGGTCCCGCGCCACCAGGGCGAGTCCGGTGATGCCCAGCTCCTCCCGCAGCCTCCGGGCCGCGCAGTCCGCCGCCGCCTCGCCCCAATGGGGATGCGTGCAGACCGCGTTCGCCCACAGGCCCGGCGTGTGGTATTTGGTCAGGGCCCGCCGCTGGATCAGCGTCCGGCCGCCGTCCATCACGAAGACGGACACGGCCGGATGCCGAAGCCCCCGCCGGTGGGTCTCCATCTTGTCGACCGGGACCAGCCGCCCGTCGACCCATGCCGGAATGTCGTCGCTCATGCCGCCGGTATCAGCCTCGTCAGATGACCGATGTTCTTGGCCATGATCCGCAGATGCGCCATGGGACGGGCGCGCACCAGTTTCTTGTTCATGTAGGCCTCGAAGGTCAGGCGCTGGACGTCGACGTCCCGGCAGATCGTCACGAACCGTTCGCGCCGGTCGTCGGACTTGTACCAGGTGTCCTGCATCACGCGCAGGACCCTGAAAACCATCCTGTGCTCCTTCATGAAGAGCTTGCGCGCCAGTCTCAGATCCTTCGACCGCCCCGAGGCGAGGCATTTCGCCGCCGCCGCGGCGGCGCACTGCCCGCCGACCATCGCGTAATAGATGCCCTCGCCGGACGACGGCGCAACCACGCCCGCCGCGTCCCCCGCGAGCACCACGTCGCGCCCGTTGTCCCAGCGCCTCAGCGGCTCCAGCGGGATCGGCGCGCCCTCGCGCCGCACCGTCTCGCATTCCTCGAGGCCAGACGCCCTGCGGAGCGCCGCCGTGGCCTCCTTGAGGTCCACCCCGTCGATGCCCGTCCCCATCCCCACGCTCGCCTGCTTTCCGTGCGGGAACACCCAGCCGTAGAAATCCGGACTGATCCTGCCGTCATAGATCACGTCGCACCGCGTCGGGTCGTATCCCGAGCCGCCCTCCGGCGCCTTGATGATCTCGTGATAGGCGATGACGTAGGGGATCTTCTCGCCGCCCGGCACCTCGGCCTTGGCCACGTTCGACCGCGCCCCGTCCGCGCCGACGATCAGCCGGGTCGAGATCGACACCGGCTCGCCGCCCTTTGGCCGGTAGACGATGGACGGCACGCCCTCGGCGTCGCGCTCGATCCGCTGGAACGTGCCGGTCAGAAGCTCCGCGCCCGCCTCGACCGCGCGCTCCCGCAGGAACACGTCGAAATGCTCGCGATCCACCATCCCGACATAGCCGTTCTCGATGGGGATATCGACGTGGTTGGCCGCCGGCGAGATCATCCGCGCCGTGCCGATCTTCGCCACGATCTGGCTGTCGGGAATCCGGAAATCGCCGATCAGGCGCGGCGGCACCGCCCCGCCGCAGGGCTTGATCCGCCCGGCGCGGTCGAGAAGCGCCACGCGATGGCCGTCCCGCGCAAGCTCCTCCGCCGCCGTCGCGCCCGAAGGCCCGCCGCCAACCACGATCACGTCATAATCGGTCATGCTCATTCTCCCGGAACAGGCAGCTGCGAGGACCCGGTCACGACCCGGAGCGCGAGGAAGGCGGCGAAAAGGAACAGCGCCGCCTCGAAAAGGAATACGGCGCCGTAGGCCTCGGCCGGACCCGACGAGACCCGGCGCATCAGGTCGACCGCCGCCGCGCCGACGAACCCGCCGAATCCGGCGGCCACCGCCTGCGCGGCGCCCCAGAGACCCATGCGCGTGCCCTCGCGCCCCTTCCGGCCCTGACCCGCGAGCGCCATCATCGAACCGATCGCGGCCACGGCGAAAACCCCGTTGAAGAACCCGAGCGCGCCGATCAAGGGCAGCAGCGGCGTCGCCGGGCCCGTCATTCCGGCCGTCGATATTCCGACCAGCGCCGCCGCCGATCCGACGCAGCCCAGCGCCGCCCAGACCCGCAGCGACCCGATGCCGAGGCCGCTCGCCGCGATCCCGACGGTGAGCATTCCGAGAAAGACGCCGCCGTTCTGAAGCCCCGCCATCGAGGTCGACTGCCCCGGCGTGAACGCGAAGACATGACCGGCGAACGGTTCGATGATCAGCTCCTGCATGAAATAGGCCGTCATCGACAGGAACACGAAGACCGAGAAGGCGCGCGCCTTCGGCTCGTCCCAGATCTCGGCGAAGGCCTCGCGAAACGGCATCCGCGCCTCCTCGCTCCGGGGCAGGGAGGTCAGGCGCTTCTCCACGCCCAGCATCGCGAGCGCGGTCAGAGAGAACGCGCCCGCGCAGACGACGGCGACGACCGCCATCAGCCGGGCATGCGAATAGGGATCGAGCGCCTTTCCGACGCCGGTCGCGGTGAGGGCGATGCCGGCGATCATCATCAGCCAGGTTATCGTCGCGGCGGCCGCGCGCCGCTCCGGCGCCGTCGCCGTCGCCAGAAGCGCGAGAAGCGATGTGCCGGCGGCGCCCACGCCGGCGCCGATCAGCACGAAGGACAGGATCGAGACCGCGAGCGCCGCCGTCCGTGCCGCCTCCGCGAACATTACGGTGCCGAGCGTCGCGCCGAGACCGCCGAGCGCGAGGACCGCCATGCCTCCGACGATCCATGGCGTCCGCGCGCCGCCCGAGTCCGAGCGGTACCCCCAGTTCGGACGGCTCAGCTGGATCACGTAGTAAAGCGCGACGAGGGCTCCCGGCAGCATCGCCGGCAGGGACAATTCCACCACCATGACGCGGTTCAGCGTCGAGGTCGTCAGTACCACGATCGCCCCGATCGCCATCTGGACGAGCCCGAGGCGGAAGATGCCGATCCAGCCCAGATGGGTCATGCCGGCGCTCCCATCGACCCGAGCGCGAAAGCGGCCGTCAGCATTCCCAGCACGTAGAGCGTCACGCCCGTCGCGTTGTACCACGGCGCGAGCTTTTCAGGGTCGGTCATCAGGCGCCGCATCGCCAGACCCTGGAGACCCAGCGAGATCGCGATGATCGCCGCATGGACGGGCGCGCCCCACGCGATCATCAGCGCGATGACCGCGACCTGCGGAACCGCCATGATCCGGCACGCCGCCCGCGCCGCCCGTTCCGGCCCCAGCGTGACCGGGAGCGAATTGACGCCGGTCGAGCGGTCGCCCTCCAGCGCCTTGAAATCGTTGAGCGTCATGATGCCGTGCGCTCCGACGCTGTAGAGCGCCGCGACCAGCACGATCTGCCAAGACGGGCCGGTCGCCATCATGACGGCGGCGCCGGTGAACCAGGGGAGGCCCTCGTAGCAGAGACCGACCAGCCCCGGTCCCCACCAGCCCGACCGCTTGAGCCGCACCGGTTCGGCGGAATAGGCCCAGGCGCAGATCACGCCGACGACCGTCGCGCCGAAACCCCACGGACCGAGGAGAGCCCCAATGCCAAGCGCGAGCGCGCTCATCGCGAGCGCGATCCAAAGGCCCCAGCGTCCGGGCATCCGTCCCGATGGTATCGGCCGGTCCGGCTCGTTGATCGCGTCGACATGCCGGTCGCACCAGTCGTTGGCCGCTTGGCTCATGCCGCAGACGACCGGCCCGGCGAGTATGACGCCGAGAAGGATGAATCCCCAGTTCTGAGCCATCGGAACGCCCGACGACACCACGCCGCACATGAACGCCCACATCGGCGGGAACCACGTGACGGGCTTGAGCAGTTCCAGCACGACCGCCGGTCGCGGATAGGCCTGCGTGGTCAATGCGGAGTTGACGCCCATGTGTCAATTAAACACGACACTTTGCCGCTTGGGAAGCGCTTTCGCTCCGGGCGTGGACACCTCCACGCGGACCGATCGCCGCAGTACCGACGCAGCGCGCGTCGGTCCTTTCAAGCGAAGCGTCGCGGGTCTAGAACGCCGGGATGAGCGACACGCCCTCCGCGACGACCACGCACGATTCGGACGATGACGCCCGCAATCGCGATGTCGGCATCTGGGTGAACGGAGAGATCGTGCACCGTGACGCGGCGATGGTCTCGGTCTACGATTCGGGCTTCCTGCTCGGTGACGGGATGTGGGAGGGGATGCGCCTCCATCATGGCGTCTGGGCGTTCTTCGACGAGCACATGGACCGGCTGTTCGATTCGTGTCGCGCGGTCTCGCTCGACATCGGGCTGGATCGGGCCGCCGTCGCGGACGCTTTGCGGCGGACGGCCGAGGCGAACGGCATGACGGACGACGTCCATTGCCGGCTGATGGTGACGCGGGGGGTGAAGGTCAAACCGTTCCAGCATCCGTCGCTGTCACGCTCCGGCCCGACTGTCGTGATCATCATGGAGCACTCGAAGCCCGCCGACCGGCTTCAGGAGCGGGGCATACGGCTCGCGACAGTCCCACAGGTGCGCGGTCTGCCGATGAGCCAGGACGCCAAGTACAACTCGCATTCCAAGCTCAACTGCGTGATCGCGTGTCTGCAGGCCGAACAGGCCGGCGCCGACGAGGCGCTGATGCTCGACCCGCATGGTTTCGTGAACACCACCAACGCCTGCAACTTCTTCATCGTGCGGCGCGGCGAGGTCTGGACCTCCACCGGCGACTACTGCATGAACGGGGTCACGCGTCGGAAGGTCATAGACCTCTGCCGCGCCGACGGCATCCCGGTCTTCGAGCGCAACTACTCCCTCTTCGACGCCTATGGCGCGTCGGAGGCGTTCCTCACCGGCACATTCGGCGCTCAGACCCCGGTGGCTGAAATCGACGGCAAGCAGCTGGGCGACGGCGGGGCTGGACCGGTCACGCGCCGGATACGGGAGCTCTACCGCGATCTGGTCCGCGATCACGTCGCGGCCCGCCGCGAGCCTCCAGCCCTCTGAGCGCGTCGGCGAGCACGTCGTCGGGCGAACCGTCGATGGACACCGCGAAGGCGGTCTCGTCGCGCCCCGGCGCCTCCAACGCGTCGAACTGGCTCCGCAGCAGGCTCGGCGGCATGTAGTGATCCTCGCGGGCGCGCATCCGCGTCCCGATCAGTCCGATGTCTCCCGCCAGATGGATGAAAAGGACGGGCTCGCCCGCCGCCGCCGTGATCCGCTCGCGATAGCGTCTCCGGAGCGCCGAAGAGGCGATGATTATCGGACCCGTGGCGTTCGCCAGCCGGCGGCCGATCGTCTCCAGCCACGGCCATCTGTCCTCGTCGGTCAGCGGTTCGCCGCGCGTCATCTTCGCGACGTTCTCCGGCGAATGCAGCGTATCCCCGTCGATGAACGTCGCGCCGATGCGATCCGCCAGCGCCGCGCCGAGCGTGGTCTTGCCGCAGCCGGAAACGCCCATGACGACGATGCGCTCGTCCATGGCTCAGAGGCTCGCCGTGATGCCGCCGTCCACGAAGAGCGTGTGGCCGTTCACGAAGCTCGACCCGGCCGAGGAGAGGAACACGCAGGCGCCGATCAGCTCCCCGACCTCGCCCCAGCGCCCTGCCGGCGTGCGCTTCTCCAACCACGCGGTGAACTCGGGGTCGGCGACGAGGGCCGCGTTGAGAGGCGTCGCGAAATAGCCCGGCGCGATGGCGTTGATCTGCAGTCCATGCTTCGCCCAATCCGTCGCCATGCCCTTGGTGAGGTTCGCCACGGCGCCTTTGCTCGCGGTGTAGGGCGCGATGCCGGGGCGGGCGAGCGCGGTCTGCACCGAGGCGATGTTGATTATCTTGCCGGCGCCGCGGGCGATCATGTGCCGCGCGACGGCCTGGCCGACGTTGAAGACGCTGGAGACGTTGGTGCGCATCAGACGTTCGAAGGCCTCCGGCTCGAAGTCCTCCAGCGGGCCCCGATGCTGCATGCCGGCGTTGTTCACGAGGATGTCGATGGCTCCGTGCTCCGCCTCGTGACCGTCGACGGCGGCGCGGACGGCGCCGTGGTCGGTCACGTCGAACGGAAGCTCGCGGACTGTCGCGCCGGACGCGCGAAGCGTCTCCGCGGCCGCCGAAAGTTTGGCTGGATCCCGGCCGTTGAGGACGAGGGACGCGCCCGCAGCGGCGAGACCGCCGGCGAGCGCGAGGCCGATGCCCTGCGACGATCCGGTGATCAGCGCCGTCCGGCCGGTGAGATCGAAGAGTTCCAGTCCTGTCGCCATTTCGCGCCGTCCCCGTCCTGAAGTGGACGGCGACTATAGGCGGCGGCGATCCGAGTTGGTAGGGTCGGCCGAAAGGGCGGGCGAGCCGTCCGGAGCCGGGGATTGGAGACGCCATGCGCGCGCTTGTGCTGCACGAGATCGGGGATCTGCGGATCGAGGAACGCGAGACCGGATCGCCGGGGCCGGGACAGGTGCGGGTGCGCATGGCCGCCGGCGGGATCTGCGGCTCGGATCTGCACTACTACAATCATGGCGGGTTCGGCACGGTCCGCGTCCGGGAGCCGGTCATCCTCGGGCACGAGGTGTCGGGGCATGTCGCGGAGCTCGGCGAGGGCGTCGAGGGGCTGGCGGTCGGGGATCTGGTCGCGGTGTCGCCGTCGCGGCCGTGCGGAACCTGTCGGTTCTGCGTCGAGGGGATGCGGAACGAGTGTCTGAACATGCGGTTCTACGGCTCGGCCATGCCGTTTCCCCACATCCAGGGCGCGTTTCGGGAGGAGATCGTCGCGGAGGCGTCGCAATGTTACTTGGCGGGGGACCTCACGCCGGGCGAGGCGGCGATGTCGGAGCCGCTCGCGGTCTGTCTGCACGCGGTCCGGCGGGCGGGGGATCTGCTGGGCAAGCGGGTTCTGGTGACGGGGTGCGGCCCGATCGGGACGCTGTCGATCATGGCTGCGCGGCGGGCGGGGGCGATCGAGATCGTGGCGACGGACGTCGCTGCCAACGCGCTCCGGCACGCGAAGGCGGCGGGGGCGGATCGGGTGCTCGACATGGGCCGCGCGCCGGACGGCCTGAAGGAGTTCGAGGCGGAGAAGGGGTATTTCGACGCGATGCTGGAATGTTCGGGCGCGGCTCCGGCGCTGGCGGCGGGGATCGCGGCGATGCGGCCGCGCGGGGTCGTGGTGAATGTCGGGATGGGGGGCGACATGACCGTTCCGATGCAGCAGGTGACGGTCAAGGAGCTCGACCTGCGGGGCACGTTCCGGTTCCACGAGGAGTTCGGCTGGGCGGTGGAGCTGATGCGGGGCGGGCTGATCGACGTGAAGGCGCTGATCACCCATACCTTGCCGCTCGACGACGCGGTGGAGGCGTTCCGGATCGCGGGCGACCGGGCCGTCGCCATGAAGGCGCAGATCGCGTTCTGAGGAGCCGTTTTTTGGAATGTCCTAGGTAGGACAGACTTTAACAAACTGATTTTACACGTTAAAAGTGTTAATTCAGGGAATCTGAACGTTTTCCGGCAGCGCCGTAGAGCCGACCGAGCAATAGCGGCGTGAGGTACATCGGGATCTGGTAGCAGCCGATGAAGAGCAGCAGCGGATCGGTGACGGCGGCGGGCAGCGCGGCGAGGAAAAGCGCGATGTTGCGATTGCCCGCGACGATGCCGAGCGGCGGGATCAGCCCGGCGCGCACCCGGCCGCGCAGGGCGGTCGCGACGAGCGCCTGAAGTCCGAAATTGCCGAGGAACGCGGCGGCGAGGGCCGCCGCCAGCGCCGCCGGATCGGAGCGGATCGCGGGGCCGACCGCGGACATGAGCGCGATCACCATCACCGACATGACGATCGCGGAGGCCCCGTCGATACGGCGGGTCGCCCGCCGCGACAGCTCCGCCGGAAACCGCGAGCGCGCGAGAAACCCCGCGCCCGCCGCGAGCGCGATGATCGCCGCGAGCCGCGCCGACGCGGCGAACACGTCCCGCGCGTCGCCGAGGCCCGGCGCGAGCGCCAGGACCGGGATCACCGTCAGGCCGAGCAGCGCGGTTCCGACCACGAGCTGGCGCAGGGCGGGCGCGGGATCGGCTCCGGTCAGGATCGCGAGATTCGGACTGCCGGCGATGGGCGGCGCGGCGAGCATCAGGACGAGACCGGTGGCCAGCGCCCCTGTCCAACCGACGAGGCCGAAGACGAGGATCGCCGCGACCGGCGCCGCGACCTGGAGGACCAGGGTCAGCCCGAGCGCGGCGGGCAGGTCGCGGACCGCGCCGAGCGCCCGGCGCGGACCGACGCGCAGGGCGGAGATGAAGAGGATCAGGATGACCAATTCGCCGATCCAAGGCCGCATCGCGCGGGCGGCCGGGGGAAAAGCGATGCCGATGACGAGCCCGAGGATCAGAACGACCCGGCCGTGACGCGCGGCGAAGGCGAGCGGATCGGTCACGAGAGACCGCGCGCGATCAGCAGAAGGCCCGCGATCCCCGACACGCCCAGAAGGATGAGGCGGAACCGCCGGTCGAACCGGCCCCGCGTGCGGCGGCCGATCACCATGCCGACCATCATCGCGGGGGAGATGGCGAGCGCCAGCGCCACGTCGTGCGGGCCGGAATGCCCGAAGGCCCAGAGCCCGGCGAGAGCGATGAAGCTGCCGAAGGCGAAGATCGTCGCGAGGGTCGGCCGGGCCTGCGACGATTGCGCGTGCTGGTAGATCAGCGCGAGCGGCGGCGCGCCGACCGAGGTGATCGCGGCCATCACGCCCGACACGGTCGAGACCGCGATCAGATTGGCGCGGGTGAAGGCGATGCGCAGGCCGCTGACCGAGAGGATCACGGCGAAAACCACCAGAAGGCCGAAGAAAAGCATGAAACCGCGTTCGTCGGTCACGCGGCTCAGGATCGCGAGCGCGAGGATCAGACCGAGGAAGCGGCCTGTGACGCCGCCGCCGACCTCGCCCCAGCGGATCGCGCCGCGTTCGGACCATGCGGCGAGGATCGAGGTGACGCCGCTCAGGATCAGCGATGGACCGGGCACGAGGGCCGGGTCGATGAGCGCCAGCAGCGGCCCGGCCGTCAGCCCGAACCCCATTCCGATCCCGGTCTGGACCGTCGCTGCGAGCGCGACGATCAGACAGATCGCGAGGAATGTGGCGGGCGAGCCGAGCGCCTCGAACGCCGTCAGGTCCATCACGTCACGTTCCGGCGATCCCCGGCCGCATCTTCTCGGGAAGCCAGGTGGCGAGATCGGGAAAGGCGATGAGGATGAAGACCATCGCGACCATGATCAGGAACATCGGAAACGCCGCGCGCGAGATGAAGCCCATGCCGTGCCCGGTCATGCCCTGGAGCACGAAGAGGTTGAAGCCGATGGGCGGCGTGATCTGCGCCATCTCGACCACCACGACGATGAAGATGCCGAACCAGATGATGTCGATGCCGGCCTGGCGGATCATCGGCTCGACCACCGCGATGGTGAGCACGACCGAGGAGATCCCGTCGAGAAAGCAGCCGATGACGATGTAGAAAAGGAGCAGCATCATCAGGAGCTGGAACCGCGTGAGCTCCATCGCGCCGATCCATTCCGCCAGCCCGCGCGGCAGGCCGGTGAAGCCCATCGAGAGCGACAGGAACGCGGCGCCGGCGAGGATGAGCGCGATCATCGCCGAGGTGCGCGTGGCGCCGAGCAGGCTCTCGGTGAAGGTCGTCCACGTGAGCGAGCGTTGCGCCGCCGCGAGGACGAGCGCGCCCGCGACGCCGATGGCGGCGGCCTCGGTGGCGGTGGCGAACCCGAGATACATCGAGCCGATCACCGCGCCGATCAGGCACAGGACCGGGACGAGAAAACGCGACAGCGCGAGGCGCTCGGCGAAGGTGGTCGCCGGTTCGGGATCGGGGCGGTACGTAGGGCGAGAGCTTCGAGACCGCGACGACGTAGAGCATGAAGAGCGCGGCGAGGAGCAGGCCCGGCACGATGCCGGCGATGAAGAGCTTGGTGATGCTCTCGTTGATCGTGACGCCGTAGACGATGAGCGTGAGCGAGGGCGGGATCATCAGCCCGAGCGTGGCCGAGCCGGCGAGCGTGCCGATGATCTGGCGCTCCGGATAGTTGCGTTTGCGCAGTTCCGGGATCGACATCTTGCCGACCGTGGTGAGGGTCGCGGCGGAAGATCCCGAGACGGCGGCGAAAACCGTGCAGCCGACGACGTTGGTGTGCAGGAGGCCGCCCGGCAGGCGGGCCATCCAGGGCGCGAGGCCGCGGAACATGTCCTCGGAGAGACGCGTGCGGAACAGGATCTCGCCCATCCAGATGAAGAGCGGCAGGGCGGTGAGCGACCAGGACGAGGCGGTGCGCCAGATGATGGTCATCATCGCGTCGCCGGCGGGGCGGGTGGTGAAGAGTTCCATCCCGAACCACGCGACGCCGAGAAGCGCCAGTCCGACCCAGACGCCGGTGCCGAGCAGGAGGAACAGCACCGCGAGGAACGCCGCGACGGGGGCGAGTTCGTTCACGGGGCGTCGGCCGCGTCGGTTTCCGGGAGGCGGATGTTGTCGCGGCCGGTGAGAAGCCGCGTGATCAGGTTGTCGGCGAAACAGACGGCGAGCAGCACCGCGCCCGCCGCCATCGGAACCTGCGGGATCCAGAGCGGCGTGGCGTCCTGGCCCTGGCTCACGTCGCCGAGTTTCACCGACCAGCGGACGAGGTTGACGGCGTGGAAGGCGAGGAAGGCCGAGGCGGCCGTGCCGATCGCGAGACACCAGATCTCGGCCCATCCGCGCCGCGGCCCGAGCGCCGTCAGGAGCAGGTTGACGCGGATGTGGGCGCCGCCATTGAGCGCGTGGGCGAACGCGAGGAACGAGGCCGAGGCCATCAGATAGCCCGCGTATTCCGACGATCCGGGAAACGCGGTCCCGGTCCAGCGCGCGGCCATCTGGAGCGCGATGACGGCGAGGATCAGGACGAGGCAGAGCGCGGCGAGAAGCCCCGCCGCGACGTAGAGCGCGTCGAGGCCGCGCCGGATCGCCGCGCCCGGGCGGGTCACATTTCCCGGTATGTTTCGATGATGGCGAGGCCTTCGGGACCCGCCTCGTCGGCCCATTCCTCGGTCATGGTCTGGCCGATGGCGTTCAGCTCCTCGCGGAGCTGGTCGCCGGGGTCGGCCACGGTCATGCCGTTGTCGGCGAGCGTTTTGAGGTAGCCGGAGGCCAGCTCCTCCGACAGCGCCGCGCCGTCGGAGGCGGCCTGCGCGCCGCATTCCGAGATCACGGTCCGCGTCGCGTCGTCGAGGGCGTTCCAGGCGTCCTTGTTGACCATCACGGCGTTGCGCGGGAGCCAGGCCTGGACGTTGTAGAAATGCGTGAGGCTTTCCCAGACCTTTGAGTCGACGCCGGTCGCGCCCGACGAGATGAAGGATTCCGCGACGCCGGTGGCGAGCGCCTGGCTGAGCTCGGCGGCCTCGATCTGGACCGGCGCCATGCCCGCCAGTTCGGCGATGCGGGCGGTGGCGGCGTTGTAGGCGCGGAACTTGACGCCGGCGAGGTCGTCGACGGAATTCACGTCCTTCTTGGTGTAGAGGCCCTGCGGCGGCCAGGGGACGGTGTAGATCTGCACGAGGTTCTGGGCGTCGAGCGCCGCGGCCATCGGCTCTTTCGCGGCCTGCCAGAGCTTGGCGGAATCGGCGAAGGATGTGGCGAGGAAGGGGATCGAATCGATGCCGAAGAGCGGGTTCTCGTTGGCGTGGGCCGAGAGCAGGCGCTCGCCGATGTTGACCTGGCCGGTCTGGACCGCGCGCTTGATGTCGTTGCCGGCGAAGAGCGAGCCGCCGGGATGGGTGACGATCTCGAGCGCGCCGGAGGTGCCGTCGGTGACGCATTCGGCGAAGGCGGCCCCGATCTCGGAGTGGAAGTTGGAGGCGGGATAGGCCATCGGCATGTCCCAGGTCTCGGCGCTGGCGGCGGTCGCCGTGATGGCGGTTCCGGCGAGCAGTATCGCGATGTGTCGCATGGTGGTCCCCCGGTTGGATAAGGGCCGTCCGCGACGGACCCTCGCTGCGCGCTATTGGAACCTTGAAGGCGCGTAGGGCGCAAGGTCTAAGTTCGGTGTGCGCCCGGCGACCATCTGCGCGAGGATGCGGCCGGTTTTCGGACCGCCGGTCAATCCGACATGGTGGTGGCCGAAGCCGAGCCAGGCGCCGCCGAGCGACGGGGCCGGGCCGATCAGCGGGACGGAATCGACCGTGGCGGGGCGGTGGCCCATCCATTCGGTCTCATGCTTCCAGGTCAGGCCCGGCATGGCGCGGGCGACGGCGCGGCGGAGCAGGTCGAATGGCGCGCGCGAGGGCGGCGCGTCGAGGCCGCCGAATTCGACGATGCCGGCGAGCCGGACGCGGCCCTCCATCGGCGTGACGACGAATTTCCCGGACGAGATCATCAGCGCCGCGTCGAGGGTGAGGTTCGGCTCCCAGAGCTCGATGTGATAGCCGCGTTCGCTCTCCAGCGGCGCGTTGACGCCGAGGGCCGCGGCGAGATCCCCCGACCAGGCGCCGGTGGTCAGGACGGCGGCGGAACAGGCGAAGGTCTCGCCGCCCGCCCGCACGCCCACGACGCGGTTTTCGGAAGTCTCGAACCCGGTGACCGTCGCCTTGACGATGCGCCCTCCGGAGGCCGCGAAATGGGCGGCGAGGTCTTTGACGTAGCGGCCGGGATCGGCGATGCGGCCGTGGCCGCCGAGCCGCGCCGCGAAGCCGGCCGCGCCTTCCGAGAGGAAGGGCGCGTAGGCGCGCAGGGCCGGCCCCTCGAGTTCGTCCCAGGCGAAGCCGTTGTCGCGGCGGATCCGCCATGCGAAGGCGTCCGCGTCGAAAGCGGCGCGGCCGGAATAGACGAAGGCGTAATCGCAGGGCCGGATCCACCGCTCCGCCGGCGTTCCGGACGCCAGCGCCCGATGGTCGGCGAGGCTGTCGCCGATGATCGGCAGGAGCGCCTTCGCGGCGCGCTCGACGTGCTCCGGAGCGCAGTGGCGCAGATAGCGGCGCAGCCATGGCGCAAGGCGCGGCAGATGCGACCAGCGCAGAAAGAGCGGCGCGTCCCGGTCGAGGAGCATTCCCGGCGCCTTGCGGAGAAGGCCCGGCACCGTGACCGGAACGATCGAACAGGAGGCGAGCACGCCGCCGTTGCCCCAGCTCGCGCCCTCTCCGGGGTCCGAGCGGTCGATCAGAGTGACGTCGGCGCCGTCGCGCCGGAGCCAGATCGCGGTTGAGACGCCGACGATCCCGGCGCCGATGACGATCACGGGAGGGGTCGCGTCGCCCATCGGGCCGGCTCAGAGACCGGCGGGTCCGGAAAGCCGGACGTCGGCGATCAGACGGGCGGCCTCGGTCGCGCAGGGGCTGAGACGCGCGGGATCCTCTCCGGGGTTGAAGCGCGCGCGGATCGCGGTGGGCATCGGCTCGGGCCGGAAGAGGGTGACTTGCGGCCCGATGCGCGAGCTCTCGACGGCCCAGGACCGGACCAGAGCCTCGGCGGCGACCTTGGTCGCGCCGTAGGCGCCATAGAAGGGCTGACCGGCGCGATCGTCGGTGACGTGCACGAACCGTCCGCGCGGGGCGGCCGCGAGAAGCGGATGGAGCATGGTGATCAGGCGCTGCGTGCCCTTGAAGTTGACTTCAAGACACTGGTCGAAGTCCTTGGCGGAGATGTGTTCCGCCGGTGACAGGGGCGCCGCGTGCGCCGCGCAATGGATCGCCGCGTCGAGTTTGCCCCAGCGTTCGTGGATCGCGAGACACAGGCGCTGAAGCCCGCCCTCGTCGGTCAGCGAGAGCGGCACGAGGGTCGGTGCCGGACCGCCTTGGGCCTCGATCGCGTCGGCCACGTCCTCCAGACCGCCGACGGTCCGGGCCATCGCGACGATCCGCGCGCCGGAGGCGCCGAGCGCGCGGGCGACGGCGTAGCCGAGGCCGCGACTCGCGCCGGTGACGAGGACCACCGGAGCGGGATCGGTCATGCCGGAACCTTGGTCCGGAATCCCCGCTCGATCATGTCGGTCGGCGTCACCGGGTATTCGCCCGAGAAGCAGGCGTCGCAGAATTGCGGCTGGGTGTCGGAGCGTCCGCCCTCTTCGCCGCAGGCGCGGTAGAGGCCGTCGAGCGAGACGAATTTGAGGCTGTCGACGCCGATCAGGACGCGCATCTCCTCCTCGGTCATCGTCGCGGCGATCAGTTTCTCGCGCTCGGGCGTGTCGACGCCGTAGAAGCAGGGCCATTGCGTCGGCGGACTCGCGATGCGGAAATGCACCTGCGCCGCGCCCGCCTCCATGACCATCTCGCGGATCTTGCGGCTGGTGGTGCCGCGCACGACGCTGTCATCGACGAGGATCACCCGCTTGCCTCGGATCAGCGCGCGGTTGACGTTGAGCTTGAGGCGCACGCCCATGTTGCGGATCTGCTCGGTCGGCTCGATGAAGGTGCGGCCCATGTACTGGTTGCGGATGATCCCCATCGCGTAGGGGATGCCGGATTCCTGGCTGTAGCCGATGGCGGCCGGCGTGCCGCTGTCGGGGATCGGACAGACCAGATCCGCCTCGACCGGGGCCTCTCGGGCGAGTTCCACGCCGATGCGGCGGCGGGTCTCGTAGACCGACTGGCCGCCGATGACGCTGTCGGGACGGGAGAAGTAGACGTGCTCGAAGACGCAGAAGCGCGGCTTGACCGGCTGGAACGGGAAGACGCTCTCGACGCCCTCGGCGGTGCAGATCACCATCTCGCCGGGCGCCACCTCGCGCACGAAGTCGGCGCCGACGATGTCGAGCGCGCAGGTCTCGGACGAGAGCACCCAGCCGTCGCCGAGGCTGCCCAGCATCAGAGGCCGTACGCCGAGCGGATCGCGCACGCCGATGAGTTTGGAATCGGTCATGGCGACGATGGAGAAGGCGCCCTCGACCCGGCGCAGCGCGTCTTTCATCCGCTCGGGGATGTTCTTCTGGATCGAGCGCGCCATCAGGTGGATGATGCATTCGGTGTCGGAGGAGGACTGGAAGATCGAGCCGCGCTCGATCAGTTCCGCGCGCAGCGCCACCGCGTTGGTGATGTTGCCGTTATGGGCGATGGCGCAGCCGCCCATCGAGAATTCCGCGAAGAGCGGCTGGACGTCGCGGATCGCCGTCGGACCCTTCGAGCCGGAGGTCGAATAGCGCACGTGGCCGATGGCGAGCTGACCCGGCAGGGTCTCCATCAGCGAGGCCTTGGTGAAATTGTCGCGGACGTAGCCGAAGCGGCGGACCTGGCTGAAGCCGATCTCGGCGGCGTAGGAGACGATGCCGCCAGCCTCCTGGCCGCGATGCTGGAGCGCGTGCAGGCCGAGCGCGACGAAATTCGCCGCCTCGTTGACGCCGGAGACGCCGAAGACGCCGCATTCCTCGCGGAGCTTGTCGTCGTCGAAGGGATGGCTGTGCAAGGGTGTCGGTCTCCGCCACGGAGGGTCAGCCGTCATATAGACGTCACGTCCGGGGATGTCACCCGCCGCAGGCGTGGCGGGGCGTCATTCGCGGCAGCTTTCCGTCAGGCGCTCGTATTGGCCCGCGATCCATTGCGGCGCGTCCTCGGGCAGCGCGCGGGCGAGCTGGCTCTGGATCCCGCCGAAGATCGCGGCGCTGCGGCTGTCGTCGACCATCGGAACGCCGCCCTCGCCGCCGAGGACGCGGTCGTAGACGACCAGCGCGATGGCGACGAGCAGCACGCCGCGCGCGACGCCGAAGAGCAGCCCGAGCCCCTGGTCGATCGGTCCGATGGCCGAATTCTGCACGGCCCCCGACAGCAGCGGCGTGAACAGAGAGACGATCACGAGGGCGATCGCGAAGACGACCGCGAAGCCCGCGAGGAGCCCAAGCTCGCAGTTCGTGCCCAGAATGTCCCTGAGGATCGGGATCTCGCGGATCAGCGGCTCGACGGCGGGCGCGAAGGCGAAGCCGGCGATGCCCGCCACGATCCAGCCGAGGATCGACAGCGTCTCGCGCACGATGCCGCGGGCGTAGGCGAGGATCGCGGAGACGATGATGATCGCCAGGACGATGCCGTCGACGAGGGTGAATCCATCCATCCGTGCAGTGTCCCGTCAGTCGATCTCGCCGAAGCACTTCTGTATGAACGCGCCCAGATCCGCAACCTGTCTGATGGCGATGCCCGCGTCGCCCTGCGTCTTGAGGCGGGCGGGCGTCCAGGCCTGGGCGAAGCCGAGTTTCGCGGCCTCGCGCAGGCGGGCGTCGGCCTGGACGATGGGGCGGAGCGCGCCCGAGAGGCTGATCTCGCCGAAAACGACGGTGTCGGCGGGGAGGGCGACGTCCTGGCGTGCGGAGACGAGCGCGGCGGCGACGGCGAGATCGGCGGCCGGCTCGGAGATGCGCAGGCCGCCGGCGACGTTGAGATAGACGTCCTGGCCGCCGAAACCGATGCCGCAGCGCGATTCGAGCACGGCGAGGACGGTGGCGAGGCGGCCGCCGTCCCAGCCGACCACCGTGCGGCGCGGCGTTCCGAGCGCGGAGGGGGCGACGAGGGCCTGGACCTCGACGAGGATCGGGCGGGTGCCCTCGATGCCGGCGAAGACGACCGAGCCGGAGGCGGGGTTGTCCCGCTCCGACAGGAAAAGCGCCGAAGGGTTTGACACCTCCGCAAGTCCCGCCCCGGTCATCTCGAAGACGCCGATCTCGTCGGCGGGGCCGAAACGGTTCTTGACCGCGCGCAGGACGCGGAACTGGTGGCCGCGCTCGCCCTCGAAGTAGAGCACGGTGTCGACCATGTGCTCGACGACGCGCGGACCGGCGATCTGGCCCTCCTTGGTGACGTGGCCGACGAGGATCACCGCCACGCCGCGGCGTTTGGCGAAGGTGACCAGCTCGTGCGCCGCCGCGCGGACCTGGCTGACGGAGCCCGGCGCGCTGTCGACATGGTCGGCCCACATGGTCTGGATCGAATCGATGATCACGAGCGCGGGCCGCTCGGCCTCGAGCGTGGTGACGATGTCGCGCAGGTTGGTCTCCGCGGCGAGCCTGAGCGGGGCGTCGGTGAGGCCGAGACGCGCGGCGCGCATGCGGATCTGGGCGGCGCTCTCCTCGCCCGAGACGTAGATCGCGGGGCTCCCGGCCTTGGCGAAGGCGGCGGCGGCCTGGAGGAGCAGGGTGGATTTGCCGATGCCCGGATCGCCGCCGACGAGGATGGCGGAGGCGGGCGCGAGACCGCCGCCGAGCACGCGGTCGAGTTCGGAGATGCCGCTGAGCGTGCGGGGGACGTCGGGTTCCGACGCTGTGAGGTCGGTGAGCGCGGTCCTGCGCCCGCGCGCGGCGCCAAGCGTCTTTCCGGCGGGTCCGGCGGCGAGCGGGACTTCTTCGGTGATCGAGTTCCAGGCCCCGCAGGCGTCGCAGCGGCCGGACCACTTGGCCGTCGCGGCGCCGCATTCGGCGCAGACGAAGCGGGGCGTCGCGCGCGCCATCAGCGGAGCGTCGCGATCGGCCCGTCGGGGCGGCCGTTGACGAACTGGTCGAGGTAGGGGTTTTCCGACGTCCGCATCTCCCGGATCGGGCCCTCCCAGCGGACGCGGCCCTCATGGAGCATCGCGACGCGGTCGGCCACGGTGTTCACGGTCCCCATGTCGTGGGTGATGGTGACGGCCGTGGCGCCGGTCTCGGTGACGATCTCGCGGATGAGGTCGTTGATGACGCCCGCCATGATCGGATCGAGTCCGGTCGTCGGCTCGTCGAAGAAGATCACGTCGGGATCGGTGGCGATGGCCCGCGCGAGGCCGACGCGCTTCCGCATGCCGCCGGAGAGCTCGGCGGGATAGAGGTCGGCGGTGGCTTCGGACAGCCCGACCCGGCGGAGCTTCGCCACCGCGAGGTCGCGCGCCGCGGCCTTGTTCGCGCGGTGGCGGCCGTGCATCCGCCGGAAGGCGACGTTGCGCCAGACCGGCATGGAGTCGAACAGCGCCGCGCCTTGGAAGAGCATTCCGAAACGTCCCAGGAACGCGCGCCTGTCGATGCGCGACGCGGGCTCGCCGTCGATGAGGATCGACCCGGAATCCGGTTTCAGAATGCCCAGAACACATTTGAGAAGAACGGATTTCCCGGTGCCGGAGCCGCCGATCACGACGAGGCTCTCGCCCTTGGCGACCTTGAGCGAGACGCCGTCGAGTACGGGTTTGCCGTCGAAGGATTTGCGCAGGGCGACGGTCTCGATCTTCGGGAGCATCAGAAAAACGCCTCGGTCAGCACGTAGTTCGCCGCGAGGATCAGGATCGACGAGGTGACCACGGCGTTCGTCGTCGCCTGCCCGACGCCTTGGGCGCCACGTCCGGAATTGCAGCCGTGATAGCAGCCCATCATCGAGAGGATGAAGCCGAAGACCGCCGCCTTGACCAGTCCGGAAAACACGTCGCCGGGTTCGAGGAAATCGAGCGTGGTGCGGATGTAGGCGGCGGGATCGAAGCCGAGCCGCCCGATGCCGATCAGATAACCTCCCAGGAGACCGATGACGTCGCCGACCAGGACGAGGAGCGGCATGGCGAGCGTCGCGGCCAGGACGCGCGGCACGACGAGATATTTCATCGGATCCGTCGAGAGCGTGGTCAGCGCGTCGATCTGTTCCGTCACGCGCATCGTGCCGAGCTCGGCCGCGATGGAGGACGACACGCGACCCGCGACCATCAGGCCGCCGAGAACCGGACCGAGTTCACGCACGATGCCGATGGCCACGATTGAGGGCACGACCGTCTCGGCGTTGAAGCGCGCGCCGCCGGCGTGAAGCTGTAGCGCGAGCGCGGCGCCGGTGAAGAGGGCGGTCAGGCCGACGACGGGAAGCGAGAAATAGCCGATCCGCAGAAGCTGTGCGCCGGTCTCGAGCGGATAGAGCGGCGGCCGGACGATATGCGCGACCGCCGATCCCGCGAAGACCGCCACGCGTCCGGCCGCCGCGAGAAGGTTGAGCGTCGAACGTCCGATGGAGGCGAGAAAGGCGACGGCGGGGCGGAGGAGGATCATTCGGGGTCCGGCGGCTGGGCCGCGCCCTTGTAGACGCGTTGATATCGCCCGCCAAGGCCGGTGAGGATCTCGTATCCGATGGTTCCGGCGACGCGGGCCAGATCGTCGACCGTCTGGCGCGCGTCGAGGATGTCGAGGCGGTCGGGGACGCGCGGAAGGTCGGTGACGTCGACCGTGATCAGGTCCATCGAGACGCGGCCGACGAGCGGGCAGGCCGCGTCGCCGGCGCGAAGCGTGACGCCGCCGGAGCCGATCGCGCGGAGCAGGCCGTCCGCGTATCCCGCCGCGACAGTCGCCACCCGCGACGGGCGCGTCGCGGTCCATGCCGCGCCGTAGCCGGCGCTTTCGCCCGGCGCCATGTCGCGGACCTGGATCACGGGCAGGGAGAGCGTCACGACGGGACGCGCGCCGGTGAAGGGCGCCCCGCCGTAGAGCCCGATGCCCGGACGGGTGAGATCGTGGGTCCAGCGTGGCCCGAGCAGGATGCCGCCGGTGGCGGAAAGGCTGCGCCGCGCCGCCGGGATGCTGGCGCAGACGCGATCGAAAGCCTCCGCCTGGAGCGCGTTCATCGGATGGTCCGGCTCGTCGGCGCAGGCGAGGTGGCTCATCGCCAGCCCCGGCGCGAGGCGCGTGATGGCGTCGGCGGCGCGGTGGGCCTCGTCGGCTTCCAGACCGAGGCGGTTCATCCCGCTGTCGATCTGGATGGCGCATGGCCGTCCGGAGAGCGACCTCTCGAATTCGGCGATCTGGGCCGGGCTGTTGAGGCAGGGGATCAGATCGTGGCCGCGGCAGAGATCGGCGTCTCCGGGCAGGAGCCCGGAGAAGAAGTAGATCGCCGGTCCGTCGCCGAGGGATTCGCGCAGCGTCGCGGCCTCCTCGGCCAGCGCGGTGAAGAAGGTCCGCGCGCCCTCCGCCCGCAGCCTCGTTGCGACTGGGGCCGCGCCCAAGCCGTAGCCGTCGGCCTTCACCACGGCGGCGGTCTCGACGCCGGGGGGCGTCAGGGCGTCGAGCGCGCGCCAGTTGGCGGCGACCGCGTCGAGATCGATGGTCAGGACGGCGCGGGCCATGGCGGGACTTTCACGGATCGGGGACGGAAAGCAAAGCGGGCCGTGTCCGCGCGGTCAAGTCCGCGTCGGGACGGGGTCCGGAAGCTTTCGCGTGGCGCCGCAACGTGTATGGTCCCTCCGAAACCGAGCGCGGGACCAGGAGGCCGGGATGGCGGAAGAGACCGGAGACATCCAGGACGCCTTCGAGGGGTCGGATCTCGACCACGAGCGCGTCGAGGCGATTCTGGCCGCCGTCGAGGCGGGCGACCACGAGCGGCTCGTGGAACTTCTGGAGCCGTTGCACGAGGCGGACATCGCGGACCTTCTGGAGCAGATCTCGCGGCCCGAGCGCCGCGCGCTGATCCTGCTCTGGGGCGTCAAGCTCGACGGCTCGGTCCTCTCGGAACTCGAAGAAGGCGTCCGCGACGAGATCCTCGAGGAACTGCCCGACGAGGTGCTGGCGGCCGCCGTCCAGGATCTCGAATCCGACGACGTGGTCTATCTCGCCGAGGATCTCGACGAGCCGCAGCAGGAACGCCTGCTTGATTCTCTCGACGACGCGGACAGGCTCGCCGTCGAACGCTCTCTGACCTATGGCGAGTATTCAGCCGGCCGCATGATGCAGCGCGAGGCGGTGATGGCGCCGGAACACTGGACCGTCGGCGACGCGATCGACTTCATGCGGTCCGAGGAGGATCTGCCCGAGAGCTTCTACGACCTCAACATCGTCGATCCGCAGATGCATCCGATCGGGATCGTCTCGCTGGGGCGGCTGATGGCGTCCGCCCGCGCGACCGAGCTGCGCACGATCATGAGCGAGGATTTCCGCACCTTCGACGTGGCGATGTCGCAGGAGGACGTCGCCAACGCGTTCAACAAGTATCACCTGATCTCGGCGCCCGTCGTCGACGAGGACGGACGGCTGGCGGGCGTCATCACCATCGACGACGCGATGGACGTGCTCGAGGACGAGGCGGAGGAGGACATGCGGCTGCTCGCCGGCGTCGGCGACGAGGAGCTGTCGGACGGCGTCGCGGAGATCGCCCGCGGCCGCTTCATCTGGCTGACGGTCAATCTCGCGACCGCGATCCTCGCCTCGGCGGTGATCTCGATGTTCACCGGCACGATCGAGGCCATCGTGGCGCTGGCCGTCCTGATGCCGATCGTGGCCTCGATGGGCGGCAACGCGGGCACCCAGACCCTGACGGTGGCGGTCCGCGCCATCGCCACGCGCAATCTGACCACCGCCAACGTGCGCCGCATCGTTCTGCGCGAGGGCATGGTGGGGGCGATCAACGGCGTGGGGTTCGCGCTTCTGATCGGGGTTCTGGCGGGGATCTTCTACAAGGACGCCACGCTCGGTCTCGTGATCGGCGTGGCGATGGTGGGCAACATGATCGTGGCGGCGTTCGCCGGGGTGCTGATTCCCATCGTTCTGGAGAAGGCGGGCGCAGACCCGGCGCTGGCCTCGGGAACATTCGTGACGACGATCACCGACGTCTTCGGCTTCTTCGCGTTCCTCGGGCTGGCCGGGATCATGCTTCTCTGAATCGCGATCGCGCCTGGCGGCGGGAACGTATTCCGCCCTTGTCTGTTTCTCCCGCAGCGTCGAGGGGGGCGTCAGGCCGCCTCCCGACGATCTGCAGACACCCGAGGGAGACGGACATGACGACACATCACACGAGCCCCGGCGGAGATACCGCCGAAGAGGCGAAACGCAAGCTCGAGGGCGCCTCGGAAACGCTCAGGGCCGACGCGGCCTCCGCCAAGGACGAGGCGGTGGCGCGCGCCGAGAGCGAGGCGGAGCGGCAGAAGGAAATGGGCGCGGGCCATCTCGACGCCTTCGCCGACGCGGTCCGCAAGGCCGCGGACGAACTGGGCGAACACGACGAATCCGCCGCGGCGCAGTTCGTGCGTCAGGCGGCGGGCGGATTGGAGAATCTGTCCGGCTCGCTCCGGCAGAAATCGGTCGGCGATCTCGTCGACAGCGTTTCGCGTTTCGGCCGGTCGAACCCGACGGCGTTCCTCGGGGGCGCGCTCCTTGCGGGCGTGGCGCTCGGCCGGTTCGCGCAGGCTTCGTCCGAGCATTCGCATGCTTCAGGCGGAACCGGGGCGCGCGGCGGGGCATCCCGGTCGCGTGACTGGTCCGCTCCGGGCTCGTCCGACATCAACCGGCCCGTCGGCGGCGCGTCGTCCGGATCGAGCGGCGTGGGCGGCTCCGCCGGAGGCCCGTCCGCCGGATCGACCGCTTCCACCGGCGCCGCGTCCGTCGGTTCGGCCGCCGCAGCCGGCTCCGCCGGAGGCACCTCCGCCGGATCGACGGGGTCGAGCGGTTCGACCGGCGCCGCGGCGCGGCCTTTCCCGAGCACAGTCAAAACAGGAGGTTCCGACGATGCAACCCGCTAGAGACGACCGTTCCGTTCCCGAACTCCTGTCGGATCTGATCCGTGAAGGCAGCGAGATGTTCCGCAAGGAGGGCGCGCTCGCCCGGGCGGAGATCAAACAGTCCATCAACAGCGTGACGACGGGCGGCGAGATGATCCTCGCGGGCGGAGTGGCGTTGCTCGTCGGCCTCTTCGTCGCCTCGCAGGCGCTGGTCGTCGCGCTGGCCGAGCTTATCGGGGCCGGATGGGCCGCGACGCTCGTCGCGCTGGCGCTGCTCGTGGTCGGCGGAGTGCTGGTGGCGAAGGGCAAATCTGACATCGAGAACGCTTCGGTCGTTCCCGAGCGTACGATCGACCAGACGCGCCGGGACGCCGGAATGATGAAGGAGAAGGTGTAATGGACAAGACGCCAGAACAGCTGGAGAGCGAGGTCCGCGAGCAACGCGCGGATGTCGAGCATACCATCGACGCTCTCCGCGCCAAGATGTCGATCGGCCAGATGGTCGACGAGTTGAGCGGCCGGATGGGCGGCGGCGAGGCGAAGGCGTTCTTCGCGAACGCCGGACGCCAGGTTCGCGACAACCCGCTCGCGCTCGGCCTGATCGGCGCCGGGTTCGCCTGGCTCGCCGCCGGCGACGGCGTCCGTCGCAGCGCCGGCGACGCGTATGACCGGTATTCGGACGACGACCGCGACGGTCTGCCGCGCTATCCCGGCGCGATGTCGGGTCGGAGCGACGTGCGCGGGTACGGGGCGGGTTATTCCGGTCCGAAGAGCGCGTTCGCGGATGACGATTACGACGCCGGATATGCAGGAAGCGACAAGGATGACGGGGAGGGGATCGGCGACCGTGTCTCTTCGGCCTACGAATCCGCGAAGGATTCCGCGTCATCGGCGGCGGAAAGCGTGTCCGGCGCGATCGCGGGCGGTCGTGACCGCGCGCGCGACGCCGGCCGGCGCGCCCGAGGAGCGGGAGAACGCGCACGGAGTGGCGCGGGATACCGTGCCGAGCGCGCGCAGGATACTTTCCTGCGGACGCTCGAAGAGCAGCCTCTCGTGCTCGGCGCCTTGGCGATGGCGGTCGGCACCGCAATCGGCGCCGCGCTCCCGTCCACCCGCACGGAGGACGAACTGATGGGCGAGCACCGCGACCGCCTGCGCGACGACGCGGCGGAGTACCTCGAGCGAAAAGGTGCTGAGGGGGCGGAGGCGGCCGAGAAGGCCTACGACTCGGTCAAGGACGAGGCCAAGAAGAAGGCCGACGAAGCGACCGGCAAGAGCCACGCCGAGGCCGTCTCGTCCTCGAGTGACACGGAGCACGAGCGGACCTCGTAGCCCCGAATCTGTGGGAGAAAGCGCGAGGAGCGGCGTCAGGCGCCGCTCCTTTTTCGTGCGCGCGGCTCAGCTTTCGCGCTCGCGCATGAGGTGTATCCCGCTCGCCAGAAGCGAAACGGTGGCGTCGACGTCCGGGGCGAGGCCGTTGCGGCGCGCGACGTGGAGCGGCACCGAGAAGTGGATTGGAAGGGACGGATCACGGTCCGGCCGGAACGTGATGGAGGCGGTCTGGCCGATCGGGAGGACGCTCTCGACCCGCCCGACGACCGGGTTCTCGTGCTCGCCGCGCGATGGCCTGTCCCGGCGGTGCAGCACCACGAATCCGTCCGGGACGATCCAGTCGACGCGCTCGCCCGACGGGATCTCGGGACGCGGCGACGCCTCCAGCGCGAGCCCGGCCCACCGCATCAGCGTCGCCTTGGGCGAGTGTCCCTCCACGGTTCCGCGGAAAAGATTGCGCTGATCCACGAGACGCGCGACCGCGGTCGAGACCGGGCGCGTCGCGACCTCCTCCGGCGTGCCGGTCTGGAGCGTGCGGCCCCGGTGCAGAACCGTCATCCGGTCGGCCAGCATCATCGCCTCGTCGAGATCGTGGGTCACGAGGACCACGGGCATCGCGAGACCGCGCCGCAGTTCCGCGATCTCGCGGTAGAGCCGCTGGCGGGTGGCCTTGTCCACGGCGGCGAACGGCTCGTCGAGCAGAAGGACCCGGGGCGCGCGGGCCAGCGCGCGGGCGACCGCGACGCGCTGCTGCTGCCCGCCCGAGAGCGCCGAGGGCAGCCGGTCCTCGAGCCCGGCCAGATGCACCTGGCCGAGAAGTTCGCGCGCGCGGCGGCCGCGCTCGGCGCGCGGCAGGTGGCCGAGCGCCGCGCCCACGTTGCCCAGCGCGGTCATGTGGGGAAACAGCGCGTAGCTCTGGAACACCATGCCGACGCGGCGCAGATGCGCGGGGACGTGCACGCCCGCCTCGCCGTCGAACCAGGTTTCGCTCCCCGCGACCACGCGGCCGGAGGGCGGCCGCCAGGTTCCGGCGATGGCGCGCAGCAGCGTCGACTTGCCGCCGCCCGACGGTCCGACCAGCGCCAGCACCTCGCCCGGCGCGCAGGAGAGCGCCGCGTCGAGCGGGATCGGGGCCGTCTGCCTGATCTCGACATGGAGGCCGTCCCCGGCGATCATCGCGGGCGCTGCCCGGCGCGACGTGACAGGCCGTAGGTGAGCGAGATCGTGAAAAGCGAGAAGACGAGCAGGACCGCCGCCATTTTACCGGCCGCGGCGTTGTCGAACGCCTGGACCTCGTCGTAGATCGCGATGGCGATTGTCCGGGTTTCGCCCGGGATCGCGCCGCCGACCATCAGCACGATGCCGAATTCGCCGAGCGTATGGGCGAAGGTCAGCACCATCGCGGTCAGGATGCCGGGCCAGGCCAGCGGCATCTCGACCCGCAGGAGCGCCCGCCAGGGCGACATGCCCGAACACGCGGCGGCCTCGCGGATCTCGGGCGCGATCGCCTCGAAGCCGCGCTGCATCGGCTGGATCGCGAAGGGCAGATTGAAGATGACGGAGGCGAGGAGCAGCCCGCCGAAGCTGAAGGCGAGCGGCTGGCCGAACAAAGCCGTCCAGGCCCGGCCCAGCGGGGCGGCGCTGCCGAAGGCGACCAGAAGATAGAAGCCGAGCACCGTGGGCGGCAGCACCAGGGGCAACGTGACCAGCGCCTCGACCACGCCCTTGCCGGGGAACCGGCGCCAGGCGAGCAGGCGGCCGGCGAAAACGCCCACCGGCAGCAGGACCACGACGGTCCAGAAGGCCAGACGGAGCGAGAGCTGGAACGCGGTCCAGTCCAAGATCCGCCCGCCTCCCGGCTCAGCTGGGGTCGGCGGGCGGCGAGAAACCGTTCCGCTCGAGGATCGCGCGCGCTTCCGGGCCCAGGAGCCAGTCGTAGAACGCCTCGGCCGTTTGCCCGGCTCCGGTCAGGAGCACCATGCGGTGGTGGAGCGGCGCGTGCAGGCGCTCGGGGATCGGCGCCGCGTCGGAGATCGCGGCGAGTTTCGGCGTCGACGCGAGCGACCATGCGACGATCCCTCCCTGGGCGCTGCCCGAGACGGCGAACTGCGCGGCCTGGGCGATGTTCTCGCCGTAGACGAGCTTCGGTTCGACCGCGTCCCAGATCCCGGCGTTCTCCAGCGCCTGTTTGGCCGCCCTGCCGTAGGGCGCGTGGACCGGGTTGGCGATCGCGAAGCGGGCGATCCGGCCCTCGGCGAGCGCGGCGCGCAGATCCCCGAGCGTGCCGTCGGCCGCGAGCGTCGAGCCGCGCGGGACGACGATCGCGAGGCGGCCCGTCGCGTAGACCGCGCCCCGGTCGCGCGTCGAGGCCCTCCTCGGCGAGCGCCAGCGGAAAGCTCTCGTCGGCGGAGAGGAAAAGCTCGAATGGCGCGCCCTGGCGGATCTGGCGGGCGAGGTTGCCGGACGCGCCGAAGGCGAGCGAGACGGACCGGCCGGTCGCGGCCTCGAAGGCGGCGGCGATCTCTTCCAGCGCCGTCTGGACGCTGCTCGCGGCCGCGACGACCGGCACGTCGGCGGCACCGGCGCGCGGTGCGGGCCAGAGTGCGAGAACGAGAAGGGCGAGACCGATCCGTATCAAGGGGGCGCTCCGGCTGGCGGATGGCGGGAGGTTAGCGGTCCGGGGGGCGGCCTTCAATCGGCAAGGCGAGGTCGTCGAGGGTCTCGACTCCGATGGCGTGGGGTCATGCCGGCGCGTCACGAGCGCCGCCGTCGATATCGTTCGCGCTCAGGTTTCAGCCAGTCGCGAAAAGCCGCTTCACGCCCCGAGGTCTCACGATCTTGTGACCCCGCTTCGCCGGAATGTCGGATCCCAAGGTCCATTAATCAATGCACGGCGTCGCGTTCCTCGCGTGGAACGCCGCGGCCGATTGAACAGGGTACAGGGAGAACAAGCATGAAATTCAGGGAAATGATGAAGGCCGCCGGCGTCGCCGGCGGGGTGTTCGCCGCGACGGCCATGACGACGGGCGCGGCGCATGCGGTCGGCGTCACCGGCGGCTCGACCGCCGTGACCGTGACGGCGGACCTCGGCGGCCTCGGGCTCACGCCCGGCCTCGAAGGGTCCGCGACGGCGGAGGTCAATGACGGGCTGCTCACGGTGTTCTTCCCGATCACGGGCGGCTCGACCGGGCCGGCCGGGAACGCCCTGATCGAGCATGACGGAAGCGGCGTCAGCCTGACGGCGGGCGAGACGACCGCCTCGGTCGGAAACTTCGTCATCAAGACCTCGGCCGGGACGGTTTTCGGCGATCTCTTCGGCGTCACGACCGGCTCGCCGCTGCCGTTTTTCACGTTCGGAGAGGACACGGACCTGCCGGGCGTCGAACTGGAGTTCACGTCCACGCTCGCGGGCGCGCTCACGGACGTTTTCGGCGCTCCGGACCTGACCGGCGAGACCTTCGGATATGCCGTGCCGTCCCCGACCCTGGCGCCGGTGCCGCTTCCGGCCGGCGGGCTGCTGCTGATCGGCGGTCTGGGCATGCTCGGCCTCGTGCGGCGCAGGAACGCCAGGGCCTGAGACCCGGCGGCGCGCGCTTCGACGCGCGCGCCGCGTTTTCCGGTCCGGCGGCCGTCAGGTCGCGCGGAGCGCGGTGATCCGGTAATCCCAGCGCAGCACGCCGGCGAGCGCGGGCAGGTTCGGAAAGATGTAATGCGCTGAAAAGCCGCGCAACTGCCCCGGCGGCACGTCGACGCGGGCGATCGCATCGGATTGTCCGATCGTGGCGCATTCATCCAAAGCCGTATCCTCCAACTCGCAGTCGAACAGCCGCACCGTGATCGTCATCTCGCGCAGGTGCGCGGTCTCCGCGCGGTTCTCGACTCTGCCGCGGAGCGTCGCGCCGCGTATCGTCCGTTCGAGTTCAAGCCGGTCTAGCGCGAGGTCCTCGACCGAGACGATCTGCGACGCGCGCTCGGTCCATGAGGACGAGGCGAAAAAATACCATCCGAGGCCAGCCACGATCAGCGCGCCCGCGATCGCGCCCGGAATGCGGAACCTGGGGGCCGCGACCAGAGCGTAGACGTAGAGGGCGAGGGCGACGATCAGGACGGCGACGGGCATTCGGAACTCCGCGGGTCTGGCAGCGGGCGCAACCTGCACCGCGCGCGGCCCGGGAACAAGGCGCGGCGGTCCGTCGCGGCCGAGGTTCCCGTCGGGGCGCCGGCATGGGCGGGTCCGGCGGGACCGCAAGACCCGGAGCGCGAAGCCGCCCCGGGATTGAGATGCGCGTCCCCTTGCGCGACGGCGAGAACGACGGTCGGCGGGCGGCTTGTCGAAGGTCTCCCGGGAACGGAAGTCGGTCAGTCGATCCAGCGGGTCCGGTCGCCGGCGATGTGATGGGCGAGGAAATCCGGCCGGTCGAGACCGGCCTCGACGCGGGCGATCACGCCCGCCTCGGCCTCGCGGACCTTCGCGACGCCGGCGATCGCCTCGTCGATCCGGTCGAACGGAATGACGACCACGCCGTCGGCGTCGCCGATCATCACGTCGCCGGACGCGATCTCCCGGCCGCCCATGTTCACCGGGAAGCCCACGGCGCCCGGCCCCGCGCAATTGGGCGAGTCCGGCGTCACGCCGGCGGCGAAGCACGGCAGGCCGAACGCGCGGATCCCGGCGATGTCGCGCACGCAGCCGTCGGTGACGAAGGCCGCCGCGCCGCGGTTCTTGGCCATTCCGATCAGGATGTCGCCGGCGGCGGCCACGGTCATGCAGGCGTCCGTCGCGACGACGAGCACGTCGCCGGGCTCGGCTATCTCGTATGCGGCGATCGTCGCCATGATGTCGCCCGGACCCGCGTGGCAGGTCAGCGCGACGCCGCAGAAGGCCGCGTTGCCGGCGTCGATCGGCTTGATGCGGTGCGAGAGCGCGGCGCGGCCGCCGAACGCGTCCGCGACGTGGCCGGTCTGGGCGCCGGTCAGCGCCGCGATCTGTTGCGGGGACGGGCGGGGGAAGGTCCGGCGGACGGTCAGCAGGGGCGGTTGTTCGATCATCGGGCCGGGTTCCTCGGGTGGCTGCGGGGCGGCGCGCCATGCGGAGGGCGCGGGAGCATTGGAAAGACATCCGGAGCCGGGTTGCAAGGGGCGCCACTCGGAACGCGTTCCGCGAACGCCGTCCGGAAGTCCGTTCCGGTCAGGAGTTTGCCGATTGAAGCGGAATCGATCCTGTGCCAGCGTGGCGGGCTGGCAGAGGACGGACGGGAGACACGAATGGGAGCAGCGCATCCGCGGACCGACGGGATCGTGGCCGGACGGCTCGCGGCGGAGCGGATCGAAGCGAATTTCGCCGACGTGGCGCCGCCGCTCGGCGCGCATGAGGCGCTCGTCGCCGCCGACCGCTGCTATTTCTGCCACGACGCGCCCTGCGTGACGGCATGTCCCACGGCCATCGACATCCCGATGTTCATTCGCGAGATCTCGACCGGGGCGACCGAGGCCGCGGCGATGACGATTTTCAGCCAGAACATCCTCGGGGGGATGTGCGCTCGGGTCTGCCCGACCGAGACGCTGTGCGAGGAGGCCTGCGTGCGCGAACTGGCCGAGGGCAAGCCGGTCGAGATCGGGCGGCTCCAGCGCTACGCCACCGACGCGATGATGCGGCGCCAGGGGCATCCGTTCGAACGCGCCGAGCCGACGGGGAAAAGCGTGGCGGTGGTGGGCGCGGGGCCGGCGGGGCTCGCCTGCGCGCATCGGCTCGCGATGCTCGGGCATGACGTGACGATGTACGACTCGCGGCCCAAGGCGGGCGGTCTCAACGAATACGGCATCGCGGCCTACAAGACGCCGGGAGGCTTCGCCCAGGCCGAGCTCGACTGGCTGCTCGGCATCGGCGGGATCTTCGTGGAGCACGGCCGGGAGCTCGGGCGCGACCTGACGCTCGACGGACTGCGCGCGGAGCATGACGCGGTGTTTCTCGGAATCGGGCTCGGCGGCGTGAACGCGCTCGGCATGAGAGGCGCCGATACGCCCGGCGTGCGCGCGGCGGTCGATTTCATCGCCGAGTTGCGTCAGGCGGCGGACAAGACGCAGGTCCCTGTCGGTCGGCGCGTGGTCGTGGTGGGCGGTGGCATGACGGCGATCGACGCGGCGGTGCAGTCCAAGCTGCTCGGGGCCGAGGAGGTCACCATCGTCTACCGGCGCGGCGAAGACCGGATGGCCGCGAGCGCGCACGAGCGGCAGCACGCGACCGACGTCGGCGTGCGGATCCTCTGCAATGCGGCGCCGGTGCGCATCAAGGGCCGCAAGCATGTCCGCAAGGCCCGTTTCGCCTATACGGAGGACGGGCCGCAGGGCCTTCGCGAGACCGGGGAGACCTTCGACCTCAAGGTCGACCAGGTGCTGATGGCGGTCGGGCAGACGCTGGAGGCGGCGCACGGCCTGACGCTCGCGGGCGGCAAGATCGCGGTCGAAGGGCCGGGACGCACGGGCGTGCCCGGCGTCTGGGCCGGCGGCGACTGCGCGGCGGGCGGCGAGGATCTGACGGTGACGGCCGTGGCCGAGGGCCGCGACGCGGCGATGGACATCCATGCGGCGCTGAGCGCGTGAGCGACATGCTGAGCCATGTCAGTTTCACCACGGTCCCGGTCGAGGATTACGACCGGGCGAAGGCGTTCTACGTCGACGTGCTCGGATTGATCGAACGCTCCGACGCGGCGATGGGCTCGGAGCGCTGGATCATGCTCGAGGTGCCGGGCTCGCGGACGCGGGTGCATTTCGACCGCCGCGAAGGGGACGCGCAGGCCCTGCGCCCCGTGCTGCCGATGATCGCGGAGGACGTGGCGGGCGCGGTGGAGACGCTGCGCGCGCGCGGCGCCGAGATCGTGCGCGGTCCGAACCGGCGGAATGGGACGCGGAGACAACCTACGCGATGATCCGAGACAGCGAGGGCAACCTCGTGATGATCGCGTCGCGCTGAGCGACGAGGGAGAGAGTATGGCCGATCTTCGCAGCGATTTCGTCGGGATCAAGTCGCCCAATCCGTTCTGGCTGGCCTCCGCGCCGCCGACGGACAAGGAATACAACGTGCGGCGCGCGTTCGAGGCCGGCTGGGGCGGCGTGGTCTGGAAGACGCTCGGGCTCGATCCGCACATCGTGAACGTCAACGGGCCGCGCTACGGCGTCGTCTACGGCGCGGACCGGCGCGTGCTGGGGCTGAACAACATCGAGCTGATCACCGACCGGCCCCTCGAGGTGAACCTGCGCGAGATCAAGGACGTCAAGCGCGACTGGCCCGACCGGGCGATGGTCGTGAGCCTCATGGTGCCCTGCGACGAGGAGAGCTGGAAATACATCCTGCCGCTGGTCGAGGAGACGGGCGCGGACGGAGTTGAGCTCAATTTCGGCTGTCCGCACGGCATGTCCGAGCGTGGCATGGGATCCGCCGTGGGACAGGTGCCGGAATACATCGAGATGGTCACGCGCTGGTGCAAGGCGAACACAAGAATGCCGGTGATCGTGAAGCTCACGCCCAACATCACCGACATCCGCAAACCGGCCGAGGCCGCGCATGCCGGCGGGGCCGACGCGGTCAGCCTGATCAACACCATCAACTCGATCACGTCGGTCGATCTCGATCTTTTCGCGCCGGAGCCGACCATCGACGGCAAGGGCGCGCATGGCGGCTATTGCGGGCCGGCGGTCAAACCCATCGCGCTCAACATGGTGGCCGAGATCGCGCGCAATCCGGTGACGAAGGATCTGCCGATCAGCGGCATCGGCGGGATCACGACGTGGCGGGACGCGGCGGAGTTCATGGCGCTGGGCGCCGGCAACGTCCAGGTCTGCACGGCGGCGATGACCTACGGGTTCCGGGTGGTGCGGGAGATGATCTCGGGGCTGGAGCTCTGGATGGACGCGAAAGGTCATGGCGATCTCGCCTCGATCACGGGCCGCGCTGTGCCGAACTGCGCCGACTGGCAGCACCTCAACCTCAACTACGTGACCAAGGCCCGCATCGACCAGGATCTGTGCATAAAATGCGGGCGCTGCTTCGCGGCCTGCGAGGACACGTCGCATCAGGCGATCTCGATGTCGCCCGACAGGCTATTCGAGGTGATCGACGCGGAATGCGTCGCCTGCAACCTCTGCGTCAACGTCTGCCCGGTCGAGGACTGCATCACGATGGAGCCCATGGCGCCGGGCAGCGTCGATCCGAGGACCGGGAAGGTGGTCGAGCGGGACTACGCGAACTGGACGACGCATCCGAACAATCCCGCGGCCGCGGCGGCCGAATAGGATGCGGCGGGGCGCGAAGCGCGACGCGTGGCCCTTCCGTCAGGTCGGCGGTTCTCGGACAGGTCACGACGGCGGGGTCGGCACCGCCGCGTCGGACTTGCGGCGGCCGGGATCGCGGAGCTAGGGTTCCGGCGAAGCCGGGCGCCGACCCGGAAAACGGGGAGCGAGCGACGATGATCGAACGGCTGGACCACATCAATCTGCGCACGTCGCGTCTCGACGAGATGATCGACTGGTACGGGCGCGTTCTCGGCATGGAGGTCGGGAAACGGCCTGAGTTCGCCTTTCCCGGCGCGTGGATGTACGCCAACGGCCAGGCGCTCGTGCATCTGGTCGGAACGGCGGCCGAGCCGGGATCCGACCCCTCCGACCTGAAGCTGGAGCACGGCGCGTTCCAGGCCCGCGACATCGGAGCCTTCGTCGCCAGGCTCGATCGCCTCGGGGAACGCTATGAGCGGTTCAAGGTGCCGGGCTTCGCGGTGGAGCAGGTCAATGTCTGGGACCCGGACGGGAACCATCTCCACGTCGACTTCCACGGCGAGACGTAGGGTCGCGCGCGTCGCGACGTCCCGCCGGGCGTCACCTCCCGGCCGGCCGAATTGATCGAGATCAACGGGATCGATCTCCGCATCTGCCAGGATCGGCGGAAGTCCCCGGCGACCCGCCGCGGGGCGGGCGTCGCACGATTAGGGAGATTGCGATCATGAGAGGGTTCGCGGACGATATCGAGAAGCTGACCGAGGAGAATGACAGCTTCAGGAAAGTCCTCTATACGGGCCGGAACCTCCAGCTCGTCCTGATGGCGATACCGCCGGGCGGGGAGATCGGCGAGGAGGTCCATGACGGCCACGACCAGTTCTTCCGGTTCGAGACCGGCCGCGGCGAGGTCCGGATCGACGGCGCGGTCGTCGGGGTGAAGGCCGATCACGGTGTGATCGTGCCGGCGGGCGCCAGACACAACGTGGTCAATACCGGATCGGAACCTCTCCGGCTCTACACGATCTACGCGCCCCCGGAGCACCGCGACGGCGTGGTGCACGCGACCAGGGAGGAGGCCGAAGCGTCCGACGAGCATTTCGACGGCCGCACCTCGGAGTGAGGCCGCGCCGGGCCGTCCCTAGGTCTGCGCCGACGCGGGGAGCGTCTGCGAGCCGGACCGCGCGTCACACCGCGCTGTCGAGAAGGCGCGGCGCGCCGATCGCCGCGGCCGCGGCGAAGGCCCGAGAGGCGCCGACGATGCGGATGCCGCGCGGCGGCGGTGTTCCGTCGTCGAGGATGTCTCGAAGGCTGTCGGCGAGAAGCCTCGGACAGGGCGCCTGGGCGGCGGGGCGGCGGGGCGCTTCCGTTTCGGCGACCTCGGCGTCCGTCGCCCGCGCGATGCCGGCCTCGCGGCGGCCGAGCGCGGCGCGCGCCGATGTGGACGAAGACGCGACGCTGAACTGGATCCCGGTCATTTCGGATGCCCCGCAAAAGCGTTGAAACTTTTACGAGCATACCTGGAAAATCGGATCGCGCACGGAGTTCGTTTACGCGCGGTTAACGCCGCTTTACGGCGGCCGGCGCGGCGCGGTGCGTGACGTGACGGGGAGAACGGGGATCGGCGCCTCGGCGCGCGGGATCATGGACGGCTTTCCGCCGCGAAGGGCGTCGGGTCTCCGAAACGGAGGACGGACCTCAGGCGCGCAGGTCGAGCCGGACGGTTCCGCGCGACGCGGGCGCGGTCTCCGGCAGCGGCCGGGATTCCGCAGGCGATCCGGCGTCCCGCCGGACGGCTTTGCCCGTTCGTCCCGACGCCGGCTCAAGCCCGAAAAACGCGGCGTCGCGCCGCGCCTGCACCGCGAGTTCGACCAGCCGTTTGAGCGTGGGCGACATCGGCGTGAAGTCGTAGGCGGGCGTGATCGCGTCGATGGACTGCATGGACATGGCCGGATCTTTCCTCTTCCAGCCGCCAGGATACGCTTTTCCGCCCGCGTGAAAAACCATTATCTCGCATTCAGGTTAGCCGTCCGTTACCGTCCCGGCGGGCGTCGCCCGGGGATTGGGCTTGACCCGGCATGGCGGGCTGCTAGCGTCGCGCCCCGGCCGCCCAGCGCCGGGCGGCGCAGTCCGGGCGGGCGCGTCGGCGCGACGCCCGATCCATCCGGGAGAACTCCATGTCGAACCGAACCAGCGCGGCGCCGAACGATCTCCGGGCGTTCTGGATGCCCTTCACCGCCAACCGGCAGTTCAAGGCCGCGCCGCGCATGTTCGTGGCGGCCAGGGACATGCATTACACCACGAGCGACGGCCGCCAGGTGCTTGACGGCACGGCGGGGCTCTGGTGCTGCAACGCGGGGCACGGGCGGGCGCGGATCACCGAGGCGATCCAGCGGCAGGCGGCGGAGATGGATTACGCGCCGGCGTTCCAGATGGGGCATCCGGGGGCGTTCGAGCTGGCCAACCGGCTGGTGGACATGGCGCCGGAGGGGATGGACCACGCGTTTTTCACCAATTCGGGGTCGGAATTGGTCGAGACGGCGCTCAAGATCGCCATCGCGTATCAGCGCGCGATCGGACAGGGCGGGCGGACGCGGCTGATCGGGCGCGAGCGCGGCTATCACGGGGTGAATTTCGGCGGGATCTCCGTCGGCGGGATCGTCAACAACCGCAAGTTTTTCGGGACGTTGCTGACCGGCGTCGATCACATGCCGCACACGCATGACATCGCGCGAAACGCGTATTCGAAGGGGCAGCCGGAGCACGGGGCGGAGATCGCGGACGAGCTGGAGCGGATCGTGACGCTGCATGACGCGTCCACGATCGCTGCGGTGATCGTGGAGCCGGTGGCGGGGTCGACGGGGGTGCTGATCCCGCCGAAAGGGTATCTGGAGCGGCTGCGCGAGATCTGCACGAAGCACGGCATCCTGTTGATTTTCGACGAGGTCATCACCGGGTTCGGGCGCACGGGGGCGGGTTTCGCGGCGGACAGATACGGGGTGACGCCCGACATGATGACGCTGGCCAAGGGGCTGACGAACGGGGTCATTCCGATGGGGGCGGTGCTGGCGACATCGGCGATCCACGACGCGTTCATGACGGGGCCGGAGAACCTGATCGAGCTCTTCCACGGCTACACCTATTCGGGCAATCCGATCGCCTCGGCGGCGGGTCTGGCGACGCTGGAGACGTATCGCGAGGACGGGCTTTTCGAGCGGGCGGCGGCGCTGGCGCCTTATTGGGAGCAGGCGCTGCATTCCCTGCGCGACTGCCCGCATGTCATTGATATCCGCAACGAAGGGCTGATCGGCGCGGTGGAGCTGGAGCCGATCGCGGGGCGGCCGACGGCCCGGGCGTTCCAGGCGTTCCTCGACGCCTACGACGCGGGGATCCTGATCCGCACGACGGGGGACATCATCGCCATGTCGCCGCCGCTGATCATCTCGGAGGGGCAGATCGACGAGCTGGTGGGGCGGCTGGGAGAGGTGCTGCGGCGGCTCGACTGAATGTGCCGCCGGATCAAGGGCCGACGGGGATCCGCTCATGCTGGAAACGGGCTGGAAAGTGGCTGGAAACAGGCTTGCCGGTTTTTAAGTCGGCATTAGGGGGTGAACGCTCTTGACCGGAAAGGGGGGGCAAGAAAACGGGCGCGCTCCGCGCCGTTTCCGCGCCATCGCCAAGTAGCCCGGGGTTCGCGCCCATAGGCGGGAAGCGGTCGTCTTCTGACAGTTGCATCACAGCCCGTCATGCGGACAAACCGGACACGAAAGATACAGCATGGCCTGAGATGTCGGCGGACCGCCGCTTCTCACAACGATGGAAATCGCCCGCCATAATTGGTTTGAGAAAGAGATCCGGTCAAAAGCAATTGTTAAGTCCGTTCCGGCTACCACGCTTCCGAACCGTACCATTCCGGGAGCCTTTAAGCCATGCGACAAAGTCTTCTGAGCCGCGTGAACCGGGATCTTTCCGGTGCCACTGCCATCGAATACGCGTTGCTGGCGGGCCTTGTCGGCGTGGCCGCCATCGGAGCTTTGGCCGGATTGGGAAAAAGCTTGGACAACAACTTCGACGGCGTCCAGTCAAGCTTCGATCAAGCGACTCGAAGCGCCCGGGTCGGGTCGGATGATGCGCCGGACACCCCGTCCGGGGAGCCGGGGCCAAACGCTCCCATCGCGCCCGATGCGGCATCCGTTGAAGACCCGGGGGTCGCCGATGCCGAGGAAGAGGCCACCGAGCGGATTCCGGATCATGACACGCCGGACCCTGTCTCGCCCCGCGACGCGATGCCGGAACCTGCCTCGAAGACGGATCCCGTCGGACCAGCGGATTCCGCCTCCGGACCAGACGGCGGCGGCGATACCGATCGCCCGGCGGGGACCTCGACCGGCCCCTTGGATACCGTGTCGAACGGGGCCGGCTCGTCCCGACCGGCCAGCGGCGGCACGGGAGACGGCTCCGCGTCGACGCCTGTGGCTCCCGGCCAGACTGCGACGGCTCTGGAAGAGCTCCGTCTGGCCGAGATGGAGGCGGAGAAGGAACGGGCCGAAGCGGAGGCCGCGGCCGCAGATGCGGCGGGGGAGGCGGCGGCCAAGAAGGACACGAAGGAGAAGGAAAAGAAACCGAAGAAGAACAAGTGAGAACGGGAGCGTCGTCCGCCACAGAGACTTCCAACGGTACCGAGCGGAGAAGCGCCGTGTCGTCGGCCGAACACCCTCGGACCATCATGGCCGGATATCCGAGCCCTCGGGTTCATTGGTTTATTGTCTCTTTCCATCGTAAGCGTGGCTCTCGGATGGGCCAGCGTGATCCGTTTGCTGCATGAGCGAAGAGCGCGACTTCAATTCGGCAGCCTTGGGCTCGGTGTCGTCATTCGCCGCATGATGGGCGGTGGACCGCTTTGGACCGACGATGAAGGTCCGCAGGCTGGTGACGGTTCCAAAGGCCTCTGCGCCCTTGCGTTCCGGCGGCGCGCGAACCTATCAATTGGGGAGCCCCCCTGAACGAGGACAGCCGATGGCCGCAGCCGGAGAGAACCTGAAGATCGACGGGGCGCGGCTCTGGGACAGTCTCATGGAGATGGCCAAAATCGGCCCGGGCGTGGCGGGGGGGAACAACCGGCAGACGCTGACCGACGCGGACGCGGAGGGACGGGCGCTGTTCGCGAAGTGGTGCGCCGATGCGGGGCTGAGCATGGGCGTCGACGCGATGGGCACGATGTTCATGCGGCGCGAGGGGGAGGACCCGGACGCGCTGCCGGTCTATGTGGGGAGCCATCTGGATACGCAGCCGACGGGCGGGAAATATGACGGGGTGCTCGGGGTGCTCGGCGGGCTGGAGATCATCCGCTCGCTGAACGATCTGGGGATCCGGACGCGGCGGCCGATCGTGGTGACGAACTGGACCAACGAGGAGGGCACGCGGTTCGCGCCGGCGATGATGGCCTCGGGCGTGTTCGCGGGGGTGCTGGGCCGGGACGAGGTCTACGCGAAGACCGACGCCAAGGGGCTGCGCTTCGGCGACGAGCTGGAGCGGATCGGCTGGAAGGGCGACGAGGAAGTGGGCGCGCGGGAGATGGCGGCGTTCTTCGAGCTGCATATCGAGCAGGGGCCGATCCTGGAGGCGGAGGGCGTCGACATCGGCGTGGTGACGCACGGGCAGGGGCTCTGGTGGCTCCAGCTGACGGTGACGGGGAAGGAGAGCCATACCGGCTCGACGCCGATGGCGATGCGGCGGAACGCGGGGCTCGGGATGGCGCGGATCACCGAGCTGGTGCATTCCGATCGCGATGGACGCGCAGCCGGACGCGGTGGGGGCGATCGGGCATTGCGACGTGTTCCCGAACTCGCGGAACGTCATTCCGGGGCAAGGTGGTGTTCACGGTGGATTTCCGGTCGCCGGATCTGGCGAAGCTGGAGGGGATGAAGGCGCGGCTGGAGGCGGAGGCGCCGGGGATCGCGGAGGATCTGGGCCTGGGGATCGAGATCGAGGTGGCGGGGCATTTCGATCCGGTGACGTTCGACGCGGGCTGCGTGGCGGCGGTGCGGGAGGCGGCGGAGCGGCTGGGGTATTCGCATCGGGACATCGTGAGCGGGGCGGGGCATGACGCGTGCTGGGTCAACCGCGTGGCGCCGACGGCGATGGTGATGTGTCCCTGCGTCGACGGGCTGAGCCACAACGAGGCGGAGGAGATCTCGCCGGAATGGGCCGAGAAGGGCGCGAACGTGCTGTTCCACGCGGTGGTGGAGACGGCGGGGATCGTGGAGTGAGGGGGTCTTTTCTGCCGGGGCTCTTGCCCCGGATCGCGCCTGCCTGCCCCCGGCAGGTGCGATGCTCGCACCCGCCCAGTCAGGCGCGATCCTCCAAGTGGAGCGTGAAGCGTCGGTGGAGATGAAAGATATGAGGAGAGCGGCATGAGCAAGGTCATCAAAAACGGCACGATCGTCACGGCGGACCGGACGTGGAAGGCGGACGTGCTGGTCGAGGGCGAGACGATCAAGGCGATCGGGGCGGACCTCAAGGGCGACGAGACCATCGACGCGACCGACGCCTACGTGATGCCGGGCGGGATCGATCCGCACACGCATATGGAGATGCCGTTCATGGGCACCCATGCGGCGGAGACCTTCGAGAGCGGGACCTTCGCGGCCGCGAGCGGAGGCACGACGATGCTGGTCGATTTCGTGCTGCCCGGACCGGACGGCTCGATCCTCAAGGCGATGGACGAGTGGGACCGCAAATCCGCGCCGCAGATCAGCGTCGACATCGGCTATCACGTGGCGATCTGCGACTGGAACGAGACGATCCACGACGAGATGGCGGAGGTGGTGAAGCGGGGCGTCAACACGTTCAAGCACTTCATGGCCTACAAGGGCGCGCTGATGGTCGATGACGACGAGATGTTCGCGTCGTTCCGGCGCTGCGCCGAGCTGGGCGCGCTGCCGCTGGTCCATGCGGAGAACGGCGACGTGGTCGCGGCGCTCCAGGAGAAATACATGGCGGAGGGCCTGACCGGGCCGGAGGGGCACGCGTTCTCGCGCCCGCCGGAGGTCGAGGGCGAGGCCGCCAACCGCGCGATCATGATCGCCGACGCGGCGGGCGTGCCGCTCTACGTGGTGCATGTGAGCTGCGAGCAGGCGCACGAGGCGATAAGGCGGGCGCGGCAGAAGGGGATGCGGGTCTATGGCGAGCCGCTGATCCAGCATCTGACGCTCGACGAGAGCGAATATTTCAACAAGGACTGGGATTATTCCGCGCGGCGGGTCATGTCGCCGCCGTTCCGGTCGAAGGAGCACCAGGCGGGGCTCTGGGCCGGGCTTCAGGCCGGGTCGCTCCAGGTCGTGGCTACGGATCACTGCGCCTTCACGACGGAGCAGAAGCGCATGGGACTGAAGGGTTTTCCGTCGATCCCCAACGGGACGGGCGGGCTGGAGGACCGGATGCCGATGCTCTGGACCGAGGGGGTCGAGACCGGGCGACTGACGCCGAACGAGTTCGTCGCGGTCACGTCGAGCAACATCGCCAAGATCCTCAACGTCTATCCGAAGAAGGGCGCCATCGTGGAGGGCGCGGACGCCGACATCGTGGTCTGGGATCCGAAGCTGTCGAAGACGATCACGGCGGCGGCGCAGAAGTCGATCATCGACTACAACGTCTTCGAGGGGCGGAAGGTGAGCGCGCTGCCGCGTTACACGCTGTCGCGCGGCGAGGTGGTCTGGGCGGACGGCCAGAACAGCGCGCCGCAGCCGGGGCGGGGGCGCTTCGTGCCGCGTCCGGCCTTCCCGTCGCAGAACGTCGCGCTGTCTAAATGGAAGGCGCTGACCGCGCCGCGCGGCGTCGAGCGGGATCCCCGGAACATCCCATCGGGCGTATAGGCGGGGCTCAGCCGGCGAACACCACCCGGTCGCGGCCGTCGCGTTTGGCGACGTAGAGCCTGCGGTCGGCGTCGGCCAGCAGCGCGTCGAGATCGAGCGCCTCGCGCGTCTCGGGCAGGCAGACGCCGATGCTGACGGTCATGTTGATCGCGAGGCCGTCCTCGCAGACCAGCGGGCTCGCGGCGAGCGCGGCGCGGATGCGCTCGGCGATGGTCCGCGTCGCGTCGATGGTGGCGCCAGGCAGCAGCACCGCGAACTCCTCGCCGCCGATCCGCGCGAGGGTGTCGGTCTCGCGGATGTTGCGCATCACCACGCCCGCGAAGTGCTTGAGCGCGAGATCGCCCGCCGCGTGCCCGTAGGTGTCGTTGATCCTCTTGAAATGGTCGATGTCGGTCAGGAGCAGCCCGACCTCGGTCTCCCGGGGCACGCCGCCCGCGAGTTCGAAAAGCGCCCGGCGGTTGAGGCATCCCGTCAGCATGTCGGTGTCGGCGAGCCGGCGCAGCTCCTGGGCCTGCGCGCGGAGCGCCGCGCTGGTCTCCGCGAGCGCGGCGTTCGCCGCCACCACCTCGGTCACGTCGTGCATGATGCCGATCAGGAGCACCGTGCCGTCCGCGAGGGTGAGGCGGCTTTTGCGGGTCAGCGTCTCGCGCCGGCCGCGCCGTTCCTGGATCACCGTGGCGAGGTCCTCGCCGACGGCGCCGTCGGTCAGGACCCGCCGGTCGCGGACGGCGCCGGCGCGGTTCTCCGGGAAGATGTCCTCGTCGCGCAGGCCGGCGATGTCGCCGCGCCTGACGCCGAACAGCTCCTCGAACGCCCGGTTCACCCAGACGTAGGTCAGCGCGGCGTCCTTCACGAGCACCGGGTTGGGCAGGCTGTCGAGAAACGCCGTCGGCAGTTCTCCCGCATGGGCCTCCGTGCGGCGCATCGCGATTCCCCCCGTTCCCCTGATCGCCGGTCGAGGATGCGGCCGCCGCGTTAACGCTTCGTTTCGGCGCCGCCGTCCCCGCGCCTCGAATGAGAGGCGGTTTTTCCGCGAAATCGTCGCGACTTGTCGGGTTGGCGCCGCCATTCGGGGTTTGCGTCCCGCGCGCCCCGCTGGTTTATTGGCGCCGGATCAGGGCGGGTGGAGCGGGCGTGGACGGCGAAGGAGACGGGATCGGCGGGCCGGTGATCGAGGCGAGGGGGCTGGATCTGACGTTTCCGACCGGGGACGGGCCGGTGCGGGCGCTGGCGGACGTGAACCTGACAGTGAGCCGGGGCGATTTCGTCAGCTTCATCGGGCCGTCGGGCTGCGGCAAGACGACGTTCCTGCGGGTCGCCGCCGATCTGGAAACCCCCACCGGCGGGACGATCACCGTGAACGGCGGCACCCCGCACGCCGCGCGCGAGGCGCGGGCCTACGGCTACGTCTTCCAGGCGGCGGGGCTGTTTCCCTGGCGGACCATCGGCGGCAACATCCGTCTGCCGCTGGAGATCATGGGCTACTGGCGGGCGGAGCAGGACGCGCGGGTGGCGCGGGTGCTGGAGATGGTCGAGCTGGGCGGGTTCGAGAACCGGTATCCCTGGCAATTGTCGGGCGGCATGCAGCAGCGCGCCTCGATCGCGCGGGCGCTGGCGTTCGACGCGGATCTGCTGCTGATGGACGAGCCGTTCGGGGCGCTCGACGAGATCGTGCGCGACAAGCTGAACGAGCAATTGCTGGAGCTCTGGTCGCGGACGGGCAAAACGATCTGTTTCGTGACGCATTCGATCCCGGAGGCGGTTTACCTTTCGACGCGGATCGTGGTGATGAGCCCGCGTCCCGGCCGTGTGACCGACGTGATCGAGAGCGGCCTGCCGCGCGAGCGGCCGCTCCACATCCGCGAGAGCCGCGAGTTTCTCGAGATCGCGGCGCGGGTGCGCGACGGGCTGCGGGCCGGGATGGGGGAAGAGGTGTGAGCGGAGCGGGCGGCCTTTGCCGCCAGGCGGAGCGCGCGGTGCGCGCGAGTCTTTTTATCGGTGACGCGCCTGTTGGCGCGTCACGACTGCTCTCCAGGTTTCATGTCAGTATGAAAGCCGGAGCGGCGCGGGGATGAGCGGGCGGGGAAATCTCATGCCGGTGCTGGTCGTCGTCGCGGGGATCGTCGCGCTCTGGTACGCGGGCGCGGTCTGGCTGAACGCGGCCTGGGCGTATGACCAGGCCGGGCGCGCGGGGGTGGAGCTGGGCTTCGGCGATCTGGTGCGCGCGACCTGGAGCCAGGAGCGGCCGCTTCTGCCGGCGCCGCATCAGGTGGTGGCGGAACTGTGGCGCACCACGGTCGAGGTGGCGCCGACGTCGAAACGCTCGCTGCTGCGCCATGCCGGGATCACGCTCAGCGCGACCTTGCTGGGGTTCGTGCTGGGGGCGGGGCTCGGGATCCTGCTCGCCATCGGCATCGTGCATGACCGGGCGATGGACGGGTCGGTGATGCCCTGGGTGATCGCGAGCCAGACGATCCCGATCCTCGCCATCGCGCCGATGATCATCGTCGTGCTGAATTCGGTCGGCGTGTCGGGGCTGCTGCCCAAGGCGCTGATCTCGATGTATCTGTCGTTCTTTCCGGTGGTGGTGGGCATGGTGAAGGGGTTCCGGTCGCCCGACGCGATGATGCTCGACCAGATGCGGACCTGGAGCGCGGACCGGCGGCAGACGTTCCAAAAGCTGCGCTGGCCCGCGGCGCTGCCGTATCTTTTCGCGTCGCTGAAGGTGGCGGTGGCGGCGAGCCTCGTGGGCGCGATCATCGGCGAGTTGCCGACCGGGGCGGTGGCGGGCCTGGGCGCGCGGATGCTGTCGGGGAGCTATTACGGGCAGACGGTGCAGATCTGGTCGGCGCTGATGATGGCGGCGATCCTCGCGGCGGTCCTGGTCGGGCTGATCGGGCTGGCGGAGCGGCTGACGGCGCGGGCGATGGGCGGGGCGGCGTGAAGAAGAAACCAAGAGGGAGAGAGACATGACGACGAGGGCTTTTTCCGGCATCTGGCCGGTGGCGCCGACGCCGTTCCGCGAGGACGGATCGCTGGATCCGGAGGGGATGCGCCGGGTGATCGACTGCATGATCGACCAGGGCGTCGACGGCATCTGCATCCTCGCGAATTTTTCCGAGCAGTTCCTGCTGTCGGACGCGGAGCGGGCGGAGCTGACGCGGCTCTGTCTGGAGCATGCGGCGGGGCGCGTTCCGGTGATCGTGACGATCTCGCACTTCTCGACGAAGGTCGCGGCGGACCGCGCGCGCGAGGCGGCGTCGATGGGCGCGGCGATGCTGATGATGATGCCGCCCTATCACGGCGCCGGGCTGCGCGCCGACGAGGAGGCGGTGTTCGAGCATTTCGAGCGGGTGGGGGCCGCAGGCGGCATTCCGGTCATGGTGCAGGACGCGCCGCTTTCGGGCGTCACGCTGTCGGTGCCGTTTCTGGCGCGGATGGCGCGGGAGATCGAGCAGGTGCGCCTGTTCAAGATCGAGGTGCCGCAGGCGGCGGCGAAGCTGCGCGCGCTGATCGAGGCGGGTGGCGACGCCATCGAAGGGCCGTTCGACGGCGAGGAGGCGATCACGCTGATGGCCGATCTCGACGCCGGCGCGACGCGGGAGCATGACCTCGGCGACGCTGCCCGATCTGATCCGTCCGGCGATCGTGGCGCATGCCGAGGGGCGGCGGGCGGAGGCGGCGGAGATCTACGCGCGGGTGCTGCCGCTGATCAATTTCGAGAACCGGCAATGCGGCTGGCGGGCCTGCAAGACGGTGATGATGGAGGGCGGCGTGATCGGGTCGGACCATGTTCGGCATCCGACGCGGGGGCTGCATCCGGAGACGCGGGCGCAGCTGCTGGAGCTGGCGCGGGAGGTGTCGCCGCTGGCGCTGCGTTGGGGGAAATAGGCGGTTTGGGCTCAGGGCGCGAACTGGAACGCCTCGAAGCGGTGGAGCGCCTCGTCGACGCGGGCGCGGTCGCCGTCGCGCGCGTCCGGCGTCCAGGTCCAGTTTTGGATGATCAGTTCCCGTCGCGTCCGGTCGGCCTTGATGTCGATCGCGGCGACGATGCGGTCGTCGACGAGGACCGGCAGGGCGAAATAGCCGAGTTTGCGTTTCGCCGCAGGGACGTAGGCCTCGAAAAGGTGGTCGTAGCCGAAGAACGCGGAGAGGCGCGCGCGTTGGATGATCAGCGGATCGAAGGGCGAGAGGATGTGGACCGCCTCAGGCGGGTCCGGCGGAGGCGCGGGCGCGATCCAGTGGGGCGTCTCCACGCCGTCGATGGCGACCGGGACCAGCGCGCGGCGGCGGACGCGGGCCGCGATGAGGTCGGACATCGCGGCTTTGCGCGGCGCGTCCATGTAGCAGATCGAGGCGAGGCTGACCGGCCCCTGCGCGCGCAGCGCGCGGTCGAGGAGGTAGTCGAGGATCGCGCGCTCAGACGCGGGGCGCGGGCGGGGCGGCCAGCCGAAGTGGCGGTCCGCGAGATCGTAGGTCTTGAGCATGCCGCGTCTGCCCGAGACGGCGAGCGCGCCGGTGAGGAAGCCGAATTCCAGCGCGCGCTTCGAGGGTTTGCGGCTGGCCCAGAGGTGGGTCTTCTCCACCTTCGGCTCCTCGATGTCGCGGATGGTCAGCGGGCCGTCGCGGCGGACGCGGGCCATGACGCGGCGGGTCTCGGCGGGCGTGACCGTTCCGAACCAGCGTTCCGGCTCGGCGCGACGGGCGCGCATGGCGGGCATGAAGAAGCGGTAGTCGCGAGTGGGGATGTAAGAGAGCGCGTGCGCCCAGCCTTCGAAAACGGATTTCTCGTCGCTCAGCGCGGCGTCGAGATCGGCGAGGGTGTAGGCGGGGACGCGGCTCCAGAGGACGTGGTGGTGGGCGCGCTCGATGACGTGGATCGTGTCGATCTGGACATAGCCGAGATGCTCGATCGCGGCGCGGACCGCCTGCGGGCCGGCGCCGAAGGGGGCCGCGGCGTCGAGCCGCTGGGCGTGGATCCAGCGGGCGCGCGCCTCGGCGCGGGACATCGGCATCGGGGATCGCGGGGCGCGGGGCATGGGACACCGCGTGGCGGCTCGGGCGCGTCGTGTCAATGCGGAGCCGTGCCGTGAACGCCGCGCTGGTCGGGGCGGTCGCGGTCTGGGTCGGCGGGTGGGGGCTCAACGTGGCGCTGACGCGGCGGCCTCTGACGGGAGCGGCGCGGCTGCTGCCGCCGGTGGTGTTCGGGGTCACGCTTCTGCTGATCTGGGAGCTGATGGTGCGGGGTCTCGGCGTGAGCCCGGTTCTGCTGCCGGCGCCGAGCGCCATCGGGGCGCGGTTCGCCGCGAGCCTGCCGGTGCTCTGGACGGACCTGGTGCAGACCTTCTTCAAGGGCGCGCTGACCGGCTATGTCATCGGCTGCGGCGCGGCCGTGCTGACCGGGATCGCGGTGGACCGCCTGCCGTTCCTGCGGCGCGGGCTCCTGCCGGTCGGCAATTTCATCTCGGCGCTGCCGATCATCGGCATGGCGCCGATCATGGTGATGTGGTTCGGCTTCGACTGGCATTCCAAGGCGGCGGTCGTGGTGCTGATGGTGTTCTTTCCGATGCTGGTCAACACCGTGCAGGGTCTCGGGGCGGCGGAGAGCGCTCAGCGCGATCTGATGCGTACATACGCCGCGAGTTATTCGCAGTCGCTTTTCAAGCTGCGGTTGCCGGCGGCGGCGCCGTTTCTCTTTAACGGCTTGAAAATATCCACGACGTTAGCTTTGATCGGCGCCATCGTGGCGGAGTTCTTCGGCTCGCCCACCTCCGGCATGGGTTTCCGCATCTCGACCGAGGTCGGACGGCTCGCGCTCGACATGGTCTGGGCCGAGATCGCGGTGGCGGCCATCGTCGGGTCGGCCTTCTACGGCGCGGTCGCGCTGGCGGAGCGGGCGGCGACCTTCTGGCATCCGTCGCAGCGGCGGACGCGACACTGAATGAAACGGGCATGACGCCCGCAACAGGAGAGACTGAATGGGAAGATGGTTTTCGGGGGTCGCCGCGGCGGCGCTCCTCGCGGCGGGCGCCGCGTCGGCCGAGGACGTGACGCTGCAGCTCAAATGGGTCACGCAGGCCCAGTTCGCGGGCTACTACGTCGCCGAGGCGGAAGGATTCTATGAGGAGGAGGGCCTGAACGTCACGATCAGGCCGGGCGGTCCGGACATCGCGCCGCCGCAGGTGCTGGCCGGCGGCGGCGCCGACGTGATCGTCGAGTGGATGCCCGCGGCGCTGGCCGCGCGCGAGGCGGGGCTGCCGCTGGTGAACATCGCCCAGCCGTTCAAGTCGTCCGGCATGATGCTGACCTGCCGCAACGACAGCGGCGTGACCACCACGGAGGATTTCCCGGGCAAGACGCTCGGCGTCTGGTTCTTCGGCAACGAGTATCCGTTCCTGAGCTGGATGTCGTCGCTCGGCATTCCGACCGATGGCGGCGAAGCGGGCGTGACCGTGCTCAAGCAGGGCTTCAACGTCGATCCGCTCCTTCAGGAGCAGGCGGCCTGCATCTCGACGATGACCTACAACGAGTACTGGCAGGTGATCGACGCGGGCTTCACGCCCGAGGATCTGACCGTGTTCAAATACGAGGACGAGGGCGTGGCGACGCTCGAGGACGGTCTCTGGGTGCTCGAGGAGCGGCTGGCGGATCCCGAGTTCGTCGAGACGATGGCCAAGTTCGTGCGCGCCTCGATGAAGGGCTGGAAATGGGCCGAGGAGAATCCGGACGAGGCCGCGATGATCGTGCTCGACAACGACGAGACCGGGGCCCAGACCGAGGCGCATCAGAAGCGGATGATGGGCGAGGTCGCCAAGCTCACCGCAGGCTCGAACGGCGCGCTGGATCCGGCCGATTACGAGCGCACGGTCAAGACGCTCCTGTCGGCGGGATCGGATCCGGTGATCACCAAGGAGCCCGAGGGCGCCTGGACGCACGCGGTCTCGGACAAGGCGCTGAACTGAGGCGGGATCGCGCGGCCGTCCCGGCGGGGCGGCCGGCGAGTGCCTCGGGCGTCCCGGAGGGCATGGAAGGGCCCTTCCGGGCGTCAGGGCGCGGCGGTCAGCTCGATGGCGCCGAAGACGCAATGCCCCGCCGGGTCGCGCAGTTCCACCCGGAGCGGCGCGCCGGGGGCGGGGCCGTCGCAGGCCGGCGCCGCGGCGACCGGGCGAAGCGCGCCCGCGCCGGCTTCCGTCACCGGCGTGAGGCGGGCGGTCGCGACCTCGGCGCCGCGGGTCAGGGTCAGCGCCGCGCCGATCGTCCCGTCCCGCCACGCCGGGCCGATCTCGTCAGGCGTGAGCGCGACCGGCGAGAAGGCGGATCGCGCCTCCGGGCCGTCGCCGAGATCGCAGCGCAGCACGACCAGCAGCGGCGCGCCGTCGGCGCCTGGGATCACCGAGACGCCGGGCGTCACGCGGGCCGCGCCGGTCGCGCCGCGGGGATCCGCGCCTCCGGGCAGCGGCGATATCGCCTCGCGCTCGTGGAACCGTTCCACCGGCTGGCCGCCGCTCTCGACGCCGCGCGCGATCAGTTCGAGCGCGGTCGAGGCCGCGGCCCAGTCGTCGAGCGCGGCGCGCAGCGTCGGCGCGACGTGGCGGGCGTCGGAGCAGAGCGTCACGTCGCGAGAGACGACCACCAGCCGCCCCTCCGGTGTGCCGTCGCGCAGGCTGGCGAGTTTCATTGTTGGCGGTCCTTGCTTTTCGTGCCGGAGGCGATGCTAGACTGCGGGCGCGGGCGCGTCATCCGCAATCGTCGGAGGCGGGATGCGGTTTGACGGCAGGCGGTTGCTGCCCTTCGCGCTGACCCTGGGCGCGGTGGCGGGCGGCGCGGCCGTCCTGCTCCTGATGGGCCGCGTGCCGATCTGCGAGTGCGGATATGTCAAGCTCTGGCACGGTGCGGTGGCGTCGTCGGAGAACTCGCAGCATCTGACCGACTGGTACACGCCGTCGCATCTGATTCACGGCTTCATCTTCTACGCGGTGCTGGCTTTCGCCGCGCCGAACCTTTCCTTCGGCTGGCGTCTGCTGATCGCCACGCTGGTCGAGGTCGCCTGGGAGATCGCCGAGAACACCGACGCGGTGATCCAGAGGTATCGCGAGGCGACGATCTCGCTCGATTATTTCGGCGACAGCGTGATCAACTCCGTTGCCGACATCGGCGCGATGATGGTCGGCTTCTGGCTCGCGTCGCGGCTGCCCGTATGGGCGACGGTGACGCTCGCCCTCGTCTTCGAGGCGGTCACCATGATCTGGATCAGGGACGGCCTGGCGCTCAACGTGCTGATGCTGCTCTGGCCGCTCGACGCGGTGCGGGACTGGCAGGCGGGGCTTTGAGACCGCCGCGACGGAATCCGCGACGCCGCGCGTGAGGGAGAGGTCCGGCGGACGTCGCCGGCATGCGGAGGAGACGGGGGAATGGGCGAGGTCGCGGGCTATTCGCGCCGACAGGTCTGGCTGCACTGGGGCGTCGCGGCGCTGGTCGTCTGGCAATACGTTCTGAACGAGTTGATCGCCCGGGCCTGGGGCGTCGTCGCGCGGGGCGGCGCGGCGACGCCCGGCTTCGGCGTCTACTCGCATGTCGTCGTCGGCGGGCTGATCCTCGTCCTCATGGTCTGGCGCCTCGCGCTCCGGCTGCGCGAGGGAGCGCCGCCGCCGCCCGAGCAGCGTCCGGGCCTGCGCGCGCTCGCCGGCGCGACGCATTGGGGGCTCTACGCGCTCCTCCTTCTCATGCCGATCTCCGGCCTGGCGGCCTGGTTCGGCGGGATCGAGGTCGCGGCGGAGGCGCATTCCGCGATGCAGGCGATCCTGCTGGCGCTCGTCGCGCTGCACGTCGCGGCGGCGCTCGCGCACCGGTTCGTGTTCCGCAGCGGCGTGATGGAGCGGATGCTGCGCCCGGTCCGCTGAGCGGCGGCACATTCCCTTTGAAGGTTCCGGACGGAGGCCGTAGGTTCCGGCCATGACCACGGCGCTGATCACCCATCCGGACTGCCTCGGCCATGTCACTCCGCCGGGGCATCCCGAGCGGGTCGACAGGCTCAGGGCCGTGCTGGCCGCTTTCGAGACCGAGGAGTTCGCCTATCTGGTGCGCGCCGAGGCGCCGCTGGCCGAGGACGCGTGGATCCTGCGGGCGCATCCGGCGGCGCATCTCGCGGCGCTCGAGGAGATGTCGCCGGAGCGCGGCTACGTCCCGGTGGACGCCGATACGTTCATGATGTCCGGCTCGCTCGCCGCCGCGCGCAGGGCCGCCGGCGCGGTGGTCCGGGGCGTCGACATGGTCATGGCCGGCGAGGTGCGCAACGCGTTCTGCGCCGTGCGGCCGCCCGGCCACCACGCCGAGAAATCCACCGCGATGGGATTCTGCTTTTTCGGCAGCGTCGCGATCGGCGCCAAGCACGCGCTCGAGGCGCACGGGCTGGAGCGCGTCGCCATCGTCGATTTCGACGTGCATCACGGCAACGGCACGCAGGACCTGGTCTGGGACGACGCGCGGGTGCTGTTCTGCTCGACGCACCAGATGCCGCTCTATCCCGGCACCGGCGCGGCCGACGAGACCGGCGCCCACGGCCAGATCGTCAACGTGCCGTTGCCGGCGGGCGCCGGCGGCGGGGTGTTCCGCGCGGCGATGCTCGGCAAGGTGCTGCCGGCGATCGAGGCGCACGCGCCGCAGATGATCCTGATCTCCGCCGGGTTCGACGCCCATGCGGACGATCCGCTGGCCAATCTCGCCCTGCGCGAGGCGGATTTCGCCTGGGCCACGGCGCAGCTCTGCGCGCTGGCGGCCAGGCATTGCGACGGCCGGGTCGTCTCGACTCTCGAGGGCGGATATGATCTGGGCGCGCTGGCGGCGTCGGCGGCGGCGCATGTGCGGGTGTTGATGGAGCGGGGACATGGCTGAGACCACGAGCGAACGGCCGGTGTCGGAGCTGTCCTTCGAGGACGCGCTCGCGGAACTCGAAAGCGTTGTCGGACGGCTCGAATCCGGCGACGTGCCGCTCGACGAGTCCATCGCGCTCTACGCGCGCGGCGACACGCTGCGCCGGCATTGCGACGACAGGCTGAAGGCCGCGCAGGCCCGCGTCGAGGAGATCACCCGGGGCCCCGACGGATCCGTGGGCGCGAAGCCCTCCGATCTCGGCTGAACCGATGGATCCCGCGCTGCTGCAGTTCCACGCTCTGCTGAGCCAGTCCGCGACGCGCGTCGAGGAGACGCTCGACGGGCTTCTGCCCGCGGGCGACACCACGCTCGGCGCGGCGATGCGGCATGCGGTCCTGTCCGGGGGCAAACGTCTCCGGGCGTTTCTCGCGATGGAGAGCGCGGCGCTGTTCCGCGTGCCGCCGGTCCAGGCGCTGCGCGCGGCGGCGGCGGTGGAATGCGTGCACGCCTACAGCCTCGTCCACGACGATCTGCCCTGCATGGACGACGACGATCTGCGGCGCGGGCAGCCGACGGTGCACGTGCGCTGGGACGAGGCGACGGCGGTGCTCACCGGCGACGCGCTTCAGACGCTCGCCTTCGGCATCCTCGCCTCGCCGCAGGGAGGCGTCGATCCCCGCCTGCAGGTCCGGCTGATCGCGGGTCTGGCGCAGGCCGCGGGGGCGACGGGCATGGTCGGCGGCCAGGCGCTCGACATCGCCGCCGGGACCGCAGGGCCTGCGCCCGATCTCGCCGGGATCTCCGATCTCCAGGCGCTAAAGACCGGCGCGCTGATCGTCTGGGCGGCGGAATCGGGCGCGGTTCTCGGCCGCTCCGACGTCGAGCCGATGCGCCGCTACGCCGCCGATCTCGGCCTCGCCTTCCAGATCGCCGACGACATCCTCGACGTCGCGGGCGACGAGGACGCGACCGGAAAGCGGCTCGGCAAGGACGCGGCGGCGGGCAAGGCGACGTTCGTCTCGCTGCTCGGGGTCGACGGCGCCCGGGCGAAGGCGCGTGACTTGGCCATCCGCGCGTGTGACACTCTGAGTCCCTACGGCTCGGCCGCCGAGAACCTTCGTCTCGCCGCGGCGTTCGCCGTGGGACGGGACAGCTGACCCGGCGGAGAGACGCCGGGAGAGGGGTAGACCATGACCGACGCGCGGCCGAGCACACCGCTTCTTGACCGGATCGACAGCCCGGCGGACCTCAAGGGTCTGAGCAACGCGGACCTGCGCCGGGTGGCGGACGAGTTGCGCGCCGAGACGATCTCGGCGGTCTCGGTCACCGGCGGACATCTCGGCGCGGGTCTCGGCGTGGTGGAACTGACCGTCGCGATCCACGCGGTCTTCAACACGCCCAAGGACAAGCTGATCTGGGACGTGGGTCACCAGTGCTATCCGCACAAGATCCTGACCGGCCGGCGCGACCGCATCCGCACGCTGCGCGCCGGCGGCGGCCTCAGCGGGTTCACCAAGCGCGCCGAGAGCCCCTATGACGCCTTCGGCGCGGCGCATTCCTCGACCTCGATCTCCTCGGCGCTGGGCTACGCCGCCGCGCGCGAGCTCGGCGCCCCGGACGTCGGCGACGCCATCGCGGTGATCGGCGACGGCGCGCTCTCGGCCGGCATGGCCTACGAGGCGCTCAACAACGCCGGGCACATGCGCAAGCGGCTGTTCGTGATCCTCAACGACAACGAGATGTCGATCGCTCCCCCGACCGGGGCCATGTCGACCTATCTCTCGCGCATGGTCAGCGGCGCGCCGTTCCAGGACATGATGTCGGTGGCCGAGGGCGCGGTGAAGATGCTGCCCCGTCCGATGGTCGAGGGCGCCAGGCGCGCCCGCGAACTGGTCAAGGGCATCACCATCGGCGGCACGCTCTTCGAGGAGCTCGGCTTCAACTATGTCGGTCCGGTGGACGGGCACGATCTCGACTGGCTGCTCAAGGTCCTGCGCGACCAGAAGGTGCGGGCGGACAAGCCCGTTCTGATCCATGTCCGCACGGTCAAGGGCAAAGGCTACGCGCCGGCGGAGGGCTCGGCCGACCGCTATCACGGCGTCTCGAAATTCGACGTGGTGACCGGCGCCCAGAAGAAGGCCCCGTCGAACGCGCCGAGCTACACCAAGGTCTTCGCCCAGCACCTGATCAAGGAGGCCGAGGCCGACGACCGGATCGTCGCCGTCACGGCCGCCATGCCGGACGGCACCGGCCTCAACCTCTTCGCCGAGCGCTTTCCCGACCGGTGCTTCGACGTGGGCATCGCCGAGCAGCACGGCGTCACCTTCTGCGCCGGCCTCGCCGCGGCGGGGATGAAGCCCTTCGCCGCGATCTATTCGACGTTCCTGCAGCGCGCCTACGATCAGGTCGTCCATGACGTCGCGATCCAGCGCCTCCCGGTGCGCTTCGCCATCGACCGCGCGGGGCTGGTGGGGGCCGACGGTCCGACCCATGCGGGCTCGTTCGACATCGCCTATCTGGCCAACCTGCCGGGCTTCACGGTCATGGCCGCCGCCGACGAGGCGGAACTCGCGCACATGGTCGCCACGGCAGCCGTCATCGACGACGGCCCGAGCGCCTTCAGGTTTCCGCGCGGCGAGGGCGTCGGCGTCGAGATGCCCGAGCGAGGCACGCCGCTCGAGATCGGCAAGGGACGCATGATCCGCGAGGGCTCCCGCGTCGCGATCCTGTCCTTCGGCGCGCGCCTCCAGGAGGTGCTCAAGGCCGCCGAGGCGCTCGAGGCGCGCGGCATCCGTCCCACCATCGCCGACGCGCGCTTCGTCAAACCGCTCGATCGCGACATGATCCTCGACCTCGCCGCCCGCCACGAGGCGCTGATCACGATCGAGGAGGGCGCGGTGGGCGGTTTCGGCAGCCACGTGGCGCAGCTCCTCTCCGACGAGGGCGTGTTCGACGCGGGCCTGAAATTCCGCTCGATGGTCTTCCCCGACACGTTCATCGACCAGAACGCGCCGGAGAAGATGTACGACGTCGCCGGAATGAACGCCTCCGACATCGAGGCGAAGGTCCTCTCGGTCATGGACGTCGGACAGGTGCGGCCAAACGCGCCTGACGGCGCTGGAATGGCGCGCGCCGGGGTCTATCTTTCCCATCGGTCAGATGGAGGAAATCCATGCTGCGCGCCCTTGCCGTCTCGTCTGCCTGCTGGCGTCGCCGGGCCGGCGCCCGCGCCGAGACGATCGACGTCGATCTCGAACTGGTGCTGCTCGCGGACGCGTCCGGCTCGATCGACGACGTCGAGATCGCGCTTCAGCGGCAGGGCTACGCCGACGCGATGGCGCATCCGGAGGTGCTTGACGCCATCGCGCGCGGCGGCGCGCTCGGGCGGATCGCGGTCGCCTACGTCGAATGGGCCGGAGCGTCCTCGCAGGAGGTGGTGGTCGACTGGATGGTGGTCGAGGACGCGGCGAGCGCGGCCGAGTTCGGCGCGCGGCTGATGGCGCCGCCGCGCGCGGCCTTCGGATCGAACGCCATCGGATCGGCGCTGCTCAAGGGGCTGGACCTGATCGAGAACAACGGCTTCGAGGGTTGGAGAAAGGTCATCGACCTTTCGGGCGACAGCTCGTGGAACCCGCAGGGGCCGCCGATCGACGTGGCGCGCGACATCGTGGTGGAGGCCGGCGTGGTGATCAACGGGCTCGCGATCACGTGCGGCGCCTGCTCCGGCCGGCCGCGCGGCGGCGATCTGGAGGCCGAGTTCCGCGAGCGGCTGATCGGCGGTCCCGGCGCGTTCGTGGTCACGGCCTCCGACGGGGATGCCAGCTTCGAGCACGCGGTGCGCCGGAAGCTCATCCTCGAGATCGCGGCGCTGGCCGACTGAGCCGGACGCGCCACGAAAAAGGCCCGCCGGATCGCTCCGGCGGGCCGAATTCACGGGTCGCGGGCGCGTCAGCCCTGCGGGATCGCCTGGAACTCTTCCTCGGACAGCGAGCCGTCGCCGTCGGTGTCGGCGGCCTGAAGCGTGGCTTCGTCCGCATCGGGCATGGCCGCCATGGCCTCGTCCATGCTGATCGAGCCGTTCGCGTCGGTGTCGACCTCTTCGAAGGTCTGCGCCGAGAGGATGCCGGGCGCGGCGAAGGCGGCCACGGCAAGGGTGAGAAGGGTCTTACGCATCGTAGTTCCTTTCACGAGTTCGGTTGATGCGGTCCGCCCCGAGGGGTGGGCCGCGGTCCGGCATCTCAGCCGTCCCTGTGTGTTATATTATGCGGACGGCCATCTGTAGCAATACCCGCACGCGACATTTTCATGATACGCGAAAAAGCGCCGAGCCATGTAATTAACGAAGTCAAAACAAAAATAACTCCAAAATAAAAACATATGTATTTACATTGCGGGTTCTATTGAGCGATTCCGCAACCGGTTCCATGCCGCGGAAAGGCGAGCGGAAATCCGCCGATCGCGTTCCGTGTGGCGAATCGGCGGTGGCGCCCGCCGTCGCGTCGACGCCGACGAGGCTGGCCCCGCCGCGTCCCGCGCCGTCCTTTAACGCCTTGCGCCCTGGTCCGCCGCCTCTATAACCACGCCAATTTGCCGGTTTCTGGCGAATCCAGACACGTCGCGCCGCGCCGGGCGCGGCTCGAATTTGCAGGGTCGCCAATGCCGAAGAGAACCGACATCCGCTCCATCATGATCATCGGAGCGGGGCCCATCGTCATCGGCCAGGCCTGCGAGTTCGACTATTCCGGCGCCCAGGCCTGCAAGGCGCTGCGCGAGGAGGGCTACCGGGTCATCCTGGTCAATTCCAATCCCGCCACGATCATGACCGACCCCGGCATGGCCGACGCCACCTATATCGAGCCGATCACGCCCGAGATCGTCGCCAAGATCATCGAGAAGGAGCGCCCCGACGCGCTCCTGCCGACGATGGGGGGCCAGACGGGCCTCAACACGGCGCTGGCGCTCGACGACATGGGGGTGCTGGAGAAGTTCGGCGTCGAGCTGATCGGCGCCAAGCGCGCCGCCATCGAGATGGCCGAGGACCGCAAGCTGTTCCGCGAGGCGATGGACCGGATCGGCCTCGAGAACCCCAAGGCCACCATCGCCAACTCGCTCAGGGAGGCGATGGACGCCATCGAGCATGTCGGCCTGCCCGCGATCATCCGTCCCGCCTTCACCATGGGCGGGACCGGCGGCGGCGTCGCCTACAACCGCGAGGATTACGAGCGCATCTGCCGGACGGGTCTCGACGCCTCGCCGGTCAGCCAGATCCTGATCGACGAGAGCCTGCTCGGCTGGAAGGAGTTCGAGATGGAGGTGGTCCGCGACCGCGCGGACAACTGCATCATCGTCTGCTCGATCGAGAACGTCGATCCGATGGGCGTGCATACCGGCGACAGCATCACCGTCGCGCCGGCGCTCACGCTGACCGACAAGGAATACCAGATGATGCGCAACGCCTCGATCGCGGTGCTGCGCGAGATCGGGGTGGAGACCGGCGGCTCGAACGTCCAGTTCGCCGTGCATCCCGACACCGGGAGGCTGATCGTCATCGAGATGAACCCGCGCGTCAGCCGCTCTTCGGCGCTGGCGTCGAAGGCGACCGGATTCCCCATCGCCAAGATCGCCGCCAAGCTCGCGGTCGGCTACACGCTCGACGAGCTCGACAACGACATCACCCAGGTGACCCCGGCCAGCTTCGAGCCGACGATCGACTACGTCGTGACGAAGATCCCGCGCTTCGCCTTCGAGAAATTCCCCGGCGCCGAGCCGCTGCTCACCACCGCGATGAAATCCGTCGGCGAGGCGATGGCGATCGGCCGGAGCTTCCACGAGAGCGTGCAGAAGGCGCTCTGCTCGCTCGAGACCGGCCTTACCGGCTTCGACGAGATCGCCATCCCCGGCGCGGACGGACCCGACGCCCACGCCGCCGTGGTCAAGGCGCTGTCGCGTCAGACCCCGGAGCGGATGCTCACGGCCGCCCAGGCGATGCGGCACGGTCTGACCGACGACCAGATCCACGCGGTGACGCGCTTCGACCCGTGGTTCCTCGCGCGCATCCGCGAGATCGTCGACGAGGAGGCGCGCGTCCGCGAGGGGGGCCTGCCGACCGACGCCGCGGGCATCCGCCGTCTCAAGATGATGGGCTTCTCCGACGCGCGTCTGGCCAAACTCACCGGCCGGTCCGAGGCCTCGGTCCGGGCCGACCGGCTCGCCGCCGACGTCAAGGCGGTGTTCAAACGCATCGACACCTGCGGCGGCGAGTTCGAGGCGCAGACGCCCTACATGTACTCGACCTACGAGGCCGAGGCCGGCGGATACGTCGAATGCGAGGCCCGGCCCACCGACGCCAGGAAAGTCGTCATCCTCGGCGGCGGCCCGAACCGGATCGGGCAGGGGATCGAGTTCGACTATTGCTGCTGTCACGCCTGCTACGCGCTGACCGGCGCGGGCTACGAGACCATCATGGTCAACTGCAATCCCGAGACGGTCTCGACCGATTACGACACCTCGGACCGGCTCTATTTCGAGCCGCTGACGCTGGAGCACGTGCTGGAGATCCTGCGGCTCGAGCAGGAGAACGGCACGCTGCACGGCGTGATCGTCCAGTTCGGCGGCCAGACCCCGCTGAAGCTCGCCAACGCGCTGCACGACGCCGGCATCCCGATCCTCGGCACCACGCCCGACGCCATCGATCTGGCCGAGGACCGCGAGCGGTTCCAGCAGCTTCTCGGACGCCTCGGCCTGAAGCAGCCCGAGAACGGCATCGCCCGGTCCGCCGAACAGGCCCACGCGGTCGCCGAACGCATCGGCTATCCGCTGGTGATCCGCCCGTCCTACGTGCTCGGCGGGAGGGCGATGGAGATCGTCCGCGACGCGGCGCAGCTGACCCGCTACATCAACGAGGCGGTCCACGTCTCCGGCGACACCCCGGTCCTGCTCGACAGCTACCTCGCCGGCGCCGTCGAGGTCGATGTCGACGCCATATCCGACGGGAAAGACGTCCACATCGCCGGCGTCATGGAGCATATCGAGGAGGCGGGCGTGCATTCCGGCGACAGCGCCTGCTCGCTGCCGCCCTGGTCGCTCAGCCCGGAGGTCGTGGCGGAGCTGGAGGCGCAGACCCGCGCGATGGCGCTGGGCCTCGGCGTCGTCGGCCTGATGAACGTGCAGTTCGCCATCCAGGGCGCGGACATCTTCGTGCTCGAGGTCAACCCCCGCGCCTCGCGCACCGTGCCATTCGTCGCCAAGGCCACCGACAGCGCCATCGCCGCCATCGCCGCGCGGATCATGGCGGGCGAGAAGCTGGCGGATTTCCCGCACCGCGCCGCCTATCCCGCCGGCGTCGGACCGGACGATCCGCTGCCCTACGCGGATCCGATGACGCTGGCCGATCCCGCCATGCCCTGGTTTTCGGTGAAGGAGGCGGTGATGCCCTTCAACCGCTTTCCCGGCGTCGACACTCTGCTCGGGCCGGAAATGCGCTCGACCGGCGAGGTCATGGGCTGGGACCGCACCTTCCCGCGCGCCTTCCTCAAGGCGCAGATGGGGGCGGGAACGAAGCTCCCGACCGGAGGCGCCGTCTTCGTCTCGGTCAAGGACGCGGACAAGTCCGAAACGATGATCGAGGCGGCGCGCGCCATGCACGATCTGGGCTTCACCCTGCTCGCCACCTCCGGCACCGCCGCTTTCCTCGCCTCGGCCGGCATCCCCGCCACCCGCGTCAACAAGGTCTACGAGGGCCGCCCGCACATCGTCGACGTGATGAAGGACGACGGCGTGCAGCTCGTCTTCAACACCACCGAGGGCGCGCAGTCGATCAACGACAGCCGCGAGATCCGCGCGCTCGCCCTCTCGGGCCGCATCCCGTATTTCACCACCGCGAACGCGTCGCGCGCCGCCGCCATGGCGATGCGGGCTCGCCTGGAGGGCGAACTGGGGGTAAGGGCGTTGCAGGGGTGAGGCTCGGCCCTCGGGTCCGGGGCGAACGTCAGCGTCTGTCGGGATCGCGACCACCGGGCCGGCGTCACTTCAGGCAGTCGCGACCCCGCTGCGGAACGTGGTGCGGGTAGTTCTTCGTGCGCTCGTCTGAAAGGTTGAGAGGGCTTCCGTCCGGCAAGGGTCATGTTCCGCTTTCACGCATGGCATCCGCCGGGCCAACGTGTCGGTCGGGTGGTTTCCTGACGACCCGTCAATGAACCCGTCGCGTGCGACCGTGCCGCCGCTCAGCGGTAGAAGACGTTCCCGCCGAACGTGCCCACGCGCGGCCGGGTGTTGAACCAGCCCGGCTCCATCGAGGCCGCGTGGAAGAACAGCGCCCCTTGGGTGATGTCCGACGCCCCGCCGAGGACCTGGCGCGCGAGTTCGAGCGCGCGTTCGCGGTCGCTCAGATCGGCCAGCACGTCCGGGCGGCCGTCGCATCTGTAGGAGAACTGGCACCTGTCCGCGACGACTCCGCAGACGGAATTTGGAAATTTCGGGCTGTTCGCCCGGTTCACGACCACATGCGCGACCGCCTTCTGGCCCTTGTCGCTGGTGCCGCGCGCCTCGAAATAGACCGCCTCCGCGAGGCAGGAGACGTCGTCGGTATTCGCGCGGCTCGCCTTGGTCGCGGGGCCGGAAACGTCGGTCCGACCCGTCGAGTCTGGAGAGGGGGTCTGGGCGCAATTGGCGAGGACGAGAAGGGCGGAAAGACAGGCGACGACGCGAACCGAATGGCGCAAACCGATGACTCCGGACAATTATACAGCTCGGCCGTTACACGAAAGCCGCCGCTCCGGCCAGCCCGCGATTCAACCTGCGGCGGATTTCCGCCGACGCGTCGCGCGCCCGGAGCCGGTTGACATCCCCCCGGCCGCGCGTTGAGCATGTCGGTCGCTGGCGTCGGAGGGCACATGGCGGGCGGATCGAAAACGGTGGTGATCGCGGCCCTGATCGGCAACGCGCTGATCGCCGCGACCAAGTTCTTCGCCGCGGCGATGACCGGGTCCTCGGCGATGCTGTCCGAGGCCGTCCACTCGGTCGTGGACACCGGCAACCAGGGCCTGCTGCTCTACGGCATGCGTCGCGCGCATCGACCGGCGGACGCGGAGCATCCCTTCGGCTACGGCAAGGAGCTCTATTTCTGGGCTTTCGTCGTCGCGATGCTGCTCTTCGCGCTCGGGTCCGGCATCTCGCTCTACGAGGGCGTCATCAAGATCCTGAACCCGCATCCGATGGAGAGCGCCGGATGGAACTACGCGGTGCTCGGCCTCGCGTTCTGCTTCGAGGCGGTCGCGCTGAGCGTGGCGCTCAAAGAGTTCAACGCCGTGCGCGGCAAAGCCCCCTGGCTGCGGGCGATCCGCGAGTCCAAGGACCCCGCGCTTTTCACCGTCGTCTTCGAGGACACGGCGGCGCTCATGGGCCTGACGGCGGCCTTCGTGGGCGTGTTCTGCGCGGACAGGCTGGGGATCGTCTGGGCCGACGGCGCCGCCTCGATCGTCATCGGTCTGATCCTCGCGTTCGCCGCCATAACCCTCGCGATCGAGACCAAGGGGCTGCTGATCGGCGAGGCCGCGGATGAGGATCATGGTCGAGGACATCATCGGCGTCGCGGGCCGCGCGTCCTTCGTCGACGGGGTCAACGAGGCCCGCACCATTCATTTCGGCCCGATGGACGTGCTGGTGAACCTGAGCGTCGACGCGCGGAACGCGCTCAGCGCCGGCGAGGTCGAGACCGGAATCACCGCGCTCGAAGCGCGGATCAAGGAGCGCCACCCGGAGATCAGCCGCGTTTTCATCGAGATCCAGGCCGCCCGGGACAGCGACGATCCGGTGCCCGATCCCGACGCGCCGCCGCCGACCTCCTGAGGGGCGCGCGCCCTTGCGCCGCCAGGCCCCGCGCGTATAAGTCGCCCGGTTCGACGCGCCCGGTCCCGAGGAAGTCCCCATGCACGCCTATCGCAGCCACACCTGCGCCGATCTCCGGATCGGCGATGTCGGCCATACCGTCCGCCTCTCGGGCTGGGTCCACCGGGTGCGCGACCATGGCGGCGTGCTCTTCATCGACCTGCGCGACCATCACGGCATGACCCAGGTGCTCGCCGACGGCGACAGCCCGGCCTTCGCCGAGGTTGAGAAGGTCCGCTCCGAATGGGTGATCCGCGTCGACGGCGTGGTCAAGGCGCGCGACGCGGCGCTGGTGAACCCCAAGATCCCCACCGGCGAGGTCGAGGTGTTCATCACCGACCTGGAGGTGCTCGGCGCCGCCGAGGAGCTTCCGATGCCGGTCTTCGGCGACGTGGATTATCCGGAGGAGACGCGCCTGAAATATCGCTTCCTCGACCTGCGGCGGCAGGAGCTTCACGACAACATCATGCTGCGCTCCGGGGTGATCCGCAGCCTGCGCGACCGAATGGAGGGGCAGGGCTTCACCGAGTTCCAGACCCCGATCCTGACCGCCTCCTCCCCCGAGGGCGCGCGCGACTTCCTGGTGCCGAGCCGCCTGCATCCCGGCAAGTTCTACGCGCTGCCCCAGGCGCCGCAGCAGTTCAAGCAGCTCATCATGGTCGCGGGCTTCGACCGCTATTTCCAGATCGCGCCCTGCTTCCGCGACGAGGATCCGCGCGCCGACCGCTCTCCCGGCGAGTTCTACCAGCTCGACATGGAGATGAGCTTCGCCACCCAGGAGGACGTCTTCCAGGCCATCGAGCCGGTGATGCGGGGCGTCTTCGAGGAGTTCGGCGGCGGGCGACCCGTGACACCCGACTTCCCGCGCATCGCCTATCGCGACTCGATGCTCTGGTACGGATCGGACAAGCCCGACCTGCGCAACCCGATCAAGATGCAGGTCGTCTCCGAGCACTTCGCCGGCTCCGGCTTCAAGATCTTCGCCTCCCTGCTGGAGCAGCCGGGCAACGAGGTCCGCGCCATCCCCGCGCCGGGTGGCGGGTCCCGCAAGTTCTGCGACCGGATGAACGCCTTCGCCCAGGGCGAGGGCCTTCCTGGGATGGGGTATATCTTCTGGCGGTCCGGCGACGACGGCATGGAGGCCGCCGGCCCGCTCGCCAAGAACATCGGCCCCGAGCGCACCGAGGCGATCCGCGTCCAGCTCGGCCTCGGCGAGGGCGACGCGGCGTTCTTCCTCGGCGGCAAACCGACCGCGTTCCAGGCGGTCGCGGGCAAGGCGCGCGACGTTATCGGCCGCGAGTTGGGCCTGACCGCCGAGGGTCGCTTCGACTTCTGCTGGATCGTCGATTTCCCGATGTACGAGCGCGACGACGAGACCGGCGCGCTGGATTTCAGCCACAACCCGTTCTCGATGCCGCAGGGCGGGCTCGAGGCGCTGGAGGCGTTGGACCCGCTCGACGTGCTCGGATACCAGTACGACATCGTCTGCAACGGCGTGGAGCTCTCCTCCGGCGCGGTGCGGAATCACAAGCCCGAGATCATGTACAGGGCGTTCGAGATCGTCGGCCGCGACCGCGCGTTCGTGGACGCGAATTTCGGCGGGATGCTCTCGGCCTTCCGCTACGGCGCGCCGCCGCATGCGGGCATCGCGCCCGGCATCGACCGCATGGTGATGCTGCTGGCCGACGCCGAGAACATCCGCGAGGTCATCATGTTCCCGATGAACCAGCGCGCCGAGGACCTGATGATGGGCGCGCCCGCCGCGCCGACGAACGAGCAGCTCCGCGAGCTGGGGCTCAGGCTCCTGCCGAGGGAATGATGGCCGAGGCGCCGCCGCTTTTCCGCGCGACGGTGCCGGTCTTCCTGTCCGAGCTCGACCGGATCGCGGCGATGCTGGAGAGGACCGGCGCGCTGCCCGATCCGGCGGCCGCGCTGGCCGAACCGCCGGCCGAGGGCATGCTGCCGGCCGCGCGGCAGATCGCGACCGCGATGCAGTTCATGCTCCGCACCGCCTTTCCGCTCGCGGGACGCCGCGTGCCCGAGCCGCGCGGAGGGCTGGATCTCGCGGGCCTCCGGGCGCGCGTCAGGGAGACAAGGATGCTTCTCGCCTCGCTCGCACCGGCGGAGTTCGCGGGCGCCGAGAACCGGACCATCCGCGCCCATGCCGGCTTCGCCGAGCTCGACCTGACGGGCGAGGCCTTCCTGCACCGTTTCGGCCTTCCCAACCTCCATTTCCACCACGCGATGGCCCATGTCGCGCTCAAGCGCGCCGGCGTGCCGCTCGGCAAGGCCGACTTCGACGGGCTGCACGATTATCCGGAGGGGTTCTCGCTGGGGTGAGCCCGCCCGGACTGTCCGGCGTTATGGCGTGTTCGAATTGAATATGTCGCGGTAGATCTTCCAGGAGCCGTCGTCCTGACGTTTCAGGATCGTCATGAATTTTCCGTCGATCATGACGGGGCTGTCACCGGTCACGTCCGTGAGGTCGTATGTGCCGCGGGTGTAGGCCCAGTCTTCGGCGATGGTGATCTCCTCCGGCCGGATGTTCATGGAAGAGACCGAACCCGGAGCGAATTCCGACGGGCTCGCCTGGTCGAGGACGTCCTTTCCTCGCGCCGGCGCGCCAGGCGGCATCTGGATGCCGCCGTCGTCCCAAAGCCCGAGCCAGGTTCCGGAGTCCCCGTCCACCACCGCGGCGCTATACGTCTCCCAGATGCCCTCGATCGCGGACCTGTCCGCCGCCTCGTCGGCGGAAGCCATGAATGGAAGCGCCGTCAGGACACCGACGGTCGCGGCTGCAAACAGCGTGAACGCGCGTCGCCTCATCTCCGTATCCTCCTTGATAGGTCAACGATGGGCCGCAGTCTGCGAAGCGAGTTCGGCGGAGCGCATTGATGTATATCAAAGGTCGGAATGCAAATATCGGTACCGGGAGATTTAGTAATCAGTCGGCGCGCCGCCCTCGGCTTTCCGCCGCGCGACGAAGGCCGCCAGTTCCTCGCGCACGGCCGCGTCCATCGGCGGGGGCTCGAACCCGGCCAGAACGGCTTTCCAGACGCCGTTGGCGCGTTCCTCGGCGGTTTTGGCGCCCGCCTCGGCCCAGGCCTCGTAATTGCGCCAGTCGCTGAGGAACGGGGCGTAGAACGCGTCCGCGTAGCGGGCGCGGGTGTGCTCCGCGCCGAAGAAATGGCCCTTGCGATCCGACCTCGCGGATCGCCTCGAGAGCGAGCGCGTCGGCGTCGGTCGCGGTCAGGACCGGCTCGAAATAGCGCTGGATCTGCTGGAGCGCCTCGCAGTCGAGCACGAACTTCTCGTAGGACGCGATCAGACCGCCCTCGAGCCATCCGGCGGCGTGATAGACGAGGTTGACCCCCGACTGCACCGCCGACCAGAGGCTGTTCATGCTCTCGATCATCGCCTGGCCGTCCGGCGCGTTCGACGCGCAGGCGTTGGAGGCCCGGAGCGGCAGGCCGTAGAACCGCGCCATCTGGCCGGTCATCTGGGTCGCGCGCATGTATTCGGGAGTGCCGAAGGCCGGCGCGCCGGAGCGCATGTCGACGTTGGAGGTGAAGGCGCCGATCATCACGGGCGCGCCGGGGCGCACGACCTGCAACAGCGCGATCGCCGCCAGCGCCTCGGCGACAGACTGCGCCACGGCGCCCGCCAGCGTCACCGGCGCCATCGCGCCGGCCAGCGTGAACGGGGTCACGATCACCGGCTGGCCGCGCCGCGCGAAGCGCATCGCGCCGTCGAGCATCGGCCAGTCGTGCTTGAGCGGGCTCGACGAGTTGATGTTGGTGAAGAGCCTCGGCTCGGCGAAGAACGTCTCCGCGTCGAGGCCGCTCGCGATGCGCGCCATCTCCAGCGCGTCCTCGACGCGTTCGGGCCCGAGGCTGTAGGCGTGCACGACCTTGTCCGTCAGGGTCAGCATCTCGAAGAGGCAGTCGAGATGCCGCACCGAGGCGTGGATGTCGACCGGCTCCACCGGATAGCCGCCGAGCACGTGGACGCAGTTGAAGTGCTGCGAAAGCTTCACGAGGTCGCGGAAGCTGTCGATGTCGCCGACCCGCCGGCCGCGGTCGAGATCCATGACGTTCGGCGGCGAGGAGACGTTGACGAAGCACATGCGACCGTCGCCCATCGTCACCCGACGGTCGGGGTTGCGCGGCGTGATGTCGAATGCGTCCGGCGCGAGCGCCACCTTCTCCATGACGAAGGCGCGATCCATTCGCACGTTGGTTCCCGCGACCGCGCAGCCCGCCGCGCGCAGGTGTCCGACCGCCTCGGGATTGAGGAACTCGACGCCGATCTCCTCGAGGATCCGCATCGCGGTGTCGTGGACCGCCGCGACGCCTTCGGGCGGCATCGGCTCGGTCGGGCGGTCGGTGTTGAGCGGGATGCGCCACGCCGTCTGGGCGATGGCGGGGCCGCGTCCGCGGGCGTTGCCGGTTCGCCCGCCGCCCCGGCGGCCGCGGCCCGGCTCGGGCGCCTCGCTCACGCGGGATCCGCCAGGCCGAGCCAGCCGGGCAGGGCGGCGATGTCGGGCAGCACGGCGTCGGCGTGGGGGGCGAGGTCCCGCTCGGAGGCGAGGCCGGTCAGGACGCCCACCGCGGCCATCCCGGCGGCCCGTCCCGCGACGAGGTCGTGCGTGCTGTCGCCGATCATCACGCTGCGCGAGGGGTCCGCCCCCGTCGCGGCGCAGAAGGCGCGGAGCATTCCGGGACCGGGCTTGCCGCCATGGCCGCTGTCGTATCCGGCGATGAAATCGAACGCCTCGACGATGCCCGCGCGTTCGAGATGCGCCCGAGCCGGAGCCTCGCCGTCGTTCGTCGCGACCCCGAGCGCGTAGCCCTCGGCGCGCAGCCGGGCGAGAAGCGGGACGAGCGCCGTGGCCTCGACCTGCGGCGCGTGCGCCGACGTCTCGAGGATGCGCGCGCGCAGATTGTCCGCCGGGAGATCCGGAAGCGCCGCGTGGATGATCGCGACAAGCACGTCGACCGTCTCGGCGATCACCGGGCTCGACGGGTGGAATGTCGCGGCCGCGAAGTCGTAGCCCATCGCGTCGGCCAGCACGTCGCGCCGCACGGCATCGCCGTCGGCGAGCGTCTCGATGAAACCCGCGCTCCACGCGCTCCAGGTGGCGTGGAAATCGAACAGCGTGCCGTCCTTGTCGAAGACCAGCGCCGTGTAATCCTTCCGCAACGCCGCGCCTCCCTCCCGGACCGTCCCGCCGGGCCGGGACGCCAATCTCTAAGGCCGGAGGCGCCGCGGGGTCCAGCGCGAACGCGCGCGACTCAGGTCCAGTTCACCGCCGCGCCGCCGGGCAGGGCCGCGCGGGCCTCTGCGACGCGTTCGGGCGGAAGTCCCGCCTCCGCCGCGAATGCGAGCACGAGATCGTCGCGCGACAGCACGTGGTCGAGGACGAAGCCGAGAAAGTCCGGATCGCCGGCGAGGGCGCGCAGATCCTGCGGTGCCGCCCCGCTCACGTTCAGGAACGATGCGAGAACATCCGGCGCGCCGGCCATCCAGATCAGGGCGTCGCGGGCGGTCTCGGCGGCTGCGTCGGGGCTCATGGCGGGAGGTCTCCGGGCGATGGTTAAACCATTCGTTAACAGGTTTGCGATTAGGTGCCACCCGTCTCCTCCGGTCCGCGGAACGGGAGACCCAGCGGGAGGAACGCGATGTCAGGACGGGTACTCGTGGTCGACGACGTCGCGACCAACCGGCTCCTGCTGCGCGCCAAGCTCTCCTCGGCCTATTACGACGTCGTCGTGGCCGAGAACGGGACGCAGGCGCTCGAGATGGCCCGGTCCGAGCAGCCCGACATGATCATGCTCGACGTGATGATGCCCGACATGGACGGGTTCTCCGTCTGCGAGATCCTCAAGGCGAACGAGGAGACCGCGCACATTCCCGTGATCATGGTCACCGCGCTCGACACGCCGGAGGAGCGCGTGCGCGGCCTCGAGGCCGGCGCGGACGACTTCCTGTCGAAGCCGTTCAACGACCTCGCGCTCTTCGCCCGCGTCCGCAACCTCATGCGCATGAAGATGATGTTCGACGAGCTGCGTCTGCGCGACCTCACGTCCCGCGAGCTCGGCCTGGCCGATCTCGTCGCCGAGCAGGACGTCGATCTCGACGGCGGCGGACCGATCCTCATCGCCCCCCCGAGCTTCGAGGCGGGCGCCGACTGGGCGAGACGGCTGCGCGAGCGGATGCGGATCGCCACGGTCGCGACATCCTCCGAACGCGAGGCGCTCAACCTCGCGCGGCTGGAGCTGCCCGACCTCTTCGTCGTCCACCAGCGGCTGATGGAGGGCGGCGACGGGCTGCGCCTCGTCTCGGCGCTGCGCGCGCGCCCTGAAACGCGACAGTCCGCCGTGCTTCTCGTGGTCGACGAGGGCGACGTGAAGACCGCCGCCAAGGGTCTCGATCTCGGCGCCTCGGACTATATCGAATCGCCTTTCGACGCCAATGAGCTGATCGCGCGCATCCGCTCGCAGCTCCGGCGCAAACGCTATTCCGACCAGCTCCGGACGAACGTGCGCAACGGCCTGATGATGGCCGTGATCGACCCGCTGACCGGCATCTACAACCGCCGCTACGCCGCGCAGCACATGCTGCGCGTCATGGAGCGCGCCCGCGAGACCGACGGGGTCTTCGCGGTGATGATGATGGATCTCGACCGGTTCAAGACGATCAACGACCGCTTCGGCCACGACGCGGGCGACGCGGTGCTGCGGGAGTTCTCGCGCCGTCTCCAGGAGAACATCCGCGGCGTCGATCTCGTCGCGCGCTTCGGCGGCGAGGAGTTCTTCGTGGCGATGCCGGACGTCGACCAGAAGGCCGCCTCCCACGCGGCGGAGCGCATCCGCGCCGCGATCGAGAGCGCGCCCTTCGTCCTGCCCGGACGGTCCGAGCCGGTGCACGTCACCGTCAGCGTCGGCGCCGCCATCGCCACCTCGGCCGATGTCGACGCGGAGGCGATCATCAAGCGCGCCGACCGCGCGCTCTACGAATCCAAGGAAGCCGGCCGCAACCGCGTGAGCTTCGCCCGCGCGGCCTGAGCCGTCATCCGCCCCGCCGCGCCTCGCGCAAAGCCGCGGCATAGGCGGCGCGGTCCTCCGCCGACATGCGCCCGATCTGATCCATCAGGAGCCGCGCGCCCCGCGTCGCGAGATCGTCCGAGAGCGCGTCCTCGCGCTCGAGGACGGCGCGGACCGCCTCCGCGTCGAACGGCTCGGCCGTCAAGGCCAGCGCCAGGGCGCCCCGCTGCGCGCGAAGCGCGTCGCGCTGGCCGGACCATTCCCCCCGCGACGCGCGCAGCGCGCGCCGCAGGTCGTGCCTGTACGGATCGGGCAGGGCGCGGGCGTATTGCGCGAGGGCGGGGGCCGTCACGCGATCCGGCCTCGGTCCCTTCAGAAACGCGCCGGCCGCGAATCCGATCACGGCGAGATTGAGGCCGAGTGAGGCGACCAGCGCCCATGTCATCCAGCGGCGGGGCCGGCGGGGGTCCTCGTCCATGCCGTCAGGTCTCCGCCGCCGCGAGGTCGAAGAACGCCGCGACCGGGTCCTCCGAGGATATGCCCGCATCCTCTGACCAGACCAGCGCGGTCGCGGTGTCCGACATGTCCGACACGCCGACCCAGAGCCCGGCGACGGCGCAGGCCGCGAGCGCCGCGGCCGCGCGCCAACCGCCGAAGGCCGCCCGAAGACCGCCCGAACGGTTCCCGCGACGCGGCGCCCGGCGCGGCGACGCGGCCATGCGCACGCCGTCCGCGTCCGCCATGATGCGCGCCATCAGCACCGAGGGCGCCTCCATCTCCGCGTCCCGCCTCCGCGCCTCGGCGAAAAACGGCGCGAGACGCGCGTCGTCCTCCCGGTCCGGTTCAGTCCCCGTCATAGCCAAGCTCCTCCCTGCGCGGCGCGAGCCGCGCGGCCAGCGCCCGTTTCCCGCGTCCCAGCAGGCTCTCGACCGCCTCGACGCTCACGCCCATGATCTCCGCGACCTCCGGATTGGACCGTTCCTCGATGTGCCGCAGGACCACCGCCAGCCGCTGCCGGTCCGGCAGCTCGGCCAGCGCCGCGTCGAGCGCCGCCGCCCGATCCCGCGCGGCCAGCCCCGCCAGCGCCCCGGGCGAGGCGTCGGCGATCTCGGGGGCCTCGCCGCCACCGCTCGTCTCGCGCCGCTTTCGCAGCCGGTCGATGCAGAGATTGCCCGCCACCCGGTGAAGCCAGGTGCCGAGCGCCGCCTCGCCCGTCCGCCAGCCCGGCGCCATCCGCCACATCCGCAACATGGTCTCCTGCGTCACGTCCTCCGCCTCCGCCGGATCGCGCAGCATCCGCCGCGCGAGCGCGAGCACCCGGGGCGCGTGGCGTTCGGCCAGGTCCCGCGCCGCCGCGCCGTCGCCCGACGCGAAGCGGGCGAGAAGCGCGTCGTCGGTCTGCCGGCCGTCGGCGTCCAGGGGCATGCTCATTCCGTGCAGTATGGACGCCGACGCGCGTGCCGTCAGCAGGCGGTTTCACGCGACGCGCGGCTCAGTCGTGATGACGGCCCTCGCCGTCGTGCCCGTAACGGTCGCGGCGCCCGTGGTCGTGGCCCTCGCCGTCGCCCCGGCCCATCCGGCGGCCGGATTCGGATTCCGCCCGCGAGATCGCCCCGTCGCCGTCCTGGTCCATCCGGCCGATCATCCGCTCCACCATCCGGTCCGCGAGCGTGGCCGTCTCGATGGTTCCGTTCTCGGCGCCCATCCGCTCGAGCATCCGGTCGGCCCGCCGTTCCGCGGGGTCGCCGGCGAACATGCCGCCCAGACCCGCCGGGCGCTCCGGCATCGAGGCGATGATCTCCGCCCGCGTGATCGTCCCGTCGCCGTCGGTGTCGACGATCGTGATGCGCTCCATCGCCGTCGCGGTCAGTTCCGCGCGCGTGACGCTGCCGTCGGCGTCCGCGTCGAGCGTCGTGAAGTCGAAGCCGCCGCGACCGCCCGGCCCGTCCGCCCGTCCGCCATGCGCCGACACGGCCGACGCCGCGCCCGTCGCGATCAGCATCGCCGCCAGTATTCCGAAACGCCTGTCCATTCTCTTCTCCCGAAATCCGCCAGCCCCGATCGGCTGGAATACCGGGTCAAACGGCCCGCGCGGCGCATTCCGTCGCGCGCCGGGTCACAGGAGCGTGAGGCCGCGACTGGCGGTTTCGCCCGCGCGACACTATTTTCTTCGGCGAATACGAAAGGAATCACGCGATGCCCGAACCCGAACGCGACACCCGCGCCTCGCTGCTGCGCGGATGGGGCCGGCGCTGCCCGGCCTGCGGCGGTGGCGCGCTGATGGACGGCTATCTCACCGTCAGCGACACCTGCCCGTCCTGCGGCACCGAACTGCATCACCACCGCGCCGATGACGGCCCGGCCTGGGCCACGATCCTGATCACCGGCCACATCATGGCGCCGCTGATGCTTCTCGTCTTCGAGATCTGGCGTCCCGAGGGATGGAAGATGGCCATCGGCTTTTCCCTCGTCTTCGTGGCGCTGTCGCTGTGGATGCTGCCGCGCCTCAAAGGGGCCTTCGTCGGCCTGCAATGGGCCAAACGGATGCACGGTTTCGGCGACGAACCGGGGCTGGCCTCGCGGCCTTGACCCCGCCGGTCCGGGACGCCGCGACCCTCATCCTGATCCGCCGCGACGGCCCGTTTCCGCGCGTCCTGATGGGCCGCCGGGGCAGGGGCGCCGTGTTCATGCCCGACCGGTTCGTTTTTCCCGGCGGCGCCGTCGATCCGGACGATTCGCGCGTTCCCGCGCCGCCGCCCGACCCGGAGACCGCCCGCAGGCTCCGGATCGACACCGCCCCGGAAACCGCCCGCGCGCTCCCGCTGGCCGCGATCCGTGAATTGCGCGAGGAGACCGGTCTGGCGCTCGGCCGTCCCGATCCGGATTTCCGCGCCGTCGACGCGCCGGAAGCGTGGCGCGGTTTCCTCTCGGCCGGTCTCTCGCCCCGGACGGACGCGCTGCGCCTCGTCTTCCGCGCCGTGACGCCCGCCGGCCGCCCCCGCCGCTTCGACGCGCGGTTCTTCACCGCCGACGCCGAAGGCCTCGCCGGCGATCCCGACGATTTCGCGGCCGCGGACGCGGAGCTTTCCGACCTGCGCTGGTTCGGCCTCGCCGAGGCCCGCGCCCTGCCGCTCCCGTTCATCACCGGGATCGTGCTCGCGGAGCTCGCGGCGGCGCTGGCCGCGCCGGACGTCCCGCGCGGCGCGCCCTTTTTCAATCACGACGACCGGGGCTCGAATTTCCGCATGCTCTGACGCTTGACAGCGGAGGCGGAGGGGGTAGAAGGACGCTCTGGATTTCAGCCCGCTTCGCGCGGGCCACGCCGCATGTTCGCGGGCCGACGCGAGGAAGGAACCACACAATGGCCAAGCCGACCACCATCAAGATCCGGTTGAACTCGACCGCCGACACCGGGCATTTCTATGTCACGAAAAAGAACTCGCGCACGATGACCGAGAAGATGGTCGTCAAGAAATACGACCCCGTCGCGCGCAAGCATGTCGAATACAAGGAAGGCAAGATCAAGTGATCTTCGCCTGACCGCCCCCGCCGGGGCGCTTCCGGTCCGGCCCGTCGCTCTCAGACAGCGGCGGGCCTTTCTGTTTAGGGCCCCCGCCTCTCAGACGTCGAGATCCTCGACGAACCGCGCGTTCTCCTGGATGTACTGGAACCGCATCTCCGGCCGCTTGCCCATCAGGCGCTCGACGAGATCGCCCGTCTCGCCCTCGTCGGCGTTGACCGTCACCTTGATCAGCGTCCGCGTCGCCGGGCTCATCGTGGTCTCCTTGAGCTGCGCCGGCATCATCTCGCCGAGGCCCTTGAAGCGGCTGACCTCCACCTTGCCGCGCCCGCCCAGGCCCTTCTCGACCAGCGCGTCCTTCTCGGCATCCGTCCCGACATAGACCGACTTGGCCCCCTGGATCAGCCGGTAGAGCGGCGGCGCCGCCAGATAGAGATGCCCGCCGTCGATCAGCGGCCGCATCTGCGTGAAGAAGAACGTCATCAGCAGCGCCGCGATATGCGCCCCGTCGACGTCCGCGTCGGTCATGATGATGATCTTCTCGTAGCGCAGATCATCCACGCTGAACTGGCTCCCGGTCCGCACCCCCATCGCCTGGCAGAGGTCGGCCAGCTCCTGGTTCGCCATCATCTTCGATGACGCCGCGCCCAGCACGTTGAGGATCTTGCCGCGCAGCGGCAGCACCGCCTGGGTCTTGCGGTCGCGCGCCTGCTTGGCCGAACCGCCCGCGCTGTCGCCCTCGACGAGGAACAGCTCAGAGCCCTCCTTCGTGGCGCCCGAGCAGTCCGCGAGCTTGCCCGGAAGGCGCAGCTTCTTGACCGCCGTCTTGCGGCTCGTCTCCTTCTCCGCGCGCCGTTTCAGCCGCTCCTCGGCCTTCAGCACGAGGTAATCCATGATCGCGCCCGCAGTCCGGGTGTCGGAGGCGAGCCAATTGTCGAAATGATCGCGCACCGACCCTTCGACCAGCCGCGCCGCCTCCTGCGTCGCCAGCCGGTCCTTGGTCTGTCCGACGAATTCCGGCTCGCGCACGAAGACCGAGATCATCGCGCAGCCGCCGGCCATCACGTCGTCGCGGGTGATCAGCCCCGCCTTCCGGTTGCTGGTCAGTTCGCCATAGGCCTTCACGCCCTTGAGGAGCGCGGCCTGGAACCCCGCCTCGTGCGTGCCGCCTTCGGGCGTCGGCACCGTGTTGCAGTAGGAGGAGAGGAAAGGATCGCGCTGCGGCGTCCAGTTGATCGCCCATTCGACCGACCCGACCGTGTCGCCGCCGAAGCGCTCCGCGAACTCGACCCTTCCGGCGAACGGCTTGTCGGCGTAGGTCTGCGCGCCCTCAAGCCGGTCCGCGAGATAATCGGCGAGCCCGCCCGGAAAATGGAACGTCGCCTGTTCCGGCGTGTCGTCTCCGGTCCCGACGCACTCCGCCGCGCAGCGCCAGCGGATCTCGACCCCGGAGAACAGATACGCCTTCGAGCGGACCATTTTCAGCATCCGCGACGGGCGCAGCCTCGCCGAGGCGCCGAAAATCTCCGCGTCCGGATGGAACGTCACCGTGGTGCCGCGCCTGTTCGGCGTCGAGCCCAGCGACTGGAGCCCGCCGGTCGGCACGCCCCGCGAGAATTCCTGCCGGTAGAGCTGCCGGTTGCGCGCCACCTCGACCGAGACGTGGTCCGACAGCGCGTTGACGACAGATATGCCGACCCCGTGCAGGCCGCCCGAGGTCTGATACGCCTTGCCCGAGAACTTGCCGCCCGCGTGCAGCGTGCAGAGGATCACCTCGAGCGCCGACTTGTCGGGAAAGCGCGGATGCGGATCGACCGGGATGCCGCGCCCGTTGTCGCGCACCGTCACCGAGAAATCCGCGTGCAGCTCGACCTCGATCCGGTTGGCGTGGCCCGCCACCGCCTCGTCCATCGAATTGTCGAGAACCTCGGACACCAGATGGTGCAGCGCCCGCTCGTCGGTGCCGCCGATATACATGCCCGGACGCTTGCGGACGGGCTCGAGTCCCTCAAGCACCTCGATCGACGCGGCGTCGTACATCTTCGATTCGGGATCGTCTCCGAAAAGGTCGGGGGCGTGGACCATGCGGCCGCCTCTTTTCTTGTCTCCGTTCCGCCATTGATTGCGGAACTCTGCTCTGTCGTCTCTATATCTTGTTCCCGCGTCCCGGCAAAGAGGATCCTGACAATTGAACGCTTTCGACCGGCGCGCGGTCCCATAGAGTGGCGGGACATCTCCGGCGTGCCGGAGCCGCAGCTCGAAGACTGGAGACGCACATGCCGGAACCCAAGATATTCGTCAGCGTCGGCGGCACCGCCACTCCCGAGCAGGAGGCGTTCGTGCGGGCCGTCGAGGACCGGCTGCGGAGCGAGGGGATGAGCCCTCACACCGTCGGGCGGAACTTCTTCTCCTCCGACGCGCCGCTGCGCGCCGTCGAGGCCCTGATGAACGAATGCTCCGGCGCCGTCGTGATCGGACTCGAACGCACCTATTTCCCCAATGGCCTCGAACGGCGCGGCGGTCCGAAGGAACGCGCGCTGACCGAGACGCGCTACCCGACCCCGTGGAACCAGATCGAGGCGGCGATGGCCTACGCCAAGGGGCTTCCTCTGCTGGCGCTGGTCGAGGAGGGGGTCAGCCCCGAAGGACTGCTCGAACCCGGATACGACTGGTACGTCCAGACCGTATCGGCCACCCCGGCCGCGCTGGGCGGGGCCGAGTTCAACGGGGTGCTGGCGAGCTGGCGGACGAAGGTGTTCGGTCGCGCCGAGAAGCCCGATCCCGCGCCCGCCGCCCCGATCGACGCCGCCGGCATGACCTTGGGGCAGATCGCGGCGTCGCTGCGCCCGGGCCAGGCGTGGAAGATCGGCGTTCTCGCGACGGGCGTCGTCGGCGGCGCCTTTTCCCTCGGAGCGCGTCTCTTCGGGCATTGAGGACTGCGACGCGTCCGGAGCGCAGGCGTGACCATTGTCGGGCGGGGCTTTCGAATTCGCGTTCGGGAATCGCGGACCCGTGCTAGCTTCGGCGGTCGCCACGTCACGCCGGGAGTTCTCGATGCGTCCGATCGCCCCGCTTTGCGCGCTCCTGCTGTCGGCCTTGCCGTTCCCGTCCGGAGCGCGGTCCGAACAGCTTCCTCCGATGCTTCGGGAATTCGCCGAGCAGGACATGGCGGCCTGCCGCGAGGGCGGTGGGGATCCGAGCCTCGATCCCGAATACGCCACGGCTGCGGACCTCAACGGCGACGGCGTTCCCGACTATCTGATCAACCTCGCGGGGCTGCAATGCGCCGGCGCCTGGTCCTATTTCTGCGGATCGGCGGGATGCCCCGTCAGCGTCTGGATATCCGGCGGCGGCGACTGGACGAACGAATGGAGCGGTCACGCCCAGGATGTCCGGATCGTCGGCTCGGCGGTCGAGGTGCATCTGCACGGGGAGTTCTGCGAGCCGAGGCGGACAGGCGCCGAGGGCTGCGACCTGCGCCTCGATTTCGCCTCCGCGACGCCCGCGACGGCGACCGGAACCGTCACGGCGCCTCCTGCGGCCGCCGGCTCCGAAGCGCCGCGTCCTGCCGGTCGCGTCGTGGCTGGCGCGCTTCCCGACGTCGTTCCCGCCTCCGGGGCCGTCCGGGACTTACCGGACCTACCCGACGGCTGGACGGTGCGTCGGACGGACGGCGCGCCGGTCGCGGCGATCGCGCCCGGCCCGGGCGACGTGCACAGCTTCGCCGCCTTCTGCCGGGAGGGGGCGCCGGTCCTTTCCGTGATGCTGAGGCGGGCCGGCGACGCGCCGACGAGACTTGTCCAGTTCGCGTTCGACGACTGGACCTTCAGCGAGACGGCCGAGCTCCAAGAGCCGGGCACGGGGGTCTACACGATGACGCTGGGTCGAGACGCGCTGGCGGGCAGACTGGCGGGTCGGGATTCCTCAGTGCGCGTGGGTCTCGACCGCTCCCATCAGGGCACGCTTTCCCTCACCGGCTCGACCCGGGCGCTGCGAGAGGCGCTGGCGCCCTGCCTGCGGCTGTGACGGCGGAGGTTTCCGCGGGCGCGCGCCGCTTCTTCACGATCGGTGCCGTCCCGCGCGACGGCGTCTGGAGGCGGGTCCTCCTGTGCGTATGGCTCAGGTTAACGCCACACTAAAGTGATCCGAGAAAGCCTTTGATTCCGGATACTTGATCCAAGTGCCACGCGTGGCACTTTTCACGTGTCACGCTTGCCGCACAAGAAAGGGGCGGACCTTTCGGCCCGCCCCGTTCGTTCCGGGAAACCTGCGCTCAGCAGGAATAGTACATCTGGTACTCGACCGGATGCGGGGTGTGCTCGAAGGCGTAGACCTCGTGCCACTTGAGCGCGATGTAGCCGTCGATCTGGTCCTTGGTGAACACGTCGCCGTGCAGCAGGAACGAATGGTCGGCGGCGAGGTTCTCGAGCGCCTCGCGAAGGCTTCCGCAGACGGTCGGGATCTCGGCCAGCTCCTCGGGCGGCAGGTCGTAGAGATCCTTGTCCGAGGCCTCGCCCGGATCGATCTTGCTCTTGATGCCGTCGAGCCCGGCCATCAGCAGCGCCGCGAAGGCGAGATAGGGATTCGCCGCCGGATCGGGGAAGCGGGCCTCGACGCGCTTGGCCTTCGGGCTCTCGGTCCACGGGATGCGGACGCAGCCCGAGCGGTTGCGCGCCGAATAGGCCCGCAGCACCGGCGCCTCGAAGCCCGGGATCAGCCGCTTGTAGCTGTTGGTCGCGGGGTTGGTGAAGGCGTTGAGCGACTTGGCGTGCTTGAGGATGCCGCCGATGAACCACAGCGCCTCCTGGCTCAGATCGGCGTATTTGTCTCCGGCGAAGATCGGTTTGCCGTCCTTCCAGATCGACATGTTGACGTGCATCCCCGACCCGTTGTCGCCCGCGTAGGGCTTGGGCATGAAGGTCGCCGTCTTGCCGTAGGCGTGCGCCACGTTGTGGATCACGTACTTGTACTTCTGGATCTCGTCGGCCTGCTTGGTCAGCGACCCGAAGATCAGCCCGAGCTCATGCTGCGCCGAGGCGACCTCGTGGTGATGCTTGTCGACCTTCATGCCGATCCGCTTCATCGTCGAGAGCATCTCCGAGCGGATGTCCTGCGCGCTGTCGACCGGGGGCAGGGGGAAGTAGCCGCCCTTGACGCCCGGACGATGGCCCATGTTGCCCATCTCGAACTCGGCGTCGGTGTTCCAGGACGCGTCCGACGCGTCGACCTGGAAGCTCACCTTGTTCATCGTGTTCGAGAAGCGGACGTCGTCGAACAGGAAGAACTCGGCTTCGGGTCCGAAATAGGACGCGTCGCCGATGCCGCTCGCCGTCAGATAGGCTTCCGCCTTCTCGGCCGTCCCGCGCGGATCGCGGTTGTAGGGCTCGTTGGTGTCGGGCTCGAGCACCGAGCAATGCAGGCAGAGCGTCTTCTCCGCGTAGAACGGATCGACATAGGCGGTCGCCGGATCGGGCATCAGTTTCATGTCGGACGCTTCGATCGACTTCCAGCCCGCGATCGACGAGCCGTCGAACATGAAGCCTTCCTCGAGGAAGTCCTCATCCACCAGTTCGCTGACGATCGAGACGTGCTGCATCTTGCCGCGCGGATCGGTGAAGCGGAGATCGACGTACGCGATGTCCTCTTCCTTGAGGGTCTTGAGAACGTTGTTCCTGGCGCTCATCTCGGTTCCTTGGATTTGTCTTGTCATGTTTCTGGACCGGCACGCAGAACCGGCCGTCCGGCGGAGGCGGCGCTCAGAGCGCGTCGTTGCCTTCCTCTCCGGTGCGGATGCGGATCGCCTGCTCGACCGGAAGGACGAATATCTTGCCGTCGCCGATCTTGCCGGTCTTGGCGGCGGACACGATCGCCTCGATCGCCGCGTCGACCTGGTCGTCCGCGAGGATGACCTCGATCTTCACTTTCGGAAGGAAATCGACGACGTATTCCGCGCCCCGATAGAGTTCGGTGTGACCCTTCTGACGCCCGAAGCCCTTGGCCTCGACCACGCTCAGGCCCTGGATCCCGACCTCCTGGAGCGCCTCCTTGACCTCGTCCAGCTTGAACGGCTTGATCACCGCCTCGATCTTTTTCATTCGCGGTCCACCCCGGCCATCATTCCCGACATTCCCGCCGGTGCGACCGCAGAAAGCAGGTCGGAGGCCGCGTTTCAATCCGGGCCGCCCGACGTATCCGGGAGGGCATCGCCGAATTCCGGCATGTGCCCGAAAATTAGGCGGAGCGCCTCTATTCTGTGCAGCGTTCGTATCCGGTACGGTGCGCCGCGGCCCCGGTCATGGCGGTCCGGCACGCCGCATTTTTCGCTCGCGGAGCATTTTGCCGTCTGCTAGAGAGCGGCGTCTGACGGGGTCCGGCGTTGACGGGCCTGCGGCCGCGGGCGTGGCGGAATTGGCAGACGCACCAGATTTAGGTTCTGGCGCCGAGAGGCGTGGGGGTTCAAGTCCCTCCGCCCGCACCAGAGAATTACGAGGAACGGACGATATGCAGGTGACCGAGACGCTGAACGAAGGCCTGAGGCGCGGCTATGCCATAAAGGTGCCCGCGGGCGAACTTGACGCGAAGGTCAACGAGAAGCTGGAGGAGGCCCGCAAGGACTTCCAGATGAAGGGTTTCCGCAAGGGCAAGGCGCCCGCCGCCCTCATGAAGAAGATGTTCGGCAAGTCCGTGCTGGGCGAGGCGATGCAGGAGACCATCGACGAGGCGATGCGCGGTCACTTCGAGGCGTCCGGAGACCGGCCGGCGGGTCAGCCGGAAGTGAAAATGACCAACGAGAAGTGGTCCGAGGGCGAGGACATCGAAGTGGCGATGACCTACGAGGCGCTGCCGGACGTGCCGGACGTCGATCTGGCGTCGGTCAAGCTCGAGCGGCTGGTCGCGGAGATCGACGACGCGGCGGTCACCGAGGCGCTCGAGAACCTCGCCGCCTCCGCCAACACCTTCAGCGACCGCCGCAAGGGCTCCAAAGCCAAGGACGGCGACCAGGTCGTGATGGACTTCAAGGGCTCGATCGACGGGGTCGAGTTCGAAGGCGGCTCGGCCGAGGATTTCCCGCTCGTGCTCGGGTCGGGAAGCTTCATTCCGGGCTTCGAGGAGCAGATCGTCGGAGCGAAAGCCGGTGACGAGATCGAGGCCAAGGTGACGTTCCCCGACGATTACGGCGCGGCGAACCTCGCCGGCAAGGAGGCGGTGTTCGCCTGCACGATCAAGTCGGTGATGGCTCCGAAGCCCGCGGAGATCGACGACGAACTCGCCAAGCGCTACGGCGCGGACGATCTCGACGCGTTGAAGGAGCAGATCCGCGGGCGTCTGGGCGACGAGTATGGTCAGGCCAGCCGCGCGATCATGAAGCGGCGCCTGATGGACGCGCTCGACGGGATGGTCGGGTTCGAGCTTCCTCCGAGCCTGGTCGAGGTCGAGGCGAAACAGATCGCGCACCAGCTCTGGCACGAGGACAACCCGGACCATCAGGGCCATGACCACCCGGAGGTGTCGCCGACGGAGGAACACGTGAAACTCGCCGAGCGGCGTGTGCGGCTCGGTCTGCTGTTGGCGGAGCTCGGCAACCGCAACGAGATCGTGGTCTCGGATCAGGAGATGCAGCAGGCGGTCTTCGCGCAGGCGCGGCAATACCGCGGCCAGGAACGCCAGTTCCTCGAATTCGTCCAGAAGAACCCCCAGGCCCTCCAGCAGATCCGCGCGCCTCTCTTCGAGGACAAGGTCGTCGACTACATCGTCGAGCTGGCGGACGTTACCGAACGGACCGTGAGCAAGGACGAGCTGCAGAAGGCGATCGAGGCGCTCGACGAGGCCGAGGCGCCGACGCCATCCGCCGGGGCCTGAGAGTCCCCGCCGCGGCGGGAACCGGTCGGACCGACGCGGGCCCGTTCGCGACGGATCGCGCCATCCCGGGACGGCGGTCCCGCCCTTGCGGCCGCGGTCCGGGATGACTATTCCTCTGGTTGAAGTGCCCGGACGGCCGGGCGCGGGCAGGCAAAGGCGAATTCAATGAGTGACCCCGTTGAGACCTACATGAATCTCGTCCCCATGGTCGTCGAGCAGACGGCGCGGGGCGAGCGGGCCTACGACATCTTCTCGCGCCTGCTCAAGGAGCGGATCATCTTCGTTTCCGGGCCGGTGCATGACGGGATGTCGACGCTGGTCGTGGCGCAGCTGCTGTTCCTCGAGGCGGAGAACCCGAAGAAAGAGATCTCGATGTACATCAACAGCCCCGGCGGCGTGGTGACGTCGGGCCTGTCGATCTACGACACGATGCAGTACATCCGTCCGCCGGTCTCGACGCTCTGCGTGGGCCAGGCGGCGTCGATGGGGTCGCTTCTGCTGACGGCCGGCGCGAAGGGGATGCGCTACTCGCTGCCCAACAGCCGGATCATGGTGCACCAGCCCTCGGGCGGATTCCAGGGCCAGGCGACCGACATCATGATCCACGCCAAGGAGACGCAGTCGCTCAAGGACCGGCTCAACCAGATCTACCACGAGCATACCGGCCAGCCGGTCGAGGCGGTCGAGCAGGCGCTGGAGCGCGACCGGTTCATGACCGCCGAGGACGCCAAGGAGTGGGGTCTGATCGACGAGATCGTCGAGAAGCGGAGCGTCGAATCCGCGCCGGAGTGACGCCCGGGATCGCGTCCAGTTGAACATGCTTTGGGCTTGTGTTCGGCCGGCCAAGCATGTTCCTATGAAATATGACGGCATCGCGGAGTTCGTCGCGATGCCCCTTGAGGATTTGATCGAGGCCGAGGCCAGAGGCGAGCAATGAGCAAATCGAGCGGCGGCGACGCGAAGAACACCCTTTACTGCTCGTTCTGCGGCAAGAGCCAGCACGAGGTCCGCAAGCTGATCGCGGGGCCGACGGTGTTCATCTGCGACGAATGCGTCGAGCTCTGCATGGACATCATCCGCGAGGAGACGAAGAGCAATCTGGTCAAGTCGTCGGACGGCGTGCCGACGCCGCATGAGATCTGCAAGGTGCTGGACGATTACGTGATCGGTCAGCAGGTCGCCAAGCGCGTGCTCTCGGTGGCGGTGCACAACCATTACAAACGGCTCAACCACGCCGGGAAGAACGGCGACGTCGAGCTGCAGAAGTCGAACATCATGCTGATCGGCCCGACGGGCTGCGGCAAGACGCTGCTGGCGCAGACGCTGGCGCGGATCCTCGACGTGCCGTTCACGATGGCGGACGCGACGACGCTGACCGAGGCGGGCTATGTCGGCGAGGACGTGGAGAACATCATCCTCAAGCTGCTCCAGTCGGCCGAATACAACGTCGAGCGGGCGCAGCGCGGCATCGTCTACATCGACGAGGTCGACAAGATCAGCCGCAAGTCGGACAATCCGTCGATCACGCGGGACGTGTCCGGCGAGGGCGTGCAGCAGGCGCTGCTGAAGATCATGGAGGGCACCGTGGCCTCCGTGCCGCCGCAGGGCGGGCGCAAGCATCCGCAGCAGGAGTTCCTGCAGGTCGACACCACCAACATCCTGTTCATCTGCGGCGGGGCCTTCGCGGGTCTCGACAAGATCATCGCGCAGCGCGGGCGCGGCTCGGCGATGGGCTTCGGCGCGGACGTGAAGGACGCGGACGACCGGCGGGTCGGAGAACTCTTCCAGGAGCTGGAGCCGGAGGATCTGCTGAAGTTCGGGCTGATCCCGGAATTCGTCGGGCGTCTGCCGGTTCTGGCGACGCTGACCGATCTGGACGAGGCGGCGCTGATCACGATCCTGACCGAGCCGAAGAACGCGCTGGTCAAGCAGTACCAGCGGCTTTTCGAGATGGAGGACACGCGGCTCACCTTCACCGACGACGCGCTGATGGCGATCGCCAAACGGGCCATCGAGCGCAAGACCGGCGCGCGGGGCCTGAGGTCGATCCTCGAGGAGGTGCTGCTCGACACGATGTTCGAACTGCCGTCGATGGAGGGCGTCGAGGAGGTCGTGGTCAACGACGAGTGCATCATGCGCAAGGGTGAGCCGCTGCTGATCTACGCCGACCGCAAGGAAGGCTCGGCCTCGGCGTCCTGAATCGGTCTCACCCGGCGGGACGGCGCGTGACTCGCGCTTTGAGTCACGCGTGTACGATCTGGAAAAGCGTTTGAAAACAACGGCTTTACCGAATCCGTTAGGGAAATGGAAACCTGTGTTCATCTTCCGGTAATCCGGCTCGTCGGGATGATGCCCGCCGGGTTTGCGGATGAGGGAAATCGCGGATTTTTTCGTTCGATCGCATGATGACGCGCTTCGTTCTTGGCGCGCCTCCACATCGACTGTCGAGGCTCCACCGAGCCGTTTCGGCGGAGATGCCGGTCCGCTTTGTGCCGCGTGACCGGCGGCCAACCGCCGATGTTGGCCGCCAGGCGCCGCGTTTGTCGACAGGCTATTCCTTCAGTTCGATCATGAGCACATGCGTCGGCGTGGTACCGACGTTCTCGCCGATATGGGTCTGCGCATCCGAGTGCATGACGTCACCCGCCTTGAACTCGCGGGTCATGCTCTTTCCGTCCGGAAGCGTGATCAGGCGTTCGAAGGGACTGATCGCGTAGAGCACGAATGCGGGGTGCCGGTGCTCATGCGTCCGGTCGCCCGGCTCGTCCTTGTACTCGAGGACACGGACCCGATCGTTTTCGAAGCGGACGACGTACTTGTCCCCGTCGGTCTGGACCGGATCGGCGGCATGGGCGGCCGAAGCCAGCAGCAGCGCGGCGGAAACTGAAGCTGATTTTTTCATTGTCTGGTCTCCCTTTCTGGCCGGCAAGCCGATTTTCCGCGCCCGAAGGAGCAAGATGCCTGGCTGCTCGGAGTGGATGGAAATCGACCGGTCGACCTGTCTGAGATGAACATACCGAATGGTCATGCGAGCGGCGACCTGCTATTTTCGCGGAACGGGGCCGCATTGGCGCGGCGCCCGCGCGCTTCCGGCACACGCATCGTGTATGATTGGAACGATCTGAAATACCTGCTCGCCGTCGCAAGGCACGGCAGCGCAATGGCAGCCGCGCGTTCGCTCGGCGTGAACCAGTCGACCGTGCAGCGCCGCATCGCGGACCTGGAAGTCAGGTTCGGCTGCGCGCTCGTCGAGCGACAGCAGAGCGGCTACCGATTGACGCGACTGGGCGAGCATCTGCAACCCTTCGCCGAAAGCGTCGCGTCGGCGGCAATGGCGTTCGAACACCATGCCAGATCGACCGACCCGGCGAGATCCGCCGTTCTGCGACTGACGTGTCCGGAGCCCATCGCCGCGCGTCTGACCGAAAGCGGTTTCACGGACCGGTTTCGCGCCACCTGTCCCGACACGCGGATCGAGTTCGTTCTGAGCGATCGTTATGTCGATCTGACGAAAGGCGATGCCGACGTGGCTCTTCGCTCAGGTGACACCGACGACGGCGTATTGGTGGGACGCAAGATCGCGGATTCCATATGGGCGATCTATGCGAGTCGCGCCTATGCGTCACGCGGGGAAGTGCCGCGTGGCGTGGACGATCTGGGCGGACATCCGTTGATCGGATTCGACGAGAGGATGGAGAAGCACCGTCTGTCCGTCTGGCTCGCGCAGGTCGCGCCCGACGCGAAATACGCCGTGCGCTGCAGCAGCGTCCTGGGTCTGGTCTCAGCCGCGAAATCCGGGGTCGGCGTCGCTCCGCTGCCGGTCGCTCTCGGCGATGCCGAGGCCGATCTGATCCGGGTGATCGACGTCGTGCCGGAGCTTACGAGGGCATGGCGCATACTTTGTCACCCCGACGCCCGTCAGACCCGTCGCGTGGTCTCGTTTTTCGATTTCGTTCACGCTGAGATCGAAAGCCTGAAACCGATCCTGACCGGCTAGTCCATGCCGTGCCGGACATGCCGGGCTTGAGGTCAGGCACCTGCGGACGCCCGCCTTGCGAAACCCGGACCGGCGTCGCGCCACGGAGCGGCGGACGAGGTCGTCGCTGGACCAGGCCGGCCGAATCCGGCATAAGCGTGCGGGAGCGGTTCGACGAGGATACGATGGGCATTCTGGCGCAGCTTTTCACCTGGTGGAACGGACAGACGATCGCGACGCGGGTCTTCACGTGGCGTCGGGGCGAGCGCGTGGGCGAGGACGCGCAGGGCAACGTCTATTACCAGAACGCCGACGGGTCGCGGCGCTGGGTGATCTATGACGGCGTCGCCGAGGCGAGCCGGGTGGCTCCGGAATGGCACGGCTGGCTGCACCACACCTGGCAGGAGCCTCCGACGAAGCTGCCGCCCGCGCGCAAGCCGTGGGAGAAGCCGCACGTGCCGAACCTGACCGGCACCGGGCTGGCCTATCATCCGAAGGGGAGCATCCTCGCGCAGCGGCCGGTCACCCCGACGGATTACGAGGCCTGGACGCCGCGATAGGGACGCGAGGGCATGTCGAACACCGCGGCGGAGGCGGCCATCGGCGCGATCGTCCTCGCGGCGGCCGCGGCGTTCGCCTTCTACGCCGCGCGATCGTCCGGAGCCTCGCCGGGCCGGGACGCGGTTCCCCTGGTGGCGAGCTTTCCGAGCGTCGAGGGCATCTCGGTCGGAACGGACGTCCGGCTCGCGGGCATCAGGGTCGGCTCCGTGACGGCGCTGGAGCTCGATCCGGCGACTTTCCGCGCGAAGGCGGCGTTCGCCGTGCGGGACGATCTGGAGCTGCCGGAGGACACGGAGGTGAAGATCGCCTCCGAGGGTCTGCTGGGCGGATCCTTTCTGGAACTCACGCCCGGGCGATCCGATTTCATGCTGCAGCCCGGAGACGAGATCATGGACACGCGCGGCGCGGAAAGCCTGTTCGACCTGCTGCTGCGCTACGGGGCCGCGCGATGAGGCGCGCGGGTTACCCTGGCGGCGCTGGCGGTCCTGGTGGCGGTGCGGGCGGTCGCGGCGCAGTCCGTGCAGATCGTCAACGACCAGGACACGGTTCCGGCCGCCGTGGCGGAGCTTCGCGGGCTCGACACGCTCAACGGCGTCGCGCGGGATCTGCGGATTCCGGTCGGGGCGACGGTCGAGTTCGGGCGTCTGGAGATCACCGTGGACACCTGCCGGGTGCCGCGCGCGGATCCGGCCTCGGACGCCTACGCGTTCCTGCGCATCCGCGACGTCCGGGAGTCCGAGCCCCGTTTCTCCGGGTGGATGTTCGCGTCCTCGCCCGCGCTCTCGGCGCTGGATCATCCGCGCTATGATGTCTGGGTCGTAAGCTGCAGCAATTCCTGACGCGACGCGGTCGGGGGCAGCGCGTCGAAGCGGGCTGGCCGGGGCAGCGCGGCGGCCAGCCGTCGGCGATACTCGTCGCGGCCGATCTCGATGGCGCCGAGGCTCGCGAGATGGTCGGTCACGAACTGGGTGTCGAGCAGCGTGAAGCCGCCCGCCCGCAGACGGGCCACGAGCGCGATGAGGGCGAATTTTGACGCGTCGCGCGCGCGGCTGAACATGCTCTCGCCGAAGAACGCGCCGCCAGAGCGCGACGCCGTAGAGGCCGCCTGTCGAGGCGCCCGTCCGCCCAGATCTCGACGGACCGGGCGTGACGGGAGCGGTGGAGGTCGACGTAGAGCGCCCGGATCGCGGGGTTGATCCAGGTCTCGGTCCGGTCGGCGCAGGCGTCGACGACGGCGTCGAAGGCGGTGTCGGCGCGGATCTCGAACGCGCCGGTCCGGAAGGCGCGGGCGAGACGGCGCGGCACCCGCAGACCGTCGAGCGGCAGGATGCCCCGCCGGTCCGGGTCGATCCAGAAGATGTCGGGCGCGTCCGCCGACTCCGCCATCGGGAAGACCCCCGACGCGTAGGCCCGCAGCAGCAGATCGGGCGTCACGGGCGGGCTTTCATCCCTCATGCCGTCGGTCAGCCGTAATTTTCGAGCCAGCGTTCGAGCCAGTGAATGTCGTAGTCGCCGGTCGCGATGTCGGGCTCGTCGAGAAGGGCGTCGAAGAGCGGGGCGGTGGTGTCGACGCCGTCGACCACGAGTTCCGACAGGGCGCGCCGCAGGCGTGCGAGGGCCAGATCGCGGGTGCGGGCGTGGACGATGAGCTTGCCGATCAGGCTGTCGTAATAGGGCGGGATGCGGTAGCCGCCGTAGATCGCGCTGTCCATCCGGACGCCGAGGCCGCCGGGGGCGTAAAAGGTCTCGATCGTGCCGGGGCTGGGCTGGAAATGCGGGAGCTTCTCGGCGTTGATCCGGCATTCGATGGCGTGGCCTTCGGGCGAGAGCTCGTCCTGGGTGAACGACATCGGCAGGCCCGCCGCGACGCGGATCTGCTCCTGGACGATGTCCACGTCGTAGATCGCCTCGGTCACGGGATGCTCGACCTGGAGGCGGGTGTTCATCTCGATGAAGAAGAACTCGCCGTTCTCGTAGAGGAATTCGATCGTGCCGGCGCCGGAATAGTCGATGCGGGCGACGGCGTCGGAGCAGACCTTGCCGATGCGCGCGCGGGTGGCCGCGTCGATGACCGGGGAGGGGGCCTCCTCCAGGACCTTCTGGTGCCGGCGCTGGAGCGAGCAGTCGCGTTCGCCGAGATGGACCGCGTTGCCCTTGCCGTCGCCGAAGACCTGGACCTCGATGTGGCGCGGGGTGGTGAGGTATTTCTCGAGATAGACCTCGTCGTTGCCGAAGGCGGCCTTGGCCTCGGAGCGGGCGGTCTGGAAGGCGGTCTCGAGATCGTCCGCGGTCTTCGCCAGTTTCATGCCGCGCCCGCCGCCGCCGGCCGTGGCCTTGACGATGAGCGGGAAGCCGATCCCGGCGCCGACGCGGGCCGCGTCCTCGAGCGTCGGCACGCCGCCGTCCGATCCGGGCACGCAGGGCACGCCGAGCGCGAGCATGGTCTCCTTGGCGGTGATCTTGTCTCCCATCAGGCGGATGTGCTCGGCGGTCGGGCCGATGAAGGTGATGCCGTGATCCTCGACGATCTGCACGAAGGCGGCGTTCTCGGAGAGGAAGCCGTAGCCCGGGTGGATCGCCTCGGCGCCGGTGATCTCGCAGGCGGCGATGATGTTGGGCACGGAGAGGTAGCTCTGGGTCGCGGGGGCGGGGCCGATGCAGACGCTCTCGTCGGCCATGCGGACGTGCATGGCGTCGGCGTCGGCCGTGGAATGCACCGCGACGGTCTGGATGCCCATCTCCTTGCAGGCGCGGTGGATGCGGAGCGCGATCTCGCCGCGATTGGCGATCAGGACCTTCTTGAACATGGGCGTCTATCCCTGCGCGCGGCGCGCGGTCATTCGAGGACGATCAGCGGGGCGCCGAATTCGACGGGGGCGCCGTCCTCGACGAGGATGCGTTTGACGGTTCCCGCGCGCGGCGCGGGGATCTGGTTCATGGTCTTCATGGCCTCGATGATCAGGAAGGTCTGGCCCTCCTTGAGCGTGTCGCCGACCTTGATGAAGGGCGCGGCGCCGGGTTCGGCCTGGAAATACGCGGTGCCGACCATGGGAGAGACGACGGTGCCGGGATCCTCGGCCGGATCCTCGAACGCGGAAGCCCGGGCCGCGGTCTGCGCCGTCGCGGGCGCCGGATGCGACGGGGGCGGAGCGGGGGGCGCGAGCTGGACCGGAGCCGGCGCGGAAGCGAACTGGCGCGCGACGCGGACGTTCAGAGCGTCGTCCTCGGCGTAGTCGCGGCTGACCTCGATCTCGGTCAGATCGTTCTCTCGAAGCATCTCGGCCAGCGCACGGATGAATTCGACGTCGGAATCCTGCGGTCTTTTGCTCATGTACGGCCTCGGATTTCTTGGAACGGCGCGGATGACGGGCGCGCGCCGCTCGATGCGTGGCACTCTATATGCGGAGCCCGGGCCTCTGCCTAGCGGTTAATCCGCAGCGCGCGGTTCAGTTCGTGGCGCGCAACTGTTCCACGAGACCGCGCATGGCCGCAAGCTCGACGTAGCCGCGCACCATCCGGTCGCCGAAGACGAAGGTCGGCGTGCCCGAGATCTCCAGCGTCTGGGCGAGGCCGCGCGTCTCCCGCAGGCGGCGGGTGATCTCGTCGTCGTCCATGCCGGCGCGCACGCGGGCGGGATCCAGCCCGACGTCGGCCAGCGCGCGGTCGAGCGCGGCCTCGGTCACCTGGCCGTCGAGCGCCATGAGGGCGTGGTTGAGGCGCTCGTAGGCTTCGGGGCCCTCGGAGATGAGCGTCGAGATCGCCGCGCGCGATGCGAGTTCGGAGCCGGGGCCGAGGATCGGCAGCTCCTTGACGACGAGCCGGATGCCGCCGTCGCTCTCGACCAGCTCGCGCATTTCCGGGTGGGACTTGCGGCAGAATCCGCATTGATAGTCGACGAATTCGACGATCGTGACGTCGCCGTCCGGGTTGCCGCCGACGAAGGAATAGCCGTCGTCGTAGATCGCGCCCGCGTTGTCGGCGACCATGGACGCCTCGGCCGAGGCCGCGCCCGCCGCGCGGCGTTCGTCGAGGATGCCGATGACCTCCATGATGATCTCCGGGTTCTCCAGCAGGTAGTTGCGGATCTCGGCGTGGAGCGCCGCGCGGTCGGCCTCGCTCATGTCGGACTGCGCGAATGCGGGGAACGGCGTCAGGAGGGCGGCGCAGAGCAGGCCGTTGCGGAGAAAGCTCATGGAAACCTCATTTCTGTGCGCGTCGGGACAGCGATATCACATCCTGCGCCCGCCGCCAGCCCGGCGAGCCCGCGGGCAGAAGATCGACCGCGCGCGCCGCGCTGCGCTCGGCGTCGCGGAAGTCGCCCGTCAGGGCGTGGCGCTCGGCGGTGGCGAGGGCGGCGGCGCCCTCGTTGCCCGAGCGCGCCTCGGCCAGCGCGAGATCGCGCAGGACGCCGGGATCGGCGCCGTCGATGCGCGCGGAGAGCGCCAGCTTCTCGCGGGCCTCCCCGAGCAGCGCGGGGTCGTCCGTGTTGAGGAGAGCGCGTCCGAGGCCGCCGAGGATCAGCGGCTCGAACGGGGCCAGCTGCACCGCGCGGCGATAGGACGCGACCGCGGGACCGGCGCGGCCGGACTCGAGAAGGAACTGGCCCTTGAGCTCGTGATAGAACGCGTCGTCCGGCCGCCTCGCGATCAGGTCGTCGACGAGCGCGAGGGACGCGGCCGTGTCGGGCAGTTCGTGACTGGCGACGGCGCGGGCGAGCGTGGCGGTCTCCGAGCCGTCGGAGGGGGTCCGGCGCAGCGTCCGGCGCGGATCGTCGAGAAATCCGTCGAGTTTCGCCACCATCCGGGCGTGCCAGTAGACGTCCTCGGGTGTCGGACCGTCGCCGCGAGGCAGGGTCGCCGCGCGTTCCTCGATCAGCGCGATCCGCTCTGACCAGAGGGGATGCGTCCGCAGATAGGGGTCCATGCGCGAAAGGCGCAGCGCGTCCTGTCCGCGGAAGAGGCGCAGCACTTCGAGCAGGGCCGCCGGGTCGCTTCCGGCGGCGGCGGCGAAGCGCAGGCCGGCCTGGTCGGCGCTGGCCTCCTCGCCGCGGCTGTGGGCGAGCGCGCCGCGGGCCGCGACGCTCTGGCTGCCGGCGGCGATGCCGACGGCCGCCTCGGGGCTGCCGCCGAGGGCCGCCGCCGCGGCGCCCAGCATGCCGATGACGGCGACGCCGCGCGCGCCCTTGAGCGCCGCGTCGCGTCGGACGAGATGGCCGCCGGCGATGTGTCCGACCTCGTGGGCGATGACGGCGCGCAGCTGGTCGACGGTCTCGAGCCGACGGAGCATGCCGGTATTCAGGAAGATGTTGTTCCCGCCGGCGACGAAGGCGTTCATCTCGCGGTCCCGGACGATGTAGATCCCGACGCTCTCGGGATTGAGCGCCGCCGCGCGCAGGATCGGGTTCGCGATGCGGTCGAGCGTGCTTTCGATCTCGGCGTCGCGGATCAGGGTCTGGGCGGTCGCCGGCCATCCGGCGACGACGAGAGCGAGCGCGACGAGGAGGACGGCGAGGCGGGGCGGTCTCGGCAAGAGGGGCGGCTCCCGTGGTTGCGCCCGGACGGCGATCATGGCTTCGTGCCCGCCGGATGAGGCGTGAGAGTAGGAGACGGGCCATGCGGACATCAAGCCGGGGCGAGGTCGATCCCTTCATTGTGATGGACGTGATGGAGGCCGCGCGCCTGGCCGAGGAGGCGGGGCGGCCGGTCGTGCACATGGAGGTGGGGCAACCGGGAACCCCGGCGCCGCGCGTGGCGCGGGAGGCGCTGGTCGCGGCGATGGCGGCCGGGCCGCTCGGGTACACCGTGTCGCTGGGTCTGCCGGCGCTGCGCGCCCGGATCGCGCGGCTTTACGCGGAGTGGTACGGGCGTCGATCTCGATCCGGCGCGGGTGATCGTGACGGGGGGATCCTCGGCCGGGTTCATCCTGGCGTTCACCAGCCTGTTCGACGCGGGCGACCGGGTGGCGGTCGGCGATCCCGGCTATCCGAGCTACCGCAACATTCTGAGGTCGCTGAGTCTGACGCCGGTCGGCGTCGAGACGCGGGCGGAGGACCGCTTTCAGCTGACGCCGCGCGATCTCGGCGGCGATCTGGCCGGGGCGCTGATCGCCAGTCCGGCCAACCCGACGGGCACCATGCTGTCGCGGAGCGAGATCGCAGCGCTGGCCGACGCCGCGGCGGAGCGCGGGATCGCGCTGATCTCGGACGAGATCTATCACGGCATCCAGTACGGGGATCGCGCCGTCTCGGCGCTGGAGGTCAGCGACGACGTCTATGTGATCAACTCGTTCTCGAAGTATTTCTCGATGACCGGCTGGCGCGTGGGATGGATGGTCGTGCCGGAGGACCATGTGCGGCGGATCGAGCGGCTGACGCAGAACATGTTCATCTGCGCGTCCCATGCGGGGCAGGTCGCGGCGCTGGCGGCGCTGGACGCGGACGGGGAGCTGCGCGCCAACCTGGCGGTCTACGCGGCGAACCGGGCGCTGATGCTCGATGGGCTGCCGCGGGCGGGATTCGACAGGATCGCGCCGCCGGACGGGGCGTTCTACATCTATGCGGACGTGAGCGACCTGACGGATGACAGCCGGGCGTTCTGCGCGCGGATCTTGGCGGAGACCGGCGTGGCGGTCACGCCCGGTCTCGATTTCGATCCGCGACGCGGCGCACGGACCATGCGGTTCTCCTACGCGGGATCCACGGCGTCGATCGCGGAAGGCGTCGCGCGGCTGGAGGCCTGGGCCGGACGTTGATCCGGCCCGGGGCGCTTCGCGGTCAGGAGCCGATCGCGCGGGACCACCAGCCGCGCCGCTTCGGCGCCTCGGGCGCCTCGGGCGCGTCGGCCGGTTCCGGCTCGGACGCGGCTTCGGCCATCTCGGGCTCCGCTTCCGGCTCCGGCTCGGGAGCGGGTTCAGGCTCCGGGTCGGATGTCGAGGCCTCCTCGGCGACCGGCCGCTCCGTCGCGGAGGCGGGCTCGGCCTCCTGGTCCGGTTCGGCCTCCGGCCTCGGCGCGGGCTTGCGGGCGCGGGACCGTCTGGGCCTTTGCGGGCCTTCGCTCTCGGGGACCTCGACGATCTCCGGCGCCGCGTCGTCACCCAGATCGATGGCCTCGGCCAGGCCGGACGGCGTCTCGGCCCCGGTCTCGGGCTTGTCGCCGCTCCCGGAATCCTCGGCCGGACGGCTTCGGGTCCGCCGCCGCGAGCGCTTCCGCTCGCCCGGAGCCTCGTCGGAGGTCCCGGTCCGCGGTTCCGCTTCGGCGGCCTCCGGAGCCTCGTCGTCGCCGTCGGTCCTCTCCGACCCGTTCTGGGCGTCGTCGCCCGAGCGCTGGCCGCCCCGGCGGCGGCGGCGGCGTTTGCGTTTGCCGCTCTGACGGCCCTCGCCCTGGCCTTCCTCGTCGCCGCCCCGCGCCTCGCGCGGGGTCTCCTCCGGCGTCTCGTCCTCGGTCTCGTCGGCCTCGTCGGCGTCGGGATACTCGACCACCGGCAGGCTGATCGGGGCCGCGACCGGCACGATGCGCGACGCTGTCTTGAAGCGTTCGATCCGGTAATCCGGGCTGATCAGCGCGGGGTCGCCCTCGACGCGGACCGAGAGGCCGAAGCGGCCTTCGATCATCGCGATGTGCTCGCGCTTCTGGTTGAGGAGGTAGTTGGCGATCTCGACGGGCGAGACGATCAGCACCTCCTTCGAGCGCTGGCGGACGCCTTCCTCCTCGAGTTCGCGCAGCAGCGCCAGAGCCATCGAATCGTCGGAGCGGACGCGGCCGGTGCCGTGGCAATGCGGGCAGGCCTTGGTGGTCGCCTCGATCATGCCGGGACGCAGGCGCTGGCGCGACATCTCGAGCAGACCGAAGCCGGAGATGCGGCCGACCTGGATGCGGGCGCGGTCGGATTTCAGCTTGTCCTTGAGCTTCTTCTCGACCGCGTTGTTGTTGCGGCGGTCCTCCATGTCGATGAAGTCGATCACGATCAGCCCGGCGAGATCGCGAAGTCGCATCTGGCGCGCGGCCTCCTCGGCCGCCTCCAGGTTGGTCTTGAGCGCGGTGTCCTCGATGGAGGATTCCCGCGTGGCGCGGCCGGAGTTGACGTCGATGGCGACCAGCGCCTCGGTCACGTCGATCACGATGTAGCCGCCGGATTTCAGCTGGACCGTCGGGTTGAACATCGCGCTGAGGTAGCTCTCGACCTGGAAGCGCGAGAAGAGCGGCAGCGGCTCGGCGTAATGCTTCACGTTCTTGGCGTGGGACGGCATGAGCATCTTCATGTAGTCCTTGGCCTCGCGGTAGCCGCGCTCGCCGTCGACGAGGATCTCGTCGATGTCGCGGCTGTAGAGGTCGCGGATCACGCGCTTGATCAGGCTGCCCTCCTCGTAGATCGGCGCGGGCGCGATGGATCTGAGCGTGAGGTCGCGGATCATCTCCCACTGGCGCAGCAGGTACTCGTAGTCGCGCTTGATCTCGGTCTTGGTGCGGTTCGAGCCGGCGGTGCGGATGATGAGGCCCGCGCCCTTGGGCACCACGATCGACGAGGAGATCTCCTTCAGCTTCTTTCGGTCGGCGGCGTTGGTGATTTTCCGGCTGATGCCGCCGCCGCGGGCGGTGTTGGGCATGAGCACGCAGTAGCGGCCGGCGAGCGACAGGTAGGTGGTCAGAGCGGCGCCCTTGTTGCCGCGCTCCTCCTTGACGACCTGGACCAGCAGGATCTGCCGGACCTTGATGACCTCCTGGATCTTGTAGCGGCGCGCGCGGGGTTTGCGCGGCGCGCGCTCCTCCTCGACGTCGTCGCCGCCGACGGATTTGTACTCGCCTCCTTCGGTCGAAGGCGGGCCCGAGGGCTCGTCCGGAACGACGATGTCGATCTCGCCGCTCGCGGCGGAGGGGGGAGGGGCGTCGTCGGGAAGGTCGTCGGGCGCCTCGGCGGCGGCCGCCTCGTCGACGTCATCGGAGACCGCGACCGCGTCGTCGGCGGACGGCGCGCCTTCGCTCGCGGACCGCGAACGGCGGCGGCTGCGGGTTCTGCCGCGGGGTTTCGGGGCCGTCTCCCGCTCGGTTTCCTCCTCCGCGGCGTCGGCGAAGGCTGCCTCCTCGGCCAGCAGCGCATCGCGGTCGGCCTTGGGGATCTGATAATAGTCGGGATGAATCTCGGAGAACGCCAGGAATCCGTGGCGGTTTCCGCCGTATTCCACGAACGCCGCCTGGAGCGACGGCTCGACGCGCGTCACCTTGGCGAGGTAGATGTTTCCGGCGAGCTGGCGTTTGTTGAGCGACTCGAAGTCGAATTCCTCAACCTTGTTTCCGTCCACCACCACGACGCGGGTCTCTTCCGCGTGCGTGGCGTCTATGAGCATTTTCGATGTCATGTTCTCTTTCGGGAACGCGCCGGAAAGAGCGCGCCCGCGGGCGCGCCGTCTCCGGTGTCGTTCCAAGTTCTGGGGCGGGGGCGCGCGGCGCGGACGGGCGGAGCCGTCCCGCGGACGGGACGGCGAGGCCTGCTGCCGATGTCAATGCGCGCTTCACCGCGGTTTTGCTCCGGCACGACGGGCCGTTCCCGGCCGCGTGCCCGTTAGGTTCCGGGCTCGCGCCGCGGATCAACTTCATCTGGCGCGAACGCCCGCCGGTTCCGCCTTGGCCATCCCGCGCGTATGGTGGCGTCGGATGCCGCAGGCGTGCGGCTAATACGATTGCGACCGGGGCGATCATCGTCGCGGCCGCACCGCACATTACGCACGGGCGGGGCCGGAACACAAATGGTTTCTGGGACGCGCGTCCCGGAGCCGCGCGCCGGCCGGCCCGCGGGCGGCGCCGGGACCGCTTCGGCGGGGGGGCGGACGCGGTCCCGGCGGGCGCGTCTGGCGGCCCGCTCCGCCGGCCCGGCGCGGCCCTGCGGATTTTGACGTTTGCGGGGGCGTCCGATACAGTCGCGCGACAAGAGATGAGGCTCGAATTGTGCTGCGCGTGATCTTACGTTTTTTCGGATTCCTGTTCAGCTGGGCGGCGATCGGCTCCGTCGCGGGACTGGCCGCTTTGGCCGCGATTTTCGTCATTTACGGCAAGGACTTGCCGGATTACGCGCAGCTCGCCACCTATGAGCCGCCGACGCTGAGCCGCATCTATTCCGGCGAAGGCGAGCTGATGGACGAGTTCGCGCGCGAGCGGCGGATATTCACGCCGATCGACGAGATCCCCGATCAGCTCAAACACGCTTTCGTCAGCGCCGAGGACAAGAACTTCTACGAGCATGCCGGCTTCGACCCGCGCGGCATCGCGGTGGCGATCTGGGACGCGGCCCAGGGCGGCCGCCTGCGGGGCGCCTCCACGATCACCCAGCAGGTGATGAAGAACTTCCTGCTGACGGGCGACCGGTCGGGCGAGCGCAAGATCAAGGAGATCATCCTGGCGACGCGCCTGGAGAAGACGCTGGGCAAGGAGCAGATCCTTGAACTCTACCTGAACGAGATTTTCCTCGGTCAGAACTCGTACGGCGTGACGGCGGCCGCGCAGGTCTATTTCGCCAAGTCGCTGGAGGAGCTGACCATCGCGGAGATGGCCTATCTCGCGGCGCTGCCGCAGGCGCCGAGCGTGCTGCATCCGGTCCGCGAGAAGGCGCGCGCGATCTCGCGGCGCAACTACGTCATCGGCGAGATGCTGCAGAACGGATACATCACCGCCGAGGAGGCCGCGGCCGCGCGGGACGAGGATCTGGTGACCGTGCAGGGCGGCGAGATCGCGTCGGCGCGGGCGACGCTGCCGCCGAGGGACTATTTCACGGACGAGATCCGCCGCCAGCTCTCCGAGAGCCTCGGCGACGAGGAGCTGTACACCGGCGGCCTGACGATCCGCGCGACGGTCGATCCGGATCTGCAGAAGGTCGCCGCCGGGGCGCTGCGGGACGGTCTCGAGAGTTTCGACCGCGACCGGGGCGTGTATCGCGGTCCCGTGACGACGGTCGAGGCCGAGGGGCTGAGCGCCGACGATCCGGCCGTCTGGAACGCGAGGCTGGCCGCCGCGACGGTTCCGCGCGACATCGACGGCTGGCTGCCCGCCGTCGTGCTCTCGCTCGGGGAGAGCTCGGCGCGGATCGGCATCGAGGGCGTTCCGGACGACGGCGACGGCCACTTCCTCACCCTCGCCGACGCGTCCTGGGCGCGCGTGCGGGACGCGAACAACCGGCTTCAGACCGCGCGCACGCCGGACGACATGTGGGACGTCGGCGACGTGATCCTGGTCCGGGCGATCACCGGGTCGGACGGCGCGTTCGAGCGCTGGTCCTACCGCCAGATCCCGGAGGTCCAGGGCGGATTCATGGCGATGGACACCCAGACCGGCCGCGTGCTCGCGATGCAGGGCGGGTTCTCGTACCAGTCGAGCGTGTTCAACCGCGCGACCCAGGCGAAGCGCCAGCCCGGATCGTCGTTCAAGCCGTTCGTCTACGCGGCCGCGCTCGACAACGGCTATTCGCCCGCCACCATCGTCGTGGACGCGCCGATCGAGATCGCGACGGGAGCCGGCATCTGGCGCCCGGAGAATTCCAGCGAGCGTTATTACGGTCCCGCGCCGATCCGGACCGGACTGGAGCAGTCGCGTAACCTGATGACCGTGCGCATCGCGCAGGATGTCGGCATGGACACGGTCTCGGACTACGCCGAGCGCTTCAACGTCTACAAGGACATGCCCCACCTGCTGTCCTATTCCCTCGGCGCGGGCGAGACGACGCTCTACCACATGGTCGCGGCCTACGCGATGTTCGCCAACGGCGGTCTGCGGGTCGAGCCGACGCTGGTCGACCGCGTGCAGGACCGCTACGGCAAGACGATCTACCGGCATGACCGCCGGGAATGCGACGGCTGCGCCGCGCCGAACCTCACGGCCTCGACGCAGCCCTTCGTGCGGTCCGACGCGGAGCGGGTGATGAACCCGATCACCGCCTATCAGATCACGTCGATGCTCCAGGGCGCGGTCAGCCGGGGCACCAGCCGCGCCGCCGTGGGTTCGATGGGGATGAACCTCGCCGGCAAGACCGGCACCACCAACGATTCCAAGGACGTCTGGTATGTCGGCTACAGCCCCCGGATCGCGGCGGGTTGCTTCATGGGGTACGACACGCCCCGGACGCTCGGGCGCAGCGCCTTCGGCGGCACGCTCTGCGCGCCGATCTTCGCGGAGTTCATGAAGGTCGCGCTGGAGGGCCAGCCGCCGGTGACGTTCCCTGTCCCGCCGGGCGGCTACTTCATCCGGATCGACCGCAACACCGGCCAGCGCCTGTCGGACGGCGCGACCGGCGCGAACGTCCAGGTCGAGTACATCCGCGAGGGTCAGGGCATCCTCGTCGGCGGCTACGGCGAGACGGTGGACGGCGGCTGGCGCATGGGAGCGGACGTGCCGCTCTATGACGGCGCGCCGGCGGCGACCGAGATCGAGCGGGTGCAGGTGCGCGGCCAGACGCGGACGCTTCCGTCCAATCCGTCGCTCGGGTCGATGTCGAGCGGCGGGCTCTACTGAACCGGCGCGCGCGGCCGCCGGAGCGGGGCCTTTACCCCCCGCCGGGCCCTGGCTAGAACCGGACGCCCGCCAGAAGCCTTCGAAGGATGATGTTCCATGCGCGCCGAGACCGAGCACGTCGCCGCCGAGATCGAGAAGTCGCTGGAGCTGCTGCGCCAGCGTCTCGACTGGGACACGGCGCCGCACCGGCTCGAGGAGCTCAACGCCATGTCGGAGGATCCGGACCTCTGGAACGATCCGGCGCGGGCGCAGAAGCTGATGCGCGACCGCCAGGTGCTGTCGGACGCGATCGACGCCTATACCGGGCTCGAGCGCGATCTGGCCGACCAGCGGGAACTGATCGGGATGGGCGAGGCCGAGGGCGACGCGGAGATCGTGGCGGAGGCCGAGGCGGCGCTGGCGAAGCTCCGCGACGTCGCGGCGCAGAAGGAGATCGAGGCGCTGCTCGACGGCGAGGCGGACGGCAACGACACGTTTCTCGAGGTCAACGCGGGCGCGGGCGGCACCGAAAGCTGCGACTGGGCGGCGATGCTGGCGCGGATGTACGTGCGCTGGGCCGAGAGCCACGGCTACAAGGTCGAGATGATGGCCGAGAGCGCCGGCGAGGAGGCGGGGATCAAGTCGGTCACCTACAAGATCATCGGCCAGAACGCCTATGGATGGCTCAAGGGCGAGAGCGGGGTGCACCGTCTGGTGCGGATCTCGCCGTTCGACAGCGCGGCGCGGCGGCACACGTCGTTCTCGTCGGTCTGGGTCTATCCGGTGGTGGACGACGACATCGAGATCGAGATCCCGCCCAACGACATCCGGATCGACACCTACCGGTCCTCGGGCGCGGGCGGGCAGCACGTCAACACGACGGATTCGGCGGTCCGCATCACGCATATCCCGACGAACATCGTGGTGACGTCCTCGGAGAAATCGCAGCACCAGAACCGCGCGAACGCGATGGCGGCGCTGAAATCGCGGCTCTACGAGATGGAGCTGCGCAAGCGCAACGAGGCGATCACGGCGGCGCACGAGGCCAAGGGCGACGCGGGATGGGGCAACCAGATCCGGTCCTACGTCCTTCAGCCCTATCAGATGGTCAAGGATCTGCGGACCAACGTCGAGACGTCGGACAGCGCGGGCGTCCTTGACGGAGATCTCGACCGGTTCATGGCGGCGACGCTCGCCCAGCAGGTCGCGGGCAAGAGCCGGGCCGAGGCCAACGCGGAGGCCTGAGTCGGACACATGCGAGAGTGTTGTCTTGAACGGCCCGGTTGCACTAATGTGTCACCCGAGGCCGGCGCCGGGCCGGAGATGAACGGAGACGCCCCATGAACGCCACCGCCCCGACCGCGACGACGACATACAAACGGCCCGAGATCAACAGGATCACCACGGACGACGTCTACGCGGCGCTTCGGGCGGGATGGGCCGATTTCCGCGCGGCTCCGCAATTCGGTCTGTTCTTCGGCGGGGTCTACGCGCTCATCGGCATCGCGATCCTTTTGGAGCTTTGGGCGTCGGACCAGCCGCTCTGGATCGTGCCGCTGGCGCTGGCGTTTCCTCTGATCGGCCCGTTCGCGGCCGTGGGCCTCTACGAGGTGAGCCGCCGGCGCGAGCAGGGAAGGGATCTCGACTGGTCCGAGGTTCTGGGCGCGGTCTGGCGCCAGCGCAACGGGCAGATGCCGTCGATGGCGTTCATCGTCATGGCCGGGTTTCTGATCTGGGTCTGGGTCGCGCGTCTGATGGTCGCGATCTTTCTGGGGCGCATGAGCATCGCGGTCTATTCCGATCTCAATACGCTTCTCTCGACCGGGCCGGGGATCGCGCTGCTGGTTGTCGGAACGCTGATCGGCGGGGCCATCGCCTTCGCGCTGTTCTCGCTGACGGTGATCGCGCTGCCGCTTCTGCTCGACCGGGACGTGGATTTCGTCACCGCGATGATCACGAGCGTGAACGCGGTGACGTCCAACCTCCAGCCGATGCTGACCTGGGCGGGCGTGGTCGCGATGGCGCTTTTCGCCGCGATGGTGCCGATGTTCCTCGGTCTGGTGATCGCGCTGCCGGTGCTGGGCCACGCGACCTGGCACCTGTACCGTCGGGTCGTGAAGCCGGAGGTCGCCGTCTGATCCGGACGGGTCAGGCCCGCCACGCCTCCATCGCCGCGACGGCTTCGGCGGCGGTGTCCACGTAGCGGAACAGCGCCACGTCGCCGGGAGAGATCGTTCCGGCGTCCGCGAGCGCGTCGAAATCGATGACGCTTTCCCAGAACGCGCGGCCGAATAGCAGGATCGGCATCGACGCCATGCGCTTGGTCTGGATCAGCGTCAGCGTCTCGAATAGCTCGTCGAGCGTACCGAAGCCGCCGGGAAATACCGCGACGGTCTTCGCCCGCATCAGGAAATGCATCTTGCGGATGCCGAAATAGTGGAAATTGAACGACAGGTCCGGCGTGCCGTAGAGGTTCGGGACCTGCTCGTGCGGCAGGACGATGTTGAGGCTGATCGAGCAGCCGCCCGCCTCGGCGGCGCCGCGGTTGCCGGCCTCCATCACGCCGGGACCGCCGCCGGTGCAGATGACGTCCTCGGTGCAGCCCGATTCGAGGGACTTCAGCGTCACGAGCCGCGCGAATTCCCGCGCCTCGTCGTAGTAGCGCGAGAGATCCGCGAGGGTCGCGGTCCGGGCGCGGGCGCGGTGCGCGGGATCGGGGATGCGCGCCCCGCCGAAGAGCACCACCGTGGAGACGATGCCGCGTTCGGCCATCGCCATCTCCGGTTTGAGCAGTTCCAGCTGGAGGCGGACGGGGCGAAGCTCGTCGCGGGCCAGGAAGTCCGGATCGTCGAAAGCGAGCCGGTAGCTCGGAGACAGGGTCTGGGGCGTCTCGGGCACGCTCTCCGCGATCTCGCGGTCCTCGCGCGCGTCGGGGAATTGTCGCTGGTGCTCGCTCAGTCTGGCCATCGGGCGCCTCGGTCGGTGTGTCTCGCGCCAGATTGCCAGCGGTCCGTTACCGATTTATAGCTTCGCGCCTGTCCCCGCCAGTTGGAAGTGGAATCCCGATGTCCCAGACCCATGCCGAGCTCGAGCGCGCCATCGAAGCCGCCTGGGAGGAGCGCGACGCGATCACGCCCGCGACCGGCGGCGAGACGCGGGCGGCGATCGAGACCACGCTGGGCGCGCTGGACGGAGGCGCGCTGCGGGTGGCTGAACGGGGTGAGGACGGGGTCTGGCACGTCAACCAGTGGGCCAAGAAAGCGGTCCTTCTGGGGTTCCGCATCCAGGACATGGGCGTGCAGTCCGGCGGGCCGCAGGATGGCGGCTGGTGGGACAAGGTCGACAGCAAGTTCAAAGGCTGGACCGAGCGGGACTGGCGGGAGGCGGGCTTCCGCGCGGTGCCCAATTGCGTGGTGCGCCGCTCGGCCCATATCGCGCCGGGGGTGGTGCTGATGCCGTGCTTCGTGAACCTCGGCGCGCATGTCGGCGAGGGCACGATGGTCGACACCTGGGCCACGGTCGGCTCCTGCGCGCAGATCGGGCGGAACGTGCATCTGTCGGGCGGGGTCGGGATCGGCGGCGTCCTGGAGCCGATGCAGGCGGGACCGACGATCATCGAGGACGGCTGCTTCATCGGCGCGCGTTCGGAGGTGGTCGAGGGGGTCATCGTGCGCGAGGGCTCGGTGCTCGGGATGGGCGTGTTCCTCGGGCAGTCGACCAAGATCGTCGACCGCGAGACCGGCGCCGTGACCTACGGCGAGGTTCCGGCGGGCTCCGTGGTGGTCGCGGGGACGATGCCGTCGAAAAACGGCGTCAGCCTCTATTGCGCGGTGATCGTGAAGAAGGTCGACGCGCGGACGCGGTCGAAGACGTCGATCAACGAGCTTCTGCGCGACTGAGCGGAATGGGCGAGCAGTCCGTCTACACCCTGGTCGTCGAGGTCGGGCGCAAGCCGGGCGACGGTCTGCCGAAAAAGGCGACCGGCGCGGGGCTCGTCTGCTACGCGGCCGGCGTGGACGAGGCGGAGGCGGTGCGCGAGACGGTCGCGATCCTGAAACAGGCGGATCTCGCGCCGCTCGACGTGACGGGACACGGGACGCTGGAGGAGCGGCTCGAGGCGGGCGACGAGGTGCCGGAGGAGGAGCGGGCGCTGATGGCGCGGGCGCTGGCCGAGAACGCCGTGATCGTGGCGGAGATGACGCCGTTCTACGACGCGGCGTCCTGAGCGGGCGCCTTGTTCATTCCGCCGCGTCGGGCAGGTCCGGGTCGGATGCGAGCGCGGCCGGATCGAAGCCGCGGATCAGCGCGGCCAGTTCGGGTTCCGCCACCTTTTTCGCGGCTTTCGACGGACTGAACCACTTGTTCCGCCGCTGTCTGGTCTCCGGGTAGGATTTGAGCATCTGGCGCACGCGGAGCGGGTAGACCCGCACGAAGCACGGGATCGCCCGGTTCCGCCCGAGCCATTTCATGTAGGTGTAATGGCCCATGGATTTCGGCGAGATGTCGCCGCGGATCCCGGCCTCCTCGTAGGCCTCGCGGGCGGCGGCCTCGGATTCCGTCCGGTTGCGCATCGGCCATCCCTTGGGAATGACCCATCGGCCGGTGTCCCGGCTGGTGATCAGGAGCACGCGGAAGCTCTTGCCCTTCGGACGGAAGCAGAGCGCGGCGACCTGCAGACTCGGTGGTTTGCCGGATTTCGCGGCCCCGGCGACCGGTTGGCGCATCCGTCTTGGCATGTCGTGTTTGGTCATCGTTGATGTGAAACCCGCGAGTTCCGCGACGGTTGCCGCGCCTCCTGGCGTCTGCCGTAATAGAGTCCGACGACATGCTCGGCCTGGGCGAAGAACAGCCATCGCGATACGATCATGCCAGCCGAATGCGACAGGACCGCGACACCCGCGACCGCGTGTCCCGGCGGAAGGAGCGTGATCAGGCCGGCGGGCACCAGCGTGGCGAGCGTCAGTCCGATGACGCGAAGTTTGCGCGCGTGCGCGCGGCCGACGACATGGACCATCTCGCGCAGCAGGTAGTTGCCGCCGGTGTGGGGCGGTTCGAGCAGACGGGGCGTCCCGAACGCTCCCAGCCCCGTCGCGGTGGCCGAAGTCGTCCCGGATTCGGCGAAGCGGCGGTCGCCCAGCAGCCAATCCGCGATCTGCGCGGCCGCGAGGGCGACGAGGAGCGAGGCGGCGGCGACGGCCTGTCCCGCCAGCAGCGCGCCGCCGGCGAGCGCCGAGAGGAGGAAGATCGCCGGCGTGAGCGGGGTGCGCCAGCGCGGAACACTGCGCATCTGGGCGTAGATCATGGCGGTGCAGAAGATCGTGGCGAGAGCGAGGGCGGAGGCGATCAGACCGAGCGGCGCGAGGCGCGCTCCGACAGCCCAGAGGGCTCCGTAGAGGGAAAACGCGACCAGCGTCGCCATGGCGAAAACCGCCTCGCGGCTGAGCCAGGAGGTGCGCCATTGCGAGAACGCCTTGAGGAAGCGCGCGGGCTGGCCGAGATGGAGCAGGCTCGACAGGAGGCCGCCGGCGGCGAGGGCGACGGCGAGCGCGCAGAAGGCGGCGGCGACCGGTCCGTCGACCGCCGGAAGGCCGAGGCCGAGCCAGAAGACGAGGCCGAAGCCGAGGCCCGACAGTACTGTGAAGGCGATGATCGACGGCGCGGGATGCATGTCAGAGCCGGGTCAGGGCGCGGTCGAGCCAGCCGAGAAAACCGCCCTCGGCCTGCGGGACGGGATCGAGAAGAGGGGCCAGGAGGTCGATGTCGGCGCGCGGGGGCAGGTACTTGTTGACCGGGGCGGTCCCCTGTTCGGGCATCAGGTCGAAGCCGCCGCGGTCCGCCACCAGGATCGAGACGTCGGAGGCGGGATCGGAGAGGTCGCCGAAATGCCGTGCGCCGGCCGGGCAGGTGCGGACGCAGGACGGGACGCGGTCGCGTTCCGGGATGTTGTCGTTGTAGATCCGGTCGACGCAGAGCGTGCATTTCTTCATGATTCCAGCGGCCTGGTCCATTTCCCTGGCGCCGTATGGACAGGCCCAGGCGCAGAGGCCGCAGCCGATGCAGTCGTCCTCGTTGACGAGGACGATGCCGTCCTCGATCGCGTTTGTAGGACGCGCCGGTCGGGCAGACGGTGACGCAGGGCGCGTCGGCGCAGTGGAGGCAGGATTTCGGGAAATGCACGACGCGCGGCGGGGATGAGCCTTCGTCGGGAACGGCTTCGAAGGTGTGGATCCGGTTGAGGAAAGTGCCCTCGGGTTCCGCGCCGTAGGCGTCGATGTCCGAGAGCGGGGCACCGTAATGCGAGGTGTTCCATTCCTTGCAGGAGATCACGCAGGCGTGGCACCCGACGCAGGTGTCGAGGTCGATGACGAGCCCGAGAGAGCGGTCGGTGGAGGCGGGGAGAGAGGTCATTGGCGGCGGAAAACCCTGTAGGATACGCGTAGTTTATCCGTAGTTTATCCGTAGTTACAATTGACCATCTCTCTCGCGCGGGTCCGCGGGCCTCGGCCTGGCGCCGCGTCGGCGTCCCGCCTATCGTTCCGCCAGTTCCGTCACTTCCGCGAGATAGGCCGGATAGGTCGCGATCACCTGAGAGAGCATGTCCTGGATCTCGTCCCACGACGCCTCGAGCCGAGCCTCCATTATCGCCTGAGGCCAGTCGCCGTGCTCGACCGCCACGGGCATCAGGCCGACCGTCGACACGAGATAATGCCCGAACTGGCAGAAGTACCCGCGCCGGACATCGTCGCGTTCGCCCTTCCAGTCCGTGGCCTGAAGACCTTCAAAGTAGCAGTCGAAGAGCGCGCGCTCGTTCCTTATGACATCGACCAACCCCGCGCGACCGAGCATCGATCCGATCATCGATCCGCCGTCGGCGCCGATCGGATCGGCCGCGAGAGTCGCCCAGTCGACCGCGATGGTCTCCCCCGGCAGATGGAACAGGTTTCCGACATGGCAGTCGCCGAACGCGACGCCATGAGGATGCGTCTTCGTCCGCTCGTTCTGCGCGATCAGCCGGGCGCGCAGCTCCGAATGGACGTCAAGTGATACGTCGCGGTAGGATTTGCGCAACACTGACGGGGTCGAGCGTCCGGAGCCTGCGTACCGGCTTGCGAGGCCGGGCAGCGCCCAGCGGGTCAGATAGAGGTCGCGGGGAAGCGCGAGTTTCAGATCGGGGATGTCCCTGTGGGCACCCGACCATTCGCCGAGGTGCCGCGCCATCTCCGACAGTTGCTCGACGCCGAAGGGCGCGTGCTCCGCCCCGGTCAGGTCTTCGAGCCAGAACACCCTGATCGTGCTCTCCGGCCGCGAGACGAGGTGGCACAGCGCGGGACGGAACCTTTGTCCGTCGTCCGCGAAATAGCCTTCCTCGTAGACGGTCTCCTCGATCTCCGGACGGGTCCACTGGGCGTCCGCGATGGTGGCTCCGGCAAGATCGACGACCTTCGCGACCGCCGACCAAGGCGCCGGGCCGCCGTTTCCGGTCTCCGCCATGCCGGAGACCTTGACGACGCCGAGCGTGCGCGGGTCGGCAATATGGCCGGAAACGGCGGTAATAACGGGCTCGCCGATCACCGTCGCTTTCGCGCCCAGAACCCCGCTCGCGACGATGTCGAGATCGCCCCTCGCGGTACGGGTCAGAACGGCGTGCAGGCGGTCATCCATGGCCGTCCTCCCGCCGGGCCGCAGTCACGCCCGACCGCCATTGCGAAGGCCAAGCCGGGGCGGGCGAAGAATTCCCTTCCTCCTGACATTGTAGCCGGGCGCGGGCCGTCTTGGCCAGCGAGCTGCCGCCGCGGTCCGTTTGACGCAGGTCAATGCGCAGGGGGGCGAAAGCATGCGGAAATGCGCTGATGAAGGCAAAGACGCGCGAGCCGGTGAAAGCTTCGCCCCCGCAATTCCCACTTGTAGGACCCGGGCACATCAAGGCTACTTGGTTCCGCCAAAAAAACAGCGGCCCTCCGGCTCCCGTCGCTAACGTATTCCATTACTCAGGGCATGCGGAAAACGCCCGGTCGAGTGATGATCGGAAGGGCCGATTGACAAAGTCCTGGTAGATTCGTGGTTGGCCAGATCGGCCAATCTCCTCCTGTGCGGGAGTCACGGGCATGCCACCGAAGGAGGATCGATGCGCCCCATCTGGAAACTGTTGGCGGCTTCGGTCGGCGCGCTGCTGGCGTCACCGTCCTTGGCGGAGACAATGCATCTTCCTTCGGATCCGCACATCTGCGTGGCTCCGGTTCTGTCGGGGGATGCCGACAAGCCGCCCTTCGCCGCCATCGGCCGTGACTGGCCGTTTTTCGTTCCAGGGCATCCGACCCCGCTCTTTCGCCGTGACGGCCCGGTGCAGTATTTCGACGCGGACGGTCGGCTCAGGACGCATCCTGACCCGGAGCCGGGTCACTGGAACGATGACTTCCAAGGCGAAGACGGCGACTTCTACTCTTTGCAGATCCCGGACCCGGACGCTCCGCGCTTGGTCTTCGACCGGACCCTCGGCCATTATCGCGAGATCCGGCCGGACGAAGACGAGCGCCGTCGGCAGGCCGACCGGTTTTTCGCGCAAGACGACTCCGCTCCACGCGCTGCGGATCGGCCGGGCCGCGTCAACCTGTCGGTCCACAGATCCATCTCCAGCCGCGATTCCGGCGTCACGTCCGAGGATCCCGGCTTCATGACGCAGCTCCGATCGGCCGAAACGCCGCGGTTTCACCTGCGCGTGGAGACGGAAGGCGACGTCTTGCGCCTTGCTCGAGGCGACCTGTCGCGAGAGATCGAGCTTCCCTCCGTCGGCTATGGCGGATGGACGCTTACGGAATTGGTCCGGTCGGACAGGGTGCTCTTCCAGAGCCGGTTCGGCGAAAAGTTCTTCCTGATCGACCTCGAACTCAATCTGACGCGACCCGACGGAGAATGGCGCCTGAGCGCGCCCGACGACGTGTATTTCATGCCTGAGACCGGCGAGGCGCTGGTCACGAGCCTGGCCGCGCTCCAGTATCATCGCGCTCTGTTCTGGCTGCGCGACCGGCGCATCTCCGGACAGGACACCTGCGGGGACACCGCGCATCCGCCCGTCCAGGATTGGCGGCTCGTGGATTTTCCGGGCGCGGACATCATCGATCTCGAACGCGTCGGTCAGGACGGCCGGATCCTGTGGAACGGCCGCTCGTTCGTCGTTCCTGCCAATAACGGCACATTCGAGATTTCGCTCGATGGAGAGATCCGGAAGGCGGAGAAGCGGCCTTGGTGGCATCGACTGACCTCTTGGTGGCATCAACCGATCGCGGATGTCGAGCGGGACTTCACATGGCGAAGCTGGCTCGAAGACGAGACCAACCCGGAGCGTTGGCCCGGACCGGAGAAGCTTCACGAGGGATGGTCCAACAGCGAGCGAGACAAGCCCTATTGGTGGAAGGTTCCGCGCTATGGATTCGCCGTCCGACAGGAACACAGAGGGCGTTTCGTCCGGCTCGGGCCCGATCTCGTGCCGGTCATGAAGCCCGGTCAGCCCAAGCTCCCGTATGCATCTCTCAACGGGTTCGCCCGCCTGTTCGACCGGGGAGAGGGCGACGTGCTCGCCGTCGATAGCACCCGGCGGATCATCCGCATCGGCCCGGACGGCGCTTTCGATCCGATCGACTGCGCCGAATTCTGCTCCATGGGCAGCATCAAGGCGATGGTTGGAGATCCCGGCGATCCCTCGGCGGTCCTGATCGGGGCCATGGGCGGCCTTTTCCGCCACCAGCCGGGGCGGCCGCTCGAACCGGTCGTTCCGGTAGCGCGGACCGGTCCGATATTCCTCGTCCAGACCATCCCGTGGCTCGGCGAGGTGGTGCTCGAAGCCGGTTTCGGCCGCTTCGCCTGGTCGCGCCAGAAAGGCCTCCGCTGGATGGGCAAGAGTGGCGGCGCCTATCATCCCTTGGAGCTGTTTTTACTGCCTGATGAACGTCTGGTCTTCTCCGCTACGCTGCTCCCCAAGAGATTTGAGTTCCTCGAATGACAGATGGCAGGTCATTCCCGTGTGGGCCGTCCATATGACGCGCCTCCTGTCGGGTAAGGGGGCCGGTCAACACTCCGCCTCGCGACACACCTTAGCGTGATCTACACGCCATGCATGTCTAAGGAATGGAATGCGTCGCCCGTCGGAGGGCCGTGTTCCTTGAAAGGCGCGCAGTTCCTCACCTGCCTGCATCGTGGACGCCTTTGGCGGCCGCGCGGTATGTCGAACATATTACGGCGCGCCACCAGGGCTCGACCGAGTCCTCGACAGGGCTATCGCCCTTGAAGCTTCCCCCAGAGCGCCGTCCCGTGGAAGAGCCACGGCTGGTAGAGGATCCGGCTTAGGTCCGGGAGCGCAGGCGCCTTCACTATGGCATCGACTTCGTGGATGTCGGCACGCATCGCAGGCGTCCGCAGGATCGGAGTGAGGCGCCGCTCCTGCGGCACTTCCACCTCCGTTTCCGAGCCAGGCACCCGAACAAGCTTCGTCCCGCCCGGCACATACGCCGTCGCCTCGTGCTTGTTGAGCGGGGACACATACTGCCGGAGTTCGAAGTAGTTGAAATAGATGCGATAAATGTTGAGGACAGCGATCAGCACACGCGGGTTGAAGCAGGCGCCGTTGATGTAGCTGGGCCCGGTGCGAGCCGCGCGCCCGCCTGCGCGCCGCGCGAAGCTGACCCTCTCGCGGAGCGCATTGCAGAAGGTCGCCGCCGGCTGCACCGTGGCATTGATCACGCGCCGCGTGATGGCCTCGCGCAGCGGACCCGGATCCAAGTTTCCCCGCACGCCGAGGCGCCGGTAGTCGCCCCGGTAGCGCGGCGACAGGATCGGGAAGCCCACCACCTTGTTGGTCTCGCCGGCAACCTGGACGGGGCTCCGAAGCCAGAGGGCGGGCATCGCCTTCGAGGCGAAGTTCGAGATCGGGAAGGCGCCGATTTCGTTGCCGTCCAGATCGGTCCGGAGGGCGGGAATGAGTTCGTGCCTCGGTCCAGAGGTGGAGCGCTTCCCATGGGTCGAGCATGAGATTTTCCTCGCGGAACGTCCGGAAGGCCTCGTTATACAGCGCGGTCCGGCGCACGATCTCCGGCTTCTTCGCTGTCTTGTCGAAAGTGATGACATGCCATTCGAAGCGGTCTTCGCTGATCATCTCGCCGAAGATATGCGGCACCACCCGAGCCATCGCGGCTTCCTGCTCGCTAATCAGGGTGATCTTGCCAAAGGGGACCTGATCCCGAAGGCAGGCGAGGGATGCGGCCTTCGTGTAGGTGTCGCGCGTCATGATGCCATTGAAAGTGTTCCGTGAGTCCCGCTCACTCGGCGGAAAGTCGAAGAAGAGGTTGGCGATCTCGTTGATCACCCATGACTTGACGCGCGCGGTCAGCATCTCCTGTCTGACCGCCTCGGGCGGCTCCGATCCGGCACGCTCATAGGCTTTCGCCGTCGTCTGGTCGAACAGCCGCAAGGCGCTCTCCGCAGCCGCGAACAGGGCTGCCTCGTCGAAGCGACCGCTCGGGCGCTGGAACGCCAGCAGCGGCGCGGTGAAGGTCTTCTTGGACTGCTTGTAGCCCGCTCTAAGCGCCGGCGTCCGGCCCCCGCCACCGAGGAAGGTCTCCTCGATGAAGCGGACCGGATCGATTCGCGGCTCGAAATCGACATCTGCCCGGAAGGCATAGCCCGAGCGGACATCTGCGCTGACGGCGCAGTTGAGCGCAGTGATCCGCCGGTCCTTTGAGGTTTCCCAGTTGCATCCGAGCACAACATCGTCGTGCGCGATCCGGGTGTGCCGGAAGCGGTTCTTCGTGGCGAGACGGTTCCGCCAGAGTTTCAGCTGGACCTGCTCGTAGGCCAGGAGCGTTCGCTCGAGCCAGAAGATCCGGTCGTAAATGTGTTTCACGCCGACCGCCCGGCGCCCGTTTTCCGGCGTGAGGAGGCGGCGAAGGTCATTGATGCCGGCACCGTTGGCGAGGTGGTGCAGGATGGTGATGTTCTCCTTGCGGTCCTTCTGCCGGCAATGCTCCGCCGAGACGGTGAAGCGCGCCCTGTTGTCGCCCCGGCAAGGCTTATGGACGACCCGGATGCCGGGCGGCTTGGTCTTGCCGCGGCGCGTCCGGGCTTTGCCGTTCGCGCCGTTGAACGCGAACTCGTCGGGCCGGTCGAGGTAGCGCGTGCCGCAGGCCCCGCATCGTGGGCCTTCGAGCAGGCCGTTCTGCAACGAGAGGCGGTCGAACTCGTCCGAGAAGTGCTGGTTCGACAGGATCAGGAAGCTTACCCCGCAGTCACCGTTGCCGCGCAGGTGCTGGCAGATCATGTCCTTGCCATCCTGCCACGCGTGGGGGTCGTTTTCATATTCGAAGAACTGGCTGATCCGCCCCAGTTTGTCGTCGCCGGCCGGCTCCATTTTGTAGCGCCCCAGGCCGGTCCCGAGGGCCGGCTTCGCCACTGAGGCCAACAGACGCCTCTGCGCCGCGCCTGGCCCGCGGAACGCCCCGTGCTGGAAGTCGGGCGCAACGCCGAAGTTCCCGCAGTCAGGGTCGCCGCAGGTGTTGAGGTTAATGCGACCGACGATCGGGGGATAGACCTGTCGGAGCGACATTTGCGGGATGCTCTTGACCATGAGCTCGCCTTTCGTTCGTGGCTGGGTCAAGAGATTCCTCGCGTGCAGACAGATTGGCCGCTGGGCCCGCACGCGAAGCTATCGCCGAATAATTAACCGCATATCGATCCGCGGACCTGCAGGTCCTCAAAAATGGTCCGCATTGGATCCAAAAGGGGAGGCTCAAAAGTTCGCAAAAACAAGGCCCTGCCCGAAAGTTATCCGGCAGGGCCAAGGACCGAGGTCCTACAAGTGGGAATGCGTATCTCGGCATGCCCGAGCTTTTCCTTCCATTCTCCTCTCCGGTCATAGAGAGGCTGGTTGATCTGCCAGTTGCGAAGCAGGGCGTGCTCCTCGCCCGCCTTGCCGGAGCCCTGCCGCAGCTCCTTGACGCCGAACCATAGGCGCTTCGTCTCGTGATAGTTCAGCATGCGGTCCTTGTAATTCAGTCCGACGAACGCGCAAAGCCGGCGCAATTCGCGCCCCGGGTCGGAAACCAGGTCCTCGTACCGCACGATTGTCACGTCGCGCTTGCCGAGGGCGGCGCGAACGAGCGCATTATCCTCGATCCATCGTTTTGCCCCCTGGTGGGCGGACCCGTAGCGTCTGATGAAGGAGGCGGCCACGTCGCGACCGTCCCTCACCATGAGAATGAACCGCGCGCCGGGCACGTGGACGCGAATCGAGATTCGAGGGCTCTGACATGGCGCGGAGTTTTTTCCACCAGATGCGCGCGACCGCTCTTTCGGGTCTCGGCCAGAACGGAGCGCCATACGTCCAGATCGGGGCGATCCTGAAGAAAGGCGTTCGTCTCGCGGAGCGGGATGTAGACGTCCGGGTGACTTGCGAACATGTTGGCGAGCAGCGACGTGCCGCTATGTCCGCAGCCGCAGATGAAGGTGATGGTCGAGACCTCGCCCGTGTCGTCGGATTCCGTCAATTCAGGCGTCCGTGTTTGTGATCGTCAAGCGTGTATCCGCGAATTCCGCCATCCGCAAATCTTCGATCCGTGGCTCCTGGCCCGGAATGCGGCCGACTCCGGTGGCGGATCGCAATTTATGTCTCAGTATTCGGAATTGTCGTCCGCGTTTTGACAGACATTGGCCGATCGGTGACCAAAGAGCGCCACCCGCATCAACGCCTGTTTTCGCGGGGGCGTTTCCAACGGCTTGGACGGAGTCGTGCCGTCGCCGCGCGCCGCTCATGGAGGATCAGACGGTCCGTGTCGCATGCGAGGTTGGCGGGTGTCGGCTTGCCGCGTCCCGCGCGCCTCGCCAGGCCACATGCCATTCCGCGAACCGCCGCACGCCCTCGCGCACGGGCGTGCGGGGCCGCCAGCCGGTCGCGCGCATGAGGCGCGAACTGTCGGCCCAGGTGTCGGGCACGTCGCCGGGCTGGAGCGGCAGCAGTCTCCTGGATGGCCTTCGCCCCAGCGCCGCCTCGAGCGCGGCGATGAAGTCCGCGAGCTCGACGGGCTCGCGTTGTTGCCGATGTTGTAGATCCGGAACGGCGCGTCGGAGGTGGCGGGGTCGGGAGCCGCCGGATCCCAGTCCGGGTCGGGCGCCGCGGCGGGTCGGAGGCGCGGATCACGCCCTCGACGATGTCGTCGACATAGGTGAAGTCGCGGCTGTGCCGGCCGTGGTTGAAGACCTGGATCGGACGGCCCTCGAGGATGGCGTCGGCGAATTTCATCGGCGCCATGTCGGGCCGGCCCCAGGGCCCGTAGACCGTGAAGAAGCGCAGGCCGGTGCAGGGCAGCCGGTAGAGATGGGCGTAGGCGTGCGCCATCAGCTCGTTCGCGCGCTTGGTCGCGGCGTAGAGCTGCAGCGGATGGTCGACGCCCTGGCCCTCCTCGAAGGGCATCGTCGTGTTGGCGCCGTAGACGCTCGAGGTCGAGGCGTAGGTCAGGTGCGGGCGTCTCGGCCCGCCGGCAGGCCTCGAGCACGTTGGCGAAGCCCACGAGGTTCGACTGGACGTAGGAGGCCGGGTTCTCGATGGAATGGCGCACGCCGGCCTGGGCGGCGAGGTGGATCACCCGGTCGAAGGCGCCGCCCGCGAAGGCCGACGTGACCGCGTCCATGTCGGCGAGATCGGCGCGGATGAAGGAATAATCCGCGCCCGTCTCGGCGGCGGCCTTCTCAAGCTCCGCCAGCCGCGCCTCTTTGAGCGCCACGTCGTAATAGTCGTTGACCACGTCGAAGCCGGTCACCGCGTCGCCGCGCGCCATGAGCGCGCGCGCCACATGGAAGCCGATGAACCCCGCGCTTCCGGTGACGAGGACGCGCATCGTCAGGCCGCCGGGACGCCGAGGCCGCGGCCGATGGCGTAATAGGCGAAGCCTTTGCGGGCCATGCGCTCGGGATCGTAGAGGTTGCGGCCGTCGAAGATCACGGCCGGCGTCGAGAGCCGCGCCTTGATCATGTCGAAATCGGGCGCGCGGAACGCCTGCCATTCGGTCATCACCACGAGCGCGTCGGCGCCTTTCAGCGCCGCCTCCTTGGTGCCGCAGAGCGAGAGCCCGTCGCGGTCGCCGTAGATGCGCTGGGTCTCCTCCATCGCCTCCGGGTCGTAGGCCTGGACCGCGGCGCCCGCGTCCCAGAGCGCCTCCATCAGCACGCGGCTGGCCGCCTCGCGCATGTCGTCGGTGTTGGGCTTGAAGGACAGACCCCAGAGCGCGAAGGTCTTGCCCTCGAGATCGCCGCCGAAATGCGCGCCGATCTTCTCGAAGATCACCGTCTTCTGCGCGTCGTTGCGGTCCTCGACCGCCTGCATGAGCGTCGGCTCGAAGCCGTTCTCGCGCGCGGTGTGGATCAGCGCCTTCACGTCCTTGGGAAAGCACGAGCCGCCGTAGCCCGCGCCGGGATAGATGAACTGGTAGCCGATGCGCTGGTCGGCGCCGATGCCCTGGCGGACCATCTCGACGTCGGCGCCGAGCCGCTCGGCGAGGCCCGCGATCTCGTTCATGAAGCTGATCTTGGTCGCGAGCATGCAGTTGGCGGCGTATTTGGTCAGCTCCGCCGAGCGCACGTCCATGACGATGATCTTGTCGTGGTTGCGGTTGAAGGGCGCGTAGACCTCGCGCAGCAGATCCTCGGTCGCGGCGTCGGAGGTGCCGATGACGATGCGGTCGGGGCGCATGCAGTCCGCGACCGCCGCGCCCTCCTTGAGGAACTCGGGGTTCGAGACCACGTCGAAGCCGAGATCGCCGCGCTCGCGGCCGCCGAGCGTCTCCATGATCCTCGCGCGCACCTTGTCGGCGGTGCCGACGGGCACGGTGGATTTGGTCACGACGACCTTGGCCTCTTCCATGTGGCCGGCGATGGTTCCGGCGACGGCGAGCACGTATTGCAGGTCGGCCGAGCCGTCCTCGTCGGGCGGCGTGCCCACGGCGATGAACTGGATGCGCCCGTGCGCCACGCCGCCGGCGGCGTCGGTGGTGAAGCTCAGCCGCCCCTCGGAATAGTTCTTGCGCACGATATCCTCGAGGCCCGGCTCGAAGATCGGGATGCGTCCGGCCTCCAGCCCCTCGACCTTCGCCGCGTCGATGTCGACGCAGAGCACGTCATGGCCGACCTCGGCCAGAACGGCGCCCTGGACGAGCCCGACATAGCCGGTTCCGAATACGGTTATCTTCATGTGTCTGCTCTTCGTTCAGGTCACGGGATCCCGGCCGGATCGCGGAGCGTCAAATGGAACGGGCTGGGCGGCGGGGTCAAGCCTCATCCATTGCGGCGTGTCGCCATGAAATGCGCCAGCGGGTCCGTCGCGGGATGCAGTCCCGGATTCAGGGACCGCCAGACGACGGGGTCGAAATCCGGACCCGGACTGCGGTCCAGCATCCGTCCGTAGCGCAAAAAATGATCCAGCGGATCGAGATCGCCGAGGGCGACGTCCGGATAGACATCGGCGTACCAGTCCGGATCGAAGAGGCCGGAGGCCGCGAACGCGTCCCGGTCCAGCCGCGTCTCCGCGGCCGGCGGTTTTCCGGGCGACGGCGGGGGCGCGGTGGGCACGTGACCGGAATCCGGCGCGAAGCCGTACCGGGCGAGTTCGGAAACCGCTTCCGTCTCGTTGCGGCAGGGTAGGGTCCGCGCCCCGCGCCCCGCGGCGCGCAGGATATCGAGTTCCGCGGGGACGTAGGCGGCCTCCACCGCGGCCCGGCCCGCGCGGGAGGCCGCCTTCTGGGCGTTCCCGTCACGGAACGTCATGTTGGCCCCGTGCATGCGGCGCAGCAGTCCGAAACTTCCGGTGTGGACGAGCCGCAGGCCGTGATGGGCGAGTTTGAGCAGGAAACCGTAATCGATCCCCGCGGTCAGGCTCTCGTCGTAGCGGAACAGCCTGAAGACGCGCGCGTCGAGCATCAGACAGGGGTGGATCATCACCTTGCCCGAGAAGAGCAGCGCGGCGAAACCGTATTCCTTTCCGGGGTTGGCGCCGAGAATCCTTCCAGAAGTCCTGATCGAAGTCGATCCATCCCCCATAGCTGCCCTGGACGCCGCCTTCCAGCGCGGCGAGATGGTCCGAGAGCCGGGTCGAGACCATGATGTCGTCGTCGTCATGGATGGCGACGTAACGGCCCCGGGCGGCGGCGTTGCCGATGTTGCGCGCCACGGCCGCGCCCGTGCGCTCGGTGCGGATGAACCGCAAGCGGGCATCCCCGAGATCCGAGATCACGTCCCCGGCGCCTTTCGTGCCGCCGTTCTCTACCACGATCGCCTCGAAATTGCCGAAATCCTGCGCGAGGCAGGATTCGAGCGCCTGGCGGAGATGTCCGGGACGGTTATGGGTCGGGATCACGATGGAGACCAGCGGCTCGGGCCGGGCGAAGCGACGCGCGAGGTTGCGCACCGGAGCCGGGTCGCGATCGAGGATCCGCCGGTTCTCCTGAAGCGTGGCGCGTTCGTCGGGATCACTGTTCGCCTTGGTTTGGCTCGGCTCGTGCCACATGTGATAGATCGCGACTTCCGGATCGGAGATCCATCGGACGGGCATGCCGAGCAGCCGGAAGCGCTTGGCGAAATCGTTGTCCTCGGATCCCCAGACCTTCATGCGCTCCTCATAGCCGTTGAGCGCGAAGAAGGCGGGACGCGCGAACGCGGCGAAGCCGCCCATGCCCCAGCGCGGGCGCAGGGCGGCGCGGCGGCGCAGTTCCCCGAAATCGGGTGCGCGGTCCGCCTCCAGCAGGGCGGTGAAATGCCCGACGCCGAACGAGGAGGGCAGGTCGCGGCACTGGATCAGGTGGAGCGCGTCGGGCGCGTCCCGCGTCAGCTCGACGGCGCGGAGATAGGCGGCGGGGGCGAAGAGGATGTCGGCGTCCGTGGTCACGACGATGTCCGCGCGCGCGGCCTCCACGCCGGCGTTGAGCGCCGCGGAGCGGTTCCATGGCCCGGAAGTGTCGGTGCGCGCGACCCTCCCTCCGGCGGCCTCCACCGCCCCGCGCACGGCACCCGGATCGGCGGAGCCGTAATCGGACACGACGATCTCGGTCCGGACCGGACCCGCATGGCGCAGATGCATGTGCACGTTGGCGGCTAGACGGTCGAGGCCCCAGTCGCGGAAGCCGATGATCACCGAGAGATCCGGCGCCGCGTTCATGCCGCCGCCTCCGCCAGCGAGAAACCGGCCTCGGACATCAGCGGCCCGAGATCCCCCAGCCCGGCCAGATCGCCGGGCACCCGGAGCAGGCTGGCCCCCAGAATGTCGAAGGCCAGAAGCGCCAGCGCCGCCCGTTCCGACGCCAGCGGATCGCGGCACGCCAGGGAGAGAAACAGGCGCATGTTGGTCCGCAGGGAGCAGACCACCTCGAGATCCCGGTCGACGTCGATGATCTCGTAACCCAGATCGCAGACCCGCGCGGCGAGCCCGCTCCGCGCCGCGACGTCCTCGCCCGGCTGCGCCACCGCGAGGTTGAACCGGCGCGGCTCCATGGGCGGGCCGAGGGCCGCCGTCGCGTTGGTCACGCCTTCGACATGGAATTCGCGTCCGCCCTCATGACGCATGATGGCCCCGGCGAGGAAGGCCGGAACGCCCACGCCGTCGAAGCGCAGCAGGTTCGCCGAGAGATCGCGGCAGAGCAGGTATCCCAGAAGCCCGACCCGCGGAGCCTTGAGTTTGCCCATGTGCCGGGCCCGCAGCCGGATCGTCCCGATCGGCGGCATTCCGTCGAGGCTGTCGGGAGACAGACGCAGGTCGAGCGCGTCATGGGAAAGACGGTCGCATGAAATCCTCATGGCGTTCCCGCTCCTTGAGATGCCCTGCGGGACGCGTGCCCGTTCGCGGTCGGGTTGGTCTGGTCTCGCATCGTTCCTCCGGAAGCGAACGGTTCTGCAGTCTGGCCCGTGCTTTTCATCAGGACGGATGTCAAGTGACTCCGTCTGGAATTCCCGCGCCTCCGCCGCTATTCAGGCGGCCATATCGCGCGGCGTCAGCCGGGCGCGCGGCGAACGAGAGGTCCAGCGTGAGTTCAGCCAATTCCGGAACCCCGGCTCCCGCCCCGGGCAAGCTCGACGCTTTTCTGGACGACATCGTGCCGTTCTTCTACCGGACCCCGATCGTCTACGTTGACGCGGGCGCGCACAGCGGCGGAATGTTCCGCGAGATCGTCCGGTCGGATCTGAAGATCCACGAGGCCCATCTCGTGGAGCCCAATCCCGTTTCCTTCGAGCGTCTGCGCGGGACGGTCCGGGATCTGGACGCGGAAGCGGTGGCGACGTGTCACGCGCTCGCGCTTTCGGACGCGCCGGGCCGGCTGCTGCTGCGCGACGCGGACACGATGACGAAGGTCGTCGAGCGGGAGGCGGGTCTTCCGCCCGGGGACAAGGTGGTGGAGGCCGAGGCCGACACGCTCGACGCGCTCGCGCGGCGGATGTCGATCGAACGGATATCGCTGCTGAAGATCGACGTGGAGGGGTTCGAGACGCGGGTCCTCGCCGGTGCCGCGGGACTGCTGGGCGCGCAGGCCGTCGACATCGTCTATGTCGAGGCGGGAATGGATCCCGAAAGCGTGCAGCAGACGTATTGCCGCGACATCGAGGACGTGCTGCTCGGCCACGGGTACCGGCATTTCCGCATATACGAGCAGACGCATGAATGGCTCGCGGACAGTCCCCTGCTGCGCCGGGTCAACATCGCCTTCATGAGCCGCAGGTTCGCCGAGCGGCAGCCTTACGGGCTTCTCAAAGACCTGCGCGCGGCGCGTCAGGCCCTCTCCGAGCGGAGCCGGGATCTTTCGGAAACGGGAAAGAGGCTCGCCGGAGCGGAATCCGGCGCGGGAGAAGGCCCTGGAGGAAGGACGGCGGACGGCCGAGGCTCTGGCGGCCACCGAGGAGAGGATCCGGGAGGTCGAGAGCCGGGCCGCCGCGTCCCTTGCCGCCGCCGAGGCCGAGGTTTCCGCGCAGGCCGCCAGCCTCCAGCACCGGTTCAGGGAGATCGCGGCGCTGACTAGGCTGGCGGAGGAGCGCGGCCGCGCGGCGGAAGCGGCGGATGCCGCCACCGCCGGCGCCAACAAGAAGATCCGCGAAATGGAGAAGGCGGCCAAAGCTCTCGAAAGGAAGCTTGCCTGGGTCCGGAGTTACGCGGGCTCTCTCGAGAAGAAACACCTCGACACGTTGGGCAGCACGACTTGGCGCGCCATGGAGCCGGCGCGCCGGCTCATGCGGCTGGCGACGGGCAAGGGAAAAGCGCGACCCTTCAAGCCCCGCTATCGGGACGGGAAGAAGTAGCCGGAGGCCGGGTCCAGGCCGGCCTATGTCCTCCGGGTCAGGGCCGCGTAGTGCGTCTCGGCCTCCGTGATCCAGAAATGCGTTTCGCGCAGGCGCGCCACGTCGGGATGCGGAACGACCTCGGTCATGCCGCCGTCATGCTTCTCTTTCTGGTAGCGCAGATCGTTGATCGGCAGCCAACTCGAGATCATGTCGAGCGCCTTTCCCGAGGGTGTCGCCTCGAGAAACGCGGCGAAGGCGTCGAGCGAGAAGGCCGCCGGATCGTCCACGTCTATCAGGAGATCCGACCGCGGCGGGCGAGCTCCTCGTATATGGAGAGGCACGCCGAGAACTGGAACAGGACGTCCTCGATCGGGTGGCCCCATTTCCTGATGTTGTGATGGCTGTTGATGACCTTGCCGATCTCGCGGTGTGAGGCGACGAAACGGCACTCCGGATACCGGTCGGCCATCTCCAGGACAAATCGGTCCTTGCCCGGATCCTCGTATTTCATGACCTCAATGCCGTTCCCGGCGATGTACTCGTCGGCGCGTCCCGCAAGGAAAAGCTCGCGGAAATCTCCTTCTTTGCGGTCGGGAGCCAAGGTGTCGCGACGGTAGCCGTTCACCGCGGCGCGGGACGGCCCGAGAAACGGCGATTTCATCGCCTGTGTCAGATGCAGCACGAACTGGCTGCCCGTTCGGCTGCGGGTCGGAAAGACGAGTTTGAGAGTGATGTGGAGGCCTCCGTCGTGCTGGAGACCTCCTTACCGGCCCTGCCCTGACCCGTCCAGCCGTTAGACCCCATGATCGCGGAGTGAGCTGACTGGGTCGGCGGCCTCTCCCGCGGCATTCTCCGTTCGAGGGTTGCGCCGGATTGGCTGGCGCCGAGCCTCAAGAATGGGGGAGAGACCGCATGCAGGATAGCATGTTCATCGGGCTGGATGTCCACAAGGCGACGATCTCCGTTGCGGTTGCGAAGGGCGAACGTGGTGGCGAGGTGCGCCACTGGGGGACGATTCCGCATCGCGCCGATCATGTCCGGAAGCTGGTGGAGAAGCTGGGCGCGGGCGGCCGCCGGCTGCATTTCTGCTACGAGGCCGGACCTTGCGGTTATGGCCTGCATCGCCAGCTCGTCGAGCTGGGGCACGACTGCATCGTGGTCGCGCCCTCGCTCATTCCGGTGAAGGCGGGCGACCGGGTGAAGACCGACCGCCGCGACGCGGTGATGCTGGCGAAGCTGCACCGGGCGGGCGAGCTGACGGCGGTCTGGGTGCCGGATGCCGCGCATGAGGCGATGCGCGATCTGGTCCGGGCGCGGGCGACGGCGATGCGGGTGCTTGGCAAGGCGCGGCAGCATCTGCAGGGCTTTCTGCTCCGCCACGGCCGCATCTATCCCGGGCAAGAAGGGCTGGACGGTGGCCTATCGGCGCTGGCTGACGACGGTGCGCTTCCAGCACCCTGCCCAGCAGATCGTGTTCCAGGACTATGTCGACGCCGTCGCCGATGCCGAGGCGCGGGTCGAGCGGCTGACCGGGCAGATCGCCGACCTGCTGCCGAGCTGGACCCTGGCGCCGGTGGTCGAAGCCGTGCAGGCGATGCGCGGCGTCGCCTTCATCGTCGCCGTGACGGTGGTGGCCGAGGTCGGCGACTTCCATCGCTTCGACAACCCGCGGCAGCTGATGGCCTATCTCGGCCTGACACCCTCCGAGCATTCCAGCGGCGCCAGCGTGCGTCGGGGCGGGATCACCAAGGCCGGCAGCGGCCTTGCGCGGCGGGCGCTGATCGAGGGCGCCTGGAGCTACCGGATGCAGGCGCGGGTCAGCCGCGAAGCTCCACGACCGGCTCGAGACGCTGCCCAAGGCCGTGCGCGACATCGCCTGGAAGGGGCAACTGCGGATGTGCCAGCGCTATCGCCACCTGGTGGCGGCGGGCAAGGCGAAGGTGGTGGTCACCACCGCCATCGCCCGCGAGATGGTCGGCTTCATCTGGGCCATCGCCAGAGCGGTGACGGCCGCGCCGGCCTGATCCGCCTGCACCGAGGCTGAGAAGACGAAGGCGCCCTGACCATGCCGATGCGCAAGGTTGGGGACGGAACGCGGTGGGGAACCCTCGTGCCCTGTTATGAGCCGACGCAGATCGACGCTCGCCCCTTAGAACGAGGCAGCCCCAGGACGAAACCACGGTCATGCGGTAACCAACCCGCGCATGAGAGCTTGCTCAACCGTCGTCTCAGTTCCGTCTCCTACCTTGCGCATCCACATCACGCTGCGCCCGGCGCCGCCGGAATAATTGCCATGAAACAAGGGCTTGACAGCGATCATGAGAACAGGCCGCTGAAAAGGTGCGGACGCGGCGTCGAACGCGGCGACCCGAACGCCTCCGCCGCCGGGCGGATCCCCGTCACCCGGCCGAATCAGCTTCCGCCCCGATCGGCACGTCGTCCGCTTCCGGACATGGCGGAAAGGTCTTCCGGTCCCTGGTCCGCCGGCGCGATCCGGGGCAAGACCAACGCATGGCGCTTCGCGGGATCCCGAACGATCCGGCGATCTCGGGCGGATGGCCGCCGGTCCATCGGAACCGCCCGAATCACATGAGGCCGGCCGCGATCGGTTCGATCCACGCCATATCCATGACGCGGCCCGCCCCGCGTGTGACGATCCCCGCCGTCCGGAGCCGGGGAAAGAGCGGCCGGCGTTCCCGCTCCGACGATTCGGCGGGCCCGCGTCGCGGGGAGCGCGCGACGGCGTCGAATCGCGCTTCCGGTTTCCGCGATGGACGACCACGCCCCCGGACAAGCGGGAAACAGGCCGCGCCGTCCGGGAGAAGCCGACTTTCTCCTCCACCGCCGCGGATCATGGAATCGAACGGACACATGCCTGCCCCACGCCGGATTTCCCGGTTTCCGGGACATGCGGTCGCGGCATGTCGCCGTCGATACGGGTCGGCGCGAAGATGATTCGGCGGACGCGTCTCTTCCTGATGCTTCACGGCCACCGGCGACCCGCTGGATTTCCTCAAGCCGGACTCGCGAAAAAAGCGTAAACGAGCCTCAAGGGCGATCGCCATCCGCGAATGCGCGATAACGCCTCACGGCCCGCCGCGTCCGACCGTCACGAGATCGCGGGCCGGCGCGGTCACCACCCGCTCGGAACCGAGAAATTCGAGAAGCACCCGCACCCGTTCGGCGTCGCTCATCCCGACCAGCTCGCCGATACGCTCGGCGAAGGGCCCGTTCAGGAACCTCACGGAACATCCGATGCTGAGACCGCGCGTGAAATCAAGTTCGCCGGTCCCCGACGCGGCCGTGATCAGCGTCTCGACGACGCCTTCGGGTACCGGTCTCGGCCGCTCTCCCCGCATGATCATGGTGCTTACGCCGCAGGTTCCCAGAATCGGCCGCCAGCGGTCCACCTCCAGGTCCAGCGCCACGAACGCGTATCCCGGAAAAAGCGGTCTGCGCACGGTGCGGGACCGGCGCGCGTGCCGCACAATCCGGTCGAACCGGGGCAGAAAGACCCGGTACCCCTGACGCGCGAGATTGCGCTCGCCAAGCTCCTCGCGACGCGGCTGCGTCCGGACGACGAACCACCGCTCGCCGGCGGGACGAGGCGGATCCGAAATCGGAACGTTCATGGCGGCTCCCGGCACTCTCTACGCTCTCAAGGTTTTACAGGATGAAGTCTTACCCGAATGGGCAGTTCCGACGGAATCGCCGGCGCCGGCCGACGGACGCGCCCTCAGCGGGCGCCGAAACCCGACGCCATGACCATGAAGGTCCGTCGGAGAATGAGCAGCTCCAGCCTCCAGCCCGCGTTCCGGATGTAGACCTGATCGAGTCGCGCCTTGCGCGCGGTCAGGCCGATACCCTCCGCGTAGCCCATGCGCACCTGGGCGAGACCCGAGATCCCCGGTCGCACCGACAGACGCCGGCGATAGCGCGGCACGATTCTGACGTAGGTCCGGGCATGATCCAGAAGGTCCGGGCGGGGGCCGATGACGCTCATCTCGCCGCGGAGAACGTTGTAAAGCTGCGGCAACTCGTCGATCCGGGTCCGCCTGAGCCACCGTCCGAGCGGCGTGACGCGGTGCGATTCCACCGGATCGTCCGGTCCCCTCGCGCCCTCGCCGGCGACCATCATCGTCCTGAATTTCCAGACCGTGATCGCCTCGCCGTTCCGGCCCATGCGCGTCTGGCGGAAGATCAGCGGACCCGGGTTCCGCAGCGGATTGGCGAGAAGCAGCATCACCCCGATCCCGGCCACGATCGGCAGGCCGAAAAACGACACAACGATGTCGAACAGCCGCTTGCTCGCCCAGAACCAATCCCGGGACCGCGCCCCGAACCCGTGTTTCAGCGGCAATTCTCCCGCCAACCAGCGTCCGGCCCCGCGGGACCGCGCGCCGGATCCGGCGATCGACTCAGAAATCGACATTCACAATCAACTCCCCTCCGAGCTTTCAACACGCCCGGCGACGGATACGCGAAATTCCGCCGACCTCATCCCCCGGCACAGCCTACACATCTTGTGCCGAAAGTGAAGAAAATTATCCGCACCCCGGAGGATCGTTACGCGCGCCTGGTTAATCCCGCGGCGCGGACCGCCGGAGCGCGGAGCCCGCCGGCGAGATTCCGGAGCCGGCGAACAAGAACGTATGGCCCGCCCCGCGGGCAAGTTGGTTGCTGCCGGCTTGGCCCGCTCGCGCGCGAACGTATCCGGCGTGGCGGCACCTTGGCCGTCTGAACCGCGCCGGGTTTTCCGAAGGCGGGTTTCCTGAGGCCTGCGCGGCCACGGAGCGGCCCTCCGGTTCGGCGTGGCGCCTCGCTTCCGCCTCTTCGGGTGGGATGTCGCCGATCGGAGCAGACGGCGATGGTTGAACCAGCCCACCCGTTCGAGGGCGCCGAACCCGAGGGCCTCGAGGCAGCGCCATCGACCGGCATGAAGGCTGACCTCGGTCTTGAACAGGCCGATCGCCGTCTCGGCGAGGGCGTCGTCACGGGAATCCCCGACGCCGTCAGCCGAGGGTGCGATGCCGGCCTCGCCGAGACGTTCGCCGCTTTCGGAAAGTACTGTCGCAGCAGCCCGTTGCCGTTCTCGCCGATTCCACGCCGCCAAGGGCTCTGCGGATCACGGCGCCTCATGGGAGATGCGCATCGTCCCGTTCTCGGGGAAGTCGATCCCGGGCCTCGCCGAGATACGCTCCGGACCCCAGGCCCTGCCCCGTCGCCGGTGCCGGCGCCGCGCCGGGCGGCGCCTGGTCCATGGCGCGTCCGGTCCGGGCGCCGGCCTGCCGTCCGGACGGGCGATCACACCGGCAAGGCGCTCCTCGACGTACCGACGCAACTCCGCGCGCCGCGCGATCGCCCGGATCGGCCGGATACGGCTTCGTCGTCTTCCTCGTTTCCATGGACACGGCGCGTCAAAGAGTCGGGGCCTCCGGGAAACCCGGCGCGGTTCAGGGTCCGGGATCAGGCGGCGGCATGGCTGGCGTAGACTTCCGTCGAACCGTCCCGTCGGATGAGAAAGACGTCATACGCTTGCCGCTCGGTTTCCGGACCCATCCCGGGCGACCCGTAAGGCATGCCGGGCACGGCGAGGCCGATGGCGTCCGGGCGCTCCGCAAGCAGCCGGCGGATGTCCGCGGCGGGAACATGTCCCTCGATCATGTAGCCATCGACACGTGCCGTATGGCAGGACGCCATCTCCGGCGGGATCCCGTTGTCCATCTTGAAGCGCATGAGCGGGGTCCCGGCGCTCGGTTCGGTCGTGACGGCGAACCCCTCGCTCTCGAGGATCGCGGTCCAGGCCGAGCAGCAGCCGCAATCCGGATCCTTCAGGACATGGATCGCCGTTCCGGCGCGTCGCGCCGAAGCCCTCAGGGGCAGTGATGCGAGCGCGGCCGTTCCGCCGATCAGGACCATCCGGCGCGAGAGATTTTCAGGTTTCATCTTCGTGTTCCTTCGCGGATTGCGGGTTCGGGATGTCCGGTGCGGCATCGCCGGTCACGGATCGACCCGCCTGAGCCGCAGGGCGTCCGTGATCACCGAGACGGAGGACGGACCCATGGCGGCCGCCGCGATCATCGGCGAGAGCGGAAGGCCGGAGACCGGATGGAGCCGCCACGGCCGCGATGGGGACGCCAAGCGCGTCGCAGGCGAAGGCTCCGAAAACGGACGGAGGCGCGCGAACAGCCTCAAGCCGGGCAAGGCGATCCCGAACATCGCCGCCCCCGCGAGTATGACGGCGCGCGGGCTCATCTCAGATCGCCTCGACGGCCTTCGCCAGCAGGTCGCGGACCTCTCCCGCGACGGCTGTCAGTTCGGCGTTCTCGATCGCCTGCATCGACGCCACCGGGTCGATGGCGCTCACTTCCACGCCACCCTCGACCTCGCGCAGGATGACGTTGCAGGGCAGCATCGCGCCCACGCGAGGCTCGATGCCGATCGCCTGATGCGCCATCTTCGGGTTGCAGGCGCCGAGAATGCGGTAGTCCGGCATCTCGACGTCGAGCTTCTTCCTCATCGTCGCCCTGACGTCGATCTCGGTCAGCACGCCAAAGCCCTTGTCGGCAAGCGCCTGTCGCGCGCGGGCGTCGACTTCATCGATCGTCGCGCCGGCGATCATCCGGTCGATGGTATAGGTCATCGTGAGATTCTCCTTTCATTTTCTCAGGTATTTGATCAGCGCCGCTATGGCCAGAACCACGAGCGCGAGGATCAGCAGGCCGAAGAGCCAGCCGAACCCCATTCCAGAACCCATTCCGTGACCTGTCTCGTTCCAGTTCATCATGACGTCCTCCAAATCGTGATCGCGGCGACTTTCGCCCGGCACGATCCGGCCGGCTGGCTGTCGGATCGGCTGAGCCGGGGTCCGAGCGGGGCGCCGCCTCGAGGGTCGGGACGAAGCCGTGACCGCGAACCCCGTCATCATGCCGGTCGCGAGATGCGGCATGTGATGGCAGTGCGGCATCCGGCGGGCGGCTTCGCCGGCGTCGAGCGCGACATCGACCATCGACATCGGCGCCACGTGGACGATGTGGCACACGACGCCGGCGACGCGTCGGGCCCCGAGCTACTCGCGCCACGCCCGCTCGCTGATCGAGTAGAGGAACGTCGCCGACCAGGTCAGCACCATGAAGCCGCCGAGGGACTGCATCATGCTGACCATCCGGATCGGTCCGCTCGCCTCGATCTGCGTGTAGCCCAGCGTCGCGAAGTTGATGCCGGAGAAGTAGATCAGGCCGTTCCAGCTCGCGTCGAAACCGCCGCCGAGACCGCCGAAACCGCCCCAGGCCAGCAACGCCCGGTAGACCAGGGCGAAGCCGAGGATCTCGAGCGTGTGGAGCGCGAGCACGCCGAGGAACGTCGCGATTATCGCCGCCTGCGGCCTCTCGCCCGAATTGGGCATGATCGCCCGAACGGCGATCAGGCCGTAGTGGTGAACGATCCCGAGGGCCGAGACCAGCAGGAAGCCGATCAAGAGAGCCATCCGTCGTCTCCTTCCTGCCGGCGCCGCCCGCCGAACGCGGACATGCGGGTGCGGGGGTTCAACCCAGCCAGAGCATCCGGACCGGCATCCAGACCGCCATGGCGATCATCATCAGGTTCTCGGTCAGGGAGACGAAGCCGAGGGGCACGTTGCTCGATCCGCCGACGCAGGCGCACTTCAGCTCGCGCTTGTCGACGTAGACGGCCTTGAAGACCGAGACGGCGCCGACCGTGCCGATGAAGAGCGCCACCGGCGCCGCGATCCAGATCAGCGCGCCCGCGATCATCAGGATGCCGGCCAGCGCCTCGCCGAACGGATACACGTATCCGTACCGGACCTGGCGGCGCGCCAGCAGGTCGTAGTTCAGGAACATCGTCGAGAAGCTTTCGATGTCCTGGAGCTTCTGGACTGCGAGAAGGCACATGCTGATCGCGATGAACCATTCGAAGGCGCGGACGCTGAGCACCGTCCCGAACACGTACCAGCTCACCGCGAGCGCCATCAGGAAGGCGACCGCGAAGATCGCGATGACCGGCTGGTAGCTGGTCTCGCCCTCGTCCTTGACCTCCTGCCCGAAATGCTCGCGAAGATCGTCGTAGCCGCCGATCCGCTCCCCTCCGATGAAGGTCTGCGGCGTGGTGTCCACGTCGTGCTCCTTCCTGAAGGCGTCCGTCTCGTCACGCGTCTTCAGATGGTGGTCCTCGACCGCGAACCCGTGCCGCTCGAGCAGGTCCTTCGACTTGAGCCCGTAGGGGCAGAGATGGTCGGGCATGACCATCCGGTAGAGGATCGCGGTCTTGCCGCTCTGGTCCAAAGCCATGTGGCTCTCCTTCCGATTGGGCTCGGCACCCCGATCGTCACGCCGCCTCGCAGGAATAGAAGCCGCCGTAGCCCACATGGAGCCCTTCATCGAGGTCGAACACGAGTTCCGCGTTCTGCCGCCAGGTGGCTTCGTCGCCGAGCGGGCGGACGGTGACGACCGCGCCCGGCGCCGAAAACGCCGCCCCGCCCTCCGCCGTCTCCCCGGCCGCCTCGAGCGCGATCAGGACGCCGTTCAGCTTGATCGCGGCCGCGCCGCCGTCGCTCGTCCAGAGGATCGGATCGGTTTCGGGGCTCCGGTTGAACGCGCAGGACCCCGAAGCGCCGAGCACCCGATCGGCCTCCGCCGCGGGCAGCGGCGAGAGGTCGAGCGTGCTGACGAGGGTGTTCGAAAGAGCGTCCTCGACGCCGCCCGGTTCCGCCGGCGGGTCCTGATAGACGCTCTCCGCGACATTTCCGGCGGAGACGTCGGAGATCAGATAGCGCATCTCCGCGATCTCCCGCCGCTGCGCCGCGATGATCCCGTCCGCCAGTTTGCGCACGCGCGGATCGCGGATCTGCGCCCGTCCGGAGGTCATGATCGCGATCGAATGGTGCGGGATCATCGCGCGCATGTAGCTCGGGCCCGAGACCGTGACCTGGCTCCGCACGAGCCACAGGGTCAGGGCGAAAACGATGCCCGCGCCGACGAGGATCGCGAGGTTGAGGCTCCTGTTCGAATACATGCCCAACATGTAGGCGAGCATGATGACGGCCATCGTCGCGCCCATCATGATCGCCATGTAGGCGCGGGTCTCCGAAAAGAAGACATGCTCCCAGGCGTAGGTGTTGAGATACATAAGGATGAACATCACCACGGTCGAGGTGAGGATCATCAGGCCGAAACGGACGTAGGACATCTCTTGCATTCCCGCTTTTGTTCTAGTGGGCGTCGTCGCCGTCGCTCCCGCCGGCGAGCGCCGCGTAATCATCCGCCGTGAGGCCCGGAAGAGACGTCACGAACGCCGTCAGCGCCAGGATCTCCTCCGGATCCTCATGCCCGCCGAACGCCGGCATCCCGCTCATCTTGATGCCGTTCGTGATGATCCAGCGGATCTCCTCCGGACTCCACTCGGCGGCCGCCTCGGTCAGATGCGGCGGCTCCGGACGCATCCCCCGCGACCATTCCGCCGGCTCTCCGCCGGGGCTGCCGTGACAATGCGCGCAATAATGCGAATAATGCCGCGCGCCCTCCGCGACCATGTCGTCGGAGAAGTCTTCCGGCAATCCGGCCGCGTCGGCGCGGCTGGCGACGGACCGGCGCATCGTGGTCTGGAGAGTCCAGCGGACGGCGTCCGCATGTGGATCCGACGCGGCGACATTGTAGGCTCCCGTATAGGCGACGGTCAGCCAGGTCGCGATCGCGAAAAGAACGGTTCCGATGATGCCGAGCGCGAGGCCGGCTGCGAATTTTCCCGACATTCACTCCTCCCGCAATCGCCGATTGTCCGGCCGCATCCCGCGGCGCATGCCCATTCCCCGCTTGGGGTGTCATACCCTGAACAATTCAAAGCTTTGAGGGTTCCCCGAAACATCCGCGCGGGGTATCGCCGCTCCAACGGCGACGACGCCGGAGAGGCGGACCTGAAAGAAACGATAAAGAGCGGCCCGGAGACCGAACCGCCCTCCGTCCACCCTGAAAGGTAACCGGCCGCTCAGCACGCGTCGTCATGCGGCCTTCGGCTCGGCCTCGCGCTCGGCCTTCCATGTCCAGGGGAGCAGGTCGTCCAGGCGCTTGGGATCGTGGAGACGGATGCGGCCGAGGATGTCGGCGAGGTATGCTTCGGGGTTCAGGCCGGAGAGCTTGGCGGTCTCGATGACGGTCATGGCGTCGGCGAGCACCTCGCCGCCGGCGTCGGCGCCTGCGAAGAGGAAGTTGTTTCTTCCCAGCACGATAGGCTTGATGGCGCGTTCGGCCGCGTTGTTATCGGGCATGCTGCCCTTGGCGCTCCGATTTCGAGGCTTGGCCCTCCATCTGTCGTGGTAGGCTCGCGTACCGGGACAGGGGCGTCGGAGTGCGAAGAAGCGGGCAGGCCGTTTTGACGATGAGCTGCGAGCTCGCGTTGTTATCTGGCCGCCCCTGCGACCTGCCCGTTTGCGCCGAGAGCGCGTATCCGTAGATGTCGCATCAGCCCGCGCACTCCCCTGACAATGATTGGGAGAGCAAGGCATGAGATCTATCGGAATGGATGTCCATCGAAGTTTCGCGCAGGTCGCGATCCACGAGGACGGTATCACCGCCAAGAGCTTGTCTTATGACTTTTGCCGGTTCCCTTGCGAAAAGGGAGCCGCTGCCCGGCACACCAAATTTGCCGGACAGCGGCGGGGGACGGATCGGCAAGAGCTGGGTCGTTCAGGGACCGAGCTGAAGTAGGGTCGCCCCCGTCTTTTCTATGACCTGAACGGATACCTGGGGATGGGCTGGCACCCTTGCCCCGCATGACAAGAACAGGATCGGAAAAGACCCATGCAACCTATCATCGGCATCGACATATCCAAAGATCATCTCGACGCGCATGCCCTGCCTTCGGGCATGGAGCGGAGGTTTGCCAATTCTCCAGCAGGGATCCGCGCGCTCCTGAACTGGGCACACAGCGTGCAGACCGCGCGCGTCTTGTTCGAGGCGACTGGCGCCTATCACCGCCTGCTGGAAGGGCAGCTGGTCACGGCCGGACTGGCTGGCATCAAAGTGAACCCCTTGCAGGCGCGCCGCTTTGCGGAAGCGACTGGCCAGCGCGCCAAGACCGACCGCACGGATGCCGCGGTGCTGGCGCGAATGGGAACGCTGCTCGAACTGCCGCTCGTCCTTCAAAGGATGAAAATCAGCATGCTCTCCGTGAGTTGTACGTGGCGCGCCTGGCGCTCATCAAGGATCAGACAGCAGCAAAGAACCGTCTCAAAACGGTGTCGCAGAGGATACTGCGCCGTCAGCTTCTGGCTCGTTTGAAGCAAATCACCCGACAGATCGACGAGATAGACACGGCCCTGGATCAGGCGATGCGGCAGGACGAAGTTCTGACGGAGCGCCTGGACATCCTCACCAGCATTCCCGGCGTCGGGCGGACGACGGCAATCGCAATCCTGATCGAGATGCCGGAGATCGGCGCGCTCAACGGCAAGGAGGTGGCATCACTGGCCGGGCTGGCGCCGATCACCCGCCAGTCGGGCCAATGGCGAGGGAAAGACCGAATTCAGGGAGGACGCGCCGGGCTGCGAAAGGCTATCTACATGCCGGTCTTGGTTGCGTTACGGCGCAATCCGGAGTTTGGCGCAAAATACCGCCAGTTCCGAGAGCTCGGAAAGCCGGCCAAGGTCGCGATTGCCGCGCTCATGCGAAAGCTCATCGTGCTCGCAAACGCCCTGATCCGCGATGGCCGAAAATGGACGCCACACTCATCTTGACCAAAACGGATACTTCAGGCTTGAGCTGGAGCACGATGCGGTCGTGGCCTTTGGCAAGGACCTTCGAGCGGACGACGAGGTCGTGCTGGAAGCGACGGGGAACACAGCGGCCATTGTGCGGCTGCTCACGCCCTTCGTCGCGAGGGTGGTGATCGCCAACCCGATGCAGGTGAAGGCTATCGCGCATGCGCGGGTGAAGACCGACAAGGTCGATGCCGCGATCCTCGCTCAGCTCCACGCCGCCGGCTTTCTGCCCGAGGTCTGGGCGGCGGATGACGATACGCTCGCCCTGCGGCGGCTCGTCTCCGAACGCGTGGCGGTGGTGCGATCGATCCGCCGGGCGAAGATCCGCCGAACCGCGTCGGCGATCGACCGGCCTTGGCCCTGCAGAACCTCAACCTGCCGAAGCTTCAGCACGATCTCTTCGGGCTTGTCTCGTTTGCCTGCCATCCTCTGGTCCTCCTGAAATCGGGATAAACCTATCCCGGTGGGTGGACCACTTCAGTGGGGGCATTCCAGTCGGAAGCGGTCGTTGGGCGAACTGGGGGTGAGCGACGGCTTCGAGCCTATTCCGTTGAAAAACGATAGTTGCAACGCGGCCTGGTCGCTGATTCAATTCGCCAGATCGGGGAGGATTTGGCGATGATGGGACCGCGGCAGGTGGCGCAGGGCGCTCTCTTCTACGAGTTCAATCTCGATGCGCTCGTGCCTCAGGATCATCTCCTGCGCTCGATTGACCGGTTTGTCGATCTCTCCGGCGTCCGCGCGCATCTGGCTCCGTTCTACAGCGCCATCGGGAGGCCCTCGGTCGATCCCGAGCTGATGCTCCGCATGCTGATCGTCGGATACACCCACGGCATCCGGTCCGAGCGGCGGCTCTGCGAAGAGGTGCGGCTCAATCTGGCGTACAGGTGGTTCTGCCAGCTCGATCTGACCGACCCGATCCCGGACCACTCCACCTTCTCCAAGAACCGGCATGGGCGGTTCCGGGACAGCGATCTGTTCCGGAAGTTCTTCGAGGATGTCGTGGCCCGATGCATCGTCGAAGGCCTCGTCGGCGGCGAGCGGTTCGCGGCCGACGCCAGCCTGATTGCCGCCGACGCCAACAAGCTGAACTCCACCGCCAAAGAGGACTGGGACCTCGACGCCATCGATCCCGAAACCGCGCCGCGCGCCGTGGTGGAGTACCTGTCCGCGCTGGACGACGCCGCCTTCGGTGCCGCGACCGACGTCACGCCGAAGTTTACGTCGCACGCCGATCCGTCCAGCCAATGGACCGCTGCCCATCACGGTCCCGCCTACTTCGCCTACTCCAACAACTACCTGATCGACACCGACAACGCGATCATCGTCGACGTCCAAGCCAGCCGCTCGGTCCGCACCGGCGAGACATTTGCGACCCGCACGATGATCGACCGGGTGCGCGAGCGTTTCGATCTGTGGCCGGAGCGTCTGATCGCCGACATGGCCTATGGCTCCGGCGAGATGCTCGGATGGCTGGTCGAGGAGCGCGGGATCGAGCCGCACATCCCGGTGATCGACAAATCGAAGCGCGCCGACGGAACGTTCTCCCGCGAGGACTTCGCCTACGACCACAAGACCGACGCCTATATCTGCCCCGCCGGCAAGGAACTGCGCCGGAACAGGCGCAAGTTCCAGAGCATCCGGAATGAGCCGAAGGACACCGGCTTCACCAAGTACGGCGCGATCAAGGCCGAGTGCGATGCCTGCCATCTGAAGGAGCGATGCTGCCCGAAAGGCGCGCCGCGCCGGATCATGCGCTCCGAGCACGAAGGCGCGCGACAGATGGCCCGCGATATCGCGGCCACCGACGAATACGCGCTCTCCTGCAAGCTCAGAAAAAAGGTCGAGATGCTCTTCGCCCATCTCAAGCGCATCCTCGGCCTCGGCAGGCTCCGCCTGCGCGGCCCATGCGGCGCAAACGACGAATTCCTCCTCGCCGCAACCGCCCAGAACCTCAGAAAGCTGGCCAAGCTCCTCCCGATGCCAAAGGCGCCGCGACCCGCATGAGGGGCAGAGGTTAGCCTCGTCTTCGAGCGCCCCCCATCTCTCGGCGGAGCAACTTCAAAAAGAGACTTTTTCAACGGAATAAGCCCGAAACGGCCGTATTGAAATCTCGGCCTTCGCGCATGCGGCAAGAAGATCGCTTGGCTGATCCGAGAGTCGCGCTGCAATTCAACTGTGATTGCGGCCAATTGTTATGACCTCAACGAGGTTACGGGCATGTCGATAGCTTTTTGGCCATCGACGCTCTGAACTCTGCCGTCAGCGACTATCATGAACGGCTCATAGCCAAGCCATCCGATAGTTCGGCCATCGGCCAATACGGCGACGGGGTCGCCCAGACCGATCGACCATTCGCCTGTAAGATATGCCTCGTTGGGGTGAACCAGGCGGTCCGCTGAACCGTTCGAACCGACGTGGACTTGCGCGTTCGGGCCGAAATGAAGCGCGACGCCGGACGCGATCCTGATCCACGCGACCGGCGTCTCGGGAAGCGTCATCGTGTCGAGGGCGATCTCGTTCGCGACCGTCGAGATGAGACGGTGCGGATGAATGGCGTTGTGGATGCTCGCGACCCGTTTCGTTTCCGATCGGGCCTCGAGCAACCCCGAACCCAAGTCGCCACGCATCATCACCGCGGGCGTGCTGCCCATACCCATTCGCCCGTCGAAAGAGCATGCCAAGAACCCCGCATCCATGTCGGGGCAGGTCGCGATCACCTGATCGACGGCCGATTGCGGGTCCGCTCCCGCCTTCATCTTGCGCAGGACGTGGACGTTCAGCGCGACGCCGTCCGACATGCGCGTCTGGGGCATCCTGTGGCCCGTCACGATTCCGACGCCGGGTTCCGCGGCGATGAAGTCCGACAAGGGATCAGGTCTGTTGGGCCCGCTGGAAATCAGACCCGCGACATGGGCCACGGCGATTTCATCGGGAACGTGGCCATTGAAGAGAGATCCCGCCGCCGCCTGTCTGGATAGAGGCACGCACGAGGCTCCCGTCGCCTTTGATCGCCGCGAAACTCACGAAGCCACCGATCGCGCCGCGCCCAACGCATTCCACAGCCTTCAGAGCCGCGATCACGCCACGACCGGCACCGGCTCCGAACGCCGCGATCCCGATCGTCATGCGGCGACCCAGTGCCCGGGGGAGGCCTCGGCGAGGTCGAGCCTCGGGAACTCGCCGGGAACAGGCGCGCGCAGGCCGCGCCGCCGCGTGGGGTCCGGTACGGGCGCCGCGTCGATCAGCGCGCGCGTGTAGGGGTGACGTGGCGCGGTCCAGACCGCCTCGATCGGGCCGAGTTCGAGGATTCGGCCCTGTCGCATCACGGCGACCCGGTCCGCGATCTGCCGGACCACGGCCAAATCGTGCGAGATGAATAGCATCGTCAATCCTTCTTCCAGTTTCAGTTCAGCGAGCAGGTCGAGGATCTGCGCCTGGATCGAGACATCCAGCGCCGAGGTCGGCTCGTCGGCGATGATCAGTTCCGGTCCGCCCGCCAGGGCGCGCGCGATCGCGATGCGCTGCCTCTGCCCGCCGGAGAATTCATGGGGATAGCGCGTGGCCATCTCGGCGGTCAGGCCGACACGCTCCAGCAACGCGGCGACCCGCGTCTCGCGGTCCGCCTTCGGGAGGTCCGTCTGGATCCGGATCGGCTCGGCGATGGTGGAGCCGATGCGGTGTCGTGGATCGAGCGACGCGTAGGGATCCTGAAAGATCATCTGTATCCTGCGTCGCGCGGCGCGAAGGGTCTTGCCCTCCATGGCCATCAGGTCGAGTTCGCCCAGACGAATCTCGCCCTCATCGGCGTCGGTCAGGCGGGAAAGCACCCGCCCGAGCGTGGATTTACCCGATCCGCTTTCACCGACCAGCGCAAGCGTCTCGCCCTGCCGGATATCCAGTGACACGTCGTCCAGCGCGCGGGTCGCCGGGCCTTTGACGAACAGACCCGCGCGTGCGTGGAACGTTTTCGAGACACCTCGCGCCGAAAGTACCGTGTCGCCGCCGATCTGGCGCGCCGAGACCCCGGGCGCGTCGAGACGCGGCACCGCCTCGAGAAGCGCGCGGGTATATCGCTCCGACGGTGCCGCGAAGAGCCGTGCGACCGGGCTCGCCTCGACGGCGCGCCCGGCCCGCATGACCAGCACGTCGTCCGCCGTCTCCGCCACCACCCCCATATCGTGCGTGATCAGGATCAGGCCGATCCGCGTGTCGTTGACGATGTCGCGCAACAGATCGAGGATCTGCGCCTGGACCGTCACGTCGAGGGCCGTCGTCGGCTCGTCCGCGATCAGGACTTCGGGCTCCAGCAGCATCATCATCGCGATCATTACCCTCTGGCGCATGCCTCCCGACAACTCGTGCGGGTATTGCGTCATCCGAAGGCCAGGAGCCGGGATGCCGACCCGATCGAGCATCGCGACCGCACGCTCGGAGGCCGACCGCGGATCGATCCGCCCTCGAACGACCATCGCTTCGGTCAGCTGCGTCCCGATCGTGAGGACCGGGGTCAGGGCCGTCATCGGCTCCTGGAAGATCAGGCCGATCCCGGTTCCTCGCGGCGGTATGGCGCCCTTGGCCAACAGGTTCGCTCCACGGAACCACGCCTCCCCGGACACGACGGTCTTTGGCGGGAGAAGACCCATCAGGGCCTTGGCGGTCATGCTCTTGCCGGATCCGCTTTCCCCGACGATGGACAGGATCCGCCCGTGATCGAGTTCGAAGTCGATGCCGTCGACCAACGCCGGGCCCCGCCCATCGGCACCAAGCCTGACCGACAGGTTCCTGACCGAAAGAAGAGCCGCGCTCACCTGCGTTCCACCGGATCGATGCTGGTGCGCAACCCGTCACCCAGCAGATTGAAGCCGAGTACGGTGATGGCGATCGCGAGGCCCGGGATGGTCATGAGCCACGGCGCCCGGTTGATGTAGTCGCGCGAGCCGGCGAGCATGTAGCCCCATTCCGATGTCGGCGGCTGCGCGCCCAGACCGAGGAAGCTGAGCCCGGCGGCAGCAAGGATCGCCGTCGATACGCCGAGGGTCGCCACGACGATCATGGTCGGCAGGACATTCGGAAGAAGGTGTACGAACACGAGCCGCGCGGGACCCGCGCCTGCCGCGACGCTCGCCTCGAAGTAGGGCTTCGAAGTCTCGACCAGCGCAGCCGAGTAGCAGGTCCGCGCATAGAAAGGTATTCCGGCGACGCCGACGGCGATCACCGCGTTCTGCAGGCTTGGCCCCAGGACGGCGACGAAGCTGAGGGCGATTAGCGTCTCGGTGAACGAGAACAGCACGTCGGTGCCGCGCATCAGGACCGCCTCGATCCAACCGCGCCGGAACGCGGCGACCATGCCCACGAGCATCCCGACGGTCAGCGATATCCCGACCGCGACGGCACCGACCAGCAAGGTGATGCGGCTGCCGTGGAGGATGCGGGAAAACATGTCCCTGCCGAACTCGTCGGTGCCGAGCAGGAACTCGCCGCCCGGTGGCAGGAACCTGCCGCCCGTGCCCATCTTCGTCGGGTCGTATGGTGAGAGGACGTCTGCGAAGGCGGCGCAGAAGATCAGCGTCAGCACGATCGCCAGGCCGACGACGCCGTTCGGCGAGCGCAGCATCCGCCGCCAGAAACCCGGCGATGCAGAGCGGCCGCGCATGTCGGTTGCCATCGTCACGTCACGACCGCCGGATCCGGGGATCGAGCACGGCGTAGAGCGCGTCGATCGAAATGGCGACCACAACGACGACGATCGAGAATGTCAGGATGAAACCCTGGATCACCGGATAGTCCCGCTGGAAAATAGCCTCGACAGCCATGCGCCCGACGCCGTTCCAGGAGAAGATGTTCTCGACCACGATGGCGCCGCCCATCATGAAGGCGAACTGAAGCCCCATCATCGTGACGACGGGCAGAAGACCGGCGCGCAGCACGTGCCTGCGCAGTACCAAGGACTTGGGCAGCCCCTTGGCGTAGGCGGTCTGGACGAAATCCTGTTGCATCACGTCGATCATCGAGGATCGCGTCAGCCGCGCGAAGATCGCCGCGTTCGACAGACCGAGGGTCATGGCCGGGAGGATCAGGTTCAGGGGGCCGTTGCCGCTCACCGGCAGCCAGCCGAGTTCCAGCGCGAACAAGAACAGCAGCATCAGACCGAGCCAGAAATGCGGCATGGAGATCCCGCCGATGGCGAGGATCATAAGCCCTGTGTCGATCAGGCTGCCCTCCCGGTAGGCCGCCAGAAAGCCGATCGGCACTCCGATCAAGATGGCGATGATCATCGCGGCGCAGGCCAGCACCAGCGTGTTGGGCAGGCGTTCCAGGATCACGTCGAGCACCGGCTGGCCGCCACGGATGGTGTTTCCGAGATCGCCCTGAAAAAGGCGCTCCATGAACATCAGGTACTGGACCGGTATCGACCGGTCGAGCCCGAGCGAGCGACGCACCTCTTCGATCTGTTCCGGCGTGGTGCCCTGACTCTGGGCGTACATGATCTGAACCGGATCGCCCGGAACCGCATGGATCAGCAGGGTCACGAGAACGGTGGTCACCCAGATGGTCAGGGCGCCCGTCGCGATCCGCGTTCCGAGAAAACGCCACATGTCATGACCTCGATAAGTCCGTGCACCGCCCGCGATCGCGCGGGCGGTGCGGGAGCGTCAGCCTTCGATCTTCACGTCGCTGAAGATCGGATAGACGAAGGGCGCGACCTTGAAGCCCTCGACTTCCGGCCGGACGGCGAACACCCATTCCCAGCCGGGCGTGTAAAGCGGCACGTGGATGGCGTTCTCAAGAAGGTACTTGAAGGCCTCCTGCACCTTCGCCTTTCGCGCCTCGGGGTCGGTCAGAACGCGGGTCTCAGCGAGAATGGCGTCCAGTTCGGGCGAGGTGTAGCCGCGATAGGCGCCCGGCGTGTGCCACAGGGCATGCAGGATGTCCGGGTCGTACCAGGACCAGGTCATCATATCCATGCTTCCGGTATCGCCTTCCGTAGTCTCGTTCTCCTGGCGGACGCGCGCGTTGAGGGAGCCGATGTCCATGATCTCGATCGAGGCGTCGATGCCCACTTCGGCCAACTGCGCCTGGAACACCTCCGCCAGTTTCTGGCGGTTGCCGCCCGTCCAGACAAGAAGCGCGGTCTCCAGCGGGTTGTCCACGCCGTAGCCGAGTTCGGCCAGAAGCGCCTTGGACTTCTCCGGGTCGTAGGCCGGTCGGTACTGGGCGCAGAAATCCTGATCGTTGCCGAAGACGCCGCGGGAGACGGGGCAGTTCTCCGGAATGGACAGGTCGCCGTAGATCAGATTGATCGCAGACGCGGCGTCGGTGGCGTGTGCGACGGCCAGACGCGCGCGCCTGTCGTTGAACGGCGGACGGTGGACGGCGAATTCCCAGAAGACGTTCTGCCCCGTGTTCTCCGCCACGACGATGTCCAGATCGCCGCTGTCCAGTATCGACGGCACGTCGTCGAAAGGCGGTTCGGCCACGTGCACCTCGCCGGTCATCAGCGCGGCGAACCGCGCCTGCGGCTCAGGCACGACACTGATGATCAGCCCGTCCTCGTAGGGCGCGCCTGGATTGTCGGCCAGCTTGCCGAAATTCGTGTAGTCCGGGTTCTTCTCCAGAACGATCCGGTCGCCCTTTGTCCACGAGACCAGCTTCCACGGACCCGATCCGATCGCGGTGGTGGTGCCGAAACCGTCGCCGTTGGTGTCGCAGATGATCGACGAGAAGCTGTCGGCCAGAAAGGGGATCAACGCCACGAAGGGCGTTTCCAACGTCAGCTTGATGGTCAGCGGATCGATGACCTCGGCGCCCGTGATCGGCCCCCAGCTGCCCTTGGTGACGCTGGGATTGGCCTCGTCGAAGGCCGCGTCGATGGTGTATTTGACGTCGTTGGCGTCCAGCGGCGTGCCGTCATGGCACATCACGCCGTCCTCAAGCGTGAAGGTGTATTCGGTGCCCGCCTCGTTCGAAGTCCAGGACTTGGCCACATGCGGCACGGGATTGCCGTCGGCGTCCGTCGCGAGCAGCGTGTCGTAGATCAGGCTCCAGACCTGGAGCGACAGCGTGCTGGTCGCGCGGTGCGGATCCAGGGAATCGATGTCTCCGTAGCGCGCCCAGACGATGTCGGCCGAATGGGCGGGCGCGGCGAGTGCAGCTGAGATAGCGAGCGCCGCGGCTGCGGCGCGCGATGGGAATTGCCTTCCAGTCATGTGTTTCTCCTGAATTTCGGGTCGACAGGCGTTTCTTGAATCGTGACGCGAGCGGGATGGCGGACATGACCCCGCCGCCGGGTGAAAGCCCCGTCTTCGAACTCACCGAGGCGGTTTCGGTGACGGTCCGCCCTCTCGTCGAAACGTTAAGGAGCAGGGCAATCTGCGTCAAAAAGAAAGCAGTTTGTCGCTCAATAATTTCAGAATTGATGGCTTTCACAGTCAATCCGTCATCCTGCGAAGCGGATTGGACTCGTTCACATCAACCAAGGTCTCCCCATTCGGAGTGGATGTTGTCGATGTACCGAAGCCGTTCGACCGCATTCTGTCCGATCCGGTCGGCCACGGCCATGCAGAGATAGGTGATCACCGAGACCGGCGCCGCCAGAGAATCGAAGAACGAAAGCCCATTCGTTCGGCAACGCAGCGTGACGTCGGCGAGGTCCAGGCCGCCGGCATTGGCCTGGTCGGTCACCGAGACCGAGTGGGCGCCCGCGAGCTTCGCCGACTGTAGGATGGACCGGAGCGTCTTGCCGCGCCGGCCAATGGAAAGAGCCAACAATGAATTGGTCGACCTGATCGAGGCGAACTCCTCGGGCACCGAAAACCCGCCGATCGGAATCATCCGGATGTCGGCCTTTACCTTTATCAGTTGGGCCCGGGCGAAGTGGGCCAACGGATAGTTGTCGCCGAATCCGACCACCCAGATCTTCTCGGCGCGGGCGAGGCTCAGCACGGCCGTGCTCAGGTCGTCGCTGCGGATGGCTTCGATGGTGCGGATCAGGTTCTGGACGTCAGAGGCGAGATGGTCGGCGAGATCGCCGCGCCCGGTCCGCTTCTGGATCGGTTCCGAAAAGACCCTCTTGCGATATCCGGCATCGGTGTCGCCGACACGGGCCATCCGTTGAGCGGTCTTGAAACTGGGGAAGCCAATCCGCTTGAAGAAGCGGGCCGTTGTCGCCTTGGAGACTCCCGCCTGACCGGAGATCTGCTCGGCGGTGTGGAGAGCGAGGCTGTCCGGATTCTCGAGAAAGTGATCCGCAAGGAGCCGTTCAGCCCGCGTCAGTTCATCGAAACCCTCGAGGATGCGTTCAGAAAGTCTCGCCGCTTCCATGGCCTCGACCTCTCAAAACTGATGACAATCGCGGTTCCATGAAACAAAGTCTGCACATCGGTGTAAACATGGAAATCCCATGACCTTCTCCATCCTCGTGCGCGACCCGATCAGCGGGGCCCTCGGCGGCGCGTCGGCGACGGGGAACCTCGGCGTCGGCGGTTGGGTCCTGCGGGGCGATCCGCTCGCGGGCATCTCCGCCTCGCAGGGCAAGACGCCCAGCACCCTCTGGGGCGACGACGTCCTGACCGCCATGCGCGAGGGTCTGGACGCCGAAACGGCCGTCGCACACGTTGTCGGCGCTGATGCGGGACGGGTGGCGCGGCAGCTTCTCGTCCTCGATCACACGGGAGCGGGCGCGGCGTTTAGCGGCGACGGCAACGTTCCTGCCACGTCGCATCTCGTCACGGAGAACCGTGTCGTCGGCGGGAACATGCTCGCGAACGCGTCCGTCGTCGCCGCCTGTCTTTCGGGTTTCACGGAAGGAGAGGGCCCGATCGCCAGACGCCTACTGCGGGCACTGCAATCCGGCGCATCGGCAGGAGGTGATGCACGCGGAATGATGTCGGCGGCCATCTTGGTCGTCTCCACAAGCGAGCCGCCGATCAGCTGGAGGATCGACCATAGCGCAAGCCCGCTGACGGATCTCGGCCGACTGATCGCTCTCGGCGAAGAGGATGGCTACGAGAGGTGGAGAAAGACATTGCCTACGAACGATTGGCCGGATCGCTAGAACGCTCCAACGCCTTGGAGCCAAAGCAGGCGGTGGATTCCAGCGCGAAGCGCAACGGTTCAAGCAAACCTGATTTCCACGTCCCTGCCAAGCTCCGACAGGAAGGCCTCGACGGGGGATCTGTATCCGAGGCATTTGCGCGGGGTGAGGTTGATGGTCATGGCGATCTCCTGGATGTCGGCTTCATCGATCTCGTCGAGATCCGTCCCGCGCGGCAGCCATCGTCGGATCCGCCCGTTGGCGTTCTCGACCCCGCCCTTCTGCCAGCTCGCGTAGGCGTCGCAGAAATACGTCGTGGCCGAGAGCATGCCGCGCAGCAGCATGTGCCGGGCGAAACAGGTGTCGTTGTCGAAGGTGACCGAACCGCGCATCCTCGGGTCGAGCCGCCGGAACGCGGCCGTCATCGCGGCGATGGTCTCGGCCGCGGTCTTGCCGGCCAGGCGCGTCATCAGCGTGATCCGGGTCTTGCGCTCGTGGAGCACCAGCACCGGGCGGGAGCGCTTGCAGATCACGAGGTCGGCTTCCCAGTGCCCAACCGTTTCGCGAGCATCAGCGTCTTCAGATCGCTGAGAAATGTGGATTTTCTCCGCGATCGTGTCGCGGGACGTCCGGCCGTGGCGCTTCCTTCGACGGGCGTGGCGGCGGGTCAGGAAGCGCCACAGCCGCTGCGCTTTCTGGTTTGCGCGATAGATCCAGCCGTAGATCGTCTCCGCGCAGACGGCGCGCAGGCCGGTTTCGATCCCGAGCCGCAGCCGTCCCGCGATCTGCTCCGGCGTCCAGCCCTCGCTGAGCCGGTCCGTGACATAGGCGACGAGCTTCGCATCCGTCTCGAGCGCCGCCGCGCGCTGCCGCCGCAGCATGTACGCCCCGTCGGCGACGTGCGGCCGGTACGCCCCGCTGTCGAGCGCGTTGCGCACGATCTCGCGCGAGATGGTCGACGCCGCCCGACCCAGCGCCCTGGCGATCGCCCGAAGAGACCGGCCTTCGGCCATCAGAGCCGCAAGCCGATCTCTCTCCTCGGCCGTGAGGTGGTTGTATCCTGACATGGCAACACCGTTCTCCGTTTCGATAGGAACGGATACATCATCCGCCCCCGGTGTTGCGCTTCACGATGGAACTCACCGGCGCTTCAGGCCTCGGCGCGTAGGAGTAGTCGACCCTTTGCTCGGCGCGGTGGATCGTGCTGCATCTGCGTCAGGCCGCTTCGTCCGCATTCCAGTCATCCGGCCGACGAAAATGCTGCGCGATGCACGAACGGCGGCAATGCGAAAGCTGCAGTGCGGCGTTAGGTGGCCGGAACGGCGGCCTAAGGCGTCGCGCCAGCCCTTCCCAACAGTGTCGAACAGCCCTAGTTGCAAAATGCGCTCCATGCCTGCAGCAGGCCATGTGTGTGAAGCTGCGACCTCCGATCTTTGGGCGGACGGAAAAGCGAAACGAAACGGTTGAGGACACTGTCGCTCGGTACCTCAGTGGTTGAGCCACGGAAGAGCCCCGACGCAGGCGCTGTCGAGACTGCCTCCTCAGGAAATTTGAGGCAGGTCGCTTCCTTCCGCATGCCCTGCATGGCGCGCGATCATCGATCTGGAGCGCCGAGGCAAAGTTGATCCAGATGGTCGGCCCACCACTGCGCCATTTCGACACGTTCCGCCCAATGCGTCCCGCGGTGGTATGCCGCGCGCACCGCATCCCGGTCCTTATGAGCCAACGCGCGCTCGATCGCGTCGGACGACCATTTCCCCGATTCGTTCAACAGGGTGCTCGCCATGGCTCTAAATCCGTGCGCCGTCATCTCGTCACCGCTGAAACCAAGACGCCTCAGGGCGCCGTTCACAGTGTTCTCGGACATCGGACGCGCGGCCGACCGGGTCGACGGAAACACGTAGCTGCCGTCGCCTGAGAGGCGTCGGGCTCCTTCAAACAAGCCAATCGCCTGGCGTGCCAAAGGAACCACGTGCTCAACCCTGCCTTTCATTTTCTCGCTTGGAATCCGCCAGACGGCGGATACCGGGTCGATCTCAGCCCATTCGGCATGTCGCAATTCACCGGGTCTGACGAAAAGCAGCGCCGAAAGCCGAAGAGCGATCCGGGTTAGCGGATTGCCATCATAGCCATCTATCGCACGCAGCAGACCGCCCGCCTTCCTCGGCTCGAGGATCGCGGCCAGATGCTTCGGCTTGCGGCTGGAAAGCGCGCCGCGTAGGTCTCGCGTAGGATCCGAAGCGGCGATCTGGCTGGCGACGGCGTAGCGGTAGACCTGCCCGACGAACTGCAAAGTTCGATGCGCCTTCTCGTCATTCTTCGCGGCCTCAAACGGGCGGACCGCGTCTAGGATTTCCATTGGCGAAATGTCGGCGACGGGGCGATGTCCCAGGCGCTGCTCGACAAGCCGCAGGAACCATTGGCGCTTCGCGACCGTTGCCTCCGCAAGCCCGTCACGCCGGTTCTTCGCGATTTATCCCCTCGCCACGTCGCCGAAAGTGTTGGTAGCGTTCACCTTGGCGGCACGTCCGTCACGCCGCTTCTTTTCGGCGGGATCGACTCCTCGGGCCAAAAGGCTTCGAGCCTCGTCCCGAAGGTCGCGGGCCTGTCGGAGGCTCACGTCAGGATATGCTCCGAGCGAGAGTTTCTTCTCGACCCCGCCCGCGGCCCGGAACTTTACCCGCCACAGCTTGCCGCCAGACGGCGTCACCTGGACATAAAGACCCTTTTCGTCGGCGACTTTGTAACTCTTGTCTCGCGGCTTGAGAGCCCGGATCGCAGAGTTGGTCAGGCTCATTTGGGGGCCTCCTGTCAGCCGTCAGACGAAGGGCCCCCACAAAGGCCCCCGAAAAAGACCGCTTGCGGGCGGACGCAGACGTCCATGGACGGACATCTGTCATGTTTTCTCTCACAATTTCAGATGCTAATCAACCATCAGCGGACGTTGGCGGACAGGCTGGT
>CAWCUP010000012.1:0-195810 GCA_963798765.1 uncultured Alphaproteobacteria bacterium | reverse complement strand
CGTCGAAAACGAGCACCTGCGGATCGCGGTAGAGCGCGCGCGCGATGCCGATTCGCTGACGCTGCCCGCCGGAGAGGCGCACTCCCCTCTCGCCCACCCGGGTCGAATACGCGTCGGGAAGCGTCATGACGAAGTCGTGGACTTCAGCGGCCCGCGCCGCCCGCTCGACCGCTTCCGTGTCGATCTCCTCCCGTCTTTGGCCGAAGGCGATGTTGGCGGCGACGTCGTCGTCGGTCAGGAAGATGCTCTGCGGCACATATCCGATAGATCTTCGCCAAGCGCGCATGTTACCCGGGCCGACCCTGACGCCGTCGGCCGTCATGACGCCCGATTGCGGCGCGAGGAGGCCAAGGATCACGTCGACAATCGTGGACTTGCCCGCGCCCGTGGCGCCGACCAGTCCGACCGTCGTGTTCGCCTCGATCCGCAGCGAAAGGCCGTCGAGCGCCGCCCGGCCGCCTGACGAATACGCGAACGTCACGTTCTCGAGCGTGAGGCTCGCGTTCAAGGGGATCGCGGGTACGTCCGCATCCTCCGCCGGCCCGGCGGGCGGCAGGTTCCTCAGGTCCGCGTGAAGCAGATCGAGAGCCGGCGCGCCAAAGCGGATCTGGGTTAGCGCCCGGAAGATCTCCTGAAGCGCCGGAAACAGCCGCGCGCCGGCGAAGGCGAAGGCTCCCAGCGCGGGCAGAATCGCCTCCACGGCCCCCTCGCGTGTCGAGATCAGCCACAGGACGAAGAGGATCATGCCGCCGAACGCGGTGCCTTCGAGGATATGCCGCGGGGTCTCGGAGACGAGCGCGACCCGGGCCTGCCGGTCAGCGAGCTTCCGAGCCGGTGCCAGAAACTTCTCCCTGTAGCGCGCCTCGAGGTCGAGGATCTTGACCTCCTTGATGCCGCCCAAAGCCTCTTGGACGACCTCGAACCTCTCGCGGTTCGCTTCGGCCCTCTCCACGCCCATGCGGGTCAGCCGGCGCTGGAAATGGAGGAAAACCAGCGTGTAGCCGCCCCCGAGAAGCAGGCCGGCGGCGAGGGCCGCGACAGGTTCGAGCGCGAGCAGAAGGACGACGATGAAAAATACGATCGCCGACTGCGCGAGCAGCCGCATCGCCGCGTCGATGGGACCGTTGACCGCCTGCGCGATCTCCGACAGGAGCGACTTGCCCAGATCCGCGCTGCTGCGGTCGAGAAACCAGCCGTAGGGCTGATCCAGATACCGCTTGAACAGCCGCGTCGACAGGCTGAGCATCCGCATCCGCGTGAATCGGGTGAGCGCGTAGAAGGTGAAGGCGCGCAGAACCAACCCGCCCACTACGACAAGGAATACGATGAATCCAAGCGCCAGGAGGAAACCCGGACCCTCGGCTCCGAGCCAGTCGGACAGGAGCGCGAGCGGGGCGCTGGTCTCGACGATGTCCGGGTTGGCGAGCACCGCGAGAAATGGCATTATCGACGCCACCCCGAGCATGTCCACGAGGCCCATCGCGAGGGTCAGGCAAACGAGCCCGTAGAAACGTCGCCGCTCCGGCGGCGTCAGGAGATCGAGGACCTTGGCGTAAGTGGCGAACATTCGGTGTCCGACCTCATTCCTGACTGGCTCTCTTTCCCTTGGACGGGTTAGCGCGAACCTGCAGGACAGACAAGCCGCAGGCGACAGGAAGCGTTCCACATTGAGCGTTCCGGCCGTCAGCGTCCTGATGGCGGCCAGGAACGGCGTCGAGTACCTCGCGCCGGCGCTCGGGAGCCTTGTCCGCCAGACGCTGACGGATTTCGAACTCGTAATCGTCGATGACGCGAGCGATCCTCCGGCCCGGACGGAGCTGGCGCGATGGGCGGCCAAGGATGCCCGGATCGTCGTTCTGACGAACGATTCCCGCGCCGAACTCGCCGCGTCTCTGAACCGCGGTCTGGAACGGTGCCGATCGCCAATCATCGCCCGCGCCGACGCCGACGACATCTACGAACCCCGGCGTCTGGAGCGCCAGATGGCCTATCTCGCCGACAATCCGAAGATCGGCGTCCTTTCCTGCGCCTATCACCGGATCGACGAGAATGGCCGGCGCATCGACACCAAGCAGGCCCTGACCGGTCCGGATCGCATCCGGTTCCAGATGTTGTTCATGAACAGCCTGCTGCATCCCGGCGCCATGTTCCGGGCCAGTCTGGTTCGGTCGGTCGGCGGATACGATCCTCGATACTGGACTGCGCAGGACAGCGATCTCTGGGCCCGGCTCCTGCCGCTCACCGCGTTCGACAACCTCGACGAACCGCTGGTGAGCTACAGATACCATCCCGACTCGATCGTTCGGACCCGGGGCGAAGCCGGCCGAGCGCTCAGCCTTACCGTTCCCGCGCGGCTTCAGGCGCAATTTCTCGGACGGCCCGTTTCCAATGACGACGTCCGCGCGATCGTGGACACCTTCCAGAGCTTCTCCCCGCTTCCCTGCGGCGTCGTGATGCGTGGCGAGCGTGGCCTCGCGGAGATCCGCAGGCGGGCGGCTGCGCTCGAGACCGCTGCGGTGCGGTCGCATTTCCGCACCGCGGTCGCCAAGTCGCTCGCGCGCCAAGCGCGCTGGAACGTTCGGCGGGAGCCCGCCGAAGCCGCCGTCTTCGTCGCGCTTTCCGCCAGGTGGAGGTTCAGTTTCCTCGATCCCGTCGCTAGGATGACAGGGCAAGTGTCTGGAGCGACAGAGTGATGAAGTTGAATGCCGGTTCCGCCGCGCGGGGCTTAGACTGACGCGTCCGATGCGATCCTGGCTAGTCTCCACGCATTCCGTGCCTGTGTTCGAAGGACGCGCGTCGCGCCGTCATGAGGACATCCAGCTCTGGCGGCTCGTGGCGCAGGCGGGTGGCCGCATCGTCCGCCCGGGCCGGCTCACGGACACCGGAACGGATTTCGTGCAATTCGCGGGTTTTCCGCGTTCCGGCCATTCGCTTGTGGGGTCGCTGCTCGACGCGCATCCGGACGCCCTCATCTCCCACGAACTCGACGTAATGGGGCTCGTCTCTAAGGGCGTGCCCTTCCGCCTCATCACTCGGTTGATCGCCGCAAACTCCTCCGCCTTCGACCGCAACGGCCGCTGGTGGAACGGCTACCGCTACGCTGTGCTGGGCGCACCGCGCGGACGACCGCGCGCCCCGAGGGTCATCGGCGACAAGAAAGGCGACTGGGCCCTGCGCCATTTCGCCGACGATCCCGGGCTCCTGGACCGTCTCGGGTCGACGACCGCCATGCGACCCCGCTGGCTCCTCGTCGTGCGCGATCCGTTGGACAACATCGCCACGATGTCCCTGCGCCGGGGCGGCGCCTACGACCGTCTGCGAATTGGCAGCGGCGACCGGGCGGCGTTCCGGCAGGGTTTCGAGGCAGCGCGTCTCGCCGGCGAAATCGACACGGAAGCGTCGGACGCGATGATCGAGGATTATCGAAGCCTCTGCGACGCCGCTGCGGCGATGAAAGACCGCGTGCCGCCCGAGGATTGGCTCGAAATCGTCATGGAGGACTTCATCAGGGATCCGCGCGCCGGTCTCGGCGCGATCCTCGACTTCCTGAACCTCGATCGCGAGCCGGAGTTTCTCGATCGCTGCGCGTCGGTGGTGCATGTCAGCCCGAACCGCAGCCGCGACGCGGTCGACTGGAGCGATGCGCAGCGTGACGCGGTCCGGGGCCTGTCCCGGACATACCCCTTTCTGCGGCGGTACGCGGATGCCCCCTGAGCCGCGACTGATCTCATGCGTCGGAGTGCGGAGCGATCTGGCGCTCCTGCCGCATTTCCTGAGACATTACCGCCGCCTCGGCGTGTTGCCCGCCCGGATGCACCTGATCGTTCATTCGCCCGACCCTGACGCGACGGATCTGGACGCGGCTTTGACGCTGCTGTCGGAATTCGGGACCGCGGCTCCCGAGATCTGGACCGACCCCTATACCAGCGACGGGATGTGGACCCGGCGCCGCGAGACGCAGGCGAAGGTGGCGTCGCCAGACGACTTCGTGCTCACCGCCGATGTCGACGAGTTCCATGAATACCCGGAGCCGCTCGTGCGCTTCCTCGCCCGCTGCGACCGCCTCGGAGCGAACGCGGTGCAGGGCGTGTTCGTCGACCGGCTCGCGAAAGCCGGCAGGCTCGCCCCCGTGCTCCCCGAACCGGAACTCCCGCGCCAGTTTCCCCTCGCGGCGGACGTGATCTGCTCGCTCGGCGGGGAAGGAACCCATCACGACCGCTACGGCTCAGTGAAGCTGATGGCCGTGAAGGGCGACGTATTTCCGAGCCGGGGCGGCCACCACCCGCGCGCCGGTCCGGTGGAGCATCGGCATCTCTTCGGCGCGCCCCTCGGCGCCTTCCCCGGCCTCGTCGACCCTGGCTTCCGATTCGCCGTTCCGCTGCGGGTGCATCATTACCATTGGACCGCCGGCCTGCCCGACAGCCTCCGGCGGCGCATCGCCACGCCCGGAGTCAGCGCGGCCGGCCTGGAGTACAGCACGAAGCTGCTCGCGCATTTCGACGCCAACGGCGGGATAGACCTGGACCAAGTCGGCTGGCGGGAATGGAACTGGCGCGGACTGGTGCCTTGGACGCTCCGCATCCGCTGGTTCCGCGCGGAGGCGAGGCTCCGCGACCTCGGCCGTCGCGCGCGGGACCGTCTGAAGGTGTCGCGATCATGACCGAGTGGGCGCTCTCGCAACTCACGTTCGGTTCGGCCGAAGGGGTGTTTCACGCCCACAGCTACTACGACATCCCGGTCTTTGACGGCGGCGGATCGAGGATCCTCGCGCACCGGATGACTTTCGAGGGACGCCAGCCCCGCCCCGCCGACGTCATCGGGATCGAAATCGTCCATGCCGACGCTCCAGGATCGCGGCGGCCATTAGGAGAGAGCTCCGCCTGGAGCTGGCAGCAGGGACCAATGGCGCAATGGATCGCCGGCGGTCCGCGAGTTGTCTGGAATGACCGGGAAGGGTCGCGCGCGGTCGGGCGCTTATACAACACCGCGACCGGCGACAGAAGAACTTTGCCCGCGCCGGTCTACGCCACGGATCCGGCCGGGCGCTTCGCACTCTGCCTCAACATGGCCCGCCTCGACGCATTGCGTCCCGGCTACGGCTATCCCGGATGCGAGGGCGCACGGCTCGACGAGCAGCATCCGAAAGATGACGGCGTCTGGAGGCTCGACCTCGCGACTGGCGAAGCGAGGCTTGCGCTCCCGCTCGAAGAGGCTGTGCGGTTTTTCAAAGCACGTCTGGGCTGGCGCGCGCGGCTCCGTCATGCGGCACGGAGGTTCGTCTACTGGTTCAATCACGCGAAGATATCGCCCGACGGCAGACGCTTCACGGTCAAGCTGCGCTGGCGCGTGCACCGGCGGCCCCTGGAACGAGTCCATGGGCGTCAGCCTCACCTGCGGATGCGACGGCGACGACCTGCGACTGCTCGCGGACGCGACCAGCCACGTGATCTGGCTCGACTCCGCGAGACTGTACTTCTGGCGCGAGGACGGCGTCGTGCTTTACGAGGACGCATCGCCCTTCGGACGTCTGCTAGGGCGGATCGCGCCCGGGCTGATCACCGAGAACGTCCACATCCGCCATTTCCCGGACGATTCCGAAACGTTTGTCTTCGACACGCCGTACCGCGAGACCATCGACCTCATTCTGCATCACGCGCGCTCGGGCACGGACCAGCGGCTGACCACGTTCGGGAATCATAGACCCGCAAGGGGCCCCTTCCGCTGCGATCTGCACCCCTGCCCCAGTCCCGACGGCCGACGGATCGCGGTGACGTCTCTACAGGATGGTGGAAGGCAGCTCTACGTTCTCACCCGCCAGACTTGACGCTCGCGCGACCGCGCCATGCCGCCGGACCGATCCGCCCGTCGACGGCGCGGAGCCAAGTCCGAAGCGGCGCCGGAGCGAGCATGTAGACGAGCCATATCCACGTGGCCTGCTCCCACGGTCGCGCCACCCAGGCCGCAAGAACGAGCTTGCGACCCCTGCCCGCATCCCCGCCCGCCGATTTCAGTTCTCGCCGCGCGCTTTCCAGCAGATAGAGATGCTCTACCCCCGCCCGTCGAAGCGCGTGCCGGTTGCGTCGATGCAGCATCGCCCTCGCGTCCATGTTGGCGCGGAAGTTCATCGACCGCCTGGTCGGATCATCGTCGAGCCGGTAGCGCAGTACCGGGACGTCGATCGCGCGGAAATCGTAGAGGCGAGCCGCCCGCTGCAGCCAGTCCCAATCCTCGACGGCCGGAAGCCTCGGGTCGAACCCGCCGACCACCTGCCATACCGTCCGCCTGATGACGATGGAGGACCCGCCGCCTTCAATCAGGTTGGCGAGAAGCAGTCCCTCGAAGAGCCGCCCCTCGTGCCGGGGCACGACCCTCTCGACGGTCCCGTCGCGGTGGACGATCTCGCAGCCGCCATAGCTCACGCCGGCATGAGGCGGTGCCGAGGCGAGCGCTTCGACCCTCGGCCCCAGAGTGCCGGGGAGCCACACGTCGTCGGAATCTAGAAAGGCGATGTAATCTCCTCGCGCTGCTTCCGCTCCGCGATTGCGCGCCGCCGCGACGCCCTCATTCCACCCGAGCGCGATCACGCGCAGCGCGGGGACGTCCGAGGCACGCAGCATTTCAGCCGTCCCGTCGGTCGATCCGTCATCGACCACGATGATCTCGACGCGTGGATAGTTCTGCGCACCGACGCTCGCGATTGCCTGCGTCACCACATGCGCTCGGTTGAAGCTCGGGATCACGACGCTGACCATTGGCGCCTCGGTCCCGAGAGGTCTGGCGACCTTGGCGATCCGGCACGGAACTGGACGCCTCGGCCGGCTCCGGTCCCTCAAACCGGCGGCGGCCCGGGCCACCGCGCGGCCGAACGCGGCCTTCGGGCCGTCCGTCACGCGCTCTCCGCCGAAGCGCGAGATCGCCTCCTCGATTTGAAGCCTCAACTCGGGACGCGCCGCGCCGCCGTCGCGTATCTGGCCGAAAGCCTCGACCAGAGCGGCGCGGTGGCGCGGCAGAAGCCCCGCTTCGGACAGAAGCGCACCGATCTCCTCGAGCCCTTCGAAACGCGCCGCCAGACCCGCCGAATGACGCCCGCTGAGCGAGAGCGAGGCCGCGCCGTCCGGAGGACGTCGATAGAGCGCGAGACCGACGGGGGCCGACACGAGCCTCACCCCTCGAATGAGCGCCCGCATTATCAGCTCGCCATCATCGTTCGGACTGGACCGCTCGCTCCAGCCGCCGCTGCGGCGGTAGGCGCTTCCCGACCACATCACGGCGCAGGGCGGGCTCCACGTCTCCGTCAGCCATCCGTCCAGCGCGTCCTGTCCCGGGCGCGGCGGAGCGGCCGACGGAGGGTATGCGATCCAGGTCGGGCCTTCCTTCACGAATTGATCCCAAGCGCAGACCGCCACCGCTTCCGGCGATGCGTCCAGCGCGGTCGACAGACCTTCAAGTGTGTCCGGCGAGATCAGATCGTCGGCGTCCAAAAACATCAGCCGACCGAAACCGGCGATTTCCGCTCCCCTGCGCCGCGACGCGGACGCTCCTCGGTGGGGACCGCGGACGACGCGGACGGGCGGGCCGAACGCCTCCGCGAGCGCGGCACTGCCGTCCTTGGACCCGTCATCGATGACGATGATCTGATAGGGCGGCAACGTTTGCGAGAGGGCCGAGCGGATCGCTTCCCCGAGAAACGCTGCGCCGTTCAGGCACGGGATCACCACGCTGATCCGCTCCGCATCCGCTACGCTCATGAAGGAAGCGACTCGAGAACGGCGTGAAGGTCCTCCACCCGCACGCTCAAATCCTGATCGAGCGGATGGGCTGTGCCCGCCCCCCGCGCGCGCACGATGTAATAGACGTGCCCCATCGCCGAAGCGAGGGCGTAGAAATTGGGGTTCGGATAGGCGGGATCGGCGATCTCGACGACCCGAGCGCCCGTCGGGCAGAACATCATGTTGGTCAGTCCCGCTCCATGAGGCGCGATCAGGACCGAGGTCTCCCCCATCAGTCGAAGCTGCGCCTCGAAATCGAGATCCTCCATCACGACGGGCTCAACCCCGTGACGGGCGAGGAGCGGCAGAAGTTCGGCCTCCTCCAGAAGCCTGCGGCCCCGCGCCTGAGCGCGGCTGACGAAAATGCGCCGGCCACCCCCTCCCGGCCGAGCCAGCGCGTCACGCACCGGAAGTAGAAGTTCGGGACGGAACCTGTCGGTCTCGAGAACGCGGAGGCTCTCGACCGCCAGAACTTCGCCCGTCTCGCACTGGACGCAGGCGCCTGGGTCGATCCCGAGGAGCCTCAGACTGGCGTCGATGGCCTCCCCGCGATCCGCAGGGAGCACCAGATCGTCGAGCAGCCCCATGTCGCGAAGGAGGACCAGCTTGGGAAGATGCGCGGTCAGCCAGTGCGAGTGATTGTGATAGACCCGCTCCGCGACCCAGATGCCGCTCTCCAGACGTCGGTCAGGAGCCGCCGCAGCAGCCGCCGCATGGAACCAGCGATATCTGATCTCCCGGAGATCGAGGCTCACACCGTCACCTGCGAGGATCGCGGGATAGTAATCCCTCCGCCCGGCTGGGTTCCGCCACGAGACCACCCGGGCCTCGCCGAGCGTGAGAAGCCGGGTCGCGCCCTTCGGCCGCTGCGGCACGTCATGGAACGAGAAGCCCCACCAGCCCGGGTCCTCGTGCAGCTCGTCCCGGTCGCGGACGTTGGCCGGAAGCGGATTGGTCGCGATACCGGCCGCGTGGATCACCCGCGAGGATCCCGCCCGCTCCGCCCGCAGGGAGGCAGGCTCGTGCCGGACCCATCTGCCCCGAAGCGCGGCCGGGGGAGCCCCCGCGTCGACCAGGCTCTGTCCGGCACTGTCGATGCGCCAACCCAGCCACCGCCTCAGGTCCCGGACGCGCGCGGGCGGTCCACGATCGCTATGCCACGCCTCAATCATGCCGAAAGGCGCTCCCCGCGATCCGAGAGTCGCCGGAAAAGCTCCAGATACCGGCCGATCGTCCGCGCGCTTGAGAATGCCGTACCGCGCTCCCGCGCCTTGGCGCGACTGACGGATGCCTGACCCGAAAGGATCCGATGAAGGCCGTCGCGCAGCGCGTCCACGTTCTCGGGCTCGACCAGCACGCCGCTGCCCGGAGTGACGACCTCCGCGACGCCGCCGACCCGCGCCGCCACGGCGGGGCATCCGCAAGCGAGCGCCTCGATCAGAGCGAGCGGCATGCCCTCGCTCCGCGACGGCAAAGCGAAAACCGTCGCTTGGCGGAGCGCGGCACGAAGATCCTCGGGTGAAACCCGGCCGGGCAGGTCGAGCCTGTCCATGACGCCGATCCGACCGGCCAAACCGGTCAGCGCGCGCCGTTCCGGCCCCTCCCCGAAAATCGTCAGACGCGCCTCCGGAAGCCCGTGGAGCGCCAGGATCAGGAGATCGAACCCCTTTACCTCCTGAAGCCGCCCGGCCGCCTGGATCCGTCCGGGCTCCGGTTCGTACCCCGCATCAGGGCTCCAGAAATTCGCGTCGATGCCATTCGGAATAATGGCCAGCCGCGCGCACTCCAGATCGGCGCAGCGCCGCGCTGTCGCCGCGAGATCCCTCGAGACAACCGTCACCGCGTCCGCCGACCGGAGAAGCCGCCCGAGATGGGGCTGGATCGTGGCCGGCGGGCGCCGTAGGTCGCCGCCATGCGGTGACACGACGAGCCGAAAGCGGAAGACCGGCCGCAACGCGAGGAAATAGGCAACCGCCCCAGTCACGAAATGGACGTTGACGATGTCGGGACGGAACGTCGCGAGCAGTCCGGCAAGACGGGTCATAGACGCCGCCGCACGCGGCAGCGCGGCCGCGGAAGGTCTTCCCGACGCGCCCGCGCCAGCCTCGAGGTGGAGGCGGACATGACCCTCCGCGGAAGGCTCGTCCGGACCGGCGCGGAGCACGCTCACGCCCCGTTCCACGAAACCGCGATGCAGGTCCTCCATCACGATCTGGACGCCTCCGGCATCCGATCGGGGGGTGGCGGAGTAAAGCAGCACCCGCATGATTCGACGCTCCGACATGTTCGCCGGCCCGACACGATCAGACGGTCGGACCCGATGCTACCAAGAGCCGGACGATAGGCACCATTCCGCCGACCGGCAAGGTTTTGGGGAACGTATCCGCCATCCGAGCGCTCCTGAGCGGTTAACACGCCCTGTGAGACCCGCGCCGACCATGGCATGATGCGGGCAGAGCGGAGGGATTGCTTTTGAAGGCGCTGGGTGGTTCGGAGAGTTCGGGGGCGGCCCTGTCCGTGGAGGTAGTGATTCCGGCCCATCAGGCGGAGCGCGAGGTCGCCTCTTGCCTGGAGGGACTCGAGAACGCCGGTTTCCGCAGCGACGAAATCACCGTCGTCGATGACGGCTCTACGGACGCGACCGGCGACGTCGCGCGAGCGGCGGGTGTCCGGGTGATCGTCAACTCCGTCGCCCGGGGTCCGGCCCGCGCGCGGAACAGGGGCGTGATGGCTAGCGACGCCGACATCATCGTATTTGTCGACGCGGACGTCGTCGTCCATGAGAGCGCGAGGGAAAGACTGCTCGGCCACTTTCCGTCCGACGCCTCCCTGACCGCGCTCTTCGGCTCTTACGACGACAGCCCCGCGGCGCAGCGTTCGGTCAGCCGATACAGGAACCTGCTGCATCATTTCGTGCACCAGAATGGACTTCGGGACGCGCGCACCTTCTGGACCGGGTTCGGCGCGGTCCGACGCGAAAGCTTCCTGTCCGTCGGCGGTCTCGATCCCGAATGGCAGAACATCGAGGATGTCGAATTCGGGTTGCGCCTCGCTGAAGCGGGTGGCCGGATCCTTCTCGACCGCGAACTGCTCGCGACCCATCTCAAGGACTGGACCCTGTCGGGGATGCTTAGGACCGACTTCGTCGGGCGCGCGGTCCCGTGGACGCGCCTGCTGATGTTCAGGGGCGCGCGTACGGGTGATCTCAACACGTCTGCGGCGCACCTGATCGCGGCGTGCGCCATTCTGTCTATCGCCGCCGCGCTCCTCGTTGCGGTTTTCGAACCGATGGCCCTGATCGTCGCGGTCACGGGCGCGATCCTCTTTGTCACCGCGAACCTCCAGTTCCTCCGGTTTCTGTCAAGACGCCACGGAACTGGTTTCGTCCTCCGATCGATACCCCTGCACGCGCTTCACTACGCCGCGGCGCTCTCGGGTTACGTCTGGGTGATCGTCACCGAAGTCCTGCCATACCGGCTCAGGCTCTCGGGGATGGGGCGCCGATCACGTCCCTGATAGCTTCGGGCACCTCGTCCCTTCGAAGAAGGGACGATAGGGTTCGCCGCCCTTGACGATCGCATGGACCGTGCGGGCCATCTTGGCAGCGATTGCCGTGTACGCCGTGCGCCGCAGATGGGCGTTGTGCCGCTCCCGGGCGATGTAGCGTTCGAACTTGTCTCGGAAGCTGCTGGCGTTCCGCATGATGGCGACCTGGCCGGCCATCCAGAAGGTCCTCCGAAGCCGGGCGTTGCCGTATTTCGACAACTTGGTCTGACTGCGGAACATGCCGGAGCGGATGGTCGCCAGATCCATGCCGCAGAACTTCAGGAACTGCCGGTGATGTCCGAACCGGCGCAGATCGCCGGCCTCGGCCAGGATGGTCAACGCGTTGATCGGACCGATTCCGGGGACGGTCGTCAGCAGCCGGTAGTCAAGGTGATCCGACAGCAGCTCGACAGCCCGCGCCTCGATCCGATTGCGCTGCTCGATAGCTCCGCCCCTCGGCGAGCACCATGCGGAACATCGCGACAGCATCGCTGTCCGGATGGACCGGCAAGCCGACAGCTGTGGCTGCCGTTTCATATATACCTGACAACAGGCGTTCTTTCGACACCATGGCGCAACCGGCCTCTCTGCGAGATCCGGTATCTGATCCTCGATGCGCGCTACGAGAAGATGCGCCACGGCGGGGTCGTCCGTGACGCCGCCGTGCTCTCGGCGATCGGCATCGGCCCGGAGGAACGCCGGCGGGTGCTGGGCGTCTCGATCGCCCTGTCGGAGGCGGAGGTCCACTGGCGGGCCTTTCTGGAGAGCCTGCAGGCGCGCGGCATGCTGGGAGTGGACTATTCGTCTCCGACGACCACGCCGGCCTGCGGGCCGCACGCAGGGCCGTCCTGGGCGGCGCGACTTGGCAACGCTGCCAGTTCCATCTCGCCCGGAACGCCATCCATCACGCGCCGAGCCTCGCGATTCGCAAGCGCATCGGCGCTGAGCTGCGCGCCGCCTGGAACGCCGCCTCGCTCGCCAAGGCCGAGACCGCCTTGGCCGAGCTGGCGGTAGTGCCCCACGGGGTGGTGTAATTCCGAGGGTAGCGCGGGCTGAGCATCTCATGGAGGAGTCCAAGGTCGTCGACTTCATCACGAAGCGCTGACCACCCTCAGGCTCCTTTAGTCCAAGCGGGTACGTCTCCAATCACTGCAAAACCCGTCGGTTGCGGCGGGTTTTGACTTGCGAGGTCGACGGGTTGATGGCGCGGGAGGAGCGGAGATCGCCAGGCAGGAGCGTCGCCGAACATGGAGCGACAAGACGAGCTGCGGATGGCTCGAAGTAAGCGTGGGATCTTCCAACGCGATGGGCTGGACCTCGACCGCTCGACGCTCGCCGACTGGGTCGGCAAGTCGACCGCGCTGCCGGAGCCGCAGGCCGACGCCATTCTCAGCCACCGGGCGGCACGTGCTGGCGGGCGCCGCGATCTTAGCTGATGACACGCCCATCCGCTTGCTGGCACCTGGTACCGGCACGACGCTAGACCGCGCGGCTCTTGACCGATGCCCGCGACCAGCGCCCCTGGGGGTCGGGAACGCGCCGCCGGAGGCACAGTATCGCTTCTCGCGCGACCGGAAAGGGCAGCATCCCAAAAGACCATCTCAACAGCTTCCGCGGGTGGATGCATGCCAACGTGCCAACGGCTATGCCGGATTCGAGGACGTCTACCGCTCCGGCGCGATCCGCGAAGTCGCTGGCGCACCTCCGGCGCAAGTACGTCGATGTTCATCGATCGCAGAGCTCGCCGATCGCCGAGGACCTCGCCAGCGCGCATCGAGGTCGGTACTCGTCCCGACGACGCGCGGAATAGAATGACGGTTAGCCGAAGTCCCGCTCCCGACCGCTGTGCACAACCGGTTCACGTGACTTAAGGCTCAAATTCGGCAGAGCGCAAGACATTGATTTATCTCGCTTTTGGGCACCCAAATCGTGACGCGTATTTTGTTGGCAAAAAAATGTGCAAGGCTTCAGGTCAAAAAACCAAACGAAATCAATTAACCGAGTTGAGAGAGGCCTTCAGTTCAATCTACCTGCGACGAACTCAACGAGCGGACCTCAAGTCATTGAATTTGCTGGCTCCGGCGGCAGGATTCGAACCTGCGACCAATTGATTAACAGTCAACTGCTCTACCACTGAGCTACGCCGGAAAGCTCGCCCGAGTGGCGGGTGTCTAGCAAACCGGATTCGGGGCGTCCAGCGGTTTCATCCGGGCGTTCCGGCGCCGCGGAGGGGCGGCGGCCGGCCCTTGACCCTTGGTCCGCGCGGCCACAGAATCCGGTCCGGCGACGCGCCGCCGCCCGAAAGGACCGCCCATGCCCGTGATCAACCGTTTCGCCGACCTGCACTCCGACATCGTCGCGTGGCGGCACGATCTGCACGGGCATCCGGAGCTTCAGTTCGACACGCACAGGACCGCCGCGCTCGTCGCGCGGGAGCTGCGGTCGTTCGGCTGCGACGAGGTGGCAGAGGGGATCGGCCGGACCGGCGTGGTCGGCGTCATCCGCGGCCGCGAGACGGGCTCGGGCCGGGTCGTCGGCCTGCGCGCGGACATGGACGCGCTGCCGATGACCGAGACGACCGGACTGCCGCACGCGTCCGGAACGCCCGAGGCGATGCACGCCTGCGGCCATGACGGGCACACCTCGATGCTGCTCGGCGCCGCGCGCTATCTGGCGGAGACGCGCAACTTCGACGGCGTCGCGGTCGTGATCTTCCAGCCCGCCGAGGAGGGCGGCGGCGGCGGCCGCGAGATGGTGCGCGACGGCCTCATGGAGCGCTTCGGCATCCAGGAGGTCTACGGCATGCACAACCGCCCGGGGCTCGCCGTCGGCTCCTTCGGCATCCGGCCGGGGCCGCTGATGGCGGCGACCGACATCTTCCGGATCGACGTCGAGGGCCGGGGCGGACACGCGGCGTTTCCCCATCTCTGCCGAGACACGACCCTGGCCGCGAGCCAGATCGTCGTGGCGCTCCAGCAGGTCGCCTCGCGCGCCGTGGACCCGCTGAAATCGGCGGTTCTCTCGGTGACCGGCCTGCGCACGGAGAGCATGGCCGACAACGTCATCCCCGAGCGCGCCGAGATCGTGGGAACCGTGCGGAGCTTCGACCCCGAGGTCCGGGCGCTCGTCGAGACGCGGATGACCGAGATCGTCGCGGGAACCGCGGCGGCGGCGGGCGTCCGCGCCACGCTCCGCTACGAGCGGAACTATCCGGTGACCGTCAACGACCCCGCGAAGACCGACTTCGCCGCCTCGGTCGCGCGCGAAGTCGCCGGCGAGACCCGGGTCGACGCCGATTTCCCGCCGACCATGGGCGCCGAGGATTTCTCCTACATGCTCGAGGCGCGGCCCGGCGCGATGATCTGGGTCGGCAACGGCGACAGCGCCGCGCTGCACAACCCCGCCTACGATTTCAACGACCAGGCGATCCCGTTCGGATGCTCCTACTGGGCGCGGCTGGTCGAGACGGCGATGCCCGCCGGCTGAAGCCCGAGCATCGCGCGCGCCTGGGCCGGCGTGGCCACCGGACGGCCGTGCCTCGCGCAGAGTTCGGCCGTCCGCTCCACCAGGGCCGCGTTCGATGGCGCCAGCCGATCCGCGTCGAGACGGATGTTGTCCTCCAGCCCCGTCCGCGTGTGCCCGCCGGCGGCGATCGCCCATTCGCTGACCTCGAGCTGGCCGCGCCCGACCCCCGCCGCGCACCAGAGCGCGTCCGGCGCCAGCCGCCGCACCGTGCGGACGTAATAGTCGAACACGTCGCGGTCGACCGGCATCGCGTTCTTCACGCCCATCACGAACTGGATGTAGAGCGGCCGCTTCGATGCGCCCGTCCCGCGCCATCGCGACCGCCTGATGGATGTGGCTCAGATCGAACGCCTCGATCTCCGGCTTCACGCCGTATTTCCGCATCTCGGCCGCCAGCCAGTCCACCAGATCCGGCGGGTTCTCGTAGACGCGCGTCGGAAAATTGTTCGACCCCACCGCGAGCGAGGCCATGTCGGGCCGAAGCGGCAGCATCCCGCCGCGCTCGGCGCCCGATCCCGACCGTCCGCCGGTCGAGAACTGGATGATCATCCCCGGACAGTGCCTCTCCAGCCCCTCCTTCAGCCGCGCGAATCTCTCCGGGTCCGAGGACGGCGTCTGGTCGTCCTCGCGCACATGCGCGTGACAGATCGCGGCCCCCGCCTCGAACGCCGCTTGCGCGCTCTCGATCTGCTCGGCGACGGTGATCGGCACCGCCGGATTGTGCTCCTTGCGCGGCACCGATCCGGTGATCGCGACGCAGATGATGCAGGGATCGGTCTCGGCCATACGGACTCCCGAAGATCCGCGCGCCGGCGCGGCGGCGCTTCCGTCCCGAGCCTAGGTCCCGCGGCTCCCGGGCGCAACGCCCCCGCCGGTCCGCGCGACCTTCCGCCGTCCCGCCGCTCACCTATATAGAGGGGAACCGAGGAGGAGCGGCCTTGACCGAGACGACCCTGACGTTTCCGCTGGACGGAATGCATTGCGGCTCATGCGTCGGTCGCGCCGAAAAGGCGATCGGCGCGGTGGACGGCGCGCGCGACGTCCGCGTGAACCTCGCGGCCGAGACCGCGACCGTGACGCTCGACCGCGCGGACGCGGCCGCGGACGTCGCCTCCGCGCTGGACGCGGCCGGCTATCCCGCGCGGACAGGGACCTTCCGTCTCGCCGTCGAGGACATGAGCTGCGCCTCCTGCGTCGGACGCGTCGAACGCGCGCTGGCCGCCGTGCCGGGCGTGATCTCGGCGCAGGTCAACCTCGCCGCCGGCGAGGCGCGCGTCGACGTGCTGGAGGGCGTCCCGCTCGCGCGCGTGCTCGACGCCAGCGCCGCCGCCGGATATCCCGCGACCTCGGCCGGCACGCCCGTCTCCGGCGCGCCCGACACGGCCAGGGAGGAGGAGTCCTGGCGGCTGAGACGGCTGACGATGATCGCCGCGCTTCTCACGCTGCCGGTGTTCATTCTGGAAATGGGGGGGCATCTCGTCCCCGCTTTCCACCACTGGATCGCCGGAACCATCGGTCTGGGGACAAGCTGGCTGATCCAGTTCCTCCTGACCACGGCGGTTCTGCTCGGGCCCGGCCGGATGTTTCTCGTCAAGGGTTTTCCAGCGCTCGCGCGGGGCGCGCCCGACATGAACTCGCTCGTGGCGCTCGGCGCCACGGCGGCCTGGGGGTTCTCGACCGTCGCCCTCTTCGCCCCCGGCCTGCTGCCCGAGGGCGCGCGCGCGGTCTATTTCGAGGCGGCGGCGGTGATCGTCACGCTGATCCTGCTCGGCCGCCTCCTCGAGGCCCGCGCCAAGGGCCGCACCGGCGAGGCGATCCGCCACCTGATGGACCTCAGCCCCGCCACCGCCCGCGTCGAGCGCGACGGGGCCGTCACCGAGATCCCGCTCGCCGAGATCGTCACCGGCGACCGCGTCCGCGTCCTGCCCGGCGAGCGCGTCGCGGTGGACGGCGTGGTCGCGTCCGGCGCGTCCTGGGTCGACGAGAGCATGATCACCGGCGAACCCGTCCCGGTCGAGAAGACCGAAGGCGCGAAGGTCGTCGGCGGCACGGTCAACGGCGCCGGCGCGCTCACGGTCCGCGCCACGGCTGTCGGCGAGGACGCGACCCTCGCGCGCATCATCGCCATGGTCCGCGACGCCCAGGGCGCGCGCCTGCCGATCCAGGGGCTGGTGAACCGCATCACGCTCTGGTTCGTCCCCGCCGTGATGGCCGCCGCCGCCCTGACCGTCGCCGCGTGGCTCGTCTTCGGCCCCGCTCCCGCGCTCGGCTTCGCGCTCGTGGCCGGAGTCTCCGTCCTGATCATCGCCTGCCCCTGCGCCATGGGGCTCGCGACGCCCACCTCGATCATGGTGGGCACCGGGCGGGCGGCCGAACTCGGCGTGCTCTTCCGCCAGGGCGACGCGCTCCAGACGCTGCACGATGTCGGGATCGTCGCTTTCGACAAGACCGGCACCCTGACCGAAGGCCGCCCCGAACTCACCGACATCGCCGTCGCCGACGGCGTCTCCGAAGCCGAGGTGATCGGCCTCGCCGCCGCGCTCGAAACCCGCTCCGAACATCCCGTCGCCCGCGCGCTCCTGCGCCGCGCCGAGCGTGACGGCCTTTCGCTCTCCGAGCCCGAGACCTTCGAGACGCTCACCGGCCACGGCGTCGGCGGCACGATCGACGGCCGGCGCGTCCTCGTCGGCGCCGCCCGTCTCATGGCCAGGGAAGGCATCGAGACGACGCCGTTCGAGGCCGAGAGCGACCGCCTCGCCTCGGAAGGCAAAACCCCCCTCCACGTCGCAATCGACGGCCATGCGGCCGCGTTGATCGCGGTCTCGGACCCCGTCAAACCCGGCGCGGCCGAGGCCGTCGCGGCCCTTCACCGCCTCGGCCTGCGCGTGGCGATGGTCACCGGCGACGACAGCCGCACGGCCGAGGCCATCGCCGCCCGCCTCGGGATCGACGAGGTCGCGGCCGAGGTCCTTCCCGAAGGCAAGGTCGCCGCCATTCAAAGCCTGAAGCGGGACGGCGCCAAGCTCGCCTTCGTCGGCGACGGCATCAACGACGCCCCCGCGCTCGCCGCGGCCGATGTCGGAATCGCCATCGGAACCGGAACGGACATCGCCATCGAGGCCGCGGACGTCGTGCTCATGTCCGGCGACGTCAGGGGCGTGGTCAACGCCATCGACGTCAGCCGGCGCACCATGCGCAACATCCGCCAGAACCTGTTCTGGGCCTTCGGCTACAACATCCTGCTGATCCCCGTGGCGGCCGGCGCGCTCTATCCGTCCCTCGGCCTGATGCTCTCGCCGATGCTGGCGGCGGGCGCGATGGCGCTCTCGAGCGTGTTCGTGCTCGGCAACGCGCTTCGGCTGCGGCGGCTGCGGTCGGTCCTGGACGCCGGGCCGGCTCCGGAACGCCGCGGGCGCGACCTCGTCCCCGCGCCCGCGCAATAACGGCGCCCGCGCGCGGACTGGATCGCGCCGCGCGGACATGCGAGCATCGGGCCCGACCGATCCCAGCGACTGGAGCCGCCCCGTGCCGGACTTTCCCATCGTCGATTCCCACGTCCATCTCTACGACCCCTCTTCCGTCGACTACCCCTGGATGGCGGGCGTCCCGACCCTGAACTCCCCCCACCTGCCGGAGCGCCTCGCCGCGTCGCTCGGCGGCGTCGAGGTCGAGGCCGTCGTCTTCGTCGAGGTGGACGCGGGTCCGGGCGCCCACATGGACGAGGCGCGCTTCATCGGCGACCTGCGCGCGCGGACCCCTCTGATCGCCGGCATGGTCGCCTCCATGCCGCTCGAGGACGGTCCCGAGGCCGTCGCCGACGATCTCGCCGCCTGGGCCGCGACGCCCGGCGCGCGCGGCGTCCGGCGGCTCATCCAGGCCCATTCCGACGAGCCCGGCTGGTCGCTGCGCGAGCCCTTCGTCGAGGCCGTCCGCGCGCTCGCCGCGCACGATCTGAGCTTCGACCTCTGCCTGTTCCATCCGCAGCTGAAGGACGCGACCGCCCTCGTCCGCGCCTGCCCCGACGTGCGTTTCGTGCTCGACCATATCGGCAAGCCCGGCATCCGCGATGGCCTCACGGACCCGTGGCGCGAAGATATGGCGGCGCTCGCGCGCGAGCCGAACGTCTGGTGCAAGATCTCCGGCGTCGTGACCGAGGCCGATCATGACGCCTGGACCGCCGACGAGGTCGCGCCCTATATCCGCCACGCGATCTCCCGCTTCGGTTACGACCGCTGCATGTTCGGCGGCGACTGGCCGGTCTCCACGCTCGCCACCACGTATCGCGGCTGGGTGGATGTCGTGGACGGCGTCGTCGCGGACGCCAGCCCCGAGGAACGCGAGCGCCTCTATCGCGGCACCGCGCGCGAGTTCTACCGCCTCGACGCCGACTGACGGGCCGCGAGACCCGGCGGGAGGCGCCCGGCATCCGTCCCGCCGTCCCGTCGCGCGCATTTACGCCTTGGCGGAAAGCCGCGGCGCCGTCCGCCCGGGTCCGAAACGCCGCCGAAAGGAGGTCGGCTCCAAAGCGATCCCCCCCGGCGCGGCAATGGTTTCCCTGCGGTTAACGCGATTCCGATTGCCGTTTGCTTTCAAACACCTGCCGGTTTGGCCACGCGTGACACTTTTCCCGAAAAGCCGCCCGGAACGCCTCTCTCACGCCTCAACCACGCTCTCGAACCCCTCGAAGACCGGCGGCCCGAGATACATCGCCCGACCCTCCCCCGCCTCCGCATGCGCCCGCCGGAAATGCGGGCTTCTCATCCAGCCCTCGAAGGCCGCTCGCGTCTCCCACGTCGAATGCGAGACGTAGAGCGCGTGATCCTCCGCCACCGGCCCCTTCAGGAGCTTGAACGCCACGAACCCCTCGACCTCCGACAGGCGGCTGTCCCGTCGGCGCCACATCTCCTCGAACGCCGCCTCGTGGCCGGGCGCGATCCGGAACCGGTTCATCGCGACGAACACGCCGCTACCCGCGGAACGCGGCAAGCGCCGCCTTGGCGCCCGCCTCGATGAACCGCGCGTCCGAGCCGATCGTCACCAGATCGAACCCGTCCGCCGCGCCGCCCGCCGCATGCGTCGGCGAGGCGCAATGCAGGCAGGCCCGGATCCCCTTGGCATGCGCCGAAGTCCTGATCCGCGCGATGATCTCCAGAAGCTCCGGCTCGGTCCGGTCCATCGCCGGCGGAAATCCATGCGCCGAGGCCAGATCCGACGGCCCGATGTAGAGCGCCGCCAGCCCCTCGACCTCGAGGATCGCGTCGAGATTCTCCACCGCCTCGCGCGTCTCGATCATCGCGATCGGCTGCACGTGCGAATTCGCCGCCGCGCCGTAGCCGTCGCCATGCGCTATCCGCGCCCGGATCGGCCCGAAACTCCGCGCGCCTTTCGGCGGATAGAGGCACGCCCGCACGAACCGCGCCGCGTCGTCCGCCGTCTCGATCATCGGACAGATGATTCCCGCCGCCCCCGCGTCGAGCGCGCGCATGATGTCGGCCGGGTCGTTCCACGGCACCCTGACCAGCGGCGTCACCGGCGTCTGGCCGATCACGGCGAGCATCGCGAGCAACGTGCCGTAATCCGCCGTGCCGTGCTGCAGATCGACGGTCAGCGCGTCCCATCCCGCCCGCGCCATGACCTCCGCCGAGATCACCGACGGCACGGCCAGCCAGCCGTTGACGGCGCAGCCGCTCTCCTTCCAGAGCGGGCGCATGGGGGTCTCGTGCGGCATCGTCGTCTCCCGGACTTGTTTTTCTGGATCGCGGCCCATTCACCGCCAAACCGGCCTCCGGGTCAACCCGCCGCCCGCTTGCGACCCGTCCCCGCCGCCCCTAGGATCGCCGTCCAGCCCGGGAGCGCGCCCATGAAGATCGCCACGTTCAACATCAACGGCGTCAAAGCCCGCCTGCCCGCCCTTCTCGACTGGCTGCGCGAGGCCGAACCCGACGTGGCGCTGCTCCAGGAGATCAAATCCGTCGACGAGGGCTTCCCGGCTTCCGAGATCGAGGACTTGGGCTATTCCGTCGCGACCCACGGCCAGAAGGGCTTCAACGGCGTCGCCATCCTCTCGAAGATCCCGCTCGAGGACGTCACGCGCGGTCTGCCCGGCGACGACGGCGACGAGCAGGCCCGCTGGATCGAGGCGACCGTGGTCGGAACGCGCGCGGTCCGGGTCTGCGGCCTCTACCTGCCCAACGGCAACCCGGCGCCCGGCCCGAAATACGACTACAAGCTCGCCTGGATGGAGCGACTCCGGGCCCGCGCCAGCGACCTGCTGGCGACAGAGGAGATCGGCCTGCTCGCCGGAGACTGGAACGTCATCCCCGAAGGCCGCGACTGCTACAGCCCCAAGGCCTGGGAGACGGACGCGCTGTTTCTGCCCGAGACCCGGGCCGCGTATCGTCGCGTGCTCAATCTCGGCTTCACCGACGCGGTGCGGGCCGTCGATCAGAACGACGGCGTCTACACCTTCTGGGACTACCAGGCCGGCGCATGGCCCAAGGATCACGGCATCCGCATCGACCATGTCCTGCTGACGCCGCAGGCCGCCGACGTCCTGACCGGCTGCGGCATCGACCGCGAGGTCCGCGGCCGCGAGAAGCCCTCGGACCACGTCCCGGTCTGGGTCGAGCTCGACGCCTGATCAGGCCGTCGCGCGCGCGCTGACCACGTCCGCCCCGTAGAGCCAGTCGAACCGTCCGAGCAACGCGCCCGGCGCCACCGCCGAGGCGGTCCGCAGCGCCATCTGCGCCGCCGCGCGCGCCGGCCCGTCCAGATGATAGACCCGCCCGTTGCGCGCCGCCGCCTGCTGGACCCGCGTCGCGCGCGACCGCCGCCGCGCCTCGTAGGCCATCAGCCCACGTTCCGGGCTTTCCGCCACGTCGAGTTCCGCCGCCAGGACCCAGGCGTCCTCCAGCGCCATCGTCGCGCCCTGCGCGAGGAACGGCAGCATCGGATGGCAGGCGTCGCCCAGAAGCCCGATCCGTCCGATGGACCAGCGGTCGAGCGGCGGATGGTCGAACAGCCCCCAGAGAAACGTGTCCTCGACCCGCGCCAGCAGCGCCTCGGTCGCGTCCCCGAACCCCGCGAACGCGCGCCGCAGGTTCTCCGGATCGTCGGGCGCGGTCCACCCTTCCTCGGTCCAGTCCGCGCGTTCCTCGACCGCCACGAAGTTGATGAGCCGCCCGCCGCGCAGCGGATACGTCACCAGATGCCGGCCCGGCCCCATCGTCACGCAGGCCCCGTCCGGGAAAAGGCCGTCCGGCAGGTCCGACGCGTCGACCAGCCCCCGCCAGGCCACATGGCCGGTGAACCGCGGCGGCGCGGCGTCGAAATGCGCCCGACGGACCCGCGACCGCACACCGTCCGCGCCGATCGCGATCTCGAAGACGGAACGCGCCCCGTCCTCCGTCTCGACCGACACGCCGGCGTCCATGGCGGCGACCGCCGCGACCCCGCGCCCGAGGTGAAGCTCGACGCCCGCCTCCGACGCGCCCGCGACCAGCACGGACAGGAGATCGGCGCGGTGGAACTGCCAGTACGGCCGGCCGTAGCGCTTCGCCACCTCGCGGCCCAGCGGCACCCGCGCCACCACCCGGTCTCCGCGATGGTCGCGCAGCTCGAGGCCGTCCGGCGTCGCGGCCAGCCGCTCCGCCCCGTCCCGGGCGCCGAGCGCCTCGAGGACCGCGACGCCGTTGGGGCCGACCTGGATGCCCGCGCCCACTTCCGCCAGCGCCGGCGCCCGCTCGAAAACCTCGACCCGCGCGCCGCGTTCGGCCAGCGCCATTGCGGCGGCCAGACCGCCGATGCCGGCGCCGATCACCGCGACGCGCCGTTCCGAGAGGCTCATTGACGTCTCCCGCCGCGTCCGGCCCTCCGCCGGACGCCCCGAGCCTAGGCCATCGCGGACGCGACGTCAGGCGGAATCAGCGCCCCGCGACCCGCATCAGCCGCGCGACCTCCGACCGGATCGCGTCGGCGCGCAGCACGTAGGCCTGCGTCGCGTCCCGCGCCATGCCCTGACGCGGCGCGAAGCCGGAGGCGGGACGCGCCGCGCCGCGACCCGAGCGGATCGCCGTGACCATGCCCAGCAAGCCGGCCCTCGGCGTCGAAAAGCGGCCCGCCGGAGAAGCCCGGACGCGCGCCGGGAAGCCGCGCCACCAGACCGGGTCCGAACGCGGGCAGGCTGACGGACGGCTGCAGCACGATGCCCGCGACCTCCAGCCTCGGCGCGGGCCATCCGCCGGTCGCGTCGACCCCGGCGGACACCACTGTCTGCCCGGCCCGAGGCGCGGCGTCCCCGAGTCCGTTCACGGCGAGCGCGCCCGGGGGCACCTCCACGAGCGCGAGATCCATCCTCGGGCTGACCGCGACCAGCCGCCCGTGGAACCGCCCGCGGTCGCCCGTCGACGGGACGAGCAGCACGGTCGCCCCGGCGCGCAGGCCGCGGACGACGTGGGCGTTCGTCACCGCAAGGCCCTCGCCGATCATGAATGTCGAGCCCACCACGTTCCCGTTGACCAGCGTCGCGTGATAGGCGAGCGGTTCCGCGGCGTCGCGTGGCCACGCGTCGGCCCGGCATCCGGCCGCGACCGCGAACGCGACGGCGACCAGGATCGCGAGACCTCCCCGGCGCGCGCGCATGCCGGCGCCGCCGGCGAATTGCCGTTCCCTCATTGAGTCGTCCCCCCACGACGCCCATGCCTCCACAGCGGGCGCCACGAGGGACCCTAGCCCCGGGAACCTTACCTGCGGGCTAATCGGGCCGGGCGGGATGGCTCAACTTCGACGTTACCGAATTGGCAATCCACGCGTCGCTCCGCCCCTCCGAAGCGACACCTCCCAACACACAACGTTTCGAGGCCGGCGGTCCGGGGCCGCGCGTCACCGACCCGACGCATCGCCTCATTTCCATTGCAATCCCGACCCGAAAGCGTGTATTCAACTAAAGGTTGATATGTATTCGGAGTATGCGCGCATGAGGACGTCTCCTTCCCCACGGCCCTTCGGGCTCTCCGTCATTCCGGCCCGCGCGCTCGCCCTGCTGGGCGTCTCGATGCTGGCGCTCACGGTCCAGCCCGTCGCCGCGCAGTCCCCCCAGGGCGGCAAAGTCGTCAAGGGAACCGCGCGCATCTCGCAGAGCGGGGCGCGGACCACCGTGCGCCAATCCTCCGAACGCGCCGTGATCGACTGGCGCGGATTCGACGTCGGCCGCGGAAACAGCGTCGAGTTCGACCAGCCCGGCCGCACGTCCGCCACGCTCAACCGCGTCACTTCCGGACGCGGCAGCGTCATCGAAGGCGCCATCCGCGCGCCCGGCTCCGTCATCATCCAGAACACCGCCGGCGTCCTGTTCTCGAAAGGCTCCAAGGTCGACGTGGGCGGCCTCGTCGCCACGTCGCAGGGCATCGACGCCGGGCGCTTCCAGCGCGACGGCGCGCTCCGCATCGGCGGCGGCGCGAAGGCCGGCGCGCGCGTGGTCAACCGTGGCGAGATCACCGTCGGCGAGGCCGGCCTCGCCGCGCTCGTCGGCTCCGACGTCGAGAACGACGGCGTGATCCTCGCCCGGCGCGGCACCGTCGCGCTCGCCTCGGGAACGCGCACGACCATCGACCTCACCGGCGACGGCATGATCCGCATCGCGGTCGACGGCGATCCCGCGGGCGGCTCGCGCATCGCGAACGGCGGCATGATCGACGCGGGCGGCGGACGCGTCCTGCTGAGCGCCGGCGGCGCGTCCTCCGCCCTCGACACCGCGATCAACACGACCGGCGTGATCCGCGCCACCTCCCGCTCGGGCGACGGCGGAACCGTCGAGTTGGTCGGCCGCGGCCAAGGCAAAGTCCGGGTCTCCGGCACGCTCGACGCGTCCGGCGCCCGGAACGGCGGATCGGTCACCGTGACCGGCCGGACCATCGCCGTCGCGAACGCGGCCGTCTCCGCGCGCGGCGGCGCCGACGGCGGCGGGATCCGCCTGGGCGGCGACCGCCGGGGAACCGGCCCCCTGCCCCGCGCCGATCATCTCGCCATCGCCGCCGACGTGACCGTCACCGCCGACGGCGGCGCGGGCGCGGGCGGACGCGTGATCGCCTGGTCCGAGGACACGACCCGCATGGACGGCTCGATCTCCGCCACCGGCGCGACCGCGGGCGGCTTCGTCGAGACCTCCGGCCGCTTTGACCTCGCCATCGGTCCGGACGCGACCGTCTCCCTCGGGCGCGGCGGCGCCTGGCTGCTCGACCCGCGCAACGTCGAGATCGCCGACAGCCCCGCCACCCCACCCTCCGAGAGCGCGGGCTTCCTCCTCGTCGACGCCTCCGTCGTCCGCGCGACGCTCCAGGGCGGGGCGGACGTCACCGTCACCACCGACCGCGCCGGCCGCGATCGCGGCGACATCCACGTCAACGCCGACATCGAATGGACCACCGACGCCACCTTCCGGCTCGATGCCGACCGCGACCTGACGATCAACCGCCGGATCACCACGCGGGACGGCGATTTCATCGGCGTCGCCGGCGACGACATCGAGGTCGAAGCCGCGATCGCCTCGACCGGCGCGGGGAACATCCGCCTCGAATCGACCGGCCTCGATCCGGTCAACACCCCCGAGATCCGCGTGGCGGCGGACATCGGCGCGACCGGCGCGGGCGACGTCAGCCTCGTCGCGCGGCGCGGCAACGTCATCCTGCGCGGCGGCGATTCGGGCAACCTGCGCCTCCGGACCGACACGGGCGACCTCACCCTCGACGCCGGGGGCGGGTCGGTGACGATCCGCCGCACCACCGACAAGTCCGGCGGCAACGTGCAGGTCTACGCCAATTCCGGCGATCTCGCGCTCAGCGCGTCGCGCGGCATCGACATCCTCGGCGGCGACGGCCCCGCCGGCCAGTGGGCGCGCGTCGGCCGCTCGAACGCGTCCGCCGACGTCACGCTCGACGCGCCGTCGATCCGCGTCGAGGGCGGATCGAGCGAAAACGCGTTCGCCGAAATCGTCACCGGCCGCGACGGCGCCATCTCGATGAACGCCCGCGACATTCTCGTCCAGAACCGCGCGTCCGAGGCGCGCGTCCAGGCCATCGCCGGCTCCGCGCTCGCGATGAACGCCGAGACCCAGACCTGGAACGGCGAGGTCGCCGCCGGCACCGGCCCGCTCACCGGCGGCGACGTCCACCTCTCAGGGGCGATCACCGCCACGGTCGAGCCGCGTTTCAGCCTGTCCGAGGACCGCTCCTTCACCCTCGCCGCCCGCACGCCGGCCGGCGCGGGCTCCGGCTATCTCTCCGCCCTCCCGATCCTGGTCGAGACCTCGGGCTCGGGAACCGTCGACATCGACGCGCCCGTCGCCGCCGCGCGGGTCACGCTGCTTTCGGAGGCGCGCGTCGGTCTCGGCCCGGACGTCACCGTCGGCGGCTTCGGCCCGGGCGACGCGGTGGTCATCGCGGCGGGCGACGAGTTCGACAACCGCGCCGGAGCCTTCGCGATCCACACCCGGTCGCCGGGCGCGCGCTGGCTCGTCTACATCAACGGCTTCGCCGGCCTGAACGGACCGGCGCCGGAGACGCGCGGCTACGACCTCTACGACCGCTTCTTCCCCACCAACCTGCCCGACAGCATCGCGCAGCCCGGCAACCGCGTCGTCTACGGCGAGCAGCCCGTCCTCACCATCACCGCCGACACGCTCTCCAAGACCTATGGCCGGATCGCGACGCCCGGCTACACCCTCGGCGCCCTCCGCCCGGGCGACACCGCCGCGATCGCGCTTGACGGCACGCCATCCGCCTCCAGCGCCGGCTCCCCCGCCACCGCCGATGCGGGCTCCTACGCCACGCTCGTCTCCGCGCGCGCCTCCGACCAGGGCTACCGTCTCCGTCTCGTGCCCGGAGTCCTGACCGTGAATCCCGCCCCGCTCACCGTCACCGCGAACGACGCGACCCGCACCTATGGCGGCGCGGATCCCGCCTTCACCGCCACCTACTCGGGCCTGGTCCTCGGCCAGGGCCCGGACGCGCTGACCGGCGCGCTCGGCTTCGCGAGCACCGCCCGACCCGACAGCGGTGTGGGCGCGTACAATGTGACCCCCGGCGGCCAGACCAGCCGCAACTACGCGATCACCTACGCGCCGGGCGCCTTCGACATCACGCCCGCCCCGCTCATCGTCACCCCCGCCGGCACGCGGACCTACGGCAGCCCCGACACCGCCTACGACCCGACCTTCTCCGGCTTCGTCCTCGGCGAAGGCCCCGGCGACCTCTCCGGCGAGCTGGTCCACCGCACCGACGCCACTCTCACCAGCGACGCCGGGACCTACGGCCTCACCGCATCCGGGCTCGGCGATCCGAACTACGCCATCACCTACGCCGACGGCGCGCTCAGGATCGACCCCGCGACCCTCACGGTCACCGCCGACGACGCCGCGCGGACCTACGGCTCCGCCAATCCCGCCTTCACCGCGACCTACGGCGGCTTCGTCCTCGGCCAGACCGCCGCCGACCTCGGCGGCGCGCTCGACTTCGCCACCGGCGCCCGCCCGGACAGCGACGTCGGCGCCTACCGCGTCACCCCGGGCGGTCAGACCAGCCGCAACTACGTCATCGCCTACGCCCCCGGCACCCTCTCGGTCACGCGCGCCCCGCTCACCGTCACGGGCAACGACGCGACCCGCACCTACGGCGGCGCCGACCCCGCCTTCACCGCCACCTACTCGGGCCTCGTCCTCGGGCAGACCGCCTCCGACCTCGGCGGCGCGATCGGCTTCACCACAACCGCCCGCCCCGACAGCGGCGTCGGACGCTACGCCGTGACCCCCGGCGGCCAGACCAGCCGCAACTACGCGATCACCTACGCGCCGGGCGCCTTCGACATCACGCCCGCCGCGCTCACCGTCACTCCCGCCGGCACGCGGACCTACGGCAGCCCGGACACCGTCTACGCCCCGTCCTTCTCCGGCTTCGTCCTCGGCGAAGGCCCCGGAGACCTCGCCGGCACACTCACTTACGGCACCGACGCGACCCTCCGCAGCGACGCCGGAACCTACCGGCTCACGGGCTCCGGCCTCAGCGATCCGAACTACGCGGTCACCTTCGCGGACGGCGCGCTCGAGATCGGCCGCGCCGCGCTTCGCATCCGCGCCGACGACGCCACGCGCGCGGCGGGCGCGGCCAACCCCGCTTTCACCGCCACATACGAGGGCCTCGTCCTCGGCCAGACCCCCGACGCGCTCGACGGCGACCTCGCGTTCCGCACGCCGGCGACCGACCGGAGCCCGGCCGGCCTCTACGCGATCACGCCGGGAGGCCAGACCGGCCGCAACTACGACATCGCCTGGATCGACGGCACGCTCGCCGTGCGGCCCGCGGGGCCGATCCCTCCGCGCCCGCAACCGCCACAACCGCCACAGCCGCCCCTGCCTCCGCAGCCGCCCGTTCCGCCGGCCGCGGACGGCCTCACGCCGCTCGGAGACCTCACGCGCGAATTCGGCCGCGGCGTCCCGCCGCTCACGCCGGGCGACGCGAGCTTCCGCACCACCGTCGCGGAGGCCCCGCCCGCCATCGACAGCCCCTTCGCCCTGACCTATTCGCTGGGCGAGATCGTCCAGCTCGCCCCCCCGAACGCCGCGGGCGCCGGGACCGGCGGCTTCGTTCCCGCGTCCGGCGGCATCGCCGGCACGGAGGCCGGCCCGGCCCCGGGCGCGACCTGCGGCGGCCCGGTCAACACCGGCGCCGACGCGGGATGCGCCCGCCTGACCGCCACCGAGAATTTCTGGACCTCCACCGCCGAAGGAACCCCATGATCCGCCGCGCCCTCCCCCTCGCCGCGGCGCTCGCGCTCGCCGTTCCCGCCGCCCGGGCCCAGTCTCCCGCCGACTTCCTCCCCCGCGAACCCGGCGCGACGCTCGCGCCGCCGACCCGCGTCGCGGCGCCCGAACCCGCGCCCGGGACCGGCCCGGTGACCCCCCCGGGGGGCGCCGATCCCGGTCCGCGCCTCGTCCTGCGCGGGATCGAGCTCGACGGCGCGACCGCGATCCCCGAGGCGGAACTCGCGCCGATCTGGGCCGATCTCGTCGGCCGGCCCGTCACGCTCGAGGCGCTCGACGCGGTCGCGGCGGGCATCGGCGCGGCCTACCGCGCGCGCGGCTATGTGCTGTCGCAGGCCGCGATCCCCGAACAGACCGTCGATGACGGACTGGTCCGCATCCAAGTCATCGAGGGCTTCGTCGACCGCGTCGCGATCGCCGGCGGCGCCCCGAACCAGAGGGACTACGCCGCGCGCCTCTTCGAGCCGACCGCCGCGGCGCGCCCGCTCGCGCTTCCCACCCTGGAGCGGGGCGTGCTCCTCGCGCGCGACACGATGGGCGCCGGCGTCGAGACGGTGCTGGAGCCATCGCCGCTCACCTTCGGGGCCGCCGATCTGACCGTGCTGCTCGAGCCCGACCCCTTCGTCGGCTTCGCCGCGATCGACAACCGCGGGTCGCGCCTCTACGGGGCCTGGACCGGCGCCGTCGGCGCCAGCGCCTTCAACCTTCTCGGCCTCAACGAGCGGCTCGACGTCCTCGCCGCCACCGCGCTCAGGGACGGCTCGCTCGCCTACGCCCAACTCCGCTTCGACGCGCCGCTTCCCGCGTTCGCCGGCACCGCCCTCGACGGCGCGCGGCTGGAACTGGAGGCCGACATCTCGCGCGCCGATCCCGATTTCACCCAGAGCGGCCAGCCCGAGGATCTCGCGATCGTCCAGAACGAGAACAACGCGCGGATCGCGCTCTTCGTCCCCTTCACCCGCAGCCGCTCCGAGAACCTCTTCGGCCGCCTCGCCCTCGACTGGCAGGACAGCGAGAGCGTCACGGTCTTCACCGGTCCCGACATGGCGTCGCGGGACCGTCTTCTGGTGCTCGAGGCCCGCGGCATCTGGGACGTGGCCGACCGTTTCGGCGGCGTCAGCCTCGTCGACGGCAGCCTGCGTCAGGGCCTTCCCGTCGGAACCACGGAAATCGGCGAGACGGGCCCGGCCGCCGGCGTCACCGATTTCACCGTCGCCGCCCTCACCCTCTCGCGGCTCCAGAGCCTCGGCGACGGCCCGTGGTCGCTCTACGGCGAGGCGATCGGCCAGTACGCCGCGAACGTGCTGCCCAATTCCGAGCGATTCTCGCTCGGCGACGCCACGATCGGACGCGGCTTCGCGCCGGGCAACACCACCGGCGACAGCGGCTACGGCGTCCGGGCCGAACTGCGGCGCGGAATCGTCATCCCGAACGCCGGCGACATGCTCCAGGCGGCCGAACTCTACGGATATTTCGACTACGGCCGCGCCTACGACCGCTCGATCGAACGCGACGGCGACCGGTGGGAGACCCTCGCCTCGGCGGGAATCGGCGCGCGCCTCGACCTGCGCGACTGGCTGACCATCACGCCCGAGATCGCCCGCCAGACGCGAGGCACCGCCACCGACACCACCGATCCGGACCACGAGACCCGCTTCTACATCGGCGCCGTCGCGCGGTTCTGATGATCTGACGCCTCCACCCCGTATCAACGCGACCGGCGGACCCGGGCGAGAGGGACACGCGGCCGCTACCCGCCCGCCGCCCGCACCGCCATCGCATGCACCCCGAACCGCTCCCCGGACGCGCCCGGATAATCCGCCGCGAACGCCTCGACCGGCCCCGCCTCGAGCGCCAGGCCCCACCGCGCGGACAGGAGCGCCAGAAGCTCCGCGCCGCGCTCCGGCCCGCCCTCCATCCAGACCAGCACCGCGCCCTCCGGCCCCAGAACGTCCGCCCCGGCCGTCGAGAGCCGCTCCACCCGCCGCTCCGGCAGCCGCCACGCGAGGCTCCCCGCGAGCCATTCGCGGTCCGCCACGATGCCGGAAACCTCCGGATGCGCCTCCGCGAGACGTTCCGCGACCGGCCCCACCGGCGCGGCCATGCGCGGCGGCGCCCCGCCGGTTCCGAGCACCATGTCGAACGGCAGCGCCGCGGTCACGAGAACCGCCAGCACGCCGATCACGCCGCCCAGAGCCTTGGCGCCGCCGGGCGTCACCCGACGCAACAGCCAGACGGCGATCAGCGGCCCCGCCATGAACAGCGCCGGCTGCAACCAGCGCTCCTTGACGGCCGTCGCCCCGGTCCCGACCACCACCGCCGCCGTCACCAGCAGCGAGATCAGCACGACCCGCCAGAGGAACCGCTCCAGCGGCGCGGGCCGAAGCGCGCGCCCGCTCCGGGGCGCCGCCCGGCGCAGGACGACGGCGACCACCAGCGCGAGCCCCACGAACAGGACCGCGGCGCCGGCCACCGACCCGAGACCCTCTCCGGCCACCTGCCACCAAGGCGCCCCGTCGGGCGCGAACTCCATCTTTCCGGTCGAGGCCAAGGCCAGTTCGCGATTGCGCCACATCCACAGAACCGGCCCCGCCACGACGGCTCCGGCGACCAGGACGGCCGCGCCCAGCCCCGCGAGCCGCAGCTTTCCCCTGTGCTCCGCCATCGACGCGGCCGCGAGGACGAGCGCGACCGGAACCGCCGCGAAATTGACCTTGGCGATGACGCCCAGCCCCGCGAGCAGACCGAAGAGCGCGTAGCCGCCCCGCCGCCCGGGCAGCAGACGCGTCCAGAACGCCAGAAAGGTCAGCGCGCCGATGGACGTCGCGAGCACCGAATGCGTCAGCGCCCGCTGGCTCTCCCAGGCGATATGCGGCAGCAGCATCAGCGACAGCGCGGCGAGACCGGCCACATGCGCCGGATACGAACTGCGGAAAAGCGCGAAGACCGCGATGTAAGTCACCGCCAGAAGAACGTTCTTCAGAACGGACATCCCGAGGATCGGATCATCCGCGACCTGGAAGACCGCCCATTGCAGCCAGGCGTAGAGCGGCGGCTGCGGCCCGTAACCCCATGCGAGATCGCGGGCGTCGAGCAGGATCTGCGCCTCGTCGAGCCCCAGTCCCGCTCCGAGCCGCCAGCGCCACCACGCCTGGAACGCGAAATAGACGAGGATCGCCGCGATCCATGGCCAGTCCGATCCGCCTGCCTTCCGCATCGCGGCCATGCCCGCTCCCCGCCTTCAGTCCTCCCGCCGGACCGGCGCCGAAAACCGGCGAGGCGATGCGCTCTCGCTTTACGGCGCGCGCTCATAGCCATAGAACGGCCCGTGAGACAAGGGAGCGTCCATGCGCATTCTCATCACGAACGACGACGGCATCACCGCGCCCGGTCTCGCCGTCGCCGAGGAGATCGCCGCCGACGTCGCGGGTCCCGACGGCGAGGTCTGGGTCGTGGCGCCCGCTTTCGAGCAGTCCGGCGTGTCGCACTGCATCTCCTACGTGCGTCCCATGCGTCTCGAACGCCTCGGCGAGCGCCGCTTCGCGGTCGAAGGCTCCCCCGCCGACTGCGTCCTGGCGGGCCTGCACGAGGTGCTCAGGGACACGCCCCCCGATCTGGTGCTCTCGGGCGTCAACCGCGGCCACAACGTCGCCGAGGACACGGTCTATTCCGGCACGGTCGGCGGCGCGATGGAGGGCGCGCTCAACCGCGCCCGCTCGATCGCGATGTCGCAGTATTTCACGCCGGATTCCCTGTCATCCGACGACCCGTTCGCCGCCGCCCGCGCCCACGGCGCGCCGCTCGTGCGCAAGCTCCTCGAGAACGCCCGCTGGCATGACCAGCATTACGGCGTGTTCTACAACGTCAACTTTCCCGGCGTCCCGGCCGACGCGGTCAAAGGCGTGCGCGCCACCGTCCAGGGCGTGCGCGGCGCCTCGACCTTCGGCATCCAGCCGCAGACCGCCCCGAACGGCCGCCGCTTCCTGTGGATCACCCACGGACGCGGCAACGCCGAGACCGCGCCGGGCACGGATTCCCGCGAATGCCATGACGGGCACGTCACCGTCACGCCGCTGCGCGCGGACCTGACCGCGCACGAGATGGTCGAACCGCTCGCGCGGGCGATCGCCTGAGGAGAGGGACCGCCTTGGAACCCTTCGAGCGCCAGATGCAGTTCGTGTTCGCCCTGCGGTCGCACGGAGTGACCAACGCGGCCGTCCTCAAGGCGATGGAGGCCACCCCGCGCGAGGCGTTTCTCGAAGGCATCTTCCAAACCCGCTCCTTCGAGGACGTCCCGCTGCCGATCTCCTGCGGCCAGACCATCAGCCAGCCCTCGGTGGTCGGCCTGATGACCCAGGCCCTCGACGTGACGAACCGCCACAAGGTGCTCGAGATCGGCACCGGGTCCGGCTACCAGGCCGCGATCCTCGCCCGCCTCGCCCGCCGGGTCTATTCGGTCGAACGGCACCGCGCGCTCGCCGTGCGCGCCCGAGACCTGCTGCGCCGGCTCGACCTGACGAACATCATCGTCGTCCATGGCGACGGATCCGTCGGCCTTCCCGAGCAGGCGCCGTTCGACCGCATCCTGATCACCGCCGCCGCCGAGGATCCGCCGCGCGTCCTTCTCGACCAGCTCCGTGTCGGCGGAATCATGGTCCTGCCGGTCGGCCAGAGCGATTCCGTCCAGACCCTGATCAAGGTCGAACGCCTCGAGACCGGGCTGGAATACACCGATCTGGGCGCCGTCCGGTTCGTTCCTCTTGTCGAAGGCGTCGCAGAGGATGTATTGGAATGAAAGCTACACGCGACATATGGGGGTGGCCGCGATGCGGAAACGCGCGATGCTGACACGACCGGGAACGCGGCGGGGCGCCGCCATGACGTCGGCGGCTCTCGCGCTCGTCCTCGGCGCGCTCGTCTCGGGCTGCGCGCCCGCGGCGCTGACCGAGGGCTCCGCGGTCGTCGTGCCGAACCAGCAGCAGGACAGCCGCGGCGTCATCACCTACGCCACCTACCAGGTCGTCGTCGCCCGCGAGGGCGACACGATGGAGAGCGTCGCCGCCAGGCTCGGCATCTCCGCCGAGGCGCTCGCCTCGCGCAACGCGCTCCCCGTCGACTACCGCCCGCGCGCGGGCGAGGTGCTGCTGCTGCCCGACAGCTTCCCGCGCGTCGCGCCGGTCGACGGCGTCACCACCTCGACCCTGCCCTGGAGCCCCGAGACGGCGTCGGCCGCCATCGACAGCGCCGCGCCGACCGCCGTCCAGCCGCCCCCCGCCGCCGCCGGCGACCCGCTCATCGACCCGGTCCGGCACCGCGTCGAGGCGGGCGAGACCGCCTATTCCATCGCGCGGCTCTACGGCGTCTCCGTCACGGCGCTGGCGTCCTGGAACGGCCTCGGTCCGGACCTGACGGTGCGCACCAACCAGGAGCTGCTCATCCCCATCGTCAGCGGCGCCAACCAGGTCTCGAGCGCCGTCGACACCGCGCCGGGCCAGGGAACCCCCGTCCCGCCGCCGCCGAGCGCCGCAGATCCGCTGCCCGAGAACATCACCGCCGGCGCCGATCCCGCCTCGCCCCAGCTCGACCAGTTCCGCACGCCGCCGGGCGGCAAGCTCAGCGCGCCCGTCCCGGGCCAGGTCAGCCGCGCCTACAACCCGGCGAACCCCAACGGCATCGGCTTCGCCGTGCCCGCGGGCACGCCGGTCGAGGCCGCGGGCGACGGCGAGGTGGCGCTGATCTCCGAGGAGCTCGGCGGTCTCGGAACGATCGTGCTCATCCGCCACGCAGACGATCTGATGACCACCTATTCGGTTCTCTCGAACGTCACCGTGAACAAGGGCGACAAGGTCAGCGCCGGCCAGCCCATCGGCTCCGTCGCGCCGCGCGACAATCCCGAGCTGCAGTTCGACGTCTTCCGCGGCACCACCGCCGTCGATCCCACCCCCTACATCCGCTGACCGGAGGCCCCTCATGAGACATCTCGCCCTGACCTGCGCCGCGCTCGCAGCGGCGTTCACCTTCGGGACCGCCCCGCGGGCCGAGGCGGACATGATGACGGCCTGCGCGCCGGAGATCGCCGCGCTCTGCCCGGACGTGCCCAACGGACGCGGCCGGATCTCCGCCTGCCTCATGGGCTATTCCGACAAGCTGAGCGCCGCCTGCGCCCCCGAGGTCAACGCCGTCGCCGCGAGCGGCAGCCGCAACCTCCTCGTCCCCTCGGGCGTGCGCAAGGCGCTCCGCCCCGGCTTCCAGGCTCCGCTTCCCGCGTCCTGCGACGCAGACGCCTCCAAGCTTTGCTCGGGCATTCCGACCACCCAGGGCCGCATCTTCGCCTGCCTCTACGCCCGAGACTCCCGCGTCGGCGCGACTTGCCGCGGCGACATCGACAAGGCGCTCGCGGCGGCGAAGTAGCCGACTGCCACAGGCTCCGGCGCGACACGCCTACCGTCACGGAAGAGATCGCCGCAGACCGCCGCCTCCGCCCGAGCGTCGAGGCGGCGAAAACCGCTCACCCCAGCCGCACGCCCTTCCGGCCCGCCAGATCGGTCACGTATTGCCACGCCACCCGACCAGAGCGGGCCCCCCGCGTCTGGCTCCACTCGATCGCCTCGGCGCGCAGATCCTCATCGGAGATGCCGATCCCGAAGGCGTCGCAATAGCCCCGGATCATCGCGAGGAACGCGTCCTGGTCGCAGGGATGGAATCCGAGCCACAACCCGAACCGGTCGCTGAGCGAGACCTTCTCCTCGACCGCCTCGGCCGGATTCACGCCCGACTGCCGCTCGTTCTCGATCATCTCGCGCGGCATCAGATGCCGCCGGTTCGACGTGGCGTAGAGCACGACGTTGTCCGGCCGCCCCTCGATCCCGCCGTCCAAGACCGCCTTCAGCGATTTGTAATGGCTGTCGTCGCGGTCGAAGCTCAGATCGTCGCAGAACAGGATGAAGCGCCGGTCCGACCCGCGCAGCACCGAAAGCAGCCGCCCGATGCTCGGAAGGTCCTCGCGGTGCAGCTCGATCAGCTTCACCCGCCCGGGATGCGCCGCCTCCGCCTCCGCGTGCGCCGACTTCACCAGGCTCGACTTCCCCATCCCCCGGGCGCCCCAGAGCAGCACGTTGTTCGCCGCGTCGCCCCGCGCGAATCGCATCGTGTTCGCCAGAAGCGTGTCGCGCGACCGGTCGATCCCCACCAGCAGCCCGATCGGCACCCGCGAGACCCGCGCCACCGGCTCCAGCCGGTCCGGCCCCACATGCCAGACGAAGGCCTCCGCCCCGGCCAGGTCCGGAGCCGGCGCGGGCGGCGGGCTCATCCGGTCGAGCGCGTCGGCGATGCGCTCCAGCGCCGCCCCGCTCACGTCTCGTCCTTGGCCGGCGTGCCGTGGATCTCCTCGTCCCAGAGGCCCTGCGCCTTCAGATCCGCCTCGCGGCGCCTCTCGACCCAGCGCACCAGCCAGATCGAGATCTCGTAGAGCCCGTAGACCACCGAGAACAGGATCACCTGCGTCACCACGTCCGGCGGCGTCACGATCGCCGCCAGCGTCAGGATGCCCACGACCGCGTATTTGCGCACGTCGGCGAGCCCGGCGGCCGAAACCAGACCCGCCTTGCCCATCAGCGTCAGAAGGACGGGAAGCTGGAAACACAGCCCGAAGGCGATGACGAATTTCATCGTCAGCCCGAGATACTCGTTGATCGTGCCGAGGAACTGCACGTTCAGGTCCGATCCCGGGCCGACCTCGCCCAGATCCTCGCCGCTGCGGCCCGAACTGCTGGAAGCCGAGGAAGAAATCGAAGGCCAGCGGCAGCACCACGTAATAGGCGAAGGCCGCGCCGATGAGGAACATCACCGGCGAGGCGATCAGGAAAGGCAGGAACGCGTTCTTCTCGCTGCGATAGAGCCCCGGCGCCACGAACCGCCAGAGCTGATACCCGATCACCGGAAACGAGATGACGAATCCGCCGAAAATCGCGATCCGCACCTGGGTCATGAACCCCTGCTGCAATCCGGTGAAGATCAGTTCCGGCTCCTGGCCGTTGGCGATCAGCAGACGCGAGAGCGGCTCGGCCAGGAAATTGAAGATCGGCCGCGCCACGGTGAAGCAGGCCAGCATGCAGATCGTGAACGCCAGCACCGAATAGATCAGCCGCGTGCGCAGCTCCGCCAGATGCTCGATCAGCGGCGCCGACGTGTCGTCGATCTCGTCCTCGGAACTCATGGCTTGGACGCGTCCGCCGTCTCGACCGGAACCTCGGGCTCCGGCAGCGGCCGCGCGTCCTCCGATGCCGCGGTCTTCGGAGCCTCGACCGCCTCGGCCTTCGCGGCCTCCGGCGCGTCCGCCTTGGCCGCCCCCGCGTTCGGCTCTCCCTTCATCACCGAATTCGCGTAGCTCTTGGCGGATTTCGTCGCCGAATTGAGATTGAGGTTGCGCGTGACGTTGCTCGCGGCCTTGAGACCGTCGGACGCCTCCCTCAGGCCGCTCTCATCGGCGGCCTGCTCCATCGAGCGCTGGAACTCGCGCGCCATGCCGCGCGCCTTGCCCATGTAGCGCCCGACCGTGCGGAACAGGACCGGAAGCTCCTTGGGGCCGACCACGATCAGCGCCACGACCCCGATCAGGAGCAGTTCCATCCAGCCGATATCGAACATTGCGACGCCTCTCCGCGGCCGGGTCCGTGGACCCGGAGGCCGTCAGGCCTTGTCTTTTTCCGGCGTGATGTCGCGCGCCTCGTCGGATTTCGACGCGTTCTCGATCTCGTCCGAGCCCTCTTTGATCCCGCGCTTGAAGCTCGTGATGCCCTTGCCCACCTCGCCCATCAGGCCGGCGACCTTGCCGCGGCCGAAAAGCACCAGGACCACGATCGCGATCAGGATGAGGCCGGCGGGGCCGATGTTGTTCAGCATGTCATTTCTCCGTTGCGGACCGGAAGACGCGCCCGCGCCGCCCGCTTGTCCGCACCACACATATTGCCTCCGAGCGCCTCATTCAAACCCCAAACGGCGCGCGCTCCGGCCGATCCGCGAAATACGGGCTCTCGAGCACGCTCTGCTCGCGGCACGGGAAGACGAAACACCGGTCCCGCCGGAGCGACAGCCAGAGCGGCGTGCCGGGCTTGGGCAGGAACACGCCCGGCACCGTCGTCTTGAGCGTCGAGCCGTCATGGTCCATCGCGAGATCGACGATGCTCTGGTTGCCCATGAACCGCGCCCGCGTCACAGCGCCCCGCGCCGGCATCCCGTCCTGCGGGGTCGGCAGCGGCCCGGTCCCGTGCCGGTCGAAATCCATCTTCAGATGCTGCGGCCGGATGATGATCTCCACGTCCGCCCGATCCGCGAGCCCCGGCGTCATGAACCGCCCGAACGGCGTGTCGGTCGCGAAATTCCGCACGACGCCGTGGATGACGTTGATGTCCGAGAAGAACATCGCCGCCTCCTTGTCCACCGGCGCGTTGTAGATGTTGTAGGGCGCGCCCTCCTGCACGATCCGCCCGTCGCGCATCAGCGCGATCCGGTCGGCCATCCGCATCGCCTCCTCCGGCTCGTGCGTGACGAGAAGGACCGCCGTGCCCTCCTCCTTGAGGATCTCCAGCGTCTGGTCCCGGATCCCGTCGCGCAGCCGGTTGTCGAGCCCGGAGAACGGCTCGTCCATCAGCAGGATGCGCGGCCCCGGCGCCAGCGCGCGCGCCAGCGCCACGCGCTGCTGCTCGCCGCCCGAAAGCTGGTGCGGAAATTTCGCGCCATGCCGCGCCAGTCCCACCCGTTCGAGCAGCGAGGCCGCCCGCGCCTCCCGCCCCGTCCCGGTCAGCCCGAAAGCCACGTTCGCGGTGACGCTCAGATGCGGGAACAGCGCGAAGTCCTGGAACATCAGCCCGACGGCGCGTTTTTCCGGCGGCAGATGCGTCCGCCCTTCCGACACCACGCGCCCGTCGACCGCGACGGACCCCTCGTCCTGCCGCTCGACGCCGGCGGCGATCCGCAGAAGCGTGGACTTCCCGCAGCCCGACGGCCCCAGAAGACAGGTCACCTCGCCCGGGCGCAGGCCCAGCGACACCCCGTCGAGCACGCGCGCGCCGTCGAACGCGTGGCGAATGTCCCGCAGGCTCAGCCGGGTCTCCGCCGGGTCGGTCCGGTAATCCTTCACGCGCCTCTTATCCGATCAAAACCATCAGGTTTTGAGGAAATAACAAGCGCGGCCGGCCCGCGCAAGTCCGCGCGGCGGACCGGCGAAGCGCCGCGCGATTGCGAATCGTTTCCGATACGGGAATGTAACCTCCGGATCACCGAGCGGGGAACGCGCGCCATGAACGACACTGCCACGAATGCCGGCCGCGCGAAGCGCCCGGACAAGGCGCCCAGGCCGATCTCCCTCGCCCTCCAGGGCGGCGGATCGCACGGCGCGCTGACCTGGGGCGTTCTGGACCGCCTGCTCGAGGACGACCGCCTCGAGATCCGCGCGATCAGCGGCACCAGCGCCGGCGCGATGAACGCGGTCGCCCTCGCGAGCGGTTACCGGACCGGCGGCCGCCAGGGCGCGCGGGACCGTCTGCGCGAATTCTGGCGCGCGGTGAGCCGTTCGACGCGCTTCTCGCCCATCCAGCGCGGCCCGCTGGACCGGATGCGCGGGGAATTCAGCCTGGACCGCTCTCCGGGCTATCTGTTTTTCGAGAGCCTCAGCCGCGTCTTCTCGCCGTATCAGCTCAATCCCGGCGGAATGAACCCGCTGCGCGATCTGCTGGCGGAGCAGGTGGATTTCGCGGACGTGAACGCCACGGACGATCTCGCGGTCTACGTCGCGGCCACGAACGTCCGCACCGGTCAGCCCAAAGTGTTCGGGCCCGGCGACCTGACCATCGATTCCGTTCTCGCCTCCGCCTGCCTGCCGCAGATGCAGGCCGGGGTCGAGATCGACGGCGAGGAATACTGGGACGGCGGGTTCACCGGAAACCCGGCGCTCTATCCGCTGCTCGCGCGGGACGGCGCGGCCGACATCGTGGTTGTGCAGATCAACCCGTTCCGCCGCGAGGCGCTGCCGCGCAGCGCACGCGAGATCATCAACCGGGTGAACGAGATCAGCTTCAATTCGAGTCTCGTGAAGGAACTGCGGACCATCGCCTATCTTCAGCGGGTCGCCGCGGACCGGAACGTCGACTTGGGAAGGTATAGCGGCGCCTATCTCCATCTCATTCATGTCGACACCGAGGTCGAGGACCTCGCGGCCTCCAGCAAGATGAACGCCGAATGGACCTATCTCGAATTCCTGTTCGGGCGCGGCCGGAGCTGGGCCGACGATTGGCTGCGCGACAATTTCGACAGCATCGGCGTCAGCACCACGCTGGATCTCGAAGGCATGTTCGGAGCCGGCCACCTGCCCGACCCCGAACCCGCCTGACCGCTCAGATCGTGGCGTTGGTCGCGCCGCCGTCGAGCAGGATGTTCTGCCCGACGATGAAGCCTGCGTGGACGGAGCAGAGGAACGCGCAGGCCCGGCCGAAATCCTCGGGCGTGCCGTAGCGCTTCGCCGGGATCGTCGCCTCGCGCCGCGCGCGGGCCTCCTCCATCGGGATCCCCTCCTTCTCCGACACGCCCCTGTCGAGCGTCAGACCCCGGTCGGTGTCGTGTATGCCCGGCAGCAGGTTGTTGATGGTCACGCCCGACGCCGCGACCTGCCGGCTCGTTCCCGCGACGAACCCGGTCAGCCCGGTCCGCGCCGTGTTCGACAGGCCGAGCTGCGGGATCGGCGCCTTCACCGACTGCGAGGTGATGTTGACGATCCGCCCCCATCCCCGCTCCATCATTCCGGGCAGCACCGCCTGCATCAGCGCGATCGGCGTCAGCATGTTGCCGTCGAGCGCCTTGATGAAATCGTCGCGGCTCCAGTCCGACCAGATCCCCGGCGGCGGCCCGCCCGCGTTGGTGACCAGGATGTCCGGCGATCCGCAGGCGGCAGAACGGCCGTCGCGCCCCTCCGGCGTGGTTATGTCGGCCGCGACGGCCGTCACCTCGACCCCGTGCGCCGCGCGGATCGCCGCGGCCGTCGCCTCCAGATCCTCCGCGCCCCGCGCGTTGATGACCAGATTCACGCCCGCCTCCGCAAGCGCCTCGGCGCAGCCGCGCCCCAGGCCCTTCGACGCCGCGCAGACGATCGCGGTCTTGCCGCGCAATCCCAGATCCATCCCGACCTCCCGTTCCGACTTCGGCGCGACCCTACCGACGGCCGCGCGGCCCCGCAAGGCGGCCGCGCGGCCAGACGCCACCCAACACCGTGACACGCCTTTCCAGAACGTCATGTTACACGACGCTGCCGAAATCCGCCGGTTATCGGATGCGCGGCGACCGTGCCGACCGTCCGATCCGACCCGTGGCGGATCGGACCGCGACTGCCCACCGTCGTGCCGGAGGCACGCCTTCGGCATGACGGCAGGCGCGATACCGCGCCGGCCTGGGCAGTCCCGGTCCGATCGGCACGCTCCCGGAATATGCCTCACCCCGCTCGCCTTCCGCCATGGGCTCCAGGCGACCGGACCGGACGAGGCTCCCCCGGAGCCTCGCCTGATCGGTCCGGCAGCGCGAAATCCGCCCGCGTCGCGCCGGACGCTACGGTATGTCGTGTAGGTTGCCAGAACGTTAAGACGGTTCGGAAGATGCTTTGATATCAATCACTTGCCGAAACTGCCACGCGTGGCACATCCGAGCGGATGACGCCGCTTCCGGCCGCCGGCGCCTCAGTCGAGCTCGTCCAGCACCGGCGCCCATTGGGCGCGGATCGGAGCGTAGACCTTCTGCGGCATGTCGAACACCGAGAGGCCCCGTTCGGCGAGATCGGCGTAGGCGGCCCGCTCGTTGATCCAGGCCAGCGGCTGCTGGCCGACCTTGTCGAAGAACGCCTGCAGCCGACCGGCCGCGCGGCCCTGCGGCCGCACCCGGTTCGCCAGCAGATGCACCCCCACCTTGCCCTTGCGGACGCGCTTGATGTCGTCGATCTCGCGCAGGAAGCGCTTCGTCGAATCCGCGTCGAAGAACGACGGCAGCACCGGCGCGATCACCGCCCGCGCCTCCGCGATCAGCGCCTCGGCGTCCTCGCCGCCCACCGCGCCGGGCGCGTCGATCACCAGCCAGTCGAGCTTCTTCGGCGCGTCGCCCACCGCTCCGGACCTGGTCCAGTTCAGCCCCTCGATCCGCGCGGCGTCCTTCGGCCGCGCCTTGAGCCAGCGCTGCGCAGATTTCTGCGAATCCGCGTCGGCGAGCCCGACCGAATGGCCCCGCTCCGCCAGCGCCGAGGCCAGCGTCACCGCGACCACCGTCTTTCCGCACCCGCCCTTGCGGTTCGCGACCAGCACCGTCCTCATCGTCGATCCTCCCCTTTGGGCGGCAGAGTAGAGCACCGGCCGCGCATCGCAACAGCCAACCGGCGGCACGCCGAATTGACTTGCCGCCGCCCCCTTCCGCTCGCGATAAGTCGCGCGGACCGGAGCCCGTGAGGCGCGCCGGAGGAAGGGGACCCGATGGCAGACCGTCCGTCCGTTCCGCGCCGGCTCGGCCGCGCCGCCGCCCTCGCGCTCGGCGTCCTCGCCGCGGGTCCGGCGCCGGCCGCCGACGACCTGCCGCCGGGCGCGGAGACCGTTCCGTTCCTCACCCTGCGCGACCGGACCGGCGCCGCTTCGCCCGCTTCGGCCCTCGGCGGCGGACGCGCGGAACTGGGCGCCGGCTACTGCGTCCTCGCCGAGCCAGCCTGGCCGCTCGCGCCCATCGCCGAGGCGACCGCGCTCAAGATGCCGGGGCGCGACTTCGAACTCGCGGAGCTGCGCCTCCTCGATCCCGCCTCCGTGCTCGACGAGCTCGCGCGGACGGCCGCCGGCGACCGCCCCGCGCTCTACGTCCACGGCTATTACGAGGGGATCGGGCGCAACTGCGTCAGGGCCGGCATGATCCGGCGCAATCTCGGTCTCGACGGCCGGCTCCTGCTGTTCAGCTGGCCCTCCGACGAGGACATCCTCAGCTACGCCTCCGACGAGGCCGACCTCGCCTGGAGCGTGCCCGCGATCGCCGACGCCGCCGCCGGGCTCGCGCGCCGCTTCGGTCCGGGCGGGATCGACATGATCGGACACAGTCTCGGCGGCCGCGGCGTGGTCCTCGCGCTCGACAGCCTCGCCCGCGACCATGCCGGATCGGGGCCGCTGATCGACAACGTGGTGCTGATCGCCCCCGACATGGATTTCGCGATTTTCGTCCAGCATCTGCCCCGTATCCGCGAGGTCGCCCGCGCGGTCACGATCTACGTCTCGGACCGCGACCTTCCGCTCGCGATCTCCGCCGAGCTTCACGGCTATCCGCGCCTCGGCCAGACCGGCAACGACACGTCGCTTCTCGACGGCGTCGAGGTGATCGACGTCTCCGCCATGTCCGGCATCGGCGCCATAGACATCCCCGGCGCCCCCGCCAGCTCCGTCTCGGGCCACATCTACCATCTCTCGAGCCGCGACATCGCCGACGACATCTCGGCGCTTCTCAACGAGGGGAAGTCCGCGGCCGAGCGCCCGGCCCTCGTCCCGGTCGGCCCCAACCTCTGGCGGCTGGGCGCGACGCCGCGCTGATCGCCGGAACCATCATCCGTCCTGCGGCTTTTCAACCCGTGTGCGGAAACGCGGGGGGAAGAATGTCGAAACAGGATCTCTCATGGGCTGTCCCCGTGATGCGGGCGGGCTACGCCGGCCGGGGCGTCGTCTATCTCGTCGTCGCGGGCTTCTCCCTCTACGCCATCTGGCACGGCGGCCAGGCGCAGGGCACGCAATCGGCGCTCGCGCGGCTCGAGAACAGCCTCTGGGGCGGGGTCGTGCTCTTCCTCATCTTCGTCGGAATGCTCGCCTACGCGCTCTGGCGCTATCTCGACGCCGCCTACGACCTCGAGGAATACGGCTCCGAGGCGAAGGGGGTCGTCGCCCGCCTCGGCATGGTCGTCACCGGCACCGTCCATCTCGGCATCGGCTTCGCCGCCTTCACCCTCCTCTTCACCTCCGGCGGCGAGGACGGCGGCTCAAGCATCGTCAAAGGCGTCGACGCCGTCATGGCCTGGCCCGGCGGCCGCTGGATCGTCGGCCTCGCCGGCCTCGCCACGCTCGGCGCCGGCATCTACTACTTCGTGAAGGCCCTGAAGGAGAAATACCGCGAGCATCTGCGCGCCAACCGGTTCACCACCCGCTACAACTGGCTGCTGATGGCCGGGGTCGCGGCCCAAGGCGTCATCGTCACCCTGATCGGCTTCTTCATCGCCATCGCCGCCTGGCGCGCCAACCCGCAGGAGGCCGGCGGCGTCGGCCAGGCGTTCTCCTGGCTCAACGGCCAGATCTACGGCCAGATCCTCGTCGCGATCGTCTGCGTCGGCCTGCTCTGCTTCGCGCTCTTCTGCTTCGTCAACGCCGCCTACCGGATCGTCCCGAAAGTCGACGGCGACGACGTGGAGACCCTCGCCCGCCGGATGAAGGCCGGCGCGGAACGCGCGGTTTCCTGACGGCGGCGCGCGCGACGCGCGGATGGAGAGGCCCTTCCCATCCCCCCGCCCCCGCCGTATATCCGCCCGATGCTCGACACGCCCTCCAACACCCCCCCGCTGCCGCCCGAGATCGCCCGGCGGCGGACATTCGCCATCATCTCGCATCCCGACGCGGGCAAGACCACGCTGACCGAGAAGTTCCTGCTCTATGGCGGCGCCATCCAGATGGCCGGCCAGGTCCGCGCCAAGGGCGAGGCGCGCCGCACCCGCTCGGACTTCATGAAGATGGAGCAGGACCGCGGCATATCGGTCTCCGCCTCCGCGATGTCCTTCCCGTTCGACACCTGGTGGTTCAACCTGGTGGACACGCCCGGCCACTCGGATTTCTCCGAGGACACCTACCGCACCCTGACCGCCGTCGACGCCGCCGTGATGGTCATCGACGGCGCCAAGGGCGTGGAGAGCCAGACCCGAAAGCTCTTCGAGGTCTGCCGGATGCGCGACCTGCCCATCCTCACCTTCTGCAACAAGATGGACCGCGAGGCCCGCGACACCTTCGAGATCATCGACGAGATCCAGCAGGAGCTCCAGCTCGACGTCTGCCCCGCGAGCTGGCCCATCGGCCAGGGCCGCGACTTCCTCGGCTGCTACGACATGCTGAACGACCGGCTCGAGCTGATGGACCGCGCCGACCGCAACAAACGCGCCGAGAGCGTCGAGATGCGGGGCCTCGACGACCCCCGCATGGCCGACCACATCCCCGCCGCGCTTCTCGCCACGCTGCGCGAGGAGGTCGAGATGGCCCGCGAGCTTCTGCCCGCCTTCGACGCCGGCGCGATGCTGGCCGGCAACCTCTCGCCGATCTGGTTCGGCTCGGCGATCAACTCCTTCGGCGTCCAGGAGCTGATGAACGGCATCGGCTCCTTCGGACCGCCGCCGCAGATCCGCCCGGCGGAATCGCGCGGCGTCGGCGCGTGGGAGCCGGCCGTCACCGGCTTCGTCTTCAAGGTCCAGGCCAACATGGACCCCAAGCACCGCGACCGCGTCGCCTTCGTGCGCCTCTGCTCGGGCCATTTCGAGCGCGGCATGAAGCTCCACCACGTCCGAACCGGCAAGCCGATGGCGATCTCCAACCCCGTGCTCTTCCTCGCCAACGACCGCGAGATCGCCGAGGACGCCTGGGCCGGCGACATCATCGGCATCCCCAACCACGGCCAGCTCCGCATCGGCGACGCGCTGACCGAAGGCGAGGCCCTCCGCTTCACCGGCATCCCCTCCTTCGCGCCCGAGCTGCTCCAGACCGTGCGCGCCGGCGACCCGATGAAGGCCAAGCACCTCGAAAAGGCCCTGACCCAGTTCGCCGAGGAAGGCGCCTCCAAACTCTTCAAACCCGGCGTGGGCTCGGGATGGATCGTCGGCGTCGTCGGCCCGCTCCAGTTCGACGTGCTCGCCTCCCGCATCGAGCTCGAATACGGCCTCCCCGTCCGGTTCGAGCCGACCCAGTTCACCTCCGCCCGCTGGGTCTCCGGTCCGCGCGACAAGATCGACGAGTTCGTCAAATCCAACAAGGGCCACATGGCCGAGGACCATGACGGCGATCCGGTCTACATGACCCGCCTGCAATGGGACATCGACCGCGTCGCCCGCGACTGGCCCGACATCGCCCTGACCGCGACCAAGACGATGATGGTCTGATCTCAGGCCTGCGCGACCGCCGTTTTCAACCATACGTTGACGTGATCGAGGACCGCGCGCTTTATCCTGTTCTCGTCGGTATCCGCACGGTCCTTGCCGCCCTTGAACTCCAGCATCTTGTCCGCGCTCGCGAGCATCGCCCGCGATTGTCCGGCCTTGCCGATCTGGCCCGCCTTCGATTTCGGGCCCATGCAGCTTTCGAGACCATGCCTCAACGCGACCTTGTCCATCGCCGTCTTTTTCCCCTTCGAGACGACGCCCGCCCCGCCGAACTCCTCGTCTCCGAGACCGCCCCTGAGCTCCGGCGTCAGAAAGCCTTTCGGAGCCTTGGTCGTGTCGCTGAGCTGCTTCGAGATGTTTCGACCCGCCCTGCCATCTTTACCGGGGTCGTCCTGTCCGAAATAGATCTTGCACAATTCGGGAGCCGCCTGCGTCAGGTACCCGGAGCACTGCTTGCAGGGCGTGAGCGTGGAGAAGACGACGCAATTGTCCGGAAGCTTCAGGGCCGTCGGATTGTCTCGGAAATAAGCCAGCAGCAGACTGACCTCGGCATGGCGATACGATCCGGTATTGATGCCGGCGGCCAGAATCTTGCCGGTGTCGCTGACCAGCAGGGCCGCGACATAGTTGTTCAGGCCGGGAAATCCGGCCGTCGCGCTGCGATCCAGGATGGCGTAGCAGGCCAGCATGTAGAGGCGCAGCGCCCTTCGGATTCCCCTCGCGCCAGATCCCGCGGCGGGATCCTGTTCCGGCTTGTAGCCCCCGGTCACTTCCGCTGTCAGGGAGGCCTCCCTGTAGAGACCGCCGATCGCTATGGGCGCGGCGCCGCTCGTGCCCACGATCCGGGCGGGCCATTTCTTTTCGGTCTGCGCGACGCTCGTATAGGTCCCTCGGACCTCGACATTGGTCGCGGGAGCCTTGGCCAGATAGCCCAAGGCACGGACGTTCGGGCAGGGGTTGCCGCTCGGCGCCACCCAAAGTTGAGCGAAGTTCGTGTAGATGTTCGCCTTCCGGCCACCGACGGCCTCCAGCGCGTTGACGAAGGCGGGAAGCTGGACCGACGTGGATTCGAAGTATCTGAACGTGTCTCCGTCGACATATCCGGCCACATTGACGGCATTGGAGTTCGGGTAGCGAGCCATGAACTGTGCGATCGTCTCCACAGGCATCGGCATCCTCCAAATCGCTTTCAGAAGATTGATCGGGCAAAGCGCTTACATGTCAAGTTCGCGCCGAATGGTCTCGGCTCGTGGAGGCGGGCCCGGCATCGCTGCGGGACCGCGACGGAGACGATGAAGGTCCGAACCGGGACCTCGCGGGTTCTAGGACGAGAACCCGCTCGCCCGGACGATCTCGTTGCGCAGGCCCCGCACGCCCGGCTGCGCCCCCGCGATCGTCTCCGCGATCCGCGCGCTGGAACCGTCCGACACGACACCGTAGAGCCGGACCTCGGCGTTCTCCACCGCGATCCGGATATGGACCCCGCGCCGACCGAGGTCGCGCTCCTTCCTGATCGCCTCGGACACGCGCGCCTCCAGCATGCGGTCGACGAGCTCGCGCCGCGCGTCCGGCGTCTCTTCGAAGGCGCCTCCCGCGACCGTGTCGACCAGCAGGTCGGCGCAGGTCTTCGGTGACAGATGCGCCGTGTTCAGGACCATGTCGAAATTGAAGGGATCCCGCCAGTCGGTCTCGAAAAAGCGCAGGAACGTGCGGGAATGCGCGGCGTCGCTGCGCTCGATCTCATGGGCGGCGGCCTTGCGGTCCACGCCCAGCCGGTTCCGCATCTCCGCGACGCGGTCCTCCATCGGCGCGCAGACCCGGACGGACAGGACCTTCGGAATGCCTTTCAGCAGACGGTTCGCGCCCCAGCCGCGGATCAGGACGTTGCCCTCCAGCGCGATCTCGAAGACCTCCTCCGGAGTGAGATAGCCGCCGGGCGCCCTGTTCGTCCGCCACTTGTCGATCTCCTCCTCGCTCCCCTCGAGGAACCGGTAGACCGCGCTCTCGGAATCGCGCCGTTCGCGCTCGCGCGTATCCTCGAGAAGCTCGTGATGGAGCACGGTGTAGCCGGTGCGCCGCGCGAATTCCCGGGCGACCTCTTTTCCGAGTGTGCCCATCTCCCGTGTCATGGCGATGATTGCCATATCCGCCCCCTTGCCAAAGCCTGAACTGAACTGTCACGATGCGCCACGCAAACGACGCGAAAAGCTAATCTTTAAAAAACGAAAGAATAAATCAGTGTCCATGCTACACGAAATCCGACCATCGAGAAAGCCTCGTTACGACGGTTCCGGCAGCCACCGGTCCGGAACCGCGGCTCCGGGTCGGCGGTGATCGACGCGCTGGTGGAGGATCGAACGACGTGACCCTGTCTTTCCCGGGCTGGACGCTCCTTCTGGTCCATCTGGCGTTCCAGATCGCGTTCATCCTCCGCGCGCTCCTGCGCCCGCACCGTGAGCCGTCATCGCGAATGGCCTGGGTCGTCGTGATAATCGTCGCACCCGTCGCCGGCATGCTCGCCTATCTGCTGCTCGGCGAGACCAGCATCGGCCGCCAGTTCTCCCGGCAGTTGAAGGACGCGTTCGGGCGGCTTCCGCCGATGAACGACGACATGTCCTGGCCGTCCGAGGTCGATCCGCTCCACGCGCCCCTCTTCCGGACCGGCCAGTCGATCAGCGGCTTTCCTCCCGTCGCCGGCAATACCGCGCGCCTGCTCGCGGATTCCAACGCCGGCATCGACGCGATCGTCGCCGACATCGACGCCGCGCGCGATCACGCGCATCTGCTTTTCTACATCTGGCTGGCCGACACGAACGGCCTCAAGGTCGTGGAGGCCGCGAAACGCGCCGCCGCGCGCGGCGTCACCGTCCGCGCGATGGCCGACAACCTCGGATCGCGCGCGCTGATCGACTCCCGGCACTGGAGCGACATGGCGGCGGCCGGCGTGAAGGTCGCCAAGGCGCTTCCGATCGGCAATCCGCTCCTCAGACCCTTCCGCGGCCGGATCGACCTGCGAAACCACCGCAAGATCGTCATCGTCGATCACGACATCACCTATTGCGGCAGCCAGAACTGCGCCGATCCGGAGTTCCGGGTGAAGGCCAAATACGCGCCATGGGTCGATCTGCTGATGCGGTTCGAAGGCCCCGTCGCGCGGCAGAACCAGTGGCTCTTCGCCGTCGACTGGATGACCTGGGTCGACGAGGACATGTCCCCGCTCCTGCGCGAGCCCGTCCCGCCCGCCGCCGATCCCGGCATCGTCGCGCAGGTGATCGGAACCGGCCCGACCGTGCGCGCGTCCGCGATGCCCGAGATGTTCGCCGAACTGATGCACATGGCGCGCCGCGAACTGATCCTGACCACGCCCTATTTCGTCCCGAACGAGGCGATGCAGTCCGCGCTGCGCTCGACCGTCAGCCGCGGCGTCGAGACCACGCTCGTCCTCCCCGCGCGCAATGATTCATGGATCGTCGCGGCGGCGAGCCGGAGCTACTACGCCGAGCTTCTCGAGTCCGGAGTGCGCATCTTCGAATACGCCGGCGGCCTGCTGCACGCCAAGTCGCTGACTCTCGACGGCGCGGTCTCGCTGATCGGCTCCGCCAATCTCGACCGGCGCAGCTTCGATCTCAACTACGAGAACAACATCCTCATCCAGGACGCGGCCACCACGGCCGCCCTCAGGGAGCGTCAGATGTCCTATGTCGCGGCGTCGCGCCAGGTGACGCTCGACGAGGTCCGCGACTGGAGCCTCGCCAAAAAGCTCGGCAACAACACCGTCGCCATGTTCGGCCCGGTGCTCTGAACCTGCCGCGCCGATCAGTCGACGAACGCCTTCTCGATCACGAACTGACCCGGCTCCGAATTCGACCCCTCCACGAAGCCGAGATCCTCGCAGATCGCCTTGTGATCCTTCAGCATGTCCATCGATCCGCAGATCATCACCCGGTCGGTCGCGGGATCGAGCCCGCCGCCGACAGCGTCGGCCAGCCGCCCGTCGCGGATCCAGTCGGTCATCCGGCCCATCCGCGGGCTTTCCTCGCGCGTCGTGGTGGAGATCAGCGTCAGCTTGTCGCCGACGATCTCCGGCAGGAACTCGTGGCTCCGGATGCCTTCGATCAGATGCAGGCCGTAATCGAGCTCGCGCACGTCGCGGCAGGTATGCGTCAGGATCACCCGCTCGAACTTCTCGTAGGTCTCCGGGTCCCGGATGACGCTCGCGAACGGCGCGATCCCCGTGCCCGTCGAGAACAGGAACAGCCGCCTGCCCGGCAGAAGCGCGTCATGGACGAGCGTTCCGACCGGCTTGGGGCGGATCAGGATCTCGTCGCCCTCCTTCAGATGCTGCAGCCGCGAGGTCAGCGGCCCGTCCTGCACCTTGATCGAATAGAATTCCAGCTCGTCGTCCCAGGACGGCGACGCGATCGAATAGGCCCGCAGCAGCGGTTTGCCCTCGACCATCAGCCCGATCATCACGAATTCGCCCGACCGGAACCGGAAACCGGCCGGCCGCTCGCAATCGAACGAGAAGGTGCGGTCGGTCCAGTGCCGGATGTTGCCCACCCTCAGGGCCTGCATACCCTTGGGAAGCGCCTGAACCGCCTGATCCATCTCAACATGCTCCTTGCGACACCGCACCCTCTACACCGGTCGCGAACGGGTGAAAACCCTCCGATTGACGCAGTTGCGGCGTGCTGGTACAAGGCGCGCCTGAGACTGTTGAACCTCAATCCGGAGGTTCGGGCCGCGCCGGAAGAAGCGGCCGATTTCGCCGTTTCAACAATCGCACAGGCTTCATGACGACATTTTCCGAACTTTCGCTGGACCCCCGGGTCCTCTCCGCCGTGACGGACGCGGGCTACACCGTCCCCACTCCCATCCAGATCCAGGCGATCCCGAGCGCGCTCGAAGGCCGCGACGTGCTGGGCATCGCCCAGACCGGCACCGGCAAGACCGCCGCCTTCGTCCTGCCGATGATCACGCATCTGTCCAAGGGCCGCGCCCGCGCCCGGATGCCGCGCAGCCTCGTGCTCTGCCCGACGCGTGAACTCGCGGCCCAGGTCGCCGAGAACTTCGAGAAATACGCCAAGAACGTGAAGCTGACGATGGCGCTCCTGATCGGCGGCGTCAGCTTCAAGGACCAGGACAAACTCATCGACCGCGGCGTCGACGTGCTCATCGCCACGCCCGGCCGCCTGCTCGACCATTTCGAGCGCGGCAAGCTGATGCTGACCGGCGTGCAGATCATGGTCGTCGACGAGGCGGACCGGATGCTCGACATGGGCTTCATCCCCGACATCGAGCGCATCTTCAAGATGGTGCCCTTCACCCGTCAGACGCTGTTCTTCTCCGCCACGATGGCTCCCGAGATCACCCGGATCACCCAGGAATTCCTGAGCGATCCCGTCCGCGTCGAGGTCGCCGCCCAGGCCACCACGTCCGAGACCATCGACCAGTTCGTCCGCCACGTGAAGCCCTCCAGCAAGATGGCCGGCCCGAAGGACAAGCGCGACGTCCTGCGCCGACTGATCCGCTCCGAGGGCGACGCGCTGACCAACGGCATCGTCTTCTGCAACCGCAAGGTCGATGTCGACGTCGTGGCCAAATCGCTGCAGAAGCACGGCTTCGACGCGGCCGCGCTCCACGGCGATCTCGACCAGTCGGTGCGCACGCGCATTCTCACCAGCTTCCGCGACGGCGAGCTCAAGCTCCTGATCGCATCGGACGTCGCCGCGCGCGGTCTCGACATCCCGAACGTCAGCCACGTCTTCAACTTCGACGTGCCGATCCATTCCGAGGATTACGTGCACCGCATCGGCCGCACCGGCCGCGCCGGCCGCAAGGGCAAGTCGATCACCCTCTGCCTGCCGCACGAGACGAAATTCCTCGCGCAGATCGAGGATCTCGTGAAGAAACCGATCCCGGAGATGGACGCGGGCGCGGCCCCCGCCGCCGAAGCCGCGTCCGACGCGCCGGCCGAGGAGAAACCCGCGCGCCGGTCCCGCTCGCGCTCCCGCGCGCGCGCGCCGGAGCCGGCCCCGGCGGAAACCGCGGCGCCGGAGGCGGAACCCGTCGAAGCCGCGCCCGCGGAACCCGAACGCGCCGAACCCCGACGCGAGCGGGAACCCGATAGGGACCGCGACCGCGGCGACCGGAACCGGGATCGCGGCGGACGCGGACGCGGCGACCGCTCCTCCGGCGGCCCGAACGTCGTCGGCATGGGCGACCACATGCCGGAATTCCTGACCCGCGAGTTCCGCATCGTCGAAACCGAAGACGCCCCGGAAGAGACCGCGCCCGAAGCCCCGGCCGAGGCCGCCGCCGACACGCCGGAGCCGAAACCGGCGAAAAAGCCCCGCGCCCCGCGCAAGCGCAAGCCGAAGGCCGAAGCCGCCGAAACCGCGTCCGAACCCGCGCCGGACGCCCCCGCGGACGCGCCCGACACCGGGGACGAGGAAGGCGAGGCGCGGGAAACCCCGCCCGCCGCCTGATCCCGCGCGCGCGGGACCGGCGGCGCCACCCGCCGCCGGCGCCGTCTTCTATTCCAGCCGGCTGATCATCACGGTGCAGAGCGGCTTCTTGCCGATCAGATCGTTGCAGCAGCGCGCGCAGGCCCGGCTGATGATCTTCTCCAGCGCGTCGTCGTCGGCGATCTCGTCCTTCTTCGCCCGGCCGATCTCGCGCCCGATCTCCTCCTCCAGCGCGCCGCCGATCCCGTCGCGCAGCCGCGCGACGTCCGGCAGTCCCAGGGTCTCGACCCAGGGCGCGCCCATCGGCTTGCCGGTCTCGTCGATGATCACGCTCACCGTCACGAGACCGCGCGTCGCCATGCGGATCCTGTCGCGAACGACCCCGTCCATCGCGCCGATCATCTGCGTCCCGTCGAGATAGAGCCGCCCGGTCTCCACATGCTCGGCCACCACCGGCGCGTCGCCGCTCAGATCGAGCATCGTGCCGTTCGGCGCCACCGCCGCCGCGAAGCCCCGCTCCTCGGCCAGTTCCGCATGGGTCGACAGATGCCGGTGCTCGCCATGCATCGGCACGATGGCCTTCGGGCGCACAAGGTCCTGCATCGTGATCAGGTCCGGCCGGTTGGGATGGCCCGAGACGTGGTACTTCTCGGAGCTGTCATCGACCGTCTTCACGCCCTTCTCGCTCAGCGCGTTCAGGATGCGCGAGACGCTGACCTCGTTGCCGGGAATGGTCTTGGACGAGAACAGGAACATGTCCCCCTTCTTCAGCTCCAGCCCCATGTATTTGCCTGTCGAGAGCTGCGCCGAGGCCGCCCGCCGCTCGCCTTGGCTCCCCGTCGCGAGCACCATGAGATCGCGGCGCGGCACGGAATCCGCATCCGTCGGATCGATCACCGGCGGAAAGTCCTTCAGCACCCCGCTCACCCGCGCGGTGTTGAGCATCGTGTTCATCGCGCGCCCCAGCACCAGGATCTGCCGCCCCGCCGCGCGACCCGCCTCGGCCAGCGTCCTGAGCCGCGCCACGTTCGAGGCGAAGGTCGTGGCCACCACCATGCCCTCGGCGCCTTTGATCAGTTCGGTGATCGGCGCCGAAAGCGTCGCCTCCGACCGGCCCGGATGCAGCGAGAACACGTTGGTCGAATCGCAGACCATCGTCTTCACGCCACTGTCGCCGATGGCGCGGAACAGCTCGGAATCGAACGGATCGCCGACCACCGGCGTCGCGTCCACCTTGAAATCGCCGGTATGCAGGACGCGCCCCGCCGGCGTGTCGATGACGAGGCTCGAGGATTCCGGGATCGAATGCGACACCGGCACGAACCCCACCTTGAACGGTCCCGCCTCGACCATGTGCGGCCAGGGCGCCTCCTCGCGCACCTCCGTCGTGTCCTGGCCCGAGCGTTCCATCTTGTTGCGCGCGATCGCGGCGGTGAACCGCCGCGCGTGGACCGGAACCTGAAGCCTGTGCCACAGCATCCCGAGCGCGCCCACATGGTCCTCGTGCGCGTGCGTGATGAAGATCCCGTCGAGCCGGTCGGCCCGCGCCTGGATCCAGGCCGTGTCGGCCATGATCAGGTCGACGCCCGGCGTCGTCTCCATGTCCGGAAACGTGACGCCGACATCCACGAGAATGAAGCGTTCCTTGCCCTTGGGCCCGTACCCGTAGACGTACATGTTCATGCCGATCTCGCCCGCGCCGCCAAGCGCGAGGTAGATCAGCCGGTCTTTCGCAGCCATTGCGTTCCTCTCAATCCGTGTTCAGGCGATCGATCAGGACCAGACCGTGAATGGTCAGCCCGGTATCGATCACGTCGAAAATTTCCGTCCCTTGAGCGAAGAGGGTGGACAGTCCCCCGGTTCCGATGACCTTCATGGGTCGGGCGCGCTCGTCGCGGACGCGCGCGCATATCCCCTCCACGAGGCCGATGTAACCCCAATAGACGCCCGACTGCATGCAGGCGACGGTATTCGTGCCGACGACGGTTTCCGGCCGCGTCACGTCGATGAACGGCAGCGCCGCGGCGGCGTCATGCAGCGCCTTGAGCGACAGGTTGACGCCGGGCGAGATCACCCCGCCGACATAGGCGCCGTCGAAATCCACCACGTCGAACGTCGTGGCGGTGCCGAAATCCACCACGATCAGATCGCCGCCATAGCGGTCATAGGCGCCGACGGTGTTCACCAGCCGGTCCGCGCCCACCCGCGTCGTCGGATCGACCCGCACCGGGACGCCGAGCTCGACCTCCGGCTTGCCGACCACCTTCGGGCGGCATCCGAAATACCTGTCCGACAGCACCCGCAGATTGAAGACCACCTGCGGCACCACCGACGAGATGACCACGGATCGCACCTTGGGCGCGAGGCCCGCGAATTCGATGAGCTGGCTCAGCCAGACGAAATACTCGTCCGCCGTCCGCTGGCGATCCGTGCTGCACCGCCATTCCGAGACGATCTCCGTCCCGTCATGCAGCGCGAAAACGGTGTTCGTGTTGCCGACGTCAATCGCGAGCAGCATGCAGGCCCCCGCTCTCGACCGTGCCGAAATGGATCTCCGCCGCCGGCAGGGCGATGCGCCCGGACGCCGTCCCCAGAACCAGGGCTCCGGTCTCGTCGATCGTCTCGAACGCGCCCGAAACCTCGCATCCCGGCAGCCGCGCCGTGATCGGCTGGCCCAGCCGCGCCGCGTGACCGAGCCACGCCTCGCGCAGCGGCGCGAACCCGTCGCGCGTCAGCCGCGCCTCCCAGCGCGCGAAAGAGGGCGCCAGCAGGTCGAGGAAAGCCTCCGCGCCGATCCTGACACCGGTCGCCTCCGCCAGCGCGACCGGAGGCACCGCCTCCGGCTCGACTTCCGAAAGTCCGGGCGCGGCGGCCAGGTTCACTCCGAAGCCGATCGCCAGCGCCCCGCCCGACGCCTCCAGCAGGATCCCCGCCAGCTTGCGCTCGGCCAGAAGAACGTCGTTGGGCCATTTCAGCGCGAACAGATCGGCCCGCCCCGTCGCCGCCACCAGCGCGTCGCGCAGAGCCAGCGCCGCCACGAAGGACCGCAGCGCGAAGGCCGGCGCGCCCCCGTCCGGCCGGATCAGCAGCGTCGCGGAGAAATTGCCGGGCGGCGAGACCCAGGCCCGCCCGCGCCGTCCGCGCGCGGCTGTCTGACGATGCGCGAGGATCCAGACCGGCCCCGGCACGCCGCTCGCCGCCTGTCGCGACGCCTCCGCGTTCGTGCTGTCGACCTCGACCCGGATGTCCCGGCCGTACCCTCCGGGCCAGTCCGCCATCGGCTATCGCACGAGCGTCGCGGCGGCCGACGCGGCGAGCGGCTCGATGCCGAACATGTTGATGATCCCGAGCACCATCGCGAGCGCCGACGCGCCGAGAAGCGCCCAATGGAGCCTCGGCATCCGGCCTTCGAGCGGCTGCGCGGTCTCGCCGAAATACATCAGATAGACGATGCGCAGATAGTAATACGCGCTGATCACGCTCGCGATCACCCCGCCGATGGCGAGCCAGAACAGCCCCGCCTCCACCGCCGCCATCAGCACGTAGAACTTCCCGAAAAACCCGACCAGCGGCGGCACGCCCGCGAGGCTGAACATCAGCACCGCGAGACAGGCGGCCCGCGCCGGCTCCACCGCGCTGTAGAGCCCCAGCGACGCGATGTCGGTAACCGGCTTGCCGTCGCGCTCCATGTTGAGGATGAACGCGAACACGCCCACGTTCATCGTGACGTAGATCGCGAGATAGATCAGCAGCGACTGCGCGCCCTGCTCGGTCCCGGCGGCCAGCCCCATCAGCGCGAAGCCCATGTGGCTGATCGAGGAATACGCCATCAGCCGCTTGATGTTGGTCTGGCCGATCGCCGCGAACGCGCCGAGGAACATCGAGGCCAGCGACAGGAACACGAGGATCTGCTGCCATTCCGACACCGCGCCCCCGAACGCGTCGAAGAGCACCCGCGCGAACATCCCCGCCGCCGCCACCTTCGGCGCGGTGGAGAAGAACGCCGTCACCGGCGTGGGCGAGCCCTCGTAGACGTCCGGCGTCCACATGTGGAACGGCGCGGCGGAGATCTTGAACGCCATTCCGGCGGCCAGGAACACCATCCCGAACAGCAGCCCGAGCGGCATTTGCTCCTCGAAGGCGATGACCGCCGTGATCCCGGCGAAGGACGTCGTGCCCGAAAAGCCGTAGGTCAGGCTCGCGCCGTAGAGCAGCATCCCCGACGACAGCGCGCCCAGCACGAAATACTTCAGCCCCGCCTCCGTCGAGCGCAGGCTGTCCCGCCGGAACGCCGCGACGATGTAGAGCGCGAGGCTCTGAAGCTCGAGCCCCATGTAGAGCACGATCAGATCGCGCGCCGAGACCATGACCATCATGCCGACCACGGCCAGCACGATCAGCACCGGATACTCGAACTTCATCAGCTTCTCGCGCACCAGGTACTCGTGCCCGAGCGCGAGCGTCGCCGCCGCCCCGAACAGGATCATCACCTTGGAGAACCGCGCGAACCCGTCGGACACGAACGACCCGTCGAAGGCGAGCCGCGCGCCCTCCGGCTGGAACCCGACCCAGAGCCCGACGACGACGAGCAGAGCGGCGGAGACCCACAGGATCATGCCCGAAGGATCGCGCGCGCCGGCGAAGGCGCCCCACATCAGCGCGCCCAGCGCGAAGACCGCGAGCGCCAGTTCGGGCGCGAGCACCGAGAGATCGTTCATCAGCATCGCGGGACCGCCTTCAGTTCTGGGCCAGGGCCGGCGCGGAGGCCGCCACGGCCGTCTGGGTGTGATCGACCAGCGCCTGGACCGACGGGCCGATGACGTCGAGCACCAGCGCCGGATAGACGCCGAGCAGGATCGTCGCCGCCACCAGCGGCGCGAAGATCAGCTTCTCGCGCCGGTCCATGTCCTCGATGGTCCGAAGGCTCTCCTTGATCAGATCGCCGAACACCACCCGCCGGTAGAGCCAGAGCGCGTAGGCCGCCGACAGGATCACGCCGGTCGCGGCGAGGAACGCGACCCAGGTGTTGACCTGGAAGACCCCGACCATCGTCAGGAACTCGCCCACGAACCCGCTCGTGCCCGGCAGGCCGACATTGCCCATCGTGAACAGCATGAACAGCAGCGCGAAGACCGGCATCCGCACCGCGAGCCCGCCATAGGCCGCGATCTCGCGCGTGTGCATCCGGTCGTAGATCACGCCCACGATCAGGAACAGCGCGCCCGAGATGAACCCGTGGCTCAGCATCTGGAACACCGCCCCGTCGACGCCCTGCCGGTTGACCGCGAAGATCCCCATCGTCACGAAACCCATATGCGCGACGGAGGAATAGGCGATCAGCTTCTTCATGTCCTCCTGCACCAGCGCCACGAACGAGGTGTAGACGATGGCGACGACGCTCAGCGTGAAGACGAAATCCTGCATGACGTCCGACGCCACCGGGAACATCGGCAGGCTGAAGCGGAGGAACCCGTAGCCGCCCATCTTCAGAAGGATCGCGGCCAGCACCACCGATCCCGCCGTCGGCGCCTGGACATGCGCGTCCGGAAGCCAGGTGTGCACCGGCCACATCGGCATCTTCACCGCGAAACTCGCGAAGAACGCGATCCACAGAAGCGTCTGCATCCCGCCCGAGATGGTGAAAAAGCCCAGCACCATGACCGGCTCCGACGGGAACGGGAACGTCAGCAGCGTCGGGATGTCCGTCGTCCCGGCAGTCACGTACATCGCGACCATCGCGACGAGCATCAGCACCGATCCGAGGAAGGTGTAGAGGAAGAACTTGAACGAGGCGTAGATCCGCTGCGCCCCGCCCCAGATCCCGATGATCAGGAACATCGGGATCAGGCCGGCCTCGAAGAAGATGTAGAACAGGACCAGATCGAGCGCGCAGAACACGCCGAGCATCAGCGTCTCGAGCACGAGGAACGCGATCATGTATTCCTTGACGCGGGTCTCGACGTTCCAGCTCGCCGCGATCACCAGCGGCATCAGGAACGTGGTCAGCATCACGAACAGGACCGAGATCCCGTCGACGCCCATCTTGTAGGTGAGCCCCCCGAGCCAGGCCGCCTCCTCGACGAACTGGAACCCGGTATCCGACGGCTCGAACCCGAACAGCACGAAGAGCGACAGGATGAACGTCGCGCCGGTCGTGAAGAGCGCCAGCATCTTGGCGTTGCGCCGCGCCATCTCGTCCTCGCCCCGGAGGAACAGGAGCAGGACCACCGCGCCGATCAGCGGCAGGAACGTGATGAGGGAGAGAAGATTGTCCATGTCAGCCTGCGCTCCGGACGGCGAGCCAGAAGATCAGCACGACGAGGCCGATCACCATCGCGAAGGCGTAGTGGAACATGTATCCCGACTGCGCCCGGCCGGCCAGACGCGTGACGTAGGGCACCACGCCCATCGAGACCCCGTTGATCGTGCCGTCGATCACCCCGCCGTCGCCGCGCCTCCAGAGCGTCCGGCCGAGCCAGATCGCGGGCCGCACGAACAGGAAGCCGTAGATCTCGTCGAAATACCACTTGTTGAGCAGGAACCGGTAGAGCGGCGCTTGGGCTTCGGCCACCTTGCCCGGCATCGACGGATCCGCGATGTAGAACCAGTAAGCGACGGCGAGGCCGACCGCCATCGCCACGAACGGCGAGACCTTGACCCAGACCGGCGCCTCGTGCGCCAGATGGATCGTCTCGTTCTCCGCCCCGAAGAACACCGACGCCCCGAACCACTCGCGGTAATGGTCGCCGAAGAACACCCCGTACCAGATCATGCCCGCGAAGACCGCTCCGAGCGCCAGGACCCCCAGCGGGATCAGCATGCTGCGAGGGCTCTCATGCGCGTGCTCGTGCGCGTGATGGTCGCCGCGCGCCTCGCCGAAGAACGTCATGAAGATCAGCCGCCAGGAATAGAAGCTCGTGAACAGCGCCGAGATCACCAGCGCCCAGAAGGCGAACCCGGACATCGGATTGGATCCCGCCCAGGCGCTCTCGATGATCGCGTCCTTCGACAGGAACCCCGCGAAGCCGATATGGGTCAGCGGGATGCCGACGCCGGTGATCGCCAGCGTGCCGATCACCATCGTCCAGAACGTGTAGGGGATCTTGGCGCGCAACCCGCCATAGTTCCGCATGTCCTGCTCGTGATGCATCGCGTGGATCACCGAGCCCGCGCAGAGGAACAGAAGCGCCTTGAAGAACGCGTGCGTGTAGAGGTGGAACATCGCCGCCGGATACGCCCCGACCCCCGCCGCCACGAACATGTAGCCGAGCTGGGAACAGGTCGAATAGGCGATCACCCGCTTGATGTCGTTCTGCACCAGGCCCACGGTCGCGGCGAAAAACGCCGTGGCCGCGCCGATGAAGGTGATGAAGGTCAGCGCCGTCGGGGCCCATTCCAGGATCGGCGACATGCGGCAGACGAGGAACACGCCCGCCGTGACCATCGTCGCCGCGTGGATCAGCGCCGAGACCGGCGTCGGGCCCTCCATCGCGTCCGGCAGCCAGGTGTGCAGGAACAGCTGCGCAGATTTGCCCATCGCGCCGATGAACAGCAGGAAGGCGATCACCTCCGCCGCGTTCCATTCGCGCCAGAGGAAGCTCAGCTGCGTCTCCGCCATCGCCGGGGCCGCCGCGAAGATGTCGCTGAAATACACGCTGTCCACGACGACGTAGATCGCGAAGATGCCCATGAGAAAGCCGAAATCGCCGACGCGGTTGACGATGAACGCCTTCATCGCCGCCGCGCCCGCGCTCTGCTTGCGATAGTAGAACCCGATCAGAAGGTAGGAGGCGACGCCGACGCCCTCCCAGCCGAAGAACATCTGCAGCAGGTTGTCGGCCGTCACCAGCATCAGCATCGCGAATGTGAAGAACGACAGATACGCGAAGAACCGGGGACGATAGCTCTCGCCCTCCCTGAAATTCACGTCATGCTCCATGTAGCCGAAGCTGTAGAGATGCACGAGAGCCGAGACCGTGGTCACCACGATCAGCATGATGACGGTCAGCCGGTCGATCCGGATCGCCCAGTCGGCGCTCATCGTGCCCGACACGATCCAGCGCATCAGGCTGTAGCTGTAGCCGCCATGCTCGCCGGCCATCGCCGCCGCCGCGTGGCCCGCCCCCTCGGCCGCCTCCTGCGCGTTGGCGACGCCGAGGATCCAGGCGTGCTCCGCGCCGCCCCCGCCGCCTTTCGCCGTGAAGGTCAGGAACATGATCCACGACAACACGCAGGACAGGAACAGCAGCCCCGTCGCCGTCATCATCGCGGCCTTCTCGCCCATCAGGCGCCAGCCGAAGCCGCAGATCAGGGCGCCGACCAGCGGCGCGAACAGGATGATCGTCGGCATGCGTTCAGCCCTTCATCACGTTGGCGTCTTCCACGGCGATCGTGCCGCGGTTGCGGAAGAAGCAGACCAGGATCGCGAGACCGATCGCGGCCTCCGCCGCGGCGACGGTCAGGACGAACAGCGTGAACACCTGCCCGCCCAGATCGCCCAGAAACGCCGAGAAGGCGACGAAATTGATGTTGACCGCCAGAAGCATCAGCTCGACCGACATCAGGATGATGATGACGTTCTTGCGGTTGACGAAGATGCCGAAGACGCCGGTGACGAACAGGACCGCCGCGACCGTCAGATAATGCCCCAGCCCGATCATAGTCCCTGCCCCGACTTGACGTCCTTCATCACGATGGCCGCCTTCGGATCGCGGTACATCTGCCGGAGCACGTTCTGCCGCTTCACGTCGGTCCGGCGCCGCAGCGTCAGCACGATCGCCCCGATCATCGCCACCAGGAGCACCAGCCCCGCGAGCTGGAAGACGAGCACGTACCGCGTGTAGAGCAGATCGCCCAGCGCCATCGTGTTCTCGACCTGCGCCGCGTCCGGCGTCACCGCGAGCCGCTCGGCCAGCGCCACGTCCGAGACCTCCCAGCTTCCGAAGGCGAAGCCGAGCTGCACGAGAAGCACCAGCGCGATCAGCAGTCCCACGGGCAGATAGCTCGACATCCCGGTCTTGAGCTTCACGAAATCCACGTCGAGCATCATCACGACGAACAGGAACAGCACCGCCACCGCGCCGACGTAGACGATGACCATCAGCATCGCGACGAACTCCGCGCCGAGCAGCACGAACAGCCCCGCCGACGAGAAGAACGCCAGGACCAGCCACAGCACCGAATGCACCGCGCTGCGCGCGAACACCACCATCAGGCCGGACGCGACCACGAGGAACGCGTTGAGATAGAACGCGAAGACCGCGAATTCCATGTCCATCCCCCTCAGCGGTACGGCGCGTCGAGCTCGAGATTGCGCGCGATCTCCGCCTCCCAGCGGTCGCCGTTCGCCAGAAGCTTGTCCTTGTCGTAGAACAGCTCCTCGCGCGTCTCGGTGGCGAACTCGAAATTCGGCCCCTCGACGATGGCGTCCACCGGGCACGCCTCCTGGCAGAACCCGCAATAGATGCACTTGGTCATGTCGATGTCGTAGCGCGTCGTGCGCCGCGACCCGTCCTCGCGCGGCTCCGCGTCGATGGTGATCGCCTGCGCCGGACAGATCGCCTCGCAGAGCTTGCAGGCGATGCACCGCTCCTCGCCGTTGGCGTAGCGCCTGAGCGCGTGCTCCCCCCGGAACCGCGGGCTGAGCGGGCCTTTCTCGTGCGGATAGTTCAGCGTCGCCTTCGGCCGGAAGAAATACTTCATGCCCAGCGCGAACCCGCCGAGGAAATCGGTCAGGAAGAAATACTTCGCGGCGCGGTCGAACGGAATGCCCATCTCAGCCCCCTATGGCCCAGCGCTGGTAGGCGCCCCAGAAAAACCCGTACTGCGCGAAGAGCCCGACCAGGACCACCCAGGCCAGCGACATCGGCAGGAACACCTTCCAGCCGATCCGCATCAGCTGGTCGTAGCGGTAGCGCGGCGTGATCGCCTTCACCATCGAGATCAGGAAGAAGAAGAACGCCATCTTCGCGATCATCCACGGCAGCCCGTCGGGCAGGAACGGCACCGGCGAGAGCCAGCCCCCGAAGAACAGCACCGAGATCAGCGCGCACATGAAGACCACGCTCATCAGCTCGCCGATCATGAACAGCAGGAACGGCGTCGACGAGTATTCCACCTGGAACCCCGCCACCAGCTCCGCCTCCGCCTCCGGCAGATCGAAGGGCGGCCGGTTGGTCTCCGCCAGCGCCGAGACGAAGAACAGCACCACCATCGGCAGATGCGGCAGCCAGTACCAGTTCAGCAGCCCCAGATCCCCGTCCTGCGCCAGCACGATGCGCGTGAGGTTGAGCGAGCCCGTCGAGATCAGCACGCCGACGATGATCAGCCCGATCGAGACCTCGTAGGAGATCATCTGCGCGGCCGACCGCAGGCTCCCCAGGAACGGATATTTCGAGTTCGACGCCCAGCCGCCGATGATGATCGCGTAGACGTGCAGCGACGAGATCGCGAAGATGAACAGGATGCCCACGTTCATGTCCGAGATCACCCAGCCGTAATCCCACGGGATCACCGCCCAGAGCACCAGCGGCAGGACGAACGACACCATCGGCGCGATGAAGAACAGCGTCTTGTCGGCGCCCGCCGGGACGACGATCTCCTTGACGATGTACTTTATGAAATCGGCAAAGGACTGCAGCAGCCCCCAGGGCCCGACCACGTTCGGCCCCTTGCGCATCTGCACCGCCGCCCAGATCTTGCGGTCGGCGTACATCAGGAACGCGAGCGCCACGAGCACGGAGACCGTCACCAGCAGGCATTGCGCCAGGATCAGCAGGAAGAGACCCATCCCGCCGTCGAAATACCCCGTGATGAACTGACCTTCCATGCGCCTCTACTCCGCCGCCATGGGCCGCGCCCGGCCGTCCGCCAGTCTGGCGAGCTCCGCCATGACCTGGCTCGCCCGGGCGATCGGATTGATCTGGTAGTGATCCGTCCGTCCGATCCCGAATTCCGCCCGCGTCATAGACCCCGACGGCACGGGCGTCCATGCGTTTTCCGGCACCCGGTCGATCGCGCCGAGATGCGGCGCCTCCGCGAACATCGCGACGCGCAGCTCCGCCAGCGAGTTGAACGGCAGCGTCGCGTCGAGCACCGCCGAGGCGGCGCGCAGGATCGACCAGTTCTCCTTGGCCTCGCCCGGCGGAAATCCGGCGCGGGCGGCCATCTGCGGCCGTCCCTCCGTGTTGACGAATATCCCCGCTTCCTCGGTCCATGCCGCGCCCGGCAGGATCACGTCGGCGCGGTGCGCGCCCCGGTCGCCGTGGCTGCCCTGATAGATCACGAAGGCGCCGTCGGGCATGTCGGTCTCGTCGACGCCGAGGTTCCAGATCACCTCCGCGCCGTCCAGCGCCGCGTCGATCCCGCCCTCGGTCGTGAAGCCGAGATCCATCGCGCCGACCCGTCCCGCCGCGTCGTGCAGCACCAGAAGGCCGGATCTCGTCTTCTCCGTCAGCGCCATGACCGCGCCCAGCACCGCCTCGCCGTCCTCGCCGCGCAGCGCGTTCACGCCGACGATCACCACCGACGGCTCCTCCAGAACCGCGTCGTGGTCGCGCTCGAGCAGCTTCGAAAGCGCCGCCCGGTCGTTGCCCAGATGCGACACCGGATAGGTCAGATCGACCGGCTGGCCGACCAGCCCGACCTCCGCGCCGCGCATCCAGGCCTTGCGGATGCGCGCGTTCAGAACCGGCATCTCCGAGCGCGGATTGGTCCCGATCAGAAGGATCTGCCGCGCGTCCTCGATGTCCTCGACCGTCGCCGTCCCGACATAGCCCGACCGGTTCCCGGCGGGCAGCTTCGCGCCGTCCGTCCGGCATTCCGTCGCGCCGCCCATTCCGCGGACGAGTTCGCGCAGCGCGTAGACCGCCTCCGCCGGCGCGAGATCGCCGGCCAGCGCCGCGACCTTCCGGCCCTTCACCGCCTCGGCCACCGCCTTGAACGCCTCGCCCCAGGTGGCGGGCGCGAGCTTCCCGTCGCGCCGCACATAGGGCCGGTCCAGCCTCTGGCGGCGCAGCCCGTCCCAGACGAAGCGCGACCGGTCCGACAGCCATTCCTCGTTCACGCCGTCATGGTTGCGCGGCAGGATCCGCATCACCTCGCGGCCCTTGGCGTCCACGCGGATGTTCGACCCCAGCGCGTCCATCACGTCGATGGACTCGGTCTTGCGAAGCTCCCAGGGCCGCGCCATGAACGCGTAGGGCTTCGAGGTCAGCGCCCCGACCGGGCACAGGTCGATGACGTTGCCCTGCAGCTCGCTGGTCAGCATCGCGCCGAGATAGGACGTGATCTCGCTGTCCTCGCCGCGGCCGGTCTGGCCCAGCTCGGGCATGCCCGCCACCTCGGTGATGAACCGCACGCAGCGCGTGCAGGAGATGCAGCGCGTCATCTGCGTGTCCACGAGCGGCCCCAGATCGGGGTCGATCGCCGCGCGCTTCGGCTCGCGGAACCGGCTGAAATCGACCCCGTAGGCCATCGCCTGGTCCTGGAGGTCGCATTCGCCGCCCTGGTCGCAGATCGGACAGTCGAGCGGATGGTTGATGAGCAGGAACTCCATCACCCCCTCGCGCGCCTTCTTGACCATCGGCGACTTCGTCCGGACCTCCGGCGGCTCGCCGTCCTTGCCCGGCCGCATGTCCTTTACCTGCACCGCGCAGGACGCCGTCGGCTTCGGCGGCCCGCCGACCACCTCCACCAGACACATCCGGCAGTTGCCCGCGATGCTCAGCCGCTCGTGATAGCAGAAGCGCGGGATCTCCACCCCGGCCTCCTCGCAGGCCTGCAACAGCGTCAGACGCGGATCGACCTCGATCTCCTCGCCGTCGATGATGATTTTGCGAAGGTCGGTCATGTCTCAGCCTTTCAGCTTTTCGTAGGCGTCCAGAAGGTCGGTGACCAGGAGGCCGTGGATCGTCATTCCCGAAAGATTGACGTCGTCGATCGCCACATCGCTCATGTTCACGTTCCGAAACCGCGCCCCGGCCAGATTGACGTCGCTGAACTCGGCGCCCGCGAGACTGACGTCCGCGAAATGTGATTCATTCAGGCAGGCGTTGGTCGCGATGATGGTCTCCGTCACGCTCTCCAGCCGCATTGCCGTCACTCCGCCGCCACGGCCGCGCATCGACGTGCGCGCCAGAGCTTCGCCTCTTCCAGATGCGACCAGCCGAACGCGTGGTCGCTGTCGCCGTTCGCCTCGAGATGCGCGAGACGCTCCAGCGCCTCGTCCAGCGTCGGCCGGTGTCCGTCCTCGACATGCCACATCACGAAATGCATCTTGCCCAACACCTCGAACCACTCGGCCCGCCGCTCGTAGAACTGCCGATGGACCGTGTTCCAGACGAAACTCTCCAGCGACTCCACGTCCGCCCAGACCGTCAGGTTCGACACGAATTGCGGATCGCCGCCGATCTTCGCCTCGGTGTTCCCGGTTCCGGGCTCGCCCGACCCCTCCATCATCCACACGAATCCCGGCATCCTTTTGCCCAGACCGTTCACCCGGTCGAGCGCAGCCATGAACTCCGCCACCCTCGGATCGTCCGTCGGCGCGAGCAGACGTCCGACATTGAGCTGCGCCAGTTGCGTCACCCGTTAACCCTTTTCGACCGCCCGGGAAACGTAACTACGGATAAACTACGCATATCCTACGCTTTTCCTACGCGGGAATCCGCCATTAACCCCTGATCCCGAACACGCTTCACTCCGCCGCCGCCGCGCTCACCCGCCCGGTCCGCTTGTGCTTGATCCGATCCTCGATCTCGTCGCGGAAATGCCGGATCAGCCCTTGGATCGGCCAGGCCGCCGCATCCCCCAGCGCGCAGATCGTGTGCCCCTCGACCTGTTTGGTCACGTCAAGAAGCATATCGATCTCAGCGGGTTCCGCGTCTCCGGTGACGAGACGGTCCATCACCCGCATCATCCAACCCGTGCCCTCGCGGCACGGCGTGCACTGCCCGCAACTCTCGTGCTTGTAGAATTTCGACAGGCGCCAGATCGCCTTGATCACGTCCGTCGACTGATCCATCACGATCACCGCCGCCGTCCCCAGCCCCGACCGCTGCTCCCGCAGCCAGTCGAAGTCCATGATCGCCTCGTCACAAGACGCCGCCGGCAGCAAAGGCACCGAAGAACCCCCTGGAATCACTGCCTTTAAGTTCTTCCAACCGCCCCGGACGCCGCCGCAGTGCCGGTCCAGCAGATCCTTCAGCGGGATCGACATCGCCTCCTCGACCACGCAGGGCCGCTCCACATGCCCCGAGATCGCGAACACCTTCGTCCCCGAATTGTTCGGCCGCCCGAAGCTGGAGAACCACCCCGGCCCGCGCCGCAGGATCGTCGGCACCACCGCGATGCTCTCGACGTTGTTCACCGTGGTCGGCGCCCCGTAAAGCCCCGTATTCGCGGGGAAAGGCGGCTTCAGCCGCGGCATCCCCTTGCGCCCCTCGAGGCTCTCGAGCAGCGCCGTCTCCTCGCCGCAGATATACGCCCCGGCCCCGTGATGCAGATAAAGTTCGAAATCCCATCCCGATCCCGCCGCGTTCTTCCCCAGCAACCCCGCCTCATACGCCTCGTCGATGGCGATCTGCAGCGCCTCCTTCTCGCGGATGTACTCGCCCCGGATGTAGATGTACCCCGCATGCGCCCCCATCGCGAACCCCGCGATCAGACACCCCTCGATCAGCGTATGCGGATCGTGCCGCATGATCTCGCGGTCCTTGCACGTTCCCGGCTCGGATTCGTCAGCGTTCACAACAAGGTAGTGCGGCCGGCCGTCATCGCCCTTGGGCATGAACGACCACTTCAGGCCCGTCGGAAAACCGGCTCCGCCGCGTCCGCGCAGCCCGCTCGCCTTGGTCTCCTCGACCACCTTGTCGCGGCCCCGCGCGATGATGTCCGCCGTGCCGTCCCAATGCCCGCGCGACCGCGCGCCCTTCAGGCTGCGGTCATGCATCCCGTAGAGGTTGGTGAAGATCCGGTCCTTGTCCGCAAGCATTCTCTCAGCCCCTCATCTTCCGGCGCGCCGAGACACGCCGGATCCTTCCCGAATGCGACCGCGACCGGTCACCCTTGGAGCCCGCCCGCCCAGGTCCCCGCCGGGCGGCCCGCCTGACGCGCCCGCCGGCGGGCCCGGATCAGTCGTAGACCGCGCCCTTGTCCACGCGATCCGAAAAATCGGTCTCGCCACCCGCCGCGAGAATCTTCGCCTGCGCGACCCACTCGTCGCGCGAAGCCCTGCCGTTGAACCCGTCGAGATGCTGGTCGACCCAGGCCAGTTCCGCGTCGGTCCACGCCGCGATCTGGTCGAAATGCCAGAAACCCAGGCCCTGAAGCATCGCCTCGATCTTGAAGCCCACTCCCTTGATCTTCTTCAGATCGTCGCCGCGATTCTCCCGCGGAGCATCCAGGGCGGGAGGTCGGACGGCCGCCACCTGCGGCTCCGGACCGGCCTCAGCCGATGGAGCCGGCTCACCTTGCGGCGTCTCCATCCCGCGCGCCACGTCTCCGGCCTCGCGCGCCGCGTCCCGGACACGGGGATTGACGCCGTCGTCCGGGCTCTCCGGGGCGATGGCCGTCGCCGCGCTTTCGCGCGCCTCGCGCATCTTGTCCGACGCCAGTTCCCCGACGAGCTTCGCGGTGTCCGAGACCTCGTCAATGGCCTGTCCGGCCGAGCCTCCGGCGCCGCTCACCTTGCCGGTGACACGGTCCGCGACCTCGCCGAAGCGTTCCGAGATGGAAGAGGCGATGCCACCCGCGGCCGCCGCGACCCGGTCGACGGTCTCGGAAACCTCGGAACCGGACTCCGTCGATGACCGCGACGGGGTCCACGAACCGGAACCGGAGCCTCCCGGAACCGAATGCGCTCCGCCCTCCGGCGCCCTGTGCAGCCCGCCTTCCGGCGCCACCGGAGCCTTCAGCGTGTTCGGCGGCGGCAGCTTGCGTCCCACCATTCCGCTGAGCAGAAGTCCCACGACCGCCGCGACGAGCGCGCCGACCATGAAGCCTCCGCTCCAGCCGTGCTCCAGCAGGCCGCCATACGCGAAACCGATGCCCGCCCCGAACGCGGCCGCCAGAACGAAACTCATCAGAACGTAGAATAAGCCGTCACCCACGAACGAAGTACGCTCAGCCATCTGATTTCCTCCCTAAGTTGACGTCAGTCCTGTTCTCTCTGTTCGACCAGAGCCTTCGCCTGTCCGACCCAGTCGTCCCGCGTGATCCGTCCCCTGAATTCGAGCACGTTGTCATCCACCCAGGCGACCTCCTCGTCCGTCCAGGCCGCGATCTGATCGAAATGATAATACCCGATTCCGTTGAGCATGCTCTCGATTTTCGGACCGATGCCGTCGATCCGCTTGAGATCGTCCGGCCCGCCCGACCTCGGAGCCTCCAGCGCCTTCGGCTGGACGCCGAGCGCGGCGGCGTGCTCCATCACTTCCGGAGCCGCGCCATCTCCATCCGGGTCGTCGGCGCCGGCGGCTTTCGGCGATTCCGGTTCCGGCTGCGGCGGATCGGACCGTTTCTCGGTCGCGATCCTCCGTATCGGCTCGCCGGTGATGCGCGCGACCGTGTCGCCGAGCTCGAGGGCGAGCGCCACCGAGCCGTTGCGCGCCTCGCCGGAAAACTCCTTCAGGGTCGTCGCGCCGCCCAGCGGCTCCGACGCGAACCGCCCGTTCTGCGGACCCGGCTCCGGCACCTCGCCGCGCGCGAAGACGTCGAGAATGTCGCCCAGCTTCTCCGCCGTCAGATCCTCGTAATAGTCCTTGCCGATCTGCGCCATCGGCGCGTTCGCGCAGGCCCCGAGGCACTCGACCTCCTCCCAGCTGAACCTGCCGTCCGCCGAAAGCTCATGCGGCCGCGCCGCGATCTTCGACCGGCAGACCCCGATCAGATCCTCGGCGCCGCAGATCATGCACGACGTCGTGCCGCAGATCTGGACATGCGCCACCGATCCGACCGGCTGGAGCTGGAACATGAAATAGAACGTCGCGACCTCCAGCACGCGGATGTCCGCGAGCCCCAGCATCTCCGCCACGGTCTCGATGGCCGGACGGCTGACCCACCCCTCCTGCTCCTGCGCGCGCCACAGGAGCGGGATCACCGCGCTCGCCTGACGCCCTTCCGGATACTTGGCGATCTGGCCCTTGGCCCATTCGAGGTTCGCCGGCGTGAAAGCGAAGCTCTCCGGCTGTTCGGGATGAAGTCGTCGCAGCATTACTCGCAGGGCCCCCAGCCTGTCAGACGAAACGTCTCGCCATTGTCGTCGGAAACGAGATGTCCCGATTCGCCGAGCGCCTTGAACTGCGCGGCGAACGTGGCGACGTCCAGACCGTCCTTCCCGATGAACGGAAAGATGTCCTTCTCGTTCCCCGCGCAGCCGATCGCCGCGAACGCGGCCGCGAGCGGCGCGGGATCGACCGGCGTCTCGGCGAGCGCGGGACCGCAGAGCGCCGCGAACGCGATCAGCGCGATCCCTCGGCTCACCGGTCCACCTCGCCGAAAACGATGTCCAGAGACCCCAGCGCGGCGGACACGTCCGCCAGCTGATGTCCCTTGAGCAGGTGATCCATCGCCGCGAGGTGCGGGAACCCGGGCGCCCGGAGCTTGACCTTGTAGGGCTTGTTGGTTCCGTCCGACACCAGATAGACCCCGAATTCGCCTTTCGGCGCCTCGACCGCGGCGTAGACCTCGCCCGCCGGGACGTGGAAACCCTCGGTGTAGAGCTTGAAGTGATGGATCAGCGCCTCCATTGACGTCTTCATCTCGGCGCGTCTGGGCGGGTTGATCTTGCCGCGCGTCATCACGGGCTCGCCTCTGCAGGCGTTCAGCTTGTCTATGGCCTGCACGACGATCTTCAGGCTCTCGCGCATCTCCGCCATCCGCACCAGATACCTGTCGTAGCAGTCGCCGTTCGTGCCGACCGGGATCTGGAAATCGAACTCGTCATAGCATTCGTAGGGCTGCGCGCGGCGCAGGTCCCAAGCCATGCCCGATCCCCGCACCATCACCCCGGAGAAGCCGAGATCCTGGCACTCCTGCTGGCTGACGACCGCGATGTCGACGTTGCGCTGCTTGAAGATCCGGTTCTCGGTGATGAGCCCGTCGATGTCGTCGAGCGCGGCGGGGAACTCCCTGGCCCAGACGGCGATATCCTCCACCAGATCCTGCGGCAGATCCTGATGAACGCCGCCCGGCCGGAAATACGCCGCGTGCAGCCGCGCGCCCGAGGCCCGCTCGTAGAAGACCATCAGCTTCTCGCGCTCCTCGAATCCCCAGAGCGGCGGGGTCAGCGCGCCCACGTCCATCGCCTGCGTCGTGACGTTGAGCAGGTGGTTGGCGATGCGCGTCAGCTCCGAATAGAGCACCCGGATCAGCGAGGCCCGCCGCGGCACGGGCGTCTCGGTCAGCCGCTCGATGGCCAGACACCAGGCGTGCTCCTGGTTCATCGGCGAAACGTAGTCGAGCCGGTCGAGATACGGCAGGTTCTGCAGATACGTGCGGCTCTCCATCAGCTTCTCGGTGCCGCGATGCAGCAGACCGATATGCGGATCGCAGCGCTCGACCAGCTCGCCGTCCAGTTCGAGAACCAGCCGAAGAACACCATGCGCCGCAGGATGCTGCGGGCCGAAGTTGATGTTGAAGTTCCGGATCTTCTGCTCGCCGGCGAGCGAGTCGCCCGTCGTCCCGTCCATCATCGAAGGTCCTCCCGGCGCACGTCCCTGCCGAACGCGATGTACCAAAGCAGCGCCACCAGCCCGATCCCCGTCAGGCAGACCAGCGACCAGCGCGGATCGACGCCGATCTGGCGCAGGATGGTCCACATCGGAAACACCGTCGCCGCCGCCATCAGCAAACTCCAGATCGCGCCGCTCATTTCACGACACCCTTCACGTCGGTCTTCTCGTCGCCCGGCAGCACGTATTCCGCGCCCTCCCACGGGCTCATGAAGTCGAACATCCGGTATTCCTGGGTCAGCCTGACCGGCTCGTAGACGACCCTCTTCTGCTCGTCGTCGTACCGCACCTCGACATATCCGGTGGTCGGGAAATCCTTGCGAAGCGGATGCCCGCGGAAGCCGTAATCCGTCAAAATGCGCCGCAGATCGGGGTGTCCCGAGAACATGATGCCGTACATGTCGAACACCTCGCGCTCGTACCAGTCGGCCGACTGGAAGACCCCGGTGATCGAAGGCACGATCTCGTCCTCGCGGACCTCGGCCCTCACCCGGATGCGCTGGTTCAGATGCATCGACAGGAAGTGATAGACCATGTCGAAGCGCCGCTCCCGCGTGGGCCAGTCGATCGCCGTGATGTCCACCAGCGTGGTGAACCGGCATGTCGGGTGGTTCCGCAGATCGGCGATGAAGCTCTCCAGCGAGGCGGCCGGCACCGTCACCGTCAGCTCGCCGTTCCTGACCTCGGACGCGATCAGCGCCTCGCCCCTGCGCATGGAGATCGTCTCGGCGAGTTCGGTCAGCGCGGTGTCCATGCGTCTTCCTTCAAGCGGCGCCTCAGCGCACGATCGTCCCGGTGCGCCGCATCTTCCGCTGCAGCTGCAGGATGCCGTAGAGCAGCGCCTCGGCGGTCGGCGGACAGCCGGGCACGTAGATGTCGACCGGCACGATCCGGTCGCACCCGCGCACGACGGAATAGCTGTAATGGTAGTACCCGCCGCCATTGGCGCAGGACCCCATCGAGATCACGTAGCGCGGCTCGGGCATCTGATCGTAGACCTTGCGCAGCGCCGGCGCCATCTTGTTGGTCAGCGTCCCGGCCACGATCATCAGGTCGCTCTGCCGGGGGCTCGCGCGCGGCGCCGTGCCGAACCGCTCCAGATCGTAGCGCGGCATCGACGTGTGCATCATCTCCACCGCGCAGCAGGCCAGACCGAACGTCATCCAGTGCAGCGATCCGGTCCGCGCCCAGTTGATCACGTCGGCCGTGGACGTCACCAGAAAACCCTTGTCCGCCAACTCGTCCGATATGGCCCGCGCGCCGGACATCCTTGTCGGCTCCGGCCTGCGTGTAGCCTGCGGGCGACCGTTCCGTCACTGCCATTCCAGCGCCCCCTTCTTCCACTCGTAGGCGAAGCCGATCGTGAGCACCGCCAGGAACACCATCATCGACCAGAACCCGAATTCCCCGATGTTCTGGAAGCTGACCGCCCAGGGAAACAGGAACGCGATCTCCAGGTCGAAGATGATGAACAGGATCGAGACCAGATAGAACCGCACGTCGAATTTCATCCGCGCGTCGTCGAACGCGTTGAACCCGCATTCATAGGCCGAAACCTTCTCCGGGTCGGGGTTGCTCACCGCCACGACCGCCGCCGAGAGAAGCAGGATCAGCCCCAGCGCGACCGCGAGGCCGAGAAAGATCAGGATGGGCAGATAGTCGCGCAGCAGGTCGTCCATTCCAGTCCTCCGTCACGCCCGGATCACCGTCCGGAGACGAGTTTCCATCCGGGTCCGGGATTATCCGCCGCGGCGCACAAGGTCAACCGGAGGCTCGGATCCCGCGAGGCCCGCGGCCCGCGGAATCCCCCTTGCGGGAGAAGACCCGGATCACGGGAAAGTTCCCGTCCGACCGGCGTCTTGGCGCTCCTCCCGGCCATCACAGGCCCCACCTCGCGCCCACCGCGTCGAAAAACCCCGCGCCCCGCTTCAGCTCGATCCAGTTGTTGACGTAGTTGATCCAGACCTGATCGTCCTGCGGCAGAAGCATCGCGATCGGCGTCGACGACCGGGCCGGCGTGTTCGCCACGCGGACCACCGGAAATTTGCCCGTCAGCGTGGCGCCCTCGATGTTCGACGTGATGAAGACGTCCGCCCGCCCCGAGATCACCTCCTGATAGCCGCGCGCCGGCGCCTCCACCGCCGTGATCTGGGCGTCCGGGAACCATTCGCGCGCCATGCCCTCGAACGAGGTCCCGAGCGTCGTCGCCACCTTCACGTCGGGCTGGTTCAGCGAGTCCCATCCATCGAACCGGTCCGCCTTGTCCTCGGTGGTGAACGGGAGGATCTGCACGGAGAGATAGCTGTCGGAGAAACCGGCGGCCTTCATGCGTTCCGGCGAGATCGAGGCCGATCCGGTCATGTGGTAGTTTCCGGCCACCACCCCGTTCACCAGCGTCTTCCAGTCGGTCGGCACGAATTCCACCTCGACGCCGAGATCCCGGGCCAGCTCGGTCATCACGTCGATGTCGAAGCCGACATAGCTGTTGGTCGCCGGATCGCGCACGCTCATCGGGTTCCAGTCCCCGGTCGTGCCGACCTTGAGCACGCCCGCGTCCAGGATCGAATTCAGCGCCGACTGCGCCATCGCTCCCGAGGCGAGCCCCGTCGCCACGAGAGCGGCGGCGGCCGCTTTGAAGAAACCGTTCATCTGACGTCCCCTTGTGCGCCGGTCCCGTTGACGCGGCCTGATGTGGATGTATCCGACTTGAACGGGAGGTCAAACCACGGCAGACATCAGGCACGAGATGGACGCCGGATCATTCGGCCGAAAGGACGACGAGGCCATGACCGGACCCGCCATCGAAATGGCCGCCGTCGGCAAATGGTTCGGCGAGACCCGCGTCCTTCACGACATCGACCTGACCGTGCGCGACGGCGAGAAGCTCGTGATCTGCGGCCCGTCCGGTTCGGGCAAATCGACGCTGGTGCGCTGCGTCAACGGTCTGGAGCCGCATCAGAAGGGAACGATCCGCGTGCACGGGCGCGAGCTGACCGACGATCCACGGACCGTCCACGCCGTCCGCGCCGAACTCGGAATGGTGTTCCAGCAGTTCAACCTCTTTCCGCATCTCACCGTCCTGGAGAACCTCACGCTCGGCCCGATGAAGGCCCGCGGCCTGAGCCGCAAGGACGCCGAGGCCCGCGCGCGCCGCTATCTCGAACGCGTCCGCATCCCCGAACAGGAGGCCAAACGCCCGTCCCAGCTCTCCGGCGGCCAGCAGCAGCGCGTCGCCATCGCCCGCTCGCTCTGCATGGAGCCGAAGATCATGCTCTTCGACGAGCCGACCTCCGCGCTCGACCCCGAGATGATCTCGGAGGTCCTCGACGTGATGACCGATCTGGCCGTCGCGGGCATGACGATGGTCGTCGTCACCCACGAGATGGGCTTCGCGCGCCGCGTGGCGGACCGGATGGTGTTCATGGACGCCGGCGAGATCGTCGAGACCGGACCGCCCGAGACGTTCTTCACGGCGCCGGAATCGCGGCGCTGCCGCGACTTCCTCGGCCGGATCCTCGCCCATTGATCCGGATGCCGCTCCTTGGCGCCGCGGCGTCCTGCCTGGCGCTTCTCGCGCTCTCGGGCTGCTCCTCCTCGACCGCGTGGGGCTGGTACGTCATCGACCCGACGACTCCCGCCGGACGGACCAACGTCGGATTCCTGCTCGGCGGTTTCTGGAACACGATCCTGATCTCGGCCATAGCTGCGTTCATCTCCATGTCGCTGGGGCTTCTCGTCGCCTTACCCGGCCTTTCATCGCGCCGCTGGCTCCGCATCGTGAACCGCGTCTATGTCGAGTTCATGCGCTCGATCCCGCTGCTTCCGATGCTGTTCTGGGTTTTCTACGGCCTGCCGATCGTCCTGAAATCCATCGGGATCAACGTCACCATCGACCCGTTCTGGGGCGCCGTCCTGACGCTGGCGCTCTCCGACAGCGCGTTCACGGCGGAGATCTACCGCGCGGGCATCCAGTCGATCTCGCGCGGCCAGTCCGAAGCCGCCTCCACCATCGGCCTGACCCGCGCCCAGGCGATGCGCTACGTCATCCTGCCCCAGGCGATCCGCCGCATCCTGCCGCCGCTCGCCAACCAATTCATCTACATCGTGAAGATGTCGGCTTTCGCCTCGGTGATCGGGATGCAGGAGCTGACGCGCCGCGCCAACGAGCTCGTCGTGACCGAATACCGTCCGCTCGAGATCTACACCCTCCTGATCCTCGAATACCTCGTTCTCGTCCTGATCATCAGCGCCGGCGTGCGCTGGCTGGAGCGCCGCATGGGGTCCGACGAGCGGACCTGAGCGCCGTTAACCTGGACTTCACGAAGTTAACCTTTGTTACCCTCGTGATATCAACGACTTGGCCACGGTTCACGCGTGGACCACGCTCAATCGGCCCGAACGCGCCCCGCGACCCGAAGCACGGACGGCAGGACCAGGATCAGAAACAGGATCCGGACCAGGTGGTGCGTCGCCACGAAGGCCGGATCGTAGCCCAGCGCGATGGCCATCGCCGCCATGCCCTCGACCCCGCCCGGCGCGTAGGCGATCCAGGCCCCTGCGAAACCGATCCCGAAGAGCCGCGACGCGAAGACCGCGAGAAACGCCGACATGCCGATGCCGATCGCCGTCACCGTGATCGACGCCGCCAGCAATCCCCTCAGATCGCCCGGAGCCAGCGCCGTGAACCGCGACCCGATCACGCAGCCCGTCACGACGAAGGCCGCGAGGATCAGCGGCGCGGGCAGGATGCCCTCGACCAGCCCGCCGACATGCAGCGCCCCGCTCAGGCTCATCCCGGCGAGCAGGAACGCGGCCGGAATCCGCCCCCGCTCGGCCGCCGACCCGATGGCGAAGGCCGACGCGACGAGCGCGGCCGCGACCGCCGGCCCGAGAACCGGCGGCGGCGCCCCGTCCCAGAACGCCCCCGGCTGCCCGATCAGGAGAATCGCGGGCGGAAGCGTCAACGTGATCGTCAGAAGCCGCAGGCTCTGCAGCACCATGACCGGGCGCGTGTCGATGCCGCCTCCGACGGCCAGCGCGATCGTGTAGGAGAGCGCGCCGGGCGAGGTCGAAAGAACGGCGGAGCGCGGGGAGAACCCGAAGAACCGCACCAGAACCCAGGCGCAGCAGGCGAGGATCGCCAGCATGCCCGCGCAGAGCATGGCGAGGCTCAGCGGCCAGCGCCCCACGTTCGACAGGAATTCCGGCGTGAACCCCGCCCCGAGCGAACACCCGAGCGCCGCGAAGGCCAGATTGCGCAGCCAGGGCGGGATCTCCATCGCCCGCCCCGACAGAGCGACCGCCGAGACCGGCAGCGTCGCGCCGAGAAGCGCCCCGGCCGGAAAACCGGCGCTCTGCGCCGCCAGGCCCCCCGCCGTCCCGACCGCGAGGGTCAGGGCGACCCGTCGCGCCTGCGCCGCCGCGCCTATTCGGCCGCCTGCGTGTACGTCTCCACCGGCGGGCAGGAGCATACCAGATGCCGGTCCCCGTAGACGTTGTCGACCCGGTTGACCGGCGCCCAGTACTTGTCCACCCGGAAAGCGCCCGGCGGATAGCAGGCCTGTTCCCGGCTGTAGGGCCGGTCCCAGTCGCCGACCAGATCCTCGACCGTGTGCGGCGCCCGCATCAGCGGATTGTCCTTCGGATCGCTCCGCCCCTCCTCGATGTCGCGCGCCTCCTCGCGGATCGCGAGCATAGCGGTGATGAACCGGTCGAGTTCGGCCTTGGTCTCGCTCTCGGTCGGCTCGATCATCAGCGTCCCGGCGACCGGCCAGGACATCGTCGGCGCGTGGAACCCGCAATCCATCAGCCGCTTCGCCACGTCGTCCACGCTGACCCCCGCGCTCTCCTTCAGCGGTCGAATGTCCACGATGCATTCGTGCGCGACGCGCCCCTTCGCCGACGAATACAGGATCGGGTACGCCCCCCGCAGCCGCGCGGCGACATAGTTCGCGTTCAGGATCGCGATCCGCGTCGCCTGCGTCAGGCCCGCGCCTCCCATCATCAGGCAATACGCCCAGCTGATCGGCAGCAGGGACGGCGATCCGTACCGGGCGGCCGACACCGCCCCCGCCCCGCCGTCCCGTCCCGGCAGGAACGGCGCGAGATGCGCCTTCACCCCGATCGGTCCCATGCCCGGACCGCCGCCGCCATGCGGGATGCAGAACGTCTTGTGCAGGTTCAGATGGCTCACGTCCGACCCGAAATCGCCCGGCCGCGCCAACCCGACGAGCGCGTTCATGTTCGCGCCGTCCAGATACACCTGTCCGCCATGTTCGTGCGTGATCGCGCAGACCTCGCGCACCGTCTCCTCGAACACGCCGTGGGTCGAGGGATAGGTGATCATGCAGGCGGCGAGCCGCGCGCCGGCCTTCTCCGCCTTGGCGCGGAAATCCTCCACGTCGATGTCGCCGTTCTCCGCCGATCTGACGACGACGACCTCCATGCCGGCCATCTGCGCGCTCGCCGGGTTGGTCCCGTGCGCCGATGTCGGGATCAGGCAGACCTTGCGGCCGTGCTCGCCCCGGCCCGCGTGATAGGCGCGGATGGTCAGCAGCCCCGCGTATTCCCCCTGCGCGCCGGAATTCGGCATCATCGAGATCGCGTCGTATCCGGTGATCGCGCAGAGCTTCCGCTCCAGATCGGCGATCAGTTCGGCGTAGCCTCGCGTCTGGTCCTCCGGCGCGAATGGATGGATGTCCGCGAATTCGGGCCAGCTGATCGGCATCATCTCCGCCGTCGCGTTCAGCTTCATCGTGCAGGAGCCGAGCGGGATCATCGCGCGATCCAGCGCCAGGTCCCGGTCCGCCAGACGCCGCATGTAGCGCGTCATCTCGGATTCCGCGCGGTTCATGTGAAAGATCGGGTGCTCAAGGAACGCGCTGGTCCTGATCAGGCCCTCCGGCAGCCGGTACTCGTGATCGAGCGCGCGGTCGATCATGTCGCCGCCGAACGCGCGCCAGATCGCCTGGGTGTGCTCGCGGCGCGTCCGCTCGTCGAGGCTTATGCCGATCCGGTCCGTCCCGACCTTGCGCAGATTGACCCCTTCGGCGACGGCGGCCTTCAGGATGACGCCCTGCAGCGCCCCGACCTCGACCGTCACCGTATCGAAGAACGTCTCCGGCGTGACCGCGAAACCGAGCGTCTCGAGGCCCTTGACCAGACGCACCGTCTTGCGGTGGATCCGCTGCGCGATCGCCTTGAGCCCCTCGGGGCCGTGGAACACCGCGTACATCGACGCCATGACGGCCAGCAGAGCCTGGGCCGTGCAGACGTTCGACGTGGCCTTCTCGCGCCGGATATGCTGCTCCCGCGTCTGAAGGCTGAGCCGATAGGCGCGATTGCCCCGCGCGTCGACCGAAACGCCGACGATCCGGCCGGGCATCGACCGCTTGAGCGCGTCCGTCACCGCCATGTAGGCCGCATGCGGCCCTCCAAAGCCAAGCGGAACACCGAAACGCTGCGTCGAGCCGATCGCGATGTCCGCCCCCATCTCGCCGGGCGGAACGAGCAGGGTCAGCGCGAGCGGATCGGCGGCGACGCAGGCGAGCGCGTCCCGGGCGTGCAGCGCCGCGATCGGCTCCCGGAAATCGCGGACGTGTCCGAATGTGCCGGGATACTGGAAGACCGCGCCGAAAACGACGGACGGATCGAGATCTTCGAAGGGGTCGCCGACGATGACGTCCCAGCCCAGCGGCTCGGCCCGCGTCCGGATCACGTCGATGGTTTGCGGATGGCAGTCCCGATCGACGAAGAACGCCCGCGCCTTCGATTTCGACGCGCGTTGCGCCAGCGCCATCGCCTCGCCGGCGGCCGTCGCCTCGTCCAGCAGGCTCGCGTTCGCCACGTCGAGTCCGGTCAGGTCGCAGACCATGGTCTGGAAGTTGAGAAGGGCCTCCAGCCGCCCTTGGCTGATCTCCGGCTGATACGGCGTGTAGGCGGTGTACCAGGCCGGGTTCTCGAGGATGTTGCGCTGGATGACGGGCGGCGTGACCGTTCCGTGGTATCCCTGCCCGATAAGACTGGTCAGGACCATGTTCTTGGAGGCGACCTGCCGCATCCGGTGCAGCATGCCCTGCTCGCTGAGGGCCGCCCCCCAGTCCAGCGGCCGCTCCTGACGGATCGCGCCGGGTATGGTCCCGTCGATCAGCGCGTCGAGGCTGTCCGCTCCCACGGTCTCGAGCATCTCCGATATCTCCGACGGCGATGGCCCGATGTGCCTGCGGTTGGCGAAATCGTAAGGGTGGTAGACGGATTCCTCGAAGGCCATTGCCGCATCCTCAGGCGATGTATTCCCGGTAGGCGTCCTCGTCCATGAGCGCGTCGAGCTCGGACGGATCGGCCAGCGACATCTTGAAGAACCATCCGTCCTCGAGCGGATCCTCGTTCACGAGTTCGGGCTTCTCGACGATCGCGGGATTCACCTCGGTGATCGCTCCGTCCAGCGGCGCCGTGATGTCGCTCGCCGCCTTTACCGATTCGATGACGACGATCTCCTCGCCGCGGGCGACGACCCGTCCCTCCTCGGGCAGTTCGACGAATACCAGATCGCCGAGCTGCTCGGTGGCGTATTCTGTGATCCCGACGATCACCTCGTCGCCGTCGACTTTAAGCCACTCGTGCTCCTCGGTGTATTTCAGCATGTCGCGTCTCCGTCGTGAAAGGGCGATCAGGCCCGTTTGTATCGAGTTTCGATGAAAGGCATCCGCGTGACGGTCGCGGGCAGCATTGCGCCTCGGACCCGTCCGAACAGGCGCGTCCCGGGGGCGGCGAGATCGATCGGCACGTACCCCATCGCGACCGGCGCCCCTAGGCTCGGCCCGAAGCCTCCGGACGTGATCCTTCCAACCGGCTCGCCGTCCTCACGGGCGAAGAGCTCGGTGCCTTCGCGCATCGGAGCCTTCCCCTCCGGCCGCAGACCGACGCGACGACGCTCGGCGCCTCGGGCGATCTGGCCGAGGATGACGTCGTCGCCCGGAAATCCGCCAGCTCGCGCGCCGCCAACGCGACGCGACGGCTGGATAGCCCATTCAAGGCCCGCCTCCACCGGCGTCGTCGTCTCGTCGATGTCGTGCCCGTACAGACAGAGACCGGCTTCCAGCCTCAGCGAATCCCGCGCGCCGAGGCCGACGAGAGCCACGCCCTCCTTTTCGAGCAGCCAGCCCGCGATATCGACGATGTGCGCGGGAAGAGCGGATATCTCGTACCCGTCCTCCCCCGTATAGCCCGAGCGGGAGACGATCGCCGGCACGCCGCGCAGGTTGAGCGGCCAGACGTCCAGGAAACGCATGTTCGCCGCGTCCGCGTTCAGGGAGGACAGGATCCTTTCGGCCGCCGGCCCCTGAAGCGCCACAAGACCTCGATCAAGCGGCTCGACGTCGCATAGGTTTCCAAGTTCCGCCTCGAGATGAGCCAGGTCGGCAGCCTTCCTTGCCGCGTTGACCACGAGGAAAATATGATCGCCCCGGTTGGCGAACATGAGGTCATCGAGGATGCCTCCTGACGGACAGGTGAACAGACCGTATCGTTGACGGCCCTCCTCGAGTCCGGCAACGTTCATCGGTACGAGACGCTCCAGCGCCTTGGCGGCTTCGGAGAGGTCGCCGGTTTTCGGGCGAAGGGCGATCTGTCCCATGTGGCCCACGTCGAACAGTCCCGCCGCCGCGCGGGTGTGACGGTGTTCCTTGAGAACGCCATCGGGATAGCTGACGGGCATCTCATACCCGGCGAAGGCGACCATGTTCGCACCGCGCGAGACGCTGACCGGATGAAGCGGCGTCTTCAGCAGTTCCGTCATGGCGGTTCTCCCCTCACTGGAATCCGAGCCTAGTTTTCCGCGGCGAGACCTGCAAGCGCGGTCAGAGCGCCAGACGCGACTGGATGATGCCGGGATCGTCCGGATCCGGGCGGAGGGAGAATCCGAGCGATCCGGCGAGCCTCTGCATTCCGGTATTCTCGACGAGGATCATGCTCTCGATGCTTCCCACGCCTTCGGCCCGAGCCCACTCGATCAGCCGCCGCATCAACGCTTTGCCAAGCCCCTTTCCGTGCATGTCGCTCCTTACCAGAACGGCGTACTCTCCGCCGGTCCGGTCGGGATCACAGGACAGGCGCGCCACTCCCGCCAGTTCGCCGCCCGGCGTCAGCGCGACGAAGGCCATGTCCCGGTCATAGTCGAGCTGCGTCAGTCGGACGATCATCTCATCCGGAAAATGGCGGCGCGGTGCGAGAAATCTCAGGCGGACATCCTCGGGATCGACATGATCGAAAAACGTGGCGTAGAGCGACGCGTCGGCCGGCCGGATTGGTCTGAGGGTCCATTCGCCGTCATCCATCGCGAGCGTGCTTCGCCACTCCGCCGGGTATGGCCGTATCGCGAGATCCGGGTTCGGGCCGGTCCGGTCCATGTCATCGGGGTCGATCTCGATGCGGGCGTCGAGCGCGATCACGCCCTCGGCATTCGCGAGCAGCGGGTTGACGTCGACCGCGCGCAGGCAGGGAAAATCCTCGATCAGATGCGACAGCGCGATGAGGGACCCGGTTATGGCCGCGAGATCAGCCGCCGGCCGACCCCGGTACCCTCCGAGCAGACGGCCGACGCGCGTCCGGGAAATCAGATCCGAAGCGAGATTCGAATCCAGCGGAGGCAGAGCGACCGCCGTGTCCCGCACGACCTCGACCGAAACGCCTCCCGCTCCGAAGAGCACGACCGGACCGAAGATGGGATCGCGCGTAACGCCGAGGATCAGCTCGTGTGCCGAGTCGCGTTCGACCATCGGCTGCAGCGCGAAACCGTCGATCGCCGCGCCGGGCGCGGCCGCCCGCACGCGCTCCTCGATCGCCGCCGCAGCCTCCTCCGCCTCGCCGGGCGTCGCCACGTCGAGCACGACTCCGCCGACATCCGACTTGTGGCTGATGTCGCGCGACAGGAGCTTGACCGCCAGCTTCCCGCCCCGTCGGAGCAGGTCGCTCGCCAGATCACCGGCCTCCACGGCCGTGGCCGCCACGCGGGTCTCCGGAACCGGAATGCCATACGCGGCGAGCACGGACTTCGATTCCGGTTCGGTCAGCATCGGGCGTCCCTCGGCGGCGACGCCGTCGAGGATCGATCGCGTCACCTCCCGCGCGTCCGAAGGCGTCCGGCGCAACTCCTCCTCCATCAGGCGGTCGGGCATCCGCAGCAGAGCCTCCTGCGCGCGGCCCCAGTCTGTCAGGTGGCCGACGGCAGCCGCCGCCGTCGCGGGCGTGTCGTAGCTGGCGACGCCGGCGTCGCGGAGTATGCGGCGCGCGTCGCGCGCGGTGGCGTCGCCCAGCCAGCAGGACAGGATCGGCTTGCGGTCAATCATGCCTTTTTTGACTTCGCCCGCGACCGCCCGCGCCGCGTCCGCCGACGAGGCGAGCGCCGTGGGACAGTTCATCACGAGCAGGACGTCGACATCCGCATCCCCCGCGACCCCCGCGACCGCGGCGACGTAGCGGCTCGCCGGGGCGTCGCCGATGATGTCGACGGGGTTGGACCGGCTCCAGTTATCCGGAAGAGTCCGGTCAAGGGCCTTGATCGTGGCGGGAGCCAGCTCGGACAGCTCGCCGTGGCCTTCCGCGAGGCGGTCGACCGCGAGCACGCCCGCGCCGCCCCCGTTGGTCACTATTCCGACCCGGGCGCGATTGAGGGGCCGGAAGCGCGCGACGGTCTCGGCCGCGTCGAACATTTCGGCGAGGCCCCGGACCCGAAGCACGCCGCAGCGGCGCAGGGCCGCGTCGACCACGTCGTCCCCGCCCGACAGAGCCCCGGTATGCGTCGCCGCGGCCTTCGCCGCCTCGGGCGAGCGTCCGGCCTTGAGGGCAATCACGGGTTTCAGACGCGACGCGGAGCGGGCGGCGCTCAGGAATTTCCGCGCGTTGGGGACGCTCTCGAGGTACATGAGGATCGCTCGGGTCCGGCCGTCACCCGCGAGCATGTCGAGACAGTCCCCGACATCGACGTCAGCCATGTCACCGAGGCTCACGATCTGGCTGAATCCGATGCCGCGTTCCGCCGCCCAGTCGATCAGGGTCGTGGCGATCGCTCCGGATTGCGAGAGGAGCGCGATGGACCCCGGCCGAGCATCCATGTGAGCGAAACTCGCGTTCAGTTTCAGCGGCGGGAGCAGAAGTCCCAAGGTGTTCGGTCCGATGATCCGCAGGAGATGCGGCTTGGCCGCGTCGAGCATCTCCTGACGCAGACGGTTGTCCGCCGTGAGCCCGGCGCTTATGACGACCGCCGCCTTGCATCCCGTTCGTCCCAGTGCCGAGACGATCCCGGGAACGGTTCCCGCCGGCGTAAGTATCACCGCGAGATCCGGGGTATCGGGCAACGCGTCGGCATCGGGATAGCATTTCAGCCCTGCGATCCGGGCATGATGCGGATTGACCGGCCAGACCGCCCCTTCGTACCCGCCACCGACGATGTTCGCCATGACGACGCTGCCGACGGAACCCGCCTCGTCGGACGCGCCGAACACTGCGACGGAACGTGGCCTGAACGCGAATTCGAGATTTCGGACCGTCATCGACTCAAGCCCCGGCCATCGGAGGAAGTCTCCTCGCACGCGACCGGACCGCCTGCCGGCATCGCGACGCTCCGGCTAGCAAGAGGCTCGCAGCCGTCCCGCCCGATACCCCGCCTGCCATCGCTCGGTCTCCACTTGAATGATTCCCCGGATGCGCGGCACCTTGATCCATGGCGGCACTCAGCGCAAATGACACGAGTGAAACGACGGGGCCCGGCGGGAGGACTGGAGGCGGAGATGGAAACCAGGAGCATGAAGTGGTCCGCCCTGCTCGGCCGTTTCGCCGGAATCGATGTCTACGTGCACGCGACGTTCCTCGTGCTTCTCGGCTGGTTCGCATGGATCTACTGGGTCCAGACGGGAACCGTCTATGGAGTCGCGACGGGTCTGGCGCTGATCATTCTGCTCTTCGTCTGCGTTCTCCTGCACGAGTACGGCCACGCCCTGACCGCCCGCCGTTACGGCATCAAGACCCGCAACATCACCCTCCTTCCGATAGGCGGACTGGCATTGCTGGAACGCATGCCCGTCGATCCTCGGCAGGAGATCGTCGTGGCGCTTGCCGGCCCGGCAGTGAACGTCGTCATCGCGATGGCCATCTTCCTGATCCTGTCCGTCAGCGGAACGTCGCACCTTCTCACCAGTGTCGGTCTGGGTCAGGGCGGCGTTCTGCCGTCCCTGTTGGCCGCCAACGTCATGCTTGTCCTCTTCAACCTCCTGCCCGCCTTTCCGATGGACGGCGGCCGCATTCTTCGAGCGGCGCTTTCGATGCGGACCGACCGCGTTCGGGCGACCCGGATGGCCGCCCAGGTGGGCCAGGCCCTCGCCGTCGGCCTCGGAATCCTCGGCCTTGCGGGAAATCCGTTTCTCATCCTGATCGCGGTCTTCGTCTGGGTCGGAGCGGCGGGCGAAGCCAATTCGGTGGAGATGAACGACAGGCTCGCCGGGCAGCCCGCCGGCCGGGCGATGATCACGGAGTTCCAAAGTCTCGCTCCGCATGACACGCTGGCGCGCGCCGTCGATCTGACGTTGGCCGGGACGCAGAAGGACTTTCCGGTCCTGCGCGACGGCCGGGCCGAAGGCGTTCTGAGCCAGTCCGCGCTCTTCGCCGGTCTCCGCGCGCACGGGGAAGACGCAATAGTCTCTTCCGTGATGACGGAGGTCCACACCGCCGAGATAACGCGTCCTCTCGACCGACTGCTGGAAGAACTGCAGGGGACCGGCGCGCGGCTCGTCTGTATCACGGACAATGGGCGCCTTGCAGGAATCGTCGATCTGGAGAACATCGCCGAGTATCTGCGCATCCAGGGGGCGCTGGCGGGACGATGAGATGCGCGAACTGCTGACCGCTTCCCAGATGGCTGCGGCCGACGCCTTGGCGATCGCCGCGGGCGTCCCCGGCATGACGCTGATGGAGGCCGCCGGCCGGGCCGTCGCGGACGCGGCGGTCGACCTCGCGTCAGGCGGGCCTGTCCTCGTCGTCGCCGGTCCGGGCAACAACGGCGGCGACGGGTTCGTCGCGGCGCGACGCCTTCTCGCCAGCGGCCGCGAAGTGACCGTCGCGATGCTGGGTGAAGCCTCAGCGCTCAGGGGAGACGCGGGAGTCGCGCGCGACCGCTGGCCGGGTGGCGTGATCGACGTTTCCGGCGAGTGGCCGGACGCGGCGCTCGTCATCGACGCGTTGTTCGGCACCGGGCTCGACCGTCCGGTGGAAGGACCTGCGGCGGCAGTCATCAATCGGGTAAACCGGTCGCCCGCCGCCGTGCTTTCCGTCGACGTTCCCAGCGGTCTCAATGCGGATACGGGAGCGCCGATGGGAGTGTCGACGAGTGCTGACGCGACATCGACGTTTTTCCGGAAGAAGCCGGGCCACCTTCTGGAGCCCGGCCGGAGCCTCTGCGGCGCGGTCCACCTGGCTCAGATCGGTATTCCGGAGAGCGTACTGAACGACATTCCGTTCAACACATGGGAAAACTCTCCCCCTGTCTGGGTGCACAGTCTTCGCACGCCACGCGAGCGCGACCACAAATACACGCGCGGTCATGCGCTCGTCATCTCCGGACCCATGCTGCGGACCGGCGCGGCGCGACTGGCGGCCATCGCGGCGCTTCGGTCGGGCGCCGGGCTGGTCACGCTGGGCAGTCCGTCGGGGGCCCTCATGACAAACGCCGCGCATCTCACGGCGATCATGCTGCGCAGGATCGATGGCCCGGAGCAGCTCGCCGAGACGTTGGCCGACCGACGGTTCACCTGCTGCGCCCTCGGACCCGGCCTCGGGACCGGAGAAGCGGAGCGCGCGATGGTTCGTTCGGCACTGGCGTCGCCTCAGGCCGTCGTCCTCGATGCCGACGCGCTCACTTCCTTCGCGGAGGATCCGGCGACACTTTTCGAATCCGTCAAGACGCGCGGAGCGACGACGGTCCTCACGCCGCACGAAGGCGAGTTCGGCCGGCTGTTTCCGGATTTGGCGGGCGGAGACAAGGCCGCGCGCGCTCGCGCGGCCGCGGCGAGAAGTGGCGCGGTCGCCGTTCTCAAGGGCCGAGACACGATCATCGCGGCGCCCGACGGAAGGGTCGCGATCAACTGCAACGCGCCGCCTTGGCTCGCGACGGCAGGTTCAGGCGACACCCTGACGGGAATCGTGGCGGGGCTTCTTGCACAGGGCGTCCCCGGGTTTGAGGCGGCGGCGGCGGCGGTCTGGATGCATGGCGCCGCGGGCACGGTGGCGGGTCCGGGGCTTATCGCCGAGGATCTCGCCGGCGCGCTACACCCGGTGATCGCGGAACTGAACGCGTCGGGCGGCTAACGTCCGCGCGCCTCGGGAATGAGGCCCCTGGGCGCGAAACGGAGGACCAGCAGCAGGATAAGGCCCATTATGGCGAGCCGGAGATGCGGCGCGGCTTCGAGAAGATGCTGCCGCCACCAGCCGCCATCCTCCATTCCGGCAGTCAGACCGTTCATCAGCCACGTACCTGCGGGTTCGGCCATGATCCAGACGTACCAGATGAGAAAGCCGCCGAGCACGGCTCCCCAATTGTTGCCCGAGCCTCCGACGATCACCATCACCCAGATCAGGAAGGTGAAGCGCAGCGGGTTGTATGACCCGGGCGTGAACTGGCCGTCGATCGTCACCAGCATGGCGCCCGCCACGCCAACCACGGCGGATCCGAGCACGAAGACCTGAAGATGGCGTGCCGTCACGTCTTTGCCCATGGCTTCCGCCGCGTCGCGGTTGTCGCGGATCGCCCGCATCATTCGGCCCCAAGGCGATCTGAGCGCCTTCTCCGCGAGCCACAGCACAATGAGCAGGACAGTGGCGAAGAGAATCGCATAGCCCACACGGGAAACCACGGCCGCTCCCGTCACGGGATCGGCTCCGAACCTGGCCGCGAGATCGACCACCCAAGGCGTCTCCTGCAGAATCCGCTCGTCTGGCACCGGCCGCGGCAGCCCGGTGACATTCTTCACGCCCCGGGTGAGCCAGTTCTCGTTCTTCAGAACCGCGAGGATGATCTCCGATATTCCAAGCGTCGCGATCGCGAGATAGTCCGACCGGAGACCGAGAGCGACCTTGCCCACGACGTAGGCCGCGCCGGCCGCGAAAAGACCGCCGATCGGCCACGACAGGACGATCGGGAGGTTGAGTCCTCCGAGATAGCCGGCCGCGGACGGATTGACCGCCTCGATCGCGTCCGATGCCGGATCGAGAAAAAGCCTCATCGCCACGTAGCCACCGAGGATAGTCAGCAGCGTCACGGGTCCGCGGACGCGACGGGAGACCCGTCCTCGCACGAACAGCGTAAGCCCCAGCGTCCCGACGACCGTCAACGCCGCGAGCCCGAGATTGACCCCCCCTGCTCCCCAGGCGCCCTCCACCGGCGGCACCGAGACGAGGACCGCCGCGACGCCTCCGAGCGCCGCGAATCCCATGATGCCGACGTTGAAGAGGCCTGCGTAGCCCCACTGCACGTTGACGCCCAAGGCCATGATCGCGGAAATCAGACCGAAATTGAGGATCGTGAGCGCGACAGTCCAACTCTGGAAGTGGCCGACGGCGAGGATCAGCACCGCCATTGCGGCGTACAGGAGCGCCCCGCGCAGGAAGGGACTCATACGACCTTCCCCTTGAAGATCCCGGTGGGTCGGACGAGCAGCACCACGACGAGAATGATGAACGATACCGCGAACTTGTAGTCGGTCGATAACAGCTGCAGCAGACCGTCAGGAGCCATGTCGTCCGGGACGACCAGACTGACCACGCCTTTGTAGGCGTAGGTCACCATCACCTCCGAGAAAGCGATGATGAAGCCTCCGGCGATCGCGCCGAGCGGCTGCCCGATTCCGCCTACGATGGCCGCCGCGAATATCGGCAGCAGAAGCTGGAAATAGGTGAACGGCCGGAAGGACTTGTCGAGACCGTAGAGAACGCCCGCGATCGTCGCCAGCGCCGCCGCGAGGATCCAGGTGATCATCACGACCCTGTCGGGGTTTATTCCGGACAAAAGCGCCAGATCCTCGTTGTCGGAATACGCGCGCATCGCCTTGCCCGTGCGCGTCTTCCGAAGAAACCAGAAGACGAACGCCACGGTGACGAGCATGACGAACACGGTGAGCACCTGAGACGTCCGCAGCGCCAGCCCCTGGTCGAGACCTGTGAGAGCCTTGAAGTCGTTGACCCGGATGACGAACCGCTCGCCATCCTCGAAACGCTGGTCGGAGGTGCCGATGAAGAACCGCGTGAGCGCGTTGTAGATGAACATCACGCCGACGGACGAGATCACGAAGATGACCGGATCGCTGCGCTGCGCGCGATAGAACCTGTAGACCCATCGGTCGGTCACGAGCACGAGCGCCACCGCCGCGAGAATACCGACGGGAAGCGCGATCAGCGCCGTGGGAAGCGGCCCGAGCCCGACGCCCCGCGCCTGCAGCCACCACGTCACGAGGATGGTCGCCATCGTGCCGAACGCCATCGTATCGCCGTGGGCGAAGTTGGAAAACCTAAGTACCGCATAGATGAGCGTCACGCCGAGCGCTCCCAGCGCCAGCTGCGCGCCGTAGGACAGGGCCGGGATCAGCACGAAATTCGACAGCAGCACGAGCGCGTTGATGGTGTCGGTCATACGCGTCAGCCCCCGAGAAACGACTTGCGGACCTCGGGGTCGGCAAGCAGCGCCTCTCCGGTGTCCGTGAAACGGTTCGCGCCCTGTACGAGGACGTAGCCCCGATCGGCGATGTTGAGCGCCTGACGCGCGTTCTGTTCGACCATCAGGATCGCGATGCCGGTCGCGGCGACTTCGAGGATGTTGTCGAAGAGTTCGTCCATGACGATCGGCGACACGCCGGCGGTCGGCTCGTCGAGCATGAGGACTTTCGGTTTCGTCATGAGCGCGCGGCCGACCGCGACCTGCTGGCGCTGCCCTCCGGAAAGCTCGCCCGCCGGCTGACGGCGTTTTTCCTTGAGGATGGGGAACAGGTCGAAGACGGCTTCCATGGTTCCGCCGAAATCGTCGTCGCGGATGAAAGCGCCCATCTCGAGGTTCTCCTCAACCGTGAGACTGACGAAGACGTTCGAGGTCTGGGGGACGAACCCCATTCCGGCCGTGACCCGGTCGCGCGGACTGAGCGCCGTGATGTCGCGGCCATCGAGCCGCACCTGCCCGCGCCGGAGGGGCAACATGCCGAATACGGCCTTCATGGCCGTCGATTTACCGGCCCCGTTCGGTCCGACGATCACGGCGATCTCGCCCTGATCCACGGCTATCGTGCAGTCATGAAGGATGTCGGCGCCGGTTCCGTAGCCTCCGGTCATGCTCTCGCCGATCAGATAGCTCATGCGGGCAGCGCCGTTTTGGGCGGCCGGTTCTTGAGTCCCGTGCCGAGATAGGCCTCGATCACCTGCTCGTTCGCCATCACCTCGGCGGGCGATCCCTCGGTCAGCACCCTGCCTTCCGCCATCACGATCACCGGATCGCAAAGGCGGGAGATGAAATCCATATCGTGCTCGATCATGCAGAAGGTGTAGCCACGTTCGCGGTTCAGCCGGAGGATCGCGTCGCCGATCGTGTTGAGAAGCGTCCGGTTCACGCCGGCGCCGACCTCGTCCAGAAAGACGATCTTCGCGTCGACCATCATCGTGCGACCGAGTTCCAGGAGCTTCTTCTGGCCTCCGGAGAGATTGCCCGCCAATTCGTCCGCGACGTGCGAGATCTCGAGGAACTCGATCACCTCGTCAGCCTTGCGCGCGACCTCAGCCTCGCACGCGCGGACCTTCGCCCTCCTGAACCACGCGTCCCACAGAACCTCTCCGGGTTGTCCGTCCGGGACCATCATCAGGTTCTCACGAACCGTCAGGGTGCCGAATTCGTGCGCGATCTGAAACGTGCGCAGCAGCCCCTTGTGAAACAACTCGTGCGGGGCGAGACCGGTGATCTCCTCCCCGTCGAGCCAGACATGCCCGGCTGTCGGGGCGTAATGCCCGGCGATGACATTGAACAGCGTCGTCTTTCCCGCGCCGTTCGGGCCGATGAGACCGGTAATCGAGCCGCCGGCGATCTCGATGGACGCGCCGTCCACGGCACGGATTCCGCCGAAACGCATATGCAGGTCATCAACGCGGATCATGGGGAACCGCCCTTCCGGATCGCGGGCGGCCCGAACCCGGGCCGCCCGGCGGTCTGCGGGATCAGCGGAAATCGATCGTCTTTGCCGCCCCGTCCACGATCTCGTAGAACCGGTAGGACCCTGCGGCCTCGCCCGGACCGATCAGTTCGACTCCCGTCGCGCCCTGATAGTCGATGTCAGTGCCGGCCGCCGCCAATTCGAGGCCCTTGGCGAGATCGCCCGCGAGGATCGGTTCGCCGGGCGCGTTCGCCACGTTCAGGACGTTGTTGCGGATCGCCGTACGGTCCGCAGAGCCCGCCGCCGCCATCGCGAGCGATATCAGCGCGGCCGCGTCGTAGCTCTCTGGAACATACGTGCCGCTGGGATCGAGACCGGCCGCCTCGGCGACCTTCACGAACACGTCGGCGCCCTCGCCCTCGACGCCGGGAAGCGTTCCGATGACCTTGCCGTCAAGCTCAGGCCCGACCGAGTTGATCAGGCTCTGTCCGAACATGCCGTCGGGGAAGAAGAAACTGTCGAAAGCCCCGGTGTCGAGCGCGGCCTGAACGATGCCGACGCCGCCCTGGTCGACATATCCCGCCACGATCAGGTGCTCCGCGCCGGAAGCCTGAAGCGCCGCCACCTCGGCCGAGTAGTCGCCCTTTCCGTCCTCATGGGCCGCGCTGATCGCCACGTTCCCGCCGTTCGCGGTCACCGACGCGGCGATCGCGTCCGCGAGGCCCTTGCCGTAGTCGTTGTTCGTGTAGGTGATCGCGACGTTGTCGATCCCGCGCTCCTTGAGAATGTCGGCGATCACGACGCCCTGACGCGCGTCAGATGGCGCGGTGCGGAAGAAGAATCCGTCATCCTCGATGTCGCTCAGCGCCGGCGACGTTGCGGAGGGAGAGATCATCACCACACCGTTCGGAACCGCGACGTTGTTGGCGATCGCGGTCGTAACGCCAGAGCAGTCCGCGCCCATGATCGCCGCCACGTTGTCCGACGTGATCTGCGCTTCGGCCGCGGTGGTCGCCGCGGCGGCGTCGATGCAAGTGGAGTCCGACCGGATCACGTTGATGGTCGCTCCGCCCGGCAGCTTTCCGGACGCGTTCGCTTCGCTGAACGCGAGCTCGGCGCCTGCCGCCATCCCGGGGGTGATCGACTCGAGCGGTCCGGTGAAGCCGAGGATGATCCCGACATTCACATCCTCCGCCAGAGCTGTTCCGGCCAGAACCGTGCTTGCGGCGGTCGCGAGCAGAATGCGTTTCATGCGATGGTCTCCTGTTGGGTGCTTTGCTTTTGTTGCTTTTCCGAACGTCACCTGGGGAAGCTCGGTTCGCCGAATCACTACTTCCGGACATTATCGGAACTCTTTCGGGTGGCAAGGGCGGGAACTTCCGCGTGAGAGTTCAGGCTGATCCGCCCGCGATCAGGCGGCGGGCGACGCCCCGGAACGCCCGGGCCTCCGGACCGTCCGGCCGGGAAACCGTGATCGGCACGCCCTCGTCGCCGGAAAGCCGGATTTCCAGATCGAGCGGTATCTCACCCATGAACGGAATGCCGAGGCGCTCGGCCTCGGCGCGAGCTCCGCCATGACCGAAAATGTGCGCCTCATGGCCGCATTTGGGACAGACGTAGGCCGACATGTTCTCAACCAGGCCCAGAACCCTCGTTTTCGTTTTCGCGAACATGTCCAGTGCCTTGCGGGCGTCCAGAAGCGCGACGTCCTGCGGCGTGGAAACGATGAGCGCGCCGGTCAGAACGTATTTCTGACTGAGCGTCAACTGCACGTCGCCCGTGCCGGGCGGGAGATCGACCACGAGAACGTCCAGGTCTCCCCATTGCACCTGCCCCATCATCTGCTGGAGCGCGCCCATGAGCATCGGGCCGCGCCAGACCACCGCCTCGCCCTCCTTGAGCATCAGTCCGATCGACATGATCGTGACCCCATGGTTGTGCAGCGGAAGGATCGTCTTTCCGTCGGGCGATTTCGGCCTTTGGTTAACGCCCATCATCCGCGGCTGGCTCGGACCGTAGATGTCCGCGTCGAGGAGGCCGACCGACCTGCCCTCCTGAGCCAGAGCGACGGCCAGGTTCGCGGCCACGGTGGATTTCCCGACGCCGCCTTTCCCGGACGCGACGGCGATGACGCTCTTGACGCCGGGCACCGCCGCGGGACCGGAGGAAGCCGTAGGGTGACGTCCGATCTTCAGATCCGGAGCGGGAGCCTTCGGAGCCGGACCGTGGGCAGTCAGAAGAACCGAGACCGACGTGACGCCGGGGAGCGCCCTGACCGCCGCTTCCGCCTCAGCCCGGACGGGCTCCAGTTTCGCGCCCTGCGAGGGATCGACTTCGAGGAGAAAGCGGACCGCGCCGGCCTCGACCGAGACGGCACGGACGATGTCGGCGTCGACGATGCTTCCGTCGGTGCCGGGCATTCCGACTGCCGAGAGCGCGGAGATGACGTTATCACGGGTGACGCTCACGGCTGTCCTCATTCACGAGTTATCGGCACCTCAGATTGTCTCTTCGGCCGCCGATGACAAGGCCATGCGTCCTCAGCCCGGGCGGAGGACGGGATCTGGAAATTCGTCTCGACCGATCGAAAGCCGCCGTTTCCGCGACGACAGGCTCTGGAGTTTTATATGCAGCGCACCATGCGGTACGTCATCGGGGGTCACTGTTCAACCTTCCCGAACGAGATGTGGATATTTCGAGGGTTAACGCGTGAAACTCCCATGCGCTGAAAGCATGGCGGATCCCTATCAAACGGAGTTGCACCGCGCGCGCGGATGTCTATATCGCAGTGCAACAGACACGATGACGCTCAAAAGCGAGCGAAACTGAAAGGAGACCGCCATGACCCACACCTGTACGGGACTGATGGTTCTGGATCCGTCTCGGATCGCCGGGAGTCTTCGCTCCCGATGGTTGCGTCGGCGTGAATTCCGGAAACTCGTTTTCGAGTTTCGGACAAAAACGGACGACGAGCTTCGGGACGCGGGTCTCGATCCCGTTTCGAGGCGACGGATGGCCCGGAGGGCCATCTACGGAAATTGAGGAAACGCGCGGACATGGGGTCCGGCGCGGATGACATTCGCAGGAAATGAAGATGACACACGCACTCACCAACTCAACGAATTCCGGCACCGAGGGCCTCGGTGGCTGGATCGCTCGGATCCGCAGATCGATGGCGGACTATCGGCTCTATCGCCGGACGATGGAGGAACTGGAAAGCCTCAGTGACCGCGAACTGAACGACCTCGGGCTCTCGCGGCTGGTCCTTCGGGACGTGGCCCGCCAAGCGGTCTACGACGTCTGACCACCCGGGCTCGGCCCGGCACTTCGAAGCCCCGGACAGCGCATGCTTTCCGGGGCTTCTTTCGTTCCGGGCCCGGTCTCAGAACGGCACGGCGTCGTCTGTCGACACGAAACGGGACACCACGTTCTTTCGGCCCGCCTTCTCGAACTCGACGGTGAGTTTGTCGCCCTCGACGGCCATGACGAGCCCGTACCCGAACTTCTGGTGGAAAACCCGCTCCCCGACCACGTGCGCCGGGACCGCCGAGGCGTCGATCACGATGTTCCGCGCCTCCTGCGGCCGTGAGTTCGGACGGTCGGAGGCGCGCGACTGCATCCGCTTCCAGCCGGGAGAGTTGTAGACGTCGGCTTTCGCCGCGTTCTCCGTGAGCCCGCTTGCCGGCATGGGCGCTGCGGCGCCGAACCCTCCGCCATGCAGCCCGGGGGGGGTCAGAACCTCGACATGGTCCGCCGGAAGCTCGTCGATGAAGCGTGACGGAAGGGCCGACTGCCACTGGTTGTAGACGCGGCGGTTGGCGGCGAAGGTGATCGTGCAGAACCGTTCCGCCCGGGTGATGCCGACATAGGCGAGACGGCGCTCCTCCTCCAGGCCCTTGAGACCGCTCTCGTCCATCGAGCGCTGCGAGGGGAAGACGCCGTCCTCCCATCCGGGCAGGAAGACGCAGGGAAACTCGAGACCTTTGGCCGCGTGGAGCGTCATGATCGAGACCTTGGGCGCGGCCTCGTCGGTCTCGTTGTCCATCACGAGGCTGACATGTTCGAGGAAACCCTGAAGGTTCTCGAACTCGTCGAGCGCCTTGACCAGTTCCTTGACGTTTTCCAGACGGCCCGGCGCGTCCGGGGATTTGTCGGCGCGCCACATCTCGGTGTAGCCGCTTTCGTCGAGAATGGTCTCGGCGAGATCGACATGGCCGGTCTCGCCCGAGCGGAGCGCCGCGCCCCAGCGGTCGAAACTCGTCACGAGTTCGGCCAGAGCGCCGCGCGCGCGGGCGGAAAGGCCGCCCGCCTCGACGGTCAGGCGCGCGCCCTCCAGCAGGCTGACGCCGTTCCGGCGGGCGGTCAGGTTGATCTGCTGGAGCGCCTTGTCGCCGAGCCCGCGCTTGGGGGTGTTCACGATCCGCTCGAAGGCCAGATCGTCGTCGGGGCTGACCACGACGCGGAAATAGGCCATGGCGTCGCGGATCTCGGCGCGCTCGTAGAAGCGCGGACCGCCGATGACGCGGTAGGGCAGACCGATGGTGAGGAACCGGTCCTCGAAGGCGCGCATCAGGAAGGAGGCGCGGACGAGGATCGCGATGCCATCGGGCGAGACCGGATCGAGACCGCGCGTGCCGCGCGAGAACGCCTCGATCTCCTCGCCGATCCAGCGGGCCTCCTCCTCGCCGTCCCAATGACCGATCAGGCGGAGCTTCTCGCCTTCGTCGATGTCGGTCCAGAGGGTCTTGCCGAGGCGGCTCTCGTTCGCGGCGATGACGCCGGAGGCCGCGGCGAGGATGTGCGGCGTCGAGCGGTAGTTCTGTTCCAGACGGATGATCTTCGCGCCGGGAAAGTCCTTCTCGAAGCGCAGGATGTTGCCGACCTCGGCGCCGCGCCAGCCGTAGATCGACTGGTCGTCGTCGCCGACGCAGGCGATGTTCCGGTGCCCGCCGGCGAGCAGGCGGAGCCAGAGATACTGGGCGACGTTGGTGTCCTGGTATTCGTCCACGAGGATGTAGCGGAACCAGGACTGGTAGCGCTCGAGGATGTCCGGATGGGCCTGGAAGATCGTCACGACATGCAGGAGCAGATCGCCGAAATCGCAGGCGTTGAGCGTCCTGAGACGCTCCTGATACATCGCGTAGAGCTCCGTCCCGCGATGGTCGAACGCGCCCGCGTCGGACGACGGGACGCGGTCGGGCGTCAGGGCGCGGTTCTTCCAGCCGTCGATCAGGCTCGCGAGCAGACGGGGCGGCCAGCGCTTGTCGTCGATCCCTTCGGCCTGGATCAGCTGTTTCAGGAGACGGATCTGGTCGTCGGTGTCGAGGATCGTGAAATTCGATTTGAGGCCGACGAGTTCGGCGTGACGGCGCAGGAGCTTGACCGACAGCGAGTGGAAGGTGCCGAGCCAGGGCATGCCCTCGATGACGCCGCCGACGAGCTCGCCGACGCGGTGCTTCATCTCGCGGGCGGCCTTGTTCGTGAAAGTGACCGACAGGATCTCGTTCGGCCGGGCGCGGCCGGAGTTCAGCAGATGGGCGATGCGCGCGGTCAGGGCCCTGGTCTTGCCGGTCCCCGCCCCCGCCAGCACCAGAACCGGTCCGTCGAGCGTATCGACGGCCTCCCGCTGCGCCGGATTGAGCGCGTCGAGCCAGGGCGTCGGCCGCGCGGCCGTCGCGCGGGCGGAGAGCGGCCGCGCCGCCGCCTCGAGGGCGTCCGCCTCGTCGCTGGTCCAGTCGTTCATGGTGAACGGAGATAGTCCGAAGCGGCGGCGATTGGAAGCCCGTGGCGCCCCGCCTTCGCGGGCTTCGGACCCGACCGACGAGCCGGATCCCGCCTCGAAAAAACGGCGCGCGTCGGGGCGCCACGCGTGAACCTGTGGCAAGTTTTGAAATCAAGACGGTAACGAAAGTTAACATCGTTAAGTCCACACTAACGGAGCCTATTCCGGCATGTTTCACCTAAGCGCCCGATGTGACAAGACCGGAGACAGCAGACTCGAATTCGTCCGCTTCAGATATTATGTTAAACTTTAGGCACATCGAATATTCACGGATGAAACGAATACACGGGAGGAAGACAGATGACCGACTGGGAACTTCATGGTCAGCAGAACTTGCGAACTGCAACTGCGCGTCCGGCTGTCCATGCCAGTTCATGTCGCTGCCGACGAAGGAAGCTGCGAGGCGTGCGACCGGGTTCGAGTTCACATTCCGGACACCACGGCGACGTCGACTTGGGCGGCACCCGCGCCGCGATCATGTACAAATGGCCGGGCGCGATCCACGAAGGCGGCGGCACGATGCAGCTCATCATCGATGAGAGCGCCTCACCCGCCCAGCGCGACGCGCTCCAGAAGATCCTGACCGGCGAGGACACCGCGGAGATGGCGACATTCTGGTGGGTATTCTCCGCGATGTGCCCGACCAAGCTCGAGACCCTCTTCGGCACGGATGAGCGTCTCCATCGACGTCGAGAAACGGACCGGCCGCGTCTCCGCCCCCGGCGTGTTTGAGACCGAGGCCGGTCCGCTTCTCAATCCGGTCATCGGGCGCAGCCGCATCGCGCCCGGATCAACCTTCCGCAACGGGTTTCAGTTCCACATCGCGGAGATCGCGCGGGGGACCACGCACACGAGCGGCGAGATTCGAGTTGAAGGGCATCAACGGACAGCCACGTGCACATGGTCCGCGATTCACATCAGCGGCGAGGGCGTCCTGCGGCGGCCTGACCGGGACGGTCGTCGCGTTGACCGCCGACGGGTTCACGGAGCGCCTGCTGAGGCGCGACCGGTTTCTGCTGGTCGCGCTGATCGGCGCTCCTGTTCGTGCTGGCCGGGCTCTACACGGTCTTCGGCGTCGGGATGCGCATGTCCGCGCTCGAGATGACCGCGATGAGCGGCATGCGGGACATGCCGGGCGCCGGTTCGCCCGGCGACTGGAGCGCCGGCTACGCGCTTCTCGTCTTCATGATGTGGTGGGTCATGATGGTGGCGATGATGCTGCCCAGCGTCGCCCCCACGGTGCTGCTCAATTCGGCGCTGCTGCGGATGGGCAGGAGCGCGGCGTTCGCGCCGGCGCTGTCGGCGGCCTTTCTCGCCGGCTACCTCGTCGTCTGGGCCGTGTTCAGCGTATTCGCGACGGGGGCGCAGTGGGGACTCGAGGCGTCGGGGCTGGTCTCGCCGACGATGATGACCATCGTGGACACGATTCCGGGCGGCCTGGTGCTGATCGTCGCGGGGATCTACCAGTTCACGTCGCTCAAGGCGGCGTGCCTCGACCACTGCCGGTCGCCCGCGAAGTTCCTGACGGAACGCAGACGGGCCGGACGGGGCGGCGCGTTCGTCATGGGTGTCGAGCACGGCGCGTACTGCCTCGGGTGCTGCTGGTCGCTCATGGCGCTCCTCTTTTTCGGCGGGATCATGAACCTCTGGTGGATCGCGGGACTGGCCGCGTTCGTCGCGCTCGAGAAGCTGACGCGTTCCGGTCCGCTTCTGGCCCGGGTGGCGGGCGCGGCGCTGATCTCGGCGGGAGTTGTCGTCGTCGCCCGGGGTCTCTGAGGACGGCCGCACGGGGCTTTGCGGGCCTGTTGCGCCGCGGTAGGGTGTCGATGCCACCCCGGAGCCCGCCATGCATATCGACGAGATCCTGCTTCATCTGACCGTCTATCTGGTGGCCGCGGTGATCGCGGTGCCGCTCAGCGTGCGGCTCGGGCTCGGGTCCGTTCTGGGGTACATCGCGGCGGGGCTGCTGATCGGACCGGTGCTGGGCCTGGTGGGAACCGAGACGGTCACGGTGCAGCATTACGCCGAATTCGGCGTGGTGCTGATGCTGTTCCTGATCGGCCTCGAGATGCAGCCCAAGACGCTTTGGGAGATGCGGACGCGGCTTCTGGGACTGGGCGGATTGCAGGTGGGTCTGACCATCGCGGCGATCGCCGGCTGCGCGACGCTTCTCGGTCTGCCCGCGAACGAGGCCGTGGCGGTCGGGATCGTGCTCAGCCTGTCCTCGACCGCGATCGTGATGCAGACGCTGGCGGAGAAGAAGCTCAACCGGACCGAGGGCGGGCGCGCCGGGTTCGCCGTGCTGCTGTTCCAGGACGTCGCGGCGCTGCCGCTTCTGGCGGTCCTTCCCCTGCTCGCGGCGTCCGGGCACGTCCCGGCGGCGGCCGATGGCGGCGCCGACGCGATGGAGGGCGTCGCGGGATGGATGCAGGCGCTGCTCGTGGTGGCGGCGGTCGGGCTGGTGATCCTCGGCGGCACGTTCCTCACCCGGCCGTTCTTCCGTTTCATCGAGATGTCGGGGCTGCGGGAGATCCATGTCGCGGCGGCGCTGCTGCTGATCGCGGGCATCTCGCTGATGATGATCCTGCTCGGCCTGTCGCCGGCGCTCGGGTCGTTCCTCGCGGGCGTGGTGCTGGCCAACAGCGAGTATCGCCACGAGCTGGAAGCCGATCTCGCGCCGTTCAAGGGCCTGCTGCTCGGGCTTTTCTTCATCACGGTCGGGGCGAGCATGGATCTGGGGCTTCTGGCCTCGGACCCGCTTCGGATCGTCGGCGTGGCGCTGGGTCTGATGCTGCTGAAGTTCCTGATCCTCTATCCGCTCGGCATGCTGTTCAGGCTGCGCCCGAAATCGCGGGTCCTTTTCGGCCTGTCGCTGGCGCAGGCGGGGGAATTCGGGTTTTTCCTGCTGTCCTTCGCGGTGGCGAGCGGGGTTCTGGGCGTCGGAGTCGCGTCGACGCTCCTGCTCGTGATCGGGCTCTCGATGCTCCTGACGCCGGTCCTGTTCTTCATACATGACCAGGTTGTGGCCCGCGTCTCGGACGGGCCGATCCGGCCCGAGGACGAGATCGACGAGCAGGGCACCGTGATCATCGCCGGCATGGGCCGTTTCGGGCAGATCGTGAACCGGCTGCTGACCTCGCTGGGACACAAGACGGTCGTGCTCGACAGCCAGTCCGACACGGTCGACCGGATGCGGCGGTTCGGGATCAAGGGCTTTTACGGGGCGGTGGATCGGCCCGATCTTCTGGAGGCGGCCGGGATCGCCGAGGCCAAGGCGGTCGTCCTCGCGCTGGACGACCCGGAAAAAGCCGTGCAGATGGCGGGATATATCTCGCGGCGTCATCCGCATGTGCGGATCATCGCGCGGGCCCGCGACCGGCATCACGTCTATCAGCTCTACGCCGCCGGGGCGAAAGACAGCGTGCGCGAGATGTTCGACAGCGCGGTCCGCGCGGGCAGATACGCGCTTCTGGCGCTCGATTACGACGAGCTGGAGGCGGAGGAGATCGCCGCGGAGTTCTTCGAGCATGACCGCCGGATGCTGCGCGAGCTGGCGGGCCTGTGGGATCCGGACGTCCCCTCGGACAGGAACTCCGCCTACATCGCGAAGGCGCAGGAACAGTCGCGGGCGATCGAGACCGCGCTCCGGGGACGGACGCCCCGGGAGAAGCCGGCGGCGGCCGCCGAGTGACCGGCGCCGTCCGCGACGATATTGCAACGCAGCATCCGCCTGCGTAACACTTGCGTCGCAGCCGAGGTCGAACAGGGGAACCGCAGCGATGAAATCTTTCCGCAAAATCCTCATCGCGAACCGAGGCGAGATCGCCATCCGGGTCATGCGCGCCGCCAACGAGATGGGCAAGCGGACCGTCGCGGTCTTCGCCGAGGAGGACAAGCTCGGCCTGCACCGGTTCAAGGCGGACGAGGCCTACCGGATCGGCGAGGATCTGGGGCCGGTGGCGGCCTATCTGTCCATTCCGGAGATCATCCGGGTGGCGAGGATGGCGGGCGCGGACGCGATCCATCCGGGCTATGGCCTGCTGTCGGAGAACCCCGATCTGGTGGACGCCTGCGACGCGGCCGGGATCGCCTTCATCGGGCCGACCGCCGAGACGATGCGGATGCTCGGGGACAAGGCGAGCGCGCGGCGCGTCGCGATGCGGGCCGGCGTGCCGGTGGTGCCCGCGACGGAGGTGCTGCCCGACGACATGGACGAGGTGCGCCGGATGGCGGCGGAGGTCGGCTATCCGTTCATGCTCAAGGCGTCCTGGGGCGGCGGCGGGCGCGGCATGCGGCCGGTCATGGACGAGGGCGAGCTGGAGGAGAAGGTGCTCGAGGGCCGGCGCGAGGCGTTGAACGCTTTCGGCAACGGCGAGGGGTATCTCGAGAAGCTCATTCTGAACGCGCGGCACGTGGAGGTGCAGATCCTGGGGGACGAGCACGGGGGGCTCTACCATCTCTGGGAGCGGGACTGCTCGGTGCAGCGGCGCAACCAGAAGGTCGTGGAGCGCGCGCCGGCGCCATATCTGAGCCAGGATCAGCGCGAGGAGCTCTGCGGTCTGGGGCTGGCGATCTGCAGGGCGGCGGATTACCGCTGCGCGGGGACGGTCGAGTTCCTGATGGATCGCGATACCGGCGCGTTCTATTTCATCGAGGTCAATCCGCGGGTCCAGGTCGAGCACACGGTCACCGAGGAGGTGACGGGCATCGACATCGTGCGGGCGCAGATCCTTCTGGCCGAGGGCGCGACGGTGGCGGAGGCGACCGGGGCGCCGAGCCAGGCCGACGTGAAGCTCAACGGCCACGCGATGCAGTGCCGGATAACCACCGAGGACCCGCAGAACAGCTTCATACCGGATTACGGCCGGATCACGGCCTATCGCGGCGCGACCGGCCACGGCATCCGCCTCGACGGCGGCACGGCCTATTCCGGCGCGGTGATCACCCGGTTCTACGATTCGCTGCTGGAGAAGGTCACGGCCTGGGCTCCGACGCCTGAGATGGCGATCGCGCGGATGGACCGGGCCCTGCGCGAGTTCCGCATCCGGGGCGTGTCGACCAACATCGACTTCGTGGAGAACCTCCTGAAACATCCGACGTTCCTCGACAACACCTACACCACGAAATTCATCGACACGACGCCGGAGCTGTTCCGGTTCGAGGAGCGTCAGGACAGGGCGACGCGGATCCTGACCTATGTGGCGGACGTGACCGTCAACGGGCATCCCGAGACGGCCGGACGGGCGCGGCCGCCCGCGACCGCCCGCGCGCCGCGTCCTCCCGCGCCGGCGGGCTTTCCGCCGCCCGACGGCACGCGGCAGCTTCTGGACCGCGACGGGCCGAAGGGCCTCGCCGACTGGATGCTGGCGCAGGAGCGCCTTCTCGTCACGGACACGACGATGCGCGACGGGCCGCAGAGTCTGCTCGCGACCCGGATGCGGACCTTCGACATGCGGCGCGTGGCGCCGGCCTATGCGAGCCACCTGCCGCAGCTTTTCAGCATGGAATGCTGGGGGGGCGCGACCTTCGACGTCGCCTACCGCTTCCTGCAGGAATGTCCCTGGCAGCGGCTGCGCGATCTGCGGGCGGCGATGCCCAACATCATGACGCAGATGCTGTTCCGGGGGGCGAACGGCGTCGGCTACACGACCTATCCGGACAACGTGGTCCAGGCTTTCGTCGGACAGGCAGCCTCGTCGGGGATCGACGTGTTCCGGGTGTTCGACAGCCTCAACTGGGTCGAGAACATGCGCGTCGCGATGGACGCGGTGCTCGAGACCGGCAAGGTCCTGGAGGCGTCGATCTGCTATACCGGCGACCTGCTCGACCCCGACCGGTCGAAGTACGACCTGAAATACTATGTCGGAATGGCCCGGGACCTTCGCGACGCCGGAACGCACGTTCTGGGTCTGAAGGACATGGCGGGCCTGCTGAAACCGGCCGCGGCGCGGGTCCTGGTCAAGGCGCTGAAGGAGGAGACGGGGCTTCCGCTGCATTTCCACACCCATGACACCAGCGGCATTTCCGGCTCGACGGTGCTGGCGGCGGCGGAGGCCGGCGCCGACGCGGTGGACGCGGCGATGGACGCGATGTCCGGCGGCACCTCGCAGCCGGCGCTCGGCTCCATCGTCGAGGCGCTGCGCCACACGGAACGCGACACCGGCCTGGACATCGCCGCGATCCGGCGGATCTCGGATTACTGGGAGGCTGTCCGGACGCAGTACGCGGCCTTCGAAAGCGGGCTGATGGCGCCGGCTTCGGAGGTCTACCTCCATGAGATGCCGGGGGGACAGTTCACCAATCTCAAGGCGCAGGCGAGGTCGATGGGGCTCGAGGATCGCTGGCATGAGGTGGCGCAGACCTATGCGGAGGTGAACCGCATGTTCGGCGACATCATCAAGGTGACGCCGTCCTCCAAGACCGTGGGCGACATGGCGCTGATGATGGTCTCCCAGGGGCTCAGCCGCGCGGACGTCGAGAATCCGGACGTCGACGTGTCCTTTCCCGACAGCGTCGTGGGAATGATGCGGGGCCAGCTCGGCCAGCCGCCGGGCGGGTGGCCCGCGGCGTTGCAGGCGAAGGTCCTCAAGGGGGACAGGCCGCTGGAGGTCCGGCCGGGCTCGGTCGAGGAGCCCGCTGATTTCACGGCGTTGGAGGAGAAACTGAAAGCGGAGGTCGGCGGGCCGGTCGACAACGAGGATTTCTGCGGATACCTGATGTATCCCAAGGTCTTCGTCGAGTACCGCAAGCGCAACCGCGACTACGGTCCGGTGCGGACGCTGCCGACGCCGGTGTTCTTCTACGGCATGGAGCCCGGCGACGAGATCTCGGTGGAGATCGACCCCGGGAAAATCCTTGAGATCCGGCTCCAGGCCGTCGGAGAGACCAACGAGGACGGCGACGCCCGGGTGTTTTTCGAACTCAACGGCCAGCCCCGCACGATCCGCGTGCCCGACCGCAAGGTGAAGGCGAGCGCGCCCAGACGCCCTAAGGCCGATCCCGACGATCCCGGACATGTCGCGGCGCCAATGCCCGGAATCATCGCGGGGATCGCGGTCGCGGCGGGTCAGGAGGTCAAGGCCGGCGACCTTCTGATGACCATCGAGGCGATGAAGATGGAGACCGGCCTCTATGCGGAGAAGGCCGGCAAGGTGACGGCGCTTCACGTCCATACGGGCGCGCAGGTCGACGCCAAGGATCTTCTGGTGGAGATCGGCTGAGGAAAGCCGCGCCGCCGGATCGGGTCCTTTCCGGCGACGGCGATCCGCGCGGCCGGTCGGGGGCGGCCTTTGCCGCCAGGCGGAGCGCGCGGTGCGCGCGAGTCTTTTTCCTTGGCCCGCGCCTGTTGGCGCGCGCCGACTGCTCTCCAGGTTTCATGTCAGTATGAAATCCGGAAGACGATCATCCCGGCCACGGACGACGCGGCGCCTCTCCGGGCGGGAGGTGTTCCGACGGATCGCCCGGCCGCGGCGACCGCGCCGAGGCCCGATGCCTTGACGGGTCTCCGATCCCGTCCACCGGATCGAAGGCCCACAGCCCGCGTCGTTCCGCCCGGGCCTCGCGTTCGGCGGGCAGATAGTCGCGGTTCCACCGGGACGTCGCCACGGCATAGCCGTCGCGGACCATGCGTTCGGAGAGATCCAGATCGCCGCGCCAGACCTTCGCGACGACGCGGCCGTAGCAATCCAGCGTCAGAGGCTCGACATGCACCTCGGAGCCACCGGCGAGCCGGATGAGGTTCGATTTCGCTTTCGCGCCGCCGCGCTGGTCCATCTCGGGCGCATCCATTCCGAACAGGCGGATACGGTGCTTCGCGACTTTGACGGTGTCTCCGTCGATCACCCAGACGCGTCCGGTGAACGGCGCGGGCGGTCGGGTCCGCGATGGCGTGGCGCTCTTTTTCGCCCGCCCCTTCGGGTTCTGAAGGCGGCTGATCAGAGAAGCGGCGATCCATGCCACGCCGATCGCGAACGCCGTCAGGGCCGTCAGAAAGACCGGAAAATCCAGATTCATCGTGGCCCCCCGGCCTTTCGCGTGCCGCAACGTCGTCGCGAAGTGTCAATATTCGCCTGGCTGCTCGACACGGGCCGCGGAGGCGTCTAAGAGCACGCCAGATCGAGGTCGCGCGTCCGGCGCGGTTCCGACGCGCCGTTCCTTCGGATTTCCGACCGGGTGACGCAGAACCCCGAAATCCGAGAGACCAGAACCATGACCGACACATCAGGCGCCGTTCCGCCGCTCGCCCGCGCCTTGACCGCGCGGGGATACGTCACGTTGACGCCGGTCCAGCAGGCGATGCTGGATCCGGCGCTCGAAAGCGCCGATCTTCTCGTTTCCGCTCGGACCGGGTCGGGAAAGACGGTCGCCTTCGGCATCGCCATCGCGCCGACGCTGCTAGGCGGCGCCGAGCGGTTCGAGGCGGCGGGCGCGCCGCTGGCGCTGGTCGTGGCGCCGACGCGCGAGCTGGCGCTTCAGGTGCGGCGCGAGCTTGACTGGCTCTATGCGGAGGCGGGCGTCGCCACGGCCTCCTGCGTCGGCGGCATGGACATGCGGAGCGAGCGGCGGGCGCTGGAGCGCGGCGCGCATGTGGTCGTGGGCACGCCGGGACGACTGCGCGACCACATCCAGCGCGGCTCGCTCGATCTCGGATCGGTGCGCGCGGCCGTGCTCGACGAGGCGGACGAGATGCTCGACATGGGGTTCCGCGAGGATCTGGAGTTCATTCTCGAGGCCGCGCCCGCGTCGCGCCGGACGCTGATGTTCTCGGCCACGGTGCCGAAGCAGATCGCGGCTCTGGCGAAAAGCTACCAGCGCGACGCGGTGCGGATCGAGACGACGGCGGAGCGGGAACAGCACGGCGATATCGAGTACCGCGCGCTGACGGTCGCCAACCACGACCGCGAGAACGCGATCATCAACGTGCTGCGCTTCTACGAGGCGCCCACCGCGCTCGTGTTCTGCACGACGCGGGCGGCGGTCAGCCACATGACCGCGCGGTTCCGGAACCGGGGTTTCCCGGTGGTGGCGCTCTCGGGGGAACTCAGCCAGACCGAGCGGACGCACGCGCTTCAGGCGATGCGCGACGGGCGGGCGCGGGTCTGCATCGCGACCGACGTGGCGGCGCGGGGGATCGATCTGCCGAACCTCGATCTGGTGATCCACGCGGATCTGCCGACGAACCGGGACACGCTGCTGCACCGGAGCGGGCGGACGGGGCGCGCGGGGCGCAAGGGGGTCAGCGTGCTGATCGTGCCGGTCTCGGGACGACGGCGGGCGGAGGGGCTTTTGCGCGCGGCGAAGATCACCGCGGAATGGGCGGGGCCGCCATCGGCCGCCGAGATCACCGCGCGGGACGATGCGCGTCTGCTGGCGGATCCGGCGCTGGCCGAGCCGGTCCGGGAGGACGAGGCCGACATGGTGGCGCGGATCGTCGAGGCGCATTCGCCGGAGCGGGTGGCGGCGGCGTTTCTCCGGCTGGCGCGGGCCGGGCAGTCGGCTCCGGAGGAGCTGGACGAGGCCCCCGCCCCGCGCGATCCGAAGGAGGCCCGGCCGGAATTCGGCGAGAGCGTGTGGCTGAGCCTGTCGGTAGGGCGCAATCAGAACGCCGAGCCGCGCTGGCTTCTGCCGCTTCTGTGCGGCGCGTCGGGGCTGACGAAACGCGACGTCGGGGCGATCCGGATGCAGTCGGAAGAGACCTGGGTGCAGCTGGCGGCGGGCAAGGCCGACGCGTTTTTCGCGGCGCTCGGACCGGACATGACGCTGGAGAAGGGGGTCGTCGTGCGGCGCTTGGAGGGCGCGCCGGGGTCGGCGGGCGAGGTGGCGCCGGGGCCCGGGAAGCCTTCGCGCGGACCCGGTCGCAAACCGGAGGGCAAGGCGAAGCCCAAAACCTCCAAAGCGCCGCCGGCCGGACCTCATGCCGCGAAAGCGAAATTCCGCAAGCACAAGTCGAAGCCCAAGAGCGCCTGAGTCCGCCCGCCCTCAGATCTCACCGATGCCGCCCAGGATGCGCTCCAGGTCACGCAGGTTGGCGGCCCCGGTCTTTGCGAGGATCGACCTGACCTGCGTGTGGATCGTCGACGCGCGCAGATTGCGCCGCTCGGCGACGGAAGCCTTGGTGGCGCCGCCGGCGAGTGCGCAGACCACCTCGGCTTCGCTTCGCGTCAGGCCGAAAATGTCCCTCAGACGCCGTGCGTCCGGAGCCGACCCCTCGCGCCGAAGCTCGCGCAAGATCAGCAGCGCCTGGCCCTGAACGCGACCGGACACCCCGAGGGTCCCACCCGCGAGTCGCCGAGGCAACGGCAGGACCAACGCGGCGACCGCCGTCAGGCCATCGGCATCCCGCAGCGGGACCGCACCGCCGGATGATCCGAGCGCGGTCGCACGCACCAGCGCGCCGAGGGCGAGGCTGTCGGCATGGCGCAGCGCCTGCGCCGTCAGCGTCCACTGGCCGCCGCCGATCCGCCGCTTCGCGAGTTGAAAGACCGTTTCGCGCCCGGACATCGCTTCCGCCGCCGCGTTCGCGACCAGGACGTTGAGATCGGGATCGACGACGAGAACGCCCGACGAGAGCGCGTCCAGAGCGGCGAGGCCGGGCGGGACGTCCGGAAGCCCTCCGCCGAGCCTGCGGCGAAGCTGCAATGCCCGGCATAGATGGGGAAGGAGTCGGCCAAGCGTTTCCGCGTCGCGGCGCTCGAAACTCCCCGCGCCCTCCGGGCGATGAAGGCCGATCGCCAGGACGCCCGCCGCGCCCAGCGGCGCGACCGTGCCGACGACATGGCGCAGGCCCAGCGGCTTTCCGAAATCGCAATAGAACTCGCTCCGCAGGAATTCAGAGTCGGACACCAGGGTGCCGCTGATCCAGACGTTCGGCGCCGTGCCGGGTCGCATCCGGCCGGCGGCTTCGGCGGCGCGCCCCGTCCAGAGGTCGACGGAGCGGTAGTGCCCGCTATACGCCGTCACGGCGTCGCCCGGTATGCCCTGATGGCTCAGGAGTTCGATATCGCCCGATCCGAACCGGCCCGCCATCAACGAGATGCTGCGTGCTCCGAGAAGGCGGATCAGGCCGTCACCGACCTGGCCCCACGGGACGTCCCCCATGGCGGCGTCATAGATGTCCTCGGTCAGGGCAAGCACGCACTTTTCGGACATGAACTTCAATCCATGCGTTGCGGCGCCGGCGCAGCATACACGAATCACATCCGGAATGATTCGGATTCTTGTCATCCAATCGGGGGAGGCGAAACGCTGCGACTTTAGCGATCATTGCCTTGCCGCTCGATCCGAAGGGCCTGAGGAGGTTCCGCGGCGCTGTTCGCCTGTCTCCGCCATCCACACTCCGCGCCCGGGCGCGGCCCACCAAAAGGAGGTCCCTGATGTCTCCGAACCGCAGGATAACGAACTACCGCAGCTGTCTGACCGAAACCGTCTACGACCCGGGTCGGAAAACGTTCGCCGAGGCGGCGGTGCCGCACCCGTTTCTCGCGAGGCCGTCGAACAGCAAAATGTCGCTGGCCCGCTCCACGACCGGATGCGCACCCGCGATTCGCGCGGCGCTCGCGCGGACACGGTCGCGCGTCCGCGACGCCCACGCGACGCATCTCGGCTACCCCTACAATCTGCTCGGGCGGTCGGAGCTTCCGGCGGACATCTGGCGCTACCTTATCAACAACCTTGGCGACCCCTACGCCGGCTCGCATTTCGGCTCGGAGGTCTGCGACCTCGAACGGGACGCGGTCGCCTGGCTGATGGACCTCTGGGATTGCGACCGGGCGGAAGATTTCTGGGGATCGGTCGGCGCCAGCGGGACCGAAGGCAACCTGTGGGCGCTCTACCTCGCGCGCGAGGCGCTTCCCGATGCAAGGCTGCTCTACGGCGCGGAGGCCCATTACTCGATACCGAAAGCCGCGAGGATCCTTCGGATCGACGCCGCGCCGGTCGCATGTTCGCCCGACGGCGCGATCGGGTTGGACGCCCTCTCCGCCGCGCTGTCCGAAGGAGCCGGCCGCCCCGTCATTCTCGCGCTGACCTGCGGCACGACCGTCAAGGGCGCCCATGACGACATCGCCGAAGCGGTGGCCTGCCTGGATGCGGCAGGCGTCGATCCCACCCGGCGGTTCATCCATGTCGACGGTGCGCTGAACGCCATGGTGATCCCCTTCATCGACGATGCGCCAAGCGCGATCCGCCCGAGTTTCCGGCACGGCGTCGACAGCATCTCGACCTCAGGCCACAAGATGATCGGAACGCCGATGCCCTGCGGCGTGCTCGTCGCGCGCCGCGGCCATGTCGACCGGGTCGCATCCTCGATCGCCTATCTGCGCTCGAACGACACGACGTTGATGGGATCGCGGAGCGGACATGCCGTGCTCGCGATCTGGTCGCGCCTCCTCGGTCACGGGGCGGCAGGCTTCCGTGCCGATGTCCACCAATGCCTCGACAGGGCCGGCCGCATGGCAGAGAGGCTGCGCTCCGCGGGCATCCCGGTCCTGCGCAACGCCTGTTCGCTGACCGTTCTCTTTCCGGAGCCATCGGAGGAGATCGTGAAGACCTACCAGCTGGCCTGCCACCGCGGCGAGGCGCATGCCGTGATCATGCCGAACGTGACGGATGCCCTCATCGACAGGTTCCTCGACGAATACGTCATGTGGTGGCGAACGGCGGGCGCCGCGGCGGTCCGGAAGGTTTCCGGCCCGCGCCGGAAGCGGCTCCGGATCGGCGATGCCATGCCATCCGTTCCGCCAGTTCAGGCGGCAAGTCGGCTGATGCCGGGCACAGCGGACATGCCCCTCAGATCACGCTGACTATTTTTTCATTTAACTTCAGTGTATTGAAGCGCGTCCAACCTTGGACGCGCTTCATGCGCGCGGATCTCCCGACGAACCCGCTTGACAGGCAAGCCCTTCGGGCGCGATCACGTCCGCGTCAGGGTTCCCGTCTCAAGGGGCGGGATGAAAAGGGAACGCGGTGCGGGGAGAGCCCCTGATCCGCGGCTGCCCCCGCAACTGTGAGCGGCGAGCCCGCGCCCACCATGCCACTGGGAGAGCCCGGGAAGGCGCGGCGCGAGGCGGCGACCCGCAAGCCAGGAGACCTGCCCTGACGATCACCCACCCGACGCGCGGGGCGCGCGGAAGGAGCGGTCGTTCCGCAGCGGTGACGCGCTCGCCGTCCGAGGCGAGGGGTGTCCGCGCGACCCCCGAACCGAGGACGATACTGTCACCCCGGCCGCCCCGCGTGGGCGGTCCGAAAACATCGGAACGTTCATGCCATGCGTCACGAGACGATCCTGAAATCCGCGTCGGCGTGCCTTGTCGCGGCCGCGCCGTTCTCCTTTCCCGCATCCGCGCAGCCGATCCTGCTGGAGGACATCGTGATCTCCGCCAACCGCGTCCCGAGCGAGGCCGCGCGGACCGGCTCGCAGGTGTCGGTGATCACCGAGTCCACGCTTCAGGCGGACGGAAGGCCGTTCGCGCTTCAGTTTCTGGAGGACGTGCCCGGCGTGACCGTGCAGCAATCCGGACCGGCCGGAACGGTGTCCGGTTTCGCGATCCGGGGCGCGCCGCAGCAATACGTGCGCGTCGAGGTGGACGGGATCGAGATCTCGGACCCGACGAGCCCGACGGTCGCGCCGTCGCTGAGCGGGCTTCTGGTCGACGACATGAGCCGGATCGAGGTGCTGAAGGGCAGCCAGTCCGCGATCTACGGCGGTCAGGCGGTCGGCGGCGTGATCGCCATCACCAGCCCGCGCGCGACCGAGGACGGGTTCGAGGCGCGGTATCTGCTGGAGGGCGGCAGCTTCGGGACGGCGCGGGGGCGGCTGAGTCTCGCGGGGCGCGACGAGCGGGGGGACGTCGTCTTCACTCTGGCGCATTACGAGACGGACGGGTTCTCCGCCGCCGAGGAGGACGACGGCAACACCGAGAACGACGGGTTCAGGACCACGCGCCTTTCGGCCTCCGGCACGCTCTACGCGACCGACACCGTGTCGATCTTCGCCTCCGCGTTCCGGCAGGTCGAGGACGGCGATTTCGACGGCGGACCCGGGCCGGGCGGCGACGCGCCCGACACGTTCCGGCAGACGACATGGGGCGCGCGGACCGGACTCGATTTCGAGACGTTCGGTCTGGTCGAGAACGAGATCGCCGTCTCGTATTTCGCCATCGACAGCGAAAGGGTCATTCCCGCGTTCGGGCCGTCCGGTTTCGACGCCGAGGGTGACCGCGTGCGTGCGGCCTATACCGGACGCGTGGTCGTATCGGAAAGCCTGGGAGCGCAGTTCGGCGCGGACTGGACCCGCGAGCGGTCGAAAACGGGTTCAGCGGGCGAGACCGAAACCAATTCGATCGCCGGCGTGTTCGGCCAAGCCGACTGGACTCCGGTCCCCGCCTTGACCGTCAACGCGGCGCTGCGGCTCGACGAGCACTCCGAATTCGGCGGCTACGCCTCGGGCCGGCTCGCCGCGGCCTATTCGCTCGACGGCAACACCGTGCTGCGCGGATCGCTCGGCAACGGCTTCAGGGCTCCGTCGAACTACGAGCTGTTCGACCCGCTGGACGGCAATCCGGATCTCGAGCCCGAGACGAGCGTGAGCGCGGATATCGGCCTCGAGCGGAGTTTCGCGGGCGGGCGCGGCACCGCGCAGGCCGCGCTTTTCTGGCTCCGGATCGACAACCTCATCGAATACCGGGGCGCGTTCGTTCCTCCGGACTTCATTTGCGTCGGCCCGTGCCAGTACGTCCAGACCGACGGGACGTCGGAAAGCCGCGGCGTGGAGCTTTCGGGAGCGTGGAGCTTCACCGAGACCCTGACCCTCTCGGGCGCGTACACCTACACGGACGCCAAGCTGCCTGACGGGTCGCGCAGGGACCGGATCCCGCGCAACGAGCTCTCGGCGTTTCTCGACGGCGCCGTGACCGACGCCATCGACTTCGGCGTCGGAGTGCGGGCCGTGAGCGGCTACGTCGATGACAGCGCGAGCGTCGAGACCGCGAATTTCAAGGAGGACTTCGCGGTGGTGGACGCCCGGGCGGCGTGGAACGTGACGGACGCGGCGCAGATCTACCTGCGGGTCCAGAACCTGCTGGACGCGCAGTATCAGACGGCGCGGGGCTACGGCACGTCCGACCGCGCCTGGTTCTTCGGCGTGGCCGGGCGGTTCTGATGCTGCGGGCGGCGCTGCTTCTGGCGCTGGCGCTGGGATCCGCCGCGCGGGCGGAGGAGGCGCCGGCCCGCGTCGTGTCGATGAACCTCTGCACGGACCAGCTCGCGATGATGCTGGCCCGCCCGGGCCAACTCGTGGCGGTGAGCCGGGTGGCGCGCGATCCGGTCTCCTCCGCGCTCTGGGCCGAGGCCGCCGCCTGGCCCGCGCATGGCGGCGGCGCGGAGGAGATCCATCTTCTGGATCCCGATCTGATCCTGGCGGGCGCGTACGATCCGGCGGCGACGCTGGACATGCTGCGTCGGACCGGCCGCCGGGTCGAGGTCTTCGCGGTGGAGGAGACCATCGACGACATCCGCGCGAACGTCCGCCGGATGGGGGCGCTGCTCGGAACCGGGGAGCGCGCCGAGGCCCTCATCTCGGAGATGGACGCGGTTCTCGAGGCCCCCGCCCCGCCGGAGCCCCGGCCCCGCGCGGCGCTGTTGTATTCCAACGGATACACCTCGGGCGCGGGAACGCTGGCCGACGAGATCCTCGCGGTCGCGGGGTATTCCAACGTGGCCCGGGAGCACGGACTGCGCGGAATGGCGAAGCTGCCGCTCGAGACGCTGGTGATGGACGCGCCGGACGTTCTCGTGACAGGGCAGGATTACGCCGCCCCGGCGCTGGCGCAGGGGATACTGTCGCATCCGGCGACGCGCGCGCTGGGGGCGGGACGCGCGACGGTGGCGGACAATCTCTGGGTCTGCGGCACGCCGCTGGTCGCGCGCGCTGTCGAGGCGCTGCGGGCGGCGCGGTGAGCCGGTCCGGCGCCATCCTGGCGGGGCTCGGCCTGCTGGCGGCGGCGCTGTTCTGTCTGAGCGTTCTGACCGGGCCGGCGGGCCTTCCCGCGGGCGAGAGCCTGGCCGCGCTGGTCCGGGGCGGCGATGGCCCGGTCGTGATCGTGATGCGCGAGATCCGCCTGCCCCGCGCGCTGCTGGCGCTGCTGATCGGCGCGGGTCTGGGGCTGTCGGGCGCGGCGTTGCAGGGGTATCTGCGCAACCCGCTGGCCGAGCCGGGCTTGCTGGGCGTTTCGGGCACGGCGGCTTTGGGGGCCGTCCTCGCGCTCTATACCGGGCTGTCGGCGGCGTTTCCGCCCGCCCTGCCGCTGATGGCGCTGGCGGGAGCGTTTCTCGCGGTGCTGCTCGTCCAGGCGCTCGCGGGGTCCGGCGGCGGGTCGATCACGCTGATCCTGGCGGGGATCGCGGTTTCGAGCCTCGCGGGCGCGCTGACCTCGCTCGCGCTCAACCTCTCGCCCAATCCCTTCGCGGCGTCCGAGATCGTGTTCTGGCTGCTCGGATCGCTGGCCGACCGGTCGATGCCGCAGGTCTGGCTGGCGGCGCCGTTCATCCTGGCCGGGATGGCGGTGCTCCTCACGCTCGGGCGGGCGCTCGACGCGCTGACGCTGGGCGAGGACGCGGCCGCGTCGATGGGCGTGACGGTGGCGCGGACGCGGATGCTGGCGGTGGTCGGAACGGCGCTCGCGGTCGGGGCCGGCGTGGCGGTGGCGGGCGCGATCGGGTTCGTCGGCCTCGTGGTGCCGCACGTGCTCCGCCCGCTGGTCGGGGGGATGCCGTCGCGGCTTCTGCCGGCCTCGGCGCTGGGGGGGGCGGCACTGCTGCTCGCGGCCGATCTGGCGGTTCGCGACTGATCGCGCCCGACCGCGACTTGAAGCTCGGGGTGCTGACGGCGCTGGTGGGCGCGCCGTTCTTCCTCTGGCTGGTCTGGCGACGCCGGCGGAGCCTCGCATGAGCCTGCTCTCGCTCGAAGACGTCACGGTGCGGCGGGGCGGATGTCCGGTGGTGGACGGGGTGAATGCGGAAGTCGGGCGCGGCGAGATGGTCGGGCTGCTCGGGCCGAACGGGGCGGGCAAGACGACGCTGATGCGCGCGGCGCTCGGGCTGCAGGCGGCGGAGGGGCGGATCGCGCTCGGCGGCAGGTCTCTCGGCGATCTGGGGCCGCGCGGGCGGGCGCTCGCGGCGGCGTACATTCCGCAGGAGCGCGAGGTGGCCTGGCCGGTGAGTGTCGAGGCGCTGGTGGCGCTCGGGCGCGGGCCGCACAGGGCGAGTGCGGCGGCCGACCGCGCGGCGGTGGACGCGGCGATCGCGGCGATGGACCTGGAGGCGCATCGGGGGCGGCCGGCGACGGAGCTCTCGGGTGGCGAGCGGGCGCGGGCGCTGATCGCGCGGGCGCTGGCGCAGGACGCGCCGCTCCTGCTGGCGGACGAGCCGACGGCCGGACTGGACCCCGCGCACGCGCTCGGGCTGATGCGGCGGCTGCGCGATCTGGCCCGCGGCGGGCGGGGGGTGGTGGTGTCGCTGCACGATCTGGGGCTGGCGGCGCGGTGGTGCGACCGGCTGATCCTGATGGCGGCCGGCCGGGTGGTTGTGGACGGGCCGCCGGAGGCTGTACTGACGCCGGGGCGGCTGGCGGCGGTCTACGGGATCACGGCGCATCTGGGCGCGGACGCGGAGGGGCCGCTGATCGTGCCGACGGGGCTGGCCCGGGAATGAATGAATGACGAGGGAAGAGTGATGGAGACGCGCAGACTTGGCCGGGGCGATCTGGAGGTGAGCCTCTTCTGCCTCGGGTCGATGACCTGGGGGACGCAGAACAGCGCCGAGGAGGCGTTCGAGCAGATCGACTACGCGCTCGACCAGGGCGTGAACCTGATCGACACGGCGGAGATGTATCCGACGACTCCGCTCGGGCCGGAGACGGCGGGCGATACCGAGACGATCATCGGACAGTGGGTCGAGCGGACGGGGCGGCGGGGGGACGTGCTCCTCGCGACCAAGATCGTCGGCAAGGGCAACAATTCGGTGCGGCCCGGCGGGGCGCCGATCTCTCCGGAGACGTTGCGGATCGCGGTCGAGGGGAGCCTGCGGCGGCTCCGGACCGATCATATCGACCTCTACCAGCTGCATTGGCCGAACCGGGGATCGTACCATTTCCGGCAGAGCTGGCGGTTCGATCCGAGCGCGCAGGAGCGGGGCGAGGAGGAGCGGCTGCTGGAGCTGCTGCGGGCGCTGGGGGATCTGGTGGCGGAGGGAAAGATCCGGCATGTCGGGCTGTCGAACGACAGCGCCTGGGGCACCGCGAAGATGCTGCATCTGGCGGAGGTCCACGGGTTGCCGCGCGTGGTGTCGATCCAGAACGAGTACAGCCTGCTGCACCGGATCTTCGATCTCGATCTGGCGGAGCTGTGCCACCACGAGGACGTGCGGCTGCTGGCCTATTCGCCGCTGGCCGCCGGTCTGCTGACCGGGAAATACGAGAACGGCGCCGTGCCGCCGGGATCGCGGCGGACGATCAACGAGAAGCTGGGCGGGCGGATCACGCCGGAGGCGCTGGTCTCGACGAGCGCCTATGTGGAGCTCGCGCGCGACCACGGGATGGAGCCGGCGCAGATGGCGCTGGCGTTCTGCGCGTCGCGGCCGTTCATGGGATCGGTGATCCTCGGGGCCACGAGTATGGAGCAGCTTCGGACCGATCTGGGGGCGGCGGACGTGACGCTGGGCGAGGACGTGATGGAGGCGATCGCGGCGATCCGGAGGGCGAACCCGCAGCCGATGTGAGGCGCGGGAGGGGTGTGGCAGATCGAAGTGGCCACGCGTGTCACTTTTGCTATGTCGTTGATTTCACAAGACGACTGGAATCGCGTTAACCGCGTGGAAAGGTGTGTCACACGGACTTTGCGGTAGAGGTTTCGAGCAATGTTCAGAGGACATCGTACACCCGCAGGCGATGTCTACAAACGAATGTGCGAAGCGCCATTGCCAGCAGAACGATCGCCACAAAGACCAAGGACTAAGCTTGGACTTTGACCGATGGGCGATGCAGGTCCCCCGTGTTGCGCTTCATAATGGAACTCAACCGAGTGTGGACTCGCCGCCGATGCGGAAAAGGCCCAATAAACTACGAAATAGATTTGGACACGACCTAGGAAAAACTCTTTCCATAAACGATATAGCTGAGATTTCAAAGGAATCAACAAGATATCTATCATTGCATGATAGCATCTTGGCAAAAATGCGAAGTCTTTCTGGTAATATCGATGAATATCGACGACTACAAAAGGACATCAACAAGCTGGATGAGCTAAACGAAATTTTAGCTGTCATTGAAGCAAGGAAAGAAATTAGTCTTGTTGACAAAACCTTTATAGATATCGATCTTTTACGGGAGAGTAATCCTAGAGAATCTCTTAAACTTTTTACGATGACGTTACATTCTACTTGTCACAGAAGCATGTTTGAAGAAAGAGGCCCCGAAGAAAAACATTTGGATGGAGCGGAGCACGGAGAGCCCTAGAAGGATTAGGAATGCCAAGGTGAGCATAGCACTCGGGGTGTATCCCTCCTTAAGGCTTCGCGGCGGCGCGTGCGGAGCGCCGCCGCTTTCGCTTCGTTCAGGAGAAGAACTGTCCGCCGTTGGCGGAGATGGTGGAGCCGGTGATGAAGCCCGCGTCGTCGGAGGCGAGGAAGACGACGATGCGCGCCATCTCCTCGGGCGTGCCGAGGCGGCCGACCGGGATCTGCGGGATGATGCGCTCGTTCAGCACCTTCTCGTCGATCGCCATCACCATCTCGGTGCCGATGTAGCCCGGCGCCACGACGTTGACGGTGATGCCGGCGCGCGCGCCCTCCTGGGCCAGCGCCCGGGTGAAGCCGATGTCGCCGGCCTTGGCGGCGGAATAGTTCGCCTGGCCGGCCTGGCCCTTCTGGCCGTTGACCGAGGAGATGGTGATCACCCGGCCGAATTTGCGCTCGCGCATTCCCGGCCAGACCGGATGGGTCATGTTGAAGACGCCCGAGAGGTTGGTGTCGATGACCTCCTTCCACTGCTGCGGGGTCATCTTGTGGAACATGCCGTCGCGGGTGATGCCGGCGTTGTTGACGAGGATCTCGACCGGACCGAGCGCGGCCTCGACCTCCGCCACGCCGGCCTTGCAGGCGTCGTAATCGGCGACCGACCATTTGAAGGCCTTGATGCCGGTCCCGTCGGTGAATTTCCGCGCCGCGTCGTCGTTGCCGGCGTAGTTCGCCGCGACCGAATATCCGGCCTCCTTCAGCGCCACCGAGATCGCCGCTCCGATCCCCCGCGTGCCGCCCGTCACGAGTGCCGTGCGTGCCATGTCATTCCTCCCTTTCTTCGGTTTCAGATTCGAACGTTTCGAGAAAACGCCGTCCGTCGGCCTCGCCGATCTCCCAGGAGCGCGCGATGTCCGCCGGATCGGTGAAGTCGATCTTGTCGGCGGGCACCTCCCGCGAGGGCGAGAGATAGGTCCGGCCGGGCCGGTCCGGAACGGAGCCGTACTCGCGGGTCAGCAGGACGAGCGTCGGGCCCTCGTCGGGGTCGGGCATCGGCGCCTGGTCGACCATGCCGCCGTCGATGACGGGCCGCCCGTCCCAGAGGGGCGGCTCGAATACCGGCGGGATCGCGGCCGCGGCGCAGATCAGATCGGTCAGGCGCCCCGCCCGGGCCGCGGCGCGGGCGTCGACGAGCGTGCTTTCGACGCCGGCCTTCTCGGGCCATGCGAAATGCGGGCCGCCGCCGGAATGGAGCTCGGCCTCGTAGGCGGCGGTCGAGAGGGCGCCGGTGATCCGGTCCAGAAGGCTCGCGGGGGGATGGCCGAGGAGGATCTGGAAGGCGGGGCCGTCCGCGACCGCCGCGACGCCCTCTCCCGCGAACACGTCCTCGACGACCTCGCGGTACATGCGCTGATGCGGGGTGACGCCGCCATCGCCCGCGGGATCATGCCAGTTCACGTTGGTGTCGCGGGCCGCGAAGATGTCGGCCATCGCGTCGAGCAGGGCGTGGCCCTTGTGCGCGATGAACCCGGCCGCCGAGAGCGCCCCGCCGCTGACGCCGGTGATCCGGGCGGGATCGACCGGCAGGGCGTCGCGGGCGGCGTCGAGAAAGCCGCCCTGCCAGAAACAGCGGGTTCCGCCGCCGGAGAAGACCAGTTGCGCGAAGGGTCCCCGTCCGGCGGCGCGTCCGTCCTCAGTCACGCTCGACGCAGAGGGCGACGCCCATGCCGCCGCCGATGCAGAGGGTGGCGAGGCCTTTCTTCGCGTCGCGGCGCTTCATCTCGAAGAGCAGCGTGTTGAGGACGCGCGCGCCCGAGGCGCCGATCGGGTGGCCGATTGCGATGGCGCCGCCGTTGACGTTCACGATCTCCGGGTTCCAGCCCATGTCCTTGTTGACCGCGAGCGCCTGGGCGGCGAAGGCCTCGTTGGCCTCGATCAGGTCGAGATCCTCAACGGACCAGCCGGCCTTGGCCAGCGCCTTGCGGCTGGCGGAGATCGGGCCGATGCCCATGATCTTCGGGTCGACGCCGGCGGTGGCGTAGGAGGCGATCCGCGCGAGCGGCGTGATCCCGCGTTTGGACGCGTTCTCGGCGCTCATCAGCAGCGCCACGGCGGCGCCGTCGTTCAGGCCGCTGGCGTTGCCGGCGGTCACGGTGCCGTCTTTGGAGAAGGCGGGACGCAGTTTCGCCATCGCCTCGGGGGTCGCGTCGCCGCGGATGTACTCGTCGGTGTCGACGACGGTGTCGCCCTTGCGGGTCTTGATCGTGAAGGGGACGATCTCGTCCTTGAAGCGTCCGGCGTCGCGGGCGGCGGCGGCCTTGTTCTGGCTGGCGGCGGCGAAAGCGTCCTGCTGCTCGCGGGTGATCTGGAACTCGGTCGCGACGTTCTCGGCCGTGGAGCCCATGTGGTAGTCGTTGAAGGCGTCCCAGAGGCCGTCCTTGATCATCGTGTCGATGAAGGGCTTGTCGCCCATCTTCTGGCCGGAGCGCAGGTTGGCGGCGTGGGGCGAGAGCGACATGCTCTCCTGGCCGCCGGCCATGACGATCTCGGCGTCTCCGAGCGCGATGTGCTGGGCGGCGAGGGCCACGGCGCGCAGGCCCGAGCCGCAGACCTGGTTGATGCCCCAGGCGGCGCTCTCGATCGGAAGGCCCGCGTTGATATGCGCCTGGCGGGCGGGGTTCTGGCCCTGCCCGGCGGTCAGGACCTGGCCCAGGATCGTCTCGGACACCTCCGACGCGTCGACGCCCGCGCGCTCGAGCGCGGCGATGATGACGGCGGCGCCGAGGTCGTGGGCCGGCGTGTTCGCGAAGCTGCCCAGAAAGCTGCCGACGGGCGTGCGCGCCGCCGATGCGATGACGATGTCGGTCATTTCGGTTCTCCTGTCACGGACCTCGAAGCCGGTCCGACCCCTGCTCCCGGGCGCCCGCGAATCGCGCCGGCTCCGGTCTCGGCACGTCTCGTCGCACGTCTCCGGCCCGGTCTCAACCTGCATGGGCGGCGATGAAGCGCGCCAGCGGCTCCCAGACCTGGGCCCGCGCGGCGCTTCCGACGATCATGCCGACGTGGCCGGTCGCGGGCTCGAGCAGCTCCGCCCGCGGGATCGCCGCGCCGAGCGGCCGCGCGAGGGCGGCCGGCGCGATGGAATCGCCACGCCCGCAGACGACGAGCGCGGGCGCGCGGATCGCGGCGGGATCGACCGGGCCGCCGAGGAACCGCCAGCGGCCCGAGGCGGTGACGTTGCGGATCTGCCAGTCCACCAGCAGGTCGCGCGCGGCGGGCGCGGGCATCGGGACGCCGTCCGCCAGCCAGTCCTCCAGCGCCACGAAGCGGCGGGCGGCGGGGCTGTCGGGGTCGAGCGTGGAGAACCGGCGGAACTTGAGCGCGGCCTGCAGCGGGTTGACCATCGCGAAGAGCGTCTGGAAGAGCGAGACCGGGACCGCGCCGAAGGTCCGGCCCATCCCGTCCAGCAGATCCTCGACGCGGCGGGGGCCCTGGGCGCGGATCAGCGCGCGGAGCCCGCCGGCGATGCCGTCGGTCGAGGAGAAATCCCAGGGCGCGCCGATCGTCGAGAGGCTGGCCACCCCGTCGGGTTCGCGCGCGGCGAGACCGGCCGCGAGGGCGCCGCCCATGCAGTAGCCCGTCACCGAGACCGGCCTGCCGGCCTCGGCCCGGAGGTGACGCAGAGCCGGGAGCAGGCGGCGGGCGCCGTAGGCGTCGAGGTCGAAGCCGCTCTCGGCGGGGCCCGGATCGCCCCAGTCGAGCAGGACCGGACGCAGCCCGCGCCCGGCCATCCAGCGCAGCAGCGACCGTTCGGCCGTGAGATCGAGGATGTAGGCGCGGTTGATCAGGCTGGGGATCACGAGGACGGGCGGGCCGCCGGGATCGGCGGCCTCCGGGGCGGCGCCGTAGTCGAGCAGGCGCGCGCCGCCCCCGCGCCAGATCGTCGGGGGTTCGGCGAGGTCGCGGCGCCAGGGATGGGTCTGCCACGCCTCGATCCCGCGCAGGGTGGCGGAGAGCCGCGCGCCCGCCTCGGCCGCGACCTCGGCGGCGTCGAGATCGGGGCCGAGGGCGGCGGCGGCGCGCGCCAGGTCGCCGCTCCAGGGAAAGCCGGGGGCGTCGGCGCGCGGAGCCGCGAGCAGCGCCTGGGCGTAGGCGGAAAGCGCGGCGCCGAGGTGGAAGACGAGCGGGCTCGGCTGGCCGACCCGGTGCGGCGCGGGCGCCGTCATCTTTTCCCGAGGGAGGCGCCGTCCCGCGCGGGCCAGATGAGCGCGACGCGCAGGACGTGTCGCTCGAAGAGATCGAGATACGCGCGGGCGCGGGCGCGCTGCGGACTCGGGGCCGCGAGTTCCTCCCGGACCTCGGCGACGGGCGGCTCGGGGATGTCGGCCTCGATCACGGCGCAGCCGGCGTGGGGGCGCATTCGCAGGTGCGAAAAGGACTTTGCCCCGCTGCGGCGCGGCGGTAAGGTCCGGGGATGACGCGACCGCAGGAAGCAGGAGACGATCCCTTGGCCGAGAAAAGCAAAAACAAAGAGGGCGAGCCGATCATCATCAAGAAGTACGCCAACCGGCGGCTCTATAACACCGCGAAATCGAGCTACGTCACGCTCGACCATCTGGCGCAGATGGTGCGCGACGGTGACGATTTCGTGGTCAGGGACGCCAAGTCCGGAGACGACATCACCCGCGGCGTGCTCGCGCAGATCATCTTCGAGGAGGAGGCCAAGGACGGGCCGAACATGCTGCCGGCGAATTTCCTTCGCTCGCTGATCCGGCTTTACGGCGACACGCTGCAGGGCTTCGTGCCGGGATATCTCGACGCCTCGATGGAGACCTTCGCGCACAACCAGGAGAAGATGCGCGAGCAGGTCCGGACCGCGTTCGAGGCGAATCCGGCGCTGGCGAATTTCGAGGCGCTGGCGCGTCAGAACATGGAATGGTTCGACAACGCGCTGCGGATGTTCGCGCCGTTCGCCGCACGCGCGGGCGGATCGGCGGACGGGAGACCGGCGTCGGCTCCGAGGGAGGCGACGAAGGAGGTCGAGCTGGAGGCGCTGAAGACCCAGCTCGAGGAGATGCAGTCGCAGCTGTCGAAGCTGGTCAAGGACAGCTGATCCGTCAGCCGGCGCGCCGGGCGGCGTCGCCTGGCCGGAGCTGCGTCGCGGCGAGGGCGGAGGGACGGCCGTAGAGGTATCCCTGCATGCAGTCGACGCCCTTTTCGCGCAGCCAGTCGGCGTCCGCGGGATCCTCGACGCGTTCGGCGACCAGCATCATATCGAAATGCCGGGCGATCGAGACGAGACACGCGACGAGCGCCTGCGAATCGGGATCGGCATGGACGCCCTGCACGAAGGCGCCGTCGATCTTGGCGATGTCGAAACGGAAGTCGCGGAAGTGCCGGAAGCCGGTCGCGCCCGCGCCGAAATCGTCGAGCGCCAGCGCGCATCCCGTGCCGCGGACGTGCTCCATGAAGTCGCGGAGCATCGGCGCGTTCTGGATGGCCGCGTCCTCGGTGATCTCGAGAATGAGCCTGCCGCAGACGCCCGTTCCGCCGCGCGCCGCCGCGCCGAGGATGGCGAGCCAGTCCTCGTCGCCCATCGAGAGCGGGGAGATGTTGATCGAAAGGCGGATGGCCGGATCCTCCGCCAGCGTTTGCAGGGCGCGGGCGAGCGCGAGCCTGTCGACGGCGCGCCCGAGAGGGCCGTCCGCGACATGGGGCAGGAAGGCGCCGGCCGGGAGAACCTGGCCGTTCGGCAGCGTGAGCCGCGCCAGCATCTCTTGGAACGCCGGGAAATCGGGGTTCGCGGCCCGGACGACCGGCTGGAAATGAAAGCCGATCCGACGCTGCGACAGCGCCTGCGCGACGGTGAAGCGGATGCGGGCCCGCGCCTCGATGCGCTCGGTGCCCATGATGCCCTCGCCGCGGCTGATCGCCTGCAGGAGTTTGAACGCGTCGATCGAGGGTGTCATTTCCATGGTCCGAGGCCTTCCGTTCCCGTCCGGGCGCGTTCTGCGTCCCGGACGGCACGTAACGACATGTTCTTTAATTGTTGGTGAAACCCGTCAGACCGGCACCGCCGGGTCCTGCGGAGCGGCGTCGCCGTCCGCGAGGAAGGGGTGGTCGGGGCGATAGGATTCGAACCTACGACCTACGGTTCCCAAAACCGCCGCGCTACCAGGCTGCGCTACGCCCCGACGCCCCCGGCTCTAGCGCGGGCCGGTCGCGGGGGAAAGCGCAAAACCTCACTCGGACGCGCAGGGCCAGGCCGCCAGATCCTGGTCGATCGCGGGATGGCGCAACTCGGCGCCCTCCTCGATGCCGAGGGTTCTCGCGAGGCCGCCGTTGATCTCGAGGACGAACTGGATGTCGTCGCCGCCCGGGATCGGCGTGCGGTCGAGCGGCACGGCGTTCTCGTGGATGCGCCGCAGCGTCCCGGTCTCGTCGAAGAAGAGCATGTCGAGCGGAATGAGGGTGTTCTCCATCCAGAACGCCACCGGCTGGGCTTCGTCGTAGACGAAGAGCATTCCGGCGAACCGGCCGAGCGATTCGCGGCGCATGAGTCCGGTCGCCCTGCCCTCGGCGGTGTCCATCACCTCGACCTCGAACCGGGCGGTCGAATCGGGGTCGCGGAGATCGACCGTTGCGGGCGCGCAGCCGTCGGCGGAAGCCTGCGCGGCGACGAGGAGCGAGATCGCGGCCAGCGCCGCGGGGAATGTCAGGTCAGGTCGCATCGGCGCGCACGGCCTCGCTCACGGCTTCGTTCTGCCGGGCGACGTAATCCCAGCTGCGGACCTCGTAAACCATCGGGCCGCGCGGACCGGCGGTTACTCGGACGGCGAGCACGTCTCCGGCGAGCACCTCGCCGTAACCGTATTGCCGCAACGTTTCCATATGCAGAAAGACGTCCTCCGAGCGGCCGTAAATGTTCACGAAGCCAAAACCCTTCACCCGGTCGAACCACTTGACGCGCGCCGGTTCCAACGGGCCGGCGGCGGCGTCCGGGACCGGCGGTTCGGGCGCCTCGCCGTCGACGGGCGCCACGGGAGTGATGTCGACGACCTCGACGGCCTGGCGGCCCCGCTCGGTCGACTGGACCTCGAGTTCGATCCGCGCGCCCTCGGCGACCGACGTGAAACCGAACACCCTCAAGACGTTGGCGTGCAGGAGAATGTCGCCCTCGCCGTCATCCGCGACGACGAAGCCGTATCCCTTGGTGGTGTCGAACCATTTCACGTAGCCGCGCACGTTCATGCTTACTCGTACTCGTTGCAACGCCGGTTGACGGCCGCGCTCCGGCGACCGTCGTTTGCGGAGGCGATCCGGCCCGCCCACGCAGGATACGTTTACAGTCTCCGCGGAATCCCGCCGACGCAACCGATTCCTTAACGGAATCGTGAAGTTTCGGGTTTTGGCGCAATCCAGGATAGTGCGCTTCGCGGTGCAGCACAAAGGGGGGTGGCAGAGCGCCTCTTTTCCGTTCAGACGTGCTGGCCGCCGTTTATCTCGATCTCGACCCCGGAAATGTAGCTGCTCTCCGAGGAGCACAGGAAGTGGATCGTCCGGGCGACCTCCTCGGGTCGGCCCAGGCGGCGCAGCGGGATCGCCTTCGCGAGGTCGGCGGTTCCGGGCGACAGGATCTCGGTCTCGATCTCTCCCGGCGCGATGGCGTTGACCCGGATGCCCATCGGGCCGAGGTCGTTCGCCATCTCGCGGGTGAGCGCGGCGAGGGCGGCCTTGGAGGTGGCGTAGGCGGGCCCCGCGAAGGGATGGACGCGCGAGCCGGCGATGGAGGTGACGTTGACGATCGCGCCCCGGGCGGCGGCGAGTTCCTCGATCAGGCCGCGCGCGAGGATGACGCTCGCGAAGAAGTTGACGTGGAACACCTGGCCCCAGGTCCGCAGATCCGTGGTGAGGGTGTCGAGCCGGGCGCCGTCCTCGCCCTTCGGCGAGATGCCGGCGTTGTTCACCAGCGCCTCGAGGCGTCCGCCGGTCAGGCGCCGCCTGATCTCGGCGACGGCCTCGATGGATTTCTTGGGATCGGCGAGATCGACCTGGATGTGGTCTTCGGGGCCCATCTCCCAGGGGCAGTCCTCGGGGAACGGATAGCGCGAGCAGGTGATGACCCGCCAGCCCGCCGAGGAGAACCGCTTGACGGTGGCGTGCCCGATCCCGCGGCTCGCGCCGGTCAGAAGCAGCGTCTTGCGGTCGGGCATCGGACGGCTCCCTTGTGGCGCGCTTCCCGCGTAGCCCGCCGGCGACGGCGCGGCAAGGGCGGACGCGTCAGGGGCTGAGGCGGGTGACGTCCCAGGGATCGGCGGGCCCCGCGCGGGTCCAGCGGAACCGGTCGTGGAGACGGTGCGCGCCGTCGGCCCAGAACTCGATCTCGACGGGCGTGATCCGGTATCCGCCCCAGAACGGCGGCCGGTCGGGGTTCAGGCCCTTCGCCGCCGTGATCCTGGCGACCTCGGCCATCAGCTGCGCGCGGCTGGCGAGCGGACGGGACTGCCGCGACGCCCAGGCGCCGAGGCGGCTCGGGAGGCTGCGCGAGCGGTAATAGGCGTCCGCGGCGGCGCCATCCTCTTTCGCGACGTCTCCCCGCACGCGGATCTGGCGGCGGAGGCTCTTCCAGTGCATCACGAAGGCCGCCTTGCCCGAAGCGTCGATCTCGCGCGCCTTCGCGCTCCCGTAATTGGTGTAGAACACGAACGCGGATTCCTCGATGTCCTTCAGGAGGACCATGCGCGCGTTCGGAAGCCCGTCGGGGTCGACCGTGGAGAGGGCGATGGCTTCGGGGTCGTTGATCTCGGCCGCTCTGGCCTCCGCGAGCCAGGCGCGCGCGATCGCGAAGGGATCGTCTCCCGCGAAGATCCCGTTCCGTTCGACATCTCCGCCCATTCCGCTCCTCCCGCCGTCGCGCGGCGCTCAGAAGTCGGGGACGCCGCGGCAATCGTCAAGCCGGAAACTTCGGCGGGCGAGCGGACGGCCGGGTGGCCGAGAGGGCTTTCGTCGCTCGCGTCGGCTCGTCGCCGCTCCCGGGACGCCCCTGCCCCGCCGTCGCGGGGTCGCGGCTTGAAGCGGCGGCGGCCATCCCCTAGAGGTGGGACCGGACATTCGGGAGAGCGTGATGGCGGGCGGATTGATGGACGGCAAGCGCGGCCTGATCATGGGGCTCGCCAACGAGAAGTCGATCGCCTGGGGGATCGCGAAGGCGTGTTCGGACCAGGGCGCGGAGCTGGCCTTCACCTATCAGGGCGACGCGCTCGGCAGGCGGGTCAGGCCGCTGGCGGAACAGGTCGGATCGGACATCGTGCTGCCCTGCGACGTGACGGACGAGCCGTCGCTCGACGCGACGTTCGAGGCGCTCGCCGACCGCTGGGGGCGTCTCGACTTCGTGCTGCACGCGATCGGTTTCTCGGACAAGGCCGAGCTTCGCGGCTCCTATACCGAGAACACCACGGCCTCGAACTTCACCAAGACGATGTTGATCTCGGTCTTCTCGTTCACCGCGATCGTCCAACGGGCGTCGAAGTTGATGCAAAATGGCGGGTCCTGCGTGACGCTGACCTATTACGGCGCGGAGAAGGTCATGCCGCATTACAACGTGATGGGCGTGGCGAAGGCGGGGCTGGAGGCCTCGGTCAAGTACATGGCGATGGATCTCGGGCCGCGGAACATCCGGGTGAACGCCTTGTCCGCAGGGCCGATGAAGACGCTGGCGGCGAGCGGGATCGGCGATTTCCGCTATATCCTGAAATGGAACGAGCTGAACTCGCCGCTGCGGCGCAACGTGACGCTGGAGGACGTGGGCAAGTCGGGAATGTATCTGCTGTCGGACCTGTCCTCGGGGGTGACCGGCGAGAACCTGCACGTGGACGCGGGCTATCACGTCGTGGGAATGAAGGCCGAGGACGCGCCGGACATCGACGTGGTCTCGGGCCGCAACGGGGGCTGAGCATGTCCGACCGCCTGCCGCACGAGAAGGGGTTCCACATCTCCTGGGACCAGATCCACCGGGACAGCCGGGCGCTGGCCTGGCGGCTGGACGGACAGGGACCCGATGGCGGGCAGTGGCGCGCGGTCGTGGCGATCACGCGCGGCGGCATGGCGCCGGCGATGATCGTGGCGCGGGAACTCGACATCCGCACGGTCGACACGATCAGCGTGAAATCCTACGACTGGCAGGACCAGACCGAGGCCAAGGTCCTGAAATCCCCGGACGCGGAGCTGATGGGCGACGGGACCGGCATCCTGATCGTCGACGATCTGGTGGATACGGGAAAGACGCTGGAACTGGTGCGGCGGCTCTACCCGCAAGCGCATTTCGCGACGGTCTATTCCAAGCCGCAGGGCCGTCCGATGGTGGACACGTTCATCACCGAGGTGAGCCAGGACACGTGGATCTTCTTCCCGTGGGACATGGCGCTGCAATACGTGGAGCCCTACCGCGGAAAGTAGACGCCATGCCGTCGTGCCCCCCGACCGGCAGACGCTGGCGGCGCGGATCCTGCACGGGGCGTTCGAAACCAGCCTGGTACTGAAGGGCCTTTTCGCGGCGTCAGAACTGGCGGGCGGCGTGCTGCTCTGGATGATCGGGACCGAGGCGATCGTGGCTCTCGTGGAGAGGATGACGTTTCGCGAGCTGACGGCGGATCCGGCGGATTGGGTCGCGACGCGCGCCGTCGAGATGGCGCACGGGTTCTCGGTCGAGACCAAGGACTTCTACGCAGCCTATCTGGCGGTCCACGGCATCGTGAAACTGGCGCTCGTTTTCGGGCTGTGGCGGGAATACCGCTGGGCTTTTCCGGCGGCGGTCGCCGCGCTCGCGATGTTCATCGCGTACCAGCTGCACCGCTACGCGGCGAACCATTCGCCGGCCCTGTTGGCGTTGAGCCTCTTCGACGCGATCATGATCTGGCTGATCTGGCGGGAATACCGCGCGACGGCGTGACTTAGAGAAACGTCGCGATCCGCGCCAGCGGCTTCTTGTCGAGCGCGTGGGCCGGGACGGTCGCGCCGGGTTTCGGGTATCCGGCGACGAGCAGGATGTAGGGTTTCTCGTCGGCCGGGCGTCCGCAGATCCCGTTTAGAAAGCCCATCGGCGCGGGGGTGTGCGTCAGGCTGACGAGGCCCGCGTGATGAAGGGCGAGTATGAGGAAACCGGTGGCGATCGAGACGGATTCCGGAACGTAGTAGTTCCGGCGGAGCGCGCCGTCGGCGGAGACGCTGCGGCGGGCGCCGAAGACGGCGATGAGCCAGGGCGCCTCCTCGAGAAACGGCTTCGCCGGATCGGTGCCGAGCGGCGCGAGAGCCTGGAGCCAGTCCTCGCCGGCCTTTCCCGCGTAGAAGGCGCGCTCCTCGGCCTCGGCGGCCGCGCGGATGCGGGATTTCCGGGCCGGATCGGAGATCGCGACGAAGTGCCAGGGCTGGTGATTGGCGCCGTTGGGGGCCGTCCCGGCGACGCGGATGCAGGTTTCGATGATGTCGCGCGGGACCGGGCGGGCGTCGAAGTCGCGCACGCTCCGCCGGGTGGAGACGGCGCCGAGGAAGGCCAGCGCGGCCGCGCGCATGTCGGCGACCGGCCGTTCGCTCCAGCCGGGCAACGGCACCGGCCGGTATTCCGCACCCGCGACTCCGTCCGGTCGCATCCCGGTTTCGCGTACGCGCTTTTCGATGGCCTCAGCCCCTCTGGACCAGGACGACGCCCGCGAGCACGAGCGCGAGACCCGCGAGGCGTTCCCACGAGATCGGGCGGACTTGGAGCCCGAAGGCGCCGAAATGGTCGGCCATCGTCGCGCCGAAGAGTTGGCCCGCGACGATGCAGAGGACGAAGAGGAGCGCTCCGGTCACCGGCGCGATCATGACGCCGCCGGCGACGAAGGCGGTCCCGATCAGACCCGCGAGATAGACCCACCAGGGCACGGACGCCAGGGCGGCGCGGCTCATGTCGCCGCGTCCCCAGACCGAGAGAAGCGCCAGCGCGCCGAGGAACGCGATCAGGATCGACACGGCGGATGCCGCGATGGCGCTGCCGGTCGCGCGGGCGAGAACCGCGTTCATCAGCGGCTGCCACGAGACGAGCACGCCCAGCGCCCCGGCGACGAGGCAGTAGATCCAGATCGGCATCCGCGCGCCCTCCCGAGTCTTCGCGGGGACCGTCTATCCGGCGGCCCCCGCGACGTCGAGGGCGCCCGTCAGATGTCGAACGGCCGCTGCGCGTCGAAGGCCGGGCTCGGCTGGCCGGTCGTGAAGTGGTTGGGCGACTGGGCGGGCGGCATCGTGTCCATCAGCGCCCGGTGGAACGCCGCGTAATCGCCGTGGAACGCCCCGTCGCCCCAGACCTCGCGCAGGCGTCCGGTGAAGAGGCCGTTCTCGAGCCCGTCGAGCGCGACCTGGTTGTCCTGCACCGCCGAGAGGAGCCGCACGCTCGCGGCGAGCGGCAGCGCCATCTCGCGCGTGTTGGCGCCTTGCCAGTGCGCGGCGGCCTTGTCGGAGGCCTTCCGGTAGAAATCGCGTTTGCGACGCATGACGCGCGAGGCGACCGAGAGCGGCATCGCGCGCGGCGTGCCCGCCGGTCCCGGATTGGCCGCCAGCGTGTCTTCGACCAGCCGCGCGCGGACGTTGGTGCCGCTGTGGCAGCAGTCGGAGATCACCAGCACCCGCACGTCGGCCGGGAACAGCGACCAGAGCACGTAGAGCTCGTCGTCGATGAGCTGCCCGTCATGAAGGCACAGCGTCTCGTCGAGCTTGTCGTCCTCGTCGTTGTTGAAGTCCGTGACCTGGCCGCCATGCCCCGCATAGGTCATCAGGAAGATGTCGCCGGCCTTCGAGGCTTTCGCGGCCTTCGTGATCGCGGAGGTCACGGCCTTGCGCGTGGCCTTGTCCGTCAGCAGCGTCGTGGTCTCGAAGCCGACCGAGGAGGCGATGTCGGTCATGTCCTCGGCGTCGAACTCGCAGGCCGAGAGCGCCCCGTCCCAGCCCTCGTAGGCCGCCGGGTCCACCGCGTTCAGACCGATGTGCAGCGAGCGTCCGGTCGCGGCGGCCGCCGCGGGGGCCGTCGCCTCGCGCGCGCGCTTTCGCGGCGAGGCCGCCTGCGGCGTCGGCGAGACCGGCTCCGAGGCGGTCGGCGGGGCGCTGCGCGCCATGCGGGTCACCGTGCGCGGGCGGGCGGGCGCGAGCCGTTGGATCTCCGCCTTGAAGAGATTGGCCACGTCGGCGTAGCCCGCGTTCGTCGGATGCAGCTCGTCATGCCAGCGCTTCGGGCCGACCTTGCCGCGGCAGTCGATGTAGGTCAGCCGCTGGGTCGTCGCCGCGAGCGCGCGCAGCTTGGTGTTGAGCCGGTCGACCATCACCACCGCGATCGCTTTCTGGAGGGTGCCGTCCTTGATCCCGCGCGAGATCATCGGCTTGCCGAGCCATGACCCGTCGGCGGGCTGCGAGTAGTCGTAGCCGTGACAGATCACGTTGACGTCGGGAAACGCGCGGCCCACGCCGCGCACGATCTTGTCGATCTGCGCCATCGCGTGGTCGAGAAGGCCGTCGAAGGAGCCGAGCAGATGGCCTTCGGGCGAGAGGCGCGGGTCGTACTCGCGAAGGTGTTTGGCGAGGCTGCCCCCGGCCACGAGGTCGTTGCCGCCACCGGAGAGAAGCAGGATCGAGGCGCCGGTGTCCTCCAGCGCGTCGAGGTATTCGGGCCGGCGCACCATGTTGTCGAGCGTGTCGCCCGCCGCGCCGAGGCTGAAGACGGCGAAATCGTCGCTCAGGCAGTCGATCACGTCCTTGAGGATGAACGGGTACTGGAACCAGCTGTCGCCCTCCGAGACGATCAGGGGCCCCTTGTATCCGCCCATTCCCACCTTCTGATGGTAGCGGGCCTGGCGGCGCAGGCGGCAGATCCAGTTGGCGCTGTTGAGCATCGCGGCGCTGCGTTCGCGGGCGTCCTGGTCCGTCGCGTCGGGAATCCGGACGAGATCCGGATTCAGGTCCAGCGCCGGGTCCATCGGGCCCGAGCGCGCCTCGTCCACCTGGAAGTATTTCGCCAGATCCTCTTCCGGAATCGAGAGGTCGCTGACTTTCGCGTTCAGCTCCTCGACGGTGATCTTCTTGGCCATTTCACTCTCCCCTGTCGTTGCGCGCCGCTACTGCCGCGGCGCGAGGTTCAGGGCCGCCCGAAGGCGCGCCCCCACGTCCGATTCGTAGATGAGCTGGCGCTGGCCGATCGAGGTCCGGGGCTTCGGACGGCCGTCGCCCGGCCAGCCGATGGTCCGGACCTCGACGCGCGGCGCGCCGAGTTTCTGGGCGCGGGCGGCCGTCAGCGGCCGCCGGTCGCCGCCCGGATCGCGGCCGCGCGCCTGGAACGAGCGCAGCACCAGTTCGGGATAGCTCCGTCCGTAGGGCGGCACCGCGAGCCGACGCTCGTCCGACGCGCTCGCCAGGTGCAGCCGCACCTTCCGGTCGGCGCGTTCCGGTCCCCAGCCGTCGTCGAGCGCGCGGGCCAGCGCCGCGAACTGGTCCATCGTCAACGGCGGCGCCACGATGTCGACCGAGTCGAGCATCGCGAAAAAGGCGTCCCGTTCGGTCGGGTCGCCGAGCGAGGCCGCGTGCAGGGCAGAGAGCAGCCGCGACAGCGCGATGGCCCCTTCGGACTCGGTGACGATCCGGAGACGGAACCCCGGCTGGGACAGGGCCTGCGCCACGAGACCGGAGACCAGGTGCCGGTGCGGTCCGCCCGGGCGCGCCGCGGCGGCGGCCGCCGCTTCGACGTCTCGCCAGAGCGCGCGGCCGACGCCGTGGGCCCGGTCCTCGATGATCCGGTCGAGCGCGTCGCCGGATCCGCCCGCCCGTTTCGCCGCCTCCTCGAACACGCCATCGAGCACGGCGCGGGCCTGCTCGACGTAGTCGACGCACCAGAGCGCCGTCATCGGGAACCAGCGTCCGGCCTGGGCGACCCGCTTCCACCGCGCGATCTGGTCGGCGGCGTCGGAAAGTCCGAGGATCGCGCCGCCGAAGGTCAGCGCCATCCCTTTGTACCACGCCTCGCCGGGCGACGGCGCCGGGTCGCCCTCCACGTCCGGAGGCTGCCGCAGGAACGCGAACGTCTCGTCGAGGGTGTGGCGGATGGAGGGATAGCGCCCGTCCGCGACGTAGTCGCCGTCGTCGGTGTGGAGGAAATGCCCCAAGACGGCGTGAACCGGCGTCGAGCGCACCGCGGCGTCCCCGCCGAACCCCATGCCCTGGTCTCCGACGGAATAGTCGAACGCCTCCGCCGCGCCGACGCCGAGGCGCAGCACCCAGCCGTCGAGGATACGGTCCGCCCAGTCGTCATAGCGCCAGAGAGCGACCCCGGGAAGCGGCGCGGGAGACGGCTCGTCCGGCTGCGGGCGGGGCGTCCAGCCTCCCCAGTCGCGTCCCCACGAGTTGAGGACGAGAAATCCCGTCTCGGTGTATCCGACGATGACGAAGGCGTGCATCTCGCGCGCCAGGCGGTCCCTGGGATCGTGGCCGCGCGGGGCGACGATGACGCCGTCCGCCCGGGCGACCGCCTCGGGCGCCCAGCCCTTGTGGAGTTCCGCGGACACCAGGATCGCTCCGGTCTCGTGCAGCGCGGCGTGACAGGTGTTGAGGTTGGGCCGCAGCCGGTAATAGGCCCCGAGGGAGATCCCTTTCGCCGCGCGGGCGCGTTCGAAATCGAGCAGGATGTCGTCGCCGCGCGCGACGTATGGCCAATCCGCGTCGCGGCAGACGCCGTAATTGTAGAACCCCTTGATGACGTCGCGCAGGGTGACGCCGTCGCGGGGCGGCTCGCCGTCCAGGCGCGCGAGGCCCATCTGGTACAGCATCCGCGCGCTGACCGCGTGCGGGTCCTGGCCCGAGACGAGCCGCTGGATGTCGACCAGGGCGGCGAGCGCCTGGCCGCCGCAGGTCCCCTCGTCGCCCTGCAGCCGCGGCAGCAGACCGCCGGGATCGGGATCGACGAGCGCCCGGACCAGCCGCGGATGCGGGCCGCAGCTCGGACGGAGCTGGGCCAGGGTCGGCTCGTACTGGCGGTCGCGCAGGTCGATCTGGTCGCGGCGGATGCCGCCTCCGAAGCGCGTCTGCGCGACGCCTCCGGCGCTCCGGTGCCGCGACGCGTTCCCCCCGTCCGGCATGGCTCAGATGTCCAGCGCCTCGAGGTAAGCCGCGCGCCGCTCCCTCAGCTTGTCGGCGAGCGCCGGCGCGATCTCGAGCAGTGTCGCGGCCTCGACCGTGAAGTGTCCTTCAAGCCGCTCGACCGCGACCGTGTCCCGGGCGTGCCGGAAGAACAGCGCCTGGGTCGTCGTCTGGCCGACGTCCATGACGAATCCGAGCATGTTCACCCGCTGCTGTCGCGGGGTTCCCACGACCTTGCTGATCTGGAACTGCCGCGCGCCGAAGCGCTTGCTCTCGCGCTCGAAGAGCGTGATCCACGATTTGCCCTCGTCCACGGAGGAGAGCTGCCGCAACGTCTCGATCACCAGCGCCGGAACGCCGACGCCCGCGAAGGCCGCCGTGATGACCGGCAGGATCGCCTCGTGCAGATCGCCGTCCTGGGAGGAGAAGTCCTGCGCCGTCCGGGTCAGTCCGTCGCCGAGAAAGCCCAGATGCGTCAGCACCGCGCGGTGCTTCTCGTACCATTCGTCCGGCGTCGCCGTGCCGGCCTTGTCGGCGGCGAGCTGGGCCAGAAGGAGGGCGTCCGTCACCGCCGCGCGCAACTCGGGCGGCGCGTCGTCCGCGAATTCCACGAGGTTCTGGCCGACGGCCATGGCCGGCGTCGCGGCGGGATCGGGCGCCTCGGACCGGCTTCCCCGGGTCCGGGGCGGCGGCGGCGGCAGTTCGGTCCGGTCTATGAAGGCCCGCGCGCGAGTGGCGACATCATCCGTCATCATTGCCTCTCCGGTTCTGGTCGGGCGCGACGAACGTCCGACGGCTGCGCAGCATACGCCAAAAACATGGTTAATGACAGGTCGCGCTCCGGAGGCACGGTACACCGTCCGCTCCCGGAAAACGTGACCTGCGTCACGCGATCGCCCTGAACCGGAGTTGCAAGCCCCCGATCCCGGCCGCCGGATCGGGGATCTGCAACCCGCGGCTGATTACCGTCGCGGCCGGGCTGACGCATGTGGCGGACCGTGACGGGGCGATTCCGCCGCCGCACGGCAACACATGAAGGAAGACACCTATGCTGAAGACGCTTTCCGCCGCCCTCTCCGCCGCGCTTCTCGCGACCGCGGTCCATGCCTCCGAGGGCGTCAAGCTGACCGCCGAGACCGAACAGGCCGTGCGATCGACGCTGACGGAGCAGGGCTACGAGGTCGCCAAGATCAGGATCGAGGACGGTCTTTTCGAGGCGTACGCCCGCAAGGACGGAAAGAAGATGGAAGTGTTGCTGGACGCCGACTACTCCATCGTCCGGACGCAGGAGAACGACTGATCCACGGCGGGACGGCGGCCGACCGGCCGCCGTCCGTTCCAACCTGCGAGGTCAAACATGCAAAAGATCAAAGTCTGGGATCCGTTCGTCCGGACGTTCCACTGGTCCCTGGTCGGGCTGTTCGGCGCGAACGCCCTGCTCGTCGAACACGATTCCGACATCCACCTGTGGTTCGGCTACACGATCGCGGCGCTCGTGCTCGCGCGGATCGTCTGGGGGCTCGCGGGCAAAGGCTTCGCCCGCTTCGCGAGCTTCCCGCCCAGCTTGGGCGGCGCGATGACGCAGCTGAGCGAGATCGCGACCGGACGGCGGCGGATCCATCTCGGCCACACGCCGCTCGGCGCGTTGATGATCTACAATCTGCTCGCCGCGATCCTCCTGATCTGCCTTTCCGGCTGGCTGATGACGACCGACCGTTTCTGGGGGCTGGCCTGGCCCGAGAATCTGCACGAATTCGCCGTGACATGGGCCGAGGTCTCGGTCGTCCTGCACATCGCGGCGGTGCTGTTCGAGAGCCGCAGGACGCGGGTCAACCTTCCGCGCGCCATGGTGACGGGCTACAAGGAGATCCCGGCCGAATAGGAAGACCCGCCGATGGCTCTCGACCCGAAGCTCAGACCCGCACGCCCCTGGGGTCTCATCGCTCTCGTGGCGGCGCAGACGTTCTGCGCCGTCTTCTTCCTCAGCGACGTCCTCAGCGACTGGCGTGACATGGGGCCGTCCATCGCGACCGAGCGGCATGTGCTGGTCGAGCTCGCGGCGGTTCTGGCGCTCTGCCTCGCGATCGTTTTCGAGACGCGCTACATTCTTCGGCTGCTGCGCCGGGAGGCGCATCTGGAACGCAGCGTCTCGGTCGCCTCGGCGGCCATGCGCGACGTGATCGAGGCGCATTTCGACGCGTGGCGGCTCACCCCGGCGGAGCAGGACATCGCGGCGTTCCTCGTCAAGGGCATGACCATTCCCGAGATCGCCGCGCTGCGCGGCAGCGCCGAGGGGACGATCAAGTCCCACCTGAACGCGGTCTATCGGAAATCGGGAACCCAGGGCCGCGGAGATCTGCTCGCGTTGATCCTGGACGGGCTGATCGAGGCGCGGCCGGAACCGGCGGATGTCGCGGCGGCGACGAACGCGGTCCGGGAGGTCCGGGCGACCGGATCCTGAGGCGGCGCGCCTTTCCGGGACGTCCCGCGCGGAACCATGTCGCCGCCCGCGGCATTGAACGGGAATGGACGGGACGCGGGACACGGAGGACGCGCGCGGCGACGATGATCCCGGCCGCGGAGCGAGGCGGCCGGTCGATTTTCCGGCCGGGGCGTGGAAGCGCGTGCTCTGGCGCACGTGGCTCGGGATCGGCGGGGACAACCTTTCGATCATCGCGGCGGGGGTCGCCTTCTTCGGGGTCTTCTCGGTCTTTCCGGCCATCGCGGCGCTCGTCGCGCTCTACGGCCTCGTCGCGGACCCGTCTCAGATCTCGTCCACGCTCTCCGTCGCGGAGCCGGTGCTGCCGCCGGCGGTGTTCTCGATCCTGTCGGACCAGGTGAACCAGTTGGTGAGCGCCGGGCAGAGCGCGCTCGGGATCGCCACCGCCGTGTCGTTCGCGCTGGCGCTTTGGAGCGCGCGGGCCGGCGTGACGGCGCTGATCCAGGGACTGAACGTCGTCTACGGCGAGACCGACACGCGCAACATCGTCATGCAGTACGTTTTCTCGCTGTTTCTGACGCTGATCCTGATCGTCTTCGTGATCCTGTCGCTGCTGGCGGTCGTCGCGGTGCCCGCGGCGCTCCGGTTCGTCGAGCTGGGACCGCTCGGGACGGTCCTGGCGCGGCTCGCTCCTCCGGTCATTCTCGGCTGCGCGGTGGTGTTCGTGATCGGGGCGCTCTACCGGTACGGGCCGAAACGCAGCCCCGCCCGCAAACGGTGGATCACGCCGGGCGCGTTGATCGCGACGGTGCTGTGGGTGATCGTCTCGCTCGGCCTCTCGGTCTATTTCGCGCGGTTCACCGACTTCAACCAGACGTACGGGTCGCTCGGCGCCGTCATCGCGCTGATGTTCTGGCTCTACGCGAGCGCCTTCGTCGTCCTGCTCGGCGCGGAGATCAACGCGCAGATGGAGCTTCAGACGAGCCGCGACACGACCACGGGCCGTCCGAAGCCGATCGGGAAGCGCGGCGCCTACGTCGCCGACCACGTCGCCTGAGGCCGCGTCAGGTCCGGCGGACCGGCTTGCCGCCCAGCGCCTCGTAGAACCGGACGGCCTGGCTGTCGTCCTTGGCCCCGAAACCCGCCGCCGAGGCTCCGAGAAAGATCTGAAGCGCGGAGGCGGCGATCGGCACGGGCAGACGCGCGGCGCGGGCGGCGTCGAGGACGATGCCGAGATCCTTGACGAAGATGTCGACGGCGGAGGTGACCTCGTCGCCCTCGGTCATCATGCGGGGTCCGCGATTGGCGATCATCCAGGACCCTCCCGCCGACGCGTTGAGCACTTCGAGCAGGGTCGCGGGGTCGAGGCCGAGATGGGCGCCGAGGCTCATCGCCTCCGCGCCGACGGCGATGTTCGCGCCGGCCGCGAGCTGGTGGACCATTTTCATGGTCGATCCCGCGCCCGGCGCGTCGCCGCAGCGGAACACCCGGCCCGCCAACGCGTCGAGCAGCGGCGCCGCGGCTTCGAACGCGGCTCCGTCTCCCGAGGCCATCACCGTGAGCGAGCCGCCCTCGGCGCCGACGACGCCGCCCGAGACCGGCGCGTCGAGATAGAGCAGTCCGGCGTCCGCGACGCGGGCGCCGAGCCGTTCGGCGTCGGCGGCCGACATGGTGACGCAGGAGAGGACGAGGGCGCCGGAGGGCAGGCCCTCGACGACGCCGTCGGCCCCGAACAGGGCCGCCTCGGCCTGGGCCGCGTTCACGGTCATCAGGATCGCCGCGTCGGCGTCCGCGCAGGCGGCCGCCGCGCTTTCGGCAGACCGGCCGCCATGCGAGTCGAGCCATTCGAGCGCGGCGGGATTGACGTCGAACCCGGCGACCCCGTGGCCGGACCGCATCAGCGACGCGGCCATTCCCTTGCCCATCGCCCCCAGACCGATGAAGCCCACCCGGCGCGCGGTCATTCCAGCATCTCGTTTATCTCCAGCAGGTTCATGGCGGGGTCGTAGACGTAAAGATGACGCATTCCGGGGATCGCGAACTCGCCGGTGAGGGAATAGGCGATCCCGGACGCGTCGAGGCGCGCGATGACGCCATCGAGATCGTCGGTCTGGAGCGCGACGTGCCCGCCGATGGACGGGTTGTGGTCGAGGCCGTTCAGGCGGGCGAATTCCGGCTCGGGGCGGATCAGATGCAGGCCGGCGTTCGCCCCGCGCGCCTCCGCGCCCATCGCGAACAGCGTGAGCCTGGCCGGATCGGCGCTCAGATGGCCGGTGCGCTCCGGCGGCGGGAAGGTCCAGGCTGCCTCGTCCATCCCGAGGACGTCCCGGTAGAACGCGGCCGAGGCGCGCACGTCCGTCGCGGGCAGGTTCACGTGGTGGATCGTCCAGGCCAAGCTGCAACTCCTCGCGCGGTCTCGCCGTCGACGTTAGAACGCCGTCGGGAACGGGTAAAGCGTGGCGCCGCGGGTTGCCGGCGTTCCGGCTTCGGCTATTGTGCCGTCGAGCGGACCCCGCGTCGAAACAGGGAGAAATACACTTGAAACCTGAGATCCTGCAGATCGCCCCGATGATGCCTCATGTCGAAGCCGCGATCGGAGACGCCTATCGGGTGCATCGGCTCTGGGAGGCCGACGACCGCGCCGCGCTTCTGCGCGACGTCGGCGCGGAGATCCGCGGCGTCGCCACGAGCGGGCATCACGGCATTCCGCCGGAGATCATGGACGCCCTGCCCAAGCTCGAGATCGTCGCCAGCTACGGCGTGGGATACGACGCGATCGACACGGCCGCCTGCAAGGCGCGGAACGTGCGCGTGACGAACACGCCGGACGTCCTCAACGACGCGATGGCGGAGATCACGGTGGGGCTGATGATCGCGCTCTGCCGGCGGATTCCGCAGACCGACCGCTACGTGCGGGAGGGCCGGTGGGAGCGGGAGGGCAATTACGCGCTGACCGGCGAGTTGAACGGGGCGCATGTGGGCATTCTGGGGCTGGGGCGGATCGGCGGCGAGATCGCCCGCAGGCTCCAGGCGTTCAAGATGCGGATCTCGTATCACGGGCGGCGCGAGCAGCCCTACGTCCCGTACACCTATTACGCGGACTTGACGGAGATGGCGCGCGACGTGGACTGGCTCGTGGTGATCGCGCCTGGCTCGGTGGAGACGAAGCACATAGTGTCGCGCGGCGTGATGGAGGCGCTGGGGCCGGAGGGATCGCTGGTCAACGTGGCGCGCGGATCGCTGGTGGACGAGGCGGCGATGATCGAGCTCCTGGCATCGGGCGGACTCGGCGGGGCGGCGCTCGACGTGTTCGAGGCGGAGCCGAGAATGTCCGAGAAGCTGTGGGGCATGGACAACGTCGTCCTGTCGCCGCATCAGGGATCGGCGACGGTCAAGACGCGCACGGCGATGGGCGACCTGGTCGTGCGCAATCTTGCCGCGCATTTCGCGGGCGATCCTCTGCCGACGCCGGTGGTCTGAGGGCGGAACCCGGCTCCCGGCTCAGCCGCGGCCCACGTATGGCATCGCGGTCGCCATGATCGTCGTGGTCAGCACGTTCACGTCGAGCGGAAGATCGGCCATCTGGACGACCGCGCGGGCGACGTGAGCCACGTCCATCGTCGGCTCCGGCATCAGCGTGCCGTCGGCCTGGGGAACGCCGCCGGACATGCGGGCCGTCATCGCCGAGGCCGCGTTGCCGATGTCGATCTGGCCGCAGGCGATGTTGAAGGCGCGGCCGTCGAGCGACACGGATTTGGTCAGCCCGGTGATCGCGTGTTTCGACGCCGTGTAGGGCGCCGAGCCGTAGCGCGGCGTGTGGGCCGAGATCGAGCCGTTGTTGATGATCCGGCCGCCCTGCGGGTCCTGGTCGCGCATCATGCGGAAGGCCGCGCTGGCGATCAGGAAGGCGCCGTCGAGATTGACCGAGACGACGCGCCGCCAGTCCTCGTAGGAGATGTCGCCGGCGAGCGCGGCTTTGACGTTGGAGCCGGCGTTGTTGAAGACCACGTCGAGGCGGCCGTGCATCTCCTTGATCCGCGCGAACAGCGCGTCGACGGAGGCGGGATCGGTCACGTCGCAGGAGACGCCCGCGCAGTCTGATCCGGCCTCTCCGAAACCCGCCACCACGTCGTCGAGCGCGTCCTGGCGGCGGGCGGCGAGCACGACCTTGTGGCCGGCGTCGGCGAAGGCGCGCGCGGTGGCGGCGCCGATGCCCTGGCTGGCGCCGGTGACGAGGACGATGCGGGTGTCTGACATGGCGGAAGTCTCCCTGGCTTTGATTTTGGCGGGACAATGGCCGCGCCGGGCGGCGGACACAAGCCGTCAGACGGCCAAATGCGTACCGGTTTCCGCGCTGCGATAGATCGCGTCCTCGATCTCCTGGTTGCGCAGGTAGGCGGCGGCGGCGGTCTCGGGCTCCTCGTCCGCGAGCCAGGCGTCGAGGATGTGGCGGTTGCAGAGATGGACGCAGTCGCCGCCGAACAGATGATCCCGCCATTCGAACGGCTGTGCGGTCTCGGTGTTTTCCCCGAACTTTCTGAGCCACAGCCGGCCTTCGCCGTCGAGACGGAGCGTTCCCTCCGGACCCTCGATCCACATCTCGCCCATGGTGCGGCGACGGTTTTCCGCGATGTGGTCCGAGAGGCGGTTGCCGTCGAACAGGCCCCGGCCGCCGTTCTCGAATTCGAAGAGGATGAGGCCCGCATCCTCGCCGGCGATGACGGGGTTCAGCCGCGAGAGGCGCGCGAAGACGCCGGTCGTCTCGCCCATGAAGTAGCGGAAAGTGTCGATCCAGTGGACGGCGGTCTCGTGGACCAGCAGGCGCGGCATGGTCTGGAAGTAGGGCTGGCGGTCGAGATAAGCGCGCGGGCCCTGGCCGTCGCCGGGGCGCAGACGGAAGGTGATCTGCCACGGCGCGCCGATGGCGCCGGCGTCGACCAGCGCCTTCGCCGCGCGGTTCCAGGGCTGGAAGCGGATGTTCTCGTGGATCGCGATCCTCGCGCCGTGCTCCGCCGCGATCGCGACGGCGTCCCGCGCGGCCTCGAGCGTGCCGCAGAACGGTTTCTGACAGACGATCCACGGCGCGTGGGGCGCGATGGCGCGGATGGTTGTCGAGATGGGCCTCCGGCGGCGCGGTTATGTCGACGATGTCGGGGCGGATCGCCTCCATCATCTCGGCGGCGTCGGTGAAGACCGGCAGGGGCGCGCCCGCCCTGCCCCATTTCGCGGCGGTCTCCTTCGCCGCCTCTGGATGGCGCACGACGATGGCGGCGATCTCGACCTCCGGCATCCGCGACCAGGCGTCGTAGTGGAACTGGCCGAAATAGCCGGCGCCGACGATGGCGGCGCGCAGCCTGTCAGGCATCGACCTTCTCCAGCGCGGCGGCGACGGCATCGAAGACCGTCGCGGTTCCGGCGTCGCCGCCGAGTTCGCAGGTCACGAGCGCGCCGGGCGCGAAGGCGTTCTCGACAGCCTCGCGCAGCATCCGGCCCGCGTTTCCGGCGGCCGCGACGCCCTTTGTCTCGGCCAGCCAGTCGAGCATCATCGAGGCCGACAGGACCATGGCGGCCGGGTTGGCGAGCCCCTTTCCGGCGATGTCGGGCGCCGAACCGTGGCAAGGCTGGAAAACGGCGTGCTCGTCGCCGATGTCGGCCGAGGGCGCGTAGCCCATTCCGCCCATCAGCGCGGCGCCGAGATCGGAGAGGATGTCGCCGAACATGTTCTCGGTGACGGCCACGTCGATGGAGAGCGGCTTCTGGACCATGGTCATCGCGAAGGCGTCGACATAGGCGTGGTCGGCGGTCATGCCGGGATTGAGCGCGGCGCGCTCGTAGAAGATGTCACGGAAGAACCCGAAGGCCTGGAACACGTTGGCCTTGTCGACGCAGGTGACGCGGCGGGACTTTCCGCGCTTCTCTGCGAGCCGGAAGGCGAAATCGAACAGCTTCTCGGAAACGGCGCGGGTGATGACGAGCGTCTCGCGCGCCTCGCGGTCGCCGTCGCGGGTGCCGATCCCGGCGGGGGCGAAAAGGCCTTCGGTGGATTCGCGGATGATGACGAAATCCATCGCCAGCGCGCGCTCGTCGGCGAGGATCGGGCGCACGCCCTTGAGCGGCTTGACCGGGCGGACGCCGGCGTAGAGGCCGAGTTCCATGCGGAGATCGATCTGAGGCGCGACCTCGCGGCCGTCGGGGTAGCGGATCGAGGGGTCGCCCATCGCGGCGAGAAGGATCGCGTCGGACGCGGCGGCGGTTTCGAGCGAAGCCTTCGGAAGCGCGGTCCCCGTGTCTTTGTAGACCGCCGCGCCGGCGGGCGCGGGCGTGAAGCTGAACGTGAAGCCGCCGGCCCGCTCCGCCGCGCGCTCCAGAAGCCGGAGGGTCGGACCGGTGATCTCGGCGCCGATGCCGTCCCCCTCGAAGACGGCGATGCGGAAATCCGCGGAGTTCTTCATTTGACGTCCTTCAGGATGCGGCCGAGCGGCCCGAGATCTGCGTTCCAGTGCGGCGGCGGGCATCCCGCGACGGGGCTGTCGAAGACGGCGATGGTGTCGCCGAGCAGGCAGCCGAGATGGGCGGTCTTCAGGTCGGGCCCGCCGAAGGCGATGTTGGAGATGTTGCGGAGCCTGCGGGACTTCGCGACGGCGAGGTGCGGGCGGCCCATGGTTCCGGCCGTGAAGGCGTGTTCCACTTCGGCGAGGTGGGCGTGATCGGAATCCTCGAGCACGGTCTCGACCGCGCCGTCCGACGCGACGCGCAGCAGGCGGTTCGAGACGATGGAGGTGGCGATGATCGAGCCGTCCGCAAGTTCGGCGATGCCGTCCGGGAAGTCGCCGGGGCCGAAGGTGGCGAGGGTCCGCCGGTTGGACAGGCTGGCGCCGTCCACGTCGAAGGCGAGGATGCGCCGCCCGAACGTCTCGACGGCCCAGAGCGTGCGGCCGTCTTGCGAGAACAGGCATTCGTTGGTGTAGCCGAGCCCGTCGGCGGCGATGCGGGTCCCGTCCGCGTCGTGGACGGCGATGAAGCCGGTGGAGGCGTCGGGGCGGTAGTCGCGGGATCGGTGGATGAGCCGCGTCGAGACTGTGATCCAGACGCGGCCGTCGCGGATGGCGACGAAGTTCGCGGGCGGCATCGGCTCGCCCTCGACGCGGTCGGTGACGACCTCGCAGCGTCCGTCAGGGTGGAGGCGGTAGACCCCGCCCCGTTCGTCGGCCATGTGCGCGAAGAGGATCGTGCCGCCGTCCTCGAGCGCGATGCCGTTCGGGCGGATCGGCATGTCGACGCCCGGACCGGGCCGGGTCGCGAGGATCCGCGCGACGCGGCCGTCGGGCGCGATCAGGGCGACGCCGCCGGGATCGGTCCAGTCGGGCGCGATGAGCAGACCGGAGGAATGCGCGAGGACGCATTCGGGGCGCGCGAGCCCCGCGCCGACCGTCCGGATGTCCTCGAGCGCGATCCGCATCCATGCGCCTTTCAACGTTCCGGAGACAGGGCCGAAGGTCTAGACCGCACCCGGCGCGGCGGGCAAGAAAAAACGCGGATCACGGCGCGGGCCGGCGGGCGAGTTGGCGTTCGCGGAGCCAGATGTAGAGTCCGCTGGCGACGACCACGAGCGCGCCGGCGATCATCCAGACGTCGGGCGGGTCGCCGAAGATGATCCAGCTCGACGCGGTCATGAACACGATCTGGACGTATGAGAACGGCGCGATGGTGACCGCGCCGGCGAAGCGGTAGGCGATGGTGATGAACTGGTGGCCGAGCCAGCCGAAGAAGCCGATCAGCGCGAAGAGCGCCCAGGTGAGCGGATCGGCCGGCCAGATCCAGGCGGCGAGGGCGAGGGGGGCGGTGCCGAGCGTGGCGATCAGGGCGGTGTAGAACTGCTGGGTCGCGGTGCTGTCGCGGCCGGCGAGGCGGCGGGTGATGATGGTGTAGAAGGATGCGCAGATCGCGCAGAGGATCGACAGGATCACCGCCCAGTTCACGTCGCCCGACCAGGGGCGGGTGATCAGCAGGACGCCCGAGAAGCCGACGAGGATCGCGCCGAGGCGGCGGGGGCCGAGGGTCTCGCCGAGAAGCGGCACGGAGAGGAGGCAGACCCAGAGCGGGACGGTGAAGCCGATGGAGGCGGTGATGGTGAGCGGAAGATAGGTGAGCGCCCAGAAATTGAAGAGCGTCGAGCCGGTCAGGAACAGCCCGCGCAGAAGCTCGGCGCCGGGGCTTGCGCTGCGCATGACGTCGGGACCGAGCCGGGCGGCGACGACGGCCATGATCAGGAAATGGCCGAGGAAGCGGACGAAGACGACCTGGGAGGTCGGGATCCCCCAGGTCACCAGAAGCTTGGCGCAGGTGTCGATGCCGGTGAAGGCGAGCAGGCCCGCGAGGGAGAGGCCGATGGCCAGCAGACGGCGATCCTCGCGCGGTGCGGGGGTCATGGAAGGCGTGTCCTAGGTAGGACAGAGAGCAAGGTTCTATTTCTATTGGATAAAAGAGTTAATTCAGCAGTTCTTAACGATGTTGCTGGGTCGCCATGATCCGTCATTCCGCGCCGTATCCGCCGCCGCCGGGCGTCTCGATCCAGTAGGTGTCGCCGGGGCCGATCTCGCGCCGGTCGGCGGCGGCGAGGGTCTCGACGGCGCCGTCGGCGCGCTCGATCCTTGTGATGCCGCAGGCGCCGGGACCGCCTCCGTCGAGGCCGGGCGGCGGGACGGTGCGGTGGCCGGAAAGGATCGCGACGGTCATGGGTTCGAGGAAACGGATCCGGCGCACGACGCCGTCGCCGCCATGGAAGCGCCCTTCCCCGCCGGAGCCGTCGCGGATGCGGAACTCGTCGAGCACGACCGGGAAGCGCCATTCGAGCACTTCCGGATCGGTCAGGCGCGAATTGGTCATGTGGCTGTGGACGCCGCTGGTGCCATTGAAGCCCGAGCCGTCCGAAAGAACGCCGGCGCCGGTGCCGCCGCAAATCGTCTCGTAATACTGGTATTTCTCGTTGCCCCAGGTCGTGTTGTTCATGGTCGATTGCGCGGCGGCCTGGACGCCGAGGGCGAGGAAAAGCGCGGAGGTGACCGCCTGGCTGGTCTCGACGTTGCCGGCGATGACGGCCGCCGGGTATTCCGGCGACAGCATGGTGCGGGGCGGCAGGATGACCTCGAGCGGCTTCATCACGCCCTCGTTCATCGGGATGTTCGAATTGACGAGGCAGCGGAAGACGTAGAGCACGGCGGCGCGGGTCACCGGTTCCGGCGCGTTGTAGTTGGTGGCGAGCTGGGCGGTGGTGCCGGTGAAGTCGATTTTCGCCGACCGCGCCGCGTGATCGACGGTGATCCTCACGCGGATCTCGCGCGGGTTTCCGTCGAAATCCGGGTCCATCGGGTAGACGTATTCGGCGTCTTTCAGCGCCTCGATCACGCGGCGGACGCTCTCCTCGGCGTTGTCCTGGACGTGGCCCATGTAGGCCTGGACCACGTCGAGGCCGAAATGCCCGACCATGCGGCGCAGTTCGCGCGCGCCCTTCTCGCAGGCGGCGATCTGGGCCTTGAGGTCGGCGATGTTGATGTCGGGGGCGCGGACCGGGTGTTTCGCGCCGAGCAGAAGGTCGCGGGTGTCGGCCTCGCGGAAGCGGCCCTGCGTCCACCAGCTTCCAGTTGTCGATGTAGACGCCCTCGTCGTGGATGGTGCGGCTGTCGGGCGGCATCGAGCCGGGGGTGAGGCCGCCGACATCGGTGTGGTGGCCGCGCGCGGCGGTGAAGAAGAGGACGGTTTCGCCCGCGTCGTCCCAGACGGGCGTGACCACGGTGATGTCGGGCAGATGCGTGCCGCCGTTATAGGGCGCGTTGAGCGCGAAGACGTCGCCCGGGCCCATGTCGGGGTTCTGGGCGATGATCGCTTTCACCGATGCGCCCATCGAGCCGAGATGGACCGGCATGTGGGGCGCGTTGGCGATCAGGTCGCCGGTGGCGTCGAAGACGGCGCAGGAGAAGTCGAGGCGTTCCTTGATGGTGACGGAGGCGGCGGTGTTCTCGAGCACCGCGCCCATCTGCTCGGCGATGGACATGTAGAGGTTGTTGAAGACCTCGAGCATCACCGGATCGGCGCGGGTGCCGATGGCGTCGGCGCTCCGGCGGGCGGTGACGCGGGTCAGTTCGAGGTGGTCGTGGGCGGTGACGCGGGCGCGCCAGCCGGGCTCGATCAGGATCGAGGTGTGCGGCTCGACGAGGATCGCCGGGCCGGTGAGGGTGTCGCCGGGACGCAGGGCCTCGCGGCGGACGAAGCGGGCGGTGACGTGTTCGCCGCCGAGGAAGACGGGCGCCTCCAGCGCGGTTTCGTATTCGGTTTCCGCGCGTTCCGATGTGTCCTTCGCCTGCTCTGTGAGGTCGGCGGCGTCGCCGACGGCCTCGACCTGCGCGGATTCGATGACGAGCGCGGCGTCGCCGGGGTCGAAGCCGAAGCGGGTCCGGTGGGCTTCGGCGAAGGCGTCGCGCATGGCGTCGACGTCGTCGAAGGGCACGCCGATGGCGGTGTCGGTTCCTTTGACCTTGAGGTGGAGAATGTGGTTCAGGTGGATGTCGCGCTCCGGCACGCCCTGCGCCTCGACCTCGCCGAGCGCCGCGACGCCGAGGCGGTCGAGCGTCGCGGCGGCGGAGAGACGGCCCTCGTCGGTGAGGTCCGTCTCCACCGCCTCGGTCCGGGTGGCGCGGATGTCGGCGAGGCCCATTCCGTAGGCCGAGAGCAGCGAGGCCATCGGGTGGATCAGGCAGGTCTTCATGCCGAGCGTGTCGGCGATGGCGCAGGCGTGCTGCGCGCCCGCCCCGCCGAAGACGGTCAGGCAGTATTCCTGGACGTCGTAGCCGCGCTGGACCGAGATGGTCTTGATGGCGTTGGCCATGTTCTCGACGGCGATGCGCAGGAAGCCTTCGGCGACCTCCTCGGGCGGTTTGCCGATCTCGGCGGCGAGGGTCTCGAACGCGGCGCGGGTGGCGTCGACGTCGAGCGGGCGGTCGGCTTCGGGGCCGAAGATGGCGGGGAAGAATTCGGGGCGCAGGCGCCCCGTGAGGATGTTGGCGTCGGTGACCGCGAGCGGGCCGCCCCGGCCGTAGGCGGCGGGTCCGGGATCGGCGCCGGCGCTGGCGGGGCCGACCTGCATCCGGCCGGAGGCGTAGGTGAGAAGGCTGCCGCCGCCGGCGGCGACGGTGTGGATGTTCATCATCGGCGCGGTGATGCGCACGCCCGCGATCAGGGTGTTCAGCACCCGCTCGTACTCGCCGGCGAAGTGGCAGACGTCGGTCGAGGTGCCGCCCATGTCGAAGCCGATGATGCGGTCCCGGCCGGCGATCCGGCTGGTGCGCACGGCGCCGACGACGCCGCCGGCCGGGCCGGACAGGATGGCGTCCTTGCCTTGGAACATCTCCGCGCCGGTCAGGCCGCCGGAGGATTGCATGAACATCAGGCGGCCGGTCATGTCGCCGTCGAAAGCCGCCGCGATGCGGTCGATGTAACGGCGCAGGATCGGGGTGAGATAGGCGTCGACGACGGTGGTGTCGCCGCGCCCGACCATCTTCATCAGCGGACTGACGCGGTGGCTGACGGAGATCTGCGTGAAACCGGCCTCGGCGGCGAGGTCGGCGGCGCGGGCCTCGTGCGCGTGGTGGCGGTAGCCGTGGACGAAGACGATGGCGCAGGCGGTGAGGCCGGCCTCGCGGGCGGCGGCGAGTTCGGCGCGCGAGATGGGCCTCGTCGAGCGGCGTCTCGACCGTGCCGTCGGCGCGGACGCGTTCGCGGGCCTCGATTGTGCGGGAATGGAGCATCTCCGGGAGGATTATGTGGCGGTCGAAGAGCCGCGGGCGGTTCTGGTAGGCGAGGCGGAGCTGCTGGCCGAGGCCCCGGGTGGTGACGAGCAGGACGGGCTCGCCCTTGCGTTCGAGCAGGGCGTTGGTGGCGACGGTGGTGCCCATCTTGACGCTGGCGACGCGGTCGGCGGGGATGGGCGCGTCGGGGCCGAGGCCGAGGAATTCGCGGATGCCGTGGAGCGCGGCGTCGGGATAGCGCTCGGGGTTGTCGGAGAGATGTTTGGCCCGGTGGAGGCCGCCGTCCGGGTCGCGCGCGACGATGTCGGTGAACGTGCCGCCGCGGTCGATCCAGAAATCCCATGCCGTCATGCGCACCCTCTCGCGGCCCTCGACAGCCGCGCGGGCCGGACCCTATGGTCTCGCGTGCCGGGTCGGAGGGAGAAAACGTTGTCCGCAATCAGGCATGCCCGTCCGGGCGATGCAAGGGCGATCGCGGACCTCTGGAACGCGATGATCGAGGGAAGCCTCGCCACGTTCAATTCCGTGGCGAAGTCCGAGGCGGAGGTCGCGGCGCTGGTCGCGGAGCGGCCGGGCGCGTTTTTCGTGGCGGAGGCGGAGGCGCTCGTCGGGTTCGCGACGTTCTGGCAGTTCCGGGCGGGCGCGGGATACGCGCGGACGATGGAGCACACTTTGGTGGTCTGGCGACGGAGGCGCGCGGTCGCGGGTTCGGGGCGGATGCTGATGGAGGCGGCGCTGGACGCGGCGCGGGCGCGCGGGGCGCATGTGATGGTCGCGGCGGTCACGGCGGACAATCCGGACGGAGCGGCGTTTCACGCGGCGATGGGGTTCGAGCGCGTCGGGTTCCTGCCGCAGGTCGGCTGGAAGAACGGCGCGTGGCGGGATCTGGTGCTGATGCAGCTGACGCTGTGACCGGCGGCGGGCCGGGATCGGCGGCTTTCATACCGGGCCGGGTCTGATACGATCGGAGCGATGTCAGTCTGGACCCGCATCACCGAGGCGATCGCCGCCCTTCGCGCGCGTGGCGAGGGGCTGCTGGCCTATTTCGAGCGCGACGCGCCGGAGGCGGAGCGGAGCGTCGCGTTCACGATGGCGGTGATCGGGCTCGGCGCCAAGATGGCCAAGGCGGACGGCCGGGTGGCGGCGTCGGAGGTGACGGCGTTCCGCCAGGTGTTCCGGATCGCGCCGGAGGACGAGGCGGCGGCGGGGCGGGTGTTCAACCTGGCGCGCCAGGACGTGGCGGGTTTCGACGCCTACGCGGCGCGGATCGCGCGGATGTTCCGGAACCAGCCCGAGGTGCTCGAGGACATCCTGGAGGGATTGTTCCACATCGCGATGGCGGACGGGCGCTATCACGAGGGCGAGGAGGCGTTCCTCGGCGCGGTGGCGGAGATCTTCGGAGTGTCGGAGCGCGCCTTCGGCTGCATCGAGGCGCGTCACGTTGAGGGGCGGGCGCCCGACCCGTGGCAGGTGCTGGGCGTGCCGCGCGGATCGGATCTCGGAGCCGTGCGGGCGCGGTGGCGCGAGCTCGTCCGGGCGAATCACCCGGACCGGATGATCGCGCGGGGGCTTCCGGTCGAGACCGTGTCGCTGGCGACCGCGCGGCTGAGCGCGATCAACGCGGCGTGGGAGGAGATTTCCGCGCGCGGCCGGGCGGTCTCCGCGACCGAGTGACCCGCGCCGCGTCGAAGCGCCCCCTTCGGGACGCTCAGCCGCCGCCGAACGGCGTGCGGCCGCGCGGATCGGGCGGGTCCCGGCTCATCTCGAGATGCAGCCGGTCGCCGGTCCAGGGGTGCGCGCGCGCGACGTCCTCGTCGATCTCGACGCCGAGACCCGGGGCGTCCGGCGGGATGACGTGGCCGTCCTCGAAACGGACGGGGGTTTTCAGCAGGTCGGCGTGGAAGCCGCCGCCATCGCCGATGGTCTCGAGGATCAGGAAGTTGGGGATGGTGGCGGCGAGCTGGATGCCGGCGGCCCAGGCGACGGGGCCGGCGTAGAGATGGGGCGCGATCTGGGCGCCGAAGGCTTCGGCCATTATCGCGACCTTGCGGGCCTCCAGAAGGCCGCCGACGCGGCCGAGGCTCGGCTGCAGGATGCCGACGCCGCCCGCGCGCAGGAGCGTGGCGAAATCCGCCTTGGTGGTCAGACGCTCGCCGGCGGAAAGCGGCACGGGGGATTGCGCCGCGACGCGGGCGAAATCGAGCGGGGCGTCGGGCGGGACGGGTTCCTCGAACCAGAGCGGATCATAGGGCGCGATGCGCCGGGCCATGCGGATGGCGCCGGAGGGCGTGAACTGTCCGTGGGTGCCGAAGAGCAGATCGGCGCGGTCGCCGACGGCGGCGCGGATGGCGCGGCAGAATGCCTCGGAGCGGTCGAGATCGGCGACCGAGGGCTGATGGCCGCCCCGGATGGTGTAGGCGCCGGCGGGATCGAATTTGACGGCGGTGAAGCCGGCGTCGGCCATCCGGGCGGCGGTCTCGGCGGAGGCGTCGGGGTCGTTGTAGAAGGTCGCCGGATCCTGGGCCGCGTCCGGATAGATGTAGCTGTAGGCGCGCAGCCGGTCGGTCATGCGCCCGCCCCAAAACGCGTGGACGGGCCGGTCGCGCGCTTTGCCGAGGATGTCCCAGCAGGCGATCTCGAGCCCCGAGAAGGCGCCCATCACGGTCGGGTCGGGGCGCTGCGTGAAGCCGGCGGAATAGGCGCGGCGGAACATCAGTTCGACGTTCTCGGGATTCCCGCCTTCCATGTGGCGCGCGAAAACGTCCGAGATCACGGCGCGCATCGCGTCGGGACCGACCGTCGCGGCGTAGACTTCGCCCCAGCCGATGACGCCGCAGGCGGTCGTGACCTTGACGAAGATGAAATACCGGCCGCCGAAGGAGGGCGGCGGGTTCCCGACGACGAGAATGTCGAGGTCGGCGAGTTTCACGCGCGGTCTCCGAAGACGATGATGTTGCGGCGGTCGGTTCCCGCTTTGGTGGCGGCGATGGCCTCGTTGATGCGCTCGAGCGGATAGCGTCCCGAGACCAGTTCCGCGAGCTTCAGCCGCCCGTCGCGCCACGCGGCGATGAGCATGGGGATGTCCCGGGCGAGCACCGTCTGACCCATGCGGGAGCCGAGGATGCGCTGGTTCATCGCCGCGAGCGTGACGGGATCGTAGGAGACGCGCGTGCCGGTCGCCGGCATGCCGACGATCACCATCGCGCCGCCCGCGGCGAGCATGCCGGGGGCGTCCTCGATCGCGGACGGGGCGCCGACGGTGACGAGGACGAGATCGACGCCCGCCCCGCCGGTCAGCGCGCGGACGCGGTCCGCGGCGTCGGGTCCGGCGAGGATCGCGTCGGTCGCGCCGAATTCGCGGGCCGCGTCGAGCTTCGCGGGGGCGATGTCGATCGCGATGATCCGCGCGGCGCCTCCGAGGGCCGCGCCCTGGATCGCGTTGAGGCCGACGCCGCCGGCGCCGATCACCGCGACGCTGGCGCCGGGGCGCATTTTGGCGGTGTTCGCGACGGCGCCGAATCCGGTGATGACTCCGCAGGCCAGAAGCGAGGCGAGATCGAGGTCGAGATCGGCGGGAAGCGGCGCGCATTGGCTGGCGTCGACCACGACCGATTCCGCGAAGGCGCCGGTTTTCATCCCCTGCGCCAGCGGCGTGCCGTCGGCGGCGCGGATCGGGCTCGGGCGCGCGTCCCAGGCGTGGGCGCAGGAGGTGGGCTCCGCGTCGGCGCAGGCCGGACAGGTTCCGCAGGCGGCGATCAGGGTGACGAGGATCGGATCGCCGGGGGCGTAGCCTTCGACGCCTTCGCCCAGAGCCGAGACGTGGCCCGCCGCCTCGTGGCCGTAGACGGCCGGCAGCGCGCCGCCCCAGGCCCCTTCGGCGTAGCTGATGTCGGAATGGCATATGGCGCAGGCCGCCAGATCGACGGCGATCTGGCCCGGCCCGGGCGGGTCGAGAATGACGTCCTCGATGGTCAGCGGTCGGCCGAACTCGCGGCAGATGGCGGCGCGCATTGGGTTCGGAAGCCTCGCGGTCCGGAGCCGCGCGGGACGGCGGCCCGATCCATGCAGCATGGATCGGTAGCGCGTTGCAATGGCGCGTCAGCCGTCAGAGGGGGTCAGGCGCAGAATTGCTCCATTCTCCGCGTCCACGAGCGCGAGCACCGCGCCGTCTGCGGTTTCGGCCACGTCGCGGATGCGTCCCCTTTCGCGGAGAAGCCGCTCCTCGGCGACGACGCGGTCGCCGTCCATCTCGAGCCGGACGAGCGCGCCCGGGACGAGTGACGCGATGACGACGTCGCCCTGCCAGTCCGCGAAGGCGTCGCCCTCGTAGAAGAGCATGCCACCGGGAGCGATGACGGGGTCCCAGTAGTACCGCGGCTCGACCATCCCTTCGGCCCGGGGTTCGCCCGTGCCGACGGGGTCGCCGCCGTAGGTCTCGCCGTAGCTGACGACCGGCCAGCCGTAGTTCTCCCCCGGCTCGATCAGGTTGAGCTCGTCGCCGCCCTGCGGGCCGTGTTCTATCGTCCAGAACTGATCGGTCCCGGGCCGGAGAGCCGCGCCCTGGATGTTCCGGTGGCCGTAGGACAGGATCGCCGGGTTGGCGCCTGCCTGGTCGACGAAGGGGTTGTCTTCCGGGATCGATCCGTCGATCGCGACGCGGATCGTCTTGCCGTAGGTCTTGTCGAGATCCTGCGCGTATTCCCGCTCCTCCATCGTGAAATGCTCGCCGGTGGTGATGAGCGCGTGGCCCTGGCCGTCGAAGAGGACGCGGCTGCCGTAATGCATCGGCGAGGGGGACGGCGGCTGCTGGACGAAGATGTCCTCGACCTGCGTCACCTCGGTCATGTCCTCCGAAAGCCTGCCGCGCGCGGCGGCGGTCGCGCTCAGCCCTCCCTCCACGGGTTTCGCGTAGGTCCAGTAGATCATGCGGTCCGAGGCGAAGTCCGGGCCGGGGGCGACGTCGAGCAGACCGCCCTGCTTCTGCGCGAGGACCTCCGGCAGGCCCGCGACCGGCTCCGAGACCGAGCCGTCCGGCGAGACGACGCGGAGGCGGCCCGGCCGTTCGGTCACGAGCACGTCGCCGGACGGCAGCGGCGCCACGCCCCAGGGATGGACGAGGCCGTCCGCCAGCACCTCGACGTCGAGCGTCACGCCCGATTCGGCGGCGGGGGCCCGGGTCTGGTTCTCGAAGGCGGGTTCGAATTCGGGAACGTTCTTGGGCCCCTGGTCGACCGGAGCGCCGGACTGGGCGGCGAGCGCGGCGGGAAGCAGCGCTGCTGCGGCGGCGGTCGAGATCAGGCTTCTGGCGGACATGGGATGCTCCGTGCTGGTTCGATTCGCGGTCTGAACGGGCGCCCCGCGCGTTCGTTCCCGGCTTGCGGCGATGTGACCGGCTGATACTGTCCGGCCATGTCAGATCCCCGATTCATCCATCTGCGTCTTCACTCGGCCTATTCGCTTCTCGAGGGCGCCATCCAGATCAAGGAGCTCGCGAAGCTCTGCGCCGACGACCTGATGCCGGCGGTCGCGCTGACAGACAGCGGCAACATGTTCGCGGCGCTGGAATTTTCCGAGACGATGGCCAAGGCGGGAATCCAGCCGATCCACGGCTGTCAGCTCGATCTGGTCTGGGAGAGCGCGGGCCCCGGAGAGACGGCGCCGGCGGCGCGTCCGGTGGTGCTTCTGGCGAAGTCCGAAGCGGGTTTCGCCAATCTCATCAAACTCAGCTCGATGAACTATCTCGACTGCGGGCAGGCCCTGGCGCATGTGACGATCGAGGCGCTGGAGGCGCATTCGGAGGGGCTGATCTGCCTGACCGGCGGCGCGGGCGGACCGCTTGGCGCGTCGATCGCGGTCGGGCACGTCGCGATGGCGCGCGACCTCGCGAAACGTCTCAAGGCCGCGTTCGGCGACAGGCTCTATGTCGAGGTGCAGCGGCATCCGGAGAACGGCGCGACGCGGACGGCGGCGGAGCTGGCGACCGAGCCCGGGCTGGTGGGGCTCGCCTACGATCTCGACCTGCCGCTGGTGGCGACGAACGACGTGCACTTTCCGCGCCGCGACATGCATGACGCCCATGACGCGCTGATCTGCATCGCGGACGGCGCCTATGTCGACCAGCAGGAGCCGAGGCGGCGGCTTACGGCGGAGCATTGCTTCAAGACCGCCGACGAGATGGTCCGGCTTTTCGCGGACCTGCCCGAGGCGGTCGAGAACAGCGTCGAGATCGCGCGGCGCTGCGCGTTCCGCACCCGGACGCGCGATCCGATCCTGCCGCGATTCGCCGACGACGAGGTGGACGAGCTGCGCCGCCAGGCGCGCGAAGGGCTGGCGGAGCGGCTGAAGGCGATCCCGCTCGCCGCGCCCGTCGCGGATTACGAGGCGCGGCTCGACTTCGAGCTCGGCGTGATCGAGGGCATGGGCTTTCCGGGCTATTTCCTGATCGTCGCGGATTTCATCAAATGGGCCAAGGAGCGCGACATTCCGGTGGGACCGGGGCGCGGGTCGGGCGCGGGATCGCTCGTGGCCTACGCGCTGACGGTCACCGACCTGGACCCGTTGCGCTACGGGCTGCTTTTCGAGCGGTTCCTCAATCCCGAGCGCGTCTCGATGCCGGATTTCGACATCGATTTCTGCATGGACCGCCGCGAGGAGGTGATCGCCTACGTCCAGGAGCGCTACGGCCGCGACCGGGTGGCGCAGATCATCACTTTCGGCGCGCTTCTGTCGAAGGCGGCGGTGCGGGACGTCGGGCGCGTGCTCCAGATGCCTTACGGCCAGGTGGACAGGCTGTCGAAGCTGATCCCGGTCGAGGGGGTGAAACCGGTCTCGATCGAGAAGGCGCTGACCGACGAGCCGCGGCTGCGCGAGGAGGCGCGCGCCGACGGCCAGGTGAAACGGCTGCTCGGGATCGCGCAAAGCGTCGAGGGGCTCTTGCGCAACGCGTCCACCCATGCTGCGGGCGTTGTGATCGGCGACAGGCCGCTCGACGAGCTGGTGCCGCTCTACCGCGATCCGCGCTCGGACATGCCGGCGACGCAATACAACATGAAATGGGTCGAGCAGGCCGGGCTGGTGAAGTTCGACTTTCTCGGGCTCAAGACCCTGACGGTGATCCGGAACGCGCTCGATCTGCTGAAGGCGCGCGGCGTCGATCTCGACATCGGCGCGATCCCGCTGGACGATCCGAAAACCTATGAGATCTACGCCAGCGCGGCGACCGTGGCGGTGTTCCAGGTGGAGAGCTCGGGGATGCGCGACGCGCTGCGCCAGCTCAAACCCGACTGCATCGAGGACATCATCGCGCTGGTGGCGCTCTATCGGCCCGGCCCGATGGAGAACATCCCGAAATTCTGCAACGTCAAGAACGGGCGGGAGAAGCGCGAGAGCCTGCACGAGACCATCGACGCGATCCTGGACGAGACGCAGGGCATCATCGTCTACCAGGAACAGGTGATGGAGATCGCCCGGAAGATGGCCGGGTATTCGCTGGGCGGCGCGGATCTGCTGCGCCGGGCGATGGGCAAGAAGATCCAGGAGGCGATGGACGCCGAGAAGCCGAAGTTCCTCAAGGGCGCGGCGGAGAACGGGGTCGGCGCGCGCAAGGCGGAGGAGGTCTGGAACCTGCTCGACAAGTTCGCCAATTACGGCTTCAACAAGTCGCACGCGGCGGCCTATGCGGTCGTCAGCTACCAGACGGCGTGGCTGAAGGCGAACCATCCGGTCGAGTTCATGGCCGGCGTGATGAACTGCGACATCCACCTCACGGACAAGCTCGGCGGCTACAAGCAGGAGATCGACCGGCTGGGGATCGGGACCGTTCCACCTTGCGTGAACCGGTCGGAGGCGACGTTCGCGGTGCGGGACGGCAAGGTTGTCTACGGCCTCGGGGCGCTCAAGAACGTCGGCGTCGAGGCGATGCGGCTGATCACGACGGCGCGGGCGGAGGGCGGCGCGTATCAGGGGCTGTTCGACTTCGCGGCGCGGGTCGATCTCAAGCGGGTCGGCAAGCGGCCGCTGGAGATGCTGGCGCGGGCCGGCGCGCTCGACTGTCTCGATTCGAACCGGCGAAAGGTCTTCGAGAGCCTCGAGGCGCTGGTGGCGCATTCGGCGGCGGCGCATGCCGAGCGGGCCTCGGCGCAGGTGAGCCTGTTCGGGGACGTGACCGACGCCCTGCCCGCTCCGCGCCTGCCGCAGGTGGACGACTGGTCGCCGATGGAGCGGCTGACGCAGGAGCATCGCGCGATCGGGTTCTACCTGTCGGGGCATCCGCTCGACGATTACGGGCCGGCGCTGAAGCGGTCGGGGGTGCTGACCCACGCCGAACTGCTCCGAAAGGCCGCGGGATCGAGCCAGATCACGGCGCGGATCGCGGGGTCGGTCGCGGTCAAGGAGGAACGCAAATCGGCGCGGGGGACCCGGTTCGCCTTCGTGCGGCTGAGCGATCCGACGGGGCTCTACGAGACGCGGATGTTCTCGGACGTTCTCGACGTGGCGCGCGAGCATCTGGAACCCGGGATGAACGTCGTGCTGACCGTCGAGGCGACGCTGGAGGGGGACGAGTTGAGCCTGCTCGCGCGCGCGGTGCAGCCGGTGGACGCGGCGGTGGCGGGCGCTGCGGACGCGGGAATGCGGATCTTCGTGCGCGACCGCGAGGGGCTGCCGTCGCTCGCCTCGCGGCTGGACGAGATCCGGCGGGACCTGAAATCCTCGCGGCGGGGGCCGGTGACGGTGATGGTGACCGAGCCGGGATGGGAGGCGGAGATCGAGCTGGCGGAGAGCTGTCCGGTCACGCCGCAGGTCATCGGCGCGGTCAAGGTGCTGCCCGGGCGTGGCGCATATCGAGCAGTTCTGAAAGCCTGTCCGAACTCGGCGGGCGCGCAAGATACTGTTTTAAATAGAGAAAAGAGTTAACGCGACTTTTTCGGCTTGGAGGTTTTCGGCGCGATACGGCTCGGCCTTAAACGACGACGGGCGGACCCGAGGGTCCGCCCGTTCGTTGGGCCGGCCTTTCGGCCGGATCAGGCGGCTTCGGCCCGCTGGGCCTGGCGCTCGCTCTCCTCGCGGCTGAGCGCGACGGAGGTCCGGACGCCGCGGCGCACGAATTCCATCATGCCCTTGACGCACCGCTCGTTGGGGTCGATCCCGGCGCACATGAGCACCTCGCGGCCGTCGCGCGAGCGCGCCCAGCGGGCGATGACCTCGGGGCCGTTGCCGTATTTCTTGTCGTCGGCGATCGCGTCGTCGAGCGCCGCGAGCACGACGGCCGCGAACAGCTTCTGGGCGCGCGCGCCCTGATCATTGGTCAAAGCGACCGCGTCAACGTAATCGAACACTACGTCCATCCTTCCATCAGATTCGTAATCCGCCGGCACACTATGACGAAACGTCGTCAAACCGTGATGTTTTTTTCACAGGTCAGATATGCGCCGCCGCATTGGCTTTTCAAGGAACACCGTATAGGCGGTAGGGTTCCCGAAATCAACTGTTTGTGCGGCGCACAAACATGACGGTCCGCGACCGCAGACCGCGGAGGGCGGCGCGTCAACCAAGTCAGGAGGCGGTGATCGAAGCCTTGGGCGAGCGTCGGCTTGATCACATCGAAATATGCCGCAAGACCGAGTTCACTCTGCTTGAAGAGCGAATGGTGCCGGATGTGCAGGTTCTCGGCCCGTTGCGCGGTGGCGCGCGATCGGTCCGCGAACGGCGGTCGAGTACCGCAGAATCGGATAGCCGATGTGCTGGAACGCCTGCGCGATCAGCGACGAGCAGATGGCGCGGGCCGGGTCGCCCGCCCCGCAAGCGGTCATCCGGCGCCGCCAGCGCACCGGGACCGGCGGCGTCGGTACGAGATATCGGGCGAGGTCGAACACGTTCCTCATGTCGCAGCGCAGGCCGGGATTCGCGATCATGAATTCCACGAGGCTCCGCCGGTCCGCGTCGGAGAGCCCGTTGGCGCGGCAGATCCGCGTGTGGAAGCGCTCGTATTTCGACAGCGGCGCCGCGACGCAACCGTCGCCTAGGTTGACCTCGACGAGATCCGGCGCCTCGCCGTGTCGTTCACGATCTCATGCCAGGTCGGATAGCGGATCGGATAGGCGCGCGGCGTCTCGCTCTCCATCTCCAGCGTCATGACCGGCTCTCGGCGACGGCCTGCGACGCCGGACAGGTCGCGAGCGCGAGCGCCGCGAGTCTCATGGCGCGCGGCGCGCGTCGAGGCCGAGCAGGCGGTCGAGTGACAGCGGACCGGCTCCGCGCAGGACCAGAACGATCAGAAGGAAGATCCAGAAAGCGCGCTGGTCCATGATCAGCGATCCCGACTGGCCGTCGAACCATGCGCCGACGGTCTGCGCGTCGGCCATGTGGCCGTGGATGTCGGTGAGGCTCATGACGATGACGAAACCGATCATGCCGAGAGCCGCGAGGCGGGTCAGCAGTCCGAGAACGATCAGCGCGGGCAGGATGAACTCGGCCCATGTGCCGGCGAGGACGACGAGATGCTCGAAGAGCGAGAACTGCGTCACGTCATAGCCGACGGCTTCGGCCTGCTTCGGAAAGATCTGGGCGTAGGCGCCGGTGGAGGGCGAGAGGAAGCCGAAGATGCCGTCTCCGAGCTTGGTCGTGGCCGAGCGCCAGAAATAGACGAGAAGCACGCCGGCGAAGACGAGGCGCGCGGCGGTCGGGATCAGCCAGGCGGCGGTCGCGTTCTCCAGCGCGGCGGACGCGCGGGCGTAGAGGACGACGGGGCCGCCTGCGGAGGCCGCATGCGTGGCGGTGGCGTGGGTCATGCTCTCGCTCCTCGTTTCCGTCAGTCGGCGCCGACGATCAGGCCCGCGCCGATGAGGCGCGCGAGGTCCTCGGCGGGATCGAAACCGGGGCCTGCGGCGATGCAGGCCCCGGAGAGGCTCGCGCCCGCGAGCAGCGCCGTCACGAAGGCGGCGGCGGGCGCGGTCAGCGGCGCCGTCAGGACGGTGAGGCCGGAGCGCGCGACGAGCGCGCTTTCGGCGCCGAGACCGGCGACGGAGCGCGGCGTGGCGCCGGGCTGGTTCATCGCCCAGATGCCGTGGACCGGGTGGGGCGAGGAGACGACCTGGACCGACGGGTGCAGGCGCAGGCGCAGCGTCTCCGGCGCGCGATCCGCGGCCTCGGCCAGAGGCGGCCCGATCCAGCGGCTCGGCGTCGGCGGCGTGGTAGGCGACGCCGCGCGCGAGTTCGAGCCGGGCGATGTCGGCCAGATAGGGCAGCGGGGCCGCCGGCGGGAAGGCTTCGAGGAAAGCGGGCATGCCGTCGCCGTATTCCATCATCAGCGGCGAGCGCGGCGGATGGGCGCGGACGAAGGCGCCGAACATGGCGCGGGCGAATTCGGCGCCGACGAGGCGTTCGACGACCGGGAACCGCCGCCGCAGGGCCTCGACGAGGCCGTGGACGACGTTGTTGCGGTAGACGTCGAAACGGCGGTCGATCTCGGAGCGCGCGGGCGCGGTGACGTCGTCGGGCGGCGGACCGTCGAAGATGGCGGCGCGGAACGCGGCCGGCGTGGCGGGTTCAGGCGGCAAAGAACGTCACCTCGGCGGCGCGCGCCTCGGCCTCCCGGGTCTCGATGCGCTCGACGAGGGCGGCGGCGCGGCGCGCCTCGGCCAGAAGCTCGGGGAACGCCGGGCACGTCGTTGTCCCATTCGATCAGGGTCGGCAGCGGACCGGTGCAGGCGACGAGCGCGCCGTAGAGCGCCCAGACCGGATCCGCGACCGGCGCGCCGTGCGAATCGATCAGGAGCGGGCCGGAGGGCAGCTCCTCTGCATCGTGGCCGCCGAGATGCAGCTCTCCCACCGCGTCGAGCGGGAAGTCGCGCAGATAGTCGAACGGGCTGGTGCGCTGGTTGGTGCTGGAGACGAAGACGTTGTTGACGTCGAGCAGCAGGCCGCAGCCGGTGCGCCGCGTGATCTCGCGCAGGAAGCCGGTCTCGGACCAGGTGGAGCTTTCGAAGGCGACGTAGGTCGAGGGGTTCTCGAGCAGCATCCGGCGGCCGAGGACGTCCTGGACCTGGTCGATGTGCGAGACGATCGCGTCGAGGGTCGCGTCGGTGTAGGGCAGCGGCAGAAGGTCGTTGAGGTATTCGCCGCCGTGGCTCGACCAGGCGAGATGCTCGGAGAAGCTCTCGGGCTGGTAGCGGTCGCAGAGGGTTCTCAGGCGCGCGAGATGCTCCGCGTCGAGCGGGTCGGAGCCGCCGATGGAGAGACCGACGCCGTGGATCGAGAGGGCGTAGTCGCGACGGAGCGCCTCGAGCTGGGCGTGCGGCTCGCCGCCGGCGCCCATGTAGTTCTCGGCATGGATTTCGAAGAAGCCGAGATCGGGCTTCGAGGCAGCGATGTCCGCGAAATGCTCGCGTTTGAATCCGAGTTCGAAGCTCTGGGGCAGTCGGGTCGGTCGCATGGCGGGCTCCTTCTCGGGGACGGGATGACGGCGGGGAACGGAGCGCTCCCCGCCGCGCGGGCCGGTTCAGGCCGGCCGGTCGATGGCTTCGAGAGAGCCTTTGCCCAGGGGCGTCTCCATGTCGAGGCAGGTCCCCGCCGGGACGAGCTTCCAGGCGTTGCCTTGGTAGTCGACGGTCGAGGTGCCGGCGCAGGTGGTGCCGGGGCCGGCGGCGCAGTCGTTCTCGCCGGCGAGCGCCACGCCGAAGCATTTCTCGTCGGCGGCGTGGGCGGGCGCGCCGGCCAGCATGAGGGCCGTGGCCATCGAGCCGGCGATCGAAAGGGACTTTGTCATCGCGTTCATTGGTGTCTCCCGTTGGATGCGAACCGTCTATCGGGTTCAGGGTGCCTTTCGGGCCGGTCCGCGCCGGCGTTACGCCGGATCACGCCAGTGTGAAGGCGCGGCGGATTTCCGTTGAAATCGCGACGGGTGCTGTAACAAAGCCCCGGGCCTTTCCGTATCGGAGCGAGAATGCGAGCCGGCGGCGACACCTCCTTGGACGATCTGCTGCGGGCCGCCAATCGCGGAGACCAGCGCTCCTACGCGGAGTTCCTGCGGGCGATCACTCCGGTCGTGCGCGGGATCGCGCGATCCAGGGGCGGCGGTCTCGGCCACGACACGTGCGAGGACATCGTGCAGGAGACCCTGCTCGCCATTCATCAGAAGCGGCACACCTGGCGCGAGGACGCGCCGGTGCGGCCGTGGCTCTACGCCATCGTGCGCTTCAAGGTGGTCGACGCCTTCCGCGCGCGCGGGCGCCGCGTGCACGTCGACATCGACGATTTCGGGGAGACGCTGGCGGCGGAGCCGGACGCCGATCCGACCGAGCGGGCCGACGCCGAGCGGGTGATCGGCGAGCTCGACGCGCGCTCGGCCCGGATCGTGCGGGCGATCGGGCTGGAGGGCGCGACCGTGCCCGAGGTCTCGGCCGCGCTCGACATGACCGAGACGGCCGTGCGGGTGGCGCTGCATCGCGGGTTGAAGAAACTCGCGGCTCTGCGCGGGAGGATGATCGAATGAGGACGGACGAGCTTATCCGCGCCATGTCGGCGGACACGACGCGACGCGCGCCCGTCGAGGCCGCGCTTTCGGGGGCCGTGCTTCTGATCGCGGCGCTGACCGGATTCGTGTTCCTCGGCGAGATGGGCGTGCGGTCCGATCTGGCGCGGGCTCTGGGCGATCCGCAGTTGATCGTGAAGCACGCGTTTCCGGTCGTGCTGGCGTTCGGAGCCTATCTCGCGGCGGTCCGGATGGCGCGGCCCGGTTCCGGGCCCGGAGCCGCCCTTCTCGTGCTGGCCTCGGTGCCGGTGGTCCTGGGTCTCGCGGCGATCCACGAGGCGATGACGCTTCCGCGCGACGCGTGGGGCATGGCGCTCGTCGGCAAAAGCCGCGTCGAATGCCTGACCTACCTCGTCGGATTGAGTTTGCCGATCCTCTTCGGAAGCCTCTGGGCGCTGCGGCGCGGGGCGAGCGTGCGTCCGGCGCTGAGCGGGGCGCTCGCCGGGCTTCTGAGCGGCGGCACGGCGGCGGCGGTCTACGCGCTCCATTGCACCGAGAACAGTCCGTTCTTCTACGGGGTCTGGTACATGGCGGGCATCCTCGCCGTGACGGCGCTGGGCGCGCTTCTCGGATCGCGGCTGCTGCGCTGGTGACGGCGCGCGGCCGGGAGGGAGGGTCCCGCGACAGGGGTGGCGCGGGACCCTCGGTATTTCAGGTCCGGCGGCGCAGCGCCGCGAGACCGGCGATTCCCGCCAGCAGCAGGAGACCCGGAAGCGGCAGCGGAACCGGAGCGACCGAGACCCGCACGACGTCCGCGATCTCGCCGTGGATCACGTAGTTCGGATGGATGGTGTCGAAAAACGCCCGGTCCGTCTGATCCGCGCCGGTACAGGCGATCAGCGAGTTGGGCGGCAGGCAGGGCAGTTTGACGTCGGTGACGCCGTACGCCTCCGGATCCGCAAGCAGATCTTCGAAGAGCGCGTACATGTCGACTTCTGCGACGTGGAGTCCGACATCCCGAAGACCGCCGATCCTCGCGCCCAGCGTGGTGTTGAACGCGACGGTCGCGGCAGACGCGAAAGGCGAGGCTCCCGGCTGATAAAGCGAGAAGAGCGGCGTGTTTCCCAGATCCGGCAGGTTGAAGATGAGGAAATCGTTGAAACCCATCGCGGCGAGGCTGAGAGCCCCGTCCGCGACCGCGTTCGCCGCCGCGACGGCGACGCCGATCGGATCCCTCGCCGGCAGGCCGTTGAAGATGATGTCGTTCGCTCCGAAAAAAAGCGAGGCGATCGGCAGCGCGCCGAGCGTCTCGCCCGACGCCGCGAAGTTCTCGATCTGGTCGGGCAGATCCGGAACGTCGATTTCGATCGGATCGGTCGTGTTCACGTCAGTCGGCAGGGCGCGCGCCGCGCCATAGGCGAAGTTGCCGGTGTCGAGCCCCTTGCCTTCGAATTCGGCGGATATCCCCTCGGCCCAGACCGGGCCGTTGGAGAACCGCCCGTCGAAATAGGGCGGGCTCGGCGGATAGGCTCCGCCAAGCGCGGCGTAGAGATTTCCCGGGTCGCTCAGGCTGTCGCCGAAGACGCCGAAATAGGTGTAGTGGCGCGTGGCCGATTGGGCCGCCGAGCCTCCGATGAGCGTGGCGCAGATGACGGCGGCGCCGAAATGCCCGATGGTGCGCACGTGTTCCTCCCCCTGGTTGATTAAGCGACCTTACGCGCGATTCACGTCACGCGCATCCGCCAAATGGGGGAGGCGGCGGGGTGGGCGCGGATTCACCATTTGGCCAAAAGCCGCCGGGACGGGAGACGTTCGGGTTTTACTTTGGAACCGGGATGAGGCATTCGGATTGGGGTGCGGGCGGGGACGTCCGCGAGGGGGAAAGCGACCATGACCGATCATGCCGACAGAGGCGCCTTCGAGCCTTGGCAGGCGGAGCCGCATCCGGGTCCCGGCCTTCGGGAAAAGCTGGTCCGGGGGATCGAGGCGGCGCTTCCGCCGTCTCTCAAGAGGATCATGAAGCGCGCGGTGCAGCACCCGCGCGTCGGCGACGTGGACATGGGCGATCTGCGCCGGACGCGGCCCATCAGCAAATGGTGGGGATGGGCGCGCGGCACGCCGGTCGACCGGCATTACATCGAGGGCTTTCTGGCCGCGAACCGCGAGGACGTCCGGGGCCGGGCGATGGAGGTCGGCGACGTGCGCTACCTCACCGAGTTCGGCGGCGGCCGGGTGACCTCGGCGGACGTGCTCAACTATGTCGATCTGCCGTCCACGACCATCGTGGCGGATCTGGTGGACGCGCCGGACATCGCCGACGACCGTTTCGACTGCATCATCTGCACGCAGGTGCTGCAGTTCACCAAGGATCCGGCGGCGGCGCTCGCCACGATGCGGCGGATCCTGGCGCCGGGCGGCACGCTGCTGATGACGGTGCCCTGCGTGAGCAATCTCGACACCGAGGCCAACTGGCACGACCGCTGGCGGTTCACGTCGAGGGCGGTCGAGGAGATGGCCGAGAGCGCGGCGAAGGCGGGGGACGACATCCGGATCGAGAGCCACGGCAACGTGCTGGCCATCGTGACGTTCCTGCACGGGCTGTCGGCGGAGGAGCTGACGCCGGAGGAGCTGGCCGAGCGGGACGGGCGCTACGAGATGGTCGTGACGCTGAGGCTGCGCAAGGCGGGCTGACGGGCGCGGCGGATCGCGGATTTGGCACGAAGTGCCACGCGTGGCAGTTTTGGCAAGTGCCTGATACGGCTTCATAAATCGATTCCCGTTAACCGGGCGGCAACTTTGGTTGATCGGTTCCGGAACACCCCTTCGCTGGCCGAGGGCCGTGGCGTACTCTGCTCTTCTGAAACGTCGGACGGAGCGGGAGACGGATATGAGCCTACTGGAGATGCGCGGGATCGTTCCGAGCCTGAACACGCCGTTCGACGCGGAGGGCGAGGTCGATCTCGGCGGCGGTCGGCGCGCTGGTGGAGGAGACGTGTGGCGAGCGGGGCCGCGGGCATTCTCGCCATCGCGGTGGCGGGCGAGCATGCGAGCTTGGACGACGCGGAGAAGGAGCGGATCGCGCGGCGGGTCTGCGAGGTCGCGGCGGGGCGCGTGCCGGTCTTCATCAGCGTGACGGCGGCGGAGGCGGAGACCAGCGTGGCGCTGGCGGCGATGGCGCGGGCGGCGGGGGCGGAGGGGATCTGCTGTCAGCGGCCGGCGGATCTGGGGGATCTCGCGCGGATCGCGGATGCGGGGCCGGATCTGCTGATGATCCAGGATCTGGACTGGACGGGGTCGGGGATGGACGTCGAGACGATCGTGGAGCTGTTCGCGACGCTGCCGACATTCCGGAGCCTGAAGATCGAGACGGTCGATCCGGGGCCGAAATACAGCGCGGTGATCGAGGCGACCGGCGGGGAGCTGCACGTCGCGGGCGGATGGGCGGTCCGCACGATGCCGGACGCGCTGGAGCGCGGGGTCCACGCCTTCATGCCGACGACGATGGACCGGATCTACGTCGCGATCTACGAGGCGTTCCGGCGGGGCGACAGGGACCGCGCGTGGGGGATTTTCGGGCGGCTGCTGCCGGTGCTGGAGTTTTCCAACCAGCACATCGACGTCAGCATCCGGTTCTTCAAGATGATGCGGCACGCGGAGGGGATGTTCGCGACCGATCTGTGCCGGGCGCCGGTGCGGGAGTTGACCGACAGCGGAGCGCGCCGAGGCGCGGAAGCACATAGCGTATGTCGCCGATCTGACGCGCGAGATCGTGGGCTGACCGTCAGGGCCGGCGGGCGCCCCAGAGGTCGTATTCGGACGCCTCCTCGACCGTGACGCGCAGGATGTCGCCGGGCGAAAGCGTCTCGAAATCCGCGTCTATGAAGAGGTTGCCGTCGATTTCCGGCGCGTCGGCCTTGGTGCGGCAGGTGGCCCCTTCCCCGTCGACGGTGTCGACGATGACGTCCAGTTCGGCGCCGACCTTGGCTTCGAGTTTGGCGGCGCTGATGGCCTGGGCGCGCTCCATGAAGCGGTTCCAGCGGTCCTGTTTGACCTCCGGCGCGACGTGGTCGGGCAGCGCGTTGGCGCGGGCGCCGGCGACGTTCTCGTACTGGAAGCAGCCGACGCGGTCGAGGCGGGCCTCGTCGAGCCAGTCGAGCAGGTGCCGGAATTCGGCCTCGGTCTCGCCGGGATAGCCGACGATGAAGGTCGAGCGCAGCGCGATGTCGGGGCAGACGGCGCGCCAGGCGGCGATCTCGTCGAGGGTGCGGGCGCTGGCGGCCGGGCGGGCCATGCGGCGCAGGACGTCCGGGTGGCTGTGCTGGAACGGGATGTCGAGATAGGGCAGGATCGCGCCCTCGGCCATCAGCGGGATCAGGTCGCGGACATGGGGGTACGGGTAGACGTAGTGGAGCCGCACCCAGGCGCCGAGCGTGCCGAGTTCGCGGGCGAGATCGGTGATGTGGCTGCGGACCGGGCGGCCGTGCCAGTCGTTCTCGTCATGGCGACGGTCGAGACCGTAGGCGGAGGTGTCCTGGCTGATGACCAGCAGTTCCTTCACGCCCGCCTCGACGAGTTTTTCCGCCTCGCGCAGGATGGCGTGGGCCGGGCGCGAGACGAGTTTTCCGCGCATGTCGGGGATGATGCAGAACCTGCACTTGTGGTTGCAGCCCTCTGAAATCTTGAGGTAACTGTAGTGGCGCGGGGTGAGGTGGACGCCCGATGCCGGCAGCAGGTCGACGAACGGATCGGGCGCTGGCGGCACGGCGGCGTGGACGGCGTCGAGCACGGCCTCGTATTGATGCGGGCCGGTGACGGCGAGGACCGACGGGATGCGCGCCGGTGATGTAGTCGGGCTCGGCGCCGAGGCAGCCGGTGACGATGACGCGGCCGTTCTCGGCCAGAGCCTCGCCGATGGCCTCGAGGCTCTCGGCCTTGGCGCTGTCGAGGAAGCCGCAGGTGTTGACGATGACCGCCTCGGCGCCGGCATAGTCGGGCGAGATGGCGTAGCCCTCGGCGCGCAGACGGGTGAGGATGCGTTCGCTGTCCACCAGCGCCTTGGGGCAGCCGAGCGAGACCATGCCGATGCGCGGCTGGCCGGGCCGGGACGGCTCGGCGATCGCGGCGCGGGGCGCGCGGTCGGGACGCAGATCGGGCGGGTTGAGGCTCATCGCGCGCCGCTACACCCGGGAGGACCGGTTGGCAAGCCGGCGGCGGTCACGGCTCGTCGTAGGCGTCGAAGCCGGTGGTATCGTATCCGGCCGGCGTGTCGTCCACGAGATCGACGAGCGCGTCGTCCTGCAGCCCGGCGGGCTCGATCACGGGCGCGCCGGGCGGTGGCGCGGCGCAGGCGGACAGGATGGCGGCGGCGAGCAGGAACGCGGTCGGGCGCATGGTCTCGGTCTCCTTCTTCTTCCCGGCATCCGGGGCCGGGCGACGGGACGGCCCGCGCGGTCGCGATTGACCGCGTCCGCGGGCTCGTACAACATGATCGCCGGCAAACGCGGGGGGATGCTGGATGGTTCGACCGAGCTTCACTCTGGGGATCGAGGAGGAGTATCTCGTCGTCGACCGCGGGACCCGCGATCTGGTCGCGGAGCCGGGCGAGGCGTTCTTCGAGGCCGCCTCGGAAGCGCTCGGATCGCAGGTGACGCCCGAGTTCCTGCAATGCCAGATCGAGGTCGGCACGAAGCCGCACGCCAAGGTGGCGGACGCGGTGGGGGACCTGCGCGCGCTGCGGCGGGGCATCGCCGCGGCGGCCGAGGCGCACGGATACGCCGTGATCGCGGCGTCGACGCATCCTTTCGCGACCTGGAGGAAACAGAGCCATACCCGCAAGGAGCGCTATGACGGGCTCTGGTCGGACATGGGCGCCACCGCCTGGCGGATGCTGATCTGCGGGATGCACATCCATATCGGGATCGAGGACGACGATCTCAGGATCGATCTGATGAACCAGGCGGCGTATTTCCTGCCGCACATGCTGGCGCTCAGCGGCTCGTCGCCGTTCTGGGAGGGGCAGGACACGCGGCTGGCCTCGTACCGGCTGACGGTGTTCGACGCCCTGCCCCGCACGGGACTTCCGGACACCGTCGGCAGCTTTTCCGAATACCGCCGGCTGGTCGATCATCTGGTCGAGGCGGGCTGCATCGAGAACGCGACGAAGATCTGGTGGGACATACGGCCCTCGGACAAGTTCCCGACCCTGGAGCAGCGGGTCACGGACGTCTGCTCGCGCGTCGGGGACGTGTCCGCGCTGGCGGCGGTCTACCAGTCGGTGATCGCGTATCTCTATCGCCTGCGGATGCGCAACCAGCGCTGGCGGATCTATCCCGCCACGCTGATCCGCGAGAACCGCTGGCGGGCGCAGCGCTACGGGACGGAAGGCAAGATGGTCGATCACGGCGCGAACCGGATGGTGCCGGTCGGCGATCTGGTGGAGGAGCTGATCGAGATGCTCGGGGAGGACGCGGAGATGCTGGGCTGCCGCGACGAGCTGGAGGGCACGCGCCGGATCGTCCTCGAGGGCACATCGGCCACGCGGCAGCGGCGCGCCTACGCCGAGGCGCGGGAGGGCGGCGCGGACGACGAGGAGGCGCTGCGGGCGGTCGTGGACCATCTGATCGGGGAGTTCGATGCCGGGTGACGCGACGAGACGGCTGATCTCGACCGCATCGCCCTTCGAGGAGACCTTCGCCTACAGCCGGGCCGTGGTCCAGGGCGACTGGTGCTTCGTCGCCGGAACGACCGGCTACGACTACGCGGCGATGGCGATGCCGGAGCGGGCGGAGGACCAGGCGCGGAACGCGCTCGGCACGATCGCGAAGGTTCTGGCCGAGGCGGGATTCGGGCTCGCGGACGTGGTGCGGGTGACGTACATCCTGACCGACGCCGCGCTGCGCCACGAGATCGCGCCGGCGCTGCGCGAGGCGTTCGGCGCCGCGCGGCCGGCTTCCACGATGTTCGTGGCGGGGCTGAACGAGCCCGAGATGAAAATCGAGATCGAGGTGACGGCGTTCCGCGGCGCCGCGTCGGCCTCCTGAGACGGAAAACGGAGACTTCGCATGCATGACCTCGTTCTGAAGGGCGGACGGGTGATCGATCCGGCCGAGGGGATCGACGGGCCGATGGACGTCGCGTTCACGGACGGGAAAGTGTCGGCGGTGGCGGCCGGGATCGCGGCGGACGGGGCGCGCGAGGTCCGCGACGTGCGCGGGCGGGTCGTGACGCCCGGGCTGATCGACCTGCACACGCATGTCTACTGGGGCGGAACCTCGCTCGGGGTGGACGCGGAGACCATCGCGCGGCGGAGCGGGACGACGACGTTCGTGGACGCGGGCAGCGCGGGGGCCGGTAATTTTCCCGGGTTCCGCAAGCACGTCATCGAGCGGGTCGCGCCCCGCATCCTGGCTTACGTCAACATCTCGTTCGCGGGGATCTTCGGGTTCTCCAAGAACGTCATGGTCGGCGAATGCTCGAACATGGGTCTGATCCACGCGGGCGAATGCCTCGACGCGATCCGGGCCAACGAGGATCTGGTCGTGGGCGTGAAGGCGCGCATCGGGCTGAAGGCGGGCGGCATGTCTGGCATGGCGCCGCTGCATCTGGCGATCGAGGTCGCGGACACGGCGGGTCTGCCGGTGATGGCCCATATCGACCACGCGCCGCCGAGCCAGCAGGAGGTGCTGGCCGCGCTGCGTCCGGGCGACGTGCTGACGCATTGCTTCCGGCCGTGGCCCTACGCGCCGTTCGACGGGAGGCGTCAGATCCGAGCGGAGGTCCTGGCGGCGAAGGAGCGCGGCGTGATCTTCGATATCGGGCACGGATATGGCGGGTTCTCGTTCGATTCCGCGCGCGGAATGCTGGCGGAGGGCATCGCGCCGGACGTCATCAGCAGCGACGCGCACGTGCTCTGCGTAGACGGTCCCGCCTACGACGTTCTGGCGGTCATGTCGAAGTTCATGGCGCTCGGCATGTCGCTTCCGGACGTGGTGCGCTGCGTCACGGTGAACGCGGCGAACGCCCTGCGGCGGCCGGAACTGGGCTCGCTCAAGGTCGGCACGCCGGGGGACGCGACGGTGCTCGAGGAGCGCGCCTCCGACGTCGAGCATGTCGACGTGGTGGGCGAGGTGATCCGGGCGGAGACGCGGCTCGCAAACGCCGGGATGGTGATCGGCGGCGCCTGGTGGTGCGACGGCGAGGCGGCCTGAGGCCACGCCAGCATGGACGCTCCCCCGAAGCATGAGGCCCGCCCCGGCTGCGACGCCTGGCATCCCGGCCTCGAATTGGACATTCCCGCGCGGCTGATGCCGCTGGCGACGCTCTACCGGCCCGAGAACTCGTCGGTCGGCTTCGCGCGGGCGCGAGAGGCCGCGGCGTTCTGCGGGCTGGAGCCGCGCGCGATGGTCGCGACGCGCCCGGAGCGGCTGGTGGTTCACGAGCTGCTGATCCGGGTGACGTCGGACCTGTCGGTGCCGGACGGGCCGAATTACGAGGATCTGGGGATCAGCCTGCGCGGGATGGCGGCGAGGATCCTGGACGGTCACCTGACCCCGCGCATGGACGAGCTGCGCGCGGGGTTCGAGGCGGCGCGCGGGCGGGCGGCGGCGCGGCTGCGCGAGATGCTCGACGCGGAGATTTTCGCGGCGGCCCCGGAGAAGGCGTCGGCGCCCGAGAAACCGGCGGGGCTGCTCGGGCGGCTGTTCGGGGGCGGCAAGGCGCCGGCCGCCCCTCCCCGACCGGCCGAGCCGCGCGAGCACGCGGCGCTGGCGAAGTGGCGCGCGGCGCTGGAGGCCGGTGTGGACGATCCTTTCGAGGCCGCGTGTCTGGCGGCGCTCGTGGCGGTCGCGGGCGGGATCGTGGCGCAGCGCGGGCGGCTGATGGCGGACCGGGACACCGTCGCGGATCTCGCCTGCGAGATGGTCTGCAACGGCTGGGGCGGCGACGAGATCGGGCGGATGATCGCGCCGATGTTCGAGGAGGCGGCGCGCGCCGAGGGCTACCGGTTCCTGCCGGTGCAGGAGAAGCCGCTGTTCCTCAACGTCAAGGGCGCGTCGGCGGCCGGCAAGAGCACGATCCGGCCGGCCCAGCGGGCGCTGGCCGAGGAGCTGGGCGTGCCGTGGGAGGATTTCGCGCTGATCAGCCCGGATTACTGGCGCAAGTTCCTGCTGGACTACGACGGTCTCGGCGAGGACTACAAATACGCGGCGATGCTGACCGGCCAGGAGCTCGAGGTGATCGACCGCAAGCTGGACCGCTACATGGAGGCCAAGGCGGCGCGCCACGCGATGCCGCATCTGCTGATCGACCGGTTCCGCTTCGACAGCTTCGACGCGTCGCAGGACGACATGCGGACCAGCCGGCTCCTGACGCGGTTCGGCGACACGGTGTTCCTGTTCTTCATGGTGACGCCGCCGGCGGAAACCGTCGAGCGGTCCTGGAAGCGGGGGCTGCGGACCGGCCGGTTCAAGGCGGTGGACGATCTGCTCTTCCACAACATCGAAGCCTATTCGGGGATGCCGAACCTGTTCTTTCCGGCGGTGCTGACGGCGACCAAGCAGACGCATTTCGAGTTCCTCGACAACGACGTGCCGCTCGGGGAACGGCCGCGCACGATCGCGTTCGGCTGGAACGGGCGGATGACGATCCTCGATCTGGCGCGGCTCGACGACATCGACCGGTTCCGCGCGGTGAACATCGCAGCGACCCGGCCCGAGGACGTGCTGGAGGACGTGCCCGACCGGTTCGCGTTTCTCGGCGACTGTCTGCGGCGCATTCCGGAGGTGACGCTGGCGGACCACGCGACCGGGCGGGTCTACGGGATGCTGCGGAACGGCGACTGGGTTTTCCGCGCGGCGGACGCGGACCTGCCCTTCGCGCCGGGCGGTTTCGAGGCGACGTGCCTCGCGGCGCTCGGCTGGACCGGACCGCTCGACGCGGACGGGACCGGCGCGCCGGCGCTCGATCTCGCCGAGGAGAGGCGCGTGACGCTCGGGGCCTGGGGCGGCGCGGCCTGATGGCCGATCTCAAGGACCTCCGGATGATCGTGGCGCTCGCCCGGCACCGGCATTTCTCGCGGGCGGCCGACGCGGCCGGCATCTCGCAGCCGGCGTTCTCGGCGCGCATCCACCGCCTCGAGCAGGAGTTCGGCGTGCCGCTGGTCCGGCGGGGCAACAAGTTCCTGGGCTTCACCCGCGAGGGCGGGGTGATGCTCAAATGGGCCCGAAAGATCCTGACCGACATCGACGGGATGCGTCAGGAGATGGACATGACCAGGGGCGCGCTGCGCGGCAAGCTGGTGATCGGCACGGTGCCGACCGCCCTGCCCTTCGCGGCGCTGGTCTCGGGGCGACTGCACGAGGAGCATCCGGATCTGGCCATCGAGATCCATTCGCTGACCTCGTCGCGGATCGGGCTGGGGCTCGACGACTACTCGCTCGACGCGGGGCTGACCTATGTCGGCGCGGAGAACATCGGCGACAAGGTGCTGGAGCCGATCTACGACGAGACCTATGTGCTTGTCGCGCCCGCGCGTCTGGCGCCGCGCCGGGAGGGCGACGCGAGCTGGCGCGAGGCGGCCGCCCTGCCGCTCTGCATGCTCACGAGCGACATGCGCAACCGTCAGCTGATCGACGCGGCGTTCGCGTCGGTGGGCGAGCATCCAGTGCCGGTGATGGAGACCGACGATTTCACCGCCGCGCTGGCGCAGGTGGCGAGCGGGACGGCGGCGATGGTGGCGCCGAGATGGCTGTCGGACAACGTTTTCGCGGGGGTCGATTCCGTGCGCCTGGCGCTGACCGAGCCGGAGGTGTCGCATTCCATCGGTCTGGTCACGCGGAACCAGGAGCCAATCCTGCCGACGATCACGGCGCTGAAGGCGGCGATCCGAAGCCTGTCATAACCTGAGCGGATCGCTTCTTCTGAAATCGCGATTGTAAAAGATTGCGGCATGCAGGTATGTGGTATGCCAGCGACGCTGGAGGGCGGACATGAACGTGCAGAACAACCCGGACGGCGTGTGGAAGTCGGGCAAGGGCAAGGGCCGGCGCACGCCAAAGGGCCGCCAGTACGACGACGCGGCGCTGGCGGATATCCGCGGGCTGCTCGGCGACCGGCCGCGGCGGAGCGATCTGCTGATCGAGTTCCTGCATCTGATCCAGGACGCGCACGGGCATCTGTCGGCCGCGCATCTGCGGGCGTTGGCCGAGGAGATGCGGATGTCCCAGGCGGAAGTCTACGAGGTCGCGACGTTCTACGCCCATTTCGACGTGGTGAAGGAGGGCGAGACGCCGCCGCCGGCGCTGACGATCCGGGTCTGCGACAGCCTGTCCTGCGAGATGGCCGGGGCGCAGGCGCTTCTGGCCGCTCTGAAGGACGGATACGATCCGTCGGAAGTCCGCGTGCTGCGCGCGCCCTGCATGGGGCGCTGCGACACGGCGCCGGTTCTGGAGATCGGGCACCATCACATCGATTTCGCGACGCCGGAGCTGGTCGCTGAGGCCGTCGCGGCGAAGCGCTTCCATCCCGACGTGCCGGATTACGAGGATCTGGAGGCCTATCGCGACGGCGGCGGCTACGCGACGCTGGAAGAGTTCCGCGCGGGCGCGTTCACCGCGGACGCGGTGCAGGACAAGGTGCTCGCGTCGGGTCTGCGCGGCCTCGGAGGCGCGGGATTCCCTTCGGGCAAGAAATGGTCGTTCGTGCGCGCCGAGGCCGGGCCGCGCTATCTCGCGGTCAACGGCGACGAGGGCGAGCCGGGGACGTTCAAGGACCGCTTCGTCCTCGAACGCACGCCGCATCTCTTCCTCGAAGGCATGCTGATCGCGGCCTGGGCCGTGGAGGCCGAGCGCTGCTACATCTACATGCGCGACGAATATCCCGCGATCCTGCGCATCCTCGCCGACGAGATCGCGGCTCTGGAGGACGCGGGGATCGTGACGCCGGGATATGTCGAGCTGCGGCGCGGCGCGGGCGCCTACATCTGCGGCGAGGAGAGCGCGATGATCGAATCGCTCGAAGGCAAGCGCGGCATGCCCCGGCACCGTCCGCCCTTCGTGGCGCAGGTCGGGCTCTTCGACCGGCCGACGCTGGTGCACAACGTCGAGACGCTGCACTGGGTCGCGCGGGTCTGCCGCGAGGGGCCGGAGATCCTGAGTTCGGTCGAGAAGAACGGCCGCAAGGGGCTGCGCTCCTATTCGGTCTCGGGCCGCGTGAAGGAGCCCGGCGTGCATCTGCTGCCCGCCGGGATCGACGATCCTCGACATCATCGAGGCGGCGGGCGGGATGCTCGACGGGCATGAGTTCAAGGCCTACCAGCCGGGCGGGCCGTCGGCGGGCATCCTGCCGGCCACGATGGACGACATCCCGATGGATTTCGACACGCTCCAGCCGCACGGCACCTTCATCGGCTCGGCCGCCGTGGTGATCCTGTCGGATCAGGATCGCGCAAGGGACGCCGCGCTCAACATGCTGCGGTTCTTCGAGGACGAGAGCTGCGGGCAATGCACGCCGTGCCGCGTGGGTTGTTCCAAGGCGGTGAAGCTGATGGAGGCGGAGACCTGGGACACTGAGCTTCTGGAGGATCTCTGCGAGGTCATGGTCGACGCGTCGATCTGCGGTCTGGGCCAGGCGGCGCCGAACCCGATCCGGATGATGCTGAAGCATTTCGGCGGCGAGATCGGCGGACCGGCGGGCGTCGTGCCGCCCAAGACGGGCTACGGAACGGAACAGGCGACGGAGAGACGGCAATGACGACCGGCATCACGTTCGAACTCGACGGCAGGGAAGTCACAGCCGCGGAAGGCGAGACGATCTGGCAGGTCGCGAAGCGCGAGGGGACTTTGATCCCGCATCTCTGTCACAAGGATTCCAGCGGCTATCGCCCCGACGGCAATTGCCGCGCCTGCATGGTCGAGATCGACGGCGACCGGGTGCTCGCGGCCTCCTGCGTGCGCAAGCCGACCGAGGGCATGGTGGTGAAGTCGGAGAGCGCGCGCGCCACCAAGGCGCGCGCGATGGTCATGGAGATGCTCGTCGCCGACCAGCCGGAGCGCGCAGAGGCGCATGACCGCTCGTCGCATTTCTGGGACATGGCCGACGCGCAGGGCGTCACGGCGAGCCGCTTTCCGCGCCGGGATCCCGGGCACGTTCCGCTTCTCGACGACAGCCACGCGGCGATGCGGGTCAATCTCGACGCCTGCATCCACTGCAACCTCTGCGTCCGGGCCTGCCGCGAGGTGCAGGTCAACGACGTGATCGGCATGGCCGAGCGCGGCTTCGACTCCGAGATCGTCTTCGATTTCGACGATCCGATGGGCGCCTCGACCTGCGTGGCCTGCGGCGAATGCGTCCAGGCCTGCCCGACCGGCGCGCTGATGGAGGCGACGGTCGTGGACGCGGCGCAGACCGGCGACAGCGCCGATTTCGACCGCGAGGTGGCGTCGGTCTGTCCGTTCTGCGGCGTGGGCTGCCAGCTCTCGTTCAAGGTCAAGGACGAGAAGATCAAATACGTCGACGGTCTTGACGGTCCGGCCAACGAGAACCGGCTCTGCGTCAAGGGGCGGTTCGGGTTCGACTACATCCACCATCCGCACCGTCTGACCAAGCCGCTGATCCGGCGCGACGACGCGCCGTCGAAGGGTCTCAACGTCGATCCGGCCAACCCGTGGACGCATTTCCGCGAGGCGGAATGGGACGAGGCGATCAAGGTGGCCGCGGACGGGCTTCTGGACCTGCGGAGTTTCTGGGGCGGGCGTTCGGTGGCGGGCTTCGGCTCGGCCAAATGTTCGAACGAGGAGGCGTATCTGTTCCAGAAGCTGATCCGCCAGGCGTTCAAGCACAACAACGTCGATCATTGCACGCGGCTCTGCCACGCGTCGTCGGTGGCGGCGCTGATGGAGAACGTCGGCTCGGCGGCGGTGACGGCGACCTTCAACGAGATCGAGAACGCCGACATCGCCATCGTCATCGGCGCCAATCCGACCGAGAACCATCCGGTGGCGGCGACCTATTTCAAGCAGTTCGCCAAGCGCGGCGGCGAGTTGATCGTCATGGACCCGCGCGGCCAGGGCCTGAAGCGCCACGCCACGCACATGCTCCAGTTCCGCCCCGGAACGGACGTGGCGATGCTCAACGCGATCATGCATGTCATCGTCGAGGAGAAGCTCTACGACCGGCAGTACATCGAGGGCTTCACCGAGGGGTTCTTCGAGTTCCGCGACCACATCCGGGCGTTCCCGCCGGAACGGATGGCCGAACTCTGCGGCATCGACGCGGAAACCCTGCGCACAGTGGCGCGCAAGTTCGCGCGCTCCCGCGCGGGGATGATCTTCTGGGGCATGGGCATCAGCCAGCACATCCACGGCACCGACAATTCGCGGTGCCTGATCAGCCTCGCCCTGCTCTGCGGCCATATCGGTCGGCCGGGCACCGGGCTGCATCCGCTGCGCGGGCAGAACAACGTGCAGGGCGCGTCGGACGCGGGCCTGATCCCGATGTTCCTGCCCGACTACCAGTCGGTCAAGGACCCGGACGTGCGCGGGCTGTTCGGCCACATCTGGAAAGGCACGGAGATCGAGGCGGCGCCGGGGTTGACGGTCGTGGAGATCGTCGACGCGATGTATCGCGGCGAGATCAAGGGCATGTACATCATGGGCGAGAATCCCGCGATGTCCGATCCGGACGTGGTGCACGCCCGCAGCGCGCTCGCCAAGCTGGAGCACCTGGTGGTGCAGGACGTGTTCCTGACCGAGACGGCGAACTACGCCGACGTGATCCTGCCCGCGAGCGCCTGGCCGGAGAAGACCGGCACGGTGACCAACACCAACCGCCAGGTGCAGATGGGCCGCAAGGCGGTCGAGCCGCCGGGCGAGGCGCGCGAGGACTGGCGCATCACCGTGGCCATCGCCAACGCGCTCGGCCTCGACTGGGACTACGATTCGCCGCGCGAGGTGTTCTCGGAGATGAAGATGTCGATGCGGAGCCTGCATCACATCACCTGGGAGCGGCTCGAGAAGGAGGGGGCCGTCACCTACCCGACGCTCAGCCTGACCGATCCCGGTCAGGCGGTGGTGTTCGGCGACGGTTTCCCGCGCCGCGCGGGACGGGCCAAGTTCACGCCGGCGCGCGTGACGCCGCCGGCGGAGGTGCCGGACAAGGAGTTCCCGTTCATCATGATGACGGGACGGCAGCTCGAGCACTGGCATACCGGGTCGATGACGCGGCGCGCGGCGGTGCTCGACTGGGCCGAGCCCGAGGCGAACGCCTCGCTGCATCCCGCGACGCTGCGCAAGCTCGGCGTCGCGCCCGGCGGGATGCTGCGCGTCGAGACGCGGCGCGGCGCCATCGAGATCATGGCGCGGGCCGACCGGGCCGTGGCGGAGGACATGGTCTTCGTGCCCTTCGCCTATGTCGAGGCGGCGGCGAACGTCCTGACCAATTCGCAGCTCGATCCCTACGGCAAGATCCCCGAGTTCAAGTTCTCGGCCTGCCGGGTGTCGGCGGTCGAGGCGGCGGAGGTGACGGCGGCGGAGTAGATCGGCGGTCGACTTTGCCGCCGGAACAGCCATGTTGAGGCTGCCCGGCGCGGCACGGCGCGGCGCGGGCGTTTCGAACGGGGGACCACACCGATGAAGATGCTGATCCTGGGAGCGTCCTACGGGTCGCTGCTCTCGACCAAGCTGATGATGGCGGGCCATGACGCGACGCTCGTCTGCCGCGACGCGACCGCCGCGCTGATCAATTCCGAGGGCACGGTGGTTCGGATCAAGCTGCGCGACGAGGACTCGCCGCGCGAGATCCGATCGGGGGACCTGACCGGCCGCGTCGACGCGGTGACGCCCGAGAACGCGCTTCCGGAGGCGTACGATTTCGTCGGCCTGGCCATGCAGGAGCCGCAATATTCGGCGCCGGCGGTCAAGGCGCTGATGGCGCGTGTCGCCGATAGCGGGGTGCCGTGCCTCTCGATCATGAACATGCCGCCCCTGCCCTATCTCCGGCGCATTCCGCAACTGGCCGACGCCGATCTCGACGGCTGCTACGACGATCCGTCGGTCTGGAAGGGGTTCGAGCCGGGCCTGATGTCGCTGTGCAGTCCCGACCCGCAGGCCTTCCGGCCGCCGGAGGAGGGCGCGAACGTGCTCCAGGTCGGCCTGCCCACCAATTTCAAGGCGGCGGTCTTCGCGGACGCGGCGCACAACGCGAAGCTGCGGCGGCTGGAGGCGGACATCGAGGCGGTCCGTCTCGATGGCAAGGACGTGCCGGTGAAGCTCCGGGTGTTCGAGAGCCTGTTCGTGCCGATGGCGAAGTGGAGCATGCTTCTGACCGGCAATTACCGCTGCATCCTGCCCGACGGCGAACAGCCGATCCGGGACGCGGTGCATGGCGACATCGCGGCGTCGGAGGCGATCTACGACTGGGTCGACGCCGCTCTCGCGCGCGCTCGGGGCCGATCCGGAGGATCAGGTGCCGTTCGAAAAATACGCCAAGGCCGCCGAGGGACTGCTCAAGCCCTCCTCCGCCGCGCGGGCGGTCGCCGTCGGGGGCCACGACGATCGAGCGGGTGGACCGGATGGTGCAGCTGATCGGGCGGCGTCTGGCATGCGAGAACGACGTCGTGGACCGCGTGGTGGAGACCGTGGACGCGCGGCTGGCCGCCAACCGGGCGACTGAAAAAGGCCTGACTAGACAGTGGCCACGCGTGGCCACTTCGTCAAGCGATTGTATTCTAAAGAGTTTCCGATTTCGCGTTAACCTTGTGGCAACCGGTCGCCACGCCGCGTTCGCGCCATTCTTTCGCGGCTATCGGATCGAAGGCAGCAGACGTTTGAAGGCGGGCGTGCCGGCTTTGCCGAGCCATTCGAAGACGACCATCTCGGTCGTGACGACGAAGGCGCCCGAGGCGGTCATGCGGGTGAGGCAGGCCTGCTCGCTTTCCAGCGTCCGCGAGGCGGTGGCGTCGGAGACCACGAAGACGTCGTACTCCTCCTCCAGCAGGCTCGCGGCGGTCTGCACGACGCAGATATGGGCCTCCATTCCGACCAGCACGGCCTGGCGCCTGCCGAGCGCCTTGAAGGCGTCGCGGAAGGCGGGTTCCTCCATGCACGAGAAATGCGTCTTGGGGATCACAGCGGACTCCCCCGCGGCGCCGGCGATCTCCGGAACCGTGTGGCCGAGGCCTTTCGGGTACTGCTCCGTCAGGATCGCCGGGACGCCGCATTCGGCGGCCGCCGCGAGCAGCATCCGGGTGTTGCGGAGCGTCCGCGCCGGGGCCTGCATCGCGGGGACGAGGCGCTCCTGGATGTCTATGACGACGAGAACGGATTCGGCGGCGCGAATCAGCATGGGATTCTCCTTCGATTCGGGCGGAAGACGTGGGCCGGAGGGTCCGACCGAGTATACAATATGCCACGCGAGTCAACGCTGACGGGCGGTGGAGCGCCGGACACGATCTCCTTGACCGGCGCGTTTTCCGGTGTATGGTATACCAAGAACAAGGTGCCTCAAGGTGCCGGCCGCGCCGGAACGTCGTGGATCATGGGAGAGAACGCACGTGTCGCTGACCGACCATCTCGCACCCGTGCCGTCCAACATCTCGCTCAAGGACCACACCTATTCCGCGCTGCGGGAGGGGATACTGCGGATGAACATCTACCAGCCCGAGGTGGACCTCCGGCTCGACGAGCGCGGGCTGGCCGAGCATCTGGCGGTGTCGCGCACGCCGGTCCGCGAGGCGCTGGCCCGGCTGGCCTCGGAGGGGCTGGTCGAGATCGTGCCGCGCAAGGGCGTCTTCGTCCAGCGCAAGTCCCGCGACGAGATCCTGGAGATGGTCGTGGTCTGGGCGGCGCTCGAGAGCATGGCCGCCCGCATGGCGACCGAGGCCGCGAGCGACGCCGATCTGCGCCGCCTGCGCCAGTTCGCGCTCAAGCACAGCGCCAGCGCGCGGGACGCCCACATCGAGGAATATTCCGACGCGAACATCGTCTTCCACCAGACGATCCTCGAGCTGTCGGGTTGCGCGATGCTCAAGACGATGGCGGACGGCCTCTTCACCCACATGCACGCCATCCGGCGGCGCGCGATGGGCGAAGGCGACCGCGCCAGCAGGTCGGTCGCCGATCACATGGGCATCATCGAGGCGCTGGAGGCGCGGGACGCGGACCTGGCGGACCGGCTGGTGCGCGAGCACACGCTCCGGCTGCACGATCACATCAAACGGACATGGACGCGCTTCGAGAGCCTGCACGCGCAGGTGCGGGACATCGCATGAGCATGCGGCGGGGCGTCGGAGAACAGGGAGACCGGACATGGCGATGACGGACATCGAGGCTGCGGCCGAAACCGGGGCGCAGGGCGAACTGACCGACGGGTTCCACCTGCTGATCGACGCGCTCAAGCTCAACGACATCACGACGATCTACAACGTGCCGGGCATCCCGATCACCGATCTCGGCCGCTACGCCCAGGCGCAGGGCATGCGGGTGATCTCGTTCCGGCACGAGCAGCACGCGGGCTACGCCGCCTCCGTCGCCGGGTTCCTGACCAAGAAGCCGGGCGTCTGCATGACGGTCTCGGCGCCCGGGTTCCTCAACGGGCTGACGGCGATGGCGAACGCCACGACCAACTGCTGGCCGATGATCCTGATCTCGGGCTCGTCCGAGCGCGAGATCGTCGATCTGGCGCAGGGCGATTACGAGGAGATGGACCAGCTCGCCATCGCGCGGCCGTTCTGCAAGGCCGCCTACCGGCTCAACCACGCCGAGGACATCGGCATCGCCATCGCGCGGGCGATCCGCAGCGCGGTGAGCGGCCGGCCGGGCGGCGTCTATCTCGACATTCCGGGCTCGATGCTGGGCCAGGTCATGGACGCGGCCGAGGGCGCGCGGACGCTCGTCAAGGTCATCGACCCCGCCCCGCGCCAGACGCCGGCGCCGGACGCCATCGCGCGGGCCATCGAGGTGATGAAGGGGGCCGAGCGGCCGCTGATCGTGCTCGGCAAGGGCGCGGCCTACGACCAGTCGGACGACATCGTGCGCGCCTTCGTCGAGAAGACCGGCTATCCGTTCCTGCCGATGTCGATGGCCAAGGGGCTGCTGCCCGACACGCATCCGCAATGCGCCGCGGCGGCGCGCTCGACGGTGCTCAAGGAATCCGACGTCGTCATCATGATGGGCGCGCGGATCAACTGGCTGCTGTCGCACGGCAAGGGCAAGCAATGGGGCGAGCCGGGCAGCAAGCGGTTCGTGCAGATCGACATCGCCGCCGAGGAGATGGATTCGAACGTCGAGATCGCGGCGCCGCTGGTGGGCGACGTGGGCTCCTGCGCCAAGGCGCTGCTCGACGCCATCGAGGGCGAGGGCATCGCGCCGCCGGTGGCCTGGCTCGAGAAGGTCCATTCCAAGGCCGAGGCCAACATGGAGAAGATGTCGGCCCGTCTGCGCAACAACAACGTGCCGATGGATTACCACGCGGCGCTCGGCGTGCTGAAGGACATCGTCACCGATCAGCCCGACACGATCGTGGTGAACGAGGGCGCCAACACGCTCGACCTCGCGCGGTCCATCGTCAACATCCACAAGCCGCGCCACCGCATCGACGTCGGCACCTGGGGCGTGATGGGCATCGGCATGGGCGCGGCCATCGCGGCGGCCATCGAGACCGGAAACCGGGTGCTCGCGATCGAGGGCGACAGCGCGTTCGGGTTCTGCGGCATGGAGGTCGAGACGATCTGCCGCTACGATCTTCCGATCTGCGTCGTGGTGTTCAACAACAACGGCATCTACCGCGGCGACGGCGAGAACTGGGGCGGCGGGTCGGACCCGGCGACGACGTCTTTCGTCAAGGACGCGCGCTATGACAGGATGATGGAGGCGTTCGGCGGCGTCGGGGCCTGGGTCGAGACGCCGGACGCCTTGAGGCGCGCCGTGCTCGAGGCGCTCGAAAGCGGGCGGCCGACGCTGGTCAACGCCGCCATCGATCCGGCCGCCGGCAAGGAGAGCGGCAACATCGGCAACCTCAATCCGCAATCCGTGGTGGCGCAGGCGCGCTATCCGCAGGCGAAGAAGCACTGAGATTCAGAGGATTTTTTCATGAAAGCGCTCGAAGGCATCAAGGTTCTCGATTTCACCCACGTCCAGTCGGGACCGACCTGCACGCAGCTGCTGGCCTGGTTCGGCGCGGACGTGATCAAGGTCGAGCGGCCGGGCGTGGGCGACGCGACCCGCAAGCAGCTCGTGGACGTGCCGGGGGCGGACAGCCTCTATTTCACGATGCTCAACCACAACAAGCGGTCGATCGAGCTCAATTCCAAGAACGAGACCGGCAAGGAGGTCCTGACCCGTCTGGTCGAGGAATGCGACGTGCTGGTGGAGAATTTCGCGCCCGGCGCGCTCGACCGGATGGGGTTCTCGTGGGAGAGGATCCAGGAGATCAATCCCCGGATGATCCTGGCCTCGATCAAGGGCTTCGGGCCCGGCAAGTACGCGGATTGCAAGGTCTACGAGAACGTCGCGCAATGCGCCGGCGGATCGGCCTCGACGACCGGTTTTCTCGACGGGCCGCCGCTGGTGACCGGCGCGCAGATCGGGGATTCGGGCACCGGCCTGCATCTCTGCCTCGGGATCGTCACGGCGCTCTTCCAGCGCGAGAAGACCGGGCGGGGGCAGAAGGTCTCGGCCGCGATGCAGGACGGGGTGCTGAACCTCTGCCGCGTCAAGCTGCGCGACCAGCAGCGGCTGGCGGCGGGGCCGCTCAAGGAATATTCGCAGTTCGGCGAGGGCATTCCGTTCGGCGAGGCGACCCCGCGCGCCGGCAACGACAGCGGTGGCGGCCAGCCGGGACGCATCCTCAAATGCAAGGGCTGGGAGACCGATCCCAACGCCTACACCTATTTCATCACCCAGGCGCCGGTCTGGGAGGCGATCTGCGACCTGATCGGCGAGCCGGACTGGAAGACCAAAGAGGGCTACGCCACGCCGCCCGAGCGGCTCGACAAGCTCAACGAGATTTTCGAGCGGATCGAGCAGTGGACGATGACCAAGACCAAGTACGAGGTCATGGACATCTGCAACAAGCTCGACATCCCGCAGGGTCCGATCCTGAGCATGAAGGAGCTGGCCGAGGACGAGGGTCTGCGCGCCACGGGCACGATCGTCGAGGTCGATCATCCGGAGCGCGGCAAGTATCTGAGCGTCGGGTGCCCGGTGAAGCTTTCGGACAGTCCGGCGGACGTCAAGCGGTCGCCGCTTCTGGGCGAGCACACGACGGAGATCCTGGCGCAGGTGCTGGGATATTCCGGAGACGATCTCGACCGCGTCGTGAACTCGGGCGCCGTCGGACAGCCGAAGACCGTCGCCGCGGAGTGATCCGCGGCGCGACGGAAGACGATGGACGGAACGGGGCCGGACAGAAGGCTCCGACCGGAAAGGGAGAAGACGGATGCGCCTGATCGTGATGGGACAGCAGGCTTTCGGCAAGGACGCCCTCGCCAAGCTGCTGGAGGCCGGCACCGACGAGGTGGTCGCGGTCTATTGCGAGCCGGACCGGGACGGAAAGCCTGTCGATCCGATCAAGGAGTTCGCGCTCGAGAAGGGCCTGCCGGTCCTGCAGCCCGCCGATTTCAAGGAACAGGCGACCATCGACGAGCTGGCCGCGTTCGAGGCGGATCTGATGATCATGGCCTTCGTGAACGTGTTCGTGCCGGAGGCGGCGCGCGACACGCCGACCCACGGATCGATCTGTTTCCATCCGTCGCTTCTGCCGCTGCACCGCGGGCCGTCGGCGGTGAACTGGCCGATCATCATGGGCTCCGACAGATCCGGATTCTGCTGGTTCTATCCGTCGGACGGGCTCGACGAGGGCGACATCCTGCTGGATTGGGAATGCCCGATCGGTCCCGACGACACGGTGATCGACCTCTATTTCAAGAAGATCTACCCGGCTGCCGTGGAATCCGTGCTCAAGGTCGTCGAGCTCTACCGCGACGGAAACCCGCCGCACAAGGAACAGGACGAGTCGAAGGCCACCTACGAGCGGCGCTGCACGAAAAAGCATGCGCGTATCGACTGGCACCGGCCGGTCGGCCAGGTCTACGACCTGATCCGCGGCACCAACCCCGCGCCTGGCGCCTGGACCGAGTTCGGCGGCGGGACCCTCGACGTCTTCGATTGCAAGCGCGTGCCGGGGGACGGCGTCTCCGGCCGCGTCATGGAGGTGTCGGAGGCCGGCGTGACCGTGCAGTGCGTCGGCGGACGCATCCGCATCGAACGGGTCCGCCCCGAAGGCGGCGCGAAAATGAGCGCGGCGGACTGGGCGGCTTCGGTCGGCCTCGAACCCAAAGCAACCCTCGGCACCTGAAACAGAAGTTTCCACCGGAAGGAAGACGCAATGTCCGACATCGAAATCGCCCGCAAAGCCGACAAGAAGCCCATCCAGGAGATCGGAGCCAAGCTCGGCATCCCGACCGAGCACCTGCTGCCGTTCGGCCATGACAAGGCGAAGGTCTCGGAGGAGTTCATCAAGTCGCTGGCGGACCGCCCGAACGGGCATCTGGTGCTCGTCACGGCGATCAACCCGACCCCGGCCGGCGAGGGCAAGACGACGACGACCGTCGGCCTCGGCGACGGGCTGAACGCCATCGGCAAGAAGGCGGCGATCTGCATCCGCGAGGCGTCGCTCGGGCCGAATTTCGGCATGAAGGGCGGCGCGGCGGGCGGCGGCATGGCGCAGGTCGTGCCGATGGAGGACATGAACCTTCACTTCACCGGCGATTTCCACGCGATCACGTCCGCGCACAACCTTCTCGCCGCGATGCTCGACAACCACATCTACTGGGGCAACGCCCTGGAGATCGACATCCGCCGGATCGCCCTGCGCCGGGTGATGGACATGAACGACCGGGCGCTGCGCCAGATCGTCTGCAATCTCGGCGGGGTCGCCAACGGGTTTCCGCGCGAGGCCGGTTTCGACATCACCGTCGCCTCCGAGGTCATGGCCATCCTGTGCCTGGCCAACGATCTGGCCGATCTCGAGAAGCGCCTCGGCGACATCATCGTCGGCTACACCCGCGACAGGAAGCCGGTCTATTGCCGGGACATCAAGGCCGACGGCGCCATGGCGGTGCTGCTCAAGGACGCGATGCAGCCCAACCTGGTGCAGACGCTGGAGAACAACCCGGCCTTCGTGCATGGCGGGCCCTTCGCCAACATCGCCCATGGCTGCAACTCGGTCGTGGCGACGACGACCGCCCTGAAACTGGCCGACTACGTGGTGACCGAGGCGGGCTTCGGCGCCGATCTGGGGGCCGAGAAGTTCTTCGACATCAAGTGCCGCAAGGCGGGGCTTCGGCCCTCGGCGGTGGTTCTCGTCGCCACCGTGCGGGCGATGAAGATGAACGGCGGCGTCAAGAAGGACGACCTCGGCACCGAGAACGTCGAGGCGGTCAGGAAGGGCTGCGCCAACCTCGGGCGCCACATCGAGAACCTGGGCAAGTTCGGCGTGCCGCTGGTGGTCGGGATCAACCACTTCGTCACCGACACCGACGCCGAGGTGCAGGCGATCAAGGATTACTGCGCGGAGCGCGGCGCCGACGCGATCCTCAACACCCATTGGGCCAATGGCGGCAAGGGCATCGAGGACACGGCGAGGAAAGTGGTGGAACTCTGCGAGGCCGGCGCCGCCGATTATCGTCCGCTCTACCCGGACGACATGGGACTGTTCGAGAAGATCGAGACCATCGCCAAGGAGATCTATCGCGCCGACGAGGTCGTCGCCGACGGCAAGATCCGCGCCCAGCTGAAGGAATGGGAGGAGCAGGGCTACGGCGATCTGCCGGTCTGCATGGCCAAGACCCAGTATTCCTTCACCACCGACCCCAACCGGCGCGGCGCTCCGACCGGCCACAGCCTGCCGATCCGCGAGGTGCGGCTCTCGGCGGGAGCCGGGTTCGTCGTGGTGGTCTGCGGCGAGATCATGACCATGCCCGGCCTGCCCCGCGTGCCGAGCGCCGAGAACATCCGCATCAACGAGGACGGCCTGATCGACGGCCTTTTCTGAGGAGTTGGCAGCGTGATCCGCAAAATCCTGGTTCCGGTCCGGGGCGACGGCAAGGGCGACAACGTGCTCGCGCACGCGGCCGCGCTGGCCCATCGCCACGGGGCGCATATCGAGGTCGTGCATTGCCGTCCCCGCCCCGAGGACCTGATGCCCTACGGCGTGGCGATCCCCGAATTCCTGCGCAAGCAGCTCATCGCGCAGTCCTACGAGGTCGCCGACCAGGAGGAGGCGGGACTGCGCGCGGAACTCGAGGCGCTGGCGCGGTCGCTCGATCTCGACTTCGCCGCCAGCAATCCCGGCGCGCGGCCGACCGTGACCTTCATCGAGGAGGCCGGCCGCCAGGTCGACGTGATCAAGCGGCACGGCCGGCTCGCGGACATGATCGCGGTGGCGCGGCCGGATCGGGACCGCAATCTGGGCAAGAACACGCTCAAGGCCGCGCTCTTCCAGTCGGGGCGCCCGGTCCTGATGTGCCCGCCGGCCGCGACCCCGCCCACGACGCTCGGGGCGCGGATCGCGCTGGCCTGGAACGGAAGCGCCGAGGCCGCCCGCGCGCTGGCGCAGAGCCGCAACACGCTGATGCGGGCCGACAAGGTCTGGGTCCTGAGCAACGGCGCGGATGCCGGCCGCGGCACGACCGTCGAGGACCTCGCTGCCTATCTCGCGATGCACGGCGTCGAGGCGGAGACCGTCAGGTTCGCGGCGAAGACCAGGATCGGCGCGGAGCTTCTGAAAGCGGCCGTGGGCCTCGGGGCCGACATGCTCGTCATGGGCGCCTATGGCGACAGCCACGAGCGCGAGACCGTCTTCGGCGGCAACACCCAGCAGGTCGTGGACGGGGCGGAGATCCCCGTGCTGCTGAGCCATTGACGCCGGGGCGTGACCGACACGGACCAAGGCCGGGAACTATCGATGAGGAACTGAACCCGGGCGACCGCAACAGCGCGAGAGAAAGCTGACCCGGCCGCCCACATGACCAACCCAAGGAGGATGAAGATGCGAACCAACAGACGCGGAATGATCGGACTGCTCGGAGGCGCCGCCTTCGCGCTCACGTCTCTCGCCGGAACGGCGCAGGCCCAGGACTGGCAGCCGACCAAGCCCATCGACTTCGTGATCATGGCCGGCGCCGGCGGCGGCGCGGACCAGATCGCGCGCTTCCTGCAATCGGTCGCCGAGAAGGAGGATCTCACCAACCGTCCGCTCGTGCCCAACAACAAGGGCGGCGGCTCGGGCGCCGAGGCGCTGATCGCGCTGAGCGGCACCAACGATCCGGATCACACGATCCTGGTCACGCTCAACTCGTTCTTCACGACGCCGCTGCGCCAGGAGAATCTCGGCATCGACATCATGAACTTCACGCCGGTCGCGATGATGGGCGTCGATCCGTTCGTGCTCTGGGTCCACAAGGACAGCGGCATCACCAGCTTCGACCAGTGGCTCGAGACGGTGCGCGGGATGGACGGCGAATACGTCATGGGCGGCACGGGTACGGGCCAGGAGGACAGCCTGGTCATCCAGTTCATGGAGGACGCCTACGACCTCGACATCAAGTACATCCCCTATGACGGCGGCGGCGCCGTGGCCAAGGATCTCGCCGGTCAGCAGATCATGGCCAGCGTCAACAACCCCGCCGAGGCCAAGGGCTTCTACGAGGCCGGCGACGTGGTGCCGCTGATCGCGTTCTCGGACGAGCGGCTCCCGGCCTATCCGGACGTGCCGACGGTCAAGGAGCACGGCGAGGATTTCAGCTATTACAACCAGCGGGCCGTCGTCGGCGCGCCGGGGCAGTCGCCGGAGGCCGCCGCGTACTACCAGGATCTGTTCGAGACGATCTACAACACGCCGGAATGGCAGGGCTACATGGAGTCCGAGAGCCTCTCGCCGCTCTGGATGTCGCCCGACGAGCAGAAGGCCTACTGGCAGACGCAGATCGAGCGGCACAAGGAACTGCTCGCCGAGATGGATAACTAGAAGGACCGTCCGATACGGCACCGTCAGGGGAGAGCGAGATGCGTCTTGGAGAAATCGTGACCGCGGGCGTTCTCGCCCTCCTTTCCATATACATGATGTGGAAAAGCACGGAGCTGAACATCGGATACGTGAAAGGGACAGGCCCCGGAGGCGGGGCCTGGCCGTTCTGGCTGTCGGCGATCATGCTGGTCTGCACGGTGCTGATCGCGTTCAACTGGTACCGCGGCACCTCGCCCGCGTCGCGCTCGACCGAGCCGGTGCTCGACCCCGAAGGGCGCAGGATGTTCCTTCAGGTCGGCGGCGGGCTTTTCGCCTTCATCGCCCTGACCGGGATCATCTCGATCTACGGGGCGATGGCGCTGTTCCTGTTCTACTACATCTGGTTTCTCGGAAGGCATCCGCTGTGGCTGTCGCTGCTGCTGTCGATCGCGACGCCGATCCTGTTCTTCTTCTTCTTCGAAGGCCTGATGCGGATCACCATGCCAAAGGGCCTGGGTTTCACCGAGCCGTTCTTCAACGTGCTCTACGACATCATCTACTGAACCCCGCGGGAAAGAGACCTTCGCCATGGACATTCTCCACCTTCTCGCGGGCGGTTTCGTCGACGCCATCCAGCCGCTCAATCTCGCGCTGATCATCCTGGGCGTGACGCTCGGCCTCTTCATCGGCGCCATGCCCGGTCTCGGCTCGGTGAACGGGGTCGCGATCCTGCTGCCGATCACGTTCCTCGTGCCGCCGGCCTCGGCGATCATCTTCCTCGCGGCGATCTATTACGGCGCGATGTACGGCGGCGCGATCAGTTCGATCACGCTCGGCATCCCCGGCGCCTCCACCGCCGTGGCGACCACCTTCGACGGGCGGCCGCTGGCGCTCCAGGGCCGGGCCAGCCTCGCGCTGGTGACGGCGGCGCTCGCGTCCTTCATCGGCGGAAGCGTCTCGATCATCCTCTTCACCGCGTTCGCGCCGCTTCTGGCCTCGGTCGCGCTCAGCTTCGGGCCGCCGGAGATCTTCGCGCTGATGCTGCTGGCCTTCGCGACCTTCGTCGGCCTCGGCGGCGACGACATCCCCAAGACGATCCTGTCGATCTGTCTCGGTCTCGTGTTCGCCGCCGTGGGCTTCGATCAGATCTCGGGCGCGCCGCGCCTGGTGTTCTTCGACATCACGGGCTTCCTGCACGGCATCAACTTCCTCGTGCTCGCCATCGGCGTCTACGGAATCGGCGAGATGCTCTGGACGCTCGACACGACGCGCGGGAAGATCTCGAGTTCCGAGGCCAAGATGTCGCTGAAGGGCATCATCGCGGATTCCAAAGAGGGCATGCGGCGCGGCTGGAAGGGCACGACGATCGGCTCGTTCCTCGGCTTCTTCGTCGGCATCCTTCCGGCGGCCGGCGCCACGCCGGGCTCGCTGATGGCGTACGGCGTCTCCAAGATGGTGTCGAAGACCCCCTCCGAGTTCGGAAAGGGCCATCCCGGCGGCGTCGCGGCGCCCGAGGCCGCGAACAACTCCGCCTCGACGGGCTCGATGCTGCCGATGCTCACGCTCGGCATTCCCGGCTCGCCAACCACCGCCATCCTGCTCGGCGGCATGGTGATCTGGGGGCTGACCCCCGGCCCGCGCCTCTTCACCGACCAGCCGGAATTCGTCTGGGGCCTGATCGGCTCGTTCTACGTCTCGAACTTCTTCGCGCTGCTGATCAACCTCAGCTTCATTCCGCTCTTCATCTGGATGCTGCGGATGCCGTTCACCATCCTCGCGCCGATGATCTTCGTCCTGTCGGTGGTTGGCGGATACGCGGCCACGCGCGACATGCACGACGTCTGGCTGATGCTCGGGTTCGGGCTGAGCGCGTTCTTCCTGCGCAAGTTCGACTATCCGCTGGCGCCGGCGGTGCTCGCCATCGTTCTCGGCCCCATCGCCGAGCCGACGCTGCGACAGTCGCTGCTGCTGTCCTCGGGCGATCCGATGATCTTCCTCAACCGGCCGATCGCCGGGCCGATCACCATCGTCGCGATCATCCTGATCCTGCTGCCGCTCTTCACGTTCATCCGCAGGAAGATGCGGGGGACCGCGACCGCCTGAGCGCGGTCAGCGCAGGACGCGGCGCAGAAGCTCCTGCCAGTTGCCATGGCAGAGCCGCGCCATCAGCGCGTCGTCGTAGCCGTGCTCCCGCAGCGCCGCCTGGAGCGCCGGAAGGCCGCGCACGTCGCCGATCCCGTCGGGGATCGTCGCGCCGTCGAAATCCGAGCCGAAACCCACGCGGGTTTCGCCCAGCCGCGAGATCAGGTGGTCGAGATGCCGCAGGATCGGATCCCAGCCGATGTCGGGGTCCCGCCTGCCGTCGGGCCGCAGGAAGCCGACCGCGAAATTCAGCCCGACCATTCCGTCGCGCTCGGCGATCAGGTCGAGCTGGCGGTCCGTGAGATTGCGGGCCGAATTCGTCACCTCCCAGGCGTTGGAATGGGTGGCGACGAGGGGCGCTCCGCTGATCGCGGCCACGTCGTCGAATCCCTTCTCGTTGAGGTGCGAGAGGTCGATCATGATGCCGAGCGCGTCGCATTCCCGCACCAGCGCCCTGCCCGCGTCGGTGAGGCCCGGTCCGGTGTCGGGCGGGGCCGGATACCGGAACGGAACGCCGTGGCCGAACGCGTTCGGGCGGCTCCAGACCGGACCGAGCGAGCGCAGCCCCGCCGCGTGGAAGACGTGGAGCGCGTCGAGCCCCGGATCGATCGCCTCGGCGCCCTCCATGTGCAGGATCGCGGCGACGGTCCCGTCCGCGAGGCAGGCGTCGATCTCGGCCGCGCTCCGGCAGATTCGAAACGCGCCGTTGGCGGCGCGCTCCATCGCGAAGAGGATGCCGATCATGCCGAGCGCCACCGGCTGCGCCTCCGCGAGCGGGATCGGATCGGGCAGCGGCGCGTCGTAGGGCGGCGTCGCCATCAGCGCGTCCATGTCGAGCGGCCCGTCCGGCGAGGGGACGTAGACCGCGAAGAACCCGCCGGCGAAGCGGCCCTCGCGCATCCGGGGCAGGTCGAGATGCCCGCCGCCGTCGCCTTTCAGCCACATCGCCTCGCGCGCGGCGGGATCGGCGCGCCAGAGGCGGAGCAGCAGGTCGTTGTGGCCGTCGAAAACCGGCAGCGCCGTCTCGGTCATGTCGTTCCTCCCGTCCGGGCGTCGGCGCCCTTGAACCCTTCGCTCGCGGTCAGCAGGGCGCGCGTGTAGTCGCGGTCCGCCTCGCGGCGGTGCAGCCGCTCGCGCGTCAGCTCCTCGACCATCCGTCCGTTCTGCATGACGATCAGCCGCTCGCACATATGGGCCACGACCGCGAGATCGTGGCTGACCAAGAGATAGGTGAGGCCGTGCTCGTCCCGCAACCGGTCGAGCAGGTTCAGCACCTCGGCCTGGATCGAGGCGTCGAGCGCCGAGGTCGGCTCGTCGAGCAGCAGCACGCGCGGCTCGAGGATCAGCGCGCGGGCGATGGCCACGCGCTGACGCTGGCCGCCCGAGAGCTGATGGGCGTAGCGGAACCGGAAACCGGCGCCGAGACCGACATCCTCCAGCGCCTTCTCGACGCGGGTCTCGCGGTCGTCGAAGCCGTGGATCGCCAACGGCTCCGAGAGGACGCGGTCGATGGTGTGGCGCGGGTGGAGCGAGGCGTAGGGATCCTGGAAGACCATCTGGACCCGGCGGTAGAAGGCGGGATCGCGCGGGGTGCGGACCGGCTCGCCCGCGATGCGGATCTCGCCGCCGGAGGCGGGCGCGAGCCCGCAGATCGCGCGCAGCACGGTCGATTTGCCCGATCCGCTCTCCCCCACGATGCCGAAGCTCTCGCCCTCGGCCACGCTGAACGAGACGTCCCGCACGGCCGCGACGTGGCGCGCGCCGATCCCGAACGTGACGTCGAGCGCGCGGGTCTCGACCAGCGCGCTCATCGCGCCCATTCCGCGTCGCGCTGGAGCGTCGGGAGCGGCCGCGTGCCGCCTTCTATCCGGGGCAGGCAGTTGAGAAGCCCGCGCGTGTAGGGGTGCCGCGCGTTCGTCAGGTCGTCGGCGCGCAGCTCCTCGACCACGCGGCCGGCGTACATCACCAGCACCCGGTCGCAGAACGACGCGACGAGGCGCAGGTCGTGGCTGATGAAGATCAGCCCCATGCCCCGGTCGCGCACGAGGCGGTCGAGGATGCCGAGCACGTCCAGCTGCACCGTCACGTCGAGCGCGGAGGTCGGCTCGTCGGCGATCAGCAGATCCGGCTCCGTGATCAGCATCATCGCGATCATCGCGCGCTGGCCCATGCCGCCGGACAACTCGTGCGGATAGGCGCGGAAGACGCGCTCGGGGTCGCGGATCTGCACGGCCTCCAGCATCGCGAGGCCGCGCGCCCGCGCCTCGGATTTCGGCGCGTCGACATGGCCGCGCCACGCCTCCATGATCTGGCGGCCGATGGTCATCACCGGGTTGAGCGAATATTTCGGGTCCTGCATGACCATCGAGATCCGGCCGCCGCGCAGGCTCCGCCAGGTCCGGGTCGAAGCGCCGCGCAGGTCGATGCCGTCGAATTCCAGGCGTTCCGCCGTCGCGACCCCCGGAGCCGGCGTGAGACCGAGGATCGCCCTGCCCGTCTGGGACTTGCCCGAGCCGCTCTCGCCGACGATGCCGAGCCGCTCGCGCCCGAGCGTGAAGGTGACGCCGCGCACGACCTCGGACGGTCCTTGGCGCGTGGGGAAGGTGATCCGCAGATCCTCGACCTCGAGCAGCGCGCTCATTTGCGGGCCTTGGGGTCGAGCACGTCGCGCAGGCCGTCGCCGAGAAGGTTGAAGCCGAGCGACACGATCAGGATCGCGACGCCGGGCATGGTCGCGACCCACCAGCTGTCGATCAGGAAGCGCCGGCCGCTGGCGATCATCGCGCCCCATTCCGGCTGCGGCGGCTGCGCGCCGAGGCCGAGGAAGCCGAGGCCGGCGGCGGTCAGGATGATGCCGGCCATGTCGAGCGTGACCCGGACGACGACCGAGGAGAGGCAGAGCGGCACGACATGCCCCCAGATGATCCGCGCGGACCCCGCGCCCTGGAGCCGGATCGCCGCGATGTAATCGGCGTCGCGGATGGTCAGCGTCTCGGCCCGCGCGAGACGGGCGTAGGGCGGCCAGGAGGTGAGCGCGATGGCGATGATCGCGTTCTCGATGCCGGGCCCCAGCGCGGCGACGAAGGCCAGCGCCAGAACCAGGCGCGGAAAGGCGAGGAAGATGTCGGTGAGGCGCATCAGCACCGTGTCGACCCAGCCGCCGAAATAGCCGGCGGTGGTGCCGACCAGAAGCCCGATGGGCGTCGCGATCACCGCCACCAGCGCCACGACCATCAGGGTCAGGCGCGAGCCGAAGACGAGGCGGCTCCAGATGTCGCGGGCCTGCTCGTCGGTGCCCATCCAGTGCTCCCACGAGGGCGGGAGCAGCCGCTGGGTCCGCAGATCGCCGCCGACCACCGGATCGTAGGGCGCGATCACGTTCGCGAAGATCGCCATGAGGATCAGCACGGCCACGATGCCGAGGCCGACCATCGCGAGACGATTGGACCGGAAGGCGAGCCAGGTCCGGTACGTCTGGCCCAGGCGCGCCTGGCGTCGCGAGCCGGGCTGGTCGCTCAGGAGCCAGTCGCGCCGCGAAAGCTCGGTCATGCGCGCCGCCGGACGCGCGGGTCGAGCAGCGTGTAGAGCAGATCCGACAGGAGGTTGAGGCCGACGAAGATCACGCCGATCACGAGGGTGCAGCCGAGCACCGCGTTCATGTCGGCGTTCTGGAGCGAGTTGGTCAGGTACTGCCCCAGCCCCGGCCAGGCGAAGACCGTCTCGGTCAGCACCGAACCTTCGAGCAGGCCGGCGTAGGAGAGCGCGATCACCGTCACCAGCGGCACGGCGGCGTTCCTGAGGGCGTGCAGCCAGACGATCCGCCATTCCGGCACGCCTTTGACGCGCGCGGTGACGACGTATTCCTGACCCAGTTCATGGAGCATGAACGAGCGCGTCATGCGGCTGATGTAGGCCATGGAGAAATAGCCGAGCAGCCCGGCCGGCAGGATGATGTGGCTGAGCACGTTGCGGAACGCCTCCCACTCGCCCTGAACGGCCGTGTCCCAGAGCAGCAGACCCGTCTGCTGGGTGAAGGAATACTCGTAGGCGATGTCGATCCGCCCCGGTCCCGCCACCCAGCCGAGCCGGGCGTAGAACACCAGAAGCCCCAGAAGGCCGAGCCAGAAGATGGGCGCGGAATTTCCGATGAGGCCGACCACGCGCACGATCTGGTCCGGAAGCTTTCCCTGCTTGACCGCGGCCAGCACGCCGATGGGCACGCCGATCAGCGTGCCGATGAGGATGCCGACGGTGGCGAGTTCCAGCGTCGCGGGAAACACGCGCCGGATGTCGTCGACGATGTCGCGCTTGGTCAGAAGGGATTCGCCGAGGTCGCCCTGGAGCACGTTGGTGATGTAGATCCAGAACTGCTGATAGAGCGGCTTGTCGAGGCCGAGTTCCAGGAACACCCGGTCGTAGACCGATTTCGAAGCCCGGTCCCCGACCACCGCCAGCACCGGATCGACCGGCACGACGCGCCCGATCAGGAACGTCACGAGAAGCAGCCCGAAAAACGTGAAGGCGATGGTCAGCAGAAGCCTGAAAACCCGCCATCCGAAGGACTGGAGGGCGCCGAAGCGCCCTCCCGCGTAATCGGATGTCTCCGTCATCATCCTATTTGGTCACCTTGCGGAAGCTGTTGTCGTTGAACGACGGCCCGACGATGAACCCTTCGACGTTGGCGCGGCGGCCGATCACCTCGATCTCCTGGAACATGATGACGAAGGGCGAGACCTCCTGGTGCTCGCGCTGGAGGTCCAGATAGATCTGCGCGCGTTTTTCGGCGTCGCGCTCGAGGACGGCGCTGTCCGCGACCTTGGTCATTTCGGGGATGTCCCAGGCGTTGCGCCAGGCGAGCGGCTTGGAGGCCGCGTCGTCGCTGTTGTCGGGGTTGCGCGCGAAGGTGTCGGCGTTCGTGTGCGGGTCCTGGTAGTCCGGACCCCAGCGGCCGATGTAGATGTCGTGGTTGCGCGCGCGGTACTTGGTCAGCGTCTGCTGGCCGTCGCCCGGGATGATCTCGAGCGTGATGCCGGCCTGGGCGAAGGTCTGCTGGATCGCCTGGGCGATGCCGGTGATGTCGGGCGTGTTGCGGGTGTCCATCGTCACCGTGAACCCGTCGGGCAGCCCGGCCTCGGCCAGAAGCTCCTTGGCCTTCTCGACGTTCAGCGCGAACGGATTGTCCTCGAGAACCCCGAGGAACCCGAGCGGCAGGAACGCCTGGTGCACGACCACCTTGTCCTTCATGATCGTGTCGGCGATGGCGGCGTAGTCGACGAGGTATTTCAGCGCCTGACGCACCTCGGGCTTCGCCAGATACTCGTTCTTCTGGTTCAGGCCGAGATAGTAGATCGAGCCCTTGATGCCGCTGTCGATCACGATGTCGGGGTTGTCCGCCACGCCCGCGATCTCCTCCGGGCCGAGGTTCCGGGCCATGTCGATGTCGCCCTGTTCGAGCAGAAGCCGCTGGGTCGAGCCTTCCGGGATGTGGCGGTAGATCGCGCGGGCCATCGGCGGCGCATCGCCGACATAGTTGTCGTTGCGCTCCATCACGACGACCTCGTTGGCGCGCCATTCGCGGATCGTGAACGGACCGGATCCGGCGTAATTGGTCTTGAGCCAGTCATACCCGAAATCGCCGTCGGTCCTCGTGGCTCATCACGAGTTCCTTGTCGACGACCATCGCGACCGTCGCGGTCAGGCAGTAGAGCACGAGGGTCGGCGCGTAGGCCCGGTCCATCTCGAACTCGAAGGTGTAGTCGCCGGTCTGGCGGATCTTCTCGTCGACGTTGTCGGCGGTGAAGCCGAACTGCGTGAGGATGAAGGCGGGCGACTTGTCGAGCTTGACCGCGCGCTGGAGAGAGAACACCGCGTCGGCCGCCGTGAGCGGATTGCCGGAGGCGAACTGGTTGCCCTCGCGCACCTTGAAGGTGATCGTCTTGCCGTCCTCGGAGACCTCCCAGCTCTCGGCCACCACGCCGAAAATGTCGGAGACGTCCTCGACGTCGTAGCCGATCAGCGTCTGGTAGCTGTTGCCGAGGATCTCGGAGGCGGTGAACTCGAACACCTCCGCCGGGTCGAGCGAGATCATGTCGTCGATCGACCAGGCCTGGATCAGCGTGTCGGGCGGCGTCTCGGCCCGGACCTGTGGAACGGCGCCGATCGAGATCGCCGCGATCGCGGCGGCCGCGAACAGCTTCGGCAGCATTTTCATGGTGGTCACCCCCCTCGTCCGGTTTCTCCGGACGCCGTGATCGGCGTCCGGTCGGTCGTCCGGTGCCATCTAACGGTCCGGCAAACGCGCGTGTCAAGGATCGAGGCGGGGATCGGATCAGCCCATCGCGCGGGTGCCCAATCCGTGGCCTTCGGAGGGCGGCGCGCGTTTCACATCGCGCAGTTCCTGAACGGAGCGCACGCCGAGACGCGCCGCCCCGGGCCAGTCCCGCGTGGCGACCTTGGGCGATTTCATCCGCTCGGCGGCGGCCGGGATGGCATCGGCGTATTGCGGCAGCCATTCCGCCTGGGCCACCAGCATCTCGTCGACCATCTGCCAGACCTCGTCGGGCGTGCAGATGGCGCCCACGAGCGGATCGTGCAGCACGGCCTGTTTGAGCAGGGTCACGTCGCCGGTCATCGCCGCGCGCACGCTCATGCGCTGGACGTCGACCGAGGCGCGGCAGGTCGCGGCGCAGGCCTCCGGCAGCGTGACGCCTTCGACCATGTTGATCCCGAAACGGTCGACGAATCCCGGCGATTCCACGACGCAGTCCTCGGGGAGGTTGGTGATGATCCCGCCGTTGCGCACGTTGAAATGACCCCGATAGAGCCGGCCCGTTTCCAGCGCCTCCAGGATCCAGCTCGCGTGCTCGTCGGTGCGCGGGCCGCTCAGAGGCGCGCCGGCGTCCTCGAGGAATTTCGGGTAATCCTCCTCGAACCAGTTCCGGTTCTCGGTGCTGTAGCGCAGATAGCCGCCGGTCTCGCCGTGGATCCAGTCGTCCATGCTGATCCAGTCGGCGATGGCCTCGGGCCGCTTGCGGTACCAGGGCAGGTATTCCGACAGGTGGCCGTTGCTCTCGGTGGAATAGAAGCCGAAGCGCTTGAGCACGTCGATCCGCACCTTCTCCTGGCGCGAGAAGACCGGATGCGCCTCGAACGCGGCGATCAGTTCCTCGGTCGAGATCTTCCGTCCCTGATGCCGGATGTCGAGATACCAGGTCTGATGGTTGATGCCGGAGCAGACGATGTCGACCTCCTCCATCGGCACGCCGAGCGCGCGGGCGATCTGGCGGTGGCCGTTCTGGACGCCGTGGCAGAGGCCGACCGTGCGGACCTTGCCGAAATCGAGCATCGCCCAGGTCATCATCGCCATCGGATTGGCGTAGTTGAGCAGAAGCGCGTCGGTCTCGCAGACCTCGCGGATGTCGCGCGCGAACTCCATCATCGCGGGGATCCCGCGCTGGCCGTAGAGGATGCCGCCGGCGCAGATCGTGTCGCCGACGCATTGGTCCACGCCGTATTTCAGCGGGATGCGGATGTCGTCGGCGAAGGCCTCCAGCCCGCCGATCCGGACGCAGTTCATCACGTAACGCGCGGCGGCCAGCGCCTCGCGGCGGTCCGTCGTCGCCGTCACTTTCGCAGGCAGGGAATTGGCCTCGACCATCCGGCGGATGATCTTTTCGATCATTTCGAGGTTGTGCGGATTGATGTCGGTGAGCGCGATCTCGATGCCGGCGAATTCCGGCACCTTGAGGATGTCCGCGCAGAGTTTCTTGGTGAAACCGACGCTGCCCGCGCCGATGATGCAGATCTTGAAGGTACTCATGCGGCCTGCTCCTGGATGAGGGATTCGAGAAACGCGCGGTGCGGCAGGCATTTCGCCGCCGCGCGGGTGTATTCGGAGACGAGATCGGCGTGCGTCTTTCGCAGCCGCGCCCGCGCCTTGGGATCGGACGCCAGAGCCGCCTTGGCGCGCGGACCGGTCGAGAAGCCCGAGCCCGTCGAGCACCGGGATGTGAAGCTGTTCCTGCACATGCGGCAGGTTCATCGGAAAGGCCGCGAAGTCCTGTCGACGCGGCAGCCGTTGCCGCCAGCGCTCCACGCGGTCGAGCACCGCCGGAGGATGGCTTGCGGCGACGTCGGTCCAGAACGGCGTGTCCCGCCGCTCCGAGACGTAGTGCAGCCGGATGAAGTCGCGGAAATCGTCGACCTGCCGGGCGTGGATGGCGTTGTAGCGGGCCCGCGCGCCTTCCCCGTCGATCATCTGCGACAGGAGCATCAGCTGCACCACCGTTCCGTGGATGGACGTCGCCTCCAGCGGTTCGAGGAATGAGGAGG
>CAWCUP010000011.1:0-27002 GCA_963798765.1 uncultured Alphaproteobacteria bacterium | reverse complement strand
CGTGTTTTTGCCACGCGTGGCAATTTCGCGTGCCACACCCCGTCGGAAGCGATCCGTCGCATTCAAGGTTAACCACCAGCGGACAAAAGTTAACGCGCGGCGGCCATCCGCGCTATCCTTCCCCTCGACCCGAGACCGAACCGAAGGACAGACCCCATGCGCCCCCTCCTGCCCGCCCTCGCGGCCCTCGTCCTCACGGCCGCCCCCCTCGCCGCCCAGAGCGATTCCCCGTTCGGCATCCAGATCGCGCGCGGCCCGACGGCCGAGCCGCCGGCCGTCGTCTCGGACGCCTGGATCGACCCCTCGGGCTTTTCCGCCCCCGTCATGGTGACGCGCGGAGGGATCCGCGCCGCGCCCCCGCGCCCGGTCGTCTCCGCCCGCGACGGCGCCTTCGCCCTGACCGGCATCCAGGGCGTCGTCAAACTTCCGATCATCCCGATCCATGTCGTCTGGTGGGACTGGACCCGCGACTACCGCCGCCATTACGCCGGCCGCGTCTGGTAACGCCCGATCCGTCCAATTCCGCTCGAATGCTCCGCGTTCCGACCACGACGCGCGGTCGCGCTTAACCCCGCCTTGACGCCCGCCTGCCATGTCTGCGGCTTCCCACGGAGGACGCACCATGCGCCGCATCCCGCTCGCCGCCGCCATCGCACTCATCCCCCTCGCCGCCGCCGCCCAGAGCGTAGAGGTCGCCCCGCCCCGCATCGTCACTCTCGGCCACGAGACCGCGACCACGCCCGGCGCGGTCACGATCCACCGCGGCCGCGCCCGCCGCGATACCGGCTGGCAGGGCGTCTCCGGCCCCGTCGCGAATGATCCCGGCTGCCTCCCCGGCGCCCGAGCCGCCTATCCCGAGCTTCCCGACATCGTCGGCGGCGCGGGGATGTCGCAGGAGCCCTGATTAACCGACGGCTAACCCTGCCGTTGACCCGGAGGCCCCGCCGATGCGATCCCTGACCCTCGAAAGCGGAAGCGTCGGGGGGTCGCATGCGCATCATCGTCTCATTCGCGGCCGCGGGCCTTCTGTCCGCCTGCGCGTCGGCCGGCCCGACGGTCACGCCGGCCGAGAGCGGCGGCAACCGGGCGGACGGCATCGTGACCATGTCCTCGACGACGACGATCTTCAACGCGGTCGGTCCCGACTGGCGCGACGCCGAGACCGGCGCCTCGGACCGTTGCCGCCGATGGGGCTTCGACGGCGCAGCCCCGTTCACCGGATCGCAGGAGCGCTGCGTTGGATACGACCGCCACGGCCGCTGCGTCCAGACCGTGACGACCCGCTTTTACGAATGCGAGGGCTGAACCCTCACTCCATCGCCGGATCGCTCCGCGCCCGCCAGGCGAGCGCGCCGATCGCCGCGCCGGTCGAGATCAGGTGCGCCGCGAGCAGAAGGCTCAGCATCCAGATCGGCGTCTCCGGCAGGCTGTAGACGACGCCGAGCGCGGCGAGGATCGAAACGATCCCGCTCGCGAGCATCCAGTACCAATCCCTCATCGGCCGGACCATCATCGCGAAAGTCACGCCGAGCACGCCTTCCGTCAGAAACAGCACCATCATGAGCATCGTGACCGCGCCGAGGCCGGTATCCGCCCGCGTGAGCAGGATCCATCCCACGACGACGTCGAGCACCACCGACGCGATCTGCATCCAGAAAAACGGCACTTTTCCCACGCCGATCAGCGAGACGCCCGAGGCGATCGCGCTGACGATGAGCAGAAGGCCGAGGAGTTCCAGCAGGCTGCCATAGTTGAACGCGGGAAACACCAGCGCGACCAGCCCCGCCGCGACCAGCGTGGCGCCCTGGAACAGGAACAGGATCCAGCGCCGCCGTATCGCGTCGCGAACCGCGACTTTCAGCACCGTCGAAGCCTCGTTCACCGTGATCGACATGGTCTCGCACCCTCACACGTCGCGGAAGCCCGATCCGAACGAGAACACGCTTCCCAGAAGGGAGCCGATTCCCTACGATGAACAAAAACACAAACGTCGAGGCAGTCCAATGAACCAATTGAAACTGACGGTCACGCTCGTGGCGCTTGCGATCCCAGCCGCGTCCCACGCGCAGCAGACGCCGCGCGTCTCCTGGGGCGCTCTTGCGACCTCGAATTACATCTACCGCGGCGTATCCTACAGCGATCAGAAACCCGCTCTGCAAGGTTATGTCAGCGTCACCGACGGCTTCGTCTACGGCGAGGCCTGGGCGTCGACGGTGGATATCGACGGCGATTACGGGGAACTCGATCTGTCCGTCGGCGTCACGCCCGAATTCGGTCAGCTCGACGTCGACATCAGCTACACGCGTTTCCTCTATAACCGGAGCGGCGATTGCTGCGGCGAGATCGGTCTTGAGCTCGGACACCCCGCAGGCTCCGTCGTCGATCTCGGGGGAGCCTTCTACTGGGATCCGGAGAGCGACGCGACCTGGACCGAGGCCGGCATCGCGGGAACCGTCTACGATGGGTTTGTCCTCGGAGGGACGATAGGCACCGATTTCGGTTCGGGCGATTACGGCGACGACGATCAGGTGGCGTGGGATCTCGGCGTGTCCCGCGGTTTCCTGCAGGGAGGGACGGTCGATGTCCGGTATTTCCAGTCGACGAACATGTCCGCGCGCGCCGTCCTGTCCGTCGGCTTCGACTTCTGAAGGCGGTCGCCCGATCACCGTCCGCGCGCACGGCGGGCCCGCGCACGGTACGGGGAGACCCGCCGGACTTCGCGTGCTAAGAGCGGGTCGCGGTCCGGCTTCGGGACGGCTGACCGAAAACCGAGCGAAAGACGCGCGCCGATGGACTGGGACAAGCTGAGGATCTTTCACGCCGTCGCGGACGCCGGCAGCCTGACCCATGCGGGAGAGAGTCTGCATCTGAGCCAATCCGCGGTCAGCCGGCAGATCCGGGCCCTTGAGCTCAGCCTGGATACGACGCTTTTCCGCCGACACGCGCGCGGGCTTCTGCTGACCGAACAGGGCGAGATGCTCTTCGAGGCCACGCGAGACATGGCCCGCCAGCTCGAAGCCACCGCGGCGCGCATACGTGATTCGGAAGATGAGGTTTTCGGCGAGCTGCGCGTCACGACGACGACCGGCTTCGGCACTCTGTGGCTCGCGCCGCGTCTGCCGCGACTGTTCGAACTCTATCCGAACCTGAAGATCGACCTGATGCTCGAGGAACGCCTGCTGGATCTTCCGATGCGCGAAGCCGATCTGGCCATCCGGATGAAGGAACCGAGCCAGGCCGATCTCGTCCGCCGCCGGCTGATGGAGGTCCACATCCGTCTCTATGCCAGTTCGGCCTATGTCGAGCGATACGGACTGCCCGAAAAGCCGGAGGATCTGGCGGACCATCGCCTGATCACCCAGAGCACGGCATCTCCACAGGTTCGCGCCGGCGCCGATTTCGTGCAGCCGATGCTCTCGGGAAACGCACGTTCGCATCTCACCGTGAACAGCTATTTCGGGATCCTTCAGGCGGCTCTGCAGGGTCTCGGGATCGGCGCCCTGCCCGACTACATAACGCAGGACAGCCGTGATCTCATCCGGATACTTCCGGACGCCGAAAGCGCGCCAATCCCGGTCTACATCGCCTACGTTTCGGACCTCAGGCATTCCAAACGCATCACCGCGTTTCGCGATTTCATTCTGGAGGAGATCCAGACCTACAAGCGCCAGGCGCATGACGCGTAATACCGCAATCAAGCCATGCGCATCCGTCATGCCCGCCATGCACAAGATTTGAGCAGTGGCACTTGCGTAATGCGATCATCGCGGCTATCTTGATCCTCGAAGTCGACGGCGCTTCGCGCTTGCGGCTTCAACCTCCCTGTTGGACTTGGGCCGAGCAAATCGCTCGGCCTTTTTTTTGGTCGCGCCGCCGCGCGCATTAGTGCTTCGATCGACCCTAAGGCGCCTGATCGACTCTTCCGCTCCCCGTCGCGGAGACGTACACAGCTTCGGAAACATTCCCAATGGAATTCGGAGCCATGCCGCAATCAGCACCCGCGCCGGAGCCCCAGATCACCGAAGAGATGGTTTCGGCGCATGGATTGAAACCCGACGAATACCGGCGGGTCCTCGATCTTATCGGCCGCGTTCCTACTCTTACGGAACTTGGCATCTTCTCGGCGATGTGGAACGAGCACTGCTCTTACAAGTCCTCGAAGAAGTGGCTCCGCACCCTGCCGACGACCGGTCCCCAGGTCATCTGCGGCCCGGGCGAGAACGCCGGCGTGGTCGATATCGGCGACGGTGACGCGCTCGTCTTCAAAATGGAGAGCCACAACCATCCGTCCTACATCGAGCCCTACCAGGGAGCCGCGACCGGGGTCGGCGGCATCCTGCGCGACGTGTTCACGATGGGCGCGCGCCCCATCGCCGCGATGAACGCGCTCAGCTTCGGGCGGGTGGACCATCCCCGGACGCGCGCGCTGGTGCACGGAGTCGTGGCGGGCATCGGCGGATACGGGAACTGTTTCGGCGTTCCGAACGTGGGCGGCGAGATGCGCTTCCACCCCGCCTACGACGGCAACTGTCTCGTCAACGCCTTCGCGGCCGGGCTCGCGAGGACCGACGGCATCTTCTACTCGGCGGCCAGCGGCGTCGGAATGCCGGTGGTCTATCTCGGGGCCAAGACCGGCCGCGACGGCGTCGGCGGCGCGACGATGGCGAGCGCCGAGTTCGACGCGGACATCGAGGACAAGCGTCCCACCGTCCAGGTCGGCGACCCGTTCACCGAGAAGCGCCTGATGGAGGCCTGCATGGAACTGATGGCGACCGGCGCCGTCATCTCCATCCAGGACATGGGCGCCGCCGGTCTGACATGTTCGGCCGTCGAGATGGGCGACAAGGGCGGTCTGGGCGTACGGCTCGATCTGGAGAAGGTCCCGGTGCGCGAGGACAACATGACGGCCTACGAGATGATGCTCTCGGAGAGCCAGGAACGGATGCTGATGGTGCTGCGTCCCGAAAAAGAGGCGGAGGCGCGCGCGGTTTTCAGCAAATGGGATCTGGATTTCGCTATCGTCGGCGAGACCATCCCGGAAGACAGGTTCCTCGTGACGCTGAACGGCGAGGTCAAGGCGGATCTGCCGCTCAAGGCTTTGTCCGGCGAGGCTCCCGAATACGACAGGCCCTGGGTTCCGTCTCCGCCGCCTCCGCCTCTTGGAACAATTCCGGAAATCGACCCCGCGCAGGCGGTGATCCGTCTCGCCGGAAGTCCGAACCACGCGAGCCGCGCATGGGTCTGGTCGCAGTACGACCACACGGTCATGGGCGATACAATCCGCACGCCCGGCGCGGACGCGGGCGTTGTCCGCATCCACGGGACCGGCAAGGCCGCCGCCTTCACGTCCGACGTCAATCCGCGCTATTGCCGCGCGAACCCCGAGCGGGGCGGCATGCAGGCCGTCGCCGAGGCCTACCGCAATCTCTGCGCGACGGGCGCGAGGCCTTTGGCGACGACCGACAATCTCAATTTCGGAAATCCCGAACGCCCGGAGATCATGGGCCAGCTCGTCGGCTGCGTCAGAGGCATCGGAGCGGCCGTCAAGGCGTTGGACATGCCGATCGTGTCAGGCAATGTCAGCCTCTACAACGAGACGGACGGACGGGCGATCCTGCCGACGCCGACGATCGGAGCGGTCGGTCTGCTCGAGACGATCGATTGTCTGATCCCGACCGCCCCATCGCCGGGCGAGGATCTGGTGCTGATCGGCCGGACGACCGGGCATCTGGGACAATCGGCGTTCCTCGCCGACATCTTCGGGCGTGAGGAGGGCGACGCGCCGCCTGTGGATCTGGACGCCGAGCGAGCGGCGGGCGAGTTCGTGCGCGCCGCGCACGCGTCGGGACTGATCACGGCCGCCCATGACCTGTCCGACGGCGGCCTCGCCCTCGCGGCCGCCGAGATGGCGCTGGCGGGGAACATCGGCGTCGCGATCGAGGCCGATCCCGCCCTGACGGACGCGGAATGGTTCTTCGGCGAGGATCAGGCGCGCTATCTGGTCGCGTGCCGGCCGGACGCCACCGCCGATCTGCTCGGCGCCGGTCGAGAGGCCGGCGTTCCGGTCCGTCGCGTCGGCGGCACCGGAGGCTCGGATCTCAGCCTCGGAACGTCCCGGGCGGCGCTTGAGGATCTGCGGGCCGCGCACGATGCCGGCCTGACAAAATTGCTCGACTAACCCTTGCGGGCCCCTCGCCCCTTCTCTACCTCTTGCGCGACGGCGCTTCTGGAGACATCGTTTCATGGCAATGCAGGCCTCTGACATCGAGCGCATGATCCGTGAGGCCTTTCCGGGCGCCACTGTCGAGATCACCGACCTCGCGGGCGACGGAAACCACTACGCGGCCGCCGTCACCGCCGAGGCGTTCCGCGGTCTCAACCGCGTCAAACAGCATCAGCTCGTCTATGCCGCCCTAAAGGGCAAGATGGACGGATCGAACGGCGAACTTCACGCGCTCGCCCTCACAACGAAAGCACCGGAGCCAGCCACATGAGCGACGCAGCAGCCCACGATCGGATCAAGGCGGACGTCGAGTCGAGCGACGTCGTATTGTTCATGAAGGGCACCGCGCAGATGCCGCAATGCGGTTTCTCGAGCCGGGTCGCCGGCGTGCTCAATTACATGGGCGTGCGGTTCAAGGACGTGAACGTGCTCGAGGATCCGGCGATCCGCGACGGCATCAAGAGCTTCTCCGACTGGCCGACGATTCCGCAGCTCTACGTAAAGGGCGAATTCGTCGGAGGCTGCGACATCATCACGGAGATGACGCTGAGCGGCGAGCTCGACGAGCTGTTCTCGAAGAATGGCGTCGACTTCAACAAGGAAGCCGCCGAAAAGATCCGCGAAGCCAACGGGTGACGCCGCGCCGGCCCTCACGCGGGGCCGGCCGCCACCTCTTTCGCGAGCGCGTTCACCTGTTTCAGAACGGCGCCGAGCGCCTCGTTCGCGCGCTCGTTCTCTTCCGCGAGGAAATCGATGTCGCCCTGGGAGACGGTGTGGCTCGCGGCCGTCTCCAGCTTCAGCGCGTTGGCCGCCAACATCGCGGCCTTGGCCTCGGCGATCCGCGTGCGCTCGTCGGCGGCCTTCAGCCGATCCTCGGTCGCGCCCAGCTTCTCCTCCAGGTTCATCAGCGTGTCCGCCAGCATCAGCCCGGCGAGCAGCAGCATGCGTTTCTCGGTGTTCGCGGAGTCGCGCACGCGATTCGCCTCGATGTCGAGAAGCTTCGCGGCGTATTGCAGCGCCTTCTCCTCGCCGGGCTGACAGCCGACGTCGAACCTGCTCCCGCCGATCTCAAGCGTCAGTTCGGGCATCTCAGACCTCCTCGATCAGCGGCTTGAGCTGGGCGATCAACTCGTCCAACGCCGCGACATCCTTGTCCCGCTTCTCGCGAAGCCGCTCCAATTCGTTCGTCAGGCTCGCGTTTTCGCTTTCGAGCTTGGCCACCCGCTCCAGAAGCGCCCGCTCGTCCGGCTGCGCGGCGAGAGCCGCGTCGCGCTCTGCGAGAGAGGACCTTAGACGCCCCAGCGCCTCGCTGATCTGGTCTTCGAGCTGGCTGATCTGACTCATCTGTGCGCTTTCCGATTGGACGATCTTTTTTAGGCAGCGCGTCCGGACAATGCAATCTGCCCGATGCGTTCCGGGACGGAATGAATCCGTCCGCGCAGGCCGCGCGCGGCAGAAGCGGGCGAGACGATCCGCCTTGACCGCCGCATGTCGCCTGATATCAGTGCCGCCATCGCACGCGCCGCGTTCCGGCCGCATCAGAAGGGCTCGTATTCCGTGGAAATTCCCGAACTTCGCAGCCGGCATCCAGACCATTGGCGAAAGGCGGCGGCTTTGCGCGTGCTCGCGATGGATGCGGTCCAGGCGGCCAATTCGGGCCATCCCGGCATGCCGATGGGCATGGCGGACGTGGCCACGGTCCTCTTTGAGAAGCACCTGAAATTCGACGCGTCCGCGCCGGACTGGCCGGACCGGGATCGCTTCGTGCTGTCGGCCGGTCACGGTTCGATGCTGATCTACGGCCTGCTCCATCTGACCGGCTATGAGGGCATGGGAATCGACGAGATCCGGAACTTCCGGAAGATCGGATCGAAAACGGCGGGGCATCCGGAATATGGCCACGCCGCCGGCATCGAGACGACCACCGGCCCGCTCGGCCAGGGTCTCGCCACCGCCGTCGGCATGGCGATCGCCGAGGAGAGCATGGCCGCGCGCTACGGCCGCGGGATCGTCGATCACAGGACCTGGGTCGTCGCCGGCGACGGCTGTCTGATGGAGGGCATCAGCCACGAGGCCATCGGGCTTGCGGGAATGCAGAAACTGTCGCGGCTGATCGTGCTCTGGGACGACAACAGGATCTCGATCGACGGCGCGGTGGAACTTTCCGACCGGACCGACCAGGCGGCCCGCTTCGCCGCCGCCGGATGGTCCGTGCACCAATGCGAGGGACACGATCCCGAGGACATCGACCGGGCGCTGACCGAAGCGGCGGCGAGTCCGCTTCCGTCCATGGTCGCCTGCCGGACGCATATCGGGTTCGGCGCGCCGACCAAACAGGACACCAAGGGCGCGCACGGCTCGCCGCTCGGGCCCGAAGAGATCGCGAAGGTCCGCGAGGCCTATGGCTGGGAGCACGCGCCGTTCGTCATTCCCGACGACCTCCGCCACGCGTGGACGGCGATCGGCCGTCGCGGAGCGGAGGCCCGGCGCGATTGGGAGGACCGCCTGGCCGGTCTCTCCACCCGCAGACGCGAGGCGTTCGAAGCCGCGGTGGCCGGTGTCATTCCCGCCAAGCTCGGATCCGCGATCACCGCTTTCAAGAAGACGCACTCGGGCGAGGGCAAGGCGGTCGCGTCGCGCAAATCCTCCGAAATGGTGCTCGAGGTGATCAACGGGATCGTCGCCGAAACCATCGGCGGTTCGGCCGATCTCACCGGGTCCAACAACACGCTGACCAAGGATCTCGGAGTCTTCGATCCGGAGAACCGCGCGGGACGCTACATCCATTACGGCATACGCGAGCACGGCATGGCCGCCGCGATGAACGGGCTGGCGCTGCATGGCGGCTGCGTGCCCTACGGCGGGACTTTTCTCGTGTTTTCGGATTATGCCCGGGGCGCGATGCGCCTGTCCGCGGTGATGGGAAAGCGCGTGGTCTACGTCATGACCCATGACAGCATCGGTCTGGGCGAAGACGGCCCGACGCACCAGCCGGTGGAACATCTCGCGATGCTCCGCGCGACGCCGAACGTCAACGTGTTCCGGCCGGCAGACACCATCGAGACCGCCGAAGCCTGGGAGGCGGCGCTGGCCAGCACCTCGACCCCGTCGGTGCTCGCGCTCAGCCGCCAGAACCTCCCGCTGGTCCGCACGAAACATACCCGCGCAAACATGACTTCGCGCGGCGCCTACGTTCTGGCCGAGGCCGAGGGCAGACGGCAGGCGATCCTGCTGGCCACCGGCTCGGAGGTCGGCATCGCCATGGCGGCACGCGAGGCGCTTCAGGCCAAGGGCATCGGCACGCGTGTCGTCTCCATGCCCTGCTGGGAGCTGTTCGAGGAGCAGGACGAGGCTTGGCGGCGCAAGGTGCTGCCGGCCGGACCAGTCCGCGTCGCCATCGAGGCCGCCATCCGTTTCGGATGGGACCGTTGGTTGTTCGGCGAACGTGGCACGCGCAAGAAATCGGGTTTCATCGGAATGCACGGATTCGGCGCGTCGGGTCAGATCGACGATCTCTATGCGCATTTCGGAATCACTCCGGAGGCGGTGGTGGAGAAGGTCGAATCTCTGCTCTGAAACCCGTCCGCCGATCAGGGAGACGCGCATGACCTGGAAAACGCTGGACGCGATGGACCTCGACGGCAAGGTCGTTCTGACGCGCGTCGACATCAACGTCCCGGTCGAAGACGGCCGCGTCACCGACGCGACGCGCATCGAGCGGATCGCGCCGACGGTGAAGGACATCCTGGCTAAGGGCGGCAAGCCCGTGCTGCTGGCGCATTTCGGCCGCCCCAAGGGCGACCCGGTTCCGGAAATGAGCCTGAAGGTGACGTTGCCTGCGCTTGAAGCCGCGTTGGGCCGGAGCGTCGCGTTCGCGCCCGACTGCATCGGCCCGAAGGCGGAAGAGGCCATCCGTTCACTTCCCGATGGCGGCGTTCTGCTCCTTGAGAACACCCGTTTCCACGCGGAGGAGGAGGCGAACGATCCGGACTTCGCGAAGGCGCTCGCCAGTCTCGGAGACGTCTTCTGCAACGACGCGTTCTCGGCGGCGCACCGGGCGCACGCGTCCACGGAAGGCATAGCCGGACTCCTGCCCTCTTGCGCCGGACGCCTGATGGAGGCTGAGCTCAGGGCGCTGGAGAAGGCGCTCACCTCGCCCGAGCGTCCGCTCGTCGCGGTGGTCGGCGGCGCGAAGGTGTCGACCAAGCTCGAACTGCTCGGCAACCTCACGTCGAAGGTCGACCGGATCATCATCGGCGGCGGGATGGCCAACACGTTCCTCGCGGCCCAGGGCGTCGGCGTCGGCAAGTCGCTCTGCGAACACGACATGGCGGACGCGGCGCGGAAGATCATGGCCGACGCGGAGGGCGCGGGGTGCGAGCTCGTTCTTCCGCTCGACGTCGTCGTGGCGCGCGAATTCAAGGCGGACGCCCCGCACGAGATCGTCCCGGCCTCCGCATGCCCGTCCGACGCGATGATCCTCGACGCCGGCCCCGCCTCTATCGCGCGCATCGCGGCGGTTCTCGCCGAGGCTCGGACCCTCGTGTGGAACGGACCGCTCGGCGCATTCGAGATCCCGCCCTTCAACGCCGCGACCGACGCGGCCGCGCGGCAGGCGGCCAGTCTGACGCGCGCGGGACGTCTCGTTTCTGTCGCCGGCGGCGGCGATACGGTCGCGGCGCTCAATTCCAGCGGCTCGGCCGAAGATTTCACCTACGTCTCGACGGCCGGGGGCGCCTTTCTCGAATGGCTCGAAGGCAAGACGCTGCCCGGAGTGGCCGCCCTCGATCAGAACTGAACGTGCAACCAGCAAGCCGAGGCCCGATCATGAAATCCACCCGTACCGTCCAGAAAATCCTCGCGAATTACGAGGGCGACAATCCCGGCGTCAAAGGCAACCTGTGCCGGATGCTGATGAACGGACGCCTCGGCGGCACGGGCAAGATGATCATCCTGCCGGTGGATCAGGGTTTCGAGCACGGGGCCGCGCGCAGCTTCGCGCCGAACCCGGCGGCCTACGACCCGCATTACCATTATCAGATCGCCATCGACGCGGGCCTGAGCGCCTACGCGGCGCCCTTGGGCATGATCGAGGCGGGCGCGGACACGTTCGCGGGGCAGATCCCGACGATCCTGAAGATGAACTCGGCCAACTCGCTGATGCCCGGTTCGGCGGTCAAGGACCAGGCCGTGACCGCCTGCGTCGACGACGCGCTTCGGCTCGGCTGCGCCGCGATCGGGTTCACGATCTATCCGGGCTCCTCGGGCGGGCTCGAGATGTTCGAGGAGATCTCGGCGCTCCGCGAGGAGGCGGCGCGCAAGGGTCTTCCCTCGGTCGTCTGGTCCTATCCGCGCGGAGAGGACCTTTCGAAGGCCGGCGAGACGGCGATCGACGTGACCGCCTACGCCGCGCAGATCGCTGCGCTGCTCGGCGCGCATGTCATCAAGATCAAGCTCTCGACCGACCATCTGGAACAGGACGAGGCGAAAAAGGTCTACGAGAAGCAGGGCGTCGACATCTCCGACCAGGCCGCGCGCGTGCGACACTGCGTGCAGTCGGCGTTCAACGGACGCCGGATCATGGTGTTCTCCGGCGGGGCCGCGAAGGGGGAGAACGCGGTCTACGACGACGCGCGGGCGATCCGCGACGGCGGTGGCAACGGGTCGATCATCGGACGCAACACGTTCCAGCGGAGCCGTGAGGACGCGCTGGCGATGCTGTCGAAACTGGTCGACATCTACAAGGGCCGCGACTGAACCTTAAACTTTGTCGCTTTTTCCGGCCCGACGCGCGGATCAGGGGATTCACAAGGTTCCGGACTTCTGCCAGAATCGGCGGAACGACTGAGCCGAGGGCGTGACGGGCCGGAAAATGCGCATGGAATCGGAAACACGGAGCCGGGGTTTCGGCGGCGCGATCTTCTCCGTCGTGATGATCGCGCTGATGTGCTACCTGACCTTCGCGGCGATTCAAGGCGAATACGGGCTGTTCCGGCTTTTCCAGATCGAGGCGCAGGAGCATCGGCTCGGCGCTGAACTCGACTCGCTGCGCGCCGAGCGGGCGGAGATCGAGAACCTGACCCGCCGGCTCTCGAGCGCGTCGCTCGATCTCGACCTTCTAGACGAGCGGGCGCGTGGCGTTCTGGGCCTGGGTCGTCCCGACGAGATCATGATCCGGTAGCCGTTTTCGGGGTCGGCCAAACGGTCCACGCGTGGACAATTTTCAACCCCTTGATTCTGAAGAAAAATTTGGTTAATGCTGCATGAACGTCACGTCCACGCTCGGCGACGTCGTTGACAGAGATCAAAGAGGTCCCGCACGATCGTCGCCAGTATGAGGATGACGCGCATCGACAGGATTCCGGAATGGCCGCCCCACGCCTCGAGACGAGCCATCGCCGCTCCGTGCATGCGGCGTCGGCGGAGACCGGGCGCGGATTTCCGATGACGACCGGGAATGCCTTGGCGGCACGGTGTCGCGGATGACGTCATCGCTCATCCTCGTCGCCATCGGCGTGATCTTTCTCGTCGGCCTCGGTCTCGACAAGCTCGGGCACATCGTCCACGTCCCGCGCGTCACGATGCTGATCCTGCTCGGCGCGTTCGTCGGCCCGCCGGTGCTCGACATCCTGCCCTCCGCCCTTTCGGGGACCAGCGAGGTCTACGCCTCGACCGCGCTCACGATGGTCGCGTTCCTGCTGGGCGGCGTGCTCAGGAGCGACATCCTCCGCACGCACGGACGGGCGATCGTCGTCGTGTCTCTGACGGTGGTGGTCACGTCGGTCGCGTTCGTCGCGGTCGGCCTCTGGGCCTGCGGCGTGCCGCTGGTGCTCGCGTTGATGCTCGGCGGGGTCTCCGCCGCGACGGACCCCGCCGCGACCAGCGACGTGGTCCGCCAGGAGCACGCCACGGGGCGGTTCGCCACCAATCTGCTCGGCATCGTCGCCATCGACGACGCCTGGGGCCTGCTGGCGTTCAGCGTGATCCTGACCACGGCCGGGATGCTGACCGACGGCGCGTCGGGCGAGGCGATCCTGCACGGGATGCGTGAGGCCGGGGGCGCGATCCTGCTGGGCGCGGCCATCGGAGCGCCGGCCGCGATCCTGACCGGCCGCGTGAAGCCCGGGGAGCCCACGCTGATCGAGGCGCTCGGCATCGTGTTCCTCTGCGCGGGTCTCGCGATGTCGCTGGGCGTCTCGTTTCTTCTGACCGGGATGGTCTGCGGCGCGGTGATCGTGAACTTCGCCGGGCACCACGAGCGGCCCTTCACCGAGATCGAACGCATCGAATGGCCGTTCATGCTGATGTTCTTCGTCATGGCGGGCGCCTCGCTCGACGTGTCCGAATTGTCGCAGGTCGGGCTCGCCGGCCTGCTCTACGTGGTCTTCCGCTTCGCCGTCCGGATCGTCGGAGGCTGGTTCGGCGCGCTGCTCGCGGGTCTGCCGCCGGTCGAGCGCCGGCTGACCGGGCTCGCGCTCATGCCGCAGGCGGGGGTGGCCATCGGCATGGCGCTCGTCGCGGGCGAGCGGTTTCCCGAATACGCAGAGCCGCTGCTGGCGATCACCATCGCGAGCACGATCGTTTTCGAGGTGGTCGGTCCGATCCTGACGCAGTTCGCCTTGACGCGCGTCGCGCGCGGGACCATGGCCGCCTCAGCCTGAGACGGTCTTGCGCCCGCGCACCAGCATCAGGACGAGCGGCACGCACCAGATCGCGATGGCGAAGACGCCGAGACCCGCCGCGATCGGCCGCTCGAAGAACGCCATGAAACTGCCGTCCGCCTTGATCATCGAGGTGATGAAGTTCTTTTCCAGCATCGGTCCGAGCACCAGCCCGAGGATCGCCGGCGCGATCGGGATGCGGTTCTCCTCCATCAGAAACCCGAGCACGCCGAAGACCAGCATGATGATGACGCCGAAAACCGAGTTGTTGATGGCGAAGGACCCGACGATGCAGAACATCAGGATCAGCGGCATCAGCACCCGGCTCGGGATCGAGAGTATCGTGCGCGCGCCCTTGATGGTCAGCCAGCCGAGCGGCAGCATGATGATGTTGGCGAGGAAGAACACGATGAAGATCGCGTAGATCAGCTGCGGGTCGTTGATGAACACCATCGGACCGGGATTGATGCCCTTGATGTAGAGCACGCCGATGACGATCGCGGTGATCGAGTCGCCGGGGATGCCGAAGACGAGCGCGGGAATCCACGCCCCGCTGACGGCTGCGTTGTTCGAGGAGCCCGCCTCGACCAGCCCCTCGACATGGCCGGTGCCGAACTTGTCCCGGTCCTTCGAGAACCGCTTGCTGATCGCGTAGGAGATCCAAGCCGCCATGTCCGCGCCCGCGCCGGGCAGCGCGCCGATCGCGGTGCCCGTGGCGCTGCCGCGCAGGACCTGGAGCGGATATCGCCTCAGATTGCCGAGCTGTCTGGAGAAGATGCCGCCGGAGGTGCTCGGCGGGATCAGGGGCTTCTCCGAGCGGGTCACGACGTAGCGGAACACTTCGGAGACCGCGAAAAGCCCGATCATCGCCGGGATGAACTGCACGCCCGCGAGAAGCTCGATGCTGCCGCCGGTATAGCGCGGCTCGCCGGCGGGGTTGTCGATGCCGATGGTCGCCGCGAAAAGCCCGATCAGAAGCGAGATCAGCGCCCTGCTCGGCGCACCCGGGGCCACGAAGACGGCGCAGGACAGGCCGAGCACCACGAGCCAGAAATATTCGAACGAAGAGAATTTGAGCGCCACCTCGGCCAGAAGCGGCGAGGCCGTCACGAGAACCACCGTCCCGAACAGCCCGCCGATGGCGGAGAACACCAGCACCGCGCCCAGCGCCTCCTCCGACCGCCCGGACCGCGTCATGCGGTAGGCGTCCTCGACATAGGCCGCGCTCGCCGGCGTGCCCGGCATCCGGAGCAGCGTGCCGGGAATGTCGCCCGCGAAGATCGCCATCGCGGTCGCCGTCACGATCGAGGCGATGGCGGGGACCGGGTCCATGAAGAACGTGATCGGCACCAGAAGCGCCGTGGCCATCGTCGCGGTCAGACCGGGGATCGCGCCCACGAACATGCCGAAACAGGCCGAGCCGAGGATGACCAGGAGGACGTAAGGTTGGAAAACGAGCCCGAAGGCCTCCATCACGGCGTGCATCGCGGCCTACCAGGGCAGATCGAAGAACGGGTTGCGCGGCAGCGGCACGAGAAGAAGCCGCCCGAAGCAGAACTGGATCACGATGGCGCCGGCGATGGCGACCGCGAGCGCCGTGACGGGACGGACGCCGAGCGCCAGCATCATCGCCAGCAGGATCGCGACGGCGACCGGAATGAAGCCGAGCGGGCCGGACAGGACGATGTATCCGACGATCAGCGCCAGCGTGAGCGCCAGAAGCGCCAGCGAGCGTCCCGAGCGCGACCAGTCCGACCGTTCGGCCGAGGGGACCCGCGCGCCGCGCGCCACCGCGCCGGCGGACAGGAACAGACCGAGCGCGATACCGGCGACGCCTATGACGCGCGGCATGGTGTCGGCGCCGTAATCCTGGCCCGGGATCGCCGAGAACTGGAACGACGAGACCAGGACCGCGACGCCGCCGACCAGCACCAGCGCGCCGAGCGAGAGATCATCCAGCTTCATGGCCGATCTTTCCGGGGGATGGCGGGGAGTGTCGGCCCGCGCGGGGCGGGCCGACCGTGTCCGGTCACTCCTTGGCGAGACCGGCGGCCGTCATGACCTCGCCCAGGGCGGCGTCGGCGTCCGCGACGATCTTGGTCGCCTCCTCCGGTCCGGCCCAGACGAGCCCGAAGCCGCGCTCGGCGGCGAAGGACTGGTAGGCCTCGCTGTTGTAGGCGTTCTCGACCGCCTCCGCGAGACGCGCCTTGACGTCGTCGGGCAGTCCGGCGGGGGCGACGATCGTGCGCCACGCGGCGATGGTCCAGTCGGACCCGGTCGCCTCGTTCAGCGTCGGGACGTCGGGGAAGAGCGGCTGGCGCTCCGTCGACATCGAGGCGAGCGGCGCGACCCGGCCCGCGTCGATCAGCGAGCGGCCCTCGACCAGCGACGAGGTGACGATATCGACGCCGCCCGCGACCATGTCCGTGAGGCCCGGAGCCGCGCCCTCGCTGGGGACGAAGGTGACCTGGTCGGCGGGCAACCCTTCAGAGAGCATCCAGCCGATCACGCCGAGATGCCAGATGCCTCCCTGCCCCGTGCCCGAGGCCTTGAAGGTGCCGGCGGGCTCCGCCTTGATCGCGGCGAGCAGGTCGGCGGCGGTGGCGTAACCTGCGTCCGCCGAGACCATGACGCCGCCCGGATCGGCGTTGACCAACGCGAGGATGTCGTAATCCTCCGAGGTGAGGTCGGTCAGGCCCTGCCAATGCATCATGCCGATCTCGATGGTCATGACGCCGAGCGTGTAGCCGTCGGGCTCGGCGTTGGCGATGGCGCTGTGGCCGACCACGCCCGAGCCGCCGGTGCGGTTGACGACGTTGACCGGGACGCCGAGATCCTCCTGGAGGATGGAGGCGAACATCCGGCCGACCGCGTCGGTGCCGCCGCCCGCGCCCCATGGCACGATCAGCTGGATCGGGCGGTCGGGGTAGTCCGACTGCGCGAACGCCGCCGGAGCGAGCGCGGCGCCCGCGGCGAGCGCCGCCGCCGACGCCGTGATGAAGATGCGTCTGTCCATGAAGTCCTCCCTGGGAACGGATGGGATTCCGGGCGATTCCGCCTCGGACCGGGCGTACTATGCGATCCGGCCGCCGGACTTGTCCACCGCTTCGTGACCGACCGGGGCGAGACCGAGCCTGGCGCCCAGCGCCTGGAGCGCGACCCTGTCGCCGTCGGCCCAGTCCGCCCGCTTCGAGGCGTAGAGGGTCGCCTGGCTGCGCAGGATCAAACCGTCGGAGAGGATGCGCAGGTGATTGTCGCGCAGCGTCGCGCCCGACGAGGTGATGTCGGCGACGGCCTCGGCGGTGAGGTTCTTCACCGCGCCCTCGGTCGCGCCCTGGCTGTCGACGAGTTGGTAATCCGCGACGCCCGCCGCACGGAAGAACTCGCGCGCGAGACGGTGATACTTCGTGGCCACCCGGAGCCGGTGACCGTGACGCGCGCGGAAATCGGCGGCGACGGCGTCGAGGTCCGACATGTCGTCGACGTCGATCCAGAAGGCCGGAACCGCCACCACCAGATCGGCGAAACCGAACCCCATGGGCGCCAGCTCGTCCAGAACGTCCGGCCATCGCGGCACGCCCTCGCGCACGAGGTCCTGGCCGGTCACGCCGAGATGCAGACGGCCGGCCGCCAGCTCGCGCGGGATCTCCGCCGCTGACAAAAGAACGAGCTCGACGCCGCGCACGCCATCGACCCGGCCCGCGTATTCACGCCCGGCGGCGCTGCGCTCCAGCGACACGCCGCGTTCCGCGAACCAGTCCACCGTCTGGTCCTGGAGCCTGCCTTTGGAGGGAACGCCGAGTTTGAGGCTCATCGCGCGCCCTCGATCAGCGCCACCAGCGCCTCGGGCCGGAGGATGCCCCCGACGGCTGGAAGGCTGCGCCCGCCGCCCAGCACGCGGGTCAGCGCGTCGTAGCGGCCGCCGCTGGCGATCGGGGGCAGGTCCGGACGTCCCCGCGCCACGGCGCCGAAGACGAAACCGTCGTAATATTCCAGCGTCGTGCGCCCGAATTCGGCCTCGAAGGCCAACGCGCCCACGTCGATCCCGAGACCGTCCATCGCGTCGAGGCGCCGCGCGAATCCCGCGACCGCCGGCCCCAGGGCGGGGACGGAGCGGGCGAGATCCTCTAGCCGCCGGAGCGCCTCGGGACACGGCCCCCGCACGTCCAGAACCGCCTCCAGCCGCGCCACCTCGTCCGGATCGAGCGGCGGCCGGGCGGCCTCGTCCGCCAACCGCGCGACCCGGCCCGCGATCTCGTCGGCGCCGCGCAGGCCCACGGGCGACCCCGCCGCCTCGATCAGGGCGGCCGCGCCTCCGGAGGCCGCGACGGCGACGAGATCGGACCGCGCGGCGTCGATGGCCGCCTTGCGCGGGCCGTAGCGTTGCAGAAGGTCGTGAAACCGGTCGGGGCGCCAGACATGCCGGCGCAGCGCCGCGCGCCGGGCGGCATCGGTCGAAAGCCCCTCGATCGCGGCGAGAACCAGCCCCATGTCGCCGGTCACGAGATCGACCGGCGCGCCGCCCAGCGCGTCTATCACCAGTCCGAGCGCCTCCGCGTCGCCCTTCGCCGCGTCCGCGCCGTCGAACATCTCCACGCCCGCCTGGAGAAATTCGCGCGGCCGCGACGAACCCGCGTCCTGACGCCGCCAGACCGGGCCGCAATAGGCGTAGCGCGCGGCGTCCGTGCCGCCGCGCATGTGCATCTCGACGATGGGCACGGTGAAATCGGGCCGCAGCATCATCTCGCCCGCGTCGTCGCGGGTGACGAATGCCCGCGCGCGGATGTCCTCGCCGTAAAGGTCCAGCAGCACCTCGGAGGGCTGGAGCGCCGCGGGCTCGACCCGCACGGCCCCGCCCCGCGTCAGCACGTCCATGATCCGGACGATCTCGGCCTCGAGCCGCTCCAGGCCCGCGCCGACGCGCGCTCCCTTCAGATAGGCCCGGTCCGCGACCATGGGGTCAGACGCCCGCTCGCGCGAGCATCGCGCGCGTCTCGGCCACCAGATCGCCGCGCGCGATCTCGACCTGCGCCGGCTGCGCCGCCCAGTCCGCATGGGTCTCGATGTTCGCCGCCAGCCGCGCGCCGAGCGCGAGATCCTTGATCTGCACCACGCCGCGCGCCCGCTCGTCGCCGCCCTCGATCACCGCGACCGGACACGCGCGTCGGTCCGCGTATTTCAGCTGCCGCGCCATGTTGCCGCCGCCGAGAAACACCTCCGCGCGGATGCCGGCCGCGCGCAGCTCGGCCGCCATCGCCTGGTATCCGGCCATCTCGTCCCGGTCCATCACCGTGATCACCACCGGGCCGGCCTCGACCGGCGAGATGCGCCCCTTCTCGGTCAGCGCCGCGATCAGCCGGTCCACCCCGATCGAGACGCCGGTCGCCGGCACCGCCTCGCCGGTGAAGCGCTTGACCAGATCGTCATAGCGTCCGCCGCCCGCGACGGACCCGAACTGGCGCTTGCGGCCCTTGTCGTCGAACACCTCGAATGTCAGTTCCGCCTCGTAGACGAGGCCGGTGTAATAGCCGAGACCGCGCACGACCGAGGGGTCGATGACGAACCGGCCCTCCCGCGTCCCGGCGACCGCGAGAAGGTCGACCATGCTCTCCAACTCGCCCACGCCCTCTGCGCCGATGGCCGAGCCGCCGACGATCTCGCGAAGACGGGCGCATGTCGCGGCCCCGTCGGCCTGCCGCGCGGACATGAAGTCGAGAATGATCGCGGCCTGATCCGGTCCCAGACCCGCACCGGGCGTGAAATCGCCGCTTTCGTCGCGACGCCCCTCGCCGAGCAGGTCGCGCACGCCGTCGATCCCGAGCCGGTCGAGCTTGTCGATGGCCCGCAGGACCACGCCGCGCCGCCCGGCATCCGCCTCCGGATCGGACGGGTCGAGCACGCCCGCCCGCTCCATCACGCCGTTCAGCACCTTGCGGTTGTTCACGCGGATCACGTAATCCCCGGCCGCGATCCCGGCCGCTTCCAGCGCCTCGCCGAGCATGACGCAGATCTCGGCGTCCGCCGCGACATTCGCCGAGCCGACCGTGTCGGCGTCGCATTGCCAGAACTGCCGGAACCGTCCCGGTCCGGGCTTCTCGTTGCGCCAGACCGGCCCGGCGGCGTAGCGGCGATAGGGCGTCGGCAGCGACTGCCGGTGCTGGGCGTAGACCCGCGCGAGCGGCGCGGTCAGATCATAGCGCAGCGCCAGCCAGTCCTCGTCCTCGTCGCGCCAGGCGAAGACGCCCTCGTTCGGGCGGTCGACATCGGGAAGGAACTTGCCCAGCGCCTCGACGGTCTCGACAGCACCCGTCTCCAACGGATCGAACCCGTAGGAATGATAGACCCCGGTGATCCGACGCAGCATCGCGTCGCGGGCGCGCGCCTCGGCTCCGAACGAGTTGCGGAAGCCCCGAGGCGTCTCGGCGCGCGGACGGCGCGGCTTCTTGATCTTTTCCTTGGCCATGCCGGAGGCTTTCAGGGGTTGTCGAACTCGCCGCTCTCGTAACCCGATGCGGGACCCGGCGACAAGGTCAGCGGAGGACCGGCTCGCAATAGGCGCCGCGATAATACAGCAGAGGCTCCACGTCCGACCGCTCCAGCCGCAGCACCTCGCCCACCACGATCAGATGGTCGCCACCGTCATGCTGGGCCGCGTGTCGGCATTCGAAGCGCGCGGCGCAGCCGTCTATCAGCGGCGTCTCGGCGATGCCGGGCCGCGTCATCATCCCGTCGCCGAGAACGCCGTGGCGGGTGAAATGCTCGGCGACGTCCCGCTGGTGGACACCCAGAACGTGGATGGCGAAATGCGACGCCGCCTCGAAGGCGGGAAAGCGGGTCGAGACGCGCGCCGGGGACCAGAGCACGAACGGAGGATCGAGCGAGACGCTCGCGAAGCTGTTGACCGTCATGCCGAGCGGCCCGCCCGGGGTCATGGTGGTCACGACGGTCACGCCCGTCGCGAACTCGCCCAGCGCGTCGCGCAGATCCCTTTCCGTGAAGTCCGCCACCAGTCGCTCCTCGCTTTTCGCGAACCGGCGGTTTAGCGCAGCCGTCCGCGGCTGTCGATTTAGTGCAGCCGTCCGCGGCTGTCGATGCTACGATCCGCCGGGACGGGAGGCCGGAGCCGACATGACGCAGACCGACGACCGGATCGTGGCGCTCGAGACCGCTCTCACCCATCAGGAGAGCGTCGTGGAGGACCTCAACGCGATCGTCCTCGACCTCGCGACGCGGATCGAGCTGCTCGAACGGCAGGCGCGGGAGCTTGCGGCGCGGCTCGCCGCCGCCGAGTCGGAACTGCCGGGCGCGGGCCAGGACGATCGGCCTCCGCCGCATTGGTGAAAGGAGCGCTCGCCTTTACGGCGAATCTACGGCATGCGATTGCAACGCGTGGAGGAAAGCCATCGACGGTTGCAATTCCTTAACCACTCGGAGGGTTTCCGCCTATTCCGGATCGCTCCGTTCGATTTTTTCCTATCGCAGTCCACGGAAGTTTGACTAGGTGGGTCGCACAAGCGGCCAAAAACCCGAAGCACGGACGTCTGGAAACGACATGTACCTGCCAGAGAACAACGAACAGATGTACGACATCCTGGCGGAACTGAGGCTTTACGCCGCCATGAACGGTCTTCCCGCGCTCGCCGAGCGCCTGGATGACGCCATGTTCATGCTGCTCGCCGAGCCGCTCGGCACGGAATCGCGGAGCCGGGCGCTCGCCGTGATGAGCGAAACGCTCTAGAGCCAGCCCTTCCGTTTGAACACCCAATAGGACAGAATCCCCGCGCCGAGCATCAGGCCGATCGCCATCGGGTATCCGAAGGGCCAGCCGAGTTCCGGCATCACCTCGAAATTCATGCCGTAGATCGACGCGATCAGGGTGGGCGGCAGGAACACGACCGCGGCGACCGACAGGATCTTGATCGTGCCGTTCTGCTCGATGCCGATCATTCCAAGCGTCGCGTCGAGAAGGAAGGTGATCTTCTGCGACAGAAAACCCGCGTGTTCCGCGAGGAACCGCGCGTCGCGGCCGACGGTCCTGATCCGGTTGCGGATCTCTTTGGCGAGGGAGCGCGAATCCGGGCCGGTCTCCGCGAAGGAGATCAGGCGCTCGATCGAGACGAGGCTGCCTTGGGCGTTCGAGACGGTGTCCCCCTGCTGCCCTATGCTTCGCAGGAGGCTGAGGTAGTCGGCCTTGTCGTCGCGAAGGACGGAGCGCGAGATGCGGGCGACCGCCTGCTCGGCGTTCTCAAGGATGTCCGCGATGCGGTCGATGATAAATTCGATCAGGGCCGCGAAGATCTCCTCGGCCGTGCCGCATTCCACGCGCTCGATCCGGGCGATGAAATTGCGGAACGAGCGCGGGTCGTGGTAGCGCACAGTGAGAAGCCTGCCCGCCGCGAGGACGAAGCCCACCGGTTCGATCCTCGGCGTGTCCGACTCGATGTCCGCGTGCAGCGTCACGGTCATGAAGACCGCGCCCTCCTCACGGTAGAAGCGGCTCGAATCCTCGATCTCCGACATCTCCGCCCGGCTCGGCAACTCGACGCCCAGAATGGCGCCAAGGGCGATAAGGTCACCGCCCGTCGGCCCGAGCGCGTCGAACCAGACGACCCGCCCCGCATCGGCCAGCGGGTCGTCGACCGGCCGTAGACGGCCCGCCTCCAGCGTCCAGCCGGTGATCATCGGGCGACAGGGTCGGGAACGGCGCGGCTCATGGCGCGGCCGCGTCCCCGCTCCAGCGCCACGGCGTGAGGAATTCGCCGAGCACGTGGCCTACGGCGCCGTCATCGCGCGCGGCGCCGTCGCGGGTCTCCAGCTCGGCGACGAGGCCGAGCCGCCTGTCCTCCACGACCCGGGCCACCCGGGCGGGGATTTCCGCCCTCTCGAGCGCGGCGTCGTAGATCCTCTTGACGCTCAGACGCCGCAGGTCGGGTTTGAAGATCTTGCCGACCGCTGTCTTCGGCAGCTCTTCCATGATCTCGATGTGCTTGGGGACGGCGGCATGTTCCGCGATCCGCTCGCGGACGTGCCTCAGCAGATCGTCGGCGGTGGCGCCGGAGCCGTCGACCAGTTCCACGAAGGCCGCCGGAACCTCGCCGGAATGGCGGTCCGGCTGCCCTATGGCGCCGGCGAAGGCGACGTCCGGATGGGTCATCAGCGCCTCCTCGATCAGCGCGGGATCGATGTTGTGGCCGCCGCGGATGATCAGATCCTTCGCCCGCCCGGTGATCCAGATGTAGCCGTCGGAATCGACGCGGCCGAGATCGCCCGTCCGCAGATACCCGTCGGGCGTGACGGACCCGACGTTCTTGCGCGGATCGGTATAGGTCTCGGCCGATACGCCGGGATTGGAGACGCAGATCTCGCCGACCTCGTCCACGCCGCAGCTCCGCAGAACGGCTCCGGACGCGTCGCAATGGAGAATCCGGACGTCGGAATACGGAAACGGCAACCCCACGCTGCCGATCTTTCGCTCGCCATGCGGCGGGTTGATCGAGATCAGGCAGGTGGACTCGGTCATGCCGTAGCCTTCCAGAATGGTCACGCCGGTGGCCTGCTCGAACCGCTCGAACAGCTCGCGCGGCATCGCCGCCGACCCGCTGATGGCGAAACGCAGCGTCGAGACGTCCGCGTCGATCTTGACCTGCATCAGCCGCGTGGCGGCCGTCGGCACCATGATCATGAAAGTCACGCGCCAGCGCTCGACCAGCTTCCAGAAATTCAGGAACACGCCCGCGCCGCGATAGCCTTGCGGCGTCACCATCACCATCTGCGCGCCGGAGACCAGACAGGACATGAACACCGGATAGGCCGCGAGCACGTGGAACATCGGCAGCGGACAGATCAGCACGTCCTTCTCGGTGAACATGTAGGACGTGCCGCACCAGCCGTTGTAGAGGATTCCGCTCGCCCGGTGCTGCGCGATCTTGGGCAGGCCGGTGGTGCCTCCCGTGTGGAAATAGGCGCAGACCCGGTCGTCGAGATCATCCTCGAAATCCAGCCGCTCCGCGTTCTCGCGCCGCGTCGCCGCGTGCCAGTCGTGGATCTCGGCCTTGTGACGGACGGCGACCTTCGGCCGGATGAAAGGAACCGCGAGAGAGAGCCCGAAACCGAGATACGGCTTGAGATCGACCTGGATCAGGTGCCGCACCGACGGCGCCTGCTCCAGCGCCTCGCCGACTTTCTGCGCCACGTCGGTCTTGGGAAACGGCGCGAGCGAGATCACGACCTTCGCGTCCAGGTCGCGCAGGATGCCCGCGATGGTCTCCGCGTTGAGCATCGGATTGATCGGATTGACGATCCCCGCCGTGGCGCCGGCCAGCAGGGCGACCGGCGCCTCGAGACCGTTCGGAAGGATGTAGGCGACGGCATCAGTCGGCCCTATGCCCAGACGCCGCAGCATGTTGGCCGCGCGAGTCACCTCCGCGCGGAACGCCGACCAGTTGAGCGTCGCGGATTTGTCCGACGGACCGGATTTGAGCTGGAAGCTGATCGCCGGACGGTCCGGGAATTTCTCCGCGGTCTCGGTCAGCTGCGCGTAGAGGCTTCGCGCGGACCACCGCTCGGTGATGTCCGCCTCCGCCTCGGCGGCCAACTTGTCGGCCAGCGTTCTGATCTCGATCATTGGACCTCCCGGCGCCGGCGGGCGTCCGCGCGCCCGTCTCCGCGAACCAGAATGGGAGGCCGGGCGCGTCGGCACAAGTCCCGACGCGCGCCGGGACGGCTTTACTGCGGAATGCGGAGAACCTGGCCGGGATAGATCTTGTCCGGGTCGTTCAGCATCGGATTGTTGGCTTCGAAGATCTCCATGTAGCGTGCGCCGTTGCCGAGATTTTTCTCGGAGATCGCCCAGAGCGTGTCGCCCTTGACCACCGTGTGCAGCTTCGGCTCGACGGCGGGCTCCGGCGTCTCGACCGCGTCCTCGACGCTCGCCACGCCCTCGACGTTGCCGAGCGCCAGCACGATCTTCTCCTTCTCGGCCTGGCTCGGCGCCCGGCCCCGGACCTTGACCTTGTCGCCTTCGACCTCGACCTCGAGGCCTTCGGCTTCAAGTCCGAGATCGGAGACCTCCTTCTTCAGCGCTTCCGGATCGGGCGCCTCGGCCGCCTCGGCGCCGCCGATCCCGATGGCCTTGCCGGCGTTCTTGACGAAATTCCAAAGTCCCATCTCACTCTCCGCTCTTGAGGACGGACGCGATCCGTCTCAGGCCGCGCCGTCGGTGAACTGCAATCGCGCCAGACGCGCGTAGAGGCCGTCCTCCGCCACCAGCGCCCCGTGCGAGCCCTCCGCCACGATCCGCCCGTCCTGGAAGACCACGATCCGGTCCGCGCGCTTCACCGTCGCGAGCCGGTGCGCGATGATGAGCGTCGTGCGCCCCTCCGCCAGCCGCTCGACGGCATTCTGCACCGCGCGCTCGCTCTCGGCGTCGAGCGCGCTCGTCGCCTCGTCGAGCAGCAGGACCGGCGCGTCGCGCAGGATCGCGCGGGCGATGGCGATCCGTTGCTTCTGGCCGCCCGACAGCATCACGCCGCGCTCGCCCACATAGGTGTCGTAGCCCTGCGGCAGCTTGACGAGAAACTCATCCGCCGCCGCCGCTTTCGCAGCCGCTTCGACCTCCGCGTCGCTCGCCTCGGGCCGCGCGAAGCGGATGTTCTCGCGCGCCGACGTGGCGAAGATCACGGGCTCCTGCGGCACGAGCGCGAACTGCCGGCGCAGGTCCGTGCGCGTCACGTCGCGGATGTCGACGCCGTCGAGCGCGATCCGCCCGGTGTCTGGATCGAAAAACCGCATCAGAAGCTGGAACGTCGTGGTCTTGCCCGCGCCCGATGGCCCGACGAGCGCCACGGTCTCTCCCGGCTCGATGGTCAGCTCGAGATCGCTGAGCGCCGCCATCTCGGGCCGCGCCGGATAGCGGAACGTCACGTTCTCGAAGGAGATGCCGCCCCGGACCGGAACGGGAAACTCCGCCGGCGTCGCGGGGTCCTCGACCGCGTCCTCGGCGTTCAGCAGTTCGACCATCCGCTCGGTGGCGCCCGCGGCCCGCTGAAGCTCGCCCCAGATCTCCGACAGGGCGGCGACCGCGCCGGCGACCAGCACCGCGTAGATCACGAACTGGACCAGCTCTCCGGGCGTCATCGTGCCGGCCCGCACGTCTCGCGCCCCGATCCAGAGCACGCCGACGATGGAGGTGAATACGAGGAAGATCACGATCGCGGTCATGATCGAGCGGGTCAGGATGCGCCGCCGCGCGGCGTCGAAGGCGGCCTCGGTCAGCCCGCCGAACGTCCCTCTGCTTGCGGCTTCGTGCGTGTAGGCTTGGACGGTCTGAGCCGCGAGAAGCGTCTCGGACGCCTGGCCCGAGCTTTCCGCGATCCGGTCCTGGCTCTCGCGGCCGAGGACGCGCAGCCTGCGCCCGAGCGTCAGGATCGGAAACACAACCAGCGGCACGCCGATCAGCACCAGGCCGGTCAGCTTCGCGCTGGTGACGAGGAGCAGCGCCAGACCGCCGACCAGCATCAGAGCGTTGCGAAGCGCGATGGAGACCGAAGACCCGATCACCGACAGGAGCAGCGTCGTGTCCGTCGTCAGCCGCGACAGCACCTCGCCGGTCATGATCCGCTCGTAGAAGGCGGGGCTCATGCCGATGACCTTGTCGTAGATCGCCATGCGGATGTCCGCGATCACCCGCTCGCCCAGCCGCGTGACCAGATAGAACCGCAGCGCCGTCCCGATCGCCAGAAGCGCCGCGATGCCGATGGCCGCGCCGAAATACGCGTCCATCAGCGCGAGCGATTCCCCGAAGAACCCGTCGACCACCCGACGGACCGCCAGCGGCAGCGTCAGCGACAGGACCGCCGTGACCGTCAGCGCCGCCATCGCGGCGACCGCGAGCGTCCGGTACGGCGTCAGGAACCTCAGAAGTCCGCGCAGGGAGGACAGCGACCTGGATTTCCCGCGATCCGCCGCCGCGTCGTTGCCCCGAGCCATGGATCCCTCACCCGCAATTCCGACCGAGCAAGCCCTTATCAACCCCTCCCGGCGGCGACAAGGCGGCCGGCGGTCGCCGGCGTCGGGATGGCGGGGATGGAGCGGGCGACGGGAATCGAACCCGTATCATC
>CAWCUP010000010.1:0-13951 GCA_963798765.1 uncultured Alphaproteobacteria bacterium | reverse complement strand
TACCAGCGCACGCTGATGCGGACTCACGCAGGGGATTCCCAAAGCGGTGAAACTCCCTGGCGCGAGAATTGCCATGAACGGCCGACGGCTCGGCCACCGGTCCTAATAAAGGGAATGCGTCACAGAGCGAAGCACTTTTTTTCTTCTGATATCGCGAGCGAGACTCGACCTCCTCACCAAGAGGGCGGGACCATCCTTCGCTTCGACCTTCCCCGGAACAACGAGGTTCTCTCGATCAGCTCCCGGGGCGTTCACTACATCGCTGAACGCCTGCCGAACGGCCGGGCTATGGTCGTGATGCACGAGAACTTCGACGCGCTCATCCCGAAGCTCATCGCGGTCTCGGAGCGTGCGGCGCGGGAAGGGTTCGCGCCGATCGGGTGAGCTCTAGAGAGTCGCGAATTGCGATGATTCGCGGCAGCTCGTGATAACCGAGCTGTCGCAGGCACCCGCACTCATCGCTCTGGTATCGTGCCCCGGCCCCCGAGGTCGTACAGTGACCGGCTTCGTCGTCCGGGCCTGCTTCGCCGGCCACGCCAGCCCTGGCGCCCAGGCCTGACGTGATCTGCGAAAGCAGCAGAAAGGCAGCGATATCAAACGACCAGTCCGGATCGAAGCCCGCCGCGCCGCGCGGCATGGCTGGAGAAGGCTAGCGTGACGATGGATAGTCCGGCCAGTAGAGGCAGTGATCGATCACGGCGCTGAGGAGGCGCAGGGAGCGGGGATAATCCCCCTCAACGACTCATACCGAGAGGGTGACACTCCACATCTGACCAGTGCGATCAGACAAATTCAAGGGAGGCATTCCAGACCACGGTCGCCGTTTTCAGGCGCGGGATGCGTCTCGCGGCGACCGCGTCCTCGATCACGCCTTCCGGCGCTTTGGTTCGGATCAACCGCGAGCGGATGTCGCCGCCAAGGGAGTCGGTGAAGAGAGCGATCGAGCCGAGGAAGTTGCCCGATTGTCCCGAAACGAACGCGCGCCCGACGCTGTCGTGTTTCGACTCCACCCGACGTCTGCAGGCGCATGGCCGAAAGCATCCAAATGTCCTGCGAGATGCGTGGCGACGGCGCCGTCGCCGGCGACCTCGCGGTCGCGCTGGCCATCTCCGACACCGGCTTTTACCAGCGCGGATCGCCGCATCCTTTCATCGACTATGGGAAACCGAAGGAATATCAGAACCGCATCGACGACGAGATGGACGCCGGAAGCGATGCCACGCGCGCCCCGAGCCCGGCCTGGGGCAGGACCTGAACTTCGAATACATGGAGGCCAACCTTGTCTGACACCCGAATCGCCGACGTCCGCGTCACGCCGATCGCGTTCGCCGACCCGCCGCTGCTGAACAACGCCGGCTGCCACCAGCCCTTCGCCCTGCGCTCGATCATCGAAGTCGAGACCGAGGGCGGAGAGATCGGGCTCGGCGAGAGCTATGGCAACACCTCGCTGATCGAAGGCGTCCGGGCGGTGGCCCCGCATATTCGCGGGCTCGACGTCACCGACATCAACGGGCTCTGGCGGGGCCTCGACGCGTCGGTCGAGGACGCGGTCGAAGGTTACAACACCGGCGAGGGACGCCGGAACCTGCGCGTCGGCGGGGCGGTCGAGGTGGCGATGTGGGACGCCTTCGGCAAGGCCACCGGCCGCCGGGTCTGCGACCTGCTCGGCGGACAGGTGCGCGAGCGGGTGCCGTTCTCGGCATACCTTTTCTACAAATTCGCCCGCCACCACGGCGCCGGCGCGGACGACGTCTGGGGCGAGGTGCTGAGCCCCGAGCAGCTGGTGGACGAGGCGCGGCGGATGATCGACCGGTACGGTTTCCGCGCGATCAAGCTGAAAGCCGGCATCCTCGAGCCCGAGGCCGAGATCGCGGGGCTTCGCGCGCTGCGCGCCGCCTTCCCGGACGCGCCGCTCAGGATCGACCCGAACGGCGGCTGGACGGTTGAGACCACGCTGAAGCTGCTGCCGCGACTGGAGGGCCTGATCGAATATCTGGAGGATCCGACCGTCGGCATCGAGGGCAACGCCGAGGTGCAGGCGGCAACCGAAATCCCGCTGGCCACCAACATGTATGTCGTGGCCGAGCGCCATCTGCCGCTGAACATGGCGCGGGACGCCTTCCGCGTGATCCTCAGCGACCATCATTACTGGGGCGGCCTGAGAGCCAGCCGCGAACTCGCGCGGATCTGCGGGATCTGGGGGCTGGGGCTGTCGATGCATTCGAATTCCCATCTCGGCATCAGCCTTGCCGCGATGACGCATCTGGCGGCGGCGACGCCGAACCTGACTTACGATTGCGACACCCATTACCCGTGGCAGACCGACGAGGTGATCGAGGGCGGCAAGCTGGAGATCGAGGACGGCTCTCTCGCGGTCCCCGAGGGTCCGGGCCTGGGCGTGACGCTGGACCGCGCCGAACTCGACCGGCTGCACCGGAACTATCTGGACGCCGGCATCGCGGAGCGCGACGACGAGTTCGAGATGCGAAAGCACTGGCCGGACTGGAAGTTCGGGAGGCCCAGGTTTTGACCTCGGCCCGGGACATCCCGCGGCTGATCCGGATGCACGAGGCCGACAACGTGGCGATCGTCGCCAACGATCACGGCCTGCCCGAGGGCGCGCAGGTGCCGGGCGGGCCGCGGCTGGCCGAGCGCGTCCCGCAGGGCCACAAGGTGGCGCTCGTCGACATCGCCCGCGGCGCCGAGGTGCGCCGCTACGACGTGGTGATCGGGCGGGCCGCCCGCGACCTGCCGGCGGGCGCCTGGATCAACGAGGACCGGCTGGAGATGGCGCCCGCTCCCGAGACGACCGACCTGCCGATCGGCACCCGCGTCGCCGATCCCGGCCCCGCCATCGCGGGCCGGACGTTCCAGGGCTACCGCAATCGCGACGGCTCCGCCGGAACGCGCAACCTGCTCGCGATCACCTCGACGGTGCAATGCGTCTCGGGCGTCGTGGCGCACGCGGTCGGGCGCATCCGCGACGAGTTGCTGCCAAGATATCCCGACGTCGACGGGGTGCTGTCGCTGGAGCACACCTATGGCTGCGGCATCGCCATCGAGGCGGCCGAGGCGGCGATCCCCATCCGCACCCTGCGCAACATCGCCGCCAATCCGAACTTCGGCGGCGAGGTGATGGCGGTGAGCCTCGGCTGCGAGAAGCTGCAGCCCTCCCGGCTTTTCCCGGATCTGGAGATCCCCGACCTCGTGCGGCTGCAGGACGACCGCAACACGGGCTTCGACGCCATGATCCGCAGTCTGATGGAGACCGCGGAGGCGCATCTCGAGAGGCTGAACGCCCGCACCCGCGAGCCGTGTCCATTGTCGGCGCTGATTGTCGGGCTGCAATGCGGCGGCTCGGACGCCTTTTCGGGCGTCACCGCCAACCCGGCGCTGGGCATCGCCAGCGACATGCTGGTGCGCGCGGGGGCGACCGTGATGTTCTCGGAGGTGACCGAGGTGCGCGACGGCATCGACCAGCTGACCGCGCGCGCGGCCACGCCCGAAGTGGCGCGGGACCTGATCCGCGAGTTGACCTGGTACGACGACTACCTGTCGCGCGCCCATGTCGACCGCGCGGCCAACACCACGCCGGGCAACAAGGCCGGCGGACTGTCGAACATCGTCGAGAAATCGATGGGATCGATCGTGAAATCCGGCTCGGCTCCGATCTCCGGCGTCGTGCCGCCGGGCGAGCGGGCGCGGACGAAGGGGCTCCTGTTCTGCGCCACCCCGGCCAGCGACTTCATCTGCGGCACGCTGCAGCTGGCGGCCGGCGCCACCGTGCACGTGTTCACCACCGGGCGCGGCACACCCTACAGCCTGCAGGCGCTGCCGACGATCAAGGTTTCGACGCGCACCGAACTGGCGCGGCGTTGGCACGACCTGATCGACGTGGACGCAGGCCCGGTGGCGACCGGCGAGGCGACGCTCGAGGAGATGGGGGAACGTGTGTTCGAGCGCATCGTCGCCACCGCCTCGGGCGAGCGCACCTGGGCAGAGCGCCACGGCATCCACAACTCGCTGGCGCTTTTCAACCCCGGGCCCGTCACCTGATTGAGCCGGGCACTGGCTCGGCTCGACGCGGCGCGTGACCGCTTCGCTCGGACGCGGGACGGGATACGGGACCTGCCGGGAAGCGCGTGACCATTCCTCACTGGCACGCGGACGTCGCGACCACCGGAAAGAGGGACCAGACCGTCGCGACGAGGCCGACCCATCCCGTCGTCCTGCTGACGCCCCGGACGAAGCCGGAGGGCGACCCGAAACGCCGTCCGTGGAGGCAGGCGAGGATCACCCCCTGGGCTGCGATGGCGACGAGCCATGCCGCGACGAGCGCGAGCCGCATGAGTGAGAAGCCCCGGGCGTCGACTGCGGCCCAGCCGAAGGAACAGGCGACACCGTGCAGGCCGTAGACGGCGCTGAAGGCCGCGAGCCACGCCAGAGGGCCGATCAGGATGCGCGCGAGGTCCGTCATGCCGCCAGCCCCGGCAGATGGGCGACGGCGAGGACGAGCGCGGCGACCACCGCCATGTAGTCGATCCACAGGCCGACGATCGGCAGTTCCGCCCGACGTGCGGCCGAGACGAACCCGCGCGCGACGCGCGCCGCGAGAAAGACCAGCATCAGCGCGGGGATCAGGACGTGCAGGACGCCGTAGCCGCCCAGCACGAAGAGCGTCGCGTTGTAGGCGTGCCCGGTCGGCGGCGGGATCCTCAGGAGAAGCGCCACCAGGGCGAGCAGAAGCGTGACCACGCCCGCTCCCGCGACGACGAGTCCCGGCCAGGAGGAGCCGCCGCGGCGGTTGCCGCGGATCGCGGCCCGCATCCCGGCGGCCGCGACCACGGCCCCGGCCAGCCCTCCGGCCAACTCGAGGCGCGACGGCTCGAGCCATTCGGGCGGCGGCCAGCCCGGCGCGACGGTGAAGAGGAAGGCGTAGCCGAAGATAAGCGACCCGAAGAGCACCGCGTCGGCGACGAGCAGGAACAGCGTGCCCCACCAGCCTGGCGCGCGGTCGACCTCGCCCGCATGCGGCAGCGAGATGCCGAGGCCCGCGTCCTCCGGCCCGAGGTCGCGCCGCCGCCCGAGGCTCCAGACCCAGCGCCAGGCCAGCGCGGCGACGCCGGTCATCGCGACCGGCGCGACCCAGTAGAGCTTGAGCAGGATCGACAGGAAGAAAAGCCCCGTGACCGCCGCCATGATCATCGGCAGGCGGGTGTTGCCGGGATAGACCACGATGTATTCCGGCGTGCCCCGCGCCGCCTCGACCGTCAGCGTCTCCCGCCGGCCGTGCCGCGGCGTGCCGAGGTATCCGCGCCCCTGCGCGAGCCGCACCGTCAGTCCCGGATCGCCGTGCAGCGGGTCGCGCCTGTCCACATGCGGCAGGCTGGCGAAGTTGTAGCTTGTCGGGGGCGTCGTCATCGCCCATTCGAGCGTTCCCGCATTCCAGGGATTTCGCCGGCCGCGCACCGCGACGAAGAAGTTGAGCACGACCTCGATCAGGACGATGGCGAGGCCGAATGCCATGATGAACCCGCCGATCGACGATATGAGGTTGATAGTGGTCCAGCCGTCCTCCGCCGCGTAGGTCCAGATGCGCCGCCGCTGGCCGAGCAGGCCGACCCAGTGCATCGCGAGGAACGTGCCGTGGAAACCCACGAAGATCAGCACGAAAGCCACCTCTCCGATGCGGAAGAACCGCCGCCGCCCCGTGACATGCGGCAGCCAGTAATAAAGCCCGGCGAGGATCGGGAAAACGAAGCCGCCGAAAAGGACGTAATGCAGATGCGCCGTCACGAAGGCCGTGTCGTGCGCCTGCCAGTCGAACGGCACCATCGCGACCATGACGCCGGTCAGTCCGCCCATCACGAAGGTCGCGAAGAACCCCAGCAGGTGGAGCATCGGCAGCCGCAGGTCGGGCCGTCCCTTCCAGAGCGTGCCGATCCAGGCGAAGATCTGCACGCCCGTCGGGACCGCCACCAGCGTCGAGGCGGCCGAGAAGAACGCCAGCCCCATATGCGGGATGCCGGTCGTGAACATGTGGTGGACCCAGAGCCCGAAGCTCAGGAAGGCCAGCGCCACGGCCGAGGCGACGATCCAGCCGTAGCCGAGCAAGGTCGTGCGCGCCATCACCGGCAGCACGGTCGAGATCACTCCCGCCGCCGGCAGGAAGATGATGTAGACCTCCGGATGGCCGAACAGCCAGAAAAGGTGTTGCCAGAGCAGGCTGTCGCCGCCGAGATCCGCCTGGAAGAACGGCATCCCGAACGCCCGCTCGAGTTCGAGCAGGATCGAGCCGAGGATCAGCGGCGGAAAGCCGGTCAGGATCATCAGCGCGGTGATCAGCGCGTACCAGGCGAAGATCGGCATCCTGCCCAGCGACATTCCGGGCGCACGATAGCGCAGGACCGACACGCTGATCTCGACCGCCGCCGCGATCGCGGAGATCTCGACGAAGGTGATGCCGATCAGCCAGAAATCGGTGTTGATCCCCGGCGAGTAAATCGGCCCGGTCAGCGGCGGATACATGAACCAGCCGCCGTCGGGCGCGATCCCCAGCACCATCGAGATCAGCAGCATCGCGCCGCCGAACGCGTAGCACCAGTAGCCGTAGGCGGTCAGCCGCGGATAGGCGAGGTCGCGGGTGCCCAGCATCTTGGGCAGCAGGTAGATCGCCATGCCCTCGAAGGTCGGAATGGCGAACAGGAACATCATGATGGTCCCGTGCATCGTGAAGAACTGGCTGTAGAGCTCGGGCCCGACGAAAGCTGAGTGCGGCGTCGCCAGCTGCGCCCTGATCAGCATCGCCAGCACGCCGCCCACCGCGAAGAAGAAGAACGAGGTGACCAGGAACATCCGGCCGACGTCGGTGTGGTTCACCGTCGAGAACCAGCCCTTCCAGCCGGGCTCCGACGCCCAGATCGCCTGCAGCTCGCGATGCCGCGCGAGCGTCCTCATCGCGCCGCCTCCGCCAGGAAACGCTCCCATCCGGCGGCGTCGTGGGCGACGACGTCGAAGACGTGCCCGGCATAGCCCTCGCCGCTGAACTCGGCGCTCACGCCGCGGTAGCTGCCCGGAAGATCCGCCTCGATCCTGAGCACGTTGACATGGCCGGGGATCGCGTCGAGCTTGCCCGCGAGCCGAGGAACCCAGAAGCTGTGGATCACGTCGGCCGTGGTGACCGCCACGTCGACCGGACGGCCCGCCGGGATGTGCAGCACGCCCTTGGTGACGCGGCCCGGAGCGTCCCCGTAGGCGAAGCTCCAGCTCCAGCGCCGCGCCTCGGCCTGGACCGCGACCACGTCGCCGTCCCTCCGGGGCAGGAGCCGCTCGCCGATCACCAGCCCGTAGGCCAGCAGCGCGGCGAGGACCGTCATGGGAAACACCAGCCCGAGGCCGACGATCCAGGCGCGCTCCGAGCCGGCGCCGCCGCCCCGCCGCGTGAAAGCGGCGGCGATCAGCCCGACGACCAGCGCCAGTATCGCCGCGGCGCCCGCAAGCATCACCCACCAGAGCGTGGCGATGTGACCGGCGGCCGGCCCCGCCGGATCGACCGTCGACATCGCGCCCTGGCAACCCGCGAGCGCCAGCGGCGTTGCCCCCGCAGCAACCACGCCCAGGAGCCGCCGCCGATGCCGAAGGACGCGCCGCCGCAGGAAGACGACACGCTGGTCGATCCGATATCGCAGCGGCCCGGCTTCGACGAGACCGAGTCGCGGATCGCGATCCTCGGGCACCCGATCCACGCGATGAGCGTCTCCTTCCCGGTCGCCCTCACCTTCTGCGCCTTTTTCGCCGACCTGCTCTACTGGTGGACCGGCGACGCGTTCTGGGCCCGGGCCGGCGTCTGGGCGGCGGGCACGGGGTTCCTCTTCGGCATGCTCGCCGCGTTTTCCGGCACGGCTGAGCTGCTTCTCGTCAGCGGCATCCGGGCGCGCGCCGCTCCATGGACCCACGCCATCATCGCGGTGACCCTGCTGGCGCTTCTCGGCGCGAACTGGGCGCACCGGCTCTACGGCTACGAGGCGGCGGTGCTGCCCTACGGCATCCTGCTCTCGGGGCTCAGCGTCATCATGGTGGGGTTCACGGGGTGGCATGGCGGCAAACTCGTCTTCGACTATCACCTGGGCACTTCGAAGGGCAGCTGACCGCCGCGCGGCTCGGTCATCCAGCCGGGGAACTCCATCCCTGAAAGGTCTGGCTTGCCCAGCACGAGCGTGAGAATGGCGAGCATGGGAACGAGGACGACCATCAGCGGCAGGTAGGGCGCCGGTGGACGGCCACGCTCGCGGGTCTCCGCGACGGTCACGACGACATGGCCGATCCAGGCGTGGGCGCCGACGAGCAGCGCCACGAAGAAAAGCTTGGCGTAGAGCCACGGCACGAGCGCCTCGCGCAGGAAGATGAGCCATGTCCCCGCGACGATGGCGATGACGGCGGCCGGCGTCACCCCGATCGTATAGGTCAGATGGGTTGCGCGCCTGATCCTCACGTAGTCCTCGCGATTGTTCCCCGCGTCGTGGCGCGACAGCATCAGCGGCAGCGAGAAAAGCCCGCCGCACCAGACGATAAGCCCGGCGATATGGACGGCCTTGAAATAGGGGATCAGCGCCTGGGCCCACTCGCTCACGCCGCGTCGCCCTGCAGACCCGCCCAGCCGCGGCGCGCGACGAGGGCGGCGGCGACGGCGTAGGGCAGGCCCGCCGGAACCCACATCATGAGACCGCCGAGCTGCTGGTCGGCCAGCGGCGTCAGGCCCCACTCCAGCGGGGCCAAAGCATGCGCCGCGTAGAGCTGCTTGGAGGTGAAGGTCAGCAGCGCGCCGAGCATCCCCATCTGAGCGAACCCGGCGACGACGAAGATCAGGGCGTCGACCGGATCGCGCCGCCGATCGAGGACGCCGCGCCAGAACCAGACCGCCGAGGCGGTCAGCGTGACCTGCATCGCCCAGTAGACGCCCTTGTGGGACAGCGCGAGGTCGTAGGCCGCGGGAACGTGCCAGAACCAGAGCGTCGTGGTGGCGAGCGCGAAGGGCAGGGCGATCGGCCCGACGCGATCCGCCGGAAGCGCCCGCGCGAGCAGCGGGGCCGCCACCGCGACCAGAAGCACGTGATGCGCCACCCGCGCCGAGAACAGGGCCGAGGACAGCGCGCAGAGCGGCGACACGAACGCGAGCGCCAGCACCGTCACCCCTGTCAGCCCCGCCAGATCGCGGCGAACCACCGCCGCCAGCGCGAGCAGGGTGCCGATGAGAACCGGATCGAAATTCCAGCTCGTCCAGATCTCGCTCGGCAGGGGAGGCGGGCCGCAATATGTGCCGTTCATGTTCCTCGTCCCGAAGGTTCCCGATCGCCGGACAGGTCCTACCCGCCCCACGCGCAACCCGGCGCGGCCGAAGGAGGTTCCGCGCCTTGGCGCGGAATTGCCGGCCCCGCCGCGGAACCCGCCCGCGTGGCGCACCCGGAGCGCGTTGAAAAGCGGACGGCCGCCCGGCGGCGCAGCGATATCTGCCGCTCGAGCCGGACGCCGCCCGCCTGTTCTTCCAATCGGTCTGCCGACGCCATGAGCGCGGCGCGATGCTGATCACCTCGAACCGCGCCGCCGGCGAATGGGGAGCCGTGTTCGGCGATGCGGTGGTCGCTACCGCGATCCTCGATCGCCCGCTCCACCACAGCCACGTCATCACCATCCGGGGCGACAGCTACCGCCTCCGCTGCGGCACCCGAAACCGAAACCGCATCATGCCGAAGGAGGCCGGAGGAGGTGTCGCTCGACAACGCCCGCGCGCTGATCCCGAGCCATGATGTCGCCAGCCGCGAGGTCGTGGTGAACCCGAAGCTTCATGCCTTCGCCCGGCGTTGGGGCTTCCAGGTCAAGGCCTGCGCGCCGTATCGACCCCGCACGAAGGGGAAGGACGAGCGCGGCGTCGGGCACGTGAAGCGCAATGCGCCGGTCTCGGAGGTGGTCCCGCCGGACGCGCCGGGAGGCCCGCAGGCCTCGCCGGCCCCTACCCATCGACAGCGGAAGCCGAGCTTCAAGTCCAGTGGTTCCTGGCCTCCGAGGCGAAGGGGTCGGATGACTCGGTCCCGCAGAGCTTCATCCGGCCTCGCGCTTCGGGGCTTGCCTGACAGCCTGCCGGAAGCGCACTTCTACTCGAGACGGTCGGGGAACCCCGGTGCGCGAAGATCGGTGGCCAGGACGTCTTCCAGCAGCCTGACGATCCGCGTGGACTGCGCCTCGCCGCCATAGGCCGCCTTTCCACGAACGAAGGTCTGGGCCACCAGACCCGCCAGATCGAGGGGCACCTGGAATTCGCGGCCGTATTCCATGGCGAAACCCAGGTCCTTGAGCGCGAGATCCATCGTGAAGGCGATGTCGTAGCTGCCGTTCAGGATCAGCTGTCCTTCCGTCTCGTGGACGAAGGAATTGCCCGAGGAGGCGCGGATCGCCTCCCACGCCCGGCCGAGATCCAGCCCGCCGCGCTTCGCCAGCATCAGCGCCTCGCCGTCGGCGACGAGGTGGATGAAGGCCAGCATGTTGGTGATGACCTTGATCACCGCCGCCGAGCCGAGCGGGCCCATGTGCAGGATCCGGTCCCCCATCGCCTGCAGCGCCGGAAGGTGCGTCTCGAACAGGTCCGCGTCGCCCCCCGCCAGAACCGTGATCCGCCCGCTCCGCGCCAGATGCACGCCGCCGGTCACCGGGCATTCGAGGCAGCGAACGCCTGCGGCCTCGGCGATGCCCGCCAGACGCAGGATCTCGTTTCTGCCAAGAGTGGACGTCTCGATCCAGTCGCGGCCGCGCAGATCCGGCAGCACCTGCTTCAGAACAGCCTCCGAGACGGCCGGGGAAGGCAGACAGGTCACAAGCGCGTCGACCCCCTGCGCGGCCTCCGCGGGCGTGGCCGCCCAGCGCGCTCCGGCGGCGACATGGCGCTCGCCCGCGCGGCGGTCCGCGTCATGCACCGTCACCTCGAAGCCTCCGCGCAGCAGGCTCGCCGCCAGATGTCCGCCCAGATTGCCCAGTCCGATGAAGCCGTAGCGCATGACCCGTCCCTCAGAAATGGATGCGGAAAGCCCGACGCACCGCCGCGTCGGTCTCGGGCGTCACCTGGATGGCCGCCCGCGCCAGGATCTCCTCCTTGCGCGTCCGGGCGCGCTCCAGCAGGCCCGGACGGCCGGCCTCCTCCCATTCCTTGGGGCTCATGCGGTTGCCGAGCTTGGGAAAGAGGTATTCCGTCTCCATCAGCCGCAGCGTCTGCGACGCGCCGAGGTAGTGACCGGGTCCGCCGAGGCAGACCTCCGTCATCGTCTCCATCGACAGGCTGTCCTCGGTCACCTCGATGCCCCGCACGCAGCGCAGCACCTGCCCGATGATGTCGTCGCCGAGGATCAGGCTTTCTGGGCAGAACCCGAGAAGCGAGGCGTGCATTCCGGCGGATTCGTAGACGAGGTTCAGTCCCGACAGACCGGCCAGCACGTTGGTCAACGCCTGCTCCCACCCGGCCTGCATGTCCGGAACCTTGCTGTCCGAGATCCCCGCGGCGGCGCCGCCGGGCAGGCCGTAGAAATGCTGCATCTGGGCGCAGCCCGCCGTCAGCAGGGCCTGCTCCGCCGAACCGCCGGACATCGCCCCGGTCCGGAGGTCGCAGACGAACGGCCATGTCCCGAAGATCGCCGGATGGCCCGGGCGCATGGCGTTGACGTAGACCACGCCGGCGAGGCACTCGGCCACCGCCTGAACGATCGTCATCGCCAGCGGCGCCGGCGCGGTCGCCCCGGCCTGGCCCGGCGGAGAGCAGAAGCACCGGCATGCCGCGCGCGGACGCAATGCTCCATCGTGACGCAGCTTTCCTCGGCGAACCTCATCGGCGGCACGACGAAGCAGTTCGAGTTCGACACGAAGGGCCGCGCCCGCCACGCCTCCTCGCCGCCCGCCACCAGGTGGATCAGGTCCATGCAGCCCGCCACATGGGACGGGTCGGAGAACGAGGTGCCCACATGCTTCGTCGTGCCGGCGAGACAGGCGTAGAGCGTGTTCACGTCCATGTCGAAATTGTCGGCGACGTCGCGGCAGACCATCGTCCGCTGGAAGAAGTGGATGTTGTCGAGGTGATGGGCGAGCCGCGCGGCGTCATAGAGATCCCGCGAGGTGGACTTCGCGATAGTCGCCGGTCAGCGCGTCGACGACATGGACGGCGGCGCCCGCCGTGCCGAAATGCACCCGTGTGCCGGACAGGAGCAGATCGTGGTCGGGATGGCGGCCGAAAAGCGTGAGGTCGCGCGCGGCCAGCGCCAGCATGTCCTCCACCAGCGCGCGCGGAAAGCGGAGCCGCCCGTCATCGCCCAGCATCGCGCCGGCGCCGGTCATGATCTCGACGCCCGAGCGCGGCGCGTTGGCGAGGCCGATGACCTCCAGCGCGTCGAGGGCGGCGGCGTGGATCCTCGGGACGTCGGCCTCCTTCAGCGGCCGATACTGCCCGCCCTCCATGCCGGGCCGCACGGGACGGGATGCGCCGGTCCTCGGCGCCGCGCGCGCCGCGATCTGCGCCGCCCTGCCTCCGGACCGGCGCGCCCGCCCGGCCGCTTCCGCAGTCTCCGCCGCGTCGTTCATGTCCGCACCCTCTCCGCGCTTGGATCATACATCGGCTCGAGGCTCGCCAGCGCGGCATGCCTCCGCCCGGCGATCTCGATCTCGTAGGTCGAAGCCAGAACCTCCGCCGCGCTCTCGCCCGCGCAGGGGACGTAGCCCAGCCCCACCGCCCCGCCGAGCGCATGGCCGTAATTGCCCGAGGTCACGATCGAGACGATACGCCCGTCCCGGACGATCGCCTCGTTGTGGAAGAGCATCGGCTCGGGATCGACCAGCCGGAACTGCAGCAGCCGCCGGCCGAGGCCCTCTTCGCGGCGTGCGCAGCACCGCCTCGCGCCCGATGAAGTCGCCCTTGCCGGTCCGCACCGCGAAGCCGAGTCCGGCCTCCAGCACATGATCCTCGTCGGTGATGTCGTGGCCGAAATGGCGGAACGCCTTCTCGATCCGGCAGCTGTCGAGCGCGTGGAGGCCGCACAGAGTCAGCCCCAGCGGGTCCCCCGCCTCCAGCAGCGCCTCGAACACATGCGCCGCCTGATCGGTGGAGACGTAGAGCTCCCAGCCGAGTTCGCCCACGTAGCTGATGCGGTGCGCCCGGGCGAGGCCCATGCCGATCTCGATCTCGCGCGCCGTGCCGAAGGGATGCGCGGCGTTGCCGAAATCGTCCGGGCTCACCGCCCGCATCAGGCGTCGCGCTTCCGGCCCCATCACGCAGAACACCGCCTCGGCGGCCGTCACGTCGGTCACGACGGCGAAGGCGTCGCCCAGATGCCGCCGGACCCAGGCGAGATCGCGCCGCAGCGTCGCGCCCGGCACGACCAGCAGGAACGCGGTCTCGGACAGGCGCGTCACCGTCAGGTCGCTCTCGATCCCGCCGCGCGCGTTCAGCATCTGGGTGTAGACGATGCGCCCGGCTCCACGTCCACGTCGTTCGCGCAGAGCCGCTGCAGGAGGGCGCAGGCGTCGCGCCCCTCGACCCGGATCTTGCCGAACGAGGTCATGTCGAAGAGGCCGACGCCCTCGCGCACCGCCATGTGCTCGGCCCGCTGGTTGTCGAACCAGTTCTGCCGGCCCCAGTCGTAGCGGTATTCCCGCGCCTGACCCGGCGCGGCGAACCAGTTCGCCCGCTCCCACCCGGCGACCTCGCCGAACACCGCGCCGCGCGCCGTCAGGTGCTCGTGAACCGGGCTCCGCCGGACGCCGCGCGCCGTCTCCACCTGCCGATACGGGAAATGGTCGGCGTAGAGCAGGCCCAGCGTCTCGGTCACGCGCTCGCGCAGGTAGCGGCGGTTGCGCTGGAACGGCTGGGCGCGGCGGATGTCCACCTCCCAGAGGTCGAATGGCGGCTCGCCCTCGGTGATCC
>CAWCUP010000009.1:0-150817 GCA_963798765.1 uncultured Alphaproteobacteria bacterium | reverse complement strand
ATCTCGTCGATGAACGCCGCAGGCCGTCAGCTTCGGGCGAGCCCGCGGTTGCGACCGCCGGTATCCCGGCGAACCCAATGTCCCACGATCTTCGACACCGTGCCGCGGTCGATCCCGAACCGCCGCGCCGCCTCGCGCAGGCTCACGCCATCCCGCAGCACCGCCATGCGGACCTTCGAATACAGTTCCACGCCGTACATCTTCCGCCCCCGAACCAACCCTGTGATCCAAAGACTTGCCACTGGCGGGATGATTTACGCCGCCCCGGCCCGCATGATCTGGGCGGTTCCGTGGCCGATTATTCCGCGCCGATCCACGCCCGACTGGGACGAGGTCGGCGGAAGCGCCGCGACGGACGCGCTCAGGCCACTCATCTCGGGATAGAGGGCGCAGCTGCGCGCTCCGGGACGTCGACCGATAAGGACGGCTGGTCGGGCAGTGCGCTCTTCCCTATGGCCGCGATCTCGGAGCGGCGATGCTCGCCACCGGCACGGTCGATGAATATTGCCGCTTCTCGGGCAACTTCTACGGCCGCTGCTGACGGAACATCCCGCGCCATCTGCTCCTGCCGGGAACAGGCCGGCCCGGCCGTCCCAAGCAGGGAAGCCGGCCACGCCAACCTTATCCGGTCCGCGAGGCCAGTCGGCCGGATTTGTAAGCGGCCCGCCAAGCGCACATCAGCCGAACACCGGCCGCTTGGACTTCGGCGGTCCCGTAGCGCATCCATATGGCCGGGAAGGTCCGCCGAAAAGACGTGGTCGAGCGGAACTCACGACCATTTCACTACGTTAATAATTAATACCGTCCGATCTTTATCGATTTTTCGGATTGTTTCATGACTTCTCTGGTGGGCGACGTTTGTAAAATCAGATTTGATTGTGACCGAAATGATGGATTAGGTTCAGGAATTTGCAGCGACCGGCTTTGGCGTCTCAAGGACTTAGCAGTCGGCATCGTCATCACCATCCCCTTCGTGTTCTGGCTGAACGTGAGGGCGCGAAGGAGAGACCCGATCTGGACGAGCGGCCGGGAGTTTGTGGAACGCCGCGCGCGGTGACCGCGCGGAGAGCGGCTGCGATTGCCTTTAAAGATCGGCTAAACCGATGGTCTCTTCCCACTTCGGTCTTCCTTCATAGACTAACAAACGGGCCGGATACGCGGGGCCGAGGACACGGCCCGACTTAAGAAACGACGGTGTGCCATGAATGCGGTCCTTGATCGGAGCACGGAGCCGCGACAGACTGGTCGAGAGCCAATCTCGATCTGAAAATGTGAGTTGGTGGCAAATGCCTTGAATAAGAGGCAGCGCGATAATCAAGCAAAAAAGCAAACAGGTGTTTGATATAATTTCATATTTTTTGGGGAGATGGACATGCTTTCGGCAATCAAGGAAATGTCGGCGGTTACTTATAACGACAAGAGTATGGCTCAGATCGGCTGAACCACGCAGTTCTCAAAAATCCAAAATCTTATCGGCCTATCTCGTGCGGCCACGCCGCAAAGTTTCGCACAGGCTCTGGCTGGCTGGCAGAGCAGACAAATGCCCAGGCTCACGCCAGACGGCAAACTCGGCAAGACTACGTGGGGAAGAATGAAGCCGCTGTTGGTGACGGTGGCCGCCATTGGTCCCGTGCCCCTTTGGGTAAAGTTGCCACCTTCAAGGCCGCCGCAGTCAGAGGTCGAGCCACTTGGTCCCCTTGTTCGCTTTTCTGGCGAACCGACTTGGATCGGTGTCGCCCGGAACGAGAAGCTCAGGTGGACGCGGCTCGTTGGGGAATGACATCTGAACAACTGGATGAAACAGAGGCACAACGAGCGCCGGCGACTTCGCATGCGAAAGCTTGGACATTTTCTTAATGTAAGAGCAAACGGGAAACGGCGGGCGCGCCCGATGGGCGGCGCGGGCGGGGCGGTTCCGCCGATGGGCCTCCGTCGCGGGCCGCCGCGGCGGCCACCGCCTCCCGCGATGCTCGACGTTTCGCCGGCCGTCTCGGAGGATCCGCGGGCTTCCGCCGGCGAGGCACGTTTTCCCTTGCGTCACGTCACCACGTCGCGAAACTGTTTCGACATCGCGGAAGGATCGCGCCATGCGCCGCAAGACCCTGACGGACCGCTTCCGCGCCCTGCACGTGCCCGGCCGGCCCTTGGTGATGCCCAACCCCTGGGACCTGGATCTGCGAAGCTGATGGCCGGGCTCGGCGCGCAGGCGCTGGCGACGACCTCGGCCGGGGACGATTCACCTTGGGGCTCGCCGACGGGCAACGGTCTGCGAGATGGCCCTGCGCCACGCGGCCGACCTCCGCGCCGCCGTCGAACTGCCGGTGAACGGCGACTTCGAGAACGGCTACGGCGACGCCCCCGAGACGGTGGCCGAGACCGTGCGGCTAGCGGCGGAGGCCGGGCTCGCCGGCGTCTCGATCGAGGATACCGCCGTCCCCACCACGGACTCCTACCCCTTCGCCCTCGCGCGGATCGAGGCGGCGGTTGCCGCCGCCCGCGAGGTCGGGATCGTGCTGACCGCCCGCGCCGACGGATGCATCTTCGGCAACTACGAACCGGCAGAGGCCGTGCGCCGCTGCCAGGCCTTCGCCCGGGCCGGCGCCGAGGTGATCTACGCCCCGTTGCTGGACGCCGAGGCGACCCGCGTGCTGGCAGCGACCGGGACGCCGGTCAACCTGCTGGCTGGCGGCGTCCTGCGCGACCTGACGGCGGAGGAGATGGGGGCGCTGGGCGTCGCGCGGATCTCCATCGGCGGGGGGCTCGCGCGGGTCGTGCAGCGGGTGATACTGGACGGAACCCGCGCCATCCTCGAACGCGGCGACTTCACCCTGCTGAAAAGCGGGGCGACGGCGGCGGAGGTCGAGGCTCTGCTGAATAAATGAATGGATCGTGGACTCGACCGCGTCGGTCGCCGCCTCATCGCCGAGGCTTCTCCGGAAGCTTACCGGGCGTCCGCGTCGCCCGGAGTTCTGAAACGCAGTCGAGAGGACCCGCAATGACCGCCCATGAACCGATCGCACGCGGCCAGTCCGCTGCCATGCCCGTCGGGGACATCCGCGCGGCGCTTGGCCGACTGTCCGCGGCGGTGGCCGAGAAGCGCGCGGGGTTCGACGCCGCGGGGCGCCTGCCGGACGCGCTCTTCGACGATCTCGCCGCGCTCGGCCTGTTCCGCCTGCTGCTGCCGGCCAGGCTTGGGGGGCACGAGCTCTCCGTGCTCGACTACATGGACGTCGTCGAGGACGCCGCGGCGCTCGACGGCACGATCGGCTGGTTGGTGGGCAACGGCGGCGGCATGGGCCGCGTCGGCGGCTTCCTGGCGGAGGCCGAGGCGCGCGAGATCTTCGACGACCCGAAGGCGTTCATCGTCGCCGGCACGGGCGGTCTGGGCAAGGTCGTGGCGGAGGAGGGCGGCTGGCGTGTGAACGGGCGCTGGGCATTCGGCAGCGGCGCGCACCATTCGACTTGGTTCTCCCCGGTCTGCGAGGTCCATGAGGACGGCGCGCCGACGGGCCGGAAGGTCCTGGTCTACGCCCGCGCAAGGACGTATTCCTGCACGAGAACTGGCAGGTCTCGGGTCTCTGCGCTACCGGCAGTGTCGACTTCGAGTTTCGCGATGCCTTCGTGCCGGATCGCTTCGTGCACCCCTTCCAGCCCGAGCCGACCCATCCCGGCGCGCTCTACCGGCTGCCGACGCTGTCGATCTTTCCCTGGACCGTGGCGACCGTCCCCCTCGGCCTCGCCCGTGGGGCCCGCGACGAGTTCCTGCGCATCGCCGGCGAGATAAGCCGCGGCGATAGCGTCGCGTTGGCCGAGCGCGAGCTGATCCAGTCCGAGTTCGGCCGCATCGACGCCCGCCTCGCGGCCGCCCGCGCCTATCTTCGCCAGGTGATGACGGACCTGCTGGAGGGCGTGGAGGCGAACATGGACCTCGTGCCGCTGCGCGTGCGATTCCGGATGGGCTGCACCTTCGCCAGCGAAACCGCGCTCCAGTCCATCGACCGTATCACCGAGATGGAGCGCGGTCTCCATCCTCCAGCGCTTCCCCCTGGAGCGATACGAGCGCGACGCCCGCGCCGCCGCGAAGCATCTGGCGATGAGCTCCGCGGCCTACATCAACGGCGGCAAGCTGGCGCTGGGACAGGACCTGCCTTCGACCGGATGTTGATCCGTGTCATGAGATGCGCAGGTCGGGTCCCTCAGGGGCGGTCGGCCGGAGACCCGCCGGGGCCGGCGTTGTCTAGGAACCGAGTAGCAACTGCTGCGTCGACGATCGCTATCGGAACACGCTCATCGGCGGGCGGAAACCCGGTAAGCCGCAGTTCCGGGAGCGTGTCCAAACGGCCCTTCGTCTGCTGAGCCGACCTTGATGCCGATCGTGGCGGTTCTCTAATCGCTCTGGTCAAGGTTTCCGTTTCAGGTTCGCGCCTTCGCCGGGTTCAGGGTTCTCTCCGCAGTCGATCTGGTCGCTGCATGTTGGCGTCAGATGGTGGATCGGCCCAAGTGGTCCTCGCGGTCATCGTCCCTGCGTCTCATGGCGGTGCCGCGTTCAGAGGGCCGGCCTGATCCTGGCCACGCGTCCCGGCAGGACGCATCCCTGGAGTTTCAGTCATGCTCCTTTGTTGTCACGCAGCGATGTGGCTCCAGCGGAACGGAGCGTTTGTTTTCCACATGGCATGGAGGATGACGGCCAGCTTTCGGGCAATACGCGCTCTCATCCTGATCGTCGCGCCGCAACGCTCGAACCGGGCGCGTCCGTCCGGAATGACCAGGCCCCGCTCGCGCAACAGGCCGCGGAGTTGGTTGATGATGGCAGTGCGCCCCGTCATCAGCCGCTGGCGCACGCGGTGGAGCGCCTGCAGGTCCAGTTGCTCCTCCGATTTGATCCCGACCGCATGCCGGTCCGGCCGGCGCGCGGCCTCGGCGATGCGAGCGCGTCGTTCCAGTCGTTCTTCTGCGCCTTTGCGAAAGGGCGCACGCTCTCGGGCGTCAGCAGCTTGACGGTGTGCCCCATCGCGGTCAGCCGGTGCGCCAGCCAATGCGCGCCCGAGCAGGCCTCGAAAGCGACATTCAAAGCCTCCCCGGACTGGCCTTCAAAAAATCCGAGCAGCTGCGACCTCGTGAACAGCTTGCGCAGCTCGATCCCGCTCTCCGCGCCAAGGCCGATCACGTGGAAGGTGTTCTTGCCGATATCGATGCCGATCTGCCGGATGGTCATGGGTGTCCTCCTTCTGGTTCGAGACCGTCGAATTATCCGCCACGGGAGGAGGCGAACCATCCCATAAGATGAGGCGCGCGTCGGACAGAAGAACTCCATCACCCGACGCTGGGCGAAACGCGGCACGCGACCCCGCGCCCCTCACGACCAGCGGACCAAATGGGCGTACATCTTCGGCGCGATCTGTCTGAAGAAGGGCAAGGGCGCAGCTCTGGACATGCCCTGGCGCCACACCCCGGCGATGGCGGCCCATCTCGCCGAGATCGGCGCGGCCGTCGATCCCGGCGCCCATGCGGTGCTGATGCTCGACCAGGCCGGATGGCACATGTCCGCCAAGCTCGTCGTCCCGGACAACATCACCCTGCTGCCACTGCCGCCCCGATCGTCGGAACTCAATCCGGTCGAGAACGTCTGGCAGTTCATGCCCGACAATTGGCTCTCGAACCGGGTCTTCAAATCCTACGACGACATCGTCGCCCTCTGCTGCGACGCATGGAACAACCTCGTCGAACGACCGTGGAAGATCATGTCCATCGGAATGCGCCTATGGGCCCATGGGTGATGATCAGCGCAGGTTGGTATCATTCAGTCGGTCAGCTTTTGAAAGGCTCCAGCTGGGGACGACAGCCGGAGAGCCGATCCGGTCGTCCTCCGGGTCAACCGTGCGGGGGCCGCCCGGGCCGTCTCCGGGGAACCGGCTGCTGACCGGAGCTCGCGGAGACGGCTTGGGTCCGGGCGATGGCGCGTTCTTCCGGCGAGCGGCCGTGATCGGTCCAGAACCGCTCCATCGCGATATAGGTGAACGACGCCGACCATGTGATCAGGATCAGTCCGTTCAGGGATTCGATGCCCGCCAGAAGCCGGAGAGGTCCGATGACTACGATGTCTCCGACCCCCAGCGTCGTGAAAGTCGCGGCCGAGTAGTACACGTAGTCGATGGCGTTTCCCTCCATCGCGCCCGACAGCGTGCCCAGTCCCGGCACATGCTGCGCGCCCCAATAGGCGAGCGCGTAAAGCAGGATCTGGATGACGTGACCCACGAACGCGGCCCCGATGACGATGAGGATGCGCGAACGCGGCGGGATCGCCATGCGCGGCATGAGGATCGACGCGACGCGCAGGATCTCGTAATGGATGGCCGCCGTCGCGAGAACCAGCAGGAGCGTCAGCAAGGCGACTGCGGCGAAATGCATTCAAGGCCCGATCCGGTGCGTCTCCTCGGGAGATACGCGTCCGCGCCGGTCCGGGCAATGGCCACCCGCTACCGCCAGAGCAGACCCGAGCCGCCCCGACCCCATGGGCCGACGACCACGTGGGCATCCTCCAGTTTCGCGCGGGCGGTGGAACTCCCGGCCTTGGCGCGGTCGAGCAGAATGCGGCCGTCGTCGGGCTCGTCGTTTTCCACGGCGCTCGCGATCACGTCCCGCATGTGTACGAATCCGTAAGCCTGCTCGGTAAGGTCGGCGGCGTCATATGTCGTCTGGCCGAGCCCCACGTAATGACGGATCGAACCGTTGCGCCGAAGACGCCGCTCGAAGAACGCGCAGGCGATCAGGCACTCGTCGGCCAGCGCGCGCATCGTGTCTCGGGGGGCGTTCTCGTCCATCGCCCGGGCGATCCGGACCGTCAGTTGGTCCGCGCTGATCGCGGCGCCGATGAACTTGGCGAAGGTGATGGAAAGATAGCCTTCAAGGGTCTGGGTGAGCGGGATGCCCGCCTTCTTCATGCCGGCCTGAACGAAGTCCGACGCGATCGACAGGGTCGCGGGGTTCATCCGATCCCCTCCACCCGGCGGCGCCTGTCCTGATCGCGCCGGGTCTCCGCATCGCCAAAATCGTGTCCGGCCATGGTCACCTCATCCGGATTGGCCCGTCCGGGCCGTTCTCCGTCCATCATAGTCCCAAATCGTTAACGCTCTCCGCCTTGCCGGCGTCCGTCCCGTGGGGCATGAATGCGATCGCCGTCCCGGTTTGGCGGACAGCGGCCCCGCAGGCCTTGAATGATCGCCGACATCGCGGTTCATGACGGAAGTTTAGCATGGAATTGCGCCGAGAACCAACACGTTGGACCGACCGCGACATTCCGCCCGGAGAATCGAAGTTGATCGAGACGGAGCTCAAGATCCTGCTGGGACCCGAAGACGAGGCCGCGCTGAGCGGGCATTCCGCGCTGGCGGAGCTGCGGACGCAGCCAACACGCACCGAGACTCTGGTGTCCACGTATTTCGACACGCCGGATCACAGTCTCGCCGCGGCGGGCATCGCGCTCAGACTGCGCAAGACGGGGCGAAGGTGGATCCAGACCGTCAAACGCAAGGATCCCGGCGCGCATGCGGCTCACGGGCTTTTCTCGCACGTCGAGATCGAACGCCCGGCCCCGGGAGGAAGGCTGGATCTCGACGGACCCGACGAGCAGGGCGCGTATGCGGCGATCAGGGAGGCCGCCGGCGAGGCGGAAATCGGGCCGATTTTCCAGACCCGCGTGAGGCGGATCGTCGAGCGTCTCGCTCCACCCGGGGGCGGCGAAGTCGAACTCGCGCTGGACCGGGGCGAGATCGTCGCGGGCGATCGCCGCGCGCCCATTCTCGAGGCCGAACTCGAACTGGTCTCCGGCGGCGTCGACACGATTTTCGAGATCGCCCGTCTGCTGTTCCGCAACGGACCGCTGCGGTTCGCGACGGCGAACAAGGCCGCGCGGGGCTACCGGCTCGCGAACGCCGGCGAGGCGGATCCGGACGTCGCGGTGCGCACCGCCGGCACGCTCTCCTACGATCCTGCGACCCCGATCGAAACGGTCGCCCGGGACGTGCTGCGCGACTGCTTCGCGCAGATATCGGCCAACATGGTCGTGGTCGTCGAAAGCGACGTTCCCGAAGGCCCGCATCAGCTGCGGGTCGGGCTGCGACGCCTGCGGACCGCGCTCGACGTTCTGGGACCCGGTCTCGGGTCCGGGGCGATGGCGCCGCTGTCGGACGCGGCGCGCGATATCGGGCGGACCGTCGGCGCGCTGCGTGATCTGGATGTGCTGATCGACGAGGTCGTCGTGCCGGCGACGGCGGGCAGGCTCGACGCGACGGCGCGCTCGGCGCTGCTCGACGCGTTGGGCGCCCGTCGCGAGGCGGTGCGGGCCGAGGTCCGGGCGGCGCTGTCGGGGCCGGAGAGCGTCGGGTTCGCGCTCGATCTCGCGCGGATGGTCGAGGCGCGCGGATGGCTGGAGCCGTCGGACTATTCGCAGACGGCGAGGCTGGCCGCGCCGATCGGCGAACTCGCGCCCGAACTCATGCGCCGGCGCGCGGTCCGGGTCGAGAAAAAGGCCCGCAGGCTCCGCCATCTCGACACCGGCGCGCTGCACGCGCTCCGAAAGGAGCTCAAGAAATTGCGCTACGCCGCCGAGATTCTCGACCCGATCTACAAGGATCGGAAGGTCACTTCGTACATCCGGTCGCTGAAGCGGCTCCTGGACACGTTCGGCAGCCTCAACGACGCGACGATGGTCGGGGAGTTTCTGACCGGGCCGGACGCTCCGGGCCGGGACGATCCCGACATCCAGCGCGCGGTCGGCTGGGTCCTGGGACGGCTGGACCTGAAGTCCGATTCCGACCGGCCGGACCTTTACGACCGGTACGAGAAATTCTCCGAGACGGACCCCTTCTGGACCTGATCGGCGGCGCAGAGGAAGAGGTGAACGCATGGCGGGGTTCTCGGAACGAGTTGCTTTTCCGGGCCATGACGGCGGAACCCTCGCCGCGCGGCTCGATCGGCCCGCCGGCGACGTCCGGGCCTTCGCGATCTTCGCGCATTGCTTCACCTGCTCCAAGGACGTCTTCGCCGCGACGCGCGTCGCCCGGGCGCTCGCGGCGCGCGGGGTCGCCGTGCTCCGCTTCGATTTCACCGGACTTGGCCACAGCGACGGCGAATTTTCCAACACGAGCTTCTCGTCTAACGTCGGCGATCTCGTCGCGGCCGCCGCCTGGCTGCGCCAGACGCACGCGGCGCCGCAGCTTCTGATCGGGCATTCGCTCGGCGGCGCGGCGGTTCTCATGGCGGCGGGCGAGATACCTGAGACCCGGGCGGTCGCGACCATCGGCGCTCCGGCGGATGCGGCGCATGTCGCGAAAAGCTTCGCCGCCCATGTCGAGGCGATCAGGACCGACGGCGCGGCCAAGGTGACGCTGGCCGGCCGCACGTTCACGATCAGCGACCGCTTTTTGAAAGACCTGGAGGGCGTCCGCGCGCTGGAACGCGTCGCGGCTCTCAGGAAGCCGCTGCTGATCTTCCACGCGCCGCGCGACGAGACCGTCGGGATAGAAAACGCCCAGGCCATCTACGAGGCGGCGAAGCATCCCAAGAGCTTCGTCTCGCTCGATGGCGCCGATCATCTGCTGACACGTCCGGATGACGCGATCTATGTCGCCGAGATCCTGTCCGCATGGGCCGGGCGGTACCTGAGCCCCGCGCGGACCGTGCCGGCCACGACCCAGGTCGAAGTGACCGAGACCGGCGAGTCGCCGTTCCAGCAGATCGCCCGCGCCGGGGTCCATACGGTTCTGGCGGACGAACCCGCATCGGTCGGCGGCGCGAATACCGGACCCAGTCCGTACGACTATCTCTCCATCGCGCTGGGCGCCTGCACCACCATGACCCTTCGGATGTACGCCCGGCACAAGAAGCTCGATATCGGCCGGTTCAGCGTCTCCGTCGATCACGGCAAGGTCCATGCCGAGGACTGCGAGGATTGCGGCGAGGGGCGGTCGGGGCGGATCGACCGGTTCGAAAGGGTGGTCCGGATCGAAGGTCCCGTCGATGACGCCACCCGCGCCCGCCTGCTCGAGATCGCTGACAAGTGTCCGGTTCACCGGACGCTCGAGGCGTCATCGGTCGTGGTGACGCGGTTCGCCGCGCCGGGTCAAACCGCCACGGAGTGACGCGCCTCCGAGCGCGCGAGCCAGGCGTCGAAGACCGAGGCGACGACCCGCGACAGCGCGAGCCCGGCGGAGGTGAGGACGATCCTGTCGCCATCGACGATCACCAGGCCGTCGGTCTCCATCTCGCCGAGGGCCGCCATCTCGTCGGAGCACCAGTCGGCCGCGCGGCCGTGTTCCGCGCCGAGCGAGACCGGGTCCACGGCCCCGTCGCACATGATCCGCTCGATCACCCGCCCGCGCAGACGGTCGTCGTCGCTCAGCGCCAGGCCCTTGGCGACGGGCGGCGTTCCGTTCGCCACGGCGCGCGCCCACGCGCCGGTCTCGGCGATGTTCTGGACATATCCGGACGGTGTGCGGCCGATCGAGGTCGCGCCGAAGCCGATCATCGTCTCTGCCGGGTCGGTCGTGTAGCCTTGGAAATTGCGCCGCAGCCCGCCCCCGCGGGCGGCGACGGCCATCGCGTCCCCGGGAAGCGCGAAGTGGTCGAGGCCGATCGCCTGGTATCCGGCCCGCACGAGCGCGGCCGCGGCTCTCGTCGCCTGCTCCTTGCGGGCGGCGCCGTCCGGCAGCGCGGTCTCGGGGATCATGCGCTGGTTCTTGGCCATCCAGGGAACATGGGCGTAACCGAACAGCGCGATCCGGCCCGGCTCCATGCGGCGGCAGATCTCGATGGTCTCGAGAAGGGTGTCGACGGTCTGATAGGGCAACCCGTAGATCAGGTCGAAATTTATCTCGGTCAGGCCGGCCGCGCGCAGGCCCTCGACCGTGGCCGCGACCATCTCGGGGGGCTGGACGCGGTTGATCGCGGTCTGGACGCGAGGATCGAACTCCTGCACGCCGAAGCTCGCCCGGTTGAAGCCCAGCCGGCCGATCATCGCGATCATCTCGGACGTCAGCGTGCGCGGATCGCTCTCGATGGCGATCTCGGCGTCGGGAAGGAGATCGAACCGCGCCCGGACCCGGTCCATGACCCGGGCGAGATCCCCGGGCGAGAGCGCCGTCGGGGTGCCGCCGCCCCAATGGAGGTGGCCGACCCTCATTCGCGCGGGAAGCGCGTCGGCGATCAGCTCGACCTCGGCGATCAGGCTGTCCACGTAGGACGCGATCGGCGCGTATTTCGCGGCGAGCTTCATGTTGCAGCCGCAATACCAGCACATCTGGCGGCAGAACGGGACGTGGAGATAGAGCGAGACCGGCGTTCGCGCGTCGAGACCGGCCAGCCAGGACAGGTAGGTGTCGGGCGCGAATCCGGTCCGGAAATGCGGGGCGGTCGGATAGCTGGTGTAGCGCGGAACGGCGCGGCGCGCGTAGGCGTCGATGGTGGTCATCGCGGTCTCCGTCGGATCGGGTCAGGGGCAGATTAAGGCGCCCGCGAGGGGCGCGACTTGATGCAGGTCAAAGGCGGACCCGGCGTGTCCAAGGTTGGCGGCTTCGCAACAAATTGGAAATAAAGGGAGAAAAGGTCAATGTCCAACAAGCCGGGCGGACCGGAATGAGGCGTTTACCGGCCGACGGAAAATCCTTAGGCTTCCTGAGTCCGCGTACGGGGAGTACCGCATTTGCGTCTTGAGGGCTGGAACGCGATCGTGAGCGGCGGCGCGGCCGGCGCAGGCGGCGCGGCGTCGGAGCTCTTCGCCCGCGAAGGGGCGCGCGTCGCAATCGTCGACATCCAGGAGGCGGCCGGCGAGGCCACGGCGGCGCGGATCCGCGACGCGGGCGGCGAGGCCTTCTTCGTCCGCGCGGACGTCTCCGACGGCGCGCAGGTCGCCGCGGCCGTGTCGCGGATCCTGGAGCGCTTCGGCGGCCGGATAGACACGCTCTACAACCACGCCGGCACCGTCATCGTGAAGCCGTTCCTCGACACGACCGAGGCCGACTGGGACTGGATGATGGGCGTGAACGTCCGGTCCATGTTCCTGATGACCAAGGCGGTCCTGCCCGCGATGCTCGCGGCCGGAAAAGGCACCATCGTCAACACGTCGTCGATCTCTGCGGTGGCGGGGACGCCCAAGGAGGTGCTCTACTGCACGTCCAAGGGGGCGTGCCACATGTTCACGCGCGCCATCGCCGTGGAGTTCCGCGATCAGGGCATCCGGTGCAACGCCGTCTGCCCGGGCTTCATCCGCACCGATCATGGGCTGCGCGAGCTCAAGGAGTTGCGGGCGCTCGGCGTGGACGTGACCGAGGAAGACATCGTCAAGCTTCAGGGCCGGATCTGCGAGCCGGAGGAGGTCGCGAGCGCTGCCCTCTTCCTCGCGGGCCCGGAATCGAGCTTCGTCAACGGCGAGACGCTGTTCGTCGACAACGCCATGCTCGTCGGGACGTGAGGTCCGGCGGGCGGCAACAGGGCAACCAACAGAAGGAGGTCCGGCAATGACCGGCAACAACACGAGACGGAATTTTCTCAGAACGGCGGGCGTCGGCGGCGCGGCGGCCGCGGCGTCGACGCTGGCCGCGCCCCCGGCGATCGCGCAGGAGCCGATCCGCTGGCGGCTGCAGACCTATGCCGGCTCGACGCTTGGCCAGGAGTGTGACGAAGCCGGTCGTCGACGCGTTCAACGCGGCGGCGAACGGCGAGATGGAGATCGAGCTCTTTTTCGCGGATCAGATTGTGCCGACGGGCGAGCTTTTCCAGGCGCTTCAGCGCGGCACCATCGACGCCGTGCATTCCGATGACGACAGCATGGCATCGCCGACGCCCGTCCGGCAGTTCGGCGGCTATTTCCCGCTGGCGACGCGGCATTCGCTCGACGTCCCGGTGCTCTTCAAGCAGTACGGCCTCGCGGAGATCTGGGACAAGGCCTATGCCGATGTCGGCGTGAAATGGATCTCGGCGGCGGGGCAGGACCCCTGCAACTTCAACACGAAGAAGAAGATCACCTCGCTGGCCGATCATGGACGGGCTTCGGCTCTACACGTTCCCGACCGCCGGCGTGTTCCTCAGCCAGTTCGGCGTGGTGCCGGTCAACATCCCTTACGAGGACGCCGAGGTGGCGGTGCAGACGGGCGAGCTCGACGGCATGGCCTGGTCGGGCATCACCGAGGATTACACGCGTGGGCTGGGCCGACGTGACCGACTATTTCCTCGACGAACAACATCTCGGGCGCTTGGATCGGGTCGTTCTTCGTCAACCAGCAGAAATGGGCGGATCTGCCCGAGCATCTCAAGCAGCTCTACGTCTCGACCGTCGAGGCGAGCCATACCTACCGCAACCAATGGTACTGGGGCGGAGAGGCGAAGCTGCGCGCGGAGGGAGACAAGCTGGAGCTGACGTCGATTACCGCAGGCGGAATGGCAGCAGGTCGAGGACGCGGCGGCGGCGTTCTGGGACGAGGTCGCGCAGCAGGGCGAGATCGAGGCGAGAATGATCGACATCTTCCGGCAGTACCGCCAGGTGATCAATTCCGCCGGCTTCCCCTACAGCCGGTCCTGACGCCGGACCCTCGGGACGCGAGGCCGGGCCGGTCCCTCGAGGCCGGCCCTTCGCGCGGAACCGCTTCGTGAGAAGAATTTCATGACGGCATTCATGGCGGCCTACGTGCGTGTGATCGAGCGGTTGAACTACCGTGTCGGCCGGTTCGCGATGTATCTGATCTTCGTGATCATCGCGGTCCTGCTCTGGTCGTCGTTCACGAAAACCGCGCCGTTCATGCGGCCGTCGCTCTGGACGCTGGAGATGGCGCAGTTCCTGATGGTCGCCTATTTCGTCCTCGGCGGGCCCTATTCGATCCAGCTCGACTCCAACGTCCGGATGGACCTCGCCTACGGCGCGCTGAGCCTGCGGGGCAAGGCGCTCACGGACACGTTCACGGTGTTCTTCCTGATCGTCTATCTGGGCTTCCTTCTCTATGGCGGGATAAACAGTCTGACCTATTCCCTCGAATTCGGCGACCGCTCGCCTCGGCCTGGCGGCCCTACATGTGGCCGATCAAGGCGGTGACGGTCCTGGGCATCTTTCTGATGCTGCTTCAGGCCGTGGCGGAGCTTTTCAAGGACATCGGGCGCTGGCGGACCGGGCGCGACGATCCCTATGGCCTCGCCGCCGGAGGCGACGCCTGATGGCCTACAACGAGATCGCTCTCCTGATGTTCGCCTCGATGATGCTTCTGCTCATCACCGGACAGCGGGTCTTCGCGGCGATCGGGATCGTGGCCGCCGTGTCGGCGTTCTTCCTGTGGGGCACGGGCGGGTCCGACATCCCGTTCTCGGCGACCATGAAGCTGATGAAATGGTATCCGCTTCTGACGCTGCCGATGTTCATCTTCATGGGCTACGTGCTGAGCGAAAGCCGGATCGCCGACGATCTCTACCGCATGTTCCACGTCTGGATGGGACCGCTCAACGGCGGGCTCGCCATCGGCACCATCGGGCTCATGGTGCTGATCTCGGCGATGAACGGGCTGTCGGTCGCCGGCATGGCGATCGGGGCGACCATCGCGCTGCCGGAGCTTCTGAAGCGCGGTTACGACAAGCGCATGGTCACCGGCGTGATCCAGGCCGGATCCTCGCTCGGCATCCTCGTGCCGCCCTCGGTCGTGCTCGTGCTCTACGCGATGATCGCGCGCCAGCCGGTGGGCCAGCTCTGGCTCGCGGGCGTGTTTCCGGGTCTGATGATGGCCGGGCTCTTCATCGTCTACATCGTGATCCGCTGCCGACTTAACCCGTCGCTCGGCCCGGCGCTGCCGGCGGAGGAGCGGAACGTCCCGATGGCGGAGAAGATCCGTCTGCTGGGCGCGGGGCTGCTGCCGCTCTTCATCTTCTTCGCGATGATGGTGCCGTTCATCAACGGCTGGACCAGCCTCGTGGAAAGCTCCGCCATCGGCGCGATGACCGCGTTTCTCGTGGCGGTGGTCAAGGGGCGGATGACGCGCGCGGTGTTCGAGACCTCCGTGCGTCAGACGCTGGCGATCACCTGCATGTTCATGTGGATCATCCTGGCGGCGCTCGCCTTCGGCGCGGTCTTCGACGGGCTCGGCGCGGTGAAAGGCATCGAGAACCTGTTCGTGGGGCAGCTCCATCTCAGCCCCTGGGTGATCCTTATCCTCATGCAGCTCAGCTTCATCCTGATGGGCACGTTCCTCGACGACACCGCCATGCTGGTGATCGTCGCGCCGCTCTACGTGCCGCTGGTGGGCGCGCTCGGGTTCGATCTGATCTGGTACGGCATCCTCTACACGATCACCTGCCAGATCGCGTACATGACGCCGCCATTCGGCTACAATCTGTTCCTGATGCGCGCGATGGCTCCGCCGGAGATCAGCATCTGGGACATCTACCGGTCCATCGTGCCCTTCGTGGGCGTGATGGTCGTGGCTCTGGCGCTCGTGATGGTCTTTCCGGAGATCGCGCTCTGGCTGCCGGAACAGGTCTACGGAAAATGAGGAGAGAGGCATGAGACGCTCGGAAGTGAACGAGATCATGCGCGCCGCGGACGGGTTCATCCGCTCGTTCGGGTTCGTGCTGCCGCCATTCGCGTACTGGACGCCCGACGAGATGAAGGCGCGCCGGCCGGCGGGCATCGTGGACGCGCGGCTCGGCTGGGACATCACCGATTACGGCCAAGGCGACTTCGCCGGCAAGGGCCTCTTCCTCTTCACCGTCCGCAACGGATCGGAGGAGGATCTGAGGCGCGGCGGCGGCATGTGCTACGCGGAGAAGATCATGATCTCGCGGCAGGACCAGATCTCGCCGATGCACCGCCACATCGTGAAGGCCGAGGACATCATCAACCGGGGTGGGGCGACATTGGCGCTCAAGCTTCACAACTCTGATTCCGAAGGGAAAGTCTGTCACGACACCGAGGTCGAGGTCGCGACCGACGGGGTGGTGCGCCGGCAGGGTCCGGGGGAGATCCTGCGGCTCGATCCGGGCGAGAGCGTGACGCTGATGCCGGGCAACTGGCATGCGTTCTGGGGCGAGGGCGGGGATGTTCTGATAGGTGAGGTCTCGACCGTGAACAACGACCTGACCGACAACATTTTCGACGAGCCGATCGGGCGGTTCGCCGAGATCGAGGAGGACGAGCCGCCGCTGCATCTGCTCGTTTCCGACTATCCGAAGTGGCTTGCCTGAGGCGTTAACCCGTTGGAAAAACCGCTGTAGTTCATCCGTAGGTTATCCGTAGTTTTTCCGTGGTCGTATTTCGCGTTAACCAAATCGCCCCGGAATGGCCCTTCAGCCGTCAGGGCTGAGGACGCGTTCGGCCGTGGCCTCGCAAAGCGCGAGATTCTCCGCGGTCAGAACGTCACGCCAGCGGGCGTTGGAGCCCTTGGTGACGAACCCGGCCGGCGCCGTCCTCGCACCACCTGCGTCCGGCCAGGTCACGCCATCAGGCGCGCATGTCGTCCGGGCTTCGCGGCAGCGACGGGCCGGCGCGGCCTGTGGTAAAGTCCGGCGTGCATTTTCGGCATCAGGAGGCGGCGGCGCTTCAGGCGAAGTCCGTCATCCTTCCACGGAGCGGATAACGGGGGTCGGAATATCCCGGGGCCGGCGTATGGCCCGACGCGCAGATCGTGCTCAGCGCGCGCTCGTCCGCCTCGTCATAGCCGACAGCCATGCCGTCGAGATACCCCTGAAGCTGTTTCACCGATTTCGGGCCGATCAGCACGCTTGTGACCGCCTTGTTCGCCAGCACCCATTGCAGCGCCAGCGCCGCCGGATCGCGGCCGGTCGCCTCGGCGTGATCGACCGACCGGTTCGCGGCGGCGATCGTCTCGGGGCGGAACTCGGTCTCCATCATCCGCGCGTCGCCCCGCGCGGCGCGGGAGCCTTCCGGCGATCCCTCGCGGTACTTCCCTGTCAGCACGCCGCGCGCCAGCGGCGAATACGGCACCACGCCCATCCCGAAATGCGCGCAGGCGGGCAGCGTATCGGTCTCGGCCACGCGGTTGAGCATGTGGTAATAGGGCTGGCACGCCACGGGACGCGGCACGCCAAGGGAGTCGGCCACGCGGACCATCTCGGCGATCTTCCAAGCCCGGAAGTTCGAGAAGCCCCAGTATCGCACCTTGCCCGACGCGACGAGCGCGCCCATCGCGCCGACGAACTCCTCGACCGGCGTCTCCTCGTCGTCGCGGTGGAGGTAATAGAGGTCGATGGCGTCCGTGCGCAGGCGGTCCAGCGAATCCTCCGCCGCCCGCGCGATCCATGCCGCCGAGATGCCGCCGGACCCGTCCACCCCCTTCACCGCGTTGCCGACCTTGGTGGCCAGAAACACCGCGTCCCGCCGCCCGTCGAGCAGACGGCCGAGGATGCGCTCCGAGTCTCCGCCCGCATAGGCGTCGGCGGTGTCGATGAAATCGCCACCCGCCGCGAGAAACCCTTCGAGGATCCGACGCGATTCCGCCTCGTCGCTCTGGTCGCCGAACATCATCGTTCCCAGGCAGAGGCGCGAGACCTCGGGCCCGCCGCCGAAGAGCGGCTTTCGGGGAAGGGGTTCGGTCATGGTGCGGCCTCCATCAGACGGGTTCCGTCCATGCTGGCCGGGGAACGGCCGCGCCGTCAATGGTCGCGGAGCGCCTTTATCAGCTCGTCCTTGTCCATGTCCGAGCGGCCCTCGATGCCGATCTCCCGCGCCCGGTCGTAGAGATCCTCCTTGGTCCACTCCTCGTAGGGCGGAGCCTTGCCGCCCTTCTTCGACGGCTCGTCGCCTGCCGCCTTCGCGTTGGCGATCCGCGCCGCCTTCTCCTTGCTCATCCCCTCGTCGCGCAGGGCCTCATAGGTGTCGTCGTCCTTGATCGACGGTCCGGGTTCCTTCGCCATGATTATCTCCATTTGTTCGGCCGGACGTGAAACGGCCCCGGCGCGGGTGTCGTTCCATTGCTGTCGCGATTTCCTTGCCGTAGTCCTTCCAAGCTGGTCGGCCGACCAGCGAGGGTCGCATGGAGGACCGAATGGCCGCGCCGAGACCGAAAGGCAGGATCGTCGCCTGCGCGATATTTGTCGCGGTCGCGGCCTGCAGCCAGAATCCTCAGTTTCGGATGACGAACGCCAACCAGGCCTTCAATTCGCTGAACGAGCTGTATGTTCTTCTCGCCAAAGCCGAACTCGGCCTCTTTCGTTCCGCGTCCTCGTTCGGAGACAACGCCGACAGCTACGCCACGACCATCGCCGGTTTCCAGCTCGGGCGTCTTCTGGACGCCGACCGTCCCGCCGGCATCGATACGTCCCGCAGCGAACTCGACGACGCGATCGCGCGCTGCGTGAAACTGGTCGAACGTCTGAGCGTGCTTCACCGGACCCGAGGTGTCGCACCGGGATCGCCGGCCATCGCCGCCGCGCGTGAGGGCTGCGACGGGGCCGCCAGATCCGTCGCCGCGACGGAGACGTCATCCTGGCTCTTCGCCACGGCCGCCGGAGACCTCTGAGCCGTCCACGCCCGGACGAACCGCATGCGGTCCCCGAGCGCCGCAAAAAAATGGCCGGCGCGATGGCCGGCCATTTTCAGACGGTGCGTCCGTTCAGATCAGTTGCGGTTGCCGAACAGGTGCAGCAACATCATGAACATGTTGATGAAGTCGAGATAGAGCGACAGCGCGCCCATGATCGCGGCCTTGCCGAGCCATTCCTGGTCGCCGGAACCCGCCATCTGAAGGTAGGTCGTCTTGATCTTCTGCGTGTCGTAGGCGGTGAGACCCGCGAAGATCAGCACGCCGATGGCCGAGACCGCGAACATCAGCGCCGGCGAGGCCAGCCAGATGTTGACGATCGAGGCGACGATCAGACCGACCACGCCCATGATCAGGAACGACCCCCAGGCGGAGATGTCCCTCTTCGTGGTGTAGCCCCAGAGCGACAGGCTCGCGAAGGCGATGGCCGTGATCAGGAACACCTGAACGATCGACATGCCGGTGAAGACGAGGAAGATCGAACTGATCGATATGCCCATCACCGCGGCGAACGCGTAAAACGCGATCTGCGCCGTGGCGGCCGACATCTTGTTGATGCCCGCGCTCAGGCCGAAGACGAAGATCAGCGGCGCGAACATGACGAGCCATTTCAGCGGCGACGTGTAGAGGGCCGCGCCGAACGACGTCAGGTACTGGTCCGCGCCGATCTGGTATGCGGTCGGCACCGTCGAGACGGCAAGGCCGGAGATGGCCCATGCGGCGAGCGCGGTGATGACCATGCCCACGGACATCGTGCCGTAGACTTTGCTCATGTGCGCGCGAAGACCTTCGTCGATCTCCGCGGTGCGGACGCCGGCTCCTGCACCGGTCCGGCGAACAGTCTCGAATTGGGCCATTGATCTCCTCCGTTGGAACCCCTTGGCCGAAGGACGTTTCTTCGGCACACAAAGCGATATCGTGGCGGTCCAACCCCGTTTCAAGTCGCGGAGCCGACCGGATGCCGTGAATATGACCGTTTTTGTAGGCTTTGTCCAGATTCCCGCGTATTCCGGCCGGATTCACTCCCGGGCGCGCAGGATTCCCGCCGGCCGCGCGGCCAAAGGCCGCAGGGCGAAGACCAGTCCGGCGACCAGGCTCGCGAGCGCGCCGCCGCCGACGATCGCCAAAGCCGAGACCGGCTCGAAGCGGAACGTGCCGTCCATCACGATCGCCGTCACCCACCAGCCCGCGATGGCGCCGCCGAGGATCGCGACCGCGCCCGCCGCGGCGCCGATCATCGCCGAGCGGAGCGCGAAGCTCGACAGGATGCGCGCGCGGCTGGCGCCCAGCGTCTTGAGCACCGCCGCCTCGAAGACCCTCCGCCGCTCGCCCGCCGCCGCCGCGCCGATCAGCACCACGAGTCCGGTCAGAAGCGTCGCGGACGCCCCCCACCGCGTCGCGGCGCTCAGGCCCTCCAGCGATTGCGCCACCCGTTCGATCGCCTCGCGCACGCGCACCGCCGTGATGTTGGGGTAGACCTCCGCCACGGCGCGCAGCAGCGGCGCCTCGGCGTCCGGCTCGGCGTAGACCGTCGCGATGTGGGTGTGCGGCGCGCCCTCCAGCGCCGCCGGATTCATCAGCATCACGAAGTTGATGCCCATGTTCTGGAACTCGACATCGCGGAAGCTCGCGATCGTCGCGGTGATGTCGCGGCCGAGGATGTTCACCGTCACGGTGTCGCCGAGTTTCAGGCCGATCTCGAGCGCCTCCTCCTCGGCGAAGCTCATCAGCGGCGGGCCGTCGTAATCCGGCGGCCACCATTCGCCTTGGGTCAGGCGCACGCCCTCGGGAACGTCCCGCGAATAGGTGATGCCCCGGTCACCCCGCACGACCCAATGATCGCCCGCGACTTCGCCCGCCGGAGCGCCGTTGATGCGGGTCACGACGCCGCGCAGCATCGGCGCGGTCTCGATGGACCCGACGCCGGGGATTTCGGAGGCCCGCTCCATGAAGCCGGGGAGCTGGTCGTTCTGGATGTCGAGAAAGAAGTAGGCCGGCGCCCGATCGGGCAGGTCCCGGTTGATCAGGGCCCGCAGGTTGCTGTCGATCTGGCCGACCGCCGCCAGCACCGTCAGCCCCAGCCCGAGCGACAGGACCACCGAGGCCGTCTCGCCCGACGGACCACCCAGCGCCGCGAGCGCCCAGCGCAGCGCGGGGCGCCCTCGCGTCAGCGGGCCGCGCGCGAGCCCGCGGGCCGCCGCCCTGAGTCCCCGCGCCGCGACCAGCAGGATCGCGAGCGCGCCGATCACTCCGCCCGCCGTGCCGAGCGCCAGCGTCGTCGCACCCGAGAGCCAGGTCGCGATCCCGACCAGAAGCGCCACGAGCGCCAGCGTCGCGGCGATGTAGACCGGGCGCGGGAGCCGCCGACGGCCGGCGGTCAGGTCGCGGAACAGTTCCGCCGCCCGGATGTCGCGCGCCCGGGCGAGCGGCCAGATCGTGAAGATGAGCGCGGTGAGAAGGCCGTAGAGCGCCGCCTCGGCCAGCGGCCCGGGATAGACGCCGAAATCCACTGGCACGGGCAGGCGGTCGACGATGAACGGCGCCGCGATCAACGGCCCGACCGCGCCGAGAACGAGGCCTATCCCGACGCCGACCAGGGACAGAAGGCCGATCTGCGCGAGGTAGGTGGCGAAGACGGTGCTTCCGGTCGCGCCGAGCGTCTTGAGCGTGGCGATGGTCTCGGTCTTGCCTTCGAGATGGGCGCGCACGGCCGCCGAGACGCCGACGCCGCCGACGGCGAGGCCGGCGAGACCGATCAGCACCAGGAACGACCCGAGCCGGTCCACGAAGCGGCTGACGCCGGGCGCGCCGTCGCGCGTGTCGCGCCAGCGCAGGCCGGTCTCGGCGAAACGCGCCTCGGCGTCCGTCTCCAGCGCCTGGAGATCCGCGTCCGGAGCGAAGGCCAGTTTGTACTCCGATTCGAAGAGCGAACCCTCGGTCAGCAGCCCGCTCTCCGCCAGAGCGGTCCGCATGACGATCACGCGCGGCCCGAGGCCGAATCCGCTCGCCGCGCCGTCCGGCTCGACCACCAGCTCGTCGGTCAGGCGGAAATCCTGTTCCCCGAGCCGGACGACGTCGCCGATCGCGAGGCCGAGACGGTCGATGAGGATGCGCTGCGCGACCATGCCGGGCAGCCCTCCGGTCTCCGCGAGGGCGGTCCGGATGTCGCCGCTCGCCAGCACCGCCTCGCCGTAGAGCGGCCAGGCCCCGTCCACCGCCTTGACCTGGACGAGCGCGCGCTCGGTCTCGCCGCCTTCGGGGGTGAAAACCGCCATCGAGCGGAAATCGACCGTCTCGGCGACGCGCTCGGCGTTCGCGTCCATCCAGGCCCGCTCCGCCTCGTCCGCCAGACGATAGGTGAATTCCATCTCCGCGTCGCCGCCCAGAAGCGCGGCCGCCTCCTCGGACAGGCCCCTCTCGATGGCCTCGCGCACCGATCCCACCGCCGCGATCGCCGCGACCCCGAGCGCGAGGCAGGCGAGGAACACGCCGAAGCCCCCGAGCCCGCCGCGAAGCTCGCGGAGCGCGAGACGGACCGGGAGCGGCAGACTCATTCCGCCGCCTCGGCCAGCGTCTCCAGCGCGCCGTCGCGCAGGTTGATCACCCGGTCGCAGCGCGCGGCGAGATCCGGCGCGTGCGTCACCATCACCAGCGTCGCGCCGTGCCGGTCCCGCAGACCGAAGAGAAGCTCGATGATCGCGTCGCCGGTTGAGCCGTCGAGATTGCCGGTCGGCTCGTCGGCCAGAAGGATCTCGGGCCGCGTGACGGCGGCGCGGGCCAGCGCCACGCGCTGCTGCTCGCCGCCGGAGAGCTGCGCGGGATAATGGTCCTCGCGGCTGCCGAGACCCATGGAGGCCAGTTCCGCCGAAGCCTTTCCGAACGCGTCCGCGTCGCCGGCCAGCTCCAGGGGCGTGGCGACGTTCTCGATGGCGGTCATCGTCGGGATCAGATGGAACGACTGGAACACCACGCCCATGTGGTCGCGGCGGAAGCGCGCCAGCGCGTCCTCGTTCATCGCCGTCAGGTCCTGGCCCAGAACGGTCACCGATCCGCCCGTCGCGGTCTCCAGCCCGCCCATCAGCATCAGGAGCGAGGATTTGCCCGATCCGGACGGGCCGACGAGGCCCAGCGTCTCGCCGCGGCCGACCCGCATGGTGACGCCGCGCAGAATGTTGACCGGCCCGGCATTGCCCTCCAGCGTGAGCGTGACATCCTTGAGGGCGATGACGGGATCTGACATGGGCGGAAATACCTTGGGTGCGAAGCGTTTGAGACGGACATATGGGGCGGTGGCCCGATTGCGCAACTTCGTCCTCGCGGCGGCGCTCGGCGTCGTGGCGGCGGGCCAGGCGGCGGCGGAGGTCACGATCCTAGCTTTCGGCGATTCGCTGACGCAGGGCTACGGACTGCCCGAGGATCAGGGGTTCGTTCCGCAGCTCCAGCGGTGGCTCGACGCGAACGGCGGCGGCGACGTCACGCTGATCAACGGCGGGGTCTCCGGCGACACCACGGCCGGCGGCCTCTCGCGCATCGCCTGGTCGCTGGACGAGTCCGTGGACGGCGTCATCGTGGCGCTCGGCGGCAACGACGTGCTGCGCGGGCTGCAGCCCTCGGACATCCGCGCCAATCTCGACGGCATCCTGACCGAGATCGACAGGCGGGGCCTCCCCGCGATCCTCGCGGGTCTGCCGGCGCCTTCGAATTACGGCAAGGAATATCAGACCGCGTTCAAGGCGATCTTCCCCGAGCTCGCCGAAAAACACGGCGCGATCTATTACAAGTCCTTCCTCGGCGGTCTCGGCGACGGACGCAACATGATCCAGGTCATGCGGCTGTTTCAGGCCGACGGGCTCCACCCGAACGCGGAGGGCGTGAGCGCGATCGTCGAGCATATCGGTCCGGTCGTCCTGCAGCTGGCCGCCGAGGCAAGGGAATGACGCTCCGGCCGACGGAAATCGGGCCGGGGCGAATCAGCTTGCATCCCCCGGCGGCCGACCCTATATCGCCCTCATCAGCGGCAGGTTGATCGACCGATCAGGCTTCCACCGGAAAGTTCAACGGGCCGCGAGCCCGTTTTTTTGTGCCCTGATTCCGTGAGGAGACACCTTGGCCGACCTCGTCGCCAAAGCAGCCATCGACCGGCGCATCGCCGGCATCGTGACCCCCACCATCGAGGGCATGGGGTTCGAACTGGTGCGCGTGCGGCTGATGAGCGGCAAGAAATCGACCCTCCAGATCATGGCCGAACGCCCCGAGGGCGGCATCGAGGTCGAGGATTGCGCCCGCATCAGCCGCGCGGTCGGAGCCGTGCTCGACGTCGAGGATCCCGTGAGCGGCGAATACGCGCTGGAGGTCTCGTCGCCCGGCATCGACCGGCCGCTGACCCGGCTCAAGGATTTCGAGCGCTACGAGGATTACGAGGCGCGATCTGAGACGTCCGAGCTGATCGACGGCCGCCGCCGCTTCAAGGGCGTGCTGCGCGGCGTCGAGGACGGCGAGGTGCTGATCGAGATCCCCGAGGGAACGGTCGGTCTCGATTTCGACTGGCTGACCGACGCGAAACTGATCCTGACCGACGCCCTGATCGCCGAGAGCCTGGCCGCCCGCAAGGAGCAGGGCTTCGACGAGACCGAATTCGACGACATCGAAGAAGACAGCGAAACCGAAAACGAGGAGGCCGGCGAGGCCTCCGGTGACCATGAGGAAAAACCATGAGCGTGACCTCGGCAAACCGGCTTGAGCTTCTCCAGATCGCGGACGCGGTCGCGCGCGAGAAGATGATCGAGCCAAGCCTCGTGATCGAGGCGATGGAGGATTCGCTCGGCAAGGCCGCGCGGTCGCGCTACGGCGCCGAATACGACATCCGCGCCGTGATCGACCGCAAGTCGGGCGAGCTCGAGCTGACCCGCTACCGCGAGGTCGTCGAGGAGGTCGAGAACTTCTTCACCGAGCTCAACCTCGCCGAGGCGCGCGAGATCAAGCCCGACGCCGAGATCGGCCAGTTCATCACCGATCCGCTGCCTCCCGTCGATTTCGGCCGCATCGCCGCGCAGTCGGCGAAACAGGTCATCATGCAGAAGGTCCGCGAGGCCGAGCGCGAGCGCCAGTTCGAGGAGTTCAAGGACCGCGTCGGCGAGATCATCAACGGCGTCGTCAAGCGCACCGAATACGGCAACGTCATCGTCGACGTGGGCCGGGGCGAGGCGATCCTGCGCCGCGACCAGCTGATCCAGCGCGAGGCGTTCCGAAACGGCGACCGGGTGCGGGCGCTGATCCGCGACGTGCGGCTGGAGACGCGCGGGCCGCAGATCTTCCTGTCGCGCACCGCGCCGGAATTCCTGGCGGAGCTCTTCAAGATGGAAGTGCCCGAGATCTACGACGGCATCATCGAGATCAAGGCCGTCGCGCGCGATCCGGGCAGCCGCGCGAAGATGGGCGTGATCAGCTACGACAGCTCCATCGACCCGGTCGGCGCCTGCGTCGGCATGCGCGGCTCCCGCGTCCAGGCGGTCGTGGCGGAGCTTCAGGGCGAGAAGATCGACATCATCCCGTGGAACGAGGATCCCGCCACGTTCCTCGTCAACGCGCTCCAGCCAGCCGAGGTCGCCAAGGTCGTTTTCGACGACGAGAGCGAGCGGATCGAGGTCGTGGTGCCCGACGAGCAGCTGTCGCTCGCCATCGGGCGGCGCGGCCAGAACGTGCGGCTGGCGTCGCAGCTCACCGGCTTCGACATCGACATCATGACCGAGGCCCAGGAGAGCGAGCGCCGCCAGGCCGAGTTCGCCGAGCGCACGCAGCTCTTCATGGACACGATGAACGTCGACGAGATGGTGGCGCAGCTTCTGGTCTCCGAGGGATTCGCGACGCTCGAGGAGGTCGCCTACGTCGATACCGACGAGCTTCTGGGCATCGACGGATTCGACCAGGATACCGCCGAGGAGCTGCAGGCGCGCGCGCGCGAAAGCCTCGACGAGCTGAACGCCAAGGCGATCGAACGGGCCAAGGAGCTGGGCGTCGAGCAGAGCCTGTTTGACTTCGAAGGGCTCACTCCCCAGATGATCGAGGCGCTCGCCGAGGACGGCGTCAAGTCGCTCGACGATTTCGCGACCTGCGCCGACTGGGAACTGGCCGGCGGTTTCACAACGGTCGACGGCAAGCGCGTCAAGGACACCGGCCTGCTCGAGAAGTTCGACATGAGTCTCGAGGAGGCCCAGCACCTCATCATGCGGGCCCGGGTCCAGATCGGCATGGTGGACGCCGCCGACCTGGAAGCCGAGGAGGCGGAGGAGACGGACGAGACCTCCGGGGACGTGGAAGCGGCCGCTACGGAGGAGAAGGCCTGAGGACGCGATGACGCGGGGGGGCGCAACGAAACCGCGGGACGCGCCGGAACGCCGCTGCATCGTCACCCGCGAAAGCGGGCCGAAGGCGGGTCTGATTCGCTTCGTGGTCGGTCCCGACGACGCGGTGGTTCCGGATCTGGCCGAGCGTCTGCCGGGGCCGGGCATCTGGGTCGGCGCGAACCGCGCGGCGCTGGAGAAGGCTGCCGGGAAGGGCCTGTTCGCCCGGGCGGCCAAGCGGGCGGTGCGCGTGCCGCCGGATCTGGTCGACGCCGTCGAGTCGATGCTGGCGGTTCGGCTTGTCGATCGCGTCTCGATGGCCAGGAAGGCCGGCGAAGCGGTCGCGGGGCTGGAAAAGACCAAGGCGGCGCTGGTTTCCGGCAAGGCGGCGCTGCTGCTGCAGGCGTCGGACGGGTCGGAGCGGGGACGGGCGGCCCTTCGGCCTCCGGAGGGTGAAAACAGCCTTGTGGAGTGCCTTACGGCGCGCGAATTGGGTTTGGCATTCGGCCGGGATAGTGTGATACATGCCGCCGTGCTGGCGGGTGGCCTCGGCGAAAGAATACGCAATGACGCCCTGAGACTCGCGGGAGTCCGGGCTGGAATGGACCGGCGGACGTCACGGGACGACGCGGCGAACGGATTGGCGGGGGAAGGCCCCCGCGGGAAAGGCTGAACGGAATGAGCGATACCAAAGACAGCGACGGCAAGAGCAAGCCCCTGGGGCTGCGCGGCGCCGGCACGGGAACCGCGACGAGCCACGTGCGCCAGAGCTTCAGCCACGGCCGCACCAAGTCGGTGACGGTCGAACACAAGCGCAAGCGCGTCGTCGTCCCCAAACCGGGCGCCGCCTCCGCGACGGCCGCGAACCCGCGCGGCGCCGTGGCCAAGAACCTCAGCGACGCCGAGTTCGACCGCCGGCTCAAGGCCGTCGAGGCCGCGAAGGCCCAGGAGGCCGACCGCGCCGCGAAGGAGGCCGAGGCCGCCGCCGCCCGGGAGGCCGAACTCGGTCGCCTGCGCGCCGAGAAGGACGCCGCCGAACGCGCCGAGCGCGAGAAGGAGATCCACGCCCAGCGCGTCGCCGCCCAAGCCGAGGAGGAGGCCGCCGCCGCCGGCAAGACGACCGCGAAGGCCAAGACCGCCAAGACCGAGGAGGTCGAGGTCGACACCGCCGCGGCCCAGGCGCAGGCCTCCCGCGTCGAGGCCGGCCGCACGATCACGACCAAGGGCAAGGCGCCCGCCAAACCCGCCGTCGAGGAGAAGAAGACCCGCGGCAAGGGCGACGACGACCGCCGCCGCTCGGGTCGCCTGACCATCGCCAACGCGACCGACGAGGGCGGCCGCCACCGTTCCATCGCCGCGATGAAGCGCCGTCAGGAGCGCGAGAAGCGCAAGATGATGAGCCATTCCGGCGAGCGCGAGAAGGTCGTGCGCGACGTGCAGATCCCCGACGCCATCACCGTTCAGGAACTCGCCAACCGCATGGCCGAACGCGTGGCGGCCGTGGTCAAGTCGCTGATGACGAACGGCATCATGGCGACGCAGAACCAGAGCATCGACGCCGAGACCGCGACGCTGATCGTCGAGGAGTTCGGCCACAAGCCGGTGCGCGTCTCGGAATCCGACGTCGAGGACGTGATCGTCCGGGCCGACAGCGACGACGTGGGCAAACTCGTGCCGCGCGCCCCCGTCGTGACCATCATGGGCCATGTCGATCACGGCAAGACCTCTCTGCTCGACGCGATCCGCAAGACCAACGTGGTCTCCGGCGAGGCCGGCGGCATCACGCAGCATATCGGCGCCTACCAGGTCCGCACCGAGGGCGGCCAGCTCATCAGCTTCCTCGACACGCCGGGCCACGCGGCCTTCACGTCGATGCGCGCGCGCGGCGCCCAGGTCACCGACATCGTGGTGCTCGTGGTGGCCGCCGACGACAGCGTGATGCCGCAGACCATCGAGGCCATCAACCACGCCCGGGCCGCCGGCGTGCCGATGATCGTGGCGATCAACAAGATCGACAAGCCCGGCGCCGACGCCAAAAAAGTCCGCACCCAGCTTCTCCAGCACGAGGTCGTGGTCGAGGGCATGGGCGGCGAGGTGCTCGACGTCGAGGTGTCCGCGATCAACGGCAAGGGGCTCGACACCCTGCTCGAGAACATCGCGCTCCAGGCCGAGATCCTCGATCTCAAGGCGAACCCGGACCGCAACGCCGAGGGCGCGGTCATCGAGGCCAAGCTCGACGTGGGCCGCGGTCCCGTCGCGACCGTGCTCGTCCAGAAGGGCACCCTGCGGCGCGGCGACATCTTCGTTGTCGGCGAGCAGTGGGGCAAGGTCCGCGCGCTCATCAACGACCAGGGCGAGCGCGTCGACGAGGCCGGTCCGTCCGTTCCGGTCGAGGTGCTCGGCCTCAACGGCACGCCCGAGGCCGGCGACGTGCTCAACGTCGTCGACGACGAGGCCCGCGCCCGCGAGATCGCGGATTACCGCGGCCGCCAGACGCGTGACAAACGCGCGGCGGCGGGCTCGGCCACGACGCTCGACCAGCTCCTGGCCAAGGCCAAGGCCGACAAGGACGTCAGCGAGCTGCCGATCCTCGTCAAATCCGACGTGCAGGGCTCGGCCGAGGCCATCGTCCAGGCGATGGAGAAGGTCGGGAACGACGAGGTGCGCGTCCGCGTGCTGCATTCCGGCGTCGGCGCGATCACCGAGAGCGACGTGACGCTGGCCGAGGCCTCCGGCGCGCCGATCATCGGCTTCAACGTCCGCGCCAACGCGCCGGCCCGCGAGGCGGCGAACCAGAAGGGCGTCGAGATCCGCTACTACTCGATCATCTACGATCTGGTCGACGACGTGAAAGCCGCCGCCTCCGGCCTGCTCAGCCCGGAGATCAAGGAGAAGTTCATCGGCTACGCCGAGATCCTCCAGGTCTTCAAGGTCACCGGCGTCGGCAAGGTCGCCGGCTGCCGGGTCACCGAGGGCGTCGCCCGCCGGTCCGCCGGGGTGCGTCTGCTGCGCGACAACGTCGTGATCCACGAGGGCAAGCTCAAGACGCTCAAGCGGTTCAAGGACGAGGTCAAGGAGGTCCAAGGCGGTCAGGAATGCGGCATGGCCTTCGAGAACTACGAGGACATCCGCGAGAAGGACGTCATCGAGATCTTCGAGACCGAAAGCGTCGAGCGCACGCTGGCCTGACATGGCGGGCGGCGCTCCAGCCCGGACATCGGGAACGCCGCCTGCAAATCGTCGTGAGGGCCGGCCGCGGCGATGAAGGAGCTGGTCGAGCTTCTCTGGCGCAGCCTCGCCACGTACGTCCCGATCCTGGTGGCGGTGGTCACGGCGCCGAGAACGACCATCCTCGCGCGGATCGCCGAACCCGAGGGCCGATTTCCGCGCGCGCTCAGCTTCGTCGGCGTCACGGTGGCCATCGGGTTCCTGCTTCAGGCGCCGCTCGCCAAGGACGGCAGCGAACTTGCGAGCGTCGCCGGGTCGATGATCGCCTTCAAAGTGATCGCGATCCTGCTCTTCGCCGGAATCATCACGCTGTCTTTCCGGATCGTCGGCGGCTCCGGCAGTTTCGAGACGACGCTCAGCGCCTATCTCTATTCGGTCTCGCCGGTCTACCTGTTCCTCGTCGTGCTGGAGATGATGACGCGCGGCGCGCTGGACCGGTTTGATCCGGAGGTGGCCCTGACCTGGGCCGCGACGCGGAGCCTGCCGGACGAGTCCATAGACGCGATGTTGGCCGCGACGCCCGGATTGGCCGCCACCGTGACGATACTGATGCTGGTCCAGATTGTCGGCATGGTCGCGTGGCTGCTGGTCTGCTGGCGCGTCTATCGGACCATCCACGAGGTGTCGGCGTTCCGCTCCGCCGTGGCCTACGTTCTCGCGTTCGTCGCCGTCGTACTTTCAGCGCCGCTTCTGAGACTGATCATCGACGGGATCCACGGCGGGAAGATGCCCGCCATCAGCTGAGACCCCGTGGCGCGATGGAGAACTCTCTCATCGTGGCAACTGTTCGCGCCGCGGAGGCCGGCCGGGCGTTCCCCGACCCGCCGCCCGCGCCGCCCTCTGGCAATGTCCGCTCCGGGCCGATATATGCCGCCCTGCAAGGAGGAGCGACCATGGGCGACGGATTCCCCGGCTGGCACGGCACCACGATCGTCGGCGTCCGAAAGGGCGGCGAGGTCGTCGTCGCGGGCGACGGCCAGGTCAGCCTCGGCCAGACGGTCATCAAAGGCACGGCGCGGAAGGTCCGGCGGATCGATCCCGGCGGCAGGCCGGTGGTCTGCGGCTTCGCGGGCTCGACGGCCGACGCGTTCACGCTGCTGGAGAGGCTGGAGACCAAACTCGAGGCCGCGCCCGGTCAGCTCATGCGCGCCTGCGTCGAACTGGCCAAGGACTGGCGCACCGACAAGTATCTGCGCAATCTCGAAGCGATGCTGATCGTCACCGACGGATCGGATCTGTTCATCATCACCGGGGCCGGCGACGTGCTCGAACCCGAGAATGACGTGGCCGCGATCGGGTCGGGCGGGAACTACGCCCTCGCCGCCGCCCGGGCGCTCTACGGCACCGACGCCGACGCCGAGACGATCGCGCGGCGGGCGCTGGAGATCGCCGCCGAGATCTGCGTCTACACCAACCGCAACCTGACCGTGGAGAAGATCGCGAAATAGGCGCTCAGGCCGGCGCCGACGAGATCGGCAGCGCCACCGGCCCCCGCACCGACAGGCCGCGTTTGAACTCGGCGGGACCGCCGGTCCGGAAGATCGCGCGCGTCCGCTCGAGCAGCCTCGGGAAGATCACCTCCATCTCCAGCCGCGCGAGATGGTTGCCGAGGCAGAGATGCGCGCCGCGTCCGAACGCGACGTGGCGGTTGGGCGCTCGCCCGACGTCGAACGTGTCCGCCGCCGGAAACGCGGCCGGGTCGCGGTTGGCCGATCCGTAGAGCAGCCCGAATTTCGTGCCCTTCGGCCAGCGCCGTCCCATCACCTCGACCTCGGCACTCGCGTGCCGGTGGAAAAAGGGCAGGGGAGATTCGAACCGGAACATCTCCTGGACCGCCGTCCCGACAAGCCCCGGATCCGCGCGCAGCCGCGCCATCTGGTCGGGATGCGCCAGAAGCGCGTCCATGCCGCTTCCCAGCACGTCGATGGTCGAGCCGTGTCCGGCCATCAGGATCAGCATGCAGGTCGAGATCAGCTCCGTCCCGTCCATATGGCCGGCCGCGCGCGCGGCGATCAGGCTGGAGACGATGTCCTCGCCCGGTCGCCGCGTCCGCTCCGCGATCAGGCCGTTCAGGTATTGGTGGAACTCCTCCGTCGCGCGCTCCGCCAGCGCCTTGTGCGCAGGCGTCCGCTCGACGTCGAAGAACTGCACGACGTCCTCGGACCAGCCGCGCAGACGCGGGCGGTCCTCCTCCGGCACGCCCAGCAGCGCGCCTATGACATGGCCAGGAACGTGCGCCGCGAAATCCGCGACGAAGTCGAAATCCCGCGCCTCCAGAAGCGGCGTCAGCAGCGCGTCGACATGGCGTCCGATCATCGCGCGGTGCCGCTCGACGAAGCTTCCGGTGAACTGGCGCAGGACGAGCTTGCGCAGGCGTCGGTGCGTGTCGCCGTCGCTGTCGAGCAGGCTGAACTGCACGAAGCGCGCGTGACTCGGCATGTCGTGCCATCCCATGCGCCGCCGTTCCGCCACGACCTCCTCGGGCGGCAGGAACGCCTCCAGGGACCGCACCATCGCCGGGTTCAGCGCCGCCGCCTCGACATCCGCGTGCCGCGACAGCAGCCATCCGCCGAAACCCTCGAAAAAGACCGGCGTCCCGCGTGCGCGCAGCGCCGCGTAGACCGGATAGGGATCCTGCGCGAATTCGCGCGACATAGGCTCGAACGCGACTTCCATTCCGTCCCTCCACGACGGCGAGCGTAGGGCCCCGGACCGCGCCCGCGCAAGCCGCGCCCGCGAATGCCGTTTGCAAAATTGCCTCCGTGCGCATACCTCCGTGTGCCGCCCGGCCGGGGCGCTTGTCATCCCGCCGGTCGTGCATACGTCGTTCCCGACCCGGGACCGCCCGGACTGAAAGGACCGTTTCTTGACCGACCTGACCCCACGCGAGATCGTCTCCGAACTCGACCGCTTCATCATCGGCCAGGCGGACGCCAAGCGCGCCGTCGCCGTGGCTCTGCGCAACCGCTGGCGGCGCAAGCAGCTGCCCGAGGGTCTGCGCGAGGAGGTCTACCCCAAGAACATCCTGATGATCGGCCCGACCGGGGTCGGCAAGACCGAGATCAGCCGCCGCCTCGCCAAGCTCGCGAAGGCGCCGTTCGTCAAGGTCGAGGCGACGAAGTTCACCGAGGTCGGCTATGTCGGTCGCGACGTCGAGCAGATCATCCGCGATCTCGTCGACGCCGCCATCGTCATGGTCCGCGAGGACATGCGCGAGCGGGTCAAGGCCTCTGCGCATTCCGCGGCCGAGGAACGCGTGATCGACGCGCTGGCGGGCGAGGGCGCCCGCGAGCAGACCCGCGAGATGTTCCGCAAGAAACTCCGCGACGGCCTGCTCGACGACAAGGAGATCGAACTCGAGGTCGCCGACACGTCCAGCCCGTTCCCGATGATGGACATCCCCGGACAGCCCGGTCAGATGGGCGCCGTCAATCTCGGCGACATCTTCGGCAAGGCGTTCGGAGGCCGCAAGACCCGCCGCCGGATGAACGTCGCGGCGTCCTACGAGCTGCTGATCACCGAGGAGGCCGACAAGCTTCTCGACCAGGAGACCGTGAACCGCGAGGCGATCAAGGCGGTCGAGCAGAACGGCATCGTGTTTCTCGACGAGATCGACAAGGTCTGCGCCCGCGCCGAGACCCGCGGCGCCGACGTCAGCCGCGAGGGCGTCCAGCGCGACCTGCTGCCGCTGATCGAGGGCACGACGGTCTCGACCAAACACGGGCCCGTCCAGACCGATCACGTCCTTTTCATCGCCTCCGGCGCGTTCCACATCGCGAAACCGTCGGACCTTCTGCCCGAGCTTCAGGGCCGCCTGCCGATCCGGGTCGAGCTGCGCGCGCTGACCGAGGAGGATTTCGTCCGCATCCTCACCGAGACCGACAACGCGCTGACGCTTCAATACACCGCCCTGATGGACACCGAGAAGGTCGCCGTCACGTTCACGGGCGAAGGCATCGCCGCGCTCGCCCGGATCGCGGCGGAGGTGAACCGCAGCGTCGAGAACATCGGCGCGCGGCGGCTCTACACGGTGCTGGAACGGGTGTTCGAGGATCTGAGCTTCACCGCGCCCGACAGGTCAGGCGACAGCGTGGAGGTCGACGCGGACTTCGTGGAGAAGCATCTGGGAGAGCTGAGCCGCTCGGCGGATATGAGCCGCTACGTGCTCTGATCGGAGAGCGCATCGGAGGCGAGATCGGCATCGTCGTAGCCGCCCAGAACGGTCGCGAGGCCCGCGAGCAGGAAAAGCGTCATCGACCCGCCGAGTGAATAGACGAGAAAGGCGCCGATCAGGCCCCATCCGCCCGTCCACGCGAAGACCGCCGCCGTGCCGGAAATCAAGGCCGACAGCGTCAGGAGGAAGAGGACGTTCGTGCTCATTCGTTCGATCTCCTTTGGCAGCCAAAGTCGTCCGGAAGCACTGAAGATTCGGTTAACGCGTTACGGTGCGCCGAAGTTGCATCAAACCGGTGAGATGCACAACCTTAACGTGCATCAATCCCTGCGATTCCACGAATCAGGCGGAAATCCGCTCGGTAAGCGGATTCCGGATCCGGCGCGGGCCGTCTCTCCCGTCGGGAGATCCGCGGCCGAAATCGGGCCGGGCGCTCAAGCGGCGCGGATCAGCCGGCGCATAGCCTCGACGCCGAACAGCGGCCCGAGAGCCATCGCCGCGAGCGTCCACGGCCATCCGATCGCGGCGGCGAGGCCCGGCACGGCCTGCACCGTCACCGCCGTCAGGGCGAATCCGAGCGCGGTCTGCAGCGTCATCAGGCTGCCGGCCAGCTCCGGCGGCGCGGCGTCGGCGACGAGCGCCGAGAACTGCGCCGAATTGGGAATGACCGCCGCCCCCCAGATCAGCGCCATGAGCGCGAACAGCCAGGGCGGGCCGCCGAACGCGAGCGCGGCGCCCAGCGCCGCCGCGCCGCTCAGCGCCATGGCCGCGCGCGCGATCCTGGCCTTTCCGATCCTGTCCGCCAGCATCCCCGCCGGCACGCAGGCGACGGCTCCGACCGCGATGGCCGCGAACGTGAGGAGTCGGACGGACCGTTCCGCCCCGTCGTGTCCCGCCGCCGCGAAGGACGCCGCCGCCGCGACGCCGATCCACGCCCAAAACGCGTAGAGCTCCCACATGTGGCCGAGATAGCCGGCGAATGCCAGACGCACCCGCCGGTCGGTCCACGCGAGCGACAGCGCGGCCGGACGGAAGGCCCGCGCCCGCGCGTGATGCGGGCCGAGACCGACCAGCGTCGGCAGGAGGCTTCCCGCCGCCGCCAGCGCCGAGGCCGCGACCACCGTCGTCCGCCAGTCCGGTCCGCCCAGCACCGCCAGAAGATGCGGCAGCGAGGAGCCGAGCGTGACCGCGCCCACCAGAAGCCCGACCAGCAGGCCCCGGTCCCGCGCGCCCCATCCCACGGCGATCTTCATTCCGACCGGGTAGACGCCCGCGAGACAGAACCCGGTCAGGCCGCGCAGCGCGACCTGAGCGGTCCCGCCCGTCGCCGCGGCCAGCAGCAGGAGGTTGAACGCGGCGGCGCAGGCGGCCGACAAGGCCATCACCGCCCTGGGGTCGAACCTGTCTGCCGTGCCGAGACCGGCGAAGGCCAGCGCGCCGATCACGAAGCCGAGCTGCACCGCGCTCGACAGCGCCGCCGCCCGTCCGCCCGCGATGCCGACTTCCGCGACGATCCCGGGCAGGATCGCCGACGAGACGAACCAGAGGCTCATCGACAACACCACGCAGAGCGTCAGAAGCGCCACGCTTCGCGCCTTGCCCTTCCCCGCCCGGACGGGAGCGGGCCCCGGCGTCACGGCAGCGCGCCTCCGATGGCCCGGGTGATCCTGTCGGCGGCGGCGCGGACCCGGGCGCCATGATCGACGCCGCGGTCGCCGGTCATCCGGCCCACCGGCCCGGAGATCGAGACCCCCGCCACCGCCTCGCCGAACTCGTTGAAGATCGGCGCGGCGACGCAGCGCATCCCCTCGGTGCGTTCCTCGTCGTCGAGCGCCCAGCCCCGCGCGCGGATCTCCGCGAGCGCCGCGTCGAGCCGGCCGCGCTCGGTGATGGTGCGCGGCGTGAACGCGGCCAGACCCTCGTTCTTCAGGATGCCGTCGATCCTTTCCGCCGGATACCAGGCCAACAGCGCCTTGCCGATCCCCGACGCGTGGATCGGGCCGCGCGTGCCGGGGCGGAAGAACGCCCGGATCGGTTCGTGCGTCTCGACCTGGCTCAGGAACATCACCTGTCCGCCTTCGGCGATCGCGAGGTTCGCGGTCTCGCCGGTCTCCGCCATCAGCGACCGCATCTCGGCGCGGGCCTGTTCCACCAGGTTGGACCGTCCGAGAAACGCGCTGCCGATCCGGAACGCCTCGCGCCCGACGAACCAGAGCTGCTGGTCGGGCTGGAACTCGACCATGCCATGCGTCGCGAAGGTCGAAAGCACGCGGTAGGCGGTCGCGGGCGACTGGCCGGACGAATCCGCCAGCTCCGTAAGCGACATGCCCTCGCTCCCCGCTAGAACCTTGAGGATGCGCAGCGCGCGGTCGAGCGACTGGATCGTCGTCGCGTCGGCGTCGGTGTTGAAGCCGCGCGGCCTGCCGCGGGTGCGTTTCTGCGTCGTTTCCATTCCGCCCTCGGCTCTTTTGAAGGCGACAATATGCCCCACAGTGTCAGAAAAATCCAGAAATAAAATACTTTCCCGCTGGATGAAAAAAAGAAAGCTGAATTATTTCAGTTGCATCTTCTCCGCAATCCACATTGAAAAAATATTTCAAAAAAATTGCCCACGTTCGCCCAGCCTGCTATGACGGCGTCAACAAGCAGGAGGAAACCCGATGTCCACCCAGAACCCCGTCTTCATCCCCGGCCCGACCAACATCCCCGACCGTCTGCGCCACGCCTGTGACGTCCCGACCATCGACCATCGCTCGCCGAGCTTCGGGGCGATGTTCAAGCCGCTTTTCGCCGGCGTCAAAAAGGTGCTGCGGACCCGGACGGGCGAGGTGATCTTCTTCCCCGCCACCGGAACCGCCGGCTGGGAAGCGGCGCTGACAAATACCCTCTCGCCCGGCGACAGGGTCCTCGCCTGCCGCCACGGCATGTTCTCGCATCGCTGGATCGACATGTGCCGGCGGCTCGGCCTCGACGTCGAGCAGCTGGACGCGCCTTGGGGCGCCGGCGCGCCGGCCGAGGATTTCGAGGCCGCGCTCAAGGCCGACCGGGATCACGCGATCAAGGCCGTCCTCGTCACCCACAACGAGACCGCCACCGGCGTCCGCTCGGACGTCGCCGCGATCCGCCGCGCGATGGACGCGGCCGGCCATCCCGCGCTGCTGCTGGTCGATGGCGTCAGTTCCATCGGCTCGATGGATTTCCGCATGGACGAGTGGGGCGTCGACATCGCCGTCACCGGCAGCCAGAAGGGCTTCATGCTTCCCGCCGGTCTCGCCATCGTCGGCGTCAGCCCCAAGGCGGTGGCCGCGATGGAGACCGCGAAGCTGCCGCGCTGTTTCCTCGATTTCCGCGACATGCTGACCACGAACGCCAAGGGCGGCTTCCCATACACGCCGCCGGTCAACCTCTTCTACGGTCTCGCAGAATCCCTGCGCATGATCGAGGAGGAAGGCCTGGACAACGTCATCGACCGCCACCACCGCCTCGCCGAAGGCGTCCGGCGCGCCGTCGCCGCCTGGGGCCTTGAACTCTGCGCCAAATCGCCCGATCTCCAGTCCGACACGGTCAGCGCCGTCGTCGTGCCCGAAGGCTTCGACAGCACCGAATTCGTGACCCTCGCGGCCGAGAAGTACGGCGTCGCTTTCGGCGTCGGCCTCGGCGAAGTCGCGGGCAAGGTGTTCCGCATCGGCCATCTGGGCAGCCTGACGGACGTCATGATGCTCTCGGGCCTCGCCACGGCCGAGATGGTGATGGCCGATCTGGGCTATCCGATCACGCTCGGGACTGGCGTCGCGGCCGCGCAGGATTATTATCGGAACACGGCCGTCGCGGCGGCGGAAGTCCCGCTCGCGAAGACGGCCTGAGGAAGACGCGCATGTACATCCCGACCATCGACGACGCGCTGGCCGCGCACGAGCGGATCAAGCCCTACATCCATCGGACGCCGATCCTGACCTCGACCTATTTCAACGAGCTGACCGGCGCCGATCTGCATTTCAAATGCGAGAACTTCCAGAAGGCCGGCGCCTTCAAGGTGCGCGGCGCGTCGAACGCGGTCTTCGGCCTCTCCGACGACATGCTGGAGAAGGGCGTCGCCACGCATTCCTCGGGCAACCACGCCCTGTCGCTCAGCTATGCGGCCGGACGGCGCGGCATCCCCTGCCACGTCGTCATGCCCCGCACCGCGCCGCAGGCTAAGAAAGACGCGGTCCGAGGCTATGGCGGCATCATCACCGAATGCGAGCCCTCCACCACCAGCCGCGAGGCGGTCTTCGCCGAGGTCCAGGCCGAGACCGGCGCGGATTTCGTCCATCCCTACAACGATCCGCGCGTCATCGCCGGCCAGGCGACCTGCTCGCGCGAGCTCAGCGAACAGGTCGACGGGCTCGAGGCGGTCATCGCGCCCGATCGGCGGCGGCGGCATGATCTCGGGCACGTGCCTCACGATGTCCAGCATCGCGCCCGACGTCGAGATCTTCGCCGCCGAGCCGGAACAGGCCGACGACGCCTATCGCAGCTTCAAGGCCGGCCATATCATCGCCGACGACGCGCCCGATACCGTCGCCGACGGCTTGAAAGTCCCGCTCAAGGACCTCACGTGGCATTTCGTGAGCCATCACGTCACCGACATCCTGACCGCGAGCGAGCAGGAGATCATCGACGCGATGAAGCTGACCTGGCAGCGCATGAAGATCGTCATCGAGCCGAGCTGCGCCGTGCCGCTCGCGACGATCCTCAAGAACCGCGACCGCTTCGCGGGCAAGCGCGTCGGCGTCATCATCACCGGCGGAAACGTCGACATGGACAAACTGCCCTGGATCACGGGCTGAGGGAGGAACACGCGATGAACGTACATTCCAGCATCGACGAGCACGAGGTCGGCTTCGACATCCCCGCCAAGGTCGGCATGGACGAGGGTGACATCCAGACCCCCTGTCTCGTCCTCGATCTCGACGCGCTCGAGCGCAACATCAGGAAAATGGGCGACTACGCCAAGTCCCACGGCATGCGCCACCGCGTGCATGGCAAGATGCACAAATCGGTCGACGTGGCCAAGCTGCAGGAAAAGCTCGGGGGCGCAGTCGGCGTCTGCTGCCAGAAGGTCAGCGAGGCCGAGGTCTTCGCCCGCGGCGGCATCAAGGACGTTCTGGTGTCCAACCAGGTGACCCAGCCGGAAAAGATCGACCGCCTCGCCCGCATGCCCAAGCTCGGCGCGCGCACCATCTGCTGCGTCGACGACATGGACAACATTCCCGACCTGTCCGCCGCCGCCGTCAAGCACGGCACGCAGATCGAGTGCCTGGTCGAGATCGATTGCGGCGCGGGCCGCTGCGGCGTGACGACGACACCCCAGGTGGTCGAACTGGCCAAGGCGATCGACGCCGCCGAGAACCTGAAATTCGCCGGCATCCAAGCCTATCAGGGCGCCATGCAGCACATCGACAGCTTCGAGGAGCGCAAGGGCAAGACCGACATCGCCATCGCGATGGTGCGCGACGCGGTCGACGCGCTGAAGGCCGAGGGGCTTGAGTGCGACATCGTCGGCGGAGGCGGAACCGGCAGCTACTATTTCGAGTCCAATTCCGGCGTTTTCAACGAGCTTCAGTGCGGCTCCTACGCCTTCATGGACGCGGATTACGGCCGCATCCACGACAAGGACGGCAATCGCATCGACCAGGGCGAGTGGGAGAACGCGCTGTTCATCCTGACCTCGGTCATGTCCCACGCCAAGCCGGACAAGGCGATCTGCGACGCCGGCCTCAAGGCGCAGTCGGTCGACAGCGGCCTGCCCTTCATCTACGGCCGCGACGACGTGAAATACGTCAAATGCTCCGACGAGCACGGCGTGATCTCCGATCCCGACGGCGTTCTCAAGGTCAACGAGAAGCTCAAGCTCGTCCCCGGCCATTGCGATCCGACCTGCAACGTCCACGACTGGTATGTCGGCGTCCGGAACGGCAAGGTCGAGACGGTCTGGCCGGTCAGCGCCCGCGGCAAGGCCTACTGATCCTCTCGCGGGAGCCGGTCCCGGCTCCCGCCACTGACAATCTTGAAGGGGAGACAGGCGATGCTCATCGTTCCCGAACGCGAGGTCGCCGGCCTCATTTCCGCCGAGCAGGCCTACGACGCCGTCGAGGCCGTCTTCGCCGCCATGGCGCGCGGCGACGCGGTGAACTTCCCCGTCGTGCGCGAGGCGCTCGGCCACGAGGACGCGCTCTACGGCTTCAAGGGCGGCTTCGACCGCGCCGGCCGACACCCTCGGCGTCAAGGCCGGCGGCTACTGGCCCCACAACCTCGAAAAACACGAGGGCGTCGGCAACCACCAATCCACCGTCTTCCTCTTCGACCCAGATACCGGCCGCGTCAGCGCCATGGTCGGCGGCAATTACCTGACCGCCATCCGCACGGCGGCCGCCAGCGCCGTGTCGATCAACCACCTTTCGCGCAAGGATTCCAAAGTCCTCGGCATGGTCGGCGCGGGCCATCAATCCGCCTTCCAGATGCGCGCCGCCGCCGCCCAGCGCGACTTCGACAAGGTCATCGGCTGGAATTTCCACCCCGAGATGCTCTCGCGTCTCGCCGAAACCGCCGCCGAGCTCGGCCTGCCCTTCGAGCCGGTCACGCTCGACGAGCTCGGCGCCGCCTCGGACGTGATCATCACCATCACCTCGAGCTTCGACCCGATCCTGTCCAAGGCCCAGATCCGCCCGGGCACGCATCTCGCCTGCATGGGCACCGACACCAAGGGCAAGCAGGAGGTCGACGCCGACCTCCTCGCCGCCGCGACGGTCTTCACCGACGAGCCCGCCCAGTCCATCACCATCGGCGAGGCCCAGCACGCCATCGCCTCCGGTCTGATCCAGAAGAGCGCCATCCATCAGATCGGCGCCGTCATCAACGGCGACCATCCCGGCCGCACCTCCGACGACGAGATCACCCTCTTCGACGGGACCGGCGTCGGCCTCCAGGACCTGGCTGTCTCGGCGCGCCTCGTCGAGCTCGCCCGCGAGAAAGGCGTCGCGATCGAGGTCGATCTCTGAGCGGCCTTGCCTGACGCCAGGATCGCGCTTTCATCCCGGGGGTGAGAGCGGGAGCGAAGGCGGAATGCGCGTGGTCTGGATCATTGCCCTTGTGGTCGTTCTGGCGGGTGTCGGCGCCTTCGCGTGGATGCGCGCGACGGCATCCGTCGAAACGCCGGATTACGCGGTCGAACGGACGGACGGCGCGCTCGAACTGCGCCGCTACCCGCCGATGGTCCTCGCCAGCCTCCGCCGCGAGGGCGACCGTCAAGGCGCCGTCGGCGGCGCGTTCCGCCCTCTCGCGGACTACATCTTCGCGAAGGATCGCGGCGGCGAGAAGATCACGATGACGGCCCCGGTCGTGCAGGAGCCCGAAAAGATTCCGATGACCGCGCCCGTCGTCCAGGAACCCGACGCGGGCGACGCCTGGACGGTCAGCTTCATCATGCCGGCCGGGAGGACGCCCGCGGACCTTCCGGACCCCGCCGGCGACGTCACCCTGCGCGAGCTGCCCGGACGCCGCATGGCCGCGATCCGCTTCTCCGGCCGCTGGACCGACGCGAATTTCGCCGCCCATGCCGCGAGGCTCACTTCATGGGTCGAGGCGCAGGGGCTGACGCCGAAAGGCCCCGTCGAATACGCCTATTACAACGATCCGTTCACGCCGTGGTTTCTGCGCCGCAACGAGGTGCTGGTCGAGGTCGCGGATTGACGTTTCCGGTTGGGCGCGGCGCGCCTTTCCAAAGGATTAACGAGATCTGGAAAATCCCTTTAGATCAGTATGTTGGCGAATTGGCCACGCGTGGCCATTTCGGCCTGTCACGCCTCCATCTCCGCCAGAAGCGCCCGCAACGCCTCGATCCGGTCCGCCTCCGCCGGCGGCTTGTCCCGCCGGATGCGGCTGATCCGGGGGAACCGCATCGCCACGCCCGACTTGTGCCGCGTCGAGCGGTTGAGACCTTCAAAGGCGATCTCGAAGACCATCCCGTGGTCCGGCTCGGCCCGCACCGCGCGCACCGGCCCGAACCGTTCGGTGGTGTTCTCGCGCACGAACCGGTCGATCTCGGTCAGTTCCGCGTCGGTGAAGCCGAAATAGGCCTTGCCGACCGGCACCAGCGCGTCGCCGTCCCAGACCCCGAACGTGTAGTCGGAGTAATACCCCGACCGCTTGCCGTGCCCGCGCTGGGCGTACATCAGCACCGCGTCGACGATCATCGGGTCGCGCTTCCATTTGAACCACGGCCCCTTCGGCCGCCCCGGCACGTAGACGCTGTCCGTCCGCTTGAGCATCACCCCCTCGATCACCGGATGCGGCGGATCGGCCCGCGCGGCGGCGAGGTCGTCCCACGTCGCGAAGGGGATCAGCGGCGAGAGGTCGAACCGCGCCGGATCGAGCCGCCCGGCGAAATCCTCCAGCGCCCGGCGCCGCGCCGCGAAGGGCTCCGCCCGCAAGTCCCGCGTCCCGTCATGCAGCAGGTCGTAGGCCCGCAGCACCGCCGGATGCGCCGCGCGCAGCTTCGCGGTGACCGACTTGCGGTTCAGCCGCTGCTGAAGGTCCGAGAAGCTGCCGACCCCCTCCGCCAGACCGCCGGGCAACGCCACCAGCAGCTCGCCGTCGAGCGTGCCGTGGAAATCGAGCGCCTCGATCAGGTCCGGAAACGCGCCCGAGATGTCGTCCCCCGTCCGCGAATAGAGCACGCGGGTCTCCGCCCCGCCGCTGGCCTGGACCCGGATGCCGTCCCACTTCCATTCCGCGATGAAATCGCCCGGGTCGAGCGCGGCGAGGTCCGGCTCCGTCAGCGCATGGGCCAGCATCACCGGCCGGAAGGCGGAGACCGTGTCGATGCGCGGCCTGTCCCCGCCGCCGATCCATGCGAAGAGCGGCGCGTAAGGCGGGGTCAGCCCGTGCCAGACCTCCTCGATCTCCGCCACGTCGCGCCCGCCGAAATCGGCGACGGCCTGCTTCGCGAGCCGCGCCGAGACCCCCACCCGCAGCCCGCCGGTGACCAGTTTGAGCAGCGCGAACCGCTCCTGCGCGTCCAGGGTGTCGAGCATCGTCTCCACCAGCCGCGGCGCCTCGCGGCGCGACGCCGCGCGCAGCCGGTCCACGACCTCGCCGAGCGGCGGGCTCGCCTCGGGCGCGGCCGGTTCCGGCCAGATCAGCGCGATGGTCTCGGCCATGTCCCCGACGAAATCGTAGCTGAGCGCGAACAGCTCCGGATCGACCCGCTCCGCCACGAGCGCCCGCAGCATCGCGGGCTTGATCGACGGCAGGTCGAGATCGCGGGTGATCGCGGCGAGCGCCCAGCCCCGGTCCGGATCGGGCGTCCCGGCCAGATGGTCGCGGATCAGCCGCAGCTTGCCGTTGCGCGAGGGCGTCAGCGTCAGCCGGTCGAGAAGGCGGGCGAAGCCGCGCATCAGTCCGGCTCGTCCTCGAAGCCGACCAGATGCAGGGGCCTCGCCGGAACGCCGTTCAGCGCGCACCAGCGCACCAGCGCCTCCTCGCGGCCATGCGTGACCCAGACCTCCGACGGCGCCAGCTCCGCGATCGTCGCCGTCAGCGCCGGCCAGTCGCAATGGTCGGAGATCACCAGCGGCAGCTCCACGCCGCGCTGGCGCTGCCGCGCGCGGACCTGCATCCACCCTGACGCGAAGGCGATCAGCGGGTCCGCGAACCGCCGCACCCATTTCGCCGCGAAGGCCGAAGGCGGCCCGAGCACGACCGCGCCCGCGAAATCCGACGCCCGACCGCGCTCCAGCGTCGCGTTCTCCAGCGGCCCGAGATCTATGCCCCGCTCCACGTAGTAGTCGCAGAGCCGCCGCAGCGCGCCGTGCAGGTGGACGGGCGCCTCGTACCCGGCAGCGCGGAGCAGCCCGATCACCCGCTGCGCCTTGCCGAGCGCGTAGACGCCCACGAGATGCGTCCGCTCGGGAAACTGCGCCAGCGACGTCAGCAGCCGCGCGATCTCCGCCTGCGGATCGGGGTGCCGGAACACCGGCAGCCCGAAGGTCGCCTCGGTGATGAAGACGTCGCAGGGCACCGGCTCGAACGGCGCGCAGGTGGCGTTTGGCGTGCGGGTGTAGTCGCCGGCAGCCACGATCCGCATTCCGCCGCGCTCGACCGCGATCTGCGCCGAGCCGAGAACGTGGCCGGCGGGATGGAACCGGACGGTGACGCCGCCGATGTCGATCCGCTCGCCGATCGCCGCGGCCTGCCGGTCGGCCGGAACACCGTCGCCCATCCGGATCGCCATGATGTCGAGCGTCTCGCGCGTCGCGAGGACCGCGCCGTGCCCGGGACGGGCGTGGTCGGCATGGGCGTGGGTGATCAGCGCGCGCGCCACCGGGCGGACCGGATCGATGTGAAAATCCCCCGGCGGGCAGTAGAGCCCCTCGGGTCGCGGAACGAGAAGATCGGACGGCCGCATCCGGTCAGCGCGGGGCAGACGCGGCCCGCGACGCCAGACGGTCGATCACCGCGCCCATGATCCCCGCCGTGTCCGCCCAGGCGGGAAGCGCCCGCCCGGCCCGCGCCGAGGCCTCGGCCATCCGGCCGCGCAGTCCCGCGTCGCTCAGAAGCCGGCGCAGGGCGCCGCCGAACGCCGCCGCATCGTCGGGCGGGACGAGGATGCCGGTTTCGGGCGGCACCGTGTCCGGGACCGCGCCGACCGCGCAGCCGACGATCGGAAGGCCGTGCAGCATCGCCTCGCTGAACACCATGCCGTACCCCTCGTAGCGCGTGGCGAGGGCGAAGATCGACGCGGCGCGGAACCGGTCGCGCAGTGCCACGTCGCCGAGTTCGCCCGCGAAACGCACGCGGGCGTCGAGCCCGAGCGTCGCGCGCCTGTCCTTCAGCGCCCCGGCGGTGTCCGGATCGTGCGCCCGCCCGACGATCTCGGCGGTCCAGTCGAGATCGGCGAGGCCGGCGAGCGCGTCCAGAAGCGTGTCGTGACCCTTGCGCGGTGCCAGAAGCCCGACCGAGAGGATCAGCGGCGGCGTCGTTTCGGCCCGCACGGAATCCGGCTCCGGAAAGCCGGGCGGCGCGATCGTGACGCGTTCGTCGGGCACGCCGAAGCGGTCGCGCAGGATGCGCGCGGTGTGGGGGCTCGGGACCACGACGTGATCCGCCCGCGCGAGATTGGCCGCTTCCAGCCGGAGCAGTTCCCGGGCGCGGGCGCGGTCGAGACCGGTCTCGAGCCCGAGCGGATGGTGGATCATCGCGATGACGGGCGCCCGGACGGAGTCGAAAACGCCGGTGTCCATCGCCCCGAAAACCAGTCCGTCGACGATGACCGGCACGTCGGGCGGGACGGCCGCGAGCGCCTCGCGCGTCGCGGCGTCGTCCTCCGCCGAAGGGTCGGGATAGCTCGCCGGAAGCGTCAGGCGCTCGACCTCGCGCCCCGCCGCGCGCATCGCGTCGAGCAGGCTGCGCTCGTAGATGAAGCCGCCGGTGAGGGTGTTGATGTCGCCCGGGATGGCGAAGGCGGCGCGGGCGGGTCTCATCGCGCGAGCTGCTCGCTGGCGAAGACGCCGAGGACGCGCCGCTCGACCGCATGGACGCCGACATAGCCGGCGACGGCGGTCGCGGCCATCAGGACGGTCGCGCTCCAGAGCATCCCGTAGCCGGATGTCGAGGCGGTGAGCGCGATCAGCCCGCCCATGCCCGTGCCGGTCGCGAGCCATTCGGCCGTGGTCGCGGCGAGGATCGCCGCCGGGACCGCCATGCGCGCCGCCGCGAAGAAGGCGGGCATCATGGCGGGGATCTGGGCGAGGCGCAGGCGGTTCCAGCGGCCGGCCTCGTAACTGTCGAACATGTCGAGGACCTGCGCCGGCGTCTGCCGCAACCCCTGGAGGCAGGCGACGAGCGTGGGAAAGAAGATCATCACCGCGATGATCGTGACCGTTCCGGCGGCGCCGCGCCCGAGCGCCAGGACGATCAGCGGCGCGGTCGTGACGATCGGGATGGACCGGAGCGCCACCGCGACCGGAAGAACGGTCGTCGACAGGCGCGGGCGCAGGATGATCGCCGCCGCGAGACCGGCGCCCGCCGCGAGACCGGCGAGATAGCCCGGAACCGCGTTGGCCATCGTGTCGAGATAGGCGGCGAAAAGCGTGGCGCGGTCGGCCGCCGCGTCGGGCGCCGTCACCAGAAAGGCCCACACGTCGGCCGGGCGTTTGGCGAAGAACGGGCTGAGGCCGAACGCGTCCATGCCGAATTGCCAGATCGCGAGCGTGAGACCCAGCGTCACAAGCCCGAGCGCGAGACCGGCCGGACCGCTTCCGCCCTTCGGCGGCGGCGCCGCCATCAGGATGGCGGGAGGCGCGGAGCCGAGCCGTCTTCCCGCCCAGCCGAACACGGCGTAGGCCGCCATCGCCGTCGCCGAGGCCACGACCGCCAGCGCCCATGTGGCGGGAACGTCGAGGGCGCGCATCGCCTGTATGGCGAGCACCCCCATGCCGCGCTCGGCCCCGGTGAACTCGCCGACCATCGCGCCGAGGAACGCGGCCGGGGCGGCGATCTGGAGACCCGCGACCAGATAGGGGACCGACGCCGCCGCGCGGACCTGCACCAGTTCGGCCATGCGCCCGCCGCCGTAGCTGCGCACGAGATCGAACCAGCTGGCCGGCGCCGCGCGGAGCCCGACCATCAGCGGCAGGAACGTCGTGAAATAGACCGCAAGCGCGGCGAGCGCGACCTGCGGGCCGTCCCCCGGCCCCATGATGACGCGCAGGATCGGCCCGGTCGCGACGAGAGGCAGGCAGAAAAAGACCAGCGCGAGGCCCGCGATGACCGGCTCCAGCCGGGGCAGGAAGAGCGCGAGGCAGGCCAGCGCGACGGCGGCGGCATTGCCGAGGACGAAACCGGCCGCGGCGGAGCGGAGAGTCGCGCCGAGGGCGCGGAGGATCAGCCCCGCGTGCGTCCACAGATGGAGCGTTATCTCCGAAGGACCGGCGATCACGAACGCGCCGGCGGTCAGACGCGCGGCGACTTCCCACGCGAGCAGAAGAGCGGCGGCCGCAAGCGCGCGGGTGATGGCGCGGGTCGGGAGCGCCTCGAAAGCGCCGTCGGCCGCGGTCGCGGTCATTCGGCGGCGAGCGGCTCCGACTCGCGGCCGGCTCCGAGCCAGAGGGCGGTCGTGACCTGGTCCGTCAGTTCGCGGAATTCCGGAAGCGCCATCAGAGCCCGCGAGCGGGGGCGCGGCAGCTCGACCGGAATGTCGGCGACGATCCGCGCGGGCCTCGGGCTGAAGACGATGACACGCTCGGACAGGAGGACCGCCTCGTTGACCGAATGGGTGACGAGCACGGTCGTCGTGCCGCGCTTTTCCCAGAGCGCCGGCAGTTCGAGGTTCAGCCGCATGCGGGTCAGCTCGTCCACGGCTCCGAACGGCTCGTCGAGCAGCAGCAGCTCCGGCTCCGCGACGAGGCAGCGCGCGATGGCGACGCGCTGGCGCATGCCCCCCGAAAGCTCGGCCGGACGGCGATCCTCGAAACCTTCGAGACCGACCAGCGCGATCAGCCGGTCGACCGAGACCGGATCCGCCGGCTGCCGCGCCAGCTTGAGCGCGAGCGCGATGTTGCCGCGCACCGTGCGCCACGGCAGCAGCGCCGCGTCCTGGAAGGCCATGGCGAGACCCGCGCGTCGCCGCACCTCGAGCGGAGTCTCGGCGCCGATCCGGACCTCGCCGGAGGTCGGATCCTCCAGTCCGGCGATCATGCGCAGGATGGTGGATTTTCCGCAGCCCGAAGGCCCGACCAGCGACGTCGTCTCGCCGGCGGCGAGGTCGAGATCGAGCGGATCGACCGCGGAGACGGAATCGGCTCCCGCGCCGAAGGTCTTGGCGAGCCCCCGGCAGAGGACCCGCGGCGGCGTCCCGGACCGGACGTCAGCCGCCATGGATTTCCTCGAGCAGCGACCGGTCCCAGAGGTCCGCGGTGACCGAGCGGCCGAGCAGCCCGAGCGTCTCGACGTTCGCGGCCACTGTCTCGTCGGTGAACCAGCCGAACACGTTGGCGTCCGTCAGGTCCGAGAACATCAGGGGCACCTGTTTTCTGGCCTGGAGCTCCTGCGTCGGCAGATCGAGACCCGAATCCGGGAACATGGCCACCGTCAGCGCCGCCGCGGCGTCGGTGTCGGCCCGGTAGTCGTTCCAGCCCATGATCTCGCCGCGAAGAAGCGCCAGCAGGTCGTCCCGCCGGTTGGCCAGACTGTCCTCCGTGACGATGTAGGTCTGCGAATGCACCGAATAGCCGTGATCGGCCATCAGCATCGTGACGTTGTCGACGCCCTGGATCGTCATCGCGACCGGCAGATCCGTCTCCCAGCAGAGCAGACAATCGACCTGACCGGCGACGAGCGGCGCGGGATCGTACTGCGTCGGCACGATCTTGATCGCGTCGATATCCACGCCGTTGATCGTGCAGAGCGCCTCCAGAACCGGCCTGTTGGCGATCGCCATGCCGATGCTCTTGCCCTCCAGATCGCCGGGCGCGTTGACGGGATGGTCCGGCAGCGAGGCGATCACGAACGGGTTCTTCTGCATCGCCACGGCGACGATCTTGAACGGCGCGCCCTGTTCGACCGAGGCGGAGGCGTAATCCGCCGCCGAGATCCCGACCAGCGCGCGACCGGAGACCACCTGCGGATCGACCGGCGCGTTGGGACCGCCGGGGCTGAGGGTGACGTCCAGGCCCAGATCGCGCCAATAGCCCTCGGACTGGGCGATGTAGCTTCCCGCGAACTGCACGGAATGGAGCCACGAGAGCTGCATCCCCGCAGGCGTCGGCGTCTGGGCGCGTAGCGGACCGAGCCCCGCCGCGAAAGCCGCCGCGCCGCCTCCGGCGACGAGCAGCTGTCTTCTGGATATCCCGTCGAATCGCATGCCGTTCCCCGTGACGATTTTTTCCTCCGACAACATTAGGACGAAGGCGAGCCGGAACAACTCCGGTCCGGCCCCTTGGTTCCGAGACTCGGCCAAAGCGCGCCGGGCGCCGCCGCGATCAGGATGACCACGCCGAACGCGACGCTCGCGGCAAGGCCCGCCGCGGCGCTCGCTCCGACGACGGGAAACAGCGCCGCCGCGGCGCCTTCGCGCCATCCCCATCCTCCCACCGAGAACGGCAGGAGCATGGCCGTCAGGATCAGAGGAACGACCGTCACGGCGGCGAGCGGCCCGAGCGTCGTGCCCGTCGCCCGCGCGCAGAACGCGAACGCGGCGAGATTGCAGCCGACGATGGCGAGGCCCAGCGCGGCCTGGCGACCCCTCACCTCCGGATCGAGGAGCGCCGCGCGGATCGAGGCGCCGAACCGGGCGAGCGTCGGCGACCGCGCGAGCCGGGCGCCGGCGGCGTGCCGGAATCGCCAGAGAAGCAGCGCCGCCGCGGTCAGCACCGGAAGCGCGACGCCGACGCCGCCGAACGGCAAGCCGAGGACCAGCGCCGCCGCCAGACCGGGAACGGCCACCGCCGCGAGCGCCATCTGGCCCGCCATGCGCTCGATCACCACCGCCTCGCCCGACACGGCGAGTCCCGCGTCGTGCCGCAGGCGTCCCGCGCGCGCCGCGTCGCCGATGACGCCGCCGGGAAGCGTCATGTTGACGATCTGCGCCAGGAAATACTCGCCGACCGCCCGGCTCCGCCCGATTCGGAGCCCGAGGCGGCCCGCCGTCAGCCGCCACCGGAACGCCGAGAGGACGATCTGCGCCTGCGCCGCCAGAACCGCGGCCGCGAGCCAGCCCGGAGAGGCGGTCGCGAGGCGTTCCCAACCCGCCGAGGCGCCGAGGAAATGCCAGATCAGGGCGACGAGCCCCGCCGGCGCCAGAAGGCGGAGCGCCAGGGAGAGCGCGCGCCGGGCGTCCCGCCGCCCGGGCGCCGTCGAGACATGCGTCACGTCGCGCCCTCCGCTTCCGGCTCGCCGGTGAAGGCGCGCACGAACGCGTCGCGGAACCACGCCATCGGCTCCGAGGCGAGCTCCGGATCCGGGACGAGACCCGGCGTCCATCCCCATCCGCCGATCCGGTCGACGAGCGCGGGGTCGCCGACGACATGGACGGGAACCTCGACGCTTTCCGACCCCGAGACGAACCCCGCCGGCTGATGATCGCCGAGGATCACGATCAGCGGTCCGTCCGGACCCTGACGCGCCGACCAGTCCATCACGGTCCGGAGCGCGTAGTCGATGGACATCCGGTACTGGTCGCGCACCCGGTCGCGGTCGCGCCAGACCACCTCCGGAGCGTCGCCGGACAGGGCCTGGCTGTCGAAGACGGAGCCGTCACCGACCCGGTCCCAGGGGATCAGGTCCGGAACCGGCACCCAGGGCGCGTGCGACGACACCAGCGCCACCTGCGCGAAGAGCGGCGCGTCGGACGGGCCCAGTCTCTCGGGGAACGCGGCCAAGGTGTACTGGTCCGGCATCGTCACCCAGTTGAAAGGAAGGCCCCTGTAGCCGAGATCGTCCGCCGCGAGAACGGTCTCAAAGCCGAGCAGCCCGCCCTCCGGCCAGTCCATCGTGATCGCGGGCATGACCGCCGCCGTCCGGTAACCGGCGCCGGCGGCCAGATGCCACAGCGTCCGGCGCGTGCTGGCGAGCATCGCCCCGTAGGTCGTCTGGTCGCCCGTTTTCATTCCCGAGGCGAGCGTGCCGTGGGCCAGCCAGCTCTGGCCGCCGGAGGTCGGAGAGGCGAGCCAGCCCGACCGAGAAGCCATCCCGGCCGCCTCCAACTTCGCCTCCGCGGCCCGCAGCGTCGGAACGTGCGTCGGGGCGTAGAGCGGATTGTCGAAGCTCGCCCTGCCGTAGCTCTCGACGAACACGATCAGCACGTCCCGCCCGTCGAGACGGTCGAAAAGCCCCGTCCGCCCCGTGAACGGGTCCGCGGCCGCCGCGGCGCGGAAATCCGCCAGCTCCGACACCGACGCGCGCCATGCGCCGACCCGCTCCATCGCCAGGCGCGCCGTGAAGGCGGAGCCGGGCGGGGTCCAGGGCGGGCTCCAGTTTCCGGTCGCCTGGCCGATCTGGGCGCCGGCCGCCAGCGCCGCGAGCGCCGCTCCCGCCGTCGCCGCGACTCGCCCGGCCGTGCCGGGGACGATCCGGACCCATTTTCCGGTCGCGGCCCAGAGCGCGAGCGCCGCCAGGGCCAGCGCCGCGGCCGCGGCCGCGGCGGCGACCATGGCCGGAGCCGTCCCGACGGCGCCTGTCGAAAGTTTCCAGGCGGCGGCCGCCAGGTGTGCGTCGAAGAGCGGATTGAACCCCCGGTTGAACGCGGTGAACATCGCGAAATCGGCGATCTTGAGGACGATCAGCGCCACGAGGACCGCCACCAACCCGATCCGCGCGAGGGCGGCCGACAAAGTTCCCGGGCGAAGCGCGACCAGACCGAGCAGGATCACGGGAAGTTCCAGAGGAAAGACCGCCAACGCTCCGAAGGTCATCGCGTCCGGATGGTTCGGCTGGACCAGCGCCAGATGCAGCGCCAGCGCGGCCAGCGCGAGACCGGCGAGACGCGCGGCCGTCCCGCTCATGCGCGATCGCGCCAAAGCCGGAAGATGTCGATCGCGAACGACCAGCCCAGCGCGAGCGTCGCCAGAGCGGCGGGAATCCAGGCGGTCCCGGGCCCGATCACCGGAGCCAGAAGCGCGACCAGCGTGCCGATCTGGAGCACGCAGACCGCCTTTCGGCCGAAACGGTCGGGCAGAGGCGCGCGCATCCAGGGAAGCGCCGCCGCCGCGAGGACGAACCCGTACCGCATGAATCCCAGCGGCAGCGCCCAGAGACCCACCTTTCCCGAAACGACGAGCAGGATCGTGAGCAGCGCCGCGAAGAACGCGTCCACCTCCATGTCGAACCGCGCCCCGAATTCCGACGCCAGCCGCTGTCGTCGCGCGAGGCGTCCGTCGATCCCGTCGAGACAGAGCGCAACCGTCGCGATTCCCGCGACGGCCCATGCCAGCGCGTCCGACCCCGCCAGCCCGTCCAGCACGGGCCAGCGCGGACACCAGCGAAGCCGCGAGGGCGAGACGCGCCAGCGTCACGACGTTCGCCAGACCCAGCGCGCGATGGGGATAGGTCTCCGACAGGGCGGCGCCGGCCAGGATCGCTCCGGCCGCGAACACCGCCATCGCCCAGAGCGGGGCCGCGATCGCCCCGGCCGGGCCGAGGATCGCGGCGACGCAGCCCGCGAGCGCCAGGTTCGCGGCGGCGGCGGCGGCGTAGCGCCACATCAGCGACCGCCGCGGGACGGAGGCGGGCAGGGGAAAGACGGATGCGACGCTGTCGTGAACCATGATCGTGTCAGATAGCCTTTTCGCGGGCCGTTCAAGAATTTGTTGCAAACCGACCGGCGGGTTCTACGTTCCTGGACGTGTAGGCGCCAGACGGATTGATGGACCAGCGCGTGGCGGAAGAAGTTGACGCATATCGGCCCATGGCCCGCGCTCTGCACTGGGTGACGGCGGTGCTTGTGCTCGCGACGATTCCCGTGGGCACGCTCATGGTCGAGGAGGGCCTGCCGAGGGCTTTCCAGGACGGTCTTTTCCTGTTTCACAAGAACGTGGGCGTGATCCTGCTCCTCCTCGTCGTTCTCCGCCTGATCTATCGCGCCGCGCATGCCCCGCCTCCGTTGCCGCCCTCGGTTCCGGACTGGCAACGGAGCGTGGCGGGCCTGACACACGCTCTGCTTTATCTGCTGCTAATCGTCATGGCGGTGTCGGGCTACGTCCGCGTCGCGGCCGGCGGATTTCCGGTCGAGATGCTCGACGCTCTGGGCGTCCCGCCGCTCGCGCCCCGGTCGGACGCGCTCGCGGAAACCGCGCAGACCATACACGCCTACGTCCGCTTCGCGCTGATCGGACTGATCGTCCTCCATGTGGGCGCGGCGCTCGGGCATGTCTTCGTCCGAGCGGACGGCGTCTTCGCGCGGATGTGGCCCGCCGCCGGTCGTTAGCCGGGCGGAGGGAGCCGGATCGTCCCGCGAAGCGGCCTGTGGTCCGACGCCTCCCGGATCCCCGGACCGTCGAGGACGCTCGCCTCCCGGACGGCTCCCGGCCGGTCGCAGAGGATCCGGTCGAGCGGCAGAAACGGCAGCGACGCGGGGAACGTCGCCCGCGCGGGTCCGGCGAACCTGCGTCCGAGCACCGCTTCCGAGAACGCCAGGCCGCCCCACGGCCGCCATTCGTTGAGATCCCCGAGGATCACCGTCGGAAGCGGCGTCCGGCGCCGCAGATGCTGCCCGACCACGCGCATCTGCACCGCGCGCAGGGCCTGGCCCAGCGAAAGGTGCGTGCCGACCGCCCTCAGCCGGTCGCTTCCGACGGAGAGGTCGAGGACGACCGCGCCGCGATGGCAATGTCCGGGCAGATCGAGCACCGCGGCCGCGTCGACCGCGACCCGCGGCCCGACGAACAGGATCGACCCGAGGAACCCGTGGCTTTCCTCGCCCCATCGCAGAGAGCGGTCCGGATGGGCGTGTCGCAGACCGGTCGCCGCCTCGATGGCCGAGATGTCCAGAATGCCCGCGTGCGGCGGACGCTCGGCGTCCGCCTCCTGCAACGCCAGGATATCGACGGGCCGCGCGAGAACCTCGCCGACCAGAACCCGCGCGATCCGGTCGGGATCGACCCGGCCGTCGCGTCCCCGGCCGCGATGCACGTTCCATGTCGCGCAGGCCAAGTCGCGCGGATCTGACGGCGCGGGACCTGCCGCCGCGCGTCCCGGACCGTCTCCATCGGCGCGCTGCGATCCCATACGAGAGGTCTGGCACATATTATGTGCAGATGCAGCATGATTTCGCCGAAGCGGGAACCGACCCGGCTCTGGCCCGTTGCAAACCGTTCGAACCGACCAATATTCATCCGTGTCGGCCTGTCCCTCTCTGGAGAATGGCGTTGTTCCGGAAATCCACACGTATCATGTCGCCCGGCGCCTCCGCCGAGGCGGATCGCAGGCAGGTGCTGACGGGCGCCGCCGCGCTCCTCGCGCTCGGCCTGGCACCTCTGCGCCCGAGCCCTTCCGCCGCGCAGGAGGCCGCGCCGGAGCCGGCTCCGTTCAGTTTCGAGGCCCTCGCCGAAGAGATGCGCGCCTTGGCCGACGAGAGCTACCGCGAGCCGGACCGGCCCGAGGGCTTTCTCGGCGATCTCGAATACGACGACTACCGCCTGATCCGCTTCAACGACGCCCGCGCGCGCTGGAGTGACGCCGACCTTCCGTTCCGTCTCCACGCCTTCCACACCGGCTGGCTCTTCGGCGCGCCGGTGCGGCTGTTCGAGGTCGAGGACGGCATGGCGCGCGAGATGACCTTCTCGACGGCCGATTTCGAGTATCTCAACGAACTCGCCGACCGCGTTCCCGCCGACGCCGAGCTTCCCGGCGTCGCGGGCTTCCGTCTCAACCACCCGCTCAACCGCCCCGACAAGTTCGACGAGCTGGTGGCGTTTCTGGGTTCGAGCTACTTCCGCGCGCTGGGCCGCGGCAGCGTCTACGGCGCGAGCGCGCGCGGCGTCGCCGTCGATACCGCGACCGCCCGCCCCGAGGAATTTCCTCACTTCACCCGCTTCTGGCTCGAACGCCCGTCCGTCGGTGACGACGCGATCACCGTCCACGCCGCACTCGACGGCCCGAGCGTCACCGGGGCTTACCGCTTCGTGATCCGGCCGGGCGAAGAGACGGTGATGGACGTCACCGCGCGGCTCTTCATGCGCGGGGACGTGGCGGAACTCGGCATCGCGCCGCTCACCTCGATGATGCTCTTCGGCCCGGCGAACCGCTCGGATTTCGACGATTACCGCTCCGCCGTTCGCGACAGCGAGGCGCTGCGCGTCGCGCGCGCCGACGGCGACGTGCTCTGGCGTCCGCTGAACAATCCGCCCGAACTCGGGGGCGCGTATCTCTTCGAGACCTCGCCCCGCGCGTTCGGCCTGTATCAGCGCGAGCGCGACCCCGACGCCTACCACGACGCGGAGGCCCATTACGAGCGGCGCCCCTCCGTCGCGGTCGAGCCTCTGGGCGAATGGGGTCCCGGCGCCGTGCGCCTCGTCGAGATCCCGACCGAGCTCGAGGCGAACGACAACATCGTCGCCTATTGGGTCCGCGAGCAGCCGGTCCGCGCCGGAGACGCGCTCGCATACGACTACCGCCTGCATTGGGGCGATCTGCCCCCGGACATGACGGGCGACCTGGCGATAGTGGTCGGCACCCGCGCCGGCGCCGGCGGCCCGTCCGGCGTGCCCAGTCCCGACGGCACGCGAAAATTCGTCGTGGATTTCGCGGGCGGTCCGCTCGACGCGCTATCCGCCGACGCGGAGATCTCCGCCGAAGTGTCCGTCTCGACCGGCGAACTCGTCTCCAAGACCCTCGAGCGTCTCGAGGACGGCCGCGCGTGGCGTCTCGCGATCGACGTCGCGGCGGACGAGGGCGAGGTCGTGGAACTCGTTGCCCATCTCGCCGGCTTCGGCCGCAAACTGAGCGAGATCTGGCTCTATCAATGGATCGACGCCTGATGTCACACGCGATTTCCATCCGCGAACGGGGCGAGTCCGCTCCGACCCGCGATCCCTGGCTTCCGCCGCCGGCCCCCGTCCCGATGCGCGCGCAGGATCTGGGCCGCGCGCCGCTGGCGGCCGCCCGGGCGCCCGGCGCGTCCCCCGGCACGCGCGCGGCGCGTACCGCGACCGTCGCCTTCGCCACGCTGGCCGCCGTCGCGGCGGCCCTGGCGTTCGGCGGCGCCGCGTCGACGGACGGCATGGCCGCGACGGACATGCTGCGCGCTGTGTTCATCGGCGCGTCGACGTGGTGGCTCGCCTTCGGCGCGGCCCAGGCGCTCACCGGCGTGTTCGCGGGGCGGCCCCGTCCCCGCGCGGCGGCGCCCGACGACGCGGAACTCGGCTCGACGGTCATTCTCATGCCCGTCTGCGGCGAGGAGCCCGCCGAGACGTGGTCGCGCGTCGCGGCCATCGAGGCCTCGCTGGCGCGGACGCGTCAGGGAAGCCGTTTCGACATCGCGATCCTCTCGGACACGCGGGACGAGGGCGTCGCCGCCGCCGAGCGCCACTGGCACGCGCGGCTGCTGTCGGAACGCGAGGGAAGCGCCGGGATCTACTACCGCCGGCGCGACGACCGGACGGGCCGCAAGGCCGGCAACATCGCCGATTTCATCGAGACCTGCGGCGGGCGCTACGACTACGCCGTGGTGCTCGATTCCGACAGCCTCATGGAAGGTGCGACCATCGTCGAGATGGTGCGCCGGATGCAGGCCGACCCCGGCCTCGGCCTCCTTCAGACAAATCCGCGCGTCGTGCGCGGACGCAGCCGCTTCGGGCGCGCGTCGCAGTTCGCGAGCGCCTTCCACGCCCCGGTTTTCGCCCGCGGGCTCGACGTCACCCAGGGGCCGACCGGGCCGTTCTGGGGTCACAACGCGGTCTTCCGGGTCCGCGCCTTCGCTGAATTGTGCGGCCTTCCGGTGCTGCCCGGCCGCGCGCCCTTCGGCGGCGAGGTGCTGAGCCACGACTACGCCGAGGCGGCGCTCCTCGCGCGCGCCGGCTGGACCGTGCGGCTCGATCCGGACCTCGGCGGCTCCTACGAGGAGGGTCCCCAGGACCTCGTCGCGCACGCGCGCCGCGACAGGCGCTGGTGCCAGGGAAACCTGCAGCACGCCGCCCTCGTGGGAACGGCGGGTCTCAGGCCGTGGAGCCGGTTCGTCTTCGTCCAGGGCATCCTGTCCTACGTCGCGCCCCTGCTGTGGCTCGGCTTCCTCGTCACCGGGATCGTCGCGCCGCTCGTGTCGCCCGATCTGGGCTGCGGCCTCGTCTGCGACAGCGGGCGCGTCGAGGCGCTATTCCTCGCCACCGGGGTTATCGCGCTTCTGTTCCTGCCGAAGGCGCTCATCCTCGCGCGCGCTCTCGCCGCCGGTCCGATGCGCGGCTTCGGCGGGCGGATCTCGGCGACGCGCTCCGCGCTGGCCGAGATCGCGCTGTCGACAATCGTGGCGCCGATCCTCGTGGCATGGCAGGCGCGGTCCGTCGTCGAGGTTCTCGCCGGACGGGACGGCGGTTGGCCATCCCGCCCGGGCCGCGGGCGGGGCGGGCTGACCGAGGCGTGGGCGGAAAGCGACTGGATCGTGGCGGGAGGCGCGCTCGGACTGCTCGCGGCGAGCGACCGTGTCCCCCGATCTGGCGCTCTGGCTTCTTCCGGTGGCGGGCCCGATGATCGCCGCGCCGCTGATCATCCTCTGGACGGGAGGGGCTGGCGACGCACGCTTCTGGACCATCCCGGAGGAGGTCGGCCCGGCCGGGGTGCTCGCGCTCCACGCCGAGGTTCTCGCCCGCTGGCAGGGTCCCGCCGCTTCCGGACCCCCGGACGGGGTCTGGAACCCCGCGCCCGCCCTCGCCTGAGCGCGGCGTCAGCTCCGGGCGGTCCTCCAGGGGCGCATCGGGGCGCCGTCGATGGAGACGTGCGGCGTCGAACTCAGCGGCCCGAACGTCCGCTCGACGCCGTCGCGACGGAGCGGGCGGTCCTGGCCCAGGGCGAAGTCGCCGGAAGGGAGCCGCGCGCGCAGAAGGCGCGCGCCGGCGTCGAAGCCGATCGCGGCGCCTGCGAGGCGCGACCGCATCGCCTCGAACTCCGCATCCGTCGCCGCCGTCGCGACGACGACCACCCATCCCGCGAGCCGCTCCGAACCCCGCCAGAGCGCGTCGCGGTAGAGGCCGGACGTCATCGGCGAGAGCCGGTCCGAGCACCAGATCCCGGCGCAGCCCCGACCCGAGCGGAGGAAAAGCCAGGATCCTTCCGACGCGACCAGATCGAACGCCTCGCGCGGCGCGAAGAGCTGCGAAAACCCGATGGTGGACGGGTCGGACGTCAGGTCGTGGATGACGAAGGCCGCGTTTCCGTCCTGCGCCACGCGCGGCAGGATCGCGTTTCCCGCCAGCAGCGACGGCCGCCGCTCGCCCCAGACCTTCAGCTCGCCCGGATGATTGATCCAGGCCCGCGCCATCGGATGCGCGGAGAACTGCAGATCGATGACGTGCTGCTGCTTGCCCGGCGCCCCCGCGTGATGCTCCGAGACCGTGGACATCTGCACGTCAGGCGTCTTCCAGAGCGTGAGACGCGCCTCGTGGTCGAGGCCCTGGGTGTAACGCGCCTCCAGCACCTCGCCCGGACGCAGCCTCGCGAACCGCGCCGCGGCCACCGGCGGAACATAGTTCGACAGGCAGAACAGCGCCGCCGCCCGATCGTACCCCTCCGGCCAAGGCCCGCCGAACGCGATCGCCGCGACCGACCCCAGCTCGGTCGCCGACCCCGCCAGAAGCTCCTTCTCATAGGCGCGGCCCTGCGACCCGGCCGGCACGCCTCCGGTGGTGTGCAGCCCCGTCATCACGAAAATCGTGTCGAGCAGCGCCGCCGACCGCCGGACCAGCGCGCGGTCCTCCGCCATGTCGTGCAGCGAGAACAGCGCCAGCATGTCGATGGGATAGTAGGCCGCCGAGTTCCATTCCGCGAGGCCATGCGCCTCGATGGAGTCGAACCAGCGCCCGATCCGCTCCCGCGCCTCCGCCGCCAGGATCGCGCCCTGTCTTGCCGCCGTTGAGAAACACCTCGTCCGGAAAGAACGTCCCGGCGGCCAGCTGCGCCACATGGAAACAGAGCACGTGGTTCTCCGACCAGAACCACATCACGTCGTTCCCCGGCTCGTCGAGCCAGTAGCGGAAGCCGAGCAGCGCCTTGCGCAGCCGCGCGCGCCGCGCGGGTTCCAGCGCCTCGCGATGGTCGCGCCAGATCCGCAGCAGCGGCAGGATCGAGAAATCCGCGCAGTCGAGGCGTCCTTCGATATCGTCGAGCGCCCGGTCGACGATCTCCGCCGCCAGCTCCGGTTTCCCGCCCCGCGCCATCAGAAGCAGCGCGGTCGCCGGCTCGAACGATCCGCGCGCGACCATCCGGTCGGCCGCGGCCGCTTTGCGTTCCCCGACATCGGCGCCCCGAAGCGGGACCGGCGGCGGAACCACCGTCGTCCCGATCACCCGCTCGAGCCGCGCCCCGTCGATCTCCGCCTCGAACGCCAGCTCGACGCATCCATGCTCCGCCTCGGCGACGGGCATCAGGGCGGCCTCCGTCCTGCCCGGCCCCACCTCGAATCCGATCGATTCGCGGACCCGGCGAGGCCCGGCGATGCCGCCGCGCATGAACTGCCCGTGCGCGACGAGCCGGAGCGGCAGATCGAATGCCGGCGGATCGTCGCAGACCACCGAGATGTCACCGCTTTCGTAGAACACCCGGTCGGTCCGCAGCGACGCGAGCGCCCGCGCCGCCGCGCCGATCCGCCCGGCGTTCAGCCCCGGCGCCCGCGTCTCCAGCGCCGGACCCGAGCGCGGGATCATCGCGAAAAAACACGTGGTGTCCCGCTCGTGCAGGTCCTCCAGCGCCACCGTCAGCTCCATCGGCTCCGGACCGACCTCGAGCGCCAATGCCGTGCGATCGGCCACGTTGCGCGTGAACGGCTCGAATTGCAGGACCTCGCGCCCGTCGGCCCAGACCGTGACGCCGCCGCAGGTCGCCACCTCGATTTCCGCCACGCCCGCCTCGGCCGCCCGCACCGCGCAGCGGAACCCCCGCCGGATCAGCGTCGGCGCGTGACGGAACCGCGAGAAATCCACGTCCGCCGACTCGCCCCCCGGCGTCGCCCGCGTGAACGGCCCCGTCGGCATCCGGACCTCGCGCCCCGCCGCCACGGCCTCCAGCAAAGCTTCGCGGCATGGAGAAACCCCGGTATCGACCGGTCCGTTGGTGAAGCGGTAATCCACCCGGTCCGGCATCGGCCGCGCGACGCCCGGCCACGGAAGCTCCTCCGCCTCCGTCATCGCCCAGACGTTGATCCCGCTTCCGGCCTCGATCCCGCGCCAGTCCCCGTCCGTCATCGCGTCCTCCCCCACGTGCGCGATCGAGTGTTCCGTCAACGCCGCGACCGGTGCAATGTCCTTCCGTGAGAAGGGGAGTGGACGATGGCGGATCTCGATCACGTTCTGCGGCTGCTCGGCGGCGAGGTCGGCACGCTCCACGTCGCCGGGATCGACGCGGGCGAGACGCGCCCGCTCGACGGCGGCGCCCTGGAGACCCTCACGCTGCGCCTTTCGGACGGCGCCGACGCCCCCGCCCTCCTTATCCGACCGCCCGGCGCCCGGCCGGCGCCCGCGATCCTCTACTGCCATGCCCATGGCGGCCGCTACGACATCGGCCGCGACGAGCTGGTCTCCGGCCGGCCCGCCCTCACGGCCCCCTACGCCCCGGACCTCGTCGCGCGCGGCTGCGCCGTCCTCTGCGTCGAGATGCCATGCTTCGGCGCCCGGGCCGGCCTCTCCGAATCGGCCGAGTCCAAGGCCCGCCTCTGGCGCGGCACGACGCTTTTCGGCCGGATGCTCGCCGAACAGGTCGCGGCGCTCGACTGGCTGTCGGCGCGCCCCGACGTCGACGCCGCCCGCGTCGCCACGCTCGGCATCTCCATGGGCGGCACGCTGGCCTGGTGGATGGCCGCCATCGACCCCCGCATCCGCGCCGCGGCCAGCCTCTGCTGTTTCGCCGACATGGCATGCCTGATCGAAACCGGGAACCACGACGGCCACGGGCAGTACATGACCGTCCCAGGCCTTCTCGCCCACGCGTCGACCGGCGAGGTCGCGGGTCTCGCCGCGCCCCGCCCGCAGCTCCACTGCGTCGGCCTCGCGGATTGGAGCACGCCGGAAAGGTGCTTCACCGCGGCCAGGCGCGATCTCGAATCCGCCTACGCGAGAGCCGGCGCGGCTGGCGCCGTCGAATTCCACGTCGAGCCGGAGATCGGCCACGCCGAGACCCCGGCGATGCGCGCCCGCGTCCTCGAATTCCTCGGGCGGCATCTGTCGGAGTCGGGCCGATCGCTCGGTTGACGCGTCGAGGGACGCCGCGCATTATCCACCGGAAAAAAACGATCGCGAAATTCCTCAGGGGGGAGAAACAATGACCCGTCTCACGACACTGCCGGTCCGCGCGCTCTGTACGGTCTCGGCGCTCGCGCTGTCGGCCGCCTCGGCGCTGGCCGTCGATCTCGATCTGATGACGAACTCGAACGACAACCAGGCGGCCGTGCTCGCCGATTTCATCGAGCGCTACAAGGAGGTCGCGCCCGACGTGAACATCGAGCTGAACCTCGTGGGCTACGACGTGATCCGCGACCAGCTCCAGACCCAGCTCGAGGCCGGCGCCGGTCCCGACATCGCGCTCGTGACCAATCTGGGCGGGCTCAACCCCTACTATGTCGACCTGACCCCCTACGTGGACGCCGCCGAATGGGAGGCCGCCTACGGCGCGGTCCTGCCCTGGTACCGCGCGGGCAAGGAGGGCGGCATCTACGGCTTCCACACCGAGATGACCGTGACCGGCCCCTTCGTGAACCTCACCATGTTCGACGAGGCGGGCGTCGAGATCCCGCCGCCGGGCTCGACCTGGGACGACTGGGCCGAGGCGACGCGGGCGGTGATGGACGCGACCGGCTCCTACGCCGGAATGGTGATGGACCGCTCCGGCCACCGCATGGCGGGTCCGGCCATGTCCTACGGCGCGAAGTATTTCGACGAGAACGGCGACTGGGTCATCGACGACGGCTTCAAGGAATTCGCGCAGCGGATGATCGACTGGCACGAGAGCGGCCTGATGCCGCCCGACATCTGGCCGGCCGTCTCCGGTTCGAAATACGCCACCGGCAACGAGATGTTCTTCGGCGAGGACGTGCCGTTCTACATGTCCGGCTCGTGGAACACCGGCAACGTGAACGCCAACGTGGGCGACAGGTTCGAATGGGCCGTCGTCCCGGTCCCCTGCGGTCCGGCCGGCTGCGGCGTGATGCCGGGCGGGGCGGGTCTCGTGGCGTTCAAGGACGGCGAGAACCCGGAGGAGGCCGCGAAGTTCGTCGCCTGGATGGGCGAACTCGAGAACGCGCGCGAATGGTACACGCGCACCTCTTCCATTCCGGCCCACGCCGCGCTCCAGGCCGAGGGGCTGGACTACGCCTCCGCCGGCGCGCCGGAGGCCGTCTCGGAAGGTCTCAACCTCTTCGCCGAGATGGTCGCCACCGCCGCCAGGGAGACGCCGCAGGCGTTCGAGGCCCAAGGCAGCCCCACCAACACCGCCGTCTTCAACGCGACCGTGCAGTACCTCGCCGAGGCGATCAACGGCGAGATCACGCTCGACGAGGCGGTGGAGAAGATGCAGGAAGAGATCGACAAGAACGCCAACTGAGCGGGCGCGTGATCGCGATCCCGGAAATCGCCGGCGGCCGTCACGGGCCGCCGGACCGGCGTGAGCCATGAGCGCCGGCGCCCTTCTGCTTCTCGGCGTCGCGCTGGCCTGGGGCGTCGGCGGCGCGTTCTGGCTTCTGACGCGCCGCCGCTACCGCCTGTCGCAGATCCCGCAATTCGCCATGGACCTGCTCGGCTTTCCGGTGGAACTCGCGCAGAGCGTCTGGGGCAGGGGCGGCGTCCCCTACGCGCTTCTTCTGCCGAACATGCTGATCTTCGGCTTCTTCACCTTCCTGCCGATGATCCTCAACTTCTACGTCTCGTTCACCGGCGGCTCGTCGATCTCGCTCTTCGACCGGCCGATGGTCGGGACCGAGAATTACGACCGCATCTTCGACTGCCAGACCTTCCTCGATCCGCGCACCTGCTCCAACGAGGGCACGAGCTTCTGGAGCGGGATGTACAACACGCTCCTCTTCACCGCGATCATGGTTCCGGTCATCTGCGCGGTCTCGCTGGCGACGGCGCTGGTCGTCAACAAGTCGCTGATGGGACGCGGCTTCTGGCGGGCCATGTTCTTCTATCCGGTGATGCTCTCGCCCGTCGTCATCGCCAACATCTGGCACTGGGTCCTCAACCGCAAAGGCATCCTGAACGCCGGTCTCGACGGCGCGGCCGAGAACCTCACCGCGCTGGCCGGACTGACCGGCTTCAACCTGGTCGCGACCGTGATCTTCGCCGTGCTGCTGATGATCGCGAGCGAGCGGGTCGTGCGCGGGCGCGGCGATCCGTCCTTCGCCTGGGCCTCGGTCTTCTGCGCGCTTTTCGTCGCCGTCTTCACATGGGCCGACCCCGTGGCGATGCTCGGCGAGACGCTGACGGGCCTGAGCCTCTGGGCCGGTCTCGCCATCGCCGCCGCCGCGCTCTGGCTCGTGGGCTCCGCCCATCCGCTCGCCCGCGCGGCGATCACCGCTCTGGCGGTCGTCTCCATCGGGCTCCTGCTGCTGATCCAGTTCGATTCCGTTTTCGACTTCGGCGGTTTCCGTCCCGTGAACTGGCTCGTGACGCCGAACACCGGCTGGCCGATGTTCTGGCTGGTCTTCGTGTTCTGCTGGTCGCACATGGGCTTCTACATGCTGATCCTTCTGGCCGGCCTCCAGGCGATCCCGTCCGACCTTTACGAGGCCGCGCGCATGGACGGCGCCAAACCCGCGCGCGTTTTCCGCCGCATCACGCTGCCGCTGGTGATGCCGACGCTGATCGTCGTTCTCGTCCTGTCGCTGATCCGCTCGTTCCAGATCTTCGACGAGGTCTGGCTCCTGACCGGCGGCGGGCCGGGCCGCGAGACCTACATGATCGTCCAGCACATCTACGAGACCGCCTTCCGCGGCAACACGCCCGCCTACGGCGAGGCCGCCGCCGCCTCGGTCCTCATGGCCGTGGTCATCGCCGTCTTCACCTTCGTCCAGCTCTGGATCACGCGGAGGCAGTCGGACCTCTGATGGCGCGTCTCATCCCCTTCCTCACACGAACGCGGGGCTCCGCCGACGGTCGGCCAGTCGGCGTCACGGACGTCCTGTCCTACGGCTATCTGGTGCTCGGGATGCTCATCATCCTCATCCCGATCCTCTGGACTTTCGCCACCTCGCTCAAGCCGGCGCGGCAGATCGACAATTTCGACACGCGGCTTCTGCCGCTCGCCCAGATCGAACGCGAGATCCCCGGCGAGGGCGTCAAACCGATCTACAGGTTTCGCGACGAGGACGGCGACATCCGCGAGGTCTTCAAGACCGGTCCCACCCGCGCCATGACCGAGGTGGCGCCGGTCGACGACCCCTCCGCCATTTTCGAGGTCCCGCGCGCCGACCTCCGCCCCGCCGAGGAGATCCGCATCGCCACCGAGAACTACCTCGACCCGCTCCTCAAGCGGAACGGACAGGACACGTTCAACTTCCCCACCTACCTCTTCAACTCGGTCTTCGTCACCGTGATGGCCACGCTCATCACGCTGCTGATCAACGCCATGGCCGCCTTCGCCCTCTCGAAATACCGCTTCCGGGGCCGGCTCACCTTCACCATCCTGATCGTGGCCACCCTGCTGATCCCGTCCTCGATCATCCTCGTCTCGCTCTTCTTCGTGGTCTGGTCCTTCGGCATCTTCGGCTCGCTCTGGGGCGTCATCATCCCCGCCGCCGCCACCCCCACCGGCGTGTTCCTCCTGCGCCAGTACATGCTCACCATCCCCGACGAGCTGCTCGAGGCCGCCCGCATGGACGCGGCCTCCGAATGGCGGATCTTCTGGCGCATCGTCCTGCCGCTCTCGCTGCCCGCGCTGTCGGTGCTGGCGATCCTCTCGGTGATCTGGCGCTGGAACGACTTCCTCTGGCCGCTGATCGTGCTGATCTCCGACCCGGCCAAGCACACGCTCCAGATCGGCCTGACCACCTTCTCCGGCGAGTTCGACAGCGACTTCAACTACATCCTCGCCATGACGGTCGTCTCGCTCCTGCCGGTCACGCTCGTCTTCGTCTGGCTCCAGCGTTTCATCACCACCGGCATCGCCACCACGGGGCTCAAATGACCGCACCGTCCCTCCAGCTCGACGGCATCCGCAAATCCTTCGGCGAAGTGGCGGTGATCCACGGCGTCGACCTCGAAATCGCCGACGGTGAATTCGTCGTCTTCGTCGGCCCGTCCGGCTGCGGCAAGTCCACCCTGCTGCGCCTGATCGCCGGCCTCGACGACCCGACCTCCGGCGACATCCTGATCCAGGGCCGCAGGGTCAACGACGTCTCGGAATCCGAGCGCGGCCTCGCGATGGTGTTCCAGTCCTACGCCCTCTACCCGCACATGACCGTGCGCCAGAACCTGTCCTTCGGCCTCGAGAACATGCGGATGCCCCGCGCCGACATCGCCTCCCGCGTCGACGCCGCCGCCGACCTGCTCCAGATCGGCATGCTGCTCGACCGCCGCCCCGGCCAGCTCTCCGGCGGCCAGCGCCAGCGCGTCGCCATCGGCCGGGCCATCGTGCGCGAGCCGGTGATCTTCCTCTTCGACGAGCCGCTCTCGAACCTCGACGCCGAACTGCGGCTGCAGATGCGCGTCGAGATCTCCAACCTCCACGCCCAGCTCGGCAACACGATGATCTACGTCACCCATGACCAGGTCGAGGCGATGACCATGGCCGACCGCATCGTCGTCCTGCGCGGCGGCCGCGTCGAACAGGTCGGCCGCCCGCTCGACATCTACAACACCCCCGCCAACCGCTTCGTCGCGGGCTTCATCGGCGCGCCGCAGATGAACTTCCTCGCCGGTTCCCTCTCGGACGGCACGCTGACCCTCGATTGCGGCCTCATCCGCCCGCTGAGCGCCGGCGGCCATCAGGGGGCCGTCACCCTCGGCGTCCGCCCCGAATCCATCGGCGTCGATCTCGACGGCGCGGGCGATCTCACCGTGAAGGTCCGCAACTACGAGCAGCTCGGCGCCATCACCTACATCTACTGCGCCTTCCCCAACGGCGAGACGCTCACGGTCCAGCTCTCGCGCCAGATCCCGCTCCGGCGCGGCCAGGAGATCGGCGTCACCTTCAACGCCGCCGACTTCCACCTCTTCGGCGGCGAGAACGACCGCGCGCTGACGATCACGGAGACCAGCCTGATGACCGGACCGGCTGAACGTCGCCCTGATCGGCATCGGCATGGTCGCGGCCACCTACGTCAAGGCGCTCGCCGACCTCTCCGACCGGATCGCCTTCGCCGGGATCTGCGCCCGCCGTCCCGAAAGCGCCGAGGCGTTCCGCGCCAAGCACGGCCTCGACGCCCGCGTCTACGCCTCGGTGGCGGAGATCGCCGCCGACCCCGCCATCGACTTCGCCATCCTCGCCACCCCGCCCGACGCGCGGCTCGACGCCGTCCGAACGCTGGCCGAGGCCGGCAAGCCGATCCTCATGGAAAAACCCGTCGCGCGCGAACTTCGCCGAGGCCGAGGAGGTCGTCGCCATCTGCGAGGCCGCCGGCGTGCCGCTCGGCATCACCTTCCAGTTCCGCTGCCGGCCCGCGTCGCGCGACCTCCGTCGCGTCATCGCCGAAGGCGGCCTCGGCACGCTCCACGCCGTCGAACTCAACGTGCCCTGGTGGCGGCCGCAATCCTACTACGACGAGCCCGGACGCGGCACCTACGCCCGCGACGGCGGCGGCGTGCTCATCACCCAGGCGATCCACGCCCTCGACCTGATGCTGAGCTTCACCGGCCCCGCCGCCGACGTCGTCGCGCTGACCGCCACCACCGGAATGCACCGCATGGAATCCGAGGACTTCGTCGCGGGCGGCATCCGCTTCGAGAACGGCGCCGTCGGCGCGCTCTTCGCCACCACCGCCAACGCGCCCGGCCGCACGGAGACCCTGACCCTGAATTTCGCCAACGCCACGGCGCATCTGGCGGCCTCCGCCCTGACCGTGGACTGGCTCGATGGCCGCTCCGAGACCATCGGCGCGGTCGCGGCTTCCGGCTCCGGCGCCGATCCGATGGCCTTCACCTCCGACTGGCACCGCGACATCATCGCCGACTTCGCCGACGCGCTCCGCGAAGGCCGCCCGCCGCTGGTGACCGGGCGCGAGGCGCTGAACGTCCACCGCCTGATCGCCGCGCTTGAGACCTCCGGCCGCACCGGCGCGCGCGCCACTCTCTGAAGGAAACTGAAATGACCAAAGACGGACCCGCGCTCGGCGTGCTCGGCATCGACCACGGCCACATCTTCGGAATGCTCGGCCACATGAAAGCCGCCGGCTGCACCTGCGCAAAATGGTGGACCGATGGGCAAGCCGTCACCGAGACCAAATTCCGCGAGGTTTTCCCCGAGCTCGAACGTGTCGACGACCGCCGCCGCATCCTCGACGATCCCGACATCGACATGGTCCTCATCGCGGCGGTCCCCGCCGACCGCGCCGGCCTCGCCATCGAGGCGATGGAGGCCGGCAAGGACGTCATGGTCGACAAGCCCGGCTGCACGACGCTGGAACAGCTCGACGCCGTCGAGGAATGCGCGCGCCGCACCGGGCGCATCTGGACCGTCGATTTCTCCGAGCGTTTCGAGGTCCCCGCCGTCACCCGCGCCTCCGAGCTGGTCGCCGCCGGCGCCATCGGCCGCGTCATCCAGACCGTCGGCCTCGGCCCGCACAAGCAGAACCTCAAGACCCGGCCCGACTGGTATTTCGAGCGCGAGCGCTTCGGCGGCATCCTCTGCGACATCGGCTCGCACCAGATCGACCAGTTCCTGCATTTCACCGGCGCGAAAGACGCGACGCATCGCCCACGCCCATGTCGAGAATTCCACCATGCCCGACCGTCCGGGCTTCCAGGATTTCGGCGAGATGGTCCTCAAGTCCGACGGCTGCCACGGCTACGTGCGGCTCGACTGGTTCACGCCGGACGGTCTGCCGACATGGGGCGACGGGCGGCTCTTCCTGCTCGGCACCGAGGGCCAGATCGAGCTGCGCAAATACACCGAGATCGGCCGCGAGCACGTCACGGACACGCTCTACCTCGTCAACGGCGAGAAGAACGAGCGCATGGACTGCCGGGACGCGGGCCTGCCCTACTTCCCGAACCTCGTGAGCGACATCCGCGACCGGACCGAGACCGCCGTGGGACAGGAGCACACCTTCCGCGTCACGCGCCTCGCCATCACCGCCCAGAACCTCGCCGAGGGCCGCGCGTGAGACGCTCGATCGCCATCATCGGCGCGGGCATCGGCGCCGAGCATCTGGCCGCCTGCCTCCGCCTTCCCGACCGCTACGTCGTCCACTCCCTCTGCGATCTCGACGCCGAGCGCGGCGCGGCGGTCGCGGCGAAGCATCCCGGCGTGACCGCGACCACGGATTTCGACGCCATCCTCGCCGATCCGTCCGTCGACATCGTCGACATCTGCCTGCCGCCGCATCTGCATTTCGACGCCTGCATGCGCGCGCTCGACGCCGGCAAGGCGGTGATCTGCGAGAAGCCGCTGACCCCCAGCCTGAGCGAGACCGACGCCCTCATCGCCAAGGTCCGCGACACCGGCGGCTTCCTTTCGCCGGTCTTCCAGTACCGCTACGGCATCGGCATGGCTCAGCTTCGCGCCGTCAAGGACGCCGGCCTCGCCGGCCGCCCGCTCGTCGGCACGCTCGAGACCCACTGGAACCGGGGCGCGGCCTATTACGACATCCCCTGGCGCGGGACCTGGACGGGCGAGCGCGGCGGCGCAATCCTCGGCCACGCCATCCACATCCACGACCTGCTGACCTCCGTTCTCGGACCGGTCGCCGAAATCTCCGCCATGCTGGCGACGCGCGTGAACGAGATCGAGACCGAGGATTGCGCGGCGCTGAGCGCTCCGCATGGAGACGGGAGCGCTGGTGACCAGCTCGATCACCCTCGGCGCCGCCGACGACAGCAGCCGCATGCGTCTCTGCTTCGAGGGCGTCACCGTCGAAAGCGACCACGCGCCCTACAGCCTCGCGGCGAAGCCATGGAGCTTCACCGCCCGCGCCCCGCGCCTGCAAGCCGAGATCGACGATGTGCTCGCGACGGTCGCAGAAACCCCGAGCGGCTACGACGGCATGTTCGCCGCCATCGCCGACGCCCTCGACGGATCGCCCGGCCGCGAAGTCACGATCGAGGACGGCCGCCGCTCCGTCGAACTCGTCACCGCGATCTACGCCTCCGCCCGCTCCGGCGCGCCGGTCTTCCTGCCGCTCGGTCCCGACCATCCGTACCATTCCGGCTGGCCGTCCGAACCGCTCGGCGGCGCGGCGTGATCGGCCGGTAACGATCCGTCAACCTTGTTAACTCTTGTTACCATCCTGAAATCAACGACTTGCCTTGGGTTCACGCGTGGACCACGCCTGATCACGCTCCGAACCTCGACCGATAGAGCGGCACGGCCTCCGGGTTGCGCAGATTGACCGGCAGATCCCCCGCGAGAACCCGCAGCGCCTCCGCCGCGGCGCCGGTCGCCATCCGCATCAGGCTGTCATCCGTGACGCCGGCCGCGTGCGGCGTGACGATGACGTTGTCGAACCCCAGATACGGATGGTCCGGCCGCAGCGGCTGCTCCACGAACACGTCGAGCGCCGCCCCTCCGATCCGGCCGGCTGAAAGCGCCGCGATCAGGGCGTCGTCATCGATTACCGCGCCCCGCGCGATGTTGATGACGAACCCGCCCGGCCGCATCCGTCCGATGAATTCCGCCCCGACCAGGCCGCGCGTCTCCGGCGTCAGCGGACAGCAGACCGCCACGATGTCCGCGATCGCGGCGAGATCCGCCAGCGCCAGCGCCCGCACGCCCTCCGGCACGGTCCCGGGCCGCCGCGTCGCCGTGACGACCTCCAGCCCGAACCCGCGCCGCGCGATCCCCGCGACCTCGCGGCCGATGTCGCCCATCCCGATCACGCCCAGGACCTTGCCGGCCAGGTCGCTCGCCAAATCCGTCTGCGCCCGCCCGGCATGCCACCCCTCCGACCGGAGCGCGAGGTCGATCTGACGCGACCGCCGGCAGAGCGACAGCGCCATCATCATCACGTGCTCCGCGACGGTGCGCGCGTTCACGCCGGGGGTGTTGGCCACCAGGACCCCCGAGCGCGTCGCGGCCTGCATCGGCACCATGTCCATCCCGGCCCCGTGCCGGATCGCGGCCCGCAGGCGCGGCGCGTCCGCGAACATCGCCTCGGGAACCGGCACCCGGACGATGACCACGTCCGCCTCGCGCCCCTCGCGCGCGAGCGTCGCGGCGTCATGCGCCGTCGCCACCCGGAACGCGCCCGCGCAGCGCAGCATCTCCATCGCCCGGGGATGCAGCGGGTGCGTCGAGTAGATCTGCGGCGAAGCGGTCATCCGCCGATCAGTCGAGATGGAAGACCTCCTCCATCGAGGCCCACCATTCCCCCTCCGCGCGGGTTTCCAGCGGAACCTGCATCGGTCCGCAGATCGCCCACCATTCCCGGGTCTTCGGATCGGCGTCTATCGCGGCTGAATCCGCCTCGAAATCCGCGCCGTGATATTCCCAGTACGCGAACATGACGTTCTCCGGCTCGCGCAGGAAGATCGAGTAGTTGCGGATGTTGCTCGCGCGAAGCCGCTCCAGGATCTCCGGCCAGACATCGGCGTGAAGCCGCCTGTATTCCGGCAGGTGCTCCGGCCGGATCCCGATCATCATTCCCATACGCCGCATCTTCGAAATTCCCCCATGTCCCGTTGAAGTCTGGCACGGCGCGCGGCCGCTGGGAAGCGCCGACGCGGACATTTCAGGAACTTGGCAGCCCTCCATCCGTTCGTGTAGGGTCGCGCGAGGGGATCGTCTTTCAGGATTCAGGTCACGGCAAGGTTTGCGCGCTATCGGGGTGCGGATACCGTCGTGGCGGGCGCGTGAAGGAGGAAGGGAATGACCATTCGTTTTGGAGCGCCGGGCCTCGCGGTTTCCGCGACCCTGATCCTGGCCGCGTGCTCGCCGGAAGGCGTCGCCGTCGTGGAACAGCCGGCCCCTGCGGTCGCGATGGACAGGGTGCCGGCCGACCCGTCGCATTACGCCGCGCGGTCGGACGGCAACCGGATGATCTCCTCGATCGACGTGGCGGACTTTCACCCGGAGCTTTTGAAGAACGAGGTCGCCTACGAGACCGCCGAAGCCCCCGGAACCGTCGTGATCGACACCAAAGGGCCGTTTCTCTACCTCGTCCAAGGCGAAGGCCGCGCCCTGCGCTACGGGATCGCGATCGGGCGCGAGGGGTTCGGATGGACGGGAACGGGCACCATCGCCCGCAACGCCAAATGGCCCACATGGACGCCGCCGCCCGAAATGATCGAGCGTGACCCGAAACTGGAGAAGTGGAAGGACGGCATGCCCGGCGGCGAAACGAACCCTCTCGGCGCCCGCGCGCTCTACATCTACTTCGGAGACCGCGACTCCGGATACCGCATCCACGGAACCAACCAGCCGCGCAGCATCGGCTACGCCGCGTCCTCCGGCTGTTTCAGGATGATAAACCAGGATGTCATCGACCTCTACGACAGGGTCGAACGTGGCGCCAAAGTCGTTGTCATCTGACGCCACCGGCCCGTCCGAGGACGAAGCGTCTCCGCGTAGCCACCGACGGCTCCCAAGTCGAACTGACTGTATTCTCCCCTTCGCATAACTATTGTGACGCGGGTGTCTTGGCGGGTTACCGCCTCCAGGACAGGAAATCGGGGGAAACATGAATTTGATGAACATGCTGATGAAATTCGCCACGCCTGCGATCGCGGCGAAAGTCGCCGGAATGCTGGGTATCAATTCCGGGACGGCGCAGAAGCTGATCGCGGCAGCCGTCCCGATGGTCATGTCGGCGATACTCGGGGCCTCGAAGAAGCCGGCCGGAGCCGACGCCTTCGGAAACGCTTTCGAAAAGCTGGGGTCGAACCCTCTCGAATCGCTTGGCGAGACGCTTGACAGCGATCCGGGTCGCGCCGCCAGCTCTGGCGGCGACATGCTGTCCGGCATTCTCGGAGACGGCACGCTTGGAACGATGGCCTCGAAGCTCGCCGACTATGGCGGAGTGGAGCAGGACAAGGCGAATTCGCTGCTCGGACTCGCCGGATCGTTGGCGATGGGCGGGATAGGCAAGGCCGCCCATGAGCGGAACCTCGACGCGCCTGGCGCGCTGCGCATGTTGGAAAACCAGAAGGACGACATCGCGGCGGCGCTTCCGGCGGATTTCGCCAAGATGCTCGACGGAACCGGACTTCTCGAAAACATCGGCTACAAAGCGGCCGCAACGCCGAAACCGGCCGCGGCGACCGCCGCGCCCAAGGTCACTCCGACCCCGCCGCCCGCCAGGAAGTCCGGTTGGATGCGTTGGATATGGGTTCTTCTCGCACTCGCGCTTCTCGCATGGCTCCTGCCGCGCTTCTTCGCCAGCGAGCCCGAGGTCGTCGAGACGCCGGTCGTCGAAACGCCCGCGGTCGAGGCGCCGGCCACCACCGCGACGGTCGCGGACGTCGATTATGTCGGCACGATACAGGACGCGCTGGGCCGGTTGACGGGGTCCCTCGCGGATGTGACGGATACCGCCTCGGCCCAGGCCGCGTTGCCGACGCTCGAAGAGGTCGACGCCGCGCTGGCCACGGCGCAGGGCGCGGTCGACACGATGCCCGCCGAAAGCCGGAGCGCGATCCAGAGCGCCGTGAGCGCCGCGCTGCCGACGATCACGGCGGAGGCGGACCGCATCCTCGCGGACAGCGGTCTCTCCACGCTGCTCAAGCCGGTGATCGACGGTATCGTCGCGAAACTCCAGGCTTTCGCGGGCTAATCTCGATCCGATCGGCTCCGTGGACCGGTCACCGTGCGGCAAATATCGGAAGCCCCGTTCGAAATGGACGGGGCTTTCGTTCGATTTGACAGTGACTTCGTAACCATGCCAAGCGGAAACGCCGTCTCGCGGAGGCCCGTCCGCACGCATGGAAAGGTCCCTCATGAGCAGCCTCGACCGCGTCGCCTCCATCTCCGACCTCAGAACGATGGCCAAGCGCCGGATGCCGAACTTCGCGTTTGACTGGATGGATGGCGGCGCGGAGGATGAGATCAACATCGCCAGAAACCGCGCCGCGTTCGACGCCATCGAACTTCTGCCCCGATATCTCATCGACGCGTCGACGCCTGAGATCGAGACGACGCTGTTCGGAAAGACGTATTCGGCACCGTTCGGACTGACGCCGATCGGTTTTCTCAACATGACCCGGCCGGGTGCCGATCTGATGTGGGCGCGCCTCGCTGCCCGCAAACGTGTTCCGCATGCCATCAGCACCGCATGTTCCACGCCGCTCGAAAAGGTCGCCGAGGCCGCCGACGGCATGGCCTGGTTCCAGCTCTACGCGTCTCGGGATCTCGAGCTGCGCAGAGATCTTCTCGACCGTGCGAAGGCGGCGGGCTGCGAGGTTCTGATCGTGACCGTCGACGTTCCGGCGGCCGGAAAGCGGGATCGCGACACGCGGAACGGCATGGCCATGCCGTTTGTGTTTACGCCTTCGATCGTGCTCGATCTCATGGCCCATCCGGCCTGGGCGCTCGAAACGCTGCGGGCCGGAGCCCCGGGTTTCGGCAATTTCGATCCGCGCCGGTTCAAAGCCGACGGAAAGATGTCGATCGTTGAGACGCAGGCCAGAATGATCTCCAATGATTTCACCTGGGATGACCTGCGCCGGCTTCGCGACGTCTGGAATGGACCGATGGTCGTGAAAGGCATTCTCCACCCGGAAGATGCCGAACTCGCAATTGAGGCGGGCTGCGACGGCGTCGGCGTCTCAAATCACGGCGGACGGCAGGCCGATTACGCGCCCGCGGCGGTCGCGGCGCTTCCATTCATTGCTGAAGCGGTGGCGCGAAGGGTGCCGATTCTTGTCGACAGCGGCGTCCGAAGAGGCGCCGACATCGTGCGGGCCAAAGCGCTCGGTGCGGACTTCGTTCTTTCCGGCCGCGCATATGCCTATGGCGTCGCCGCCGCCGGAGATGCGGGCGTCGCGAAGGCCCATGAGATCCTCGAGACCGAACTGGTCCGGACGCTGGGCCAGATAGGGCGGCCTCGGTTCGCCGAAGTGGACGCCGGCGTTCTCGCGCGGGCTGACTTCGCGCGCTGAGACCTCGTCGCCGGTTTCGCGAACCTCAGGCCTTTACGCCTTCGACGATCATCAGATCGCGCTCCGACGCGCCGAGGGCGAATCCGAGCGCTTCCTGATAGGCCGCCGATCCATAGCAGGCCTCCGCGGCTTCGACGCTCGGAAACTCCACCACGACATTGCGCGGGCGGGTCTTTCCCTCAAGACCGACGCAGCGCCCGCCTCGCGCCAGAAACCGGCCGCCGTGCGAGGCGATGGCAGGTCCGGCCCGTCTGGCGTACTCGCCATAGGCCTCGTCGTCGGTCACGGTAACATGCGCGATCCAATAGGCGGACATCGGCGGCTCTCCTCGTGTTCGGCTTCAGGCTTCGAGCATGGCGCGGGCGGCGGCGATGGCCGCCGGCGCCTTGGAAGGATCGGAGCCCCCGGCCTGGGCCATGTCAGGTCGACCGCCGCCGCCTTTCCCGCCCAGCGCCTCGGCCGCGACCCTCACGAGATCCACCGCCGAGATCCGGCTGGTCAGGTCCTCCGTGACGCCGGCGGCGACCGCCGCCCGGCCTCCGGTATCGGCGACGAGCAGCACGATCCCCGAACCGATGCGCGCCTTGTGCTCGTCGATCAGTCCGCGAAGGTCCTTGCCGGACACGCCGGAAAGTGATCGCGCGACGAACTCGATCCCCGCGACCGTCTCCGACTCCCGGAGATCCTCGCGTCCGCCGTCCGCGAGGGCGAGCCGTCGACGGAGGTCCGCCACCTCCTGCGCCAGCGCCTTCCGCTCGTCGACGATGGCCCGGACGCGGTCGGCCAGTTCTTCGGGGCGCGCGCGGAGCAACGCCGAAGCCTCGGCGAGCGCCGCCTCCTCGCGCGCGACGTGGTCGAGCGCGGCCGCGCCGGTCAGAGCCTCGACGCGACGCACGCCGCTCGCGGACGCTCCTTCGGAGACCAGTTTGAACGCTCCTATGTCTCCGGTCCTCCGGACGTGGGTCCCGCCACAGAGTTCCAGAGAATACGTGTCTCCGTTCACGCCAAGCCCGCTCGCGGCCGATTCTCCCATTGAGACGACGCGCACCTCGTCGCCGTATTTCTCGCCGAAGAGCGCGCGGGCTCCGAGGGTCTGCGCGTCATCCGGGGTCATGATGCGCGTCTCGACCGCGGTGTTCTGCCGGACAAGCGCGTTCACCTCGGCCTCGACGCGCGCGATCTCGGCCGCGCTCATCGCCTTCGAATGCGCAAAATCGAAGCGGAGCCGCTCGGGAGCAACCAGACTGCCGCGCTGCGCCACGTGATCGCCCAAGGCGCGTCGGAGGGCCTCGTGCAACAGGTGGGTCGCCGAATGGTTCGCCCGGATCGCGGCGCGGCGCGCGTGATCGACGGCGAGTTTGGCGGCGGCGCCGACCGCGAGATCGCCGGACTCGATCTTGCCGGAATGGACGAAAAGGCCCGCTTTCTTGCGGACGTCCGTGACGGTGACGCGGGCATCGTCGGTCACGAGCGTACCCTTGTCGCCGACCTGTCCGCCGGATTCGGCGTAGAACGGAGTCTGGTTGAGGACGATCTGGACAACGTCGCCTGCGGTTGCCGTGTCCGTCTCGGTTCCGTCGCGGATCAGGGCCTCGATCTCGACCCTCGGCGGATTCGGTATCGTAGCCGAGGAATTCGGTGGCGCCGGCGCGCTCGGCGATCTCGAACCAGACGGCCTCGTCGGCCGCCTCGCCGGAGCCGACCCAGGCGGCCCTCGCCACCCGCCTCTGCTGCGCCATCGCCAACTCGAAGCCGTCCACGTCGACCGCCCGACCTTTCTCACGCAACGCGTCCTGAGTGAGATCGAGCGGAAAACCGTAGGTGTCGTACAGCCGGAACGCGGCTTCGCCGGGAAGCTTGGAGCCGTCCGGCAGGCCTTCGAGTTCTTGGTCGAGTAGGCGCAGACCCCGGTCGAGGGTGGTCTTGAACCGCGTCTCCTCAAGCCGAAGGGTCTCCTCGATCAGAGGTTGAGCGCGCGTCAGCTCGGGAAAGGCCCGGCCCATCTGCGCCACGAGAGCCGAGACGAGACGCCACATGACCGGATCGTGCGCACCCAGAAGATGAGCGTGTCGCATGGCGCGGCGCATGATACGGCGAAGGACGTATCCGCGGCCCTCGTTGGACGGCATGACTCCGTCGGCGATCAGGAAAGAGGTCGATCGCAGGTGGTCCGCGATGACGCGATGGTGCGTCCGGCCGGGGCCGTCGGGCTCCGAGCCTGTCACGCGGGCGGAGGCTTCGATGAGGCTCCGCATCAGGTCGGTGTCGTAGTTGTCGTGCTTTCCCTGAAGGACCGCGCCGATGCGCTCCAGTCCCATTCCGGTGTCGATGGACGGGCTGGGCAGCGGGTCGCGGGTCTCGTCCGCGTGCTGCTCGTACTGCATGAAGACGAGGTTCCAGATCTCGATGAACCGGTCTCCGTCCTCGTCAGGGCTGCCGGGCGGTCCGCCGGGGATGTCCGGGCCGTGATCGTAGAAGATCTCGGAGCACGGCCCGCAGGGGCCGGTCGGGCCCATCATCCAGAAATTGTCGGAGGTGGCGATGCGGATGATGCGCTCTTCCGGCAGCCCGGCGACCTTCTTCCAGAGGTCCGCCGCGGTGTCGTCGTCGTGATAGACGGTGACGAGGAGCCTGTCCTTCGGCAGGCCGAAGTCGCGGGTGAGAAGGTTCCAGGCCAGCGGGATCGCCTCCTCCTTGAAGTAGTCGCCGAAGGAGAAGTTGCCGAGCATCTCGAAAAAGGTGTGATGGCGGGCCGTGTAGCCGACGTTGTCGAGATCGTTGTGCTTGCCGCCGGCGCGGACGCATTTCTGGCTGGTGGCGGCACGGGTGTAGGGGCGGCGCTCGACGCCGGTGAAGAGGTTCTTGAACTGGACCATGCCTGAATTGACGAACATCAGCGTGGGGTCGTTGCGCGGGACGAGGGGCGAGCTCGGAACGACCGTGTGGCCGTTCTTCTCGAAGTAGTCGAGAAACGTGGAGCGAATATCGTTGAGGCTCGCCATGGTGTTCCGTTCCGTGAGAGGCCGAGACCGCCGGGCATCCGGCCGTCCGGCGGACCAGTCTGAGGTGTTAGCGCCGTCCCGGCCCGCTGTCCAGGGTGGACGCCGCGGTGGGCGTGAAGCCGGACGACCGGGCGTCATCCGAGCCGGGGCCGGCCGAGCCCTGGCCGGAGCGATCCGGCCACCGTCCAAGGTTGGCGGGAAAACAAGTCACGGAAAACGTTGAATAAAATAGTTAACGCGGAAAATTCGCCGAGCTCGGTCCCCGCTGCCGCGCGCGCCCCGGCACGGGCCGAGGCGCCAGCGGGGACTGTCGCGGCGGTCAGTCGTCGAGGACCTCCGCCGGATCGTCCTCTCCGGCCAAGTCGAATTCGAGGCCGTGGGCGGCCCGCAGCTTGTCCTCGATGGCCAAGGCGATGTCGGGGTTTTCCTTGAGATAGGTCTTCGCGTTTTCGCGGCCTTGGCCGATGCGCTCGTCCGCGAAGGAATACCACGATCCGGATTTCTCCACGACCCCGGCCTTGACGCCGAGATCGACGAGCTCGCCCCTTTTCGAGATGCCCTCGCCATACATGATGTCGAATTCCACCTGCTTGAAGGGCGGGGCGACCTTGTTCTTGACGACCTTGACGCGGGTGGTGTTGCCCACGACCTCGTCGCGGTCCTTGATCGCGCCGATGCGGCGGATGTCGAGGCGCACGGAGGCGTAGAACTTGAGCGCGTTGCCGCCGGAGGTGGTCTCGGGCGAGCCGAACATCACGCCGATCTTCATGCGGATCTGGTTGATGAAGATCACCATGCACTGCGAGCGCGAGATGGCGGAGGTGAGCTTGCGCATCGCCTGGCTCATCAGCCGGGCCTGGGCTCCGACCTGGGCGTCGCCCATGTCACCCTCGAGTTCCGATTTCGGGGTCAGGGCCGCGACCGAATCCACCACCACGACCGAGACCGCGCCGGAACGTACGAGCGTCTCGGTGATCTCGAGCGCCTGCTCGCCGGTGTCGGGCTGCGAGATCAGCAGCTCGTCGATGTTGACGCCGAGTTTCTTCGCATAGACCGGATCGAGCGCGTGCTCGGCGTCGACGAAGGCGACGACGCCGCCGTTCTTCTGCTCCTCGGCCAGGACGTGCAGGGCGAGCGTGGTCTTGCCGGAGCTTTCCGGTCCATAGATCTCGACGATGCGGCCCTTGGGCAGGCCGCCGATGCCGAGCGCGATGTCGAGGCCGATGGATCCGGTCGATATGGCGGCGATGTCGAGCGTCGGCGTGGAGCCGAGCTTCATGATCGAGCCCTTGCCGAAGCTGCGTTCGATCTGCGCGAGCGCGGATTCGAGCGCCTTCTGTTTGTCCATTCCGCGTCTTTCGTTCAGGTCGAGGATCGGGGTCGCCATGTTTCGCCTCTTATTCCACAGTTGCAGGGTGCCGGCAATCACGCCAATGTTCGCGTCTTGTTCCTGTCCGCAACATGGGCGCGAAACACGAACAATGCAACGGGAATTTTTGAAAAGGTTAATGGAAACGGCTTGGCGGAGGCCTCACGCCTCAAGGTGGTCTTTGACCCGCTGGGTCAGTTCGTTGAGCGTGAACGGCTTCGGCATGAAGGCCGCGTTTGGCACGCCGGACTCGCCACCCACGAAGGCGTCCTCCGTATAGCCGGACATGAAGATGACTTTGGTGTCGGGGCGCGTCTTCTGCGCCTCGCGGACCCAGGCCGGACCGTCGAGACCCGGCATGATGACGTCGGAGAGCATCAGGTCGACGGCGAGGTCGGGGTCCTTGAGGAGTTCCAGCGCCTCCTCGCCCGACGACGCCTCGACGACCGTGTAGCCGCGCAGCTGGAGCGCGCGCGCGGCGAAGGAGCGCACCGGGTCCTCGTCCTCCACGAGCAGGACCAGGCCGCGTCCGGTCAGGTCGCGGGAACGCCGCACCTCGGGTTCGGGGGCCGGCGCCGCCTCGACCCGGTCGTATGAGGGCAGATAGATCGTGAAGGTTGCGCCCTGTCCGGGCGGGCTTTCGGCGAAGATGAAGCCGCCCGTCTGCTTGATGATGCCGTATGCGGTCGAGAGGCCCGAGGCCGGTGCCTTCGCCGACCTGTTTCGTCGTGTAGAACGGTTCGAAGATCTTATGAAGCTTGCCTTCGGGAATGCCGGTGCCGCTGTCCGCGACCTCGATCACGACGTAGTCCCCCTGAAGGACCACCGCCCGGTCACGGTGAAGATCCTTGTCGAGATGGACGTTCCGGGTGCTGATTCGGACTTCGCCGCCGCGGGGCATGGCGTCGCGGGCGTTCACGACGAGGTTCATGATGACCTGCTCGAACTGGCGCTCGTCGACGCGGACCGGCGCGAGATCTGCCCCGTGCTCGATCCGGAGCGTCACCTTGTCGGTCAGAAGGCGGTTGAGAAGATGCGTGAGCTCGCCCAGCGTGTCCTGGAGGTTGATGACCGTCGGGCGCAGCGTCTGCTTGCGGGAGAAGGCCAGAAGCTGCCGAACCAGGGCGGCCGCGCGGTTGGCGTTCTGCCGGATCTGCATCAGGTCGCCGTGTTCCACGTCGGCCACGTCGTGCCGCATCAGCAGAAGGTCGCAATGGCCGTTGATCGCGGTCAGCAGGTTGTTGAAGTCGTGCGCCACGCCGCCGGCGAGCTGGCCGACGGCCTGCATCTTCTGGGACTGGACGAACTGCGCTTCCAGCGTTTTCAATTCGGTCGCGTCGGCGAGGACGGCGAGAACCGAGGGCGTGCCGTCGAGGACGGTGCGCGTGAAGGCGACCTGGAGGAAAAGCTCCTGCCCCTCCGCCTTGCCGCGCGCGACCTCCGAGCGGCCGAGCGCGCGGCCCTTGGCGGTGTCCTGCAGACGCTCCGCGATCGGACGCGCGAGTCCTTCGATCAGATCGCCGATCTCCGCGCCGGGAACCGCGCGCTCGCCCAGAAGCTGCCGGGCGGCCTTGTTGGCGTAGGTGAGCGCGCCGCCCGGCTCGAGACGCGCGAGCGCCACCGGCAGATCCTCGAGGAAATGGTCCGGCACGAGGCCCGAGATCTCGGCCCCGTCGAGCGGATTGAGGAGGACGTCGCGGATGCCGTCGGAATTCGACAGAACGACGGCCCGAACGGCCTGGCCTGACGACGCCAGCACGTGTACGCCGTCCGGACGGAGTGGCGGATCGGTCACGACGTCGGCGAGGGTCCCGGGCCGCTCCGGGGACATCCCGGACAGAGACTGGTTGAGTTCGAGGACCCGGTCCTCCGCGTCCAATCGCAACCAGGGCGCCGCCGTGCGGCACATGGGATCGGACAATCCCGCCTCGCCGCTTTGGTCGAGCCGCCAGAGGAGTTCGCGCCGCCCGTGTCTCGTGGCGACGATGCGTCCGCCGCCGCTGGCGGTTTCGGAGGAGACGCCGGTCGCGTTCGCCTCCCGCATCAGGCGATAGAGCGAAGCCCGCCCGTCTGCCGCGAGCGCGACGAGGGGACCGGCCCGCTCGGCCGCGGGATTGCCGCCGAGCGGAGTGCCGTCGAGACGGGTCAGATAGACGGGCTCCGGATGCCCGTCGAACGGCGCGAGGGCGGCATGCCGTCGGCCGAGCCGGTCGAGGAGGCCGCGAAAGACGAGGTGGTAGCCGCCGAAAACCAGCATCGCGACGGCGAGCGAGCTCGCCACCACGCCCGAGCCCATCCGCAGATCCGTCGCGGACGTCGCCAGCAGCACCGCTCCGGCCGCAGTCACGCCAGCCGCGAGGCGGAGGCCCGCCGTCGGAGCGTCGTGTTCGATCTGGGACTTGTCGTGCGGCATGCGGTGTCCAGAAAGGTCCGGTGGATCCTAGACCAAGTCGGATTGTTCAACCATAGGGTTGGTTAAAGGCTGCTGAACATTCGCGTCAGTCGCGTCCCCGAGCCTGCGGCGCGCGGAATCGCGCCATGAAGAACCCGTCACCGCCGTCAAGCGGCGTGAGGCGTCGCCGGTCGAGCGGGCTCCAGTCCGGATGCCGCGCGCAGAACGCGTCGGCCCGGTCCTCGTTCTCGGCCCGCAGAAGCGAGCAGGTCGCGTAGACGAGCAGGCCTCCGGGACGCACGTTCGCCGTCGCCGCATCGAGGATCTCGTCCTGGAGCGGCGGGTAGCCGGCGAGCTCGCGCGGGGTCAGACTCCACTTGCCGCCCGGCTTGCGCCGCCAGGCCCCGGATCCGGAGCAGGGCGCGTCGACCATGACGAGATCGCAGATCGGGCCGAGCGCCTCCCGTTCGGCGTCGGTCAGGATCTCGATCCGGGCGTTCGCGCGGCTGGCGCGCTCGGGCAGATCGTTCATGCGCCGCGCGTTGAGATCCCATGCAAAGAGCCGGCCTTGGCCCGCCATCCCGGCGGCGAGCGCCAGGGTCTTGCCGCCGCCGCCGGCGCAGTAGTCGAGGACGGTCATTCCGGGTCCCGCGCCCGCGTTCTCGGCGACGTGCTGGCTCGACGCGTCCTGAAGCTCGACCATGCCTTGTGTATAGGCGCGGCTGCCGGCGACGAGGCGCGGATTGTCGATCACGCGCAGGGCGTTACGCGCGAGAGGAAGCGGCGAGACGTGCACGCCGTCGCGGTTGAGGACGACGGTGACTGCGGCCGCGGTGGATTTGAGCGTGTTCACGCGCAGATCCACGGGCGCCCGCTCGCGCAGCGTTCGGAGCACGGCCTCGAAATCGTCACCGAGGCTTTCGCGAAGCGGCGTTTCGAGAAAGTCTGGAAAGTCGAGGCGGATCGGAGCGGCAGCGTCGGCGATGTCGCCGGTGATCCGGGCGCGCTCGGTCGCGTCGAGAGGCGCGGGCGCGTGGCCTTCTCCGTCGAACAGCGTGTCCGGATCGACGCCGTCGCGCAGGAGCTGGCCCAGCACGACGGACCGTCCGTCCGACCCGCCGCCGATCCAAGCCAGCGAGCGGCGCTGACGCAGGCCGTCGAAAACGATGTCGCGGACCGCGGCGCGGTCCTTGGAGCCGGCGAACCGGCTGGCGCGGGACCAGCGCGTCAGGACCCGCTCGGGGGCGTCGCCCCCGAAGATCGCGTCAAGCAGGCTGATCGCGGCGGAAAGGCGGGCGCCCGGGGTCATCGGCGCGACCTTTGCCCGCAACGGAGCCCGGTTGCAAGCGACGCGGCGGTCGATTTCCGACCGACGCGCGGATCAAAGAAAACCCCGGACGCGACGGCCCGGGGTCCATGATCCGCCAATCCGGCGGACAGGTGTCAGGCGGCCACGCGACCGCCGAGGACCTCGTCGACGCTCGCCTGGGCCTTGCCCTCCTCCACGCCGTTGACCGCCGCGACTTCGCGGGTGAGCCGCTCCAGCGCGGCCTCGTAGAGCTGGCGCTCGGAATACGACTGCTCGCGCTGATCATCGTTGCGATGCAGATCGCGCACGACCTCCGCGATGGAGATCAGATCGCCGGAATTGATCTTCTGCTCGTATTCCTGCGCGCGGCGGGACCACATGGCGCGCTTGACGCGAGCGCGACCCTTGAGCGTCTCCATCGCCTTGCCGACGATGTCCACCGAGCTGAGCGGACGCATGCCGACGGAGCCGGCCTTGGCGGTCGGAACGCGGAGCGTCATCTTGTCCTTCTCGAACGAGATCACGAACATCTCGAGCGACAGGCCCGCGACCTCCTGCTCGTCGATGGACACGATTCGCCCGACCCCGTGGGCCGGATAGACGACGAAATCATTCGGACGGAAGTCCGTCGGTTTCCTGACTTTGCTCATGCTGGCGTCTGATCCTTGACTGGCTGCGACCGGGTTCGGAAGTCGCCAATCAGGCCGGGGAGATGCTCGACATGCGACAAGCAATCTCCTCGGCCAATCCTGGCGAATTACAGACCGATTGCGCTCGGTCTCGTCCCGTTCATGTTATTGGACCTCTCATATAGCACGTCCGACCCCTTTTGGGAAGTCAAACGCGCTTGATGATCGGCAAATGGCGGGTCTGAAACGTTTCGCGATCAGGTCGGCGGCCCTGGAATCGTCGAATGCGCGAGGTCAGCCGCCCTTTCCTGGGGCTTCGGAAAACAGCTTCATCTTGCCGGATTCTCCGTCGCGCGCCTCGGCCTCCGGCAACGGATCGGATTTCGTCACGATCACCGGCCAAGCTTCGGAGTATTTCCGATTGAATTCGACCCATTTCTCCATGTCCGGCTCGGTGTCCGGGCGGATGGCGTCGGCGGGGCATTCGGGTTCGCAGACGCCGCAGTCGATGCATTCGTCCGGATGGATCACCAGCATGTTCTCGCCTTCGTAGAAGCAGTCCACAGGACAGACCTCGACGCAGTCGGTGTATTTGCAGGCGATGCAGTTCTCGGTCACCACGTATGTCATTGGCGCACGGCCCTCCAGATTCGAAAACTGGTCAAGCAAAGCCTGTCACACTCCGCGGTGGCGGACCGTATCAGCCTGCCAACGGGGTTCAAGCGGAACCGTCGTCGCCGGGAGGCTCCGGGTCGCGAGTGGCGAGATCGTGATAGAGTTCGCGGGCTTCGGTCGCGGGTCCGCGGCGCTCGCCCAACCCGGTGACGCGCACCGTCCGGACCTCCCGTCCCTGGACGATCGTCAGACCGTCGCCGACGCGCACCGGCGCCGCCGGTTTGCGGACGCGCGCCGCGTTCACGCGGACCTTTCCGGCGACGACCATTTCGGCGGAGAGCGCCCGCGTCTTGAAGAACCGGGCATGCCAGAGCCACTTGTCGAGGCGCAGGGCCGGCGGTTTCCCGGGCATCGCCGCGTGTCAGCGTCGCGTCTTGAGGGCCATGAGGGCCGCGAACGGATTGTCGGGATCGACGGGTTTCTCCACCCGCGGAGGCCGGGCGGCCACGACTTTCGGTCCCGCGGGCTTGGCGGAGCCTTTGCCTTTGGGCCCGGCCCCGCGACGGGGCTTGCCTTTGAAGGGGGGCCGGCCATCTTCGCGAGTATCCGCGCTCTCGGGCCGGGGCCGCCGGGGGCCCCTCTCGGGCCTCTGCCGCGGCGCGCGCCGGAACGTGAAGAAGGTCTCCATCTCGTCGGCGGACGCGGCCCGATCAGAATCCGTCCGCGCCCCGTCGGGCGTCGGAATCTCCGGGGGCACTTCGGCGGGAGGTGAATCGGGAGCCTCGGGCGGCGTGTCCTGCGGAGCCTCGGAGGGCGTGTCCTGCGGTGTCTCCGAGGGCGGGGCGGGAGGCGTCTCGGTGGGCGTCTCCACGGGGATCTCGGGCGGAGCCTCGGGAGCATCCGGTTCGCTTCCGGCCTGTGCGGCGGCCGCGTCGGTTCCGAGAGATTCCGGACGGCGTTTCGCTCGGCTTCCTTCGACCGCCTCATAGCCGAGGCCCTTCATCAGCTTCGCGAACTGCTCGAGGGTGAGCCCGGTGATGGAGAGCATGTCCGACGTCGCCTCGAATCCCTCACGGGCGTCGAGACCGCGGACCATGTCGGCCAGACGCTCCAGCATGTCGATGCGGATCGCCCGGTCGCCGGCGAGTCGATAGCCCGCACGGGAATAATATCCGTGCGGCGCGCCTTGGACGGCCGGAACCGTGACCAGCCCGGGAGGGGGCGATTCGGGGAATTCGTCGAAGCCCTCCTTGAGCGACCAGAGCACGAGCCGCAGACGCGTGGGGGCGGGTTTGAGCATCAGCGGCTGAAACACGGTGTACTGGCCGAACCTCACGCCGTGCTTGCGAAGCCCACCGCGCTGGGCCTGGTCAAGTTCCTTCACGTCCTTGGCTATGTCGCCGCGCGGCAGGACGCCGAGCGCCTCGACGAGACGGAATCCTATGCCGCGCGCCATTCCCGACAGAGCCTCGTCGTCGCGCAACGCGATGAGCGGCGCGAACTGGGCCGCGATCCGCCGGTCGATCCAGTGACCCAGACGGCGGCGGATCTTCTCGCCGATCTCGGGAGCCGCGTCCTCGTCCACGAAAGCCTCGACCGAGGGGCTGAGCGCGTCTGAGCCCGCTACGAGCTTGCCGACGGCGTATTCGCCCCACATCAGGCCGCCCTGTTCGGTGACGTCGATCTCGGTGTCGGGAGCATTGTAGAACTGGTCCGAGCGCAGCGAGAGCGCCGGGGCGAGCGCCGCGATCCCGGCCGCCCGGAGCGTCTTGGCCTGTTCGGCGTCGGCGGAGGGATCCAGAATGAACCGGAAGCCTTCGATCCTGCCGATGAACTGATCCTCGACGGTCACGTCGCCCTTGTCGGTCACCACTGCCACAAGGCTCTCCTTCTGCTTCAACCGGCGCATCAGCACGGACGTGCGCCGGTCGACAAACCGTTGGGTCAGCCGCTCGTGCAGCGCGTCCGACAGTCGGTCTTCTACCGCACGGGTCTCGTCCCGCCAATGGTCCGCGTCGTCGATCCAGCCCTTGCGCTGCGCGAGATAGGTGAACGTGCGGATATACGCCAACCGTTTCGACAACGCGTCGATGTCGCCGTCGTTCCGGTCGATGCGTTGGATCTGGGACGCGAGCCAGCCGGTCGGAACGCCGCCCCCGCCGTGCAGGAATCCGAAGAGGCGCAGACAGAGCGCGGCGTGCTCGGCGGGCGAGACCTTGCGGAAGTCGGGGACCTGGCAGACGTCCCAGAGCAGCCGCACGTCCGGTGCGCCGCCGATCCGGTCGCGCAGATCGTGCATTGCGGCGAGCGCGCGGAGCGTCTCGAGATCGTCGGAGTCGCGCGCCCGCACGAGGTCGTCGCGGTCGGCGGGCGCCTCCAGGCTCCGGATCAGCGCCTCGGGCGTTCCGAACTCAAGCCGGTCATTGCGCCACTGCAGTTTCCTGAGCGGCGCGAACCGGTGCTCCTCGATCGCCTCCACGATATCCGCATCCAGCGGCGAGGCCTCGCCGGTCACGCCGAACGTTCCATCCTCGGTGTAGCGGCCTGCGCGGCCCGCGATCTGCGCCAGTTCATTCGGCGCGAGATGGCGATGGCGCCGGCCGTCGAACTTGGTCAGACCGGAGAACGCGACGTGGGAGATGTCGAGATTGAGGCCCATGCCGATGGCGTCGGTCGCCACCAGATGATCGACGTCGCCGTTCTGGTAGAGCGCGACCTGCGCGTTGCGGGTTCGCGGACTGAGCGCGCCCATAACCACGGCCGCGCCGCCTTTCTGGCGGCGGATCAGCTCGGCGATGGCGTAGACGTCGTCGACCGAGAAGCCGACGATGGCGCTGCGCGGCGGCATGCGGCTAATCTTGCGCGGGCCGGTCCAGGTCAGACGAGAGAACCGGTCGCGCCGCATGAAGCGCGCGCCGGGCACCAGTTCCGCGATCCTCGCGCGCATGGTGTCGGATCCGAGGAACAACGTCTCGTTAAGTCCTCGCGCGTTGAGCAGGCGGTTTGTGAAGATGTGGCCGCGGTCGGGATCGCCGCAGAGCTGGATCTCGTCGACGGCGAGGAAATCCGCGCCGAGGCCTACCGGCATCGCCTCGACCGTGCAGACCCAGTAGGCGGTCCGGGGCGGCACGATCCGCTCCTCGCCGGTGACGAGCGCCACGACCGACGGGCCGCGCACCGCCACGATCCTGTCGTAGACCTCGCGGGCCAGAAGCCGCAGCGGCAGGCCGATCACGCCGGTCCGGTGTCCGAGCATCCGCTCGATGGCGTAGTGCGTCTTTCCGGTGTTGGTCGGTCCCAACACCGCCGTCACCGGCGCGTCCATGCTCAGAGCCATCGGCGTTCTTCCGTGAATGCGGGCGACTCAGAGGCTGTCGGCGCCCGCCGCGCGCTCGAGACGCGCGATCGCCTCGGTGACATTGGGGCGGTTGGGATTTATCTCGTGCACCATTCGCAACGCCCTGAGGGCGAGCGTGGTCTCTCCCATTTCCTCGAGTATGAAGGCAAGCCCCGAAATCGCGCCGAAATGGCGCGGTTCCAACGCCAGCACCCGCTCGATGTCGGCCATCGCCAGCGCGTATTCGCCAGAGACGTAGAACGTCGTCGCCCTCGCGTTCCAACCCTCCGCGAAATCCGGAGCGTGATCGGTCAAAGCCGTAAGGTGCTCGACCGCGGCGCCGTAATCCTCCGCCTTCATAGCCTCGATCCCGCGCCTCAGAAGCAGGTCCATCGCCGGCGAGCCTGACCGGGACCAGATGCGCGTGATCTCGTTCTCGACGCGGTTCCAGTCCTCGCGGCCGGGCTCTGCGAGCTCGGTGAAGAGCGCGTCGAGCTTCGTCTCGTCCTCGGCGGTTGACTGCGCCTGCGCGGGGGCGCACAGCGCCAAAGCGAGCGCTGACGCGACGGCATGCGCGGGGATGAGGTTTCTAATCCGTATCATGAACCCTAAATTAGCCATCATCTGAAAGAAATCGAGGGCCTCGGCGCCCCTTCGGGAGAATCGGAATGAGCGACATCGTAACATCGGCCGTCAAGGCCTTGAACGAGCGGCTTGACGGCGAGGGGCTCGACGGGTCCGTCCGCTTCGTTATCGAAGACGAGGGCAGCGTGAGAATCGACGAGAACGGAGCGACCGCCAGCGAGGCGGAGGCGGATTGCACGATGACCGCCAGCGCCGACACGTTCCAGGGCATCCTCGACGGCGACGTCAGCCCCACGGCGGCCTTCATGAGCGGTCAGCTCAAGATCGACGGGGATATGGGCCTCGCCATGAAGCTCGGCAACGTCCTGGCGTGACCGAGCGGGCGCCCTTCCACGAGGCCGTCGCGGACGCGCCGGAGGGCGGGCGCGCTTTCTGGGTCGAGACATCGGACCGGATGCGGATCCGCGCCGTTCTCTGGGACGCGGGCAAGCGGGGGACGGTCGTGATTTTTCCCGGCCGAACGGAATTCGCCGAGAAATATGGCCGCGTCATTTCCCGTCTCGTGGCGGAGGGCCTCTCGGTTCTGGTGATCGACTGGCGCGGGCAGGGTCTCTCGCATCGCTACGCGAGCAATCCGAAGCTCGGGCACGTCGAGGATTTCCGCGACTATCAGCGCGACGTCGCCGCCGTTCTGGACGACGCCGCAATGCGGAACCTGCCGAAAGCCATGGGTGCTGCTCGGGCATTCGATGGGCGGCTGCATCGGCCTTCGCACCCTTTTGGAGAGGATCGATTTCTGCGGGGCGGTGTTCTCGGCGCCGATGTGGCATCTCCAGATGCGGGCCGCCACACGCGAGATCACGAGCAAGGTCACGCGCATCGCCAACCTTTTCGGGCTCGGCGCAAGGTTGACTCCCGGCTCGAACTCCGGACCGACGGCGCTTGCTGTCGCTTTCGAGGGCAACGCGCTCACCTCCGACCCGGAGCATTACGCGTGGTTCGTCCGTCAGATCACCTCGAATCCCGACCTGACGATCGGAGGTCCGAGTATCCAGTGGACCTATGCGGCGCTCGAGGAGATGGCGCGCCTCTACGTCGCTCCGCTGCCGCGCATACCGGTCCTCGCGCTTCTCGGAACCCAGGAGACCGTGGTCTCGCCCAGCGTGATCCGGTCGCAGATCGCGCGGATGGAGCGGGGCGAGATCATGATCTGCCAGAACGCACGGCACGAGATCCTGATGGAACGTCCGGAAATTCAGGAAGCTGTCTGGACGCGCGTCTTCTCGTTCATCGACGCGCTCGCCGAACCCGGCCCGGCATCCGTCGCGGTCAGCCGCTGATCCGGGCGAGGATTTCCAGCGCTTCGGCATGCGCGCGCATGTCGCCCGCCGCGAGGATCCGGCCGCCGGCGTGGGGTGAGTTGCCGCGCCAGTCTGTCACCACGCCGCCCGCCGCCTCGATGACCCCTTGCGGTCCTTGGATATCGTAGGCCTGAAGCCCGGCTTCGATCACAAGATCGACATGGCCTAGGGCGACAAGGGCGTAGGCGTAGCAGTCGAAACCGTAGCGGGTCAGCAGGACGCGCGCCCGCACGGCCTCGAACCCGGCCCGCTCGTCGGGCGTGCCGATCTCCGGATGCGTCGTGTAGAGGATCGCGTCGGAGAGGGTCGCGCATCGCCTCACCCTGATCGGGCGCGTTTCTCCCTCGCGCGTCACGCGCGCCGCCCCGAAAGCCCCGACGAACCGCTCGCGCGTGAACGGCTGGTCGATCATGCCGAGCACCGGCGCCGCTCCGGCGTTGACGGCGATCAGGGTTCCCCAGCTCGGCGCTCCGCTCACGAAGGCGCGGGTCCCGTCGATCGGATCGAGAACCCACTCAAGGCCGGTCGTTCCCGCCTTGGGACCGAACTCTTCTCCGAGGACGGCGTCGTCCGGACGCAGCCGCGACAATACCGCGCGCATCGCGGTCTCGGCCTCGCGGTCCGCCAAAGTCACCGGATCGAAACCCGTCGCCGACTTGTTGTCGGCGGCGAGTTCCGGACTTCGAAAAAGCGGCAGAGACCGGGTGGCGGCCGCGTCCGCGACCGCCTCGGCGGTACCTAGAAGCTCCCGCCGAAGATCCGGGCCGACATCCATTTCCGCTCCCGCCCTCTCGTCATGCGCCGCGCGCGTTTTTCGAGGACGGACCCGGCGAGGTCAAGCGGGCTCAGGCGACGTCGCTGAGAACCCGGGCGAGATCGAACAGCCGACGCCGCTGGGCTTCGGGGATCGAGTAATAGGAGCGCACGAGCTCGAGCGCCTCCTTGTCGGCGAGCAGGTCTCCGCGTTGGACGTCGTGATCCGCCGCGACGGTCTCCGTGACGCCTTCTTCGCTCTCGAAACCCTCGAAGAAGAAGCTTATGCTGACGTCGAGAGCCTGAGCTATGTCCCAGAGCCTGGAGGCCGAGATCCGGTTCATGCCCGTCTCGTACTTCTGGATCTGCTGGAATTTGATGCCGACGATGTCGCCAAGCTGCTGCTGGGTCATGCCCACCATCCACCTGCGGTGACGAACCCGCTTGCCGACATGCACGTCCACTGGATGCTTCATACTCGTTGCTCCGATTGCTACCGTGTTTTGTGAAGGGAACTATGCAAGATACGTGCCAACTTATCCAGCATAGGATGTCATGCGCCCTTTTAACTCAATCGGAGGTTTTTTCGGCGGCGGGCGTGAGCCACGTCACACAACCGAAGCGCGAATCACGGCGGCGTTGCAAAACCGCCAAGAGGAACGTTAAGTGAATTGCAACACTATTCGCAAATTGCGAATGGTCCCGACGGCTCAGGATGCCACTTGGCGCGCGTTGCGCTTGCGCTCATGGGGATCCAAAAAACGTTTGCGCAGCCGGATGTTACGTGGCGTCACCTCGACGAGCTCGTCGTCCTCGATATAGGCGATCGCCTGTTCCAGAGTCATTCGCACGGGTGTGGTCAGCCTCACGGCCTCGTCGGTTCCGGAGGCCCGGACGTTCGTGAGTTTCTTGCCCTTGAGCGGGTTGACGTCGAGGTCGTTGTCGCGGCTGTGCTCGCCGAGGATCATGCCGGTATAGACCTGCTCCCCCGAGCCTATGAAGAATTTGCCGCGGTCCTCGAGGTTGAAGATCGCGTAGGCGACCGAGACGCCGTCCTCCATCGAGATGAGCACGCCGGTGCGGCGGCCGGGGATCGGGCCGCGGAACGGCGACCAGTCGTGGAACACCCGGTTCATGACGCCGGTTCCGCGGGTGTCGGTCAGGAACTCGCCGTGGTAGCCGATCAGGCCGCGCGAGGGGACATGGGCGACGATGCGGGTCTTGCCGCCGGCGCCGGTGCGCATCTCGACGAGGTCGCCCTTGCGCTGGCTCAGCTTGTCGACGACCACGCCGGAATGTTCCTCGTCGACGTCGATGGTGACCTCCTCGACGGGTTCCAGCCGCTGGCCGCCCTCCTCGCGGAACAGGACCTGCGGGCGCGAGACGCTGAGCTCGAAGCCCTCGCGGCGCATGTTCTCGATGAGGACGCCCATCTGGAGCTCGCCGCGGCCCGAGACCTCGAACGCGTCGCCGCCCGGCGTTTCGCCGACCTTGATCGCGACGTTGGTCTCGGCCTCCCGCATCAGGCGGTCGCGGATGACGCGGCTCTGGACCTTGTCGCCGTCGCGGCCGGCCAGCGGAGAATCGTTGATGCCGAAGGTGACGGAGATCGTCGGCGGGTCGATGGGCTGCGCCGGGATCGCCTCCGAGACCGCCATGTCGCAGACTGTGTCGGCGACGGTCGCCTTCGCCATGCCGGCGAGGCTGACGATGTCGCCGGCCTCCGCCTCGTCGATGGCCTGGCGGGCGAGGCCGCGAAAGGCGAGGACCTTGGAGACGCGGAACCGCTCGATCTCGCGGCCGTCGCGGGACAGGGCCTTGACCATCTGGCCGGTCTTCACCCGGCCGCTTTCGATCCGGCCGGTCAGGAGGCGTCCGAGGAACGGATCGGCGGCCAGCGTGGTGGCCAGCATCGAGAACGGCTCGTCGCGGCGGGCGAGTTGTTTCGGGACCGGGACGTAGTCGACGATCAGCTTGTAAAGCGCGGAGAGATCCTTTCGGGGGCCGTCCAGCTCGGCATCGGCCCAGCCGTTGCGGCCGGAGGCGTAGAGGATCGGGAAATCCAGCTGCTCCTCGTTGGCGTCGAGGGAGACGAAAAGGTCGAACACCTCGTTGAGCGCCCGGTCGGGCTCGGCGTCGGGCTTGTCGACCTTGTTGAGCACGACGATCGGGCGAAGCCCGAGGCGGAGCGCCTTGGCGGTGACGAACTTGGTCTGGGGCATCGGGCCCTCGGCCGCGTCCACCAGAAGCACGACGCTGTCGACCATCGAGAGGATGCGTTCGACCTCGCCGCCGAAATCGGCGTGGCCGGGGGTGTCGACGATGTTGATGCGCACCCCCTCCCATTCGACCGAGGTGGCCTTGGCGAGGATGGTGATGCCGCGCTCGCGCTCCAGATCGTTCGAATCCATCGCCCGCTCGACCGTGGACTGGTTCTCGCGGTAGGTGCCGGACTGCTTGAGAAGCTCGTCGACGAGCGTGGTCTTGCCGTGATCGACATGGGCGATGATGGCGATGTTTCTCAGTTCCATTCGGGGGGTCCTCGGAGGGCCAAACGCCCGTCGCGCCGCGCATAACCGCATGCGCGAAGAAACGCAACGCCGCCGCTTCGGCGACCGTGACGGCGAAAACGCGCCATTCCGCAAAAAGCGTCACGCGTGTCGTTTCTGCTAACTGACTGAAAAACCTTATGAAATAAAATCACGTTAACCGCGTGGCAACCTTCGCCACACGGCCTGTTCCGTGTCGCCGGCTCCGCGTTTCGCTCCCCCGGACCGATCATGCGAAACTCCCGCGAAGCGCCGCCCATTGTGATCGCCTGCGGGAACCGTCGCCACACGCCTGCCGGGTATCGCTCCCGGTCAGCCCGCCTCCGCGTCATCCCGCCCGGCCAGCCGCGTGTCGAGAAGCTCTCCGGTCTCGGTGAGGATGCCGTAGCCCATGGTGGCCAGCAGCGAGTTGATCTGCTTGAGCGTCCGGACGGTCTCGATGTGGATGTCGCTGGTCTCGATGCTGCGCGTCGCGCCCATTTCGAGACGTTTGAGGTGCCGCTCGTAACTGACGCGCTCCAGTTCGCGCATCAGGTCCTTCTCCTCGACGAGCTGGCGCGCGGACTCGGCGTCACCCGACACCATGACGTTCAGCGCGAGCTGGACGTTGGCGAGCACGCGGTCGTGCACGTCCGTCATCTCGCGCCAACCCTCGGGCGAGAAGGCGAGCGCGGCGTCGGCGCGCTCCTGCGCGAGCCCCATGAGGTTGCGCGCGATCAGGTCGCCGGCGTTCTGGAGATTGATCGCGAACCCGGCGAGTTCCATGCTGCGGCGGGACTGCTCGGCGTCGAGAACGCCCCGGTTCAGCTCGGCGAGATACAGTTTGACGGCGGAATGCGTGGCGCTCACCTCGGCGTTCAGACGTTTGATGTGGCGGATGCGCTCGCGGTCGCCGGTCTCGTAGATCTCCATGACGGAGCGCAGCATCCGCTCGACGGTCTCGCCCATGTGAAGCGTCTCGCGGGTGACGCTGGCGAGCGCGCGGCCGGGCATGTCAAGCACAGTCCGGTCGAGCGCGGAGACCCGCCGGGTCATCGTCTCGGGGTCCTGCGCGGCGGCGGGATGGAGGCTTTCGCTCAGGGCCGCGACCGGTCCGACGAACGGCAGGCAGAGCGCCACGAGCGCGAGATTGAAGGCGACGTGGAGGTTGACGATCTTCATCGCCGGGTCCGAGCCGGCGAGATGGATTGGCAGCCCGAACTGGTGGACCGCCAGCAGCGCCGCGACCGATCCCGCCATCCGGAAGATCAGGTTTCCGGTCGGGACGCGCCGCGCCTCCGGCTCGGAGGCGCGGGTGAGGCCGAAGGCGATCAGCCCGCCGCCGAGATTGGCGCCGAGCATCAGCGAGAGGCCGAGTTCGAGCGGCAGGACGCCCTGGGCCGCGAGCGAGGCGACCAGCAGGATCGCGGCCACGCTCGAATGCACCAGCCAGGTGAAGGCGACCCCGAGGACGAAGGCGGTGATGAAGTCCCGGCGCAGGTACTCGACGATGGCGGGCGACGCCCCGGCCTCGCGGAGCGGCGCGGTGGCCTCTCCGATCAGGCGGAGCGACAGGAGGATCAGCGAGAGTCCGATCAGGATGCGCCCCGTCTGTCGGACCGCGCGCGACCCGCTCCGGAGAAAGAGCGCGGCTCCCGTCACCATGAGCGCCGGGGTCAGCCATCCCAGATCGAGCGAGAGGACGCGCACGACGAGGGCCGAGCCGAGATCGGCGCCGAGCATGAGGGCGAGGCCCGTCGGCGCCGCGAGCAGGCCGCTCGCGGCGAACCCCGCCGCGAGGATCGCGACCGCGGTCGAACTCTGGAGCAGGATGGCCATCAGCGTCCCGGTTCCCGCCGCGCGGAACCGGTCGTCGCCGATGCGCCGCAGGAGGCGTCGGAGCGCCGCGCCGTGCGCCCGCTCGACGCCCGTGCGAACCATCCGCACCGCCCAGATGAGCAGCGCGGCGGCGCCGGCGAGGTCAAGGACGATGAGCGGCAGGTTCATCCGTTACTCCATCGCCCCGATCGCGCGCGGACGTCGGAACGTCCCGGCGGTGCACGAGCAAACGCCGTTCGGCCCGTCGGATCAAGCCGCCATGGTGCCCCTGACGGATCACTTGGCGTCCTGTCGGGGGACGCGTCACCCCCTCAAGTGTCGTAGAATTTCCGGAGCAGCCCGACGATCACGAGCCCCAGCGCGGCCGTGAGCGCAGCGACGGCCCAGAAGCCCAGACCGGTGGCGAGACCGATGCCGCCGGCGAGCCACAATCCGGCGCCGGTCGTGAGGTTGTGGACCTCGCCCTTGGACATGAAGATCATGCCGGCCGCGAGGAACGCGACGCCCTGCGTGACCGCCTGGACGAGGCGGAGCGGATCCATGCGGATCAGACCGGTCTCGTCGCGATAGCCGTCGATCATGTGAAGGCTGATGAGCGCGAACAGCGCGGACGCCACGCCGACGAGCATGTGGGTACGAAGGCCGGCGTTGTGGTCCGTCGCCTCCCGTTCGAAACCGATGATCGCGCAGAGAACCGCCGCGCCCGCCAGTCGCACCGCGATGACGGGCAGGGGCAGGGCGGCGCTCCGCGTGAACTCCTCGATCAGCATTCCGACGGAACGCCGGAGGCGAACGCGGGTTCCCCCTCTCCGTGCGGGCGCCGAGCCTTGGCGACCACGGGCGCCGACGGCGACGGGGACCGGCGGACCCGATCAGGCGTCGGAGGCGGCCGGGCCGGAGGGAATCCGCCCGGCGTGCCGCGTCAGGCGCGTTTGACCAGGCTGATGATCAGCAGGACGATGATCGCGCCGATGGCGGCCGCGATGATCGCGCCGAAGATGCCGGTCAGACCGATTCCGATCGCGGGCAGGAGGAAACCGGCCACGACGGCGCCGACGATGCCCAGCACCACGTTGCCGACCAGACCCATGCCGCCGCCCTTGACGATGGTGCTGGCCAGCCAGCCGGCGATTCCGCCCACGATGATCCAGATGATGATTGATACGAGGATGCTCGTACCTTCGACTGCCGCTTCTTCCATTTCGCCGTTCCCCCGGACGCTTCAACTCGCGGCGGCATGATACCACGCGCGCCGCGTCTGGCGAATGACAAATAGACGCGCTCGGTTCCGGCGGTCGGGGCGCGGTTCGGAACGGTCGGCGGCCGCGCCGCGTCACCTTCGCCTTCGGAGACCGCGCGAGGTTGAATTCCTCTCCGACGGCTTTCTGTGATATCTTCCGGCGCGTCGCCATGTGCGCTACGCTCACGCCTTCACGCGGATGGAAGGTCTCGGGGGCGGGCAGATGGTGGCGGGCGTTCTGGCGTGGACCCGCGGGACCGGGCGCCGGATACTTCCACCTTCGGACGCCGGTCCGATCAGCACGGGGATCACCGACATGACGCTTTTCGCCACCCTGCTCGCCGGGAGCGTGCTGACGCTCGCCGCCGGTTCGGCCGCGGCTCAGGACGCCCCGGCGCCGATGGAGGGGATGGACCATTCGACGATGGCCGCCCCGAGCGGAGCGGCTCCGTCGGCGATGGCCGCCTATATGGCGGCGATGGACGACATGATGTCCGAAATGGCGGGCATGGAGGCGACGGGCGACGCCGATGTCGATTTCCTCCTGATGATGATCCCGCATCACCAGTCGGCCGTGGACATGAGCCGCGCGCTGTTGGCGGAGGCGGGGGATGCGGAGGTCAGGGCGCTGGCGGAGGCGGTCATAGTCACGCAGGAGGCCGAGATCGCCGCGATGCGCGCGATGCTCTCGCGTTTGGGCTATCCGGTGGAATAGATCCGAGGCGCTTTGGAAGGAGAGTTCCATGCGCGCCATGCAGATCGTGAGCTACGGAGCGCCGCTGGAGCTTCGCGAGGTTCCCCGGCCGGCGCCGGGCCCGGGCGAGGTGCTGCTTCGGGTGCGGGCCTGCGGGCTGAATTTCGCCGACACGCTGATGGCGAAAGGCGAGTACCAGGAGAAGCCGCCGCTGCCCGCGACGCCGGGGATGGAGGTCTGCGGCACCGTCGAGGCGGCGGGTCCGGGTGTCGCGGCGCCGGCGCCGGGGACGCGGGTGGCCTGCTATGGCGGGGGCGGGGGGCTCGCGGAGTTCGTCGTCGTCCCCGCCGGGCGGTGCGTGCCCGCGCCCGAGGCCATGCCGGACGTCGAGGTGGCGGGGTTTCTCGTGGCCTACGGCACGAGCCACGTGGCGCTCGCGCACCGGGCGCTGCTCCGGCCGGGCGAGACGCTGGCGGTGCTCGGCGCCTCTGGCGGGGTCGGGCTGACGGCGGTGGAGATCGGCGCGCTGATGGGCGCGCGGGTGATCGCCGTCGCGCGGACCGAGGAGAAGCGGGCGGTGGCGAAGGCCGCCGGCGCGCGGCACGTCCTGTCGGACGGCGACGATCTGCGGGCGGAGATGAAGGCGCTGGGCGGGATCGACGTGCTCTACGATCCGGTCGGAGGGGCCGCGTTCGACGCAGGCTTGCGCGCCTGCAATCCGGAGGCGCGGATCCTGCCCATCGGGTTCGCCAGCGGGACCGTGCCGCGCATCCCCGCGAACATCCTTCTGGTCAAGAACCTGAGTGTGCACGGGCTCTACTGGGGAGCCTACGCGACGCTCCGGCCGAAGGTGCTGACCGACAGTTTCGCGGCGCTTTTCGCATGGTACGCGCAGGGGCGTCTGCGGCCGCATGTGAGCCACGTCCTGCCGCTGGAACGGGCGGAGGCGGGGCTGGACCTGCTGCGCGGGCGGGCGGCGACGGGCAAGGTGGTGATCCGGATCGGCTGAGCGGCGGGGTCGCGCGGGCGGCGTGATCATGGTCACGGCCGTCCGGGGCGGCGGACCCTAGGTTCGGGTCACTGGAGGAATTGGCCTTCGCAAGGAGAACCGAGATGACCGTCGCAGTTTCCGAGACCCTCGAGACAGCCGCCAAGATCCGCCCCGACCTGACGCCGGCGGCGATCGTGCGGCACCTGATCGGGATGAACAATCGCTATCGCCAGGCGCACAAGCTGTCGCAGCTCGACGGGCGTCTTCTCGACGATGTCGGCCTGACGCCGAAGGACGTCGAGGCCGAGCTGCGCCGCGTCGGCTACCTGCGCTGAGCGCTCAGGCGGCGCCGGTGCCGAAGAGCCGGCCGCGCTCGGCCACGAGAACGACGGCGAGCGCGGCCAGCCCGAAGCAGGCGTAGCCGAGCAGGAGCGGCATCACCGTGCCGTCGAAGGACTGGCCGACGAGCAGGCCGAGCACCACGGCGACCGCCGTGGTGGTCGCGCCGACGAAGGATGAGGCGGTGCCGGCGATGCGGCCCATCGGCTCCATCGCGATCGAGTTGAAGTTCGGCATCATCAGCCCGAAGCAGAACAGCGTCAGAGAGATAAGCCCGATGAAGACCGGCAGCGGCGGCGGGCCGCCGAGCCAGGCGACGAGGGCGTGCAGGATGCCGAGCGAGGTGTAGCCGATCAGCGCGGCGTGGGAGATGCGGCGCATGCCGAACCGCCCGACCATCTGGCTGTTGAGCAGCGCGGCGAGCGCGAGCGAGACGGCGGTCAGGCCGAAAAAGACCGGGAAGAGCGCGCCCTGGCGGAACACGTCGGTGAAGATCTGCTGCGACGAGTTGATGTAGCCCATCATGCCGCCGAAGATCGCGCCGGTGGCGAGGGTGTAGCCCAGCGTCTGGCGGGTGCGGACCGTCTCAGCGAAAGCCGCGACGATCCAGCGGACGGAGAGCGGCTCGCGCGCCTCGGGAGGCCGCGTCTCGGGCAGGAGCAGGGCCATCCAGGCGAAGATCGCGACGGAGGCGGCCAAGAGGAACAGGAAGATCAGGTGCCAGGAGCCGCCGAGCAGGATGCCCGCGCCGATCATCGGCGCGATCACCGGGACGATGATGAAGATCATCATCACGAAGGACATCACCTCGGCCATGCGCCGCCCGCCGTAGATGTCGCGCACCACCGCCACCGAGACCACGCGCGGAGCGGCGTTGGCGGCGCCCTGGACGAATCGGGCCGCGAGCAGCATCTCGAAGCTGCCCGCCATCAGGCACACGATCGACGCCGCGGCGTAGACCCCGAGGCCGGTCAGAAGCACGGCCTTGCGACCGAACCGGTCCGAGAGCGGTCCGACGAAGAGCTGTCCGACCGCGAAACCGATGAAATAGAGCGTGATGACCAGCTGCGCCGCGTTGGGATCGGCGAGGGCGAACTCGCTGCCGATCTGCGGGAACGCCGGCAGCATGATGTCGATGGAGAGAGCGGTGAGCGCCATCAGGCTCGCCATCATCGCCACGAAGACGGGGAAGGCGGGCATCGGGATGCCGGGGGCCGGCGCTTGCGTCTGTGTCATGGGGCGGGCTTACACCAGGCGCCGGACGGGGACCAGCGGGCGCGGCGGGACAGGGCGACTTCGGGCGATTCCTGTCCGGCGGCGCCGGGCATCGGGAGGGCGGCGGAGCGGGCGTCGTTCGCGAACCGGCGAGGTCGGGCCGGTCAGAGGGTCTTCAGGTATTCCAGAAGCGCCGTCTTGTCGCGCTCCGGCAGCGCGGTGCCGTAGAGATGTCCTCCGTTGCCCTCGCCGCGGGCGGTCGTGTCCATGCGCCACGCGCGCGGGCAGTCCGTGTCCGGAGGCGACGTGCGGAAACCGATATCGGCCGGATCGTAGATGTCGCAGCCGCGCCAGAACGCCGCCGGACGCTCCTCCGGCGGGTTCAGCAGGTCGCGCAGCGTCGGCACCGAACCGTTGTGCAGATAGGGCGCGCGGAGCCAGATGCCGTCCAGAGGCTGGCTCGCGTAGCCGACGTCCTTGACCATGTCCTTCCGGACCACGCCGATCTCGAGCGCGCGGGCGTTGGTCGCGTCGGCGTTCTCCTGGCTCCAGGCGTTGAAGCGGTCGGGATCGGTGCCGATCTCGTCCACGGGCACGGTCACGCCAAAGCGCGCGCCTCCCGGCGCGTGGCATGTGGCGCATTCGGCGGCCCAGACCGCCTCGCCTTCGCCGGCAAGGGCCGCGTCGGTCGCGAAGGGCCAAGGCGGCGGCATTTTCGCGCGAAGATATTCGCGCGTCCGGAGCATGTGGTCCGTCACCTCGTCTGGCGGAGAGCCGAGGCCGAGCGCGCTGTCGATGTAGACGGCCAGCGGATCCTGCGTCTCGCCGGCCCAGTTCATCGAGGTGTTCTCGCGCAGCCCGGCGTTCCAGATGGCCGGGAAGTCCGCGTTGTCCACGGTGCCGTCGTCGGGCAGGCCGAGGAGGTTGAATTTGGTCAGGTTGAACGGACCGTCGCGGCCCGGTCCCCATTCCGGGCGGTCGTGATCGTGCATCCAGGCGAAATCCTCCGCCTGTTCCAGCAGGCGTTTTTTCGCGATGGGGATGATCGCGAAGCGGTAGACCAGTTTCTCGTCCCAGCGGAGATCGAAATGCGTCTCGATCTCGCCCATCATCCCGTCGCCCGACCAGCGGGGGTCGTTCGCCGCGGCTTCGAGGAAGTCGAGAAACGCCATCGCGTTGGTCGTGTGCGAGGGACCCGTGGGGACGATCACCGGCGCGGCGTCCGGCGACGTGCGGTAGCTCGCCGCGTGGCAGATCGCGCAGGTCTGGGTGACGCGCTCGAAACCCATGGTCTTCTTGGAGAAGCCGACGGGAAGTTCGCGGCCCTCCTCCCAGGGGATGCCGAACGCGCGGTAACCGCCCGGACCGGGCATCAGGTCGGCGAAGACGCGCGGCAGGACGTGGAAGATGGGATAGGGAATGCCGAGCTCGTTCTCCGCGCCCAATGAGCCGTATTTGAAGCGCTCCTCGCCGTCGTCGGCGCAGAGGTCCGCGCGGCGTTCGGGCTCCACGTCGCCGCACACGATTTGGGGCACGGTGCGGAAGACGTTGTACCAAGCGTAGAGGCCGCCGCCGGCCACGCCGACAAGCAGCAGGATCGCGAGGATCCATGTGATCCGCGTCGCGACGCGGTAGCTCCTGACAGGCTCGCTCATCGCAGTCCTCCTTCAGAAGGTCTTGAGGAATTCCTTCAGCGCGCGTTTGTCCCCGTCGGGCAGGCGGACGCCGTAGAGATGCCCGCCGTTGCCGTTGCCTCTGCACGGGCCGTCGTCGCAGGCGCCGTTCATGGGCGGCGCGCCCGCGGGGCACTCGTCCAGGGCGTCCGCCTCGGTGACGTAGCAGAACAGCCGGTCCCGGACGTCCGCCGGGATATCGGCCGGATCGCTGACGAACCCCAGAGCGTCGGGGTCGTAGACGTCGTATCCGCGAAGGAAGACCCGCGGCCGCAGCGCGGGCGGGTCCAGCAGCGCGTCGATGGTCGGAACGGAGCCGTTGTGCAGATAGGGCGCGCGCAGCCAGAGCCCGTCGAGCGGCGCGTTGGCGTAGCCGTCGGTCTTCCGGAAAGTCTGGAACCGCTCGTCGCCGAAACCGCCATAGAGCATGTTCTGGTTCACGGCGAGGTCGCGGGTGTAGTTGTCGAGCCGCCCGCGGTCGGTGCGGACGAGGCCGATCGGCGTCACCTTTCCGACGCGCCCGCCGCTGAAGTCGCGTCCGTCCGCGCCGTGGCAGTCGGCGCAGGCGGCGGCGTAGACCGGGGCGCCCTCGGCGGCCAGCGCCGCGTCGAAATGCTCCGGGAAAATTTCGACGAAGGACGGCGGTTCGGCGGAGGCCAACCAGTCCTCGACCCGCGACAGCGACCCGCGGTCGAGGATCGGCGGGAACGCGCCCGTGCCGAACGCGGCGGAGCGGTTGCGTTCGGAGACCTTGGCGTTGTTGCCGTCCCAGTGGAGCCGCATCCCCTCTTTCGGAGCCTGCATGAAGATCGAGGGGAAATCGACCACGCCGATCATCTCGTCCTCCGGGATCGCGTCGAAATTCCAGTTCATCAGCGCCTTGGCCGGGTTGAACGTGTCGAAGCGTCCGGGCCCGAAGGCGGGCTCGTGCGTCACGAAATCGTCGAACCGGTCGACGATCGACAGAAGCCGCTCGCGCACCATCCCGACCCCGACGAGTTTCAGCGCGGCGCGGTTCACGAGGTCGATCTCGAGTCCCATCGCGTCGATCTCCGCGAGAAACCGCGCGGCCGTGAACCGCTCGTCCACGACGGCGCGGGCCATGAAGCTCTGGAAGGCGGAGAGGTCGACGGTGTTCGAGGGCATGCCCGCCACGACGATCGCCGGACCGTCCTCCGCGACCCGGACCTGCCCGGCGTGGCACCCGGCGCAGTTGAGGAAGATGCGGTCGATCCCCATGTGGTTCCGGAGCGAGGTGCCGACCGGCCTGGACCTGCCCAGTTCCGGCGGCAGCGCCTCGGCCGGCTCGTAGATGAACCCGAACGCCGCCCAGCCCTCGTCGGCGCGCCCTTCGGGCATCAGGTCGGCGAAGAGGCGCGGCATCGCCTCCCACATCACGTAGGGCAGGCCGAAGTTCCGGTCGCCGCCGGTGGAGCCGTATTTGAACTGCGCGACCGGGTCGGCGAAGACCTCGGCCTCGTCCTGGCCGAGCCGCCAGGCGAAATAGGCGCCGCCCGCGATCAGCGCGACCGTCAGCGCGACGCTCAGCCGCACGAACTGCCGGGCGATCCATGGGGCGGTTCCTCTCTCAGCCATCGGCGGATCCGATCAGCGAGCCGATCAGCGCCAGGACGTCGGAGCGGCGGAAGGGACCGGCGTCGAGACCTGCCGGCGCGTGTTGGGCCGCCGTCGTGAGGGCCGAGGACAGCGGTCGGAGATCGTCGACGAGAAGCATGGTCCCGTCGGGACGGAACGCCGCGAGACGCCTGCCATCCGCAAGGCGCGCGGGCCGCTCGGGACGGAGCGCCCCGGTGTCGCCCTCGCGCGTCGCGACGCGGCGCAGCGGCGGCAGGCCCCCGATTCGCGCCAGCTCGATACGGCCGCGGCCGTCGGGGGCGGAGAAGCCCTGGACGAGGTCAGGGCCCGACGCGCAGGTGAAACGAGTCTCGCCGGCCGCGTTTTCCGTCTCGCACCCGATGCGGATTTCCTCGGAGTCCGCCGGTCGGGCGGCGAGCAGGCTCTCGATCCAGGCGGCGTCGCCCGGCGAGAACGCGGCCGCGATCTCTTCCGCCGCCGCCGCGAAGGCGCCGGGTCCCGGATGCCAGACGATCTCCGGCCGGCGGGGTGTCGCCGGGTTCAAATCGCCCTCGGTCTCGAGGGGGTCGCCGGTCGCGGCGGACGGGTCGCGGTTGGGCAGGTCGCCCGGAACCAGCGCGATCCCGTCTGGCCAGAGCGCCGCCGCATGTTCCGAGAAGGACGCGCCGATCCCGGCATCGGCGGTCGGGCCGATCAGGAGAATGTTCAGCGCCGCGATCAGAAGCTCCGCGCGGCACGCTGGGTCGGGGCATCCTTCGGCCCAGAGACGGTTGGCCAGTTCGACGCGTCCGGCGCGCCGCACGGCGGCGTCGAAGGCTTCGAGCGCGTCCACCGTCTGGGCGACCGGCGCGCCGTTCCAGACCGCGCCGAGGCCGGAAAGGCCCGCCGCGACCTCGGCCGAGGCGTTGGTCTCGTCCCAGAGCGGGCGCGGGAAGATCGGCGCCTCGCCCTGGTGGCAGGTCGCGCAGATCTCGCGCCGCGCCGGCTCTATCGCGCGGTCGTCCGCGGCGTAGCCGACGATTTCCTCGAACTCGAACCGGCCGGTGGCCGCGTCGTAGCTGATCGCCTCGACGGCGTCGGCCGCGGGCTGGAACCCGATGAACAGCCGATCCGCCAGCCGGGCGTCCGTCGGTCCGGCCGAGAGGTCCCCGGTCACCGCCACGACGAGCCGGGGCGAGTCGAAGAGGTCCGGGGCCGCGGCGTAGCGTTGCAGCGACCGGCCGACCGGGACGAGCGCGGTCTGGACGTTCTCCGGTCCCGCGAGGGTCTCCAGCCGCTCCAGCAGCGCCGCGAACGGAAAAGGCACTCCGTCGGCGAAGGTCTCGGCGAACAGCGAGCGGCCGGCGGGTCCGGCGGAGGCGCCGGCCGCGAGGCAGCCGCAGGCGCAGAGCGTCGCGAGGCCCGCCGCGCGGATCATCGCAGGGCCGCCTGCCGCGCCTGTTCACCCGGCCAGCAATCCTCTTCGACTGGGGCGCCCGCGGCGAAATCCTCCAGACCCGCCTCGGCCACCTCGGCGTTGTAGAGCATGAAGTTGAGCAGGAAGATCTTCTTGACGTAGGCCCGCCCCAGATAGAATCCGGGTCGGATCATCCGGATCTCGTCGCGGATCGCGAGGCCGTGCCGCCCGGCCAGTCCGTCGGGCCGCTCCTGATATCCCGGCAGCAGATCGTTGTAGGCGTAATCGATGACGATGCTCTCGCGCCGCCCGTCGAGCAGGCTCTGGCCGCAATGCAGCTTCGCCGGGAACAGCAGATAGACGTCCGTCGTCGGCAGGATGTGCCGCAGCGGTCCCTCGCGCGGCACGGTCGCGGTCTCCAGCGCGTCCGGATCGTCGATCAGCGCCTCCACGGGCCGGAAATCCTCGACGAAATTCCGGAGCACCATGTCGTCGCGATAGAACATCTTGCCCTTCCAGAGCGCGCGGCCCGCGCCTTCGAGCGTCTCGATCTTCTCCGCCGCGACGCGGCCCTTGATGCCGCCGAGGATCTCCTCGAGGCGCGTCCGCATCGTGTCGCCGCGCGCGAAGAAGAGATCGCCGAGATAGGGACCGTCCGGAACGGGTCCGGCGGTCAGACGGGCGTAGAGCTGGTCCACCTCCTCCTGGTTCAGGGAAAGGACGTTGGCGGGGGTCAGGCCGGCGAGATCGGCGCGGCTGAGCGGATACTCGTGCTCCACGCGGGCCAGATCGACACGGAAGACCTTGGTCGGATTGTCGGGATCCTTCAGCGACGGGTCGACCAGCGGCGCGAAGGCGATCTCCGGACGGACCGGCGCCGGCGGATCGTTCGACAGCGCCAGCAGATAACCATAGCCGGTGAGGCGGAGCCCCCACAGCGCCGCGAAACCGATCGCGGCGATCAGGACCAGGGCGAGGACGGCGCGGAGAAGGTTCACCATCGGACCGCCCTCACAGCGTCGCCAGATAGGCGGTGACCGCCTGTTTCTGCCGCTCGCTGAGCCCCTCGCCGAAGCGGTGGCCGGCGTTCTCGACGCGGTCCAGCACGTTGGAATAGTAGCGCTGGACGAAGTCGTTGCCGACCTGGAGCGTCAGATCCTGCACCCGGCCCACGACGGCCTCCTCGCGGCCGAGCACGAGTTCGATCCCGGAGACGCCGGCGGTCCTCAGCAGCTCGGCGCGGATCGCCGCGAGCCCCTCGCGCAGTTCGTCCCGCCGCTCCGGCGTCAGGAGGTCGGCGTATTTCAGGTCGAACTTCGCCGGGTCGGTCCCGATCAGGACCATGTCCTGGATCATGTCCTTGTAGCGCAGCGAATTGACGTCGACGGCGGGGAAGCCGGCGGGGATGGTCAGCGTAAGCCCCAGATCTCGGCCCAGCAGCTCGACGCCCGGCGCGATGTCGATGACGATGTCCCGGTCGAGCAGGAACATCTTGGGCGTGCGGGTCCCGGGATGGAGAAGCTCGGCCATCGAAGCCTGGTAGAGGGCGTACCGGCCCTCCACGCTCGGATCGAAGGCGACGCAGTCGGGGGGATCGGAGAGCGGCCCGCCCTCGGCGTCGACGTAGGGCGAGGCGTAGAAGTCGAGCGCGGGATCGTCGGGCCTGCCGCAGATCTCCGGTCCGATCGCGTTGTTCTGCATGAACGGCGCGTGCGCCCAGGCGCTCAGCAGCGAGATGTTGCGGTAGTAGCCGCGCCCGCCGCCGCGCATGACTTCCGGCCGGTTGGTGTCGGTCGGGCGATTCTGGACGTCGAGCGCTGCGTATTCGGCCCAGACGTGGCTCGCCATGTGGTTGGAATGCAGCGACCGCGCCGAATAGGTGCCGATCTCCGACGCCGGCAGGACCTCGTCGTTCCCCAGCCAGTCGAGCCGCAGCGTCGGATCGTCGGGATCGGTCGCGGCGAAATCCGCGTCGTCGTACGGCCCGGGCTCGCTGGAATGGCAGCGCGCGCAGGTGGCGGCGAAGACCTGCCGCCCCTCCTCCACCGCGCCGTCGAAGTATTCCGCGTCGAGCGCGATCTCGAGGTCGCGCGGGCTGTCGAGCCCGCGGGCGCGCCAGAGGTCCGTCGGCCGCGCCGCGAGGAAGAACGCCTTGAGTTCCGCCAGCCGGTCCTCGATGGCGCGGAACGACCCGCAGTCGCGCCGGCACTGGCCGATCTCGAAGGGCGTCTGTCCGTAATTGCGCTGGCCGGGATCGACCGCGCGCAGATCGGGGACGTGGTTGATCCAGCACTGTTCGGCGCAGGATCCGATGTTGAAATAGACCCGCTGGATCGCCTCCTCGAAGCCGATGGAATCCTCGCCGCCCTTGAGGACGTTCGGGACCATCTCCGTCCTGAGGCTCTTCTCCCAGCATTTCCCGTCGCGTCCGGGCTCGCACCAGCAGGCGTCGGGATCCGCGCCCGCCTCGCAGGACGCGGCCTTGCGCCATTTCAGGACCTCGTGCTCATGCAGGGGACGGCGCGCGAAGTTGATGATGGCGTTCATCGTGCCGGGGTTCGACACGAGGTCCATCGGCAGCGCCGATGTGTCGACCACGCCTGGCCTGGCGCGCGCGATCAGCTGCCATTCGAGCCGGTGCGGCGACAGGCCGTTGCCGAGCAGGTTCGAGACGCGCGAATACTGGTTGCCCACGAGCGCGTCGATGTTCTCCCATCGCGGGTTGTCGGGGTCCTCCGGCGGGTCGAGCGGGTCGTAGGCGATGTGGCACGCTCCGCAGGCCATTCCGATGCGGAAGGGCGGTTCGACCGCGCCGTCCCAGAGACGGTTCAGCCGGCTGTCCGGATTCTCCGGATCGTCCGACAGCGCGGCGGCGTAGCCGAGCCAGCCGCCCGCCGCGTTCCATTCGTCGGCGTCGAAGCGGGGATTGGGGAACTTGCGGAAGCCCAGCGCCCCGGTCGACGTGCCGAAGCGCAGATCGCACGGGTTCTGGCGCTGGTCCGTCGCGCCGTGCGGGGTCGTCGCGTCGAAGGCGGCGTCCTCGAAGTCGCAGGCCGGGTCGCGGTAATCGTCCTCGCCGACCGAGGCCAGAAGCGCGTCGTCGCCCGGGCACCACATGAATCCGAAGGTCTCCTCTTCGGATTTCGCCGGGCAGTCCGGATCGCCCGGAACGCAGCAGTCGGGATCGGGGATCGCGCCCCACGCGTCGAAAAGATCTCCCCGTCTCTCCGCCGCGAAAACCTCGTACCAGTCGATCGCGGCTCCGAGGCGCTGCGGATACGTGTAGGTGAAGAACCTGTCGTTGAACGCGGTGGCGAACATCCAGATCTCGCGGCCGGCGCGTTCCGTGGGCGTGTACTGGTCGGCGGTCTTCGCGAATTCCGTACTCAGCACGCTCTGGGCGCTCGGCCTGTCCGCGAACACCGACGGCAGCAGGAACGCAACCAAGGATATCAAGACCGATGTCCGCGACATTGTTTAATTCCGTCCGTGAGTTGCGAGGCCTGTTCGGCTGTTTTCCGTATTCCGTGTCTTTTGAGGCTAGTTATATTTTCGCATTTTCATGCGATTCCGTCAAATCCGCAATGCAGGATACGGCGTTCGCGCCGTCCGCCCGTGACCGGGATCACATCGGGACTTTTTTCGGCCAGTCGCGGAGCCGGCGGGGGGCCTCGACCGGATCGCGGGTGCCGGTTCATCTCCCCGGGCCTTCGGGGAGACGTCAGCCGAGTTCGAGCGTGGCGATGGCGCGGTAGGGGGAGGCCGACGTCGCGGGCGGCGGTCCGAGATACATCCGGGCGGTCGAGAACGACGGAGCGAATCCGAGCCGGCCGAGGAGCGGCCCGAGGCCGGTCGCGCCGTCCGGGACGTCGAGGCTGACGGGGCCGGAGCCGAACGTCGTCGAGAGATCGCCGAGAAGCGCCAGCGCCGAGGCCTCGTCGCGGGCGTGGAACGGGCCGATCTTGGCGCCGGCGCGGCAGATCCTGACCGTTCCGTAGGCGGCGAGGCCGCCGGCTTCGCGGATGACGAGCGTCCGGCGGGATCCGGCGTCGCGGAACCAGCCCTCGAGAAACCGGCGCGCGTCGATCCCCGTGAGCTTCCGCTCGGAAGCCATCATCGCGCGAAGATCGGCCGGTTCCGCGCGGCGGGACGTTCCGGTGGGCCGCAATCCGTCCCCTCCGGAATACCGGGCGGTCGCGCCCGCGAGCGCGAAGCCCGATCGGGCGTAGTTCGCCTGCTGGCCGGGCACGCCGTCGAGGCCGACGATCCGCCCGCCGGCATGGGCGAGGCCGGCCCGCCAGACCGCGAGGCCGTGGCCCCGTCCGCGATGATGCGGGTGGCAGAGATAGAGGCCCAGAAACGCGAAATCGTCCGAATGGTTGACGACCGAGATCGCGGAGACCGGCGCGCCGTCCACCTTCCGGATCAGAAAGCCGTCGGGATCGGCGGCGAGGAACGCCCGGGCGTCGTCGAGGCCGGGATTCCAGCCTTCTGCGGCCGCCCAGTCGAGGACGATCCCGAGGTCGTCGGGCGACATGGGCTCAATCGTCGCCGACAAGGGCCTGCCTCAACGAGAAGGCCGGGGCCGCGCCCTCGCGCAGATCGAGGGCCGACAGCAGGTCGATCAGATGGGATGTCATCAGATCAGCGGCCAGGTCGCCGTCGCGCGCGGCGAGGGCCGCGACGAGGGCGTGATGGGCGTGGCTTTCGCAGAGCGCGCCGCCGCGGCGCCGGTAGCTCGCGATCACGAGCGACGACCGGGAGACGAGCGCCTCGATGAATCCGGCGATGGTGTCCTGATCGGCGATCCGGGCGAGTTCCACGTGGAAACGGCCCGAGAGCCGCAGCGCGCGTCCGGTGTCGCGCGCAGCGAGAGCGGCGTGTTCGTCGGCGAGATGTCTTTCGAGCAGAGCGACGTCGTCCCGCGTCGCGCGCTCCGCCGCGGATCGCGCCGTGCGCGGCTCGAGCAGGGCGCGGGCCTCGAACACCTCCCGCGCCTCGCGGGCGGAAGGCCGCGCGACGAAGGCGCCGCGGTTGCGCCTGATGGTCACCAGCCGGTCGTGCGCCAGCCTCTGCAGGGCCGCGCGCACCAGCGTGCGCGAGACGCCGTAGATCTCGCCGATCTCGTCCTCGCCGAGCTTGGTGCCCGGCGCGATGCGCTGCTCGTGGATCGCGGCCGCCAGGCCGTCGGCGACGGACGCCGTGCTGGCGCCCTTCGGGGAGGGGCGCGGGGACATCCGCAGGATACTCAATCTGGTCGCTCCGGGTCGGTTTCGGGACATTCCGCGCTCGAAGACGATTCGTCATCCGCTTCCTGCGGCGGGAGGCCTGTATACAATCAGGTGCACAATTAATGAACGATCCGCCGCCACGACTGCACGGATCGCCGTCAGTCGGACATTTCCGTCCCGTTCCGGGCGCCTCCCCCGTTGCCTCGGGAGGGCCGCCGCAGACGGATGGTCCGTGACGAGCGAGGATGCGATGACGGGTTCCCCCCAAGATCTCGAACTGATCGCGCTGACCAAGCGATACGGCGACACGGTCGCGGTGAACGCGATCGACCATCATTTCAGGGCCGGAACCTACGCCTGTCTTCTCGGTCCGTCCGGGTGCGGCAAGTCCTCGACGCTGCGGATGATCGCCGGGCACGAATCGGTGAGCGGCGGCACGATCGTCCTGTCGGGCCGCGAGATCGCGACGCTTCCGCCGGCGCGGCGCGGCACGGCGATGATGTTCCAGAACTACGCGCTGTTCCCGCATCTGAGCGTGCTCGACAACGTCGCCTTCAGTCTCAAGATGAAGGGTGTCGAGACCTCCGAACGGCATCGCTCGGCGCGCGAGATGCTGGAGCTGGTCGACATGGCGGGGCTCGCCGACCGCAGGCCGGCGCAGCTCTCCGGCGGGCAGCAGCAGCGGGTCGCGCTGGCCCGCGCGCTGATCACCCGCCCGCAGGTGCTGCTTCTCGACGAGCCGCTTTCCGCGCTCGACCCGTTCCTGCGCGTCCGGATGCGCGGCGAGCTGAAGAAGCTCCAGCGCGAGCTCGGGATCGCGTTCATCCACGTCACCCACGGCCAGGACGAGGCGCTGGCGCTCGCCGACGAGATCGTCGTGATGAACGACGCCGCGATCGAGCAGGCCGGCCCGGCCCGCGAGGTTTTCAACGCGCCGCGCACCGAATTCGTCGCCCGCTTCATCGGAGGCCACAACGTGGTCGCGACCCCGCGCGGGAAATTCGCGCTCCGGGGCGACGCCATCCGCGTCGTGGAAAGCGCGGCCGCCCCCGCGACGGAGGCCCGCGTCGTCCATGTCGAGTACCAGGGCGCCCATGTCGCGCTGACGGCCCGCATCGCGGGCGATCAGGACGTCACGGCGCTCGTTCCGGAGCACGAGTTCTTCCGCGATCCCAGAAGCCCGGGCGACCCGATCGGTCTGACCTGGGACGAATTCGACCTTCACGCCCTGCAACCCGCATCATCCGCCAAGGAGATCCACGCATGACCTACCGACCGAGCCGCCGCAGCCTTCTCAGGGGCGCCGCCGCCGCGACCGCCGCCTCCGCCTTTCCGGCGCCGATGATCTGGGCGCAGAACATCAAGGACGTGACCCTCCGGCAGTTCGGGACCGGCGTCTCGAACCTCAACGAGGTCGCCGACAAGGTGAAGGAGGATCTGGGCTTCACGCTGGAGATGACCGCGCTCGACAGCGACGCGGTGACCCAGCGCGCCGCGACGCAGCCCGACAGCTTCGACATCGCCGACATCGAGTACTGGATCTGCAAGAAGGTCTGGCCGACCGGCAACATGCAGGCGATGGACACGACGCGGATCACGCTGTTCGACCAGATCTCGCCGATCTTCACGACCGGCAAGCTCACGCCCGAGAGCCAGGTCGCCCAAGGGACCGCCCCCAGCAAGGTCGGCTTCGTCGAGGGCAAGGACAGTCTCGACTTCGCGCCCGAGCCGACGCAGTGGATGACCCTGATCCCGACGATCTACAACGCCGACACGCTCGGCATCCGGCCCGATCTGATCGAGCGGCCGATCAACAACTGGTCGGAGCTGCTGAACCCCGAGTTCGCCGGCAAGGCCTCGATCCTCGACATCGCCTCGATCGGCATCATGGACATGGCGATGGTCTGCGAGTCGATGGGCGAGATCACCTACGGCGACAAGGGCAACATGACCCGGGACGAGATCGACGCGACCTTCGCGATCTTCACCGAGGCCAAGAAGAACGGCCAGTTCCGCGCCTTCTGGAAGAGCTTCGACGAGAGCGTGAACCTGATGGCCTCGGGCGAGGTGGTGATCCAGTCGATGTGGTCGCCTGCGATCACCGCCGTGCGGGCGCGGGGCATCCCCTGCGTCTACCAGCCGCTCGAGGAGGGATACCGCAGCTGGGGCGGCGGCATCGGCCTCTCGAAATCGCTCTCCGGACTCGAGCTGGACACGGCCTACGAATACATCAACTGGTATCTCTCGGGCTGGGTCGGCGGCTTCCTCATGCGTCAGGGCTACTATTCCGCGATCCCGGAGACCTCCAAGGAATTCATGTCCGAGAACGAATGGGGCTACTGGTTCGAGGGCAAGCCCGCGACCGCCGAGATCGTCAGCCCGCAGGGCACGGTGATCGAGCAGGCCGGCGCCGTGCGCGACGGCGGGTCGTACTACGACCGCATGGGCTCCGTCGCCTGCTGGAACGCGGTCATGGACGAGAACCAGTACATGGTCCGCAAGTGGAACGAGTTCATCGCGGCCTGAGCCCGATGGCCGCTCCCGATTTCCGGGAGCGGCCGGAAACCCGAAAGTCCATCGACGTGACCCGCGCCCGTTCCGAGACCGCGACCGGATGGCTTCTCGCCTCGCCGCTCGCGCTGGTCCTGCTGTTTTTCCTGATCCTGCCCGTGATCCTGATCGTCGTGGTCAGCTTCTGGGGCGCCACCGAGTTCTCGATCTATCCCGCGTTCCAGTTCGACAACTACGCCTTCCTGTTCGGGTCGCCGGTCACCTACGACGTCTTTCTCAAGACGTTCCTCTACGCCGGGACGACCTGGGCCTTCACGCTCGCGATCGGCTTCACCGTCGCCTATTTCCTCGCGTTCCACGTCCGGACCCTGACCTGGCAGATCGCGCTTTTCCTGCTCTGCACCATCCCGTTCTGGACCTCGAACATCATCCGGATGATCTCGTGGATCCCGTTTCTCGGGCGCAACGGTCTCGCCAATTCGGCGCTGCTCTCGTGGGGCGTGATCGACGAGCCGCTCGACTGGCTGCTGTTCTCGGACTTCGCGGTGATCCTCGCCTTCGTGCATCTCTACACGCTCTTCATGGTCGTGCCGATCTTCAACACCATGATGCGGATCGACAAGTCGCTGATCGAGGCGGCGCGGGACGCGGGCGCGAGCGGGCCGCAGATCCTTTGGAACGTCATCGTGCCGCTCACGAAGCCGGGCATCATGATCGGCACCATCTTCGTCGTGACGCTGGTGATGGGGGATTTCGTCACGGTGCGGTTCATGTCGGGCAGCCAGTCGGCCAATGTCGGCCGGCTGATCTCGAACGACATCGGGCTGCTGCAATACCCTTCCGCCGCCGCGACCGCCGTCGTGCTTCTGGTGACCGTGCTGATCACCATCGGCATCCTGCTGCGCTTCGTCGACATCCGCAAGGAGCTCTGAATGGAACCGCGCCCGCGCAGCTTCTACGTCCTCGCCGCGTTCTTCGCGCTGTTCCTGCTGTTTCTCTACGGTCCCATCGTCACCATCGGCATCCTGTCGTTCCAAGGGCCGCTGGGCGGGTTGACCTTCCCGATGCGGGGCGTCTCGCTGCACTGGTTCCGCGACCTCTTCGAGCAGCAGGCGGTGGGCGACATCTGGGGCTCGTTCCGGCGCAGCCTCGCGCTGGCGCTGATGGTGATGGCCGTCACCGTCGTGGTCTCGGTGATGGGCGGGCTCGCGTTCCGCAAGCGCTTCAAGGGGTCCGGGGCGCTGTTCTATCTGCTCATCACCGCCCTGGTGATCCCGTCGATCCTGATCTCGCTTGGGGTGGGGCTCCTGTTCTCGCAATCGGGGCTGACGGTGCACTGGGCGACGTCGGGTTTCGGCGCGCAGCTGACCTGGACGCTGCCCTTCGGCCTGCTGATCATGTTCGCCGTCTTCAACCGCTTCGACAGGAGCTTCGAGGAGGCCGCGCGGGACCAGGGCGCGACGAGCTGGCAGACCGTCCGCCACGTCGTGTTGCCGATCATCGCGCCGTCCCTGATCGGCGTGGCGCTCTTCGGCTTCACGCTCAGCTACGACGAGTTCGCCCGCACGCTTCTTACGGCGGGCAGCCACAACACCCTGCCGCTCGAGATCTACGGCATGACCACCAACGTCACGACGCCGGTGATCTTCGCGCTGGGCACCCTCACGACGGCGTTCTCCCTCGCGGTGATCGGCATCTTTCTCGTGACGGCCGCCGTCCTGAACCGGCGCCGGTCCCGCGCGGGGTCCGACGCCGGGAAAGGCCTGGTCTGAGCGCCGTGACCATCGTCATCGTAAATCCCAATTCGACCGCGAGCATGACGCGCGCGATGGTCGACACGGCGCGCGCCGAGATCCCCTCGGCCGAGTTCGTCGGCATCACGTCCCATGACGGACCGCCCGCCATCCAGGGCGCCGAGGACGGCGCCCGGGCCGTGCCGCCGCTCATGGCCTGCCTCGACCGGGCGGAGGCGCTCGGCGCGCGCGTCGTCGTCATCGGCTGTTTCGACGACACCGGCCTCGAGGAGGCGCGTCTTCGCGCGCGATGCCCCGTGATCGGCATCGGCGAGGCGTCGTTTTGCGCGGCGGCGGCCCTCGGGGGGCGCTTCTCCGTCGTGACGACGCTGGAGGTCTCGGTTCCCGTGATCGAGGCGAACCTGGTCCGGTACGGGTTCGCGGGGCGGGTCGGACGGGTGCGCGCCAGCGGCGTGCCGGTCCTCGATCTGGAACGGGACGCGGGGGCCGCCGCCGAGAAGGTGCTCTCGGAGATGCGCCGCGCCGCCGAGGCCGACGGCGTCGGAGCCCTCGTCGCCGGGTGTGCCGGAATGGTCGACATCCCGCGTCTGGCCGCGCGGACGATCCGGATCCCGGTGATCGACGGCGTCCGCGCCGCCGCCGTCCTCGCGTCGCTGATCTGACGGTAGGCGGAGACGCCGCCGTCGGACTTGGCCGGAACGCGCGCGGGTTCACCGCGCGGGGCCACGGCGCCCTTGTCCGCGGCGGCGGGCGGAGGCATTCTCCGGACGATGTGCGGACGGTACATGATCACGTCGCCGTTCGAGGCGATGGCGCGGCTGTTCGAGGCGGCACTCTCAGATCTCGGGGTGGACGCGCCGCGGCCGAACGTGTCGCCGACGCAGAGCGTGCCGGTCGCGGTGTCGCGCGGGGACGGGCGGCTGCTGGTCCCGATGCGGTGGGGATTCGTGCCGTCCTGGGCCAAGGCGATGAACGACGGGCCGCTTCTGATCAACGCGCGGGCCGAGACGATCGCGGAGAAGCCCGCGTTCCGGACGGCGGCGCGCGAGCGGCGGTGTCTGATCCCGGCGGACGGGTTCTACGAGTGGCAGGGCGAGAAGGGGGCGAAGACGCCTTTCGTGATCCGGCCGGCCGACGGCGGAATGCTGGCCTTCGCGGGGGTCTGGCAGGACTGGCGGGGGCCGGACGGCGTCGTGCCGACCTGCGCCATCGTCACCTGCGCCGCGAACGAGAGCGTGGCGCCGATCCACCACCGGATGCCGGTGGTGATCGCGCCGGAGGATTTCGCGCTCTGGCTCGGCGAGGCGGGACCCGGCGCCGCGCGTCTGATGGCGCCCGCGCCGGAGGAGGCGCTGGTCGCGGCGCCGGCGGACGAGGCGACGCGGGAGATACTGAGGCGGCGGCCGGCCTGAGGCCTCAGAGGTCGAGGCAGGCGGCGAGCGCGCCCCGGATCGCGACCGTCGAGCCCGAGAGCGAGAGGGTGCCTTGGGCCGATCCGTCGAGGCTGATGTCCACGCGGCTGTCGCGGCCGGCGAGGCGCGGGGCCAGTTCGTGGGCGGCGAGGTCGATGACATAGGCGCCGTCGAGGCCGTCCTCGCGGCCGGCCGGGGCGGTCAGGGCGCCGTCGGAGAACGTGAAGGTGACGTCGAGGGACGCGTCCTCGCGCGGCGGGTCGAGGCGCAGGGCGAGGAACGGCGCGCCGGACAGGCAGAACAGCATGATGTCGCGGATGGCGCCCGGGCCGGTGCTGACGGCCACCGGGCCGGCGCCTTCGGCGGCGCGCAGCGTCCATCCGCCGACCGGCGTTTGCGCGGCGGCGGCGGCGGCGGAGCGACGCGGCGAGCGCGAGAGCGGCGACGGCGCGCATCAGTAGTTCCCGTTCACCTGCAGGGCCGCGAAGGCCATCGCCGCGAGGATCATCGCGATGATCGCCAGCGCGATCTTGAGCTTCGAATAGGGACGCTCCCCCTGGACCGCGCCGGTGCGGCCGTTGATGACGAAGCGGAAACTTCGGCCCCGGAACCTGTAGGCCGCCATCCAGACCGGCAGGAGGATGTGCTTGAACGTCAGCGCCCCCACGTCGGTCTCGACCTGGCCGATGCGCTGCTGGTCGCCGCCGATATCGCGGCGGATGTCGCCTTCGATCACGCCGTTCATGATCCGGCGGGCCTCGCCGTAGCCCTCCGTGACCGGGACGCTGTAGCCCTCGGCGCGGAAGCCCGCCAGAAAGCGCGGCTCGAACGCGGTCAGCGCGCTGAGATCCCAAGGCGCGAGCGCGTCCGTGAAGGATTTTGGAAGGCTTCTTGAGCCCAGAACCAGCACGTCGTCGAACCGCCGCGCCACCGCGCCCCGCGCCGGTTTCCAGCGGACGCGGGCGGTCTGCTGCATGACGGTGCGGGCGCGGCCGTTGGACATGACGCGAACCGGGCGGTTCTCGTAATAGACGGTGCCGCGGCTGCCGGAATAGCGGGTGCGGGTCTCCGCGTCGTAGGTCCAGTAGGGCACGTACATGCCCTGCATCCGCCGGTTGGCGCGGGCGTATTTCTTCAGGTCTGACGGGGCGAACCAGAGGCGGCCGAGCCAGGCGTTCATCGCGGACCGGGCCTCGTCCTCGGTGACGAGGAAGGGGAGCTGCGCCTGGGGCTTGAGATAGCGGTGCGTCCCGGTGCCGATCACCATCGGCGAGGCGCAGAACGGACATTCCCTGGCGTGGATGTCCGCGTCGAACTCCACCTCGGCGCCACAACTGATGCAGCGCGCGGTGCGGATCTCGCTCATCTCGGAGGCGGGTTCGGGATGATCGGAGGCCTGGCGCAGATCAAGCTCTTGGATGCCCTCCCGGCTGGCCGGTATCGGCTCCACGTGCCCGCAATGGCCGCATTTCAGGTCGTCGGTGCCCGGCTCGAACCGCAGGTCCGATCCGCAGGACGGGCAGGGGAAGCGGTGCTCCCCGGACGCGTCCGTGTCGGATATGCGCTCGGCCCGCGACATGACGGGGTCAGGCGGCGGGCGGCGGCGGGGGCACCTGCTCGAACACGTCAGCCAGGTCCGCGACCTGTCCCGCCTTGGTCCATCCGCCGGGGCCGGGGGTCCAGACCAGCGTCTCGGGCGTCACGGAGCCTTTGGCGACCATCGCCTGGAGCTCGCTCGACGTGTATGGGCCGTTCGCCTGGCCGGCCTCGGCGACGTGCCAGCGGGGTTCGCGGACGGGAGGCGGCGGCGGAACGGAGCCGGCCGGGACCGGCCCCCAGGGACCCATGCGACCGCCGATCGCCATGCCCAGACCGGCGCCGATGCCCGCGCCCATGCCGCCGCCGGCCTCGCCGGGATTGTCGGCCGCGCGGTCGTCATCGCCTCGGCCGCGCTGAAATCGGTGTATCTGCGCAGATCGCCGACCGCGCCCATCGAGGTGCGCTTGTCGAGGGCCTTCTCGACCTCGGCGGGGAGCGAGATGTTCTCGACGTAGAAGCTTTCGAGCGTCAGGCCGTAGGCCGCGACCATCGGCGCGATCCTGTCGCCGACCAGCTTGCCGAGATCGAGCGTGTTGGCCGCCATGTCGAGCACCGGGATGCCGGAGGACGCGATCAGCTGGCTGAAATGGGTGACGATGATGTTGCGGATCTGGAACTCGATCTCGGAGGTGGTGAACTCGCCGTCGGTGCCGACGATCTCGGTCAGGAACTTGCCGGGATCGGTGACGCGCATCGTGTAGGTGCCGAAGGCGCGCAGGCGCACGACGCCGAATTCCGGATCGCGGCAGAGGATGGGATTGCGCGTGCCCCATTTGAGGTCCGTGAAGACGCGGGTGTTGACGAAGTAGATGTCCGACAGGAACGGGCTTTTGAAGCCGTGGTCCCAGTGCTGGAGCGTGGTAAGGATCGGCATGTTGTTGGTCTCGAGCTCGTAGAGCCCCGGCCCGAACACGTCCGCGAGCTGGCCCTCGTGCACGAAGACCGCCGCCTGGCCCTCGCGCACGGTCAGCTTTGCGCCGTATTTGATCGCATGACCCTCGCGCTCGAAGCGCCAGACGATGGTGTCGCGGGTGTCGTCGGTCCAGTGGATTACGTCGATGAACTCGCCGCGGAGGAAGTCGAATATGGACATCGGGTAACTCCTGTCAGTTCATCACGAGGTCGGACCCGGCGCGTGTCGCGCGCTGGGCAGCGAGGGCGTCGCGGGCGATGGCCGGCAGCAGGGGGCGCACTTCGGCCGCGGTCATTCCGGGTCTCAGGCGGGGGTCGTAGAGCATCCGCAGAAGCACCTCGTCATGCTCGGTCAGGAGCGCGAATTCGAGGCTGTCGTTGAAGAGCGAGGGGCGGGCGTCCGGGCTGTCGTTCGGCAGACCCATCGCCTGGGCCATCTCCTCATGGACGCAGGAGAGCCGCGTGAGGGGCGGGTGCTCGGCTCGGATCAGGATCATCACCGCCGAGTAGACCGACGCGTTGCCCGGGTCGCCGAAGGCGTAGGCTGTGCAGAACGTGTCGAGCGGGGTGTCGCGCATCGCGTCCATGACGGCGGGCGCGAAGCTGGGGTACCGGGCCGCCGCCTGCTCGGCGAAGGCCTCGCGCTCCGCGCTGTTCATGAAGAGAACGAGGTAATTCACGTCGGCGCCCTCGCTGACGGCCATGTCGAGGCCGGTGAGACGCGCGAGCCTGCGGGTGAAGCCGGCTACGTTGGCGCGGTCGCGGGAGGCCTCCTCCGGCGGGACGGAACGGCTGGTCATCACGCCGACGCGCACGGGGCGGTTCCATCTGCGAAGGAGCGCCGGCGTCTCGGCGCGCAGGAAACGTCCGCCGACATCCACGTATTCGTCGTAGAGCGCGACCCGTTCGAAATTGCGGACCAGATCGTCGATCGTGAACGGAGCGTCGGCGGGCGATGTCTCCCGCCGCATTCTGCCCGAGGACGTCAGGTCGCCTTCGACGCCCGCGTAGAACTCGGTGAGCGAGTCTCCGGTCCGGCTCCCGCCTTCGGGCGCGGTCCGCGGCTCGGGAGGGCCCGATTCGAGGGAGAGCATCTCGCCAGGACCGCCAGGCATCGCGCACGCGGACAGCGCGAGCGCCGCCGCCAAGGCGACGTGCGGACCGCGCGGGCGACGGCCGCGCCACCTGTCGAGAATTGCGGCGCGCGCGCGCATCCGGCCCCTTCCCCGATCTCAGCCCGCGACGCTGCCGCCGACGTTGTCGCCGAGGCCCGTCTGCTTCGCCTTCGCGGCGGACAGTGCATCCTTGAGCTCTCCCTCCATGCGGACGAGGCTCTGTTCGGCCTCGGCCCGTTTGGATTTGCCCTCGTCGGCGATGCGCAGGCTGTCCTCGATCGTCTCGATCAGGTCGGCGTTGGCCTTCTCGATGGCGGATATGTCGAACACGCCGCGCTCCATCTCGGTGCGGATCTCGCGGTTGGCCTGCTTGAGGTTCTCGGAATTCTTGGTCAGCAGGTCGTTGGTCAGGTCGTTGGCGTCGCGCACCACGCCCGCGGCCTCGCGCGAGCGGTGGATGGTGACGGCCTGGGCCAGCTGCGTCTCCCAGAGAGGCACGGTGTTGACCAGCGTCGAGTTGATCTTGGTGACCAGGCTCTTGTCGTTCTCCTGGACGAGACGGATCGAGGGAAGCGACTGCATGGTGACCTGGCGGGTCAGTTTCAGGTCGTGCACGCGGCGTTCGAGGTCGTCGCGGGCGGAGCGCATGTCGCGAAGCTCCTGGGCCTCGACGATCTTGCGGTCCTCGGGGGCGGCCTCGACCTCGCGCTCCTTGGCGGGGATGTCGTCGGCGTCGAGATCGGCGATTTTCGATTCGCCAGCCGCGATGTAGAGCGCCAGCTCGTCGTAGAAATCGAGCGTCTTCTCGTAGAGCTTGTCGAGCGATTTGACGTCCTTGAGCAGGACGTGCTCGTGCTGGAGCAGCTGGCCGGTGACCTTGTCGATCTGGTCCTGGACGGTCTCGTATTTCGCCATGAACTCGGCCATCGGATTGGCCTTGCCCATCAGGCGTTCCCACCAGGATTGCTTGCGGTTCGGGTCGAGCTCGCGGACCGAGAAGCCGCGCAGGCTGGTGACCATCTCGCGCAGGCTGTCGCCGGCCGGGCCCGCGTCCTTGTTGCGCACGCCGGTCAGCATCTCCTGGCTGATCGTCTGCAGCTCGGCCTGGGCGGAGGAGCCGAAGCGGATGATCGACTGGGTGTTCGACAGGTCGATCTCGGATTTGCGGCGCGCGATCTCGGCGGAGACGGCCGGATCGGCGGCGTCGACCACGATCAGCTCGCCCTTGGGTTCGGGCAGAAGCTTCGCGGTGATCTCCTCGATGTCCTTGAGGGCGGCCTCGGCCTGGGCGCGGACTTCTTCAGCCATTCATCTCTCTCCTGTTTCGACGCGTGCGACGAGGCCGTCCTGCTGAAGGCGCTCGCGCAGAACCTCGATTTCGATGTCCAGATCGCTGCGGTTGTCCGACAGCAGGTCCGTGCGGTGGGTCGTGAAGCTGGTCTCGAGATCCGCGAGCAGCGCCTCGTAGTCCCGAAGCGCCTCCGGATCGCGGGTCCGGCCGTAGAGATCGGCGAATTTGCGCGTCGCGTCGCGCAGGCCGAGCAGATAGACGCTCATGAACGTCCGCGCGCGGGCGAAATCCGACGGATCCTCCTCGACGGTGCGGAAGACCTCGCGCGCCTGGGCGCAGAGACGTTCGATCCGGCCTTCGATGCGGCGGTCCCTTATGCCTTCGGAGGCGGAGAGGATTTCCCGGACCAGGCCCTCGGCACGGTCCACCGCCTTGGCCACGCGCTCGGTCGCGAAGGCGTCGACGCCGTCCATCCCCTTGCGCCTCATCGGGTCCACGCCGAACGCGGCGAGATGCGCGAGTGACGCCAGCACGCCGAACGCCAGCGCGCCGAAAAGGCCCTGTCCGAGCGAGAACATTCCGACGGCGGCCACGCTGACGCCGGTCAGCGCGGCGGCGAAGATCTTGCGCGGGATCGCGGGCGGGCGGGCGATCACGCGCGCGTCGTAGGCCTCCTCCGCGCGCAGGCCCTCGTTCAGGAGCCAAGCCGAGAGCATCAGGCCCGCGAAGCCGCCGATCTCCGCCAGCATCTCGGCGGGCGAACCGCGCCCGATCGCTCCGAGACCGGCGAAAAGCAGCGGGAGCGGCAGCAGGAACATGAGTCGCGCGCGCAGATTGACGCGCCGCGCCCGCCTGTCCCGGAACGGCGCGGGTTGAGGCGCGCCGGCCCCGCCGGGACCGGCCCCGTCGGGTGAGTATTTGCCTCCGTAGCGTCGGGCCATCAGAACACGCCGGCCGGAACGCCGACCGCTCCGAGCCCGGTCGTCAGAACGATAGCGGCGAGGATCAGGAAGCTGATAAATTGGACCGTGGACTGCTTCATGTGCTCCGACCCGCGCGCGGCGATGGGCCGAAAACATAAAGCGCCGGCCACGGCGTTACCATACCCGATGATCCGCCGGACGCGTCGTTCGGCCGGGAAGCGCGGGTTTCGGGCGGGCATCGTCGTCCGGGCGCGCGTCCGGAACGGGCACGTCGGGACATCCCGCTTTGTTTGGCGGGTGATTCGCGGTATTCTTCGGCCCGTCGCCGTCGCCAGATAGCCCGCGCCGCCCAGGTCGCGTGTTGGCGCGCGGGGGCGGCGCTATCCCCGTCCGGACCGCGCGTCCGGGCAACACGACCAAAGGGCATACCGGAATGGCTAAAGGCACGGTCAAGTGGTTCAACACCGAGAAGGGCTACGGGTTCATCCAGCCCGCTGACGGCGGCAAGGACATTTTCGTCCACATCACCGCGGTCCAGGCGGCGGGGCTCCAGACCCTTCAGGACGATCAGCCGATCGAATACGAGCTGATCGACGGCCGCGACGGCCGGAAGAGCGCGGGCGACCTCAAGGTCTGACGCGGGGTCCGCGCGGAACGGCGCGGGATTTCGGCCCGTCCGGTCGGGCGGCGGAGGTCCCGGGTTCGATCGGACGCTTCACGCCGAGCTGTTCGCGCATGACCTTGGAACGCACCTCCTCGACCGCTCCGGGGGCGAGATCGCCCAGCTGGAACGGCCCGTAGGAGACGCGGATAAGCCGATTGACGGCGAGACCGACGGATTCCAGCGCCCGTCGGATCTCCCGGTTTTTTCCCTCGCGGATGCCCATCGTCAGCCAGGCGTTCGCGCCCTGCTGCCGGTCGATGGCCACGCTCATGGGCTGGAACCGCTCGCCATCAACCGTGACGCCCTTGCGGAGCGGGTCGAGCATCGCATCGGTCGGGGCGCCTTTGACCCGGACGCGGTATTTGCGGACCCAGCCGGTGGACGGCAGCTCGAGGCGGCGTTTTAGATCGCCGTCGTTCGTCAGCAGCAGAAGGCCCTCGGAGTTGAGATCGAGGCGTCCGACGCTCATAACCCTCGGAAGGTCCTCGGGCAGATGCTGGAAGACCGTGTCGCGGCCCTTCTCGTCGCGATCGGAGGTGACGAGACCGATTGGCTTGTAGTAGCGCCAGAGGCGGACGTGCTCGGCGGCGGCGAGCGGCTTTCCGTCGACCTCGATGCGGTCGGCGCCGGTCACGTTCAGGGCCGGGCTGTCGATGACGCGTCCGTTGACCCGGACCCGGCCGGCCAGGATCATCGTCTCCGACACGCGCCGCGACGCGACGCCCGCGCGGGCGAGGCGCTTGGCGATGCGCTCCGACGCGTGGCCGGGGTCTGAGGGCGGCTGCGTCATGCGGTCGGTCATCCTTTCGCGCCTGTCCGCCGGGTAGCAGCGTGACGCCGGGAAGTCCATCGGCGGCGCTCTTGCGCAGGCGCTCCGGGAAGGGGACAAGACCGCATGACGCGGTTCGCGCCAATGATGGAGATCGCCTTGGGCGAGGCCCGCGCCGCCGGGGCCCGCGGCGAGACGCCGGTGGGCGCGGTGATCTGCGATCCGTCGACGGGCCGCGTGATCGCCCGCGCCGGAAACCGGACCCGCGAGACGCGCGATCCGACCGCCCATGCCGAGATCCTCGCGATCCGCGCGGCCTGCGCCGCGACGGGGAGCGAGCGGCTTTCGGGGCTCGACCTGCACGTGACGCTCGAGCCCTGCGCGATGTGCGCGGCGGCGATCTCGGCGGCGCGGATCGGGCGGCTCTACTATGGCGCCTCCGACCCGAAATCCGGAGGCGTGGAGCAGGGACCGCGCGTGTTCGCCCATCCCCAGGCGCACCACAGGCCCGAGATCTATCCGGGCATCGCCGAGGCGGATTGCGCGGCGCTCCTGCGCGATTTCTTCGCCATCCGGCGCTGAGGCGACATGGAGGCTCCGGCGACGACGGTTCTGCTTCTCGCTTCGGTTCCGGGATTGTGGATCCGGCGCGAGGCCGGTCTGGCGCTGTTCGCCGGCGCCGCCATCGCAGGTCTCGCGGAGGGCGCGCTGCTGCCGCCCGGGGCGGTGGCGCTCGCCGCTTTCGCCGTTGGCGCGTGGTTTCATGGCACCGACCGCGGCGGCTGGCCGCTCTGGGGGGCGCTTCTGGTCGGAGCGGCGGCACTGTCGCTGCACGCCGTGCCGGGATTCGAGGGCTGGATCGCGCTCGGGCCGGTCTCCATCGGCGCGGGCGCGCCCTACGAGAAATGGCTTTCGCTCGACAAGACCGGCGCGGGCGTCCTGCTGATCGGTCTGGCGTTGCCGCTGATCCGGGGCCGCGAGGAGTGGCGGGCGATGTTGCGCGGCACCGCGCCGTTCATTTTCCTGACACCCTTGGTTCTGGCTTCGCTCGGGCTCGTTTCCGGGTCGATCCGATGGGATTTAACGCCGGATCCGGTCTTTTTCCTCTGGGCCGCGCTCAACCTCTCAAGCACCTGCGTCGCGGAGGAGGCGCTGTTCCGCGGCCTGCTTCAGACACGGCTGGTCGCCGCCGCGGCGTCGCGCGGCCTGTCACCGCATCCGGCGATCTTCGCGGCGTCGCTGGCGTTCGGCTTGGCGCATTTTCCGGGCGGATACGGTCTCGTCGCGCTCGCGACGGCGGCGGGTCTCTGCTACGGCTACGCGTATCATGCGACCGGCAGGATCGAGGCGGCGATTCTCGCGCATTTCGCGCTGAACGCGGCGCATTTCCTTTTTTTCACGTATCCATATCCGGCCTGGGCGCCGGTCGTGGCTGGTTGATCGGCAAAGGTGGGGCCGGCCTCAGAGTTCGACGGCCTCCAGCACCTGCGGTTCGATGACGTCGACGCCCGGCAGGCCCGCCTTCAACTCCTCCGCGTCCTGGGCAAGCGCCGGGAAGGTGCGGTAGTGACAGGGGATGACGGTCCTGAAGTCGAAATAGCGCTTCGCCGCCCAGGCCGCGCGACGCATGTCCATCGTGTAGAGTCCGCCCGCGCAGAGGATGCCGATCTCCGGGGCATGCAGCGCCTGGAAGATCTCCATGTCCGCCGTCACGTCGGTGTCGCCGCTGAAATAGACCGTCCGACCCTCGCCGGCGATCATGTACCCGGCACTCGGATCCGACGCAGATCGGCTGCCCCTCGCCGAAATCGATGCTCGAGGAATGGACGGCGTTGACCATCGTCACCGCCACGTCGCCGAGCGTGAGCGTTCCGCCTTTGTTGAACCCCATCGTTTCGAGGCCCTCGCTGTCCGCCCACCAGTCGGCGAGCTCGTGCATGCAGACGATCGGAACGCCGAGGTCCCGGGCGATCGTCGGCGCGTCGCGGGCGTGGTCGCCGTGGCCGTGGCTCACCAGGAGGTGCGTGGCGCCCGCGATCGCCTCGCCGCGGCGGTCCTCGGGGAACATCGGATTGCCCGTCAGCCAAGGATCGACGAGCAGAACCTGCCCGGCGATCTCGATCCTGAACCCCGAATGCCCCAGCCAGATGATCCGCATGCCCGTCCCCCTTGTCGACCGGCGCCCGGCGGTTCCGATCCGCGGACCCCGGACGCAGTTTCAATCGCGCGGTTCGGGGTGGTCAACAGCTTTCGCAATCCGATGGCGGGCGGGCGGCCTTTGCCGCCATGCGGAGCGCGCGGGTGCGCGCGAGTCTTTGTTCCGGCCCGCGCCCGTTGGCGCGTGCGTCCTGCTCTCCAGGTAAACTTGTCAGTATGAAAGCCGGGGGGTGAGCGTCAGGCGTCGGGGCGGGGCTTCCGGCGAAGCAGGCGGCTGAGGACGCCGACGCGGGGCGCCGTCCCGACCGAGAAGCGCGTATGGCTCCGAAGCAGGGGGCGCGTGTTCGACACGTCGGGCGTGTCCTCGCGGAACACGATGTAGATGCCGCTCGCGATGACGATCGCGGCGCCGATCGCGGTGTTCCAGTCCGGGCGCTCGCCGAAAAAGAGCGCGCCGTAGAGCGACGCCCAGATCAGCTGCGAATACTGCATCGGGGCGATGATCACCGCCCGGCCGAGGCGATAGGCCGCCAGCAGGCAGATCCCGCCGGCGAAACCGAGGACCGCCATCAGCGCCATGCCGCCCAGATCGGGCGCGGGCATCTCGCGGTAGACGAAGGGGAGCGCGCAGCCCATCACGATGAAGTTGGCCATCATCGGGTAGAGGAGCATGACCGCGGAGCGCTCCTCGGCGCCGATCTTGCGCGTGATGACCGCGCCCAGCGCCGAGAAGATCGCGGCGGAGAGGGCGGCGAGGTGGCCGAGTTCGAACGCCGTGGCGCCCGGCCGGAGCACCACGATGACGCCGCAGAGGCCGACGGCCACGGCGAGCGAGCGGCGCCAGCCGACCCTTTCGCCGAGCATCGGGATGGCCAGCACCGTGATCAGCAGCGGCGCGGCGAAGATGATGGCGTAGGTCTGGGCGAGCGGCAGGGACGAGAAGGCGGTGAAGGCGGACGCCCCGGTGAGCAGCGCCGTCGCAGTGCGCAGCGCCATCCACCACGGATGACGCGGCCGGAGGTTGGCGTCCGCCGCGTCGCGCATCAGCATGATCGTGACGACTGGGAACCCGAACAGCGTGCTGAAGAACAGCAGCTGGAACGGCGAATAGTCGCCGCCCAGGAATTTCACGACGGTGTCGTGGGTCGAATAGATCGCGAAGGCGAGGAGCGCCAGGACCGCGCCGCGGGCGTCCGAACTCCGGATGCCCGGGATCACGGCGCGGGCGTCCTCCGGGTCTCGGCCGTCACAGGCCGGCGTCGAGCGCCGCCACGATCGCGTCGCCCATCTGGACGGTCGTGATCGGCGTGCCGCCCTCCGGTCCGAGCAGGTCGGGCGTGCGGGCGCCGTCGGCGAGCACCGTCTCGATGGCGTTTTCCAGACGGGTCGCCTCGTCGCCCCGGTCGAAGGAGTAGCGCAGGGCCATCGCGAAGCTGAGCACGCAGGCGATCGGGTTGGCCTTGCCCTGTCCGGCGATGTCGGGGGCGGAGCCGTGCACCGGCTCGTAGAGCGCCTTCGGCCGGCCGTTCGCCATGGGGGCGCCGAGGCTGGCCGAGGGCAGCATGCCGAGCGATCCGGTCAGCATGGCCGCGGCGTCCGACAGCAGGTCGCCGAAGAGGTTGTCGGTGACGATCACGTCGAACTGCTTGGGCCAGCGGCAGAGCTGCATGGCGCCGGCGTCGGCGTACATGTGGCTGAGCTCGACGTCCGGGTATTCCGCCGCGTGGACCTCGGTGACGACCTGGCGCCAGAGCACGCCGGATTCCATCACGTTGGCCTTCTCCATGGAGCAGACCTTGTTCGAGCGCTTCCGGGCCAGTTCGAAGGCCGAGCGCGCCACGCGGGCGATCTCGCCCTCGGTGTAGCGCTGGGTGTTGACGCCGACGCGCTCGTTGCCCTCGGTGAAGATGCCGCGCGGCTCGCCGAAATAGATGCCGGAGGTGAGCTCGCGGATGATCATGATGTCGAGGCCGGCGACGACCTCCTTTTTCAGCGACGAGAAATCCGCCAGCGCGTCGAAGCACTGGGCGGGGCGCAGGTTGGCGTAGAGGTCCATCTCCTTGCGCAGGCGCAGGAGGCCGCGTTCCGGCTTCACGGAGAAATCCAGATCGTCGTATTTCGGGCCGCCGACCGCGCCGAGCAGCACCGCGTCCGCCGCCTGCGCCCGTTCCATGGTCGCATCGGTCAACGGCGTGCCGTGCGCGTCATAGGCCGCGCCGCCGACGAGATCCTCCTGGACGTCGAAGGCCAGGCCTCGCTTGTCCCCGTACCAGGCGATGACCTTGCGCACTTCCGCCATGACCTCGGGGCCGATGCCGTCGCCGGGCAGGATCAGAAGGGTGGGATCGGCCATCGGAGGTCTCCTCGCGCGGTTTTTCAGGGATTTCCGCTGCGGTATCCCCTGCGCGTGCGGCGGTCAAGTTCACGGCGGGGTGATGTCGATCCAGACCAGCCTGTGCGGCGGTCCTGCCATGACTTCGGCTGCCAGAGGCATGCCGGGAGCGGGCCAGAACACGCCGGACGCGGCGATTTCGAGATCGGTCGAGGGCAGCACGTAATCGACGCGGAGGTTGCCCGGACCGTCGTCGCGCCAGTCCGCCGTGTCGAGCGCGGGGTCGCCGGACTGGTCGGCGTTGGCGCCCTTCTGCGACCGTGCGGCTTCGGCCGCCCCGACGCTTTCGGGAAGGGTGTCGCGGAGCCTCGGATGGGCGAGAAGGCCGGCGACGCCGTCGCGCAGACCCGCGCCGTCGTTCGGGTCGGCGTTAAGGTCGCCCAGAAGGACGAGCGGCCCGTCCGGGGCCGGGGCCGTTCGTCCTTGGTCGTCGGGGAAGGCGGTTCCGTCGAGATAGCGGCTCCAGAACGCGATCTCGTCGTGATTGCGGCGCCGGTTCCGGCCTTCGGCGCCGTCGAAGAGCGGCGGCGTGGGGTTCGAGGCCAGCAGGTGCAGCCGCCCGCCGTCTGGCAGGATCACCGGAACGTCCCAGTGGGAGCGCGACGACAGGCGCATGGCGCCTCGCGCGGCGGCGTCGGGCCATGGCGCGCCGTCGGGATGGACGGGCAGGAGGGCGTCCGGGAGATCGCTCCAGAGCAGGCCGTTGAAGGTCCGCGCGGCCTCCGCGTCGAGCGGCAGGCGCGAGAGCACGGCCATGCCGCCGTCGCCGGGGAACCTGCCGTAGCCGAGCGCGTCGTCCGGGCCCATGAGCATCGTGTCGCCGTCGAAATCGTGACCGGAGGGCACGCCGGCGTTCACCGGCGGGGCGAAGACGTGGCCGTAGTCGATGCCGCGCGGTCCGGCGCTGCAGCAGGTCGCGGAACGCGGTCAGGGCGCGGCCCTTGGCGTCATGGTCGAACTGGGTGAGCAGGAGGATGTCGGGGCGCGTGGCCTGGATCACCGCGATCACGGCCGTCAGGGTCTCGTCGGGGTCGCGGCCGAGATCGTAGAGGAGGACGCCTGGGCCGTCGGCGCTGAGATCGGTGTTGTAGGTGGCGATGCGCAGCGTTTCGGCGGAGGCCGCCGCGCCGGCGAGAAGCCCCAGAACGACCGCCAGAAATGGAAAAGCCCGCGCCATGGGCGCAGGCTTGGGCGCGTCCGCGTTAAGGCCGCGTTAACCGGCGGCGAGCCAAGGCGTCCGGCGGGCGTATTCGGCCTCGAAGGCGTCGATGCTGTCGGCCTTCTCCATGGTCAGGCCGATGTCGTCGAGACCGTTGAGCAGGCAATGGCGGCGGTGCGGGTCGATCTCGAAGGCGATGGAGCCGCCGTCCGGTCCGGTGATGGTCTGGGTCTCGAGGTCGACCGTGACGACGGCGTTGGCGCCGCGGCTGGCGTCGTCCATCAGCTTGTCGACGTCCTCCTGCGGCAGGATGATGGGCAGGATGCCGTTCTTGAAGCAGTTGTTGTAGAAGATGTCGGCGAAGGACGTGGCGACGACGCAGCGGATGCCGAAATCCATCAGCGCCCAGGGCGCGTGCTCGCGGGACGATCCGCAGCCGAAATTCTCGCCGGCGATCAGGATCTTCGCGTTGCGGTAGGCGGGCTGGTTGAGCAGGAAATGGGCGATCTCCTCGCCCTCGTCGTCGTAGCGCATCTCGTGGAACAGGTTCTTGCCGAGGCCGGTGCGCTTGATGGTCTTGAGGAACTGTTTGGGGATGATCATGTCGGTGTCGACGTTGATCTGCGGCAGCGGCGCCGCGACTCCGCTCAGCGTGGTGAACTTTTCCATGATCCGGGTCTCCCATCCGGCCTTCGCGGCGATAAACCACGGCCCCGGCCTCCGCGCAAGGGTCGCTCAGGGCGCCGGCGGGCTCAGGCGGTCGCGCAGGAGCGCCATGGGATGCGCGCGCAGCGTCAGGCGCAGCGCGGTGTAGTCGGCCACGATCTCCTCGCCGAGCGTCATCGGGGGGAGCCGGACGGGGCCCTCGTCGCCGCCCTCGCCCTCGAGGCCGTCGAAGAGCGGGAGCGGCCGCGCGCCCTGGATGGCGCGGGCCTGCCAGAGCGCGTCGCGGCGCGTGAGGCCGAGCGCGGCGAAGGCGTCGGCCTCGGCCAGCATCGCGAGCAGGCGCGGGGGCGTGCCCGCCCGGCGCCAGAGCGCGCCCACGTCCGGATAGCCGTTGCCGCGCGCCGCCGCGATCCAGTCGGCGTCCTCCTCGCGCATGCCCTTGATCTGGCGGAAGCCGAGGCGGAGCGCGAGACCGCCGCGCCCGTCGGGCTCCAGCGCGCAGTCCCAGCGGCTGGCGTTCACGCAGACCGGGCGCACGACGACGCCGTGTTCGCGGGCGTCGCGCACGATCTGGGCCGGGGCGTAGAAACCCATCGGCTGCGAATTGAGCAGCGCGCAGGCGAAGACCGCCGGATGGTGGCGCTTGATCCAGGCCGAGGCGTAGACCAGAAGCGCGAAGGACGCCGCGTGGCTCTCGGGGAAACCGTAGGAGCCGAAGCCCTCGATCTGGTCGAAACACCGCTCGGCGAAATCCGCCGGGTAGCCGTTGCCCGCCATGCCGGTCAGGAACCGCTCGCGGAACTCGCTGACGTTGCCGTGCTTCTTGAAGGTGGCGAGCGAGCGGCGCAGGCGGTCGGCCTCGTCGGGGGTGAAGCCCGCGCCGATGATCGCGATCTGCATCGCCTGTTCCTGGAAGAGCGGCACGCCGAGCGTCTTGCCGAGCACGTCGCCGAGCGCGTCGGAGGGGAACTCGACCTTCTCCTCGCCGCGCCTGCGGCGCAGGAACGGATGCACCATGTCGCCCTGGATGGGGCCGGGGCGGATGATGGCGACCTCGATCACCAGATCGTAGAAGCAGCGGGGGCGCAGGCGCGGCAGGAAGTTCATCTGCGCCCGGCTCTCGACCTGGAAGACGCCGAGCGAATCCGCGCGGCAGAGCATGTCGTAGACCGCCGGATCCTCCGCCGGCAGGCTGGCCAGCGAATGGCGCGTGCCGTGCTCGGCGGCGATCAGATCGAAGGCCTTGCGGATGCAGGTGAGCATCCCGAGCGCCAGGATGTCGACCTTGAGGATGCCGAGCGCGTCGATGTCGTCCTTGTCCCAGCAGATCACCGTGCGGTCGTCCATCGCGGCGTTCTCGATGGGCACCAGCTCGTCGAGCCGGCCCTCGGTGATGACGAAGCCGCCGACATGCTGCGAGAGGTGGCGGGGAAAGCCGATGATCTCGTCGACGAGCGCCAGCGTCTGGGCGAGGCGGCGGTCCGAGGCGTCGAGGCCGATCTCGGCCAGGCGCTCGGCCGGCACCGACGAGCTTCCCCAGCCCCAGACCTGGGAGGAGAGCGCGGCCACCGTGTCGCGGCTGAGGCCCATGGCGGCGCCGACCTCGCGGATCGCGCGTTTGCCGCGGTAATGGATCACCGTGGCGCAGAGGCCGGCGCGTTCGCGGCCGTAGCGGTCGTAGATGTGCTGGATCACCTCCTCGCGGCGCTCGTGCTCGAAATCGACGTCGATGTCGGGCGGCTCGTCGCGGGCCTCCGAGACGAAGCGCTCGAAGACCATCGTGCCGATCTCGGGGGAGACCGAGGTGACGCCGAGCGCGTAGCAGACCACGGAATTGGCCGCCGAGCCGCGGCCCTGGCAGAGGATGCCGCGCGAGCGGGCGAAATCGACGATGTCGCTGACGGTGAGGAAATAGGGCGCGTAGTTCAGCCGGCGCGATCAGCGCCAGTTCGTGGTCGGCCTGGGCGCGGACGCGGTCGGGCACGCCGTCGGGATAGCGCCAGCGCAGCCCCTCGGCGGTCAGGCGGGCCAGCCGCGCCTGCGGCGGCTCGCCGTCCAGCGCCTCGGAGGGGTATTCGTAGCGCAGCTCGTCGAGCGAGAAGCGGCAGGATTCGGCGATGTCGCCGCTGCGGTGCACCGCATCCTCGTGGCCTGCGAACAGGCGCAGCATGTCGGCCTCGGGGCGCAGCCTGCGCTCGGCGTTGGCGAGCGCCGCGCGTCCGATCGCGTCGATGCGCAGCCCCTCGCGGATGCAGGTCAGCACGTCGGCCAGACGGCGCCGGTTGCCGTGATGCATCATCGGCTCGGCGGTGGCGACGAGCGGCGCGCCCAGATCCTCCGCGAGCCGCGCGAGCCGTCGCGATCGCGCGCGGCGTCGCGCCCGTCGTAGCGCGGGGCGGCGGCCAGATGGACGGAGCCGAGGCGGCGCGTCAGGTCCCGCGCCCGTGACGCCCATGCGCCCGCGCCGCGATCGGAGCGTGGTCGCGCGTGGCGGGTGGAGCAGGAGGCCGACATCCGCGCCCAGATCGTCGAGGTCGTCGAAATGCAGCTCGCATTCGCCCTTGGCCGCCCGTCGCGCGCCCCGGCTCAGCACCCGGCAGAGCCGGCCCCAGGCGGCGCGGTCGCGGGGCAGGGCGGTGATCTCGATCGCCGTCCGACGAGGACGGAGCCGCGCGGCCGGGATCAGCCGCGGGAACCGGGCCGCCCGCGCGCGCGATCTCGCGCAGTTCGACATGGGCGCGGACCACGCCGGCGACCGAGTTGCGGTCGGCGATGGCGAAGGCCGGCAGGCCCAGTTCGACGGCGCGGCGCGCGTATTCCTCCGGATGGCTGGCCCCGGTCAGGAAGGTGAAATTCGAGGTGATGCAGAGTTCCGCGAAAGCCATTGCGGTCGGGTTCCCGTGTCATGCCCCCCTTCGGCGGTGCCGAATCCGTTTCGTCCATGTTAGAATGTGTCGTCAGACGTCAAAGAGGAGACATCCATGGAGACGATCCAGGTCGACGACTACGCCCACCGGCTCTATGCCGCCCATGGCGACAGGGCCGAATACGAGGCCGCGCAGAAGGCCCGCGCCTGCGAGGAGAGCGGCGACGCGGAGGCGGCGGCGCAATGGCGGCAGGTCCGCGAGGCGATCCGCATCCTGCGCGGTCCGAACGCGAGCTGAGGGCGGGGCGGCGGATCACGCGAGGATGCCCTGGGCGAACCAGCCCGCCGCCGTCTCGCCGCCTTTGGCCTCATAGATCCACAGCCGGTCGCCTTCCCCCGTCTCGACGCGCCAGTAGTCGCGCGGGCCGGAGCGCCAGGCGGGGTCGTCGAGCCACCATTCCGGCGCGATCCGTTCGGGGCCGGAGGCGGTCGCGCGCGCATGCTCGCGGCGGCGCCAGACGAAGCCGGCGGGCGGGGCCTCGGCGTCGCGCGGGGCGATCGGCTCCGGCGGGAAGATCACGATCGGCCGCGCCGCGCCCCGCGCCGGCCAGTCCCGGCGCGGGGTGCGAGAAGCCCGCCGCCATCACCGTGGCGCTTTTCTCGGGGATGTGGCTGTCGGCGGGATGCAGCCGGGTCAGCGCCTCGAGGCCGAGACGCGCGCCCAGCCGTCCGATCAGATCGGCGACGCCGTCCGCGTCCTCCGGCGCGGCGCGGACGGAGGCGTCGAGCTGGCCGCGATGCTGGCGCGGGCTGACGGACTCGACCTCCGCGGCGGCGAGCCGCAGCACCTCGATGCCGAAGCCCGCGTCGAGCCCCGCGAGGCGGAGCGCCAGAAGCGCGCGCGCGGTCTCGGGGCGGGCCGAGGGGCGCGCGAGGCGGGCCTCGCGGCTCTCGGAGGTCCCGTCGGAGCGGATCGCCGTCGCGCGCAGGGTCCGCGCGCCCATGCCGGCCGCGTCGAGCCGGGCGCAGAGCGGGCCGAGCAGGCGGTCGATCCCGGCCAGGATGTCCGCCTCGAGGCCGATCGGCTCGGGAAAGGTCAGGCGCAGGGCGAAGACGTGGTCGGGCCGCGCCGGCGAGACCGGCTCGGGCACGCGCCCCGTGGCCTGGTCGAGGCGGCGCAGCACCTCCGCGCCCGCGCGCCGCGCCAGCTGCGCGCGGGGCAGGGCGGCGAGATCGCCGATGCGCCGCAGGCCCAGCGCCTCGAGCGCCGCGATGTCCGCGCCGCCGAGCCGCAGCGCCGCGACCGGCAGCGGGTCGATATGGCCGCGGACTTCGCCCGGCGGGGCGATCCGGCCGAGCCCGGAGGGCGGCGCGGCGACCAGAGGACCGTCGCCGCCTTTTTCCCAGCGCCGCTTGCGCGCCCGGGAGCGCGTCGCGCGGGCCTCCTGGTCGATGGCGTCGCCGGCATGGGTGATCCCGCCCCGCGCGCCGGAGAACCGCGCGATGGCCCAGGCCGCGCCGCGCGTGTCGGCGAGCCCGGCGCGCAGGCTGAGGCCCAGATCGGCGGCTTCGGTCCCGACCTGATCCATCAGCGCGGCCTCGCCGCCGAACAGACGCGCGCACCCCGTCAGATCGAGCGCCAGCGACTCCGCGTCCTCCTCCGCCACCCAGGGGCTGAACCGCCCGGCCCAGCGGCGCAGCGCGGCGAGGAACGCGGCCTCGCGCGGCGGATCGGCAGGCCGAGTCGCGAGCGCGGGACATATCGCCCGCGCGTCGCCGAGCCCCATGCCGCGGCGCAGGCCGGCATCCTCCGCGGCCCGGGTCAGCGCGGCGAGAACCAGCGCGCCGCGCGCGTCGGCCACCACGGCGAGCGGCTTTCCGTCCATCTGCGGCTCGGCCCGCAGCACCCGTTCGGCGGCCAGCCGGGGGAACCACAGGGACAGGATGCGGCGCGGAGGCATGGTCGATTCGATTCCCGTTTGTTCCCGTTACGTTCCATTCTGCCGGAAACCGCGCGGGAGTCGAGTCCGTTTTGCCGCTGGACAGCGTGGCGGTCCCGACGATAGTGGGCGGCTCCGTCCCGGGACCCCCGACATGACTCTCGACCGCCAGCGTCTTCTCGCCCTGCAGATCGTTTTCGCGCTCAACGGGCTGGGCCTCGCGCTGTGGTTTCCGCGCATTCCCGACGTCAAGGCGGCGCTCGATCTCGACGTGCTCACGCTCGCCTTCTGCCTGTTCGGGCTGCCGGCGGGAACGATGCTGGGGTTTCTCAGCGTCGGCCGGATCACCAAGGCCATCGGCGTGCGGGCCGCCTGCGTCTGGGGCGGTGCGGCGTTCCTGTTGAGCTTCATCCTGCCGGCGCTCGCCTGGAACGCCGTGACGCTGGGGCTGGCGCTCTTCATCTGCGGCCTGACCATCGCCACGATCGAGGTCGCGATGAACGCCAAGGCCTCGCAGGTCGAGCGCGAGGGCGGCCGGCGCGTGATGACCCGCTGCCACGCCTTCTGGAGCTTCGGCACGGTCACCGGCGCGCTGATCGGCGGGGCGGTGGCTCAGGCGGGGATCGGGTTTCTCGCCCAGCAGGTGGCGCTCCAGCCGCTGCTGGCGGCGGCCACGATCCATTTCGGCCGCCGGCTTCTTCCCGACGACCCGCGGGAGACCGGCGCCGAGCCGGGCTTCGCGCTGCCCGACCGGGCGCTGCTGCTGCTCTGCTTGATCCCGATCGGCGCGCTGCTGATCGAAGGGGCGATGATGGAATGGTCGGCGCTTCTGCTGCGCGAGCACGTGGCGGCCAACCCGTTCCAGACGGCGCTCGTCTTCGCGCTGTTCGCGCTGGCGATGGCGTTCATGCGGCTCGCGGGCGACCGGCTGGCGGAGATGTTCGGGCCGGTTCCGGTCATCCTCGTCTCGGGGCTGCTGATGGGGGCCGGCATCCTCGGCTTCGGCCTCTCCACGCGGGTCTGGGTCTCGGCGCCGCTGGCGGTGATCGTCGGCGTGGGCTGCGCGAACATCTATCCGCTGACGATGTCGATGGTCGCGGCCGTCCCCGGCCGGCGGACGGAGCGCAACGTGGCGGCGCTCGCGCTGATCGCGTTCACGGCGTTCCTGATCGGGCCGCCCGCCATCGGAGTGATGGCGAGCGCGTTCGGCCTGCCCGCGGCGCTGGCGCTCCTGGCGCCGCTGGGGCTGGTGCCGGGATTCATCGCGATGCGGACACGCCCCCGCACGCGCTGAAGCGGATCAGCCGCAGGTAACCTCGGTGATCGTGCCGGTCGCGTCCACGCGGATCGTGAGGCGGTCGACCTCGTAGCGGCTGCTCTCGACGACGTCCGGATAGACCACCCGCGTCCTGTCGGGCAGCGCCGCCACGTTCAGCACCGACGAGTCCCGGCCGACCAGGCCCTGCCGCGTCTCCGACCCGCAGGAGTTGTCCGTCGCGGCGATGAAGTCACCGTTGTCGAGGCCGTCCTCGACTTTCGTGGTCTGAGCGCAGGCGGCGAGGACGAGGAACGCGAGGACGGCGGCGGACGGCGGCGGGGTCATGGCTGTCTCCGGTCTTCTCTGCTCCCCGACATGCCAAGCACGGGCGCGGTCGGGAATCAAGCCCGCGCCATCGATCTCACACGGCGCGGATGAGCTTCCGGTCCAGCACCCGCAGCACCGCGCGCAGATCCGCGCCGCGCCTGAGAACGCGCCCGTCCATGCCGATCACGCTGTACTGGCCCTGTCTCCCGGCGAGCTTCGGCCTTTTCTCGATGCGGTAGACCGGATGCTCCGCCGTATGCCGGAAGACGGAGAACACCGCCACGTCGGAGAGCATCGAGATGCCGTAATCGCGCCAGATCCCCGCCGCGACCATGCGGCCGTAAAGACCCATGATCACGGAGAGTTCCGTCCGGTGGAAAACCACCCTGTCGGGCGCCTCGGAAAACGGCGCGATGCCGCCAACATGGTTCATGCAGACGACAATGGCCGGGCTCCGCGGGTTTGGCAAGCGCGCGACCGGTTGCATTCGCCGGACCGGCGGCATCCTATGCGGCCGCCGTTCTCATACCGGAGCAGACATGCGCGACTTCCAATCCCCCGGCCGATCCGTCGTCATCGCCGCCAACGGGATGTGCGCCACGTCGCACCCGCTGGCCGCGCAGGTCGGGGTCCGCATGCTTCAGGATGGCGGCAACGCGGTGGACGCCGCGATCGCCGCCGCCGTTCTGCTGGGCATCTGCGAGCCGGCGATGACCGGGCTCGGCGGCGACTGCTTCGCGCTGGTCAGGCCGGCGGGCGGGGAGCGGATCGTCGGGCTGAACGGGTCGGGGCGCGCGCCGGCCGGGCTCGACGCGGCGGCTTTGCGCGCGGCGGGGCATTCCGCGGTGCCGCTCGGGGACGCCGCGGCCGTCACGGTTCCCGGCGCGGTGGACGCCTTCGCGCGTCTGTCCGCGGATTGGGGCCGTCTGGGTCTCGCGGCGTCGCTGGCGCCGGCGATCCGCTACGCCGAGGAGGGCGTGCCGGTCGCGCCGCGCGTCGCGTTCGACTGGCGCCGCGACGCGGACAAGCTTACCGGCGACGCGCGGCGGTTCTATCTGTCGGACGGCGCGCCGCTCCGGGCCGGAGAGACGTTCCGCGCGCCGGGCCAGGCCGAGGTGCTGCGCCGGATCGCGCGCGAGGGGCGGGCGGGCTTCTACGAGGGCGAGGTGGCGGAGGACATGGTGGCTTCCCTGCGCGCGCTGGGCGGTACGCACACCTCGGAGGATTTCGCGGCGACCGCCTGCGACTACGTCGAGCCGGTCTCGGGGACGTATCGCGGTCACGAACTGGTCGAGCTGCCGCCCAACGGCCAAGGCGCCACGGCGATCCTGATGGCGAAGATCCTCGCCCGTTTCGACATCGCGGCGCTCGAGCCGTTCGGAGCGGCCCGCGCGCATCTGGAGGCGGAGGCGACGAAGCTCGCCTATGACGCCCGCGACCGGTTCATCGCCGATCCGGACCGCGTGACCCGCCTCGATCACATGCTCTCGGATGATACCGCCGAGCGGCTCGCGGCGCTGATCGATCCGGGCCGCGCGATGCCGGGCGCGGCGGCGGTCTCGGAGGCGGTGCACCGCGAGACGGTGTATCTGACGGTGGTGGACGCGGACCGGATGGCGGTCTCGCTGATCTATTCGATCTTCAAGTCCTTCGGGTCCGGCCTCGCCTCGGCGAAATTCGGCATCAACTTCCAGAACCGGGGGGCCGGTTTCAACCTCACCCCTGGCCATCCCAACGAGGCCGGTGGCGGCAAGCGCCCGATGCACACGATCATTCCGGCGATGCTGCGGCAGGGCGGCCGCCTGACGATGCCTTTCGGCGTCATGGGCGGCGCCTATCAGCCGGTGGGACATGTCCGGGTCCTGACCAACATGATCGACTTCGGGATGGACCCGCAGGAGGCGATCGACGCGCCGCGCTGCTTTCACGGCGCGGGCGAAACGGAGCTCGAGACGGGGTATTCCGAGGCCGCGGCGGAGGGTCTGGCGGCGCTGGGGCACCGGGTCACGCGGTGCGATTCCCCGATCGGCGGAGCGCAGGCGATCGTGATCGACGCGGAGAACGGCGTGCTGATCGGGGCGAGCGATCCGCGCAAGGACGGCTGCGCGCTGGGATACTGAGACCGGTCCGCCGCTTGGCGCGCCGCGCGTCCGGGGTCGGATGATCGCGGTCCACGCGTGAACCATGGGCAAGTCATTGATTTGATGACGGTAACGAAAGTTAACATCGTTACCGGAATCTTGACGCGCGGCGAAGGCGGCCTTTGCCGCCATGCGGTGCGCGCGGTGCGCGCGAGTCTTTGGGTTTGGCCCGCGCCTGTTGGCGCGGTCCGACTGCTCTCCAGGCAAGCTTGTCAGTATGAAAGCCGGGACCCGCCCGGACAGCGCGCGTCAGTGCAGGTGGCCGTCCACGTCGTATCTGCCGCCTTCGAGGAGGGGGCCGAACATCTCCGCCACTTCCGGGTGGTCCACCGGTTCGCCCGTCTCGTCGCTCACGAGATTCTGTTCGGAGACGTAGGCCACGTAATACGAGGTCTCGTTCTCGGCGAGCAGATGGTAGAACGGCTGGTCCTTGCGCGGCCGGTTCTCCTCGGGGATGGATTCCCACCATTCGTCGGTGTTCGAGAAGGTCGGATCCACGTCGAAAACCACGCCGCGGAACGGGTGGATCCGATGGCGAACCACCTGTCCGACCGTGAATTTCGCCGATGCCGTAAGCATTTCCGCAGGTCTGCCTCTGTCCGCCGCAAGGCACCATATCGCGCGGTTGACAACCTGTCCACATCGCGGGACAGACCGCCACCCGGCTCGTGGAGCCTCAGTTAACGGATCAGATGGGCCTTTTCCTCCAGGTTGTCCAGATCGTGGCCCCCGTCTTCCTTCTGGCGGCGATCGGCTACGCCTGGGTCCGGGGCCTCGGCTGGAAGTACGACGTCGAGTTCGTCACGCGCCTGTCGATGACGCTGGCGATCCCGTGCCTGATCTTCATGGCGCTGATGCGTTCGGAGGTCGATCCCGCCGTCCTGCGCGACACGGTGATGGCCACGATCGTCGCCTACGGCGCCGTCGCGCTCGTGTCCTGGGCGCTCGTGGCGCTCGCGGGCTTGGACATGCCGACCTACTGGGCGCCGATGACGTTCGGCAACACCGGCAACATCGGTCTGCCGGTCGCCCTCTTCGCGTTCGGACAGGCGGGGTTCGACTTCGCGGTGGTGATCTTCGCGGTGATGGCGATCATGAGTTTCACCTTCGGGGTCTGGGTGGTGGCGGGAGGCGGCTCGCCGGTCACCGCCCTGAAGGAGCCGCTGGTCTGGGGGGCGGTTCTCGGCATCGTCTTCATGCTCGCGGGCTGGACGGTGCCCGAATGGATGGGCAACACGCTCGACATGATCGGCCAGATCGCGATCCCCCTGATGCTGATCACGCTCGGAGTGGCGATCTCGCGGCTGCAGCCCCGGTCGCTGGGGCGGGCGGTCTGGCTGAGCGCGCTCAAGCTCGTCATCTGCGTCGGCGTGCCGCTCGCCGCGGGGACGTGGTTCGGGCTGCCGCGTCTGGCGCTGGGCGTGCTGGTGCTCCAGGTCGCGACGCCGGTGGCCGTGACGTCCTACATGCTCGCCACCAAGTACCGCGCCAAGGCGGACGAGGTGGCGGGTCTCGTGATGGTCTCGACGCTCCTTTCGGTCGTGGCGATCCCGGTCATGCTGGCTTTTTTCATCTGAAGCCGCGCCCGGCGCGCGGGCTCCATTCGTGGCGCTCCCCGGCCGCGCCGCCGCCGCGAAATCCGTCGAATGCCCCGGATTCGGCCGCTTTCTCTTGCATTTCACGGCGTTTTCAGCGAACGTGAATGTGACGTGCATCAAGACACGCGGCAGAGCAGCAACAGACAGGCAGACGCATGCGGCACTACGTCCTCCTGGCGGCGATCGTCATCCTTTCCGCTTGTTCGAGCGACAAGCCTCCGAGCAACGTCCTCGACGCCTGCCGGATGCAGGACGAGCGGCCGCACTGGTTCAAGGCGATGAAGCAGACCGAAAAGAAGTGGGGCGTGCCCGTTTCCGTCCAGCTCGCCACCATCTCGCGCGAGTTGAGCTTCGTCCATGACGCGCGGCCGACCAGGAAGGTCGGATGGGGGCCGTTCAAGCGCGAGGTTCCGCGGTCGAGCGCCTACGGGTTCTCGCAGGCGCTGGACGGCACGTGGGACGGGTATCTCAAGGAGACCGGCCGGCGCCGCGCCGACCGCACGGATTTCGCCGATTCCTCCGATTTCATCGGCTGGTACATGAACAAGAACACCCGGGTGAACGGCGTGCCGCTGCACGACGCCTACAACCAGTACCTCGCCTATCACGAGGGCAAGGCCGGGTTCGCGCGCGGCAGCTACAACAAGAAAAGCTGGCTGCCGCCGGTCGCGCGCGACGTCCAGGCCTGGGCGATCCGCTATGACCAGCAGCTGCGCGCCTGCGACTGAAGGCTTGCTGACGGATAATCATCGCTGAATACTTGCGCCGTCCGCGAATCGGAAACGGCAGGGGAAAAGCGCATGGATCGTCTCTCGGAGATGGAGGCTTTCGTCACGGTGATCGACCAGGGCGGGTTCACCGACGCGGCGAAAAAGCTCGGCCTGTCGAAATCCGCCGTCTCCAAGCACGTCTCGTCGCTCGAGGCGCGGCTGGCGGTCCGTCTGCTCAACCGCACGACGCGCAGGGTCAATCCGACCGAACTCGGGCTCGCCTATTACGACAAGGCGCGCGCCGTCCTGTCGGACGCGGCGGACGCCGACGACATGGTGACCGCGATGCAGTCCGCGCCGAAAGGGTCGCTGCGCGTCTCGGTGCCGGTCACCTTCGGCGTCTCGCACGTCTCGGCGGCGGTCGCGGATTTCCTGAACGAATGGCCCGACGTCGACGTGCATCTCGTGCTCGACGACCGGAATGTCGAGCTGGTCGCGGAAGGGTTCGATCTCGCGATCCGGATCGGGTCGCTGGCGGACAGCTCGCTCAAGGCGCGCAAGCTGACCGAGGCGCGGCGCGTGCTGGCCGCCTCGCCCGGGTATCTTTCGCGGGCGGGGGTTCCGCGGACGCTGGAGGATCTCACCAGCCACCAGCTTCTGCATTACACCAACCTCGCCACCGGGAATTTCTGGCGATTGACCTCCCCGAGCGGCGAGGAGCGTCAGTTCCGTGTGGGCGGACGCATCACCGCCAACAACGGCGACGCGCTTCTGAAGGCGGCGGAGGCGGGGCTCGGCATCATCAACTCGCCGACCTTCATCACCAGCGCCTCCATGGCGGCGGGCCGGCTGGTCGAGGTGCTGCCGGACCGCGCGCCGGACATGCTCGGCATCTGGGCGGTGCATCCCGAGGGGCGCTTCACCCAGCCCAAGTTGCGCGCGCTGATCGAATTCCTCGTGGAGCGCTTCAGGGGGATGGGGCCGGACGAGTGGCCTTGATCGCCAGTCCGGTCCGAGCGCTCACGCGTTCTCGACGATCCGCTCGGCGCCTTCCAGATCGACCGAGACCAGCTGGCTGACACCCTGCTCGGCCATCGTCACGCCGAACAGCCGGTCCATGCGCGACATCGTCACCGCGTGGTGGGTGATGATCAGGAAGCGCGTGTTCGTGCGTTCCGTCATCTCGTCGAGCAGATCGCAGAACCGGCCCACGTTGGCGTCGTCGAGGGGCGCGTCGACCTCGTCGAGCACGCAGATCGGCGAGGGGTTGGCGAGGAACACCGCGAAGATCAGGCTCATCGCCGTCAGGGTCTGCTCGCCGCCCGACAGGAGCGAGAGCGTGCTGAGCTTCTTGCCCGGCGGCTGGCACATGATCTCGAGGCCCGCCTCCAGCGGATCGTCGCTCTCGACCAGCACCAGATTGGCCTCGCCGCCGCCGAAGAGGTGCTTGAAGAGCGCGCTGAAATTGACGTTCACCTCCTCGAACGCCGCAAGAAGCCGCGTGCGGCCCTCGCGGTTGAGGTTGGCGATGCCGTGGCGCAGCTTGTTCACCGCCTCCTCCAGATCGGCGCGCTCGGCGGTCAGCCCGTCGAATTCCGCGCGGATCTCCACCGCGTCCTCCTCGGCGCGCAGGTTGACCGACCCCAGCCCGTCGCGCGACCGGCGCAGGCGGATCACCTCGGCGTCGATCTCCCGCGCGTCCGGCAGCGCCTCCAGGTCGATCTCCAGCGCCGCCACGAGATCGGCGGGCTCCCGGTCGGTCTCGGAGCGGAGGCGGTCGGTCTCGGCGGCGGCGCGCGCCTCGGCGGCCTCCGCCTGGGCCTCGGCGCGGGCGCGTGCCTCGCGGGCCTCGCCCGCCGCGCGTTCCGCCGCCCGGGCGGCGGCATCCGCCTCGCGCAGCGTCGTTTCCGCCTCGGCCAGCGCGTCGGCGGCGTTCCGGCGGCGCGTCTCGGCCTCGGCCAGCGCTTCGGTCAGTTCGCTCGCCCGCGCCTCGAGCGCCGCCGGGCGGCCGCGCGCCGCCTTCAGGTCCGCCTCCGTGGCCGTCGCGCGGCGATCGAGCGCGTCGAGCCGCTCGCCGGCGTTCGCGCGTCGCGCGGTCCAGCCGTCGAGTTCGCGGGCGATCTCCGCCAGTCGACGCGACCGCGCCGCGTCGGCGCGCTCGAGCTCCTGGGCCTCGGCCCTGCGGGTCAGCATGGTCAGGCGCGCGGCCTCGACCCGCACCCGCTCGGCCTCGACCGCCGCGCGCGCCTCGGCCGGATCGGCCAGGCCCGCGCCCGCGCGTTCCGCCGCCGCGAGTTCCGTCTCCGCCTTGGCGATCTCCTCGCGCCGTCGCGCGCGTCCCGCCCGCAGCCCCGAGAGCCGCGCGCCCAGCGATTCCGCCGCCGATTCGGCGCGCGAGAACGCGCGCGCCGCGTCCGCCGCCGCCTGTTCCGCCGCTTTCCGCGCCGCGCGCGCGGCCCGTTCCGCCTCGGCGGCGCGCTGCTGGTCCGCCGCCGCCGCGTCGCGCGCCGTCCGCGTCTCGGCCAGACCGGCCTCGGCCGCGTCGCGGGCCGCGGAAACCTCCGCGAGCCGGTTGCGCTGGCGCAGACGTTCGGCAGCCGCCGATGGAGCCGCTCCCGCCGGAACCGACAGCCCGTCCCAACGCCAGAGATCGCCCTCGACGCTCACCAGCCGCTGACCTTGGGCCAGATCCGCCTGCATCCCCGCGCCGTCGCCCCGCGCGACGATGCCGACCGACCGCAGCCGCCGCGCCAGAGCCTCCGGCCCCCGCGCGCGCGCGTTCAGCGGCTCGGCGCCCTCCGGCAGCGGAGCCGAACTCTCATAGGCCGGAAGCGCCCGCCACCCGGCGCCGCCCTCGTCGGCCAAAGGCAGGGTCAGGTCATCGGCCAGCGCCGCGCCGAGCGCCGCCTCGAAGCCCGGATCCACCTCCACCGCGTCGAGGATCTGCGCCGCGCCGCTTTCCGGACGCCGCAGCAGCCGTTCCAGCCCGGCCGCCTCGGCCGCCAGCGCCTTGGCCGCGCCCTCGGCTTCCGACAGCGCTCCGCGCGTCGCCTCGGCGCGGGTCCGCGCGGCGCCCGACGCCTCCTCGGCCATTCCGAGCGCGGTCTCGGCCTCCGACGCCATCGCGGCCGTATCGTCCGCGCGCGCCTTCGCCTCCTCGACCGCGCCGAGCGCGCCGCGATGCTCGCGCTCCGCCGCCTCCAGCGCCGCCTCGGCGTTGCGCAGGGCGCCGGTCAGATCCGCCTCGCGCCGCCGCGCGTCCGCCAGCAGGCGCTGGGCCGCCGCGTGCTCGGCGCTCAGCCGCGCCGCCGCCTCGGCCCGCGCGTCGAAGCCCGCCTCGGCGCCCCGGAGCGCCTCCGCCGCCGCGTCCGCCGCCGCCCGCGCCGCCGCGACCGCCTCCGGCGCGCCGGCGCCCTCGGCCTCGAGCTCCGCCCGCTCCGCCGCGAGCCGGCCTGTCATCTCCACGCGCGTCGCCGTCGAGCGCCGCCTCGCGTTCGCGGTCCGCTTCGATCTGGCGCAACTGGGCTTGAGATCGGCGATCTGCCGCGCGACGGCTTCCGCCTCGGCCGTGATCCGGTCCCGCTCGATCGTCAGCTTCTGAAGGATCGCGCCGGCGACCGCGTCCTCCTCGCGCCGGGCCGGCAGACCGTCCTCGGCCTCCGCGCGGGCGCGTCCCGCCGCCGCCGCCCCGGTGGTGGCGGCTCCCGCCGCGCGCGCGGCCGCGTTCAGCGCGGCGGCGGCGGCGGCGCGTTCGGTCTCCGCGTCGCGCCAGACCCGGATCAGCAGCAGGGCCTCCGCCCGGCGCAGCGCCTCCGCGACGGTCCGGTAGCGCGCCGCCTGCGCCGCCTGGCGCGCCAGGGTCGCGAGCTGGCTTTCAAGCGCCTCCAGCACGTCGCCGACCCGGCCCAGATTGGTCTCGGTCGCGCGCAGCTTCAGCTCCGCCTCGTGCCGGCGCTGATAGAGCCCGGAGATGCCGGCGGCCTCCTCCAGGATGCGACGTCGCGCCTTGGGCTTGGCGTTGATCAGCTCCGCGATCTGGCCCTGGCGCACAAGCGAGGGCGAGTGCGACCCGGTCGAGGCGTCCGCGAACAGCATCTGCACGTCGCGCGCCCGCGCCTCGCGCCCGTTCGCCCTGTAGGCGCTGCCGGCGTCGCGGGTGATCCGGCGGATGATCTCCAGCGAATCGTCCTCGTTGAACCCGCTCGGCGCCCGCCGCTCGCGGTTGTCGAGCGTCAGCGTGACCTCGGCGTGGTTGCGCGCGGGCCGCGCGCCGGAGCCCGCGAAGATCACGTCCTCCATGCCGTCGCCGCGCATCACGCTCGGCCGGCTCTCGCCCATGACCCAGCGCAGGGCTTCCAGCAGGTTGGACTTTCCGCAGCCGTTCGGCCCGACCACGCCGGTCAGGCCGGGCGCTATGACGAGCTCCGTGGGGTCCACGAAGCTCTTGAAGCCCAGAAGACGCAGGCGGGTGAAATGCAACGGGCCGGTCCGATCCGATTTCGGTCCGGTAAAATCCGCTCTGCGGGCCCCGGAGTCAATCGGAATTCCCAGATCGTGCGGCTCCGGACCGTCAGCGCCCAGGATGTCGCCGTCAGCGCTTGGTGTCCGCCGCGAGATGCGCGCCGACGGAGTACGTCGCGGGCAGGCCGGAAGGCTCCCCGGCGATCATCGCCGCGACCGCCTCGCCGACGGGAAACGCGGTGGCGAGGCCGGTCTTGAAACCGCCGCCCGCGATCAGCACCCGGTCGTGGCCCGGAAGCCTGCCGACCGCCGGATCGGGCAGCACGCCGCGCGGCCGCAGACCGGCCCAGCGTTCGACCACCTCCGCGTCCGCGAGCGCCGGACAGAGCGCGCGGGCGCGCGCGATCACCTCGTCCAGAAGCCGGTCCGTCGTTCGGTCCTCCGTCCACGCCGTCTCGCTCGTGGAGCCCACCGCGACCTCGCCGCTCTCGTGCGGCACGACGTAGAGCCCGTCGCCGTACAGCATCGGCCCTTCGATGGGTGATCGCGGAGCGAGCAGCGCGGCCTGTCCCTTGATCCCCCGGACCAGAGGCGCGGGCGCGAGACCGTCCCCGGCGCCGGTCGCCAGAACGACCGCGTCCGCATGGACGGTCTCGCCGGCGGCGCGCACTCCGCCGTCCCGGACTTCGGTGACCTCGCGCATCTCGCGGATCTCGACCCGCGACGCCGCGAGGGCGGCCCGCAGAGCCGCCAGCGCCCGGCGCGGATCGACGCGCGCCGACAGCGTCTCTACCACCGCGCCGCAGGGGGCCGCGCCGGGTGCGACCGTCGCGGGGATCCGCGCCGTGTCGACGACACTCCACGAGACCGACGCCGGCCAGAGGTGCGCCGAGGTCTCGGCCGCGGCCCGCGCCCGTTCCCGCGCGCCCGGCGTCGCGAGCGGAATGATCCGGCCGATCCTCGCCCAGCCGGGATCGACGCCGCCGAGCGTCGCGACTTCGCGCCAGCGCGCCTCCGCGGCCATCAGCGCGTCGAGCTGGAATTGCTTCCTGGCGTTCCACGCCGCCGGCGGATGCGGCGACAGCGCGCCGACCAATCCGCCGCTCGCGCCGGCGCCGACCCGGTCGCGCTCGAGCACCACGACCCGCATCCCGCGCCGCGCGCAGGCCCAGGCGCAGCTCAGGCCGTAGATCCCCGCTCCGACGATCGCCACGTCCACGTTTGACCGTTGCCTCCGGGCCGGGTTGCGCCCAAAGGGTAGATCATGGACGGCACCGGAACGCAAAAGGCGGACGTGACCTGGCGGGACGGCGACGTGCCCGTCTCGCGCCGTTTCGACGACCCGTATTTCTCGCGCGCCGACGGTCTGGCCGAGGCGCGGCACGTGTTTCTGGCCGGCAACGGACTGCCGGGGCGGTTCAGGCCGGGTTTCCATGTCGCGGAACTCGGCTTCGGCTGCGGCCTCAACGCGCTCGCCGCCGCGACCGCCTGGCAAGCCGCCGGGACGCCGGGCGCGCTCCGTTTCACCAGCTTCGAGGCCTGGCCGATGGACGCCGCCGACATGGCGCGCGCCCTGTCCCGCTGGCCGGAACTCGCGCCCTCCGCGGGGCCGCTGGTGACGGCCTGGGACGCGGGCGCGCGGCGGATCGCCCTGCCGGCCCTCGATCTGGAGATCATCGAAGGCGACGCGCGCGGAACCCTGCCGTCATGGACCGGTCGCGCCGACGCCTGGTTCCTCGACGGTTTCGCTCCCGCGCGCAATCCCGAACTCTGGGAACCCCCGCTCCTCGCCGAGGTCGCCCGACACACCGTCCCGGGCGGCACGTTCGCCACCTACAGCGCCGCGTCGGGAATCCGCGAGGCGCTCCGCGCGGCGGGCTTCGACGTCGCCCGCGCGCCCGGCTTCGGCGCGAAAAAGCACATGAGCCGGGGCGTCCTGCGCGCGACATGAACCGGAACGACCCCCGCCTCGGGATCACGCTGATGATCCTCGCGATGATCATTTTCGCCATCCAGGACGGCGTGTCCCGGCATCTGGCGGCGACTTACAACGTCCTGACCGTGGTGATGATCCGCTACTGGTTCTTCGCGGCCTTCGTCGTGGCGCTCTCGGCGAGCCGACCCGGCGGAATCGCGAGGGTCGCGCGCACGCGCCAGCCGGGGCTCCAGATCTTCCGAGGCGTCATTCTCGCGGTCGAGATCGTCGTCACGGTCCTCTCCTTCGTGCTCATGGGCCTGATCGGAACCCACGCGATCTTCGCGGTCTATCCGCTGCTGGTCGCGGCCCTGGCGGGACCGATGCTCGGCGAGTATGTCGGCTGGCGGCGGGCCGTCGCGATCCTCGTCGGCCTCGTCGGAGTGCTGATCATCCTGCGCCCCGGCTTCACCGTCTTCGCGCCCGAGGCGCTGATCCCGCTCGGGGCCGCGTTCCTGTTCGCGCTCTACGCGCTTCTGACGCGCCGCGCCTCCCGGCTCGACAGCGCCGAGACCAGCTTCTTCTACACCGGCGTCGTCGGGGCCGTCGCGATCACCCTCGTCGCGCCCTTCTGGTGGACGCCGATCATCGGCGCCGCCGACTGGGCCTGGATGGCGGCGCTCTGCGTCAGCGGCGCACTGGGGCATTACCTGCTGATCAAGACCTACCAAGTGGCCGAGGCCGGCACGGTGCAGCCTTTCGCCTATTTCCAGCTGGTCTTCGTCACCATCCTCGGCGTCACGCTGTTCGACGAGCGCCCCGACACGTGGACTGTCGCGGGCGCCGGCCTCATCCTCGCCGCCGGCCTCTACACGCTCATCCGCCAGGCGCGGCTCGGCATGACGGCATCGTTACCCGCCGCCGGAAACGTCGAGGCGGTCGGGACCGTATGCGAAGGGACCGACACGGAAAAAGGAGCGGACGCATGAGACGGATCGCAGGCGCGGCATTGGCCGCGATCATCGCGGCCACGAATCCGGCGGCCGCGCTCGGTCCGGTGCGCTTCGGGCCGGACCCGGCGGCGCTGGGCTGGGAGAACCTCACCTTCCGGGGCCGCGCCCCGGCGACTTTCTCGGCACAGGGCCCGGACGTCCTCGCGATCTCCGCCGATTCGGGCGTCTCGGTGCTCTGGCGCGCGCTGCCGCGCGATTTCGCGGACGGGTCGACCGCGCGCTGGCGCTGGAAGGTCGACCGGGGCGTGCCCGCCACCGACCTCGCGCGCAAAGGCGCCGACGACCGCGACATCGCGGTCTATTTCCTCTTCGCCGACGATCCCGCGACGCTCGACAACCCGCCCACCAGCCTGACCGGCGCGATGCGCAAGGGCCGCGCGCTGGTGTATGTCTGGGGCGGGAACGCCGCCCCGGGAACCGCCGTCGAGAGCCCGCACATGCGCGGCCGCGGCCAGCTCGTCGTGAAACGCCCGGCCGGCGCCGGCGGCTGGGAGAACGTCTCCGTCGACCTGCGCGCGGATTTCCGCCGCGTCTTCGGCCGCGAGCCCGGCCCGCTGGTGGGCCTCGGCGTCTCGACCGACAGCGACGACACCGGAACCGCCACCCGCGCCGCGCTCGCCGATCTCGTCATCGACTGAGGACGGTCAGTTCGTCTCGACGCTTCCGACCCGGTTGAGGTCGTCCACCAGTCCGATCGGCGGCGTCGCGCCCGCCAGCCGCGCGCGGTAGACGTGCAGCCCCTCCATCACCCGCATGACGTAGTTGCGGGTCTCGGAATAGGGGATGTTCTCGATCCAGACGATGGGATCGACCTCCGGCAGCCGCGGGTCGCCCAGCGTCTCGATCCACTGCCCCACCCGACCGGGCCCCGCGTTGTAGGCCGCGATGGCGAGAACGTAGGATCCGTCGAAGCGCCGGATGTTGTCCGCCAGATACGCCGTCCCGAGCCGCGCGTTGTAGAGGCCGTCATGCATCAGCCGCGCGGGTTCGAACGGGATCCCGAGGCCGTCCGCGACATGCTCCGCCGTCGACGGCAGAAGCTGCATGAGCCCCCGCGCGTCCGCGTGGCTCGTCACGCCGGCGTTGAGCTCCGATTCCTGCCGCGCGATCGAGAGCGCGAGCTCGGTCGGCACGGGCCAGTTCCCGTCGGCCATCGGATGCAGCGGATAATACTGCGCCGCGTTCACCACGCCGTCCGAGGCCGCGTCCTTGGCCATCCGAACCGCGATATGCGTCCGGTCGAGATCGATCGCCATCTGCGCCAGCGCCGCGCGCTCGGCCGCCGGGCGTCCCTCCTGGACGTGGCGCAGGAACTGCATGGCGCGGACGTCGTCCTCCGCCTCTATCAGCAGCCGCGCGGCCTGGACGACGTCGCTCGCCGCGAAGACCTCCGCGCGCCAGTCCGGCGCGGGATCGCCCGCCAGCGACGGGTCCGGCGCGATCTCGCCCCGCACGGCGGCGAGCTGCCCGTAGAAACTCGTCTGATGGCGCGCGCCCTCGGCATAGGCGGCCTTCGCCCCCTCCGCGTCGCCCGCGCGCTCCAGCGCGAGGCCCAGCCAGAACCCCGCGCGCCCGAGGCTGATCGGCGAGCCGACCACCTCGCCGAACCGCCGGAAATGCGTCGCGGCGAGCGCCGGGTCCTTCATCTCGATCAGCGCGACGAACCCGGCGAACCATTCCGCGTCGGCGTAATCCGCCCCGCCCGTGCCGTAGCTTCCGGCCGCGATCCGGTAGGCGTCCTCGACCGCCCCGCGCGCGAGCGCCTGCCGCGCGAGATTGGCGCGGCGGTCCATCCATTCGTCGGGGCGTCCGAGGCTCTCCGCGCTGTCCGAATGCTCGAGGATCCACGCCTCCGCGTCGTCCCAGCGGCTCTTCTTCACCCGCCAGAGATAGCGCTCATGGGCCAGTCCCGGATCGTCGCGCAGCGCGGGCGGCACCGCGTCGATCAGGTCCTGAAGCCCGTAGCTGTCGCGCCGCACCGCGATGCGCGCGCGGGCGAGCGCCCGGAGGTCGTCCGAGACGAGCGGGAGCAGATCCTCCGCCTCGTCCGTCCAGCCGCGCCAGAGCAGCGTGTCGAGGCGCTCCGCGACGAGCGGATCGACCGCCGCGCCCCATTGACCGCGGAACGCCGCGACCTGCGCCGAGGTCAGCGACAGGTCGCCCCAGGCCGCGCGGATCACCGCCTCGGCCTCGTCGGCGCGGCCCCCGGCCGACAGCGCGTCGGCCAGGCGCAGCGCGCCCGTGCCCGATTGCGGCGGCTCTCCCGCGAAATACGCGATGACCCGCGAGGCGCCCAGGTCCGGCCCCATGTGCCGCTCGCCCTGACGGCGCAGCCGATCCATGCCGGGCCAGTCGGGATGATCGCGCAGAAAGCTCTCGAACTCGCCGAAGCTCCCGACCCCGTCGCGCAGCCGGGTCCAGAGGATCACCCGCTCCGCCACCGGATCGCCGGTCTTGGCCGCGAAGGCCTCCGCCTCGTCCCAATGTCCGGCCTCGGCGCGCCGGATCGCCTCGGCCAGCAGCGCGCCCGCCGGGAGCGGCGCGGCTTCCGGCGCGTCCGGTTCCGGAGCCGTCGTTTCCGGCTCCGCCGCCGCGCGCGCCTGCGGCGGCGCGGCGACCGGCGCGTCCGTCTGCCCGGCCACGACGCGCGGCAGCACCGAACCGGCGCCGAGCGCCGCGATGACGAGCAATGTGGCGACGCGCATCTGCATTCCCCGGAAGGTCGTTATTCGAGGTTAACATAGTATGACGGCCGCGCGCCGTCCGCCACGTCGCGTCTTGCGACCGATCACGTTCGCGTCTAGGACTGCGCCGATTTCCAGGCGCCCCGCGACGGGCCCGGATCCGGAGGCGCGCGCATGTTCCAGGGCTCCATTCCCGCCATCATCACCCCGTTCCGCGACGGCGCGGTGGATGAGGCGGCGCTGATCGATCTCGTGAACTGGCACGTCGACGAGGGCAGCCACGGCCTCGTCGCCGTCGGCACCACCGGCGAGACCCCGACGCTGAGCCATTCCGAGCACGAGCGCGTCGTCGAGATCGTGGTGAAAACCGCCGCCGGCCGCATCCCCGTGATCGCCGGCGCCGGCTCCAACAGCACCGCCGAATCCGCGCGCCTGATGGCCTTCGCCAAGAAGGTCGGCGCCGACGCCGCCCTCGTCGTCACGCCCTATTACAACAAGCCGAGCCAGCGCGGCCTCTCCACCATTACCGCACGCTCCACGACGCCGTGGACCTGCCGATCATCATCTACAACATCCCCGGCCGCTCGGTGATCGACATGACGCCCCGCCACCATGGCCGAGCTCGCGAGGCTCCCCCGCATAATCGGCGTCAAGGACGCGACCGGCGACATCGGCCGCGTCTCGGACACCCGCATGGCCTGCGGCCGCGACTTCCTCCAGCTCTGCGGCAACGACGACGTGGCGCTCGGCTTCAACGCCCATGGCGGGCGCGGGTGCATCTCCGTGATCGCCAACATCGCCCCGCGCCTCAGCGCCGAGTTCCAGAACGCGATGCTCGCCGGCGAATGGGACCGCGCGCTGGAGTACCAGGACCGCCTGATGCCGCTGCACCGCGCCGCCTTCGCCGAGCCGAACCCCGGCCCGACCAAATTCGCCCTCTCCCTCCTCGGCCGCTGCTCCGAGGAGATGCGCAGCCCGATGGTCCCCCTCGAGGAGCCCTCCCGCGAGCGCGTCCGCGACGCCATGCGGCACGCCGGGCTGCTGAACTGAGGGCCCTGGCGGCGAGATCCGAGATCCGGACGCGGATCCCTTCAGCGCGGGCGCGTATGGCGCACTTCCAATCGCCGGACCTGAACCCTCCCGTGACCGGCCTTTCGCCCTGCCGCCCGCCGATGACGCAAATGCGGACTTACCGGACCTGAGCGGTCGCAGCACGATCCGTGGCGCCGAGTAGAGCTTCGACAACTCTGACGCGCTGCGGCGCAGTGGGTCTTTCTGAAAGCGGCCTTTCATACCGGCTCGAATGGCCCAAGTCATAACCGGTCATCCGAGCGTAACCGCCAGATGTCTCAGTTGCGGACAAAGCAGACTGATGCAGGTGCAACGAACTTCTTGGCGGCGAGAACGCCAAATCGCAGAACGAGGCGCGGCGCTGCAGCACTTCTTCTCGAAAGCGGTCGTTCAAGCATCGCCAAATGTACTGAGTCAATTCTGTTGAAAAACGAGGTATTGAAATAAGCGCCATGTCCTGATTCAGTTTCTCGGCATTGAGGGGGGCGTCGGCGATGATGGGTTCGCGGCAGATCGCGCAAGGCGCGCTTTTCTACGAGTTCTCGATCGAAAATCACGTCCCCTGTGACCATCTTTTACGGCGCATCGACCGCTTCGTGGATCTCTCCGATATCGTCGCCTGTGAAGAACGCCTCGTGTCTACGCGGCGGGGATTTGGGCTGGGTGGTGCCGATGGATGATGGCGGCGACGGCGCGCAGGATGTTTGCGGCGAGATGGGGTTCGCTGAGGAGCAGGCGCGCCAAAAGGCGCCTGAACCAAGCCAGAAGCAGGCGGCAGTTGTGGCCGATGCGTCGCGCGGAGGACGGCGTTGAGGGCGGCATCGGACGGTGTCGACCCTGGAGGTGGTTGGTTCAGGCCGACGACGTCGACTTCCTGGCGAAGGCGCGGGCTCGATGCCGTTTCGTCGGCGCATCTCGCGGCGGATTGTGGGCGAGACGATGCCGCGGGTGTGGGAGACCACGACCTGCAGGTCCTCGCGCGCGACGCCGTGGCCGCGATAGCCACGGTCGACATAGGCGCGACGGACCGGGCGGCCGGTGAGCCGGGCGACCTGGTCGATCTGGGCCGCGAGGCTGTGGCCGTGGCGTTGGGGTTTCCCGGCAGGGTCCGGGCGCCGGGGTCCGAACTGGCCGCGGTTGCCGCGGGCGTTGGTGACGGCGACGGAGGTCTTCACGCCGAACTCGTAGCGGGCGCGGGCTCTTGCCGCGGGCGATGCATTCCACCTCGGGCGCGTGGAAGGCGTAGAGCTTGTCGGCGTCGCCCGGGCGCTGGCCATGGATGCGCCGGGCGCGCTCCAGCGTCTCGGCGCAGGCCGCCTCGCGCGCGGGATCGCCCTCGATCTTGCGCGCGATGTCGCGGATCAGCCGCCCGAGAAAGGTGCGGAGTTTGCGCAGCCAGCGCATGCCCTGCTTGTGGCCGCGCCCGTGCAGCAGGCGCGCGGCCTCGCGGCGGGCATGGCGCGCGACGCGGGCGTAGGACTGGCGCAGCGTCACGCCCTGCTTGCGCGCCAGCGCCGCGAGCCGCTCCACGGCGCGCAGCATCAGATGGCCGTCGGTGGGATAGGCGATGGCCTTGGTCTGCACGGTGGTGTCGATGGTCACGCGCTCCATCGCCTGGGGCTTCACCGCGCCGCTGTCGCACGCGATGGCGAGGGTGTCGGCGAGCAGGGTCTCCAGCCGCTCGGCGCCGATGCGGTTGCGCCATCGGGTCATGGAGCTGCGGTCGAGCGGCAGCTGGTGCTGAAAGAACCGCTCGCCACAAAAGGCCTGGAAGTAGGGGTTCTCGACCCAGGCGGCACAGACCGCCTCGTCGGACAGGCCCTTCACGTGCTTGAGGATGTGCAGCCCCGCCATCAGCCGGGTGGGCAGCCCCGGCCGGCCGACCTGGTCGACGAAGGTCTCGCCGCAGGCCGCATCGAGCTTCGCCCAGTCAATGCGCCGGCCCAGCTCCGGCAACTCGTGCCGGGGGTCGAGGATCGCCTCGAGGGTCTCGCGGAACATGTCGGGCTGCGCGGCGGCTTCGGGCTTGGCGGGGCGCATCGGCGGGGTCTCCATCCTGTCTCCATGCCAATCAATCCGACCCGGACCCTGCAGGAAACCCCTCGCGTGCGGGCGCGCGCGATTTTGCAAGCTTTCGGCACCGTCTGCCCCGGAACCTTGCAAAACCGATTACTTGCTACGCGTCGGTCAGCGCAATGATTTCAATAGCCTGATTGATCTTCACAGGCGACG
>CAWCUP010000008.1:0-20340 GCA_963798765.1 uncultured Alphaproteobacteria bacterium | reverse complement strand
ATCGAGCCGAAGGCGCCGGGCGAGCGCCTGCCCGTTCGGGCGGGCTGGCGCTTTGGTGAGGTTGGCGATCCTTCGGAGGTCGGAGTCGTTTGGCCGGCATAAAGCGGGTGTCGGCGCCGTCGCGGCGCCATCCCACGGGCAGGCGCTCGCCCGGCTCGGGTCGCGACTTGGGGCGGCTCGGGTCGCGGTTCAGCGGGCGGGGCTGAACAGGCGTTCGATCTCGTCGAAGACGCGGTCGATCAGGTCGCCGTGGGCGTCGCGGCCGGTGAAGTTGAGGCGCCAGCCTTCGGGGGTCTTCTCGCGCCAGATCCGGATGGCGTGGCGCGGGGCGGTCCAGGTGCGGCGGGGGCGGCCGGGGGCGCCGTTGCGGGCCTTGCGGCTCGACGGGGTCGGTGGTTTCGGATTCGACCAGTATGGGCAGGAGCGTGGCCCATTGGGCTTCGGGGGTGCGGAGCGTGGCCTCCTCCAGCGCGTGGCAGATGAGGTCGGCGTAGCCGCGTTCGACGGCGGTGGCGAGGCGGAGGGCCTGGCGGAGGGAGAGGGTTTCGGGGGCCGTGAGGATTCCGTCCATGGTCTCGACGAGGGCGGCGAGGGTGCGCAGGCGGCGGCGTTTGGGGAAGGAGGCGCTGGCGAAGAGCGTCTCGACGGCGGCGTCGATGGTGGGGAACACGCCGGCGTCGCGGGCGGCGACGGCGATGCGGCCGCGCTCCCAGGGGGAGAGCTCGGCGCGGATCTCGTTCTCCTCGACCATGGCGGCGAAGGCGGCCTCGATGGTCTCGGGGTGGCGGATGAAGGCGGGGATGGCGGCGTATTTTTCCGGGTCGGCGGTGAGGGCGTGGAGGCGGCGGTACGCGGTCAGGCGGCGGTGGCCGGAGATGAGGGCGTAGCGGCCGGGGGCGTTTTTGATCGCGAAGATCTCGATCGGGCATGCGCAGGCCGTTGGCGGCGATGGAGGTCTGGAGTTCGGTGAGGGCGTCCTCGTCGGTGGTGGCGCGGTCGCGGGTCAGCGCCTCGGGGTCGATGGCGTCGAGGGGGATGAGGTGGATTTCGGGGGTGTCGGGTCGCGGCATGGGGGCGGTCTCCGTGGCGGGGGCGCGGAGGTTATACGCCGGGTTCGGGGGGTGTTGCGGGGGGTGGTGTGGGGGCGGGCGGTGGTTCTTGGGTCGGGCCGTTTGGCCCGGCCATCGCACGACCGCCCCCCAGGGCGTGCGATTCTCGCCCGCCCGCGGTCGTGCGATGGCCTTTTGTGGCGTGTGTGGGGGTGGGTCAGGCGGTTTTGAGGTCGGCGAGGATGGCGCGGGCGGCGGCGAGGGGGTCGGCGGCGGCCCAGACGGGGCGGCCGACGACGATGTGGTCGGCGCCGGCGCGGACGGCCTCGGCGGGGGTGGCGGTGCGCTTCTGGTCGCCGGGGGCGGCGCCGGCGGGGCGGATGCCGGGGGTGACGATGAGGCGGCCTTCGGCTTCGGGCAGGGCGCGGATGGCGGCGGCCTCGTTCGGGCTCGCGATCACGCCGTCGGCGCCGGCGCGGAACGCCTGGCGGGCGCGTTCGGTCACGAGGTCGGGGATGGCGCCGTCGCGGATCAGGCAGGCGTCGAGATCGGCGCGGTCGAGCGAGGTGAGGATGGTGACGGCGAGGATGCGGGTGGGCGCGTCGCCGCGGCCGGCGACGGCGGCGCGGACCACGTGGGGGTCGCCGTGGACGGTGAGCAGGTCGAGGCCGTAGGCGGCGACGCCGCGCGTGGCGGCCTCGATCGTGGCGGAGATGTCGAAGAGCTTGAGGTCGAGGAAGATCCGCTTGCCGGCGGATTTGAGCTCGTTCGCGACGGCGAGGCCGCCGCCGGTCAGCATGCCGAGGCCGATCTTGTAGAAGCCGACCTCGTCGCCGAGGCGCTCGGCCAGCGCGAGGCATTGAAGCGCGTCGGGCAGGTCGAGCGAGACGATCAGGCGGTCGTCGGACATGGGGTTCTCCTCGTCGGGGTCAGATCAGGGCTCCGTCGGCGGCGATGCGGGTGGCGCCGCGCAGGTACGGGTGGAGCGCGGCGGGCAGGTCGACCGAGCCGTCCGCGAGCTGGCCGTTCTCGAGCACCGCGATCAGGCAGCGGCCGACGGCGAGGCCGGAGCCGTTGAGGGTGTGGACGAATTCGGGGCGTTCGCCCTCGCCGCGGCGGAAGCGGGCGTTCATCCGGCGGGCCTGGAAGTCGCCGCAGAGAGAGCAGGAGCTGATCTCGCGGTAGGCGTCCTGGCCGGGGAGCCAGACCTCGATGTCGTGGGTGCGGCGCGCGCCGAAGCCCATGTCGCCGGTGGCGAGCACGACGGTGCGGTAGGGCAGGTCGAGCGCCTCGAGCACCGCCTCGGCGCGGGCGGTCATGCGGTCGAGTTCGGCGCGGCTCGTCCTCGGGGAGGGTGATCGAGACCATCTCGACCTTCTCGAACTGGTGCTGGCGGAGCATGCCGGCGGTGTCGCGCCCGGCGCTGCCGGCCTCGGAGCGGAAGCACTGGGTGTGGGCGACGTGGCGGCGCGGCAGGGTGTCGGCGTCGACGATCTGGCCGGCGACGATGTTGGTCAGCGTCACCTCGGCGGTCGGGATCAGCCACCAGCCGTTGGTGGTCCGGTAGCTGTCCTCGGCGAATTTCGGGAGCTGGCCGGTGCCGGTCATCGCGGAATCGTTGACCAGCACCGGGGTCCAGGTCTCGGTCAGGCCGTGCTTCTCGACATGGAGGTCGAGCATGAACTGCGCCAGCGCCCGGTGGAGGCGGACGACCGCGCCGGAGAGGATGACGAAGCGGCTGCCGGAGAGCTTCGCGGCGGTCTCGAAATCCATGCCCGGTTTCGCGGCGGGGATATCGAAATGCTCGAGGGGCTTGAAATCGAACGCGCGGGGGGCGCCCCATCGTCTGATCTCGACGTTGGCGGTCTCGTCGGGGCCGACGGGCACGTCGTCGAGCGGCAGGTTGGGGACGCCCATCAGCAGGTCCTGGAGGGCGGCGTCGGCATGGGCCGCCTCGGCCTCGAGCCGGGCGATCTCGTCCTTCTTCTCGGTCACGAGCGCGCGGAGGCGCTCGAATTCCGCCTCGTCGCCTTTGGCCTTGGCGGCGCCGACCGCCTTGCTCGCGGCGTTGCGTTCGGCCAGAGCGTCCTCGGCGGCCTTGATGCGGGCGCGGCGGGTCTCGTCGAGGCCGAGGATCGTCTCCGCCAGCGGCTCCAGCCCGCGCCGCGACAGACCCTCGTCGAAGGCGTGCGGCGTCTCGCGGATCGTGCGGATGTCGTGCATTGCGGCGTCTCCCGGCGTCTCGCGGCGCTTATGCCGGATCGCGGCGCGGGATCAAAGGCGGATTTCGCCGCCTGGACCGGTCGGCGCGTCGGAGCCGGTGGCGTTTCCCGCGCGTCCGACGCAAAGGACGGGCCGGTGACCGGGACGAGGGGGACGGGATGGAGGAGCGACGGCGCGGAGATGCGGCGGCCATCGGCCGGTCGCTCGACGTCTATTATCGCGACGCGGCGCGGACGCGGCGGATGGATGCTCTGAACGCCTCCTTCGTTTCGCAGGGCGGGCTGGTCTTCGACGTCGGGGCGCATGTGGGGGATCGGGCCGCCAGCTTTCTGAGGCTGGGCGCGCGGGTCGTGGCGCTGGAGCCGCAGCCGCGGGTGTTCCGGGCGCTGCGGCTGATCCACGGGCGGGAGCCGCGCGCGGTCCTCGTCCGCGCCGCCGCCGGCGCGCGTGCGGGCGAGATCGAACTGCGGGTGAACTCGGCGAATCCGACGGTATCGACGGCCTCGGGTGAATTTGTCGCGGCGGCGGCTTCGGCGGACGGGTGGCGGGGCGAGGTCTGGGACCGGTCGATCCGCGTGCCGGTGACGACTCTCGACGCCCTGATCGCGGAGCACGGGCGGCCGGATTTCGTGAAGATCGACGTGGAGGGGCACGAGCTGGAGGTTCTCCGGGGGCTGAGCGCGCCGGTTCCGGCGCTGTCCTTCGAGTTCACGACGATCCAGCGGGAGGTGGCCTTCGGCTGCATCGACCGTCTGGGAGATCTCGGCCGGTTCGAGTTCAACGTCAGCCTCGGGGAGGAGCATGAACTCCGCCACGGGATCTGGATCGGGGCGTCGGAGATGCGGGACGGGATCGCGGGGCTGCCGGAGGCGGCGAATTCCGGCGACGTTTATGCGAGGCTTGCGTGAGGGGTTCGGCGGCGCGAGACCGGGTACCCGATCCGGCTGATCTTCTTGTCCGAACCCGACCCTTCGACCGCTTTGTTGATTAGATCGGCAGTCAGGTCGCTCGCGGCCGCGTGGGGCGCGCGCGCCCGGGCAGGCGCGGCCCGGCGTTGCCGCCGGGCGGTGCGATAGAAATGGGCGTGGTGTCAGGTGGGGAGCTCCGGGCGGAGCGTTGGAGGCCGGCGGAGGGCTCAGGAAGGGACGGCCCGGGCGGGCGTTCTGACACCGGCGTGAGGCCGTCCGGGCCGCCTTGCCAATATCGGGGCGCGGGGATAGGGTCCGCGCGGATTTCGGGCCGGGTCCGCTTTGACGGCCGCACAGACGCATCGAGGATGGTTCCATGTTCGCTACTCCCGCATTCGCGCAGGCCGCAGGGGGCGCCGGAGGCGCCGGAGGGCTGATCGGGTTCGTGCCCATCCTGCTGATCTTCGCGATCATGTATTTCCTGATGATCCGGCCGCAGCAGAAGAAGGTGAAGGAGCACAAGGCCATGATCGGGGCGCTGCGCCGCGGCGACCGGGTCGTGACCCAGGGCGGCCTGATCGGCAAGGTGGTCAAGGTCGAGGATGCCGAGGTGGAGGTCGAGATCGCGACCGGCGTCAAGGTGCGGGTCGTGCGTCCGACCATCGCCCAGGTGATGAGCAAGACCGAGCCCGCCGAGGCGTGAGGCGGCGGCCCCGTCCGGGGCCGCGCTCCTGAGGAACCGACATGCTGAACTTTCCGATCTGGAAGAGGCTGGCCATCATAGCGGTCTGTCTCGCCGGCCTCTGGGTCGCGTTTCCGAACCTGTTCTATACCCAGGTCGAGCGGTCGAACGACACGCGCGAGGCGATCGCGGCGGGGCGCGCGGCCGATCCGGCGGAGGCGACCTGGCCCGCGTTCCTGCCGAGCGGGCTGATCAATCTGGGGCTCGACCTCCGGGGCGGCGCGCATGTCCTGGCCGAGGTGGCGACGGCGGATGTCGAGACCGAGCGGCTGGAGGGTCTCTGGCCGCTGGTGCGCGACGAGCTGCGAAACGAGCGAGATGTGGTGGGCACGGTGCGGCGGCTCGACTCTCCGCCCGACGAGCTTCGCGTGCGCATCGGCGATCCCTCGGGCATGGACGCGGCGCTGGAGGCGGTGCGGGCGGCGTCGCAGCCGGTGTTCTCGCTGACCGGGGCCGCGAGCCGCGATTTCGAGGCGCGCGCCGAGGGCGACGTCATGGTGGTGACGCTGTCGCCGGCCGAGCGCGACGCGATGCGCGAGCGCACGATGCAGCAGAGCCTCGAGATCATCCGCCGCCGCGTCGACGAGACCGGCACGCGCGAGCCGACGATCCAGCGCCAGGGCGAGGACCGCATCCTGATCCAGGTGCCGGGCATCGGCTCGGCGGAGGAGCTTCTCGCGATCATCGGCAAGACGGCGCGCCTGTCGTTCAACCCGGTGGTGAGCCGCACGACCGATCCGAACGCCAGTCCCGGCCTCGACAACGTCGTCTATCCGTCGATGGACGAGGCGGGCACCTACTACGTCCTGGAGAAGCGCGCGGTGGTGACCGGCGAGCAGCTCGTCGACAGCCAGCCGACCTTCGACCAGAACGGGTCGCCGGCGGTCAATTTCCGGTTCAACCCGGCGGGCGGCGCCGCGTTCGGGCGGTACACGGCGGACCACATCGGCTCGCCCTTCGCCATCGTGCTCGACGGCGAGGTGATCTCGGCGCCGGTGATCCAGAGCCACATTCCGGGCGGGTCGGGGATCATCACCGGCAATTTCACGCCCGAGGAATCGACGCGGCTCGCGATCCTGCTGCGCGCGGGCGCGCTGCCCGCCGAGATCAAGGTGCTGGAGCAGCGCACGGTCGGGCCGGAGCTGGGCCAGGACAGCATCGACGCGGGCAAGATCGCGGCCCTGGTGGCGATGGGGCTGGTGCTGGTCTTCATGATCGCGGTCTACGGCTGGTTCGGCGTGGTCGCGAACATCGCGCTTCTGGTGAACATGGCGCTGCTTTTCGCGCTTCTGACGGCGATCGGGGGCACGCTGACGCTGCCGGGCATCGCGGGGCTGGTGCTGACCATCGGCATGGCGGTGGACGCCAACGTGCTGATCTTCGAGCGCATCCGCGAGGAGCTGCGCACCGCCAAGGGGCCGGCGCGGGCGATCCAGCTGGGCTACGAGAAGGCGTTCTCGTCGATCCTCGACGCCAACGTGACGACGCTGATCACGGCGGTGATCCTCTTCGCGGTCGGCTCCGGGCCGGTGCGCGGCTTCGCGGTGACGCTGAGCCTCGGAGTGATCACGTCGGTCTTCACGGCGATCTTCGTGACGCGGCTCATCATCGCGACCTGGTTCGACCGGCGCCGCCCCAAGACGATCTCGATCTGAAGGACCGGAACACATGGGCCTCAAGCTGATCCCCGACGACACGAAGATCGATTTCCTGAGGTTCAGGAAGCTCTGGGTGGGGCTGTCGATCGCCGCCGTGATCGGATCCATCGCGCTCTTTTTCATCCAGGGGCTGAATTACGGCATCGATTTCAAGGGCGGCACGCTGATCATGGCCGAGACGGTCGAGGACACGCCGGTCGGCGAGTTCCGGCCCGTGCTGAACGATCTGGGTCTCGGGGAGGTGGGCGTGACCAAGGTCTCCGATCCCGGCGGCGCGGCCCGCAACGCCGTGATGATCCGGGTGGGCATCACCGGCGACGATCCGGACGCGCAGGCGGCGATCGTGGACCGGGTGAAGGGCGCGCTCGACGGCGCGTTTCCGGGCATAACCTACCTCCAGGTGGACAGCGTCGGCGCCAAGGTTTCGGGCGAGCTGGTCCGCGCGGGCGTGCTGGCGGTGGTGTCGGCCATCGCGGCGATCCTGTTCTACATCTGGCTGCGGTTCGAGTGGCAGTTCGCGGTGGCGGCGGTGATCGCGCTGGTCCATGACGTCGCGCTGACCATCGGGATCTTCAGCCTGCTCCGGATCGAGTTCAACCTGGCGATCATCGCGGCGATCCTGACCATCGCGGGCTACAGCCTCAACGACACGGTGATCGTGTTCGACCGGGTGCGCGAGAACCTGCGCAAATACAAGAAGATGGAGCTCTCGGATCTGTTGAACCTGACGGTGAACGAGACGCTGAGCCGGACGATCATGACGTCGGGAACGACGCTGATGGCGCTCTTCGCGCTCTATTTCCTCGGCGGCGAGGTGATCCGCGGATTCACCTTCGCGATGATCTGGGGCATCCTGGTGGGGACGTATTCGTCGATCTACATCGCGGCGCCGATCCTGCTCCGGCTCGGCGTCAAGCGCGACTGGTCGAAGCCGGACGCGGCGGCCGGCACGCAGTTCGACGGGGCGCAGGTCTGACCGACGCGCGTCCGTGACCGGCGGCTTCGCCGAGGCGCTGGGCTTCGGCGGGCTTCCGCTGCTGATCGGCGCGGTCGCGGTCGCGGGGATCGTGCGCGGGTTCACCGGTTTCGGAACGGCGCTGATCTACGTGCCGGTCGCGTCGAGCGTGCTGCCGCCGGTGCAGGTGGTCGTCTCGCTGATCGTGTTCGACCTGGTGGGCGCGATGCCGCTGACGCCGCGGGCGGCGCGCGACGGCGCGCCGCGCGAGGTGGCGTGGATGATGCCGGCCGCGCTGACCGGTCTCGTGGCGGGTCTGTGGGTGCTGACGCGCACGGAGCCGGTGATCTTCCGCTGGATCATCTGCGTCACGGCGCTGGTCCTTCTGGTCGTCCTCGCCTCCGGGTGGCGGTACCGCGGCGATCTGGGCGCGGTCGCGCGGGCGGGCGTCGGAGGGGTCGCGGGGTTCTTCGGCGGCGTGTCGGGGGCGGCGGGGCCGCCGGTGATCCTGTTCTACATGGGCGGCACGCGCGGGACGGCGACGATCCGGGCGAACATCCTGCTGTTCCTGATCTTCACCGACGCGGTCTATATCGCGGTGCTGTTCGCGCGGGGTCTGCTCGACGCGTTTCCGGTGGCGGTTGGACTGCTGCTGATCCTCCCCTATGCTCTGGGGGGAATGGCCGGACAGGCGATGTTCGATCCGGCGCGCGGGCGGCTCTATCGCGGCGTGTCCTACGCGGTGATCGCGGCGGCGGCGCTGATCGGGCTGCCGCTTTTCGACTGAGGGAGGGACGATGCGGCTCAACGAGGTTGTGTTCGACGGACGGGTTCCGATCGACGGTTACGGGCCGGGGTTCTTCCGGGTCGCCGGCGAGGCGTTCGAAGGTCCCCTGGCGATGATGCCGGACGGGCCGAGGCCCTGGGCCGGATTGCCGGACGTGACGGCGTTCACGGAACGACCGGGCGATTTCGACGTTCTGCTGATGGGAATGGGCGCGGAGATCGCGCCGCTGCCCCGTGACGTGCGCGAGGTTCTCGAAGGCGCGGGCGTCGCGGTCGAGATCATGGGGACGCCGTCGGCGTGCCGGACCTACAACGTGCTTCTGGGCGAGGGCCGGCGGATCGCGGCGGCTCTGACGCCGGTCTGAGACGCCACCGGTCGCGCGCCCTTTCCCATGCCGGCGCCGCGCGTATATACCCGTCCGGGGAACGCGCCCTGAAACGACTTCAAACGAGCGAGGAAATCCAATGGCTTTCGAACTTCCCGATCTTCCCTACGCGCATGACGCGCTGGCATCGGCCGGCATGTCCAAGGAGACGCTGGAATACCATCACGACATCCACCACAAGGCCTATGTCGACAACGGCAACAAGCTCATCGCAGGGCACCGAGTGGGAGGGCAAGTCGGTCGAGGAGATCGTCAAGGGCACCTACCAGAAGGGCGCGGTCGCGCAGTCGGGCATCTTCAACAACGCCAGCCAGCATTGGAACCACAGCCAGTTCTGGGACATGATGGCGCCGAACGCCTCGATGCCGGGCGAGGTCGAGAAGGCGCTGACCGACGCCTTCGGGTCGGTCGACAAGTTCAAGGAGGAGTTCTCCGCCGCCGGCGCCGGCCAGTTCGGCTCGGGCTGGGCGTGGCTGGTCAAGGACACCGACGGAAGCCTGAAGGTCACCAAGACCGAGAACGGCGTGAACCCGCTCTGCTTCGGACAGACGGCGCTGCTCGGCTGCGACGTGTGGGAGCATTCCTACTACATCGACTTCCGCAACAAGCGGCCGGCGTATCTGACCAACTTCCTCGACAACCTGGTCAACTGGGAGAACGTCGCCTCGCGCATGTGAGGCTTCGGCGAAATGACGCGGAAAGGCTCCCGGACGCGCGTCCGGGAGCCTTTTTTTCGGAATTCCAAAAATTCCGGAAGGAACGAAATCCGGCCTTTCAGCGGGTGTTCATCGCCAGCCATTGCAGCCACTGGCCGCGCGAGCCGGCGAAGGCGTTGATGTCGGTGTCGCCCGCGATGCCCGGAACGGAGCCGGTGCCGGTGTATTGCCAGAAGGTCCAGTTCTGGCCGGGATAGACCTCCGACGGATGGCCGGCGACGGAGCGGAGCCAGAAATCGTAGCCGCGCACGTTCCAGAGCTCGTTCTCGCGGTAGAAATCGACGGTGGTGTAGATGACGGGGCGCTTGCCGTAGTGCCGGCCGACCTCGCGGAGCCAGGTGGCCATCTCGTCGCGCACGGTGAAGGGCGACGGGCGGAAGCGGCAGGTTTTCGACGTGTGGGTCCATTCCATGTCGAGGACCGGCGGAAGCGAGGACCGGTCGCGCGGAACGTTGGCGATGAACCAGTCGGCCTGTTCCGCGGCGGTGCGGCAGAAGTAATAATAGTGGTAGGCGCCGCGCGGGACGCCGGCCGCGGCCGCGCCGCGCCAGTTGTCGAGGAAACGGACGTCGAAGACGTCGCCGCCCTCGGTCGCCTTGATGAACGCGAAGGATCCGCCCGAGGCGCGGACGGTGGCCCAGTCGATGTCGCCCTGGTATTTCGAGACGTCGATGCCGTGGACGTCGTAATGGTGCGGCGCGTGGCCGATCCAGTCGTGCGGATCGTTGTCCCCGAACGAGGCCGGCCCGGTGACGGCGCGGCCGATCTCCGGTCGGGACGAGGGGGCTGGTCCGCCGCAGGCGGCGAGCAGGAGGGCGGCGGCGAGAAGGATGAAGTCGCGCAGGATCGAACTCCGCTCGGACATGTCTGTCCCCCGGAGACGATTCTAGCAGCGATGGCCGCATGTTGGAAGTGATATCTGATCCTGCCTCGCGATCAGCGGCGCGCGGTCCCGGGGCGGCCGGCCGGATCCGTCGCCATCGCGGCGGCGTCGCCGAGGCGGTTGCGGGCGACGCGGTCGGCGACGAGCTCCCAGAAATTGCGGTCGGCGGCCGAGACGCCGGCCTCGCGACCGGCGGCGCGCGCGGCCCGTTCGGCGTCCGGCCCGTGCGCCTCCATCATGCAGAGCGCGCGCGCGCGGACGGTGCGGCCGAGATCGACCCTTTTCGACAGCGCGTCGGTCATGGCAGCTTCCCCCTCAAATCCCCGGGGAAAGAATGCATGCGCGGCGAATTTGAGACAATCTCCCGGTTATTAAGGGGTTAATGCCGCCCGGTCGCCTTCGGCGGCGCGGCCGCTATCTGGCGGCGCATGGAAGCGACACGCGATCCGGCCGCCGCGCAGGCGGTTTTCTACGACGGCGGATGTCCGATCTGCCGGAGGGAGATCTCGGCCTATCGCGGAATGCGCGGGCTGGAGGCGGTCGATTGGCTCGACGTGACGGACGCCACGACCGATCTCCGCGGCCTCGACCGCGACGCGGCGCTGGCGCGGTTTCACGCGCGGCGCGAGGATGGCGCGGTGGTGAGCGGCGCCGCGGCGTTTCTGGCGGTCTGGCGGCGGAGCGACCGGCTGCGGCCGTTGGGCGTGGCGCTCGACCGGTGGCCCTTCCGCGGGTCGCTCGAGTTGGGATATCGCGGATTCCTCAAGATCCGGCCGCTCTGGCGGCGGTGATCCCGGGCCGGGCCCGGTTAACGCCGCTGGGCGGCGCTAACCCCTTGGTAACCAAGTCCGCCTAGTCCTCGGACCGATTGCGGTTTGAGGAGAGGCCCCGAGCATGACGCCCCGGTCCGTTGCGCGCCTCTGCGCGGCGCTGTTGCTGGCGCTGGCGTCTCCGCATCCCGTCGCGGCGGACGGGGCCGAGTATTCGGCGGCGCTCTGCGAGCGGGCCCTGGCCAACGGCGCGCGGCGGGGCGGGGTGCCCCCGGAGGTGCTGCACGCGATCTCGCTGACCGAGACGGGGCGCAACACCGGCGGGACCCTCCGGCCCTGGCCCTGGGCGATCAACCGCGAGGGCAAGGGCTACTGGTTCGACACGCGCGAGGAGGCGCTGGCGTTCGGGCGGCAGAGCCTGGCCGAGGGGCGGACGAGTTTCGACGTCGGCTGCACGCAGATCAACTATCGCTGGCACGGGCACGCGTTCACCTCGCTCGACCAGATGTTCGATCCGGAGGCGACGGCGACCTACGCGGCGCAGTTCCTGCGGACGCTCTACGAGGAGCGGGGGAGCTGGTCGGAGGCGGCCGGCGCCTATCACTCGCTGACGCCGGAGCTGGCGGCGAAGTACCGCGCGCGGTTCGACCGCCTGCTGGCCGGCGTGGACCCGGACGCGCTGCCCGACGCGGAGGCGCTGGTCGCGGGCGCGTCGCCGGCCGGCGTCAGGAGCGGGCGGGCGGAGCGGCGCGCGGCGGAGCGGGCGGCGATGGTCGCGAAAATCCGGGCCGAGCGCGAGCTGCCGCCGCCGGAGACGGTGATGGGGTCGATGGCGGCCAACGCGTTCGCGCCGGCGAGCGGCGGGCTTCTGACCCAGGGGTCCGGGCTTCTGACGCAGGGCGGGCCGCTTCTGACGGCGCCGCCCGGCGGCCTGTTCTGATGAGCGCGCGATGATCCCGACGGAACTCAGCCTGCGCGCGCTCTACCAGCCGACGGTGCTTCTGGCGATGGCGCTGATGGCGGTCATCGCGATGATGGTGCTGCCGATGCCGGCCTGGGTGCTGGATCTGGGGCTGGCCGCGTCCTTCGCCTTGGCGATCCTGATCTTCACCATCACGCTCTTCATCCAGCGGCCGCTGGATTTCTCGGCGTTTCCGACGATTTTGCTGGCGAGCCTGATGCTGCGGCTGTCGCTCAACGTCTCGTCGACCAAGCTGATCATCGGGCAGGGGCATACCGGCACGGGCGCGGCGGGCGACGTGATCGAGGGTTTCGCCAATTTCATCATGGGCGGGTCCGTGTTCCTCGGGCTCGTGGTGTTCTGCGTCCTGCTGATCGTCAACTTCATCGTGATCACCAAGGGCGCCGGCCGCATGGCCGAGGTCGGCGCGCGCTTCGCGCTCGACGGGATGCCGGGCAAGCAGCTCGCGATCGACAGCGACATGGCGGCGGGCGCGATCACCCATGACGAGGCGCGGGAACGCCGCCGGGTGGAGCAGGAGGAGACGACGTTTTTCGGCTCGCTCGACGGCGCGTCGAAATTCGTCAAGGGCGACGCGGTGGCGGGACTGCTCATCACGCTCCTGAACCTCGTCATGGGGCTCGCCATGGGCGTGCTGATGCACGGGATGCCGATCGGCGAGGCGTTCAAGACCTATTCGATCCTGACGGTCGGCGACGGGCTGGTGACGCAGATCCCGGCGGTGATCATCTCGATCGCCTCCGCGATGCTGCTCTCCAAGGGCGGGCTCGTCGGCTCGACGGACCGGGCGCTCGTGCATCAGCTTGGCGGCTATCCGGTGGCGCTGGCGACCGTGGCGCTGCTGATGGGGCTCTTCGCCTTCGTGCCGGGACTGCCCTTCGTGCCGTTCGTGATCGGGGCGGCGTGTCTCGGCGGCGCCGCGTTCCTGGCGCAGGCGTCGATTCGCAAGGCGGCGGCGGAAAAGGCGAAGGCGGCGCCGAAGGCCGCGCCGCCGAAATCGCGGACGCTGGGCGACCTGCTCGACGTGGACGAGATCCACATGGAGTTCGCGCCGAACCTGGTGCCGGTGGTGATGGACGCGGCGACGGGATTGAACTCGCGCATCCTGAACATGCGCAACCACATCGCGACCGAGTTCGGGCTGATCATGCCGGAGATCCGGCTGACCGACAATCCGGCGCTGGGCGAGGGGATCTACCGCATCCGCATCCAGGGGGTGGAGGTGGCGCGCAGCGCGCTGGAGAGCGACATGGTGCTGGTGCTGCTTCCCGACGACGACACGCCGGCGCCCGAGGGCAAGTCGGTGTCCGAGCCGGTCTACGGCGCCCCCGCGCGGTGGATCGCGGAGGACCGCCAGGAGGACGCCGCGCTGATGGGTCTGAGCGTGGTGACGCCGACCGAGGTGGTGGCGACGCATCTGCTGGAGGTGGTGAAGCAGAATTTCGGGCGGCTGTTCAACCGGCGGTCGCTGCGGCGGCTGCTCGACGAGTTCACCTCGCCGTCGGACCGCAAGCGGGCCGAGGCGAACCGCAAGATGCTCGACGAGTTCATTCCCGACAAGTTCCCGATCGACACGCTTCAGGGCGTGCTGCGCCTCCTGCTCGAGGAGCGGGTCTCGGTGCGGAACCTGCCGCTGATCTTCGAGGCGATCGCGGAGGTCTACGCCGCGCAGGTCAGCCCGGAGGTGATCTGCGAGCATGTCCGGCACCGGCTGGGGTTCCAGCTGGTCTCGACGGTGCAGGAGGCGGACGGGGCGCTGCCGCTGATCCAGCTCAACCCGTCCTGGGAGGAGCTGTTCCAGCAGTACCAGCTTCCGGAGGGGTCGGGGATCGTCGACGTGGCGCTGCCGCCGAACGAGTTCAACCGGCTGGCCAATTCCATCGCGGAGAAGATCACCGGCGCGGGCGGGCAGGGGCGCTATCCGGCGGTCGTGACGTCCACGAAGCGGCGGCGGTTCCTGCATACGGTGCTGACGGCGAAGGGCATCCGCAATCCGGTGCTGAGCTTCGAGGAGATCGGCGCGACCGCCAAGCCGGCGGTGCTGGGGCTGGCCTGAGATGTTCGAGGACCTGGCCGGTCTGATGGACGTGACCCAGGCGGGGCTGGCGGCCTTCGTGCTCGTGTTCGTCCGGATCGGCGCGGTGATGGCGCTGCTGCCCGGGTTCGGCGAGCGGATCATTCCGGCGCGGGTGCGGCTCGCCCTGACCTTCGCCTTCACGATGGTCGTGTTTCCGATGCTGGCCGAGGAGGTCGTCCGGGTCGATCCGGCGCGGCCGTTCCATCTGCTGCTGCTGATCGAGGCGGCGGTGGGGCTGCTCGTCGGGATCTCGATCCGGCTGATGGTGTTCGCGATCCAGCTCGCCGGGTCGATCGCGGCGCAGTCGACGGCGCTGGCGCAGATCTTCGGGGCGGGGGCGACGCCGGACCCGATGCCGGCGATCGGCAACATCCTGATGCTGGCGGGGGTGACGCTCGCGGTGACGGCGGGGCTGCACGTCAAGGCGGCGCTGGCGATGGCGCGGTCCTACGACATCCTGCCCTTCGGGATGATCCTGACCGGGAGCGACGTGGCGACCTGGGGCACGGCGCACGTGGCGGCGGCCTTCGCGCTGGGGTTCTCGCTGGCGGCGCCCTTCGTGATCGCGGCCTTCGCCTACAATCTGGCGCTCGGCGCGATCAACAAGGCGATGCCGTCGCTGATGGTGGCCTTCATCGGCGCGCCGGCGATCACGGCGGGGGGTATCCTGATCCTGATGCTGGCGGCGCCGGTGATCCTGCATTTCTGGAACGCTCGGCTTGATTCCGTCCTGCTGGACCCGCTCGGGATGCCCCGATGAGCGAGGAGAGCGGCGGCGAGAAGGTGTTCGACCCGACACCGCAGAAGCTGGCGGAGGCCCGGCGCAAGGGCGATGTCGCGAAGTCGACCGACGTGTCGACGGCGGCGACGTATCTGGCGCTGCTCGCGGTGTTCGTGACGGTGGGCGGGTTCGCGGTGGAGCAGGCGGCGTCGGTGCTGATGGTGCTGATCGCGCAGCCGGACCGGCTGACCGGAATGATCCTCGGACCCGGCGGCGGGCGGGTCTCGGCGTCGATCATCGCCGAGGCGCTCTGGGCGCTGGCGCCGATCTTCCTTCTGCCGATCGGCGCGGTGATCGTCAGCCTCGCGGGCCAGCAGGCCGTGGTGTTCTCCGGCGAGAAGCTGGTCCCGAAACTGTCGCGGATATCGCTGCTGTCGAACGCGAGGAACAAGTTCGGGCCGACCGGTCTCGTCGAGTTCGCCAAGTCCTTCGTCAAGCTCGCGGCGATCAGCGCGGCGCTCTGGATCTATCTGGTGGGCGATCTCGACGTGATGATCGGCGCGGCGCGCGCCGAGCCGCGGGTCATGGGCGCGCTGATGATGGAGACCCTGATGGTGCTCCTGTCGATCACGGCGGTGATCTCGGTGGCCATCGCCGCGATCGACGTGTCCTGGCAGCGCTTCGACCACGCGCGCAAGCTGCGCATGTCCTACCAGGACCTCAAGGACGAGAACAGGCAGTCGGAGGGCGATCCGCACATGAAGGCGCAGCGGCGTCAGCGCGGGCAGGAGATCGCCAACAACCGGATGCTGCTGGAGGTGCCGAAGGCGGACGTGATCATCGTCAACCCGACGCATTACGCGGTGGCGCTGAAATGGAGCCGGGCGAAGGGATCGGCGCCGTCCTGCGTCGCGAAGGGCGAGGGCGAGATCGCGCTCCGGATCCGCGAGATCGCCGGGGATGCCGGCATTCCGATCCACAGCGATCCGCCGACGGCGCGCGCGCTGCACGCCACGGTCGAGATCGGCGCGGAGATCCCGCCCGAGCAGTACAAGGCCGTGGCGGCGGCGATCCGGTTCGCCGACCGGATGCGGGCGGCGGCGAAAGGACGGATCGTCTGATGGATGCGGGGATGCTGCGGCGGCTGGGGAGGCTGGCGGAGGTGCGCAAGGCGCGCGATCTGGCGCGGCTCGAGGCGCTGATGAACCGGGACCGGGCGCTGGAGCGGGAGATCAGGACGCTGGGGGCGACCGGCTCGCTCGATCTGGCATCGGGGTTCGCGGCGCTTCCGCCGGGGCGGCAGGGGGTGCGGCAGGCCTGGGCGGCGCACCGGATCGCGGAGGCGCGCAAGGCCCGCGCGGCGCTGGCGCCCGAGATCGCGGCGGCGCGGGCGGCGGCGGCGACGAGTCTCGGCAAGCACGAGGCGCTCGGCGCGCTCGCCGACCGGACGGAGCGGGAGGTCGCCGCGACGCGGGCCTCGCGGGCCGAGATGGACGGCGGGCCGTACCGCTGAGCGGGATCAGCCGAAGATGCGCGGCTTGAGCTTGAGAAGCGTCTCGTTGGTCTCGCGGCTGGCGACGCGGGCGGTCGCCACGGCGGTTTCGATGGCGCAGGCCTGCACGAACGCCGCGACGAGTTCCGGATTGGCGGCGGCGTGGCCCTCGCCGAAGGTGGCGTCGATGGCGTCGCGCGCGGCGGCGAGATAGCCGGCGACGTTCGCCGGGGCGTGCGGATGTTGGCTCATGCGGCCTCCTTGCGCGGACGCCAGCAAATGGCGCGCCCGGCCGCCAGGTCCAGGCCTCAGGCGGGTCTCGTCGCCAGCATCGAAGGGCGCGCGGCGAATTTCGCCTCCCAGGCGGCGAGGGCGGGACGCCCCGCGCGCCAGTCCCGGTCGGAATGGCGCAGGTCGAGATAGCCGAGCGCGCAGCCCATGGCGATCTGCGCGCAGTCGACCGGCCCGGCCAGATGCGACATCCACCGCGTCTCGACCGCGTCGAGCGCCCGGACGACCTTGGACCATTGCGCCTCGACCCATTCGGAGGATCGTTTCTCGGGCGGGCGCAGCCGTCCCTCGTAGACCATCAGGAGAGCCGCCTCGGTCATGCCGTGCGCGGTCGCCTCGAGCGTCAGCGTCTCCCAGAGGCGCGGTTTCCCGGGGTAGAAGCGGCCGCCGGCGAGATCGTCGACGTAGCGGCAGATCACCCGGCTGTCGTGGATCGCAGCGCCGTCGGGGCGTTCGAGGGTAGGGACCTTGCCGAGCGGGTTCTGCCCGACGGGCATGGAGCCGGGGGCCAGCGCCGTCCCGGTCGCCTCGACGAGCTCGACACGGTCGGTCAGATCCGCCTCGTGCAGCACGACCTTGACCATGCGCGCGAATGGCGACGCGCCGCTCTGGTGCAGGCGGAGCATTCTCAGACGCGCCGGAAGCGCAGGCGGCCGAGACCCGAGGCGTCGATCTCGACGCCGGGGCCGTTCGGGCCGACGCGGAACGTGCGTCTGAAGCGGCCGTGGCCGTGCATGGCGCGCTCCGCCTCGGCGGTGTGGGTCTTGGCGCTCAGGCCCTCGGGCAGATCGTCGAGCACGCCGTCCTGGCGCGGGTCCTTGGGATGGGAGCGGCTTTTGGCGATCGCCGCGACGGCCGCGACCGCGCCGATGCGGATCACGGTCCAGGCGATGGGGGAAAGGGCGAGCGGTGCGGGCATGGAATCCTCGTCTGATTTCGGCGCGGGCCTTGAAAAGCGCGGCGACAACGATTGAATATATAGGGATGATTTTTCGGGAGCAAACGGCATGAGCGGATTGATCGTGATGGCGGCGCTGATTCAGGCCGCCTTGGCGGCGGCGATCCTCGCGGCGGCGCGCCGGTCTTCGCCTCGCCCGGTGCGGGTCGCGGTCGCCGGGCGTCGCTGAGGCCGATCCCCGCCGCGGCGGAACGATCGGCGGGATGCGCGGTTTTCGACGGGCCGGCGGATGATCCGCCGCGCGTGATCGTATGAAAACCGGAGACCTCAATGCTGAAATTCATTCCTCTCGCTTTCGCTGCGCTTTTCGCCCTGTCGGCCTGCAACACGTTCGAAGGCATGGGCCAGGACGTCCAGCAGGGCGGCGAGGCGATCACCGACACCGCCAACGAGGCGCAGACCGAGATGTGATCAGGCGGCTTCGGCCAGAAGCCCCGACGCGTCGCGGCCCGTGATCCGGGCGGAGACGATCTCGCCCGGCCGGGCCGGCGTCGCGAGCCGCGTCGGGGCGAAGCCCTCGGTCCGGCCCATGTCGGGCCTTTCCATCAGCAGACGCACGGTCCGGCCCTGCATCTCCGCGAGATGCCTCGCGACTCGCCCGGCGCCGATGTCGCGCAATCGGGCGGCGCGGTCCCGGATCAGGCCTCCGTCCACTTGGGGCATTCGGGCCGCCGGGGTGCCTTGACGGGCGCTGTAGGGGAAGACGTGCAGCCAAGTCAGGCCGCATTCCTCGACGAGCCTCTCCGAATTCTCGAACATCGCGTCGGTTTCAGTGGGGAAACCGGCGATGATGTCGGCGCCGAACACGATGTCCGGCCGCGCGGCGCGGATCATCCCGCAGAAGGCGATGGCGTCGCCGCGCGCGTGGCGGCGCTTCATGCGTTTGAGGATCATGTCGTCGCCGGATTGCAGCGACAGGTGGAGATGCGGCATCAGGCGCGGTTCGGTCGCGATCGTCTCGATCAGGCGCGGATCGGCCTCGACGCTGTCGATCGAGCTGATGCGCAGGCGCGGCAGGCCGGGGACCGCGCGCAGGACGCGGGCGACGAGATCGCCGAGGCGCGGCGCGCCGTCGAGATCGGCGCCCCAGGACGTCATGTCGACCCCGGTCAGGACGACCTCGTTGAAACCCCTGTCCACCAGCCGCGCGATCTGTTCGACCACCACGTCCGCCCGCACGCTGCGCGAATTGCCCCGGCCGTAGGGGATGACGCAGAAGGTGCAGCGGTGGTCGCAGCCGTTCTGGACCTGGACGTAGGCGCGGGCGCGGGTTCCGAGCCCGTCGATCAGCGGCGCCGGGGCGCGGGCCTCGGCCATGATGTCGCCGACGGAGACGCGCCGCGACGCGAGAGACGCCCACGCCTCGGGGCGGAGCTTCTCCGCGTTGCCGAGCACGTGGTCGACCTCGGGCATGGCGGCGAAGGTCGCGGCCTCGGTCTGCGCGGCGCAGCCGGTGACGACGATGCGCGCGCCGGGATTGTCGCGGCGCAGGCGGCGGATGCGCTGGCGCGCCTGGCGTACGGCCTCGGCCGTGACGGCGCAGGTGTTCACGACCACCGCGTCCGCGACGCCGGCATCGTCCGCCAGCCCCCTCATCGCCTCGGTCTCGTAGGCGTTGAGGCGGCAGCCGAAGGTCTCGAAAACCGGCGCGCTCACGGCGCGGTCCAGAATTCCGGCGCGATGCGGCCCTCGAAGACGAGGGACGTCGGGCCGGTCATCCAGACCCCGTCGTCGCGCCAGTCGATCCCGAGATCGCCGCCGTCGAGCCGCACGGTGACGCTCCGCTCGGTCAGGCCGCGGTTCGCGGTGACGACCGCCGCCGCGCAGGCGCCCGAGCCGCAGGCCTCGGTGATCACCCCGCCGCGCTCCCAGACGCGCATCCGGATCGTCTTCGGGTCGATGACGTGGACGACCTCGACATTGGTCCGCTCGGGAAACAGGGCGTCATGTTCGGTCCGGCGCCCGAGACCGGCCAGATCCTCGGCCTCGGCGTCCGCGACGACGAAAACGCAATGCGGGTTTCCCATGCCGATCGCGGCGGGGCCGCCGGGCAGGGGCAGCGGATCGAGCGGCATCTCGCGGGCGAGCGGAACCGAATCCCAGGTCTCCTGCGGCGGGCCCATGTTGACGCGGGTGAGACCGCCACCCGCGTCCTCGACGCGCAGCACGCCGCGCCCGGTGCGCAGATCGAGCGCGGCGGCTCCGGTCTCGTCCAGCAGCAGCCGCCCGACGCAGCGCGTGCCGTTGCCGCAGGCGTCGGCCGGCGTGCCGTCGGCGTTCCAGAAGGCGAGGTCCGCCATGCCGTCCGGTCCGTCGCGCAGCACCAGAAGCTGGTCGAAGCCCACCCCGCGATGCCGCGCGCCGAGCCGCCGGGCGGCGTCCGCGTCGACCGGATCGACGCCGCCCCGGGCGTCGATCACGACGAAATCGTTGCCGAGCCCGTGCATCTTGAGAAAGCGCGCGGGGCGGGTGTCGGCGTCGACGGGGCGGGAATCGTCCATCATGCGCGGCATATAGGCCATCGCCGCGACGCGCGCCACAGGCGCGCGGCATACGGCCTTGACCGCCAGGACCGCCACCCATAGGAAACGCGCTGCGTGGGCCCGTAGCTCAGTTGGTAGAGCAGCTGACTTTTAATCAGCGGGTCACAGGTTCGAATCCTGTCGGGCTCACCAATGAAAACATTGTGCCAAGGAGGCATAAGAGTGCGCAAAACGGCGTTTTCTCGTGCGCACCCCGGTCA
>CAWCUP010000007.1:0-179693 GCA_963798765.1 uncultured Alphaproteobacteria bacterium | reverse complement strand
CAATGTCCGGATACTGTTGAAAAGTCTGTTGCTTGGTAATTACCCACCCCCCTAATTTTAAGCGGTGCGGGCCATGGCGCTTTGGGCCGCGTTCAGGTCAGGCTGCCGACGATCGTGGCGAAGGGGTTCGCGCCTTTGAGCTTCGCAGTGTCGACGGTCGTGCGGACGTCCGCTTCAGCCTCGGCGGCCCACATCGCGCGGTAACCGTTGGTGACCTTTCGCTGTATCACGCAAGGCCGAAGTTTGCGCTCCGAGGTGTTGTTCGTCACATCGACCTCGCCGGGAAAGTCGCAGAAAGTGAGAAGCTGGTCTCGGGCGCGGCCGATCTTTGCCTGCAATTCGCGGGCAAGGTCGCATCCGGTGGGCGCCATCAGAAGCGCCGTCAACTGCCGTTCCAGTTCCCGCTTCTTCCTCGCCAGCGTCGAGGCGGCGATGCTGGCGAGGGTTCTTGCCAGAGCGAACGTTCTTCCCAACCACAGCTTGAAGCGGAAGGGCAGATCGTCCGAACCATGTTCGAACGCGAAAGCCGTGTCGCGCGCGAGATGCGCAAGGCAGGTCTGATGCCGGTCGCCGTGCTTTTGTTGTGCGGAATAGCGATCCGAAATCCAGACCGCCGGTTTGTGGCCCGCCATGACGTCGTCCACGACCCGGGCGGCGCGTGAATGATCGGGCTGATGCACCACCGCGTCCTTGCAGTGGAAAACCCAGTGCCAGGAGTTCGCGCCCTCGATCCGGACGCCGGTTTCATCGCTGGCGACAACCCGGGCGGCGCGGAGGGTGGCCTTCGCCTTCCCGGCCTCGATGCCGAACCGGGGACGCGCGCGGATAAACATGTTCATCAAGGCGCCCTCACTCACGCCAAGCCCGAAGATATCGCGCAACAGGCCGCTCAGGCGCTCGTAGGACAGCGCCTGGAAGCCCTTGAGATAAATCGCCAGCGCGTGGATGCGTGGACCAAACGGCGAAGAAGTCGCGATCGCCGGCGCCGCGGCTTTCGCCTTGGCGCCGCACTGCGCGCACCGGCAGGCAAAGCGACGGTGGCGGATGACATGGGGTTTGACCGGCGGGATCTCGATCTCGTCGTATTCGCCGATCAATTCCATCGCGGCGTCTGATGCGAAGGTTCCGCCGCACTCCTCGCAGACCTCGGGCTTGTGGTCCCGGACTTCGTCGGGATCCTCGGCCAGCCGCCGATTGTGTGGCTCATGCCCCGGCTTCGCTCCGCCAGGGCGGGCGCTCTCCCGTTTTGCCTTCTTGTCCGTCGAAGGAGGCCTCGACGAAGTCCGCGAGGTCTTCTCTGGCTGCTGCAATTGCAGAACAAGTTCAATCAATTGCTCTTTGCTGAGCTGCCGCAAATCATCTCTGTCCATATCCTCATGGATTCAGACATTTCATAGCGGCGCAAGGGGGTGGATACTATGGATTCAGAGATCGAAACCCGTGGCAAGGGGGTGGGTAGCACAGTACACGACGCAGTTGCGCTGAGGGGTGAGATGGAGTCGACTTGAAGATTCTCGACCAAAAGGATCTTCGCGATGTTCGTCCCTCTTCTCGCCCCTCTGCTGCAAACGCTACGCCCGCATTTTGATCTGGGCAAGACGCGTCTGGAGACGCTGGCGGTTCTGCTCGTGGGGCTGGCGAACGGTCGGACGGTGAACCTGTCGCATCTGGCGAGCCTGTTCCCCGGCGCGGCACTGCACGCCTCGAAATATCGCCGCCTGCAACGCTTCTTCCAGCATGTCCGTCTTGACGGAGATCTGGTGGCACGGCTGATCCTGCGCCTTCTGAACCTCGAGCGCCCGAAGTTGCTGGCGCTGGACCGGAGCAACTGGAAGCTGGGCCAGTCGGACGTGAACGTCCTGGTCCTGGCCGTAGTGACCCGCCGGTTCCGTGTTCCTGTGCTATGGACGCTGCTGGAGCATGGGGGCGCCTCCGCCACGGCGCAGCGTATCGCGCTGATGAGGCGCTATTTGCGCCTGTTCGGGGCGTCTTCCATCGAGGCGCTGCTGGCCGACCGGGAGTTCATAGGAGCGCAGTGGCTGGAATATCTCATTGAAAACAATATCCCCTTCGTCATACGTCTCAAGCAGGACATGCAGTTCCGCCTTGAAGACGGGAGCCTGCGCCAATTCCGCAGCCTGCTGCGCAAGCGCAGGCGCGGCGCATGGGAGGGCTGGCTCAATGGCATGGAGACGACGCCGGCCAACCGGCTCCGCTTTGCCGCAAAGCGCATCAAGGAGGGCGAATTGCTCATCGTCGCCACCAATCTCGACGACGAGGCGCGCGCCCTCAATCTCTACCGCAAGCGATGGGGCATCGAATGCCTGTTTGCAGACGCCAAGACCCGCGGTCTCAATATCGAGGACACCCACATCACCGATCCCGACAAACTCGCGACCCTGCTCGTCGTCGTCGCCCTCGCCGTCACATGGGCCTATCGCTGCGCAACACGCGTCATGGGACGAAAAGCGATCCGGCGAAAGTCCCACGGCAGGCGCGAGAAATCATGGTTCCGCATCGGCCTCGACGCCCTGCGAAACTGGGTCGTTCACAAGCCCGAACAGGCCCTCGCAGCATGGAACCAGACTTGTCCACGCAGACCGCTAAGTCAGCCCGCAACCGCGTAAGTCGTGTACTGTGGGTGGGTAGTTACGTTGCTTGGCGTTCGGGACTTTGATTCACTCGTTCTGAGAGTGGAGGGCATCGCGATGATGGGGCCAAGGCAAGTCGCGCAGGGCGCGCTGTTTTACGAGTTCTCGATCGAAGGGTTCGTGCCTCTGGATCACCCGGTGCGCGGCATCGACCGGTTCCTCGATCTGTCGCATGTGCGGCCGCTGCTGGCGCCTTTCTGCAGCTCTGGCGGCCGCCCGTCGCTCGATCCCGAACTGATGATCCGCATGTTGCTGCTGGGCTATTGCATGGGCATCCGGTCCGAGCGGCGGCTCTGCGAAGAGGTCCATGTCAATCTGGCGTACTGGTGGTTTTGCAGGCTCGATCTGACCGATGCGGTGCCCGATCATTCGACATTCTCCAAGAACCGCCACGGCCGCTTTCGCGAGAGCGGGCTGTTCCGGCATTTGTTCGAGACCGTCCTGCAACGCTGCATGGATGAAGGTTTGGTCGGCGGTCACAGCTTCGGCGTCGATGCCAGCCTGATCCCGGCGAATGCCAATCAGACACGCGGCGTCGACAGCAAGGAAGGCCTGCCGCCGGACCTCACGTCCCGCGCCGTGGACGAATATCTTGAAACACTCGACGATGCGGCCTTCGGCGCAGCAACCGACGCCATTCCCAAATACGTCTCGCCGGTGGACCCGGCCGCGCGCTGGACGGGCGCCGATGGCGGTGCCGCCTACTTCGCCTATTCAACCAATTATCTGGTGGATCTGGACAATGCCGTCATCGTGGATGTCGAACCCACAGCTCCGATCCGGCCCGCGGAGGCGCGTGCCGCGCGTGACATGATCGACCGGGTGGAGGCACGGTTCGGCATCAAACCTGGCAAGCTGGTCGGCGATACAGGCTACGGATCGGCCGAGATGCTGGGCTGGCTGGTGGAGGACCGGAAGATCGCACCTCACATCCCGGTCTGGGACAAATCGAAACGCACCGACGGCACCTTCTCGCGGGAGGACTTCGCCTACGATACGACCGCCGACAGGTATACGTGCCCTGCCGGAAATACGCTCGAGACGTCCCGCCGTAAATTCTCGAAGCCGCGCCCCACGAATGTCAGCAAGGATGGTTTGATCCGCTACAGGGCGCGCAAACAGGATTGCGAAACCTGCCACCTGAAAGCGCGATGCTGTCCGACCCAACCTGCGAGGAAAGTGCTCCGATCCGTTCACGAAGCAGCAAGAGACATCGCCCGCGACATCCGCAAAACCGACGCCTACATGACCTCGTTCATGCAAAGGCGAAAGGTCGAGATGCTTTTCGCCCATCTGAAGCGATACATCGGACTGCGAATGATGCGACTGCGTGGACCCAAAGGCGCAACAGAGCAATTCCAGCTCGCAGCAACCGCCCAGAACCTCCGCAAACTGGCCAAGTTGCTGCCCGTGCCAGCCCCCGCATGAGCGGGACTGGCAATCGGTTCGCTTTGGATGCTGGTCAGAACGCTTCGATCGCCGACTTTTTCAACAGTATCTCCTCACAGCGATCCATGCCTTGGTTCAAATGCTGCGCCGCGCACGAACGGAGCTTCGCGGCGCTGGAGGCGCATCTGGCCAGATGGACGCGCGAGATCGCGGACCAACGGGTCCACGGCACGACGGGCGAAGCGCCGATGTCGCGCTACGCCCGCCACGAAGCCGGGATGCTGAAGCCGCTCCCGCAATGCGGAGCGTTTCTGGCGATGCGGGATTTGAGCCGGCGCGTCGCGTCGGACTGCGCCGTGGAATTCGACACCAACAGCTACTCGGTCCCCTGGCGGCTGATCGGCGAGCGGGTGCGGGTGCTGGTCGCCAGCGAGACGGTGCGCATCACCCATGCCGGCGTGGAGGTGGCCTGCCACCGGCGCAGTGGCGGTCGGCGCGCCCGTATCATCGACCATCTCCGCTTCGCCGGGGTTGCCGGCGCTCCGAGGCGACGCTGCTGCGGCCCCTCGCCGGTGCCGTCCGTGGCGCTTGCGCTCATGACCAGCGCTCTGGCGCGGTCTCGGCGCCACGTTTTCAGTCGCCGCTGGACCGTTCGGACCAGATTGTCCGGATAGGCGCCGGGGCGTTCGTCTTGCAGACGATCCAGGAGCTGCCGTCCGGTTACGCTTGGGTCGGCGTCGAACCACGCCTTCAGAGCGTCGGTCACGGACTCCAGCGGGTCAGGTACGGTGCGGTAGCGCTGCTTGGACGATTTCGGCTGCGCCGTGGGGCGAACTTCGCCAGTCGAGCACCAAGCGACCTTGAGGCCCTCAAGGAATGCATCGAGCTGTGGCGCGTCGGTGGTTGTGGCGGGTGCCGCGTCGGCAACCTCGACCAAGGTTTGCTGGGCCGCACGGATGTCAGCCCGAACGCGTCGCGAAACATGCCGCGCGGCCGCTCGTAGGAGAGCGCCTGAAACCCCTTGAAACAGACCGCCAGAGCGTGAATGCGCGGCCCGAACGGCGTTGTCGTCGCCACCGCCGGCGACGGCGCTTTCGCCTTCACGCCGCAATGCGGGCAGCGGCAGGAAAACCGCCGATGACGCACGACATGCGGCATGACCGGCGGTAACTCGATCTCGGCGTATTCGCCGATCAACTCCCGCGTGACGTCGGAGGCAAAACCGCCGCCGCAACGTTCGCAGACATCGGGCGCATGGTCGCGAAACTCATCGGGATCGTCCGCCAGCCGACGGTTATGCGGCTCGTGTCCGGGCTTCGGCACAGCGCGCCGGATCGCCGACGATGGCGCCGTGCGGCGGCGACCGCGACCGCCGGCCTGCTTGCGCACCGGCCCAAGAATCCGGTCGATCGTGGCGGCGCTGATTGCTTCCAGCCGCTCGCGCATTCCGGGATCGAGGACCAAGTGCCCATGGCGCTCCATCGCGGCGATCAGCATCGGGATGAGCGGCTTCAATCGCTTGCCGCAAATTCTGTCCGACGCTTCCCACAATACGATCAACGCCTCCCGGACGGCGTCATCGTAAAGCCGCCGATCCGACCGAGGCTTTGATCGGTCGGCCTTGCCCGCCCCGCGAAGAAGCCGCGCGGCGTGCTTGCGATGATAGCCAGTCATCGCCACGAACTCCGTCAAGATTCGACCCTTGTCCACCCGGCTCGCCAGACCGTATCGCGCCGTCAGCGCGCCCAGAAGCTCATCTCTCCTCGCCATGCTCACCCGCCTCACCGCTGCGCCTCCTGTTCCCGAGTCCCGGGAACATTCCTAATGAGGCAACGGCCCTACCTGAGGCAACAATTCAGGCGAGGCAATGCGCCGACATCGAGGTTGACGCTCTACAGCGTCAGGATGGACTTCGCCAGGCCCGGAACTCCGACCGACAACGCCCATATCGAGTCGTTCAGTGGATCGCTGCGGGATGAGTGCCTGAACGTGAGCTGGTTGGCGTCTCTGGACGAGGCCCGGAAGCTCGTGGAGGCTTGGCGGCGGAATTACAATGAAAGCCGGCCCCACATGGCTCACAATGGAGAAACCCCGGCGGAATGTGCCGGAATCTCAGAGCCTGTCCGAGAAGGGGCTGAGAGAGGTTGAGCATTCGCCGTCGGCCTGATTCACCGTTGTTTCTGGCAAGAGACGACGGAGGATCGGATGGCATGGACGGCGGCCACCCGGGGCGACTATGTGCGCCCGAGCGGGAGCTATGCAAGCGACGTGACGGATCGGGAGTGGGCGCTGATCGGGCCGCTGCTCCCGGCAGCCCGGACGGGTGGTCGGCCGCGAACGACCGATCTGCGGAGGGTGGTCAACGCTGTCTTCCACCTGCTGCAGGCGGGGTGCCAGTGGCGGATGCTGCCGCGGGACTTCCCGCCGCGGAGCACCGTTTACGGCTACTTCCGGGCGTGGATCGCCGCCGGGGTTTGGGCGCACATCCACGACGCGCTCTATCGCCGAACCCGGGAACTGGAAGGACGTGAGGAGAGCCCGACTGCGGCGATCATCGACAGCCAGAGCATGAAAACCAGCGCAGAGGCCCGCGAAATGGTCGGATACGATGCCGGAAAGCGGATCAAGGGCCGCAAGCGGCACCTGGTCACCGACACCCTCGGCCTGATGCTGCGCATCGAGGTCCACTCCGCCAGCGTGCAGGATCGCGACGGCGCGGCGCTGGTCCTCGACCGGATCACCCACCGCTTCCCGTTCCTCGAACGCATCTTCGCGGACGGCGGCTACCAGGGCCCTCGCGTTGCCGCCGCCGCGCCGCGGCCAGTGGAGATCATCAAGCGCGCCGACCCCGGCTTCGTCGTCCAGCCCAAGCGCTGGCTGATCGAGCGCACCTTCGCCTGGGCCTGCATCAACCGCCGTCTCGCCCGCGACGTCGAGCGCGCCGCCGAGACCGTCAGAGCACTCTTCCAGATCGCCATGATCAAGCTCATGGCGCGCCGCATAGCTCGCTACGGGGACTTTTAAGTCGAACTCTCAGCTGAGAGTGGGAACTCGTACGAATTGCAACGATTCGAGCGAACCGGGCTTCGACGTCCATCAAGCTCGGACTTGAACGCCTCCTCCCGCCGCCCGTCCGCATCGTGGCGCTTCGCGATGGAACCGAGCGTCCATCACGTCCCCGAAAAAAGCCGGGGCCCGATCCGGGCTGATTCCGGGGCGTGTATCCGATGGCGGATCTTCTTGCCGGAAATCCGGATCGTGTGGAGCCGCCGGTCGCATGAAGGCCATCGACTATTGGAATCCGCCCCCACGCGGTCCGGGTGTTCGAATCCACCGAGTGGCAGAGCGACGTGATCGCTCAGATCTCGCCGAGTTGCCGCCATTTCTCGATCAGCTCCCTGCTGACCTCGAAATGCATGCTGTCCTCGCGACCGAAGCCGGCGCCCCAGATCCAGCCCTCGGCCTGAAACAGGTCGGCGAGGATCGTAAGACCCAGCTGGGTCCGGCCGTCGGCGAAACCGTCGAGAACCCCGTCGATGTTCAGATCGACGGCAAGGCCGAAGGAATGACTCGACATGCTCCCGACGCTTCCGCGGATCCGCCGGACGCAGAGCGAGCCCGAGGTGTTGATGCGGTCGTAGAGGTCCTGGTCGACCGCGCGCGCCGCCTCGAAAACCTGGCGCAGAGACTTGACGGCCGGTTTCAGCATGTTGACCCGGATCGGGCCCACATCCTCCAGCACGAGCATGTCCCGCAGCTTCGGGTTGGTCATGCCTTGGCACTGGTCGCTGATGTCGTCCCTCGGACGACCCAGGAACTCCTCGAGGAAAGCCGGCGTCGCGACGGTCAGTCCCGTGTTGAGGAGCCTGCGATCCGCGACCAGCACGACCTGCGCGTAGGAATCGATGATGTCGTTCCTGCCGTCCCGGTCGAAGTCGGTGTCGGCGCCCTGCGCGGGCGCCGCGGCCGGCGGGGTGGAGAGCACATCGATCCGGGCCTCCATCTCGGCGATCTTCTCGACGAGTTGATCGACCGTTCCGCGCATCATCTCCAACTCGATGCGCGCCTCGCTGTCGACGGCTGACACCCCGCTCGCCTTCTCCTCCGTGAAGAGCGCGGCGGAGAAGTGCCAGATCAGCGGCGCGAGCAGGATCGAGACGCAAAGGAGTATCGTGGGCAGATAACGCATCTGGTACGTGTGAACCCGTGAGATCTTTACGAAGGCGTTTGGCCAACTCTGCGTCAGCGTGCGACGCCGGGCCCGATGCAGTCAATGGCCGCTTCCGTAAAGTCGTTGTTAGGTTCAGGCTCCTAGTGTAGAACCGCAGGCATCGGCTTGAGGATGGTGAACATGGCGGATCGCAACGGCGTCTCGATTTTTCTTGTCCTGGCCTTGGCCGCGGCTCTTCCGTTCGGGCTCGCGGCTCCGGTCCGTTCCCAGTCCGACGCGTCCGAAAAGAGCGCGGCGGAGATCGGTGACCTTTTCAAGGCTCAGACGCGCGGACTCGTGATCGCGCCGGCGGCGAATGACCCGTCCGCCGCGGACGCTCCGGAGGCGAACTCGACGGCCGTGTCCCCGGCGGACGGCTATCTCGAGATCGCGAAGGATTTCCAGGTCAACGTGAGCATAACCTTCGACTTCGACAGCTCGGCGCTGCGAAATGATCAGAAGCCGAAACTCGTCTCGCTCTGCGACGCCATCCGGTCGTCGGATATCAAGCTCTTCCGGATCGTCGGGCACACCGACGCCTCGGGTTCGTCCGCGTATAACGATCAACTCTCGCTCCTTCGCGCCGAAGAGGTCAAGCGGCATCTTGTCAGCGATTGCGGCATCGAGGCGAACCGGCTCGAAGCGGTGGGCGTCGGCGAGCGCTATCCCTACAACGCGGCCAATCCCATGGGCGATGAGAACCGGAGAGTCGAGTTCCAGGCGTTGAGCTGAGCCGAACGCAAGGCCACCGAGATCGGCGCCAACGAATGACAGGTTCCCAGCCGGACGATATCTTTCAGCCCGGCGACGTGCTCAACAACACCTACAGGATCGAGGCGATCCTCGGTCGCGGCGGAACGTCGGAGGTGTATCGCGCCCGGAGCGAGATCTCGGGCAGGGTCGTCGCGCTGAAGGTGCTGAGCTCCGAGTTCTCGCGGAACGAGGATTATCTCGTTCTGATGAACCGGGAGGAGGAGATCAGGGACGTCCGGCACGACGCCGTGATCCGCTATTCCGAGAACAACCGCAGCCAGGACGGCCACATCTATCTGGTGATGGATTACATCGAAGGGGTCGGACTCGATCAGGTGCTGCGCGAAGGCGGGATGTCGCCGGAGGATCTTCTGATCCTCGCGCGTCGGGTCGCCGAGGGATTGGTGGCGACGCACGAGCGCAACATCGTCCACAGGGACCTTTCGCCCGACAACATCATCCTGCGCGGCGGCGATCCGGCCGAGGCCGTCATCATCGACTACGGCATCGCGAAGGATTCCAATCCCGGCGCCGCGACGATCGTCGGAAACGAGTTCGCCGGCAAGTACGCGTACGCGGCGCCGGAGCAGTTGAGCGGACGGACCGACGCTCGATCCGACATCTACTCGCTCGGCGCGCTGCTCCTGGCGATGTTTCGCGGCGAGGCGCCCGATATGGGGCGCAATCCGATGGAGGTGATCCAGAAGAAGGCGGAAGCTCCCGACGTGTCCGGCGTGCCGGAGCCGCTCGGGTCGCTGATCGAGCGCATGACGCGGCCGGATCCGGAGGCGCGGTTCCAGTCCGCCAGGGAACTGATCGACGCAATCGGCGGCGGAACCGCGATGGTAGCGGAGCCGGCCATGCCGATCGCCGGCGTGCCGCCTAAGAAGCGGGAGGCGGCGCGGGAAACCGCAAAGAAAAAATCCCGCGGATGGCTCTTTGCGGCAGGTGCGGCCGTTCTCCTTGCGCTCGTCGGAGGCGTTCTGTGGTTCTCGGGTCAGATCGGCGGCGCGAAGTATCCCGTCGCCGATCCATACACTCTGATCGCGGCGAAGGAGGCGGGGGCCGCGCCGATCGCGACGGGCTACATGCCGTCCGAGCAGGCCAGGACGGCGCTTGACGAGCGCCTGTCATCTCTGGGTGGCACCTCGGAGATCGCGCTCGCTTCTGGCTCGGTTCCGCCGGACTGGCCGGATGATATCCTGCAGCTGATCGACGTCGTCGCGCCTCTTGAGACCTGGCGGATCATGGCCAGCGGACAGGAGGTCCGCATATCGGGGGTGACCCGGGACAGATCGGATTATGACGCCGTGCGGACCAGCTTGGCCGGCTCCGGGATGCCGACGGGGCTCGACGGCACGGTCGACATCGCGCTCGGGCCGCTTTCGCTGCGCCCCGACGAGGTGAGAGCGTCGTTGCGCGATGTCGCCGATTGCGGTCCGCTTGAATTGGCGGACCCGCCGGATGGAGGATACGCGCTCGGCGAGACCGTCACGGTGCGCGGCGCCGTCGCGTCTCCCGAGACCAAGGGGCGTCTGACGGAGGTCCTTCGGGACGTCGTCGGCGACCGCCTGGTCATGGCTGACGTCGAGGTCCTGAATCCAGCGCTGTGCGCGGTTCAGAACGTCTTGCCCGAAGTGCCGGCGGGCGGCTCCGAGATCCTCTTCGGTTTTGGCGCGACGGGCGCGGAAAATCCGGAAGGCGTGTTTTCGGTCGGGGACAATCCCGTCATCGACGTCGTCATTCCCGCCGACATCACCACCGGGAAGATATGGATCACGATCGTCGACGTGACGGGCAACGCCTATCATCTGCTGCCCAATCTGAGCCGTCCGGACAATGACGTGGCGGACCTGCGCGGCGGTGCGGAGGGCCCGTTCACACTTCGGATCGCCCACAGCCTCGAGGAGGCCGCCGACGATCCCTCTCTGCTCGCCTTCAGGGTCGACGACACTTTCGGAAAGAGCAAGGTTCTCGTGATGTACTACGACGGCACGCTGTTTCCCGCCCTGCGCCCCACGACCGAGTCCCAGGCCGGCTTCGCCGAGGCGCTCAGAGCGAGCCTCGCCGGCGGAGAGGCCGACATCCGCGCGATCGACACTCGTATCCTCGACTCGAGGTAGTGCTCCGATCCCGGCTGGCGCGATCCGCCGTCTCATGAGCACCGACGTCGATCCCCAGCGCCTGATGAGTTTCTTGGCCGCGGCTTGGCGAACCCGGAACGGTCGCAAGCGGATTTGGCCTATTGCGCGATGGCGGCGAACTCTATGCGTCGGTTGCGGCTCTTGTTGGCGGGGCTGTCGTTCGCGACGACCGGGCGGTTCTCGCCGTATCCCACGGACACGATCCGGTCTGCCGGGATTCCGTTCTCGACCAGATAGCCGGCGACGGCGGCGGCGCGCGCCTCCGAAAGCCTCTGGTTCGTCTGCTCGCTACCATCGGAATCCGTATGTCCGGCGACTTCGACGCGCAGTCCCGGACAGCGGCGCACGATGTCGACGACGCTCCTGAGGAGGGCGTCGCTCTCATCGCTGAGACGCGCGCTCGCGGTCCGGAAATAGATGTTGCCCGTCCGGGACAGTATCTCGAACCGTCCCACGCAGGCTTCGAGAGAGAAGTCGCCAGCGGCCTCCAGCGCCGCCGAAGCGGGAGCCGGGGTCGCGGCCGCGGCGGTCTGCATCGCCGCGCCGCCCCGACGGTCGAACAGGAAGTCGAATGTCACGGTCGCCGAAGGAAGAATGGTGACGTCCGCCGCCTGCTCGAGCTTGCCGAGGTTCTCGGTCAGACCGAAGGCGTCGACGCCGATGGAGATCGGCGCCGCGGACGCGACCGACACGCGGTCCTCCGAAAGGAGCGTCACGGTGACCTCCGTTTCCAGCGGCAGTTCGACCCCGTGCAGGTCGAGCGTGTACGGGACCGTCACCGTCTTGCGGCCCGATCCGGCCAGATCGGCGACCATCTCGGGCGTGAGTTGCAGCCGGACCGTGGCCTCCGGAAACTTGAACGTCTCGAAGAAGAGGAAGCGCATCCGCACGTTGCGCAGGTCGATCTTCGTATCGACCGATTCCATCAGGATCTTCACCGTCGCCGCGCCGTCCGGCTCGATGCTCCCGACGAAGCTGGCGAACGAGCTCGATTCGACTTTCGTGGTGTTCTTGATCGACTGGAAGCGGAGGTTGGAGGCAGTCGCGTCCAGGTCCCAGCCCGGCGCGAACGGGCTGCTCCTGCGCCGACGCCAAGCCGGCCCAGCTGATCGCGAGGGCGGCCGCGAGCGTTATGGCGGCCATGATGCGGCGGCCTCGTCGTTCGATCAGCATCACTCGTTCCTCCGCGATTGCCGAAATGTTCATCTTCTCGCCATTGACTGCGTCGGTAGGAGACGATCTTGGCTGGAACTGGCTCGCAAATCAATGAAACAGTGATATGCTGGCGGAGTCCACGCGGCTTCATATCGGAATTGTCAGTTTTGAACCTTTGGATTGGTGGTCTTGCCGGATGGCGATGAGTTTAGCGAATACCTGCAGGACGTATGCCGCCGCCTGGATGGCGTCCGTGTTGCTGATGATCGGCACGAATATGGCCGTCGCCGAAAAACGCATCGCGCTGGTCGTCGGCAACGGCGAATATGAGCGGATCGTCACGCTGGAGAATCCGACGGCCGACGCGAGCCTCATCGCCAAATCGCTTGAGGATGTGGGTTTTGATGTCACTCTGCTCATCGATGCGGATCAGGCGGCGATGAAGCGCGGAATCGCCCAGTTCGGTCGCAGCCTGCGCGAGGCGGGGCCGGACGCCACGGGCCTGTTCTACTACGCCGGACACGGGATCGAAGCGCAGGGTTCGAATTATCTGCTGCCGGTCGATGGCGACATTCGCGACACGGCGGATCTCGATCTCGTGGCGGTCGAAGCCGACTGGGTGCTGCGGCAGCTTTTCTCCGCGCGAAATCGTACCAACATCGTCATTCTAGACGCCTGCCGGAACAATCCCTTCGACTCGCTGGGTGGATCGTCCGGCGGGCTCGCCGAGATGAAGGCTCCGACCGGGACGTTCATTTCATACGCTTCGGCGCCGGGGAGCGTGGCGATGGACGGCGAGGGATCGAACAGTCCGTTCACGCTCGCCCTCTCGCAGGGCGTGCTGACCGAGGGCGCCCCGATCGAGCAGGTTTTCAAACAGGTCCGGATAGACGTGCTCGAACAGACCGGCGGGAAGCAGACCCCGTGGGACAGTTCGTCGCTGACCGGCGACTTCTTCTTCAGACCGTCCGAGCCGATGAGCGCGGAAGAGGTCGCGGCGCAACAGCTCTGGAACTCGGTCAGGACGACGGATGATCCGGTTCAGCTCATGCTTTTCCTCCGGGCCTACCCGTCCAGCGCCTACGCGGATGAGGCGCGCGCGGCGCTCACGGCGGCCATCGAGGCTGAACTGACACCGCAGGAGCCCGCCGCGGAACCGGAGCCCTCGCAGGCCGCCGCGCCCGCGCCGGCCGCCGCGCCAGCGGGGCCGTCCGAGAGAGAGACCGCGCTGATCGAGCGCGCTGAGGCGACCGGGGCGCTGGAAGATTACGAGGCCTATTCGAAGGAGTTTCCGGCCGGGGTGTTCGCAAGTCTCGCGGAGGCGGAAATCGCCAACCTGCGGGCCAAATCGGCGACCGCGACCGCGACCGCCGCCCCCGCCCCCGCGCCCGCGCCTGCGCCCGAACCGGCGCCGGAAATGGAGACCGAAGCCGCCCCGGCCGTCGAGGTCGCCACGGCGGCGGTGCCGGTCGGAGCGGAGGGGCCCATCACGTTTCTGTCGCCGCTGACCCGCGGCGCGAAGAATATTGAAGGCAGGTCGATCGCCCAAATCATTGAAGGATCTCCGCTTTTCCCGCCGGTCGAAGGGCTTCCGGATGAATATTGGAAAGACGCGAAGTGCTCGAACTGCCATCATTGGACGAAAGAGGCTCTGTGCGATCAAGGCCAGACCTATCTGAGTCTCAAGGGGCAGTCGGCGCTGGGCAAGCAGCATCCGTTGGGCGGGAGCTTCAAGGCGACGTTGCGGGAGTGGGCGGGCGGCGGCTGCCAGTAGCGGCCGATGTTGCGCCAGCCAGACTGCAAGGCCATCGAAGCTGGATCCGTCTCGCACCGTCAACGACTGGCCCGGACGGTCACGCAGGCCGGACCAGACGTCATTTCCGACTGGACGCCACGAAGAAATAGACCCATTCGCCTTTGAAGTCGGGATCGGCGGCGCGGGCTTGCCGGATCCTGTCGCCCAGCCAATCGAGATAGGGCTCGGCGGGTTCGACCGTGGCGCGCGCGGTCTCGAAGAGCGGGGCGGAAGTCGCGAAAGCGACGGCGATCTCCTGTCCGTATGGCGGCCCGACCGTGACGGCCATGAAATTGCCGTCCGCCCGGTCGGCGCCGATGGTGATTCCGGATTTCGCCGCATGTCGCTCCAGCGTCACCTTTTCGTTGGGGACGAGGTGCACGACCATGCCGGACGCGTCAAAATAATCGACGTAGACCCACGCGTCGTAGTCTGGCGCCGTGACGTCGAGGATCATGCGGTCGCCTTCGACATAACGGTAGATCATGGAATAGCTGTTTTCGCCGATCAGGCGCGGGTCGGTCTCCTGATCGGTCGATTGCGGCAGGCCGACCGCCGCCATTCCGGCCAGGGCTCCGCATTGCGGTCGTGGCAGGACCTGAAGATGATCGACGACGGGTATGGATCCGCCGACCTGTGCGCGAAGCGCCTCCGCGACGGGTCCGCGCAATCCGGCTTCCGGGACATGGCCCCGCAGGGCGAGCGTGCCGCTTTCAGGGTCGAACGCGACCTGCAGCCGCGCGCACGGCACTCTCGCGAGCAGGTCGGCTATGCCATCCCGCACTGTTCCCGCGTCCGAACGCCGGAGATCCTTTTCGGTGACGAACGACTGGATCGCGGCGAGCGACACCGGATCGAAGTTCTCCTCGCCGGCGCCGCTCCAGGCGAGACCCGCGGTGACGGCAAGCGAGTCGGGAACGCCCGCTGGCGCGCCGATCGCGGGCGGTGGCCTCTCGGGTGCATCAAGGCTGGCCGGTCGGCCTGCCGGGACAGACGGGCCGGACGGCGACGGTGCGCCGATAATGGCTCCTTGCGTCGCCGCGGATGCCGCCACTTCCGCGGATACGGGATTTCGCCGAGGCGCGGCAATCTGCGGCGGAGGTGTGGCCGGCGCGGATCGTCCGACCTCGGTTTCGGCCGAGAGCTTCAGGCCGGAAGGGGCGGGCGCTGTCAGCGCGACGTTCTTGAGTGTCGCTGCGGGCGTCGGATCCGGCGTGACCGTTCCGCTCGTGAGCGCCGTCGAGGCGGGAGGAGCGCGCATGATCGTCTCCTCGCCAACCGGCTCGGATGTGGCGATTTGAGAGCCCGGCGGGGAGGGCGCGTCGAGTGCGGTTTCGAAGGGCTCGATCACAGCGGCCCGGTCCAACGTGAGAAGGCCCAAAGGCGCCTGCTGGGACGGCGGGGAAGAAGAGGTCGCGCGTGTTTCTCGTGAAGGGATCGGTTCCAGAGCGTCCGGTACTGCAGATGAAGACGGGACGGGCGTCTCCATCGGGACGGTCTGGCGAAGCGGGACCTCGGCGGTGCTCACTGCGGCCAAAGTCGTCTGTCCTGGAGCGATGCTGCCGCTCACCGGCGGTGCCGGATCGGGAACGCGCGCGGCAAGACTCTCGCCGTCGGCGTCCATTTCGGAAGCCGCCGACACCGACGGATCCACCGGTTCCAGAGGTCGCACCGTCTGCGGGGCAACTTCCGCGCGCGCGGATTCGGGTCGTCCAAGCGCCGCGTACGTCGTGGGCGGCGGCGTGGTTGGAACCGTGACGCGGCGAATCGCGCCTTGCGAGAGGCGTGTCGCGTCCGCGCCGGCTGCTTGCGCGGTCGCGCCTCCGGCGTCCTTTTCGATGATCTCTCCGCGCGGAGCCTCGTATTCGATCAGATCGAGCGAGGTCTCGGGAAGGGCCTGCTGATTGATCGGCGCGGGACGCAGCGTTTCGACGAGAAGGGCTCCGGCGACGCCGTGCGCCACGATCGAGGCCGCTCCGGCGATCAGGATCCTGAAGGACGCGCCGCGCCTCACAGGTCTTCCGGCGTGACGACGAAAATGATCCGCCCGGCCCCGAGCCGCTCGATCTCGGCGACCAGAGGAAGCACGTCGCCGAGGCGGGCATCGCGGTGCGCGTTGATGCGCACGAGAAGGCCGGGATCGGCTTCAAGCCGTACGGACAGATCCGCGAGTGCCGGATCGCGCTCCGTCTCTTGGCCGTCGAGCGCCAGTCGGCCGTCGGCGGCGACCGTGACGGTGGTTCCGCCACCGGGCATGTCGGCTCCGGCGCGCGTCCGGGGCGGAATGACGTCGAAGGGGGACGTCGCGTCCATCCGTCCGACCAGCATGAAAAAGATCAGCAGGAAGAAGACGACGTCGATCAGCGCGACGATCGTCTCCGTGGCGGGTCGGGCGTCACGCCGCCGCAGCTTCATGGCGCTTCCTCCAGTCGCACGACGCGCAAAGCAGTCGCGCCCGCTCCGGACGCGGTCTCCATCAGGCTGACGAGGGACTGGACGCTGGCATGCGCGGACGGCAGCACGATGATCTGGGTGTCCTGTCGCTCGGCAAGACGCGCCTTGATCGCGATGTCGAGGGAGGCCGGGTTCAGCGCCGCGCCCCGCACGTAGGCCAGGCCGTCCGCCCCGAGACGGATCAGGAGCGGAGCGGAAGCGGCTTCGCCATCCCCGGATCGCGGCAGCGGAAGGGCCGCGTCGGGGCCGGCTCTGTCGACCATCGGCACCATGTCGAGATCGAGGTAGGTCGAGGTCACCATGAAGAAGATCAGCAGTATGAGCATGACGTCGACGAGCGGCACGAGCGAGATGAGCCGGGTCTTCCGCGCCTTGGCTACCAGTTTCATTTCGTCTTTCCGCCCTGCCGGGATCAGGCGCTCCTGCGCGCGCCGTCCTCCACCGACCAAGACCCGCCCGACGGTGTTCTCGATGAGGAATCGGGCACTCTCGACCCTCGCCGCCAGCAGGCTGGCGGCGATCGAAGCCGGGATGGCGACGATCAGGCCGGCGGCGGTCGTGAGGAGCGCCTGCCAGATGCCGCCGGCCAGAAGCGACGCGTTCGCGGAGCCTTGGGCGAGTTCGAGCTGCTGAAAGGACTGGATCATGCCCAGCACGGTGCCAAGCAGGCCGAGAAGCGGGCTGACCGACGCGATCACTTCGAGCGGGCGGAGGAGACCGCCCATGCGTTCGACCTCCTCGTTGCCCCGTCTTTCGACCTCGGCCTCGAGCACGTCGCGGTCCATCCCGTTTTCGAGACCGGTCATGGCGAACGCCGCGACACGGTCGGCGGGCGAGGCGCCCTGGGCCATCGCCAGAGAGGCGTTCCTTCTCTCGCCTTCGGTCCAGAGGGCCAAGGCGGACTCGCGCCGGGCCGTTCCTGACAGCACGCGTCCGAGTTGAAGGCACTTGAAGACGATGATGGCGACGGAAATGAGCGACAGGACGATCAGAATGGCGACGATCGGACCGCCGGCGCCTATGTACCGGTCCAGATCCAGGCGCATCCGCTATTTCACCAGCGCGGCGGTCGAGTGGCTGTCCAGAGAGATGATGTCGAAGCAATCGATCTCCTCGGCGTTCTGCGGCCGGCACGCGGCGATCTCATGCAGCAGGACCTCCGTTACCGACGCGCAGACCATGTCGGGGATCTCGAAGAGCTTGAGCGTCGTGCGGTCCGCGGGAAGAGGCGCGGCGTCGACCGTCAGCAGCCGGTCGATGACCCCGTTCGAGTCCAGGACCGCAAGCGACATCTCGAAAGCCTCCAGCGTCAGGCCGGATTGGTTTCGGAAGAGAAAGAACGCCTGACAGCCGCCGCCTTCCGCGTCCTCCAGCTTGTTCAGTTCGACCGTCAGACGGCCCTGCTCCGCGACGGCCGGCGTGGCCGCCGCGAGTCCGATAGCGATGTATGCGGCAAGGGTCCGGTCCGACAGTCCCATCGCGTTTCTCCAATGTTCCGCCGCAGAAATTGCGACGATTCCGGCGCTCCCGCCGCTGTCATTCAACCTTTCATTAACACGGATCGACGCCTTCTCAATGCGGGGAACGCCAACTCGCAGTGATTCAGATCACGCCGGAAATCCGCTCCCCGACTATTGAGAAGTCACTGGGAATATGACGCTCGTTTCAAAGCCAAGGTTTTTCTAGATTCGAGCATGAGTTGTGCTAACGTCTGACGCCGCTGCGCGGAACGACGACAGCCGGTCTGGGGAAAAAATGGATCTCTCGTCACTGCCTCGGAACATGGGCGATGAAAATCCGAGCGGAGAGAACCTTGAATATGACGAGGCCTTCATCGCGCTCGAACTCGCGGCTCAACCCGGTGAGGAGCGGCAGATGGGCGACGAGGTCATCGCGGCCGAGGAACCGGATTTCAAGAAGATAATCTCTCTGGCGTCCGACATCCTGGAGCGTTCGAACGACCTCCGCGCGGCCTGCCATCTGGCGCATGCCCGGTTGCGGGTGGGAGGTTTGCACGAATTCGCGGACGTGCTCGCATATATCAGGCGCAGCCTCGAAGACTTCTGGGAAAGCTGCCATCCGCAACTCGATCCCGACGACGACAACGATCCGACGATGCGCGTCAACGCCGTACGAGGTCTCGCGGATACCGCGACGGTGCTGCGCGCGTTGAGGCTGGCGCCTCTGGCGCGAAGCCGGACCTTCGGCGAAATCAATCTGCGCGACATCCTGATCGCGGAAGGTAATATTCCCGCCCCTTCCGGGGTAGAAATTCAAGACGCCGCGACCATCGCCGCCGCGTTCCGGGACAGCGACCCGGCGGAGCTTTCGGCGCTTCTGGACTCATTGCGATCGGCCGTTTCCGATGCCGACGCCATAAGCTCCCGCTTCGACGATGAGGTTCCCGGCCAAGGTCCCGATCTCGGGCCTCTCACGAAACTTCTGCGCGCCGCCGTGAAGCATGTCGAGACGGCGACGGGCGCGGAGGACACGGAACATGGCGAGGGAGAGCCCGAGGACGCCTCCGCCAAGCCCGCTGGGGGGGCTTCCGGCACGATCGGCGGACCTCGGGACGTCGTGGCCTCGCTTGACCGGATCATGCAGTATTATGAGCGGCAGGAGCCTTCGAGCCCTGTTCCCATTCTTCTGGCTCGGGCCAAGAGGCTGGTGAACGCCGACTTCATGACGATCATGCGGGACCTCGCCCCGTCGGGGCTCGACAATGTCAACACGGTGGGCGGATTGCGCGACGACGACTGAGGCGAAGGCCCGTTTGAGGATCGCGCCCCGATCCGGCGCGGACAGCTGAACAGGACAAGGAGAGGCACATTGGCCGACAGTTCACAGAAGTTCATCGCGCGGAACCGCGCACCCCGCGTGCAGATCGAATATGACGTGGAGCTTTACGGCGCCGAGAAGAAGGTGCAGCTGCCCTTCGTCATGGGTGTCATGTCCGACCTCTCCGGCAAGTCGGAGGCGCCCCAGCCGGGGATAGCGGATCGGAAGTTCCTCGAGATCGACATCGACAATTTCGATGACCGGATGAAGTCGATGGCGCCAAGGGCGGCGTTCACCGTGCCGAACACCCTGACGGGCGAGGGCAATCTCGCCGTCGACATCACCTTCGAGAGCATGGACGATTTCTCGCCCGCGGCGATCGCGCGCAGGGTCGAGCCGCTGCGCAAGCTGCTCGAGGCCCGGACCCAGCTCTCGAACCTGATGACCTACATGGACGGAAAATCGGGCGCCGAGGAGCTGATCGGAAAGGTCATGCAGGATCCGACATTGCTGGAAACGCTGGCCGCCCAGCCCGCGCCGGCCGAAGAGAAGACCGAGGAGTAAGAGATGGCAGAAGCAGAAACCCAGGCCGAAGCCGTCTCAGGCGGAACGGCGGTCGAAGCGTCGGATTTCGCGAGCCTGCTCCAGAAGGAGTTTCGACCGAAATCCGACCAGGCGAAGTCCGCGGTCGAGGACGCGGTCAAGACGCTCGCGCAGCAGGCGCTCGCGAATACCGCGCTGGTCGGCGACGACACGCTCAAATCGATCGAGAGCCTGATCGCGGAGATCGACAAGAAACTCACCGAACAGGTGAACCTGATCCTTCACCACCCCGACTACCAGCAGCTCGAAAGCGCATGGCGCGGATTGAGTTTTCTCGTCAACAACACCGAGACCGACGAGATGCTCAAGATCCGCGTTATGAACATCTCCAAAAAAGATCTTTCCAAGACCCTCCGCAAGTTCAAAGGCACCGCCTGGGACCAGTCGCCGATCTTCAAAAAGATCTACGAGGAGGAGTTCGGGCAGTTCGGCGGCGAGCCTTTCGGGTCGCTGGTCGGCGACTATTATTTCGACCATTCCCCTCCGGACGTCGAACTCCTCGGCGAGCTGTCCAAGATCGCCGCGTCAGCGCACGCCCCGCTGATCACCGGTGCCGAGCCGTCGCTGTTCCAGATGGACAGCTGGTCGGAACTGGCCAACCCGCGGGATCTGACGAAAATCTTCCAGACTCCGGAATACGCCGCTTGGCGGAGCCTGCGCGAAAGCGAGGACAGCAAGTATGTCGGACTCGCGATGCCGCGCTTTCTCGGCCGGCTGCCCTACGGGTCCAAGACCGATCCCGTGGAGGCGTTCGCGTTCGAAGAGGATACGGAAGGCGCGGATTCCGACAAGTACGGCTGGGTCAACGCGGCCTACGGGATGGCGACGAACATCACGCGTTCGTTCAAGGAGTACGGCTGGTGTTCGCGGATCCGAGGCACCGAGAGCGGGGGCGCGATCGAGGGGCTGCCCTCGCACACCTTCCCGACGGATGACGGAGGCGTCGACCAGAAATGCCCCACGGAGATCGCCATCTCCGACCGGCGTGAGGCGGAACTGGCCAAGAACGGCATGATGCCGCTGATCCACCGCAAGAACTCGGACCTCGCGACCTTCATCGGCGCGCAGTCGCTGCACAAGCCGGCGGAATATGACGACGCCGACGCGACCGCGAACGCCAACCTGGCGGCCCGCCTGCCGTACCTGTTCGCGAGCTGCCGGTTCGCCCACTACCTGAAATGCATGGTCCGCGACAAGATCGGCTCGTTCAAAAGCCGCGACGACATGCAGAGCTGGCTGCAGAACTGGATCGAGAACTACGTCGACTTCAACGCCGCCATCTCGTCCGAGAAGGAGAAGGCGCGAAAGCCCCTCGCAGCGGCCGAGGTCGTCGTCGAGGAGGTCGAGGGCAATCCCGGCTACTACACGTCGAAGTTCTTTCTCCGGCCGCATTATCAGTTGGAAGGCCTGTCCGTCTCATTGCGGCTGGTCTCCACGTTGCCGTCCGAAAAGGGCGCATGAAAATCCGGGCCGTTCGCGCCCGCGTGTTCTGAAAACCGCGCGTTCCGCGCAAAACAAAGAGGGATGATACAATGGCGAACGTTTTTGCGAAGTTCGAGGGTGGCGCGCAGACGCCTGAGGGCGAGGCGACGGACAACGCCCATTCCAAATGGATCGATCTCGACTCGGTCTCGGTCGGCGTTTCGCGGCCTATCCAGATGGGCGCCACCGGCCGGAAGCGGACGCTTGGCGGCCCGCAGTTCTCCGAGGTCTCGTGCAGTTGCCAAGTCAGCGCGGCCTCGAACAACATCATGACCGGCGTGGCGAACGGGACGGTCTTCACCAAAGTCACGATTCATTTCTGCCGCGCCGGCTCGGAAGGGAGCAAAGCGCACGAACCCTACGAAGTCTGGACGCTCCAGGACGTCATCGTGACCAATTACAGCGTAAGCGGTTCGGGCGATGGCGCCCTGTTCGAGTCCTGGGGGCTGGCTTACACCAATCTGAGCCGCAAGTACTCCAAGGAGGGCGTCAAGGACGGCAAGACGTCCACCGCCGGCGAGTTCAAGTGGGATCTCGAAACCGCGGAAGTGGCCTAGTTCCGACCTTTCCCGGGAGCGGGCCACGCGGCCCGTTCCCGGACGCCTGACTTGGAGTCGCGATGACGCCAGAGCAATGCCTGTCCGTCGGTGATCCTGACGGCGCCCTCGCCGCGCTTCAGGCGGAAGTGAGGGCGAGGCCCCAGGATCCGAAGCTGCGGATATTCCTTTTCCAGCTCCTCTGCGTTCAGGGCGATTGGAACCGCGCGATCACGCAGCTGAAGCTCTGCGCGGAGCTCGACCCTTCGGCATTGCCCATGGCGCAGACCTATCGCGAGGCCATCATCTGCGAAGTCTTCCGGCAAAAGGTGTTCGCGGGCGAGAAGGCGCCTCTGGTTTTCGGGGAACCGCAGGAATGGATCGCGCTCCAGATAGAGGCGCTGAGACTGCTGGCGCAAGGCAACGCGCCGAAGGCAGCGGAGCTGCGGGAGCTTGCGTTCGAGGCGGCGCCGGCCTCGTCGGGCGCCCTGAACGGCGCGGCGTTCGAGTGGATCGCGGACGCGGATACGCGCCTTGGTCCGCTCCTCGAGATGGTCGTGAACGGCCGCTATTTCTGGGTGCCGTTCACCGCCATCCGGGAGATCCGCGCGGAGGATCCCGAGGATCTGCGCGACAGCGTCTGGACCGCCGTGAACCTGGTGCTGAACACCGGAGGAGAGGTCGTGGCCCTCGTCCCGACGCGCTACGCGGGAGCCGCGACACCGGCGGACGGAAGCGCGAGGCTCGCGCGATCGACGGAATGGGAGGACGCGGGTGATGGCGCGTTCATCGGGATCGGGCAGCGGGTGCTCGCGACCGACAGGGGCGATGTCGGGCTGATGGACCTGCGCCGGCTGGTCATCGACAGTCCGACCGGAGGCCCCCCGGATGGCTGACAGGAACATAACCGACAGGCTTCAGCCCTCGCTCCTCGATCGTCTGACCGACATGCGTCCCGGAGAGATGACGGAAAAGCGCGAGGACCGCGTCATCGACGTCCGGCGGCTTCGCGACATTGTCCAGCGTGACCTTTCCTGGCTTCTCAACACCACCAGCCATGAGAGCCTGCTGGACGTGGCCTCGTACCCCAACGTCGTCAGGTCCGTGGTCAATTACGGCCTGCGGGAGGTGGCAGGCGGCGCGTCCGGTCTGGAGCGCGCCAACGAGATACGTCTGATGATCCGACGCGCGATCGAGCGTTTCGAGCCGCGCCTGAATCCGGATTCGATCGAAGTTTCGATCGTGGAGGACAAGACCGCTTCTGGGGCGACGCTGACATACGACATCCGCGCGGACATGTGGGCGCAGCCCGTTCCGCTGGAGCTCTTCATGCGTTCGGAAGTCAACATAGCCACTGGCGAACTCACCTTGAAGCGGACCGGTTGAGGCGCGGATGGATACTCGCCTTCTCAAGCACTACGAGGCCGAGTTGAGCTTCATGCGCGACATGGGCGCGGAGTTCGCCGAGGCGTACCCCAAGATCGCGGCCCGTCTGGGGATGGAAAGCACCGAAGTGCTCGATCCGTATGTCGAGCGGCTTCTGGAGGGTTTCGCGTTTCTGTCGGCGCGGGTCCAGCTTGAGCTGGAGCTGCAATACCCGGCCTTTACGAGCCATCTGCTCGAGATCATCTATCCGCATTTTCTGGCGCCCACCCCGTCGATGATGGTCGCGGCTTTCACGCCTGACCCGGCCCAGTCGACGCTGGAGGAAGGCTGGAGGATGGCGCGGGGCACCGCGCTGCGCAGCCGCATGAGCGAGGGAGTGCAGACGCCATGCGTCTTCCGCACCGCGGCGGATCTGACGCTCTGGCCACTCCAGGTCACGGAAGCCGCCTACGTCGATGGTCGCGCCGATCTTCTGGCGGCGGGCGTCGGGCACGGCATCGACGCCCGCGCCGCGATCCGCCTGCGCCTCGCCCGCGTCGGTGGCGGTCAGATCGGCAAGCTTCCGCTCGAGGATCTGGCGATCTTTCTGACGGGCGACGGCAGCTGGCGGCTTCACGAGCTTCTTTGCACCCAGGTCGAGGGCCTCGCGGGGCGATCCACCGACCGCCGCGCGGACTGGAAGCTGGAACTGCCTGATGCGGGCGTTGCGCCGCTGGGATTCGATCAGGACGAGGCGCTCTTGCCGACACCGCCGCGATCCTTTGACGGATATCGGCTTCTGCAGGAATATTTCGCCATGCCGCAGCGGTTCCATTTCGTGGAACTGCGCGGCATCGGGCCGGCGCTGCGCCGAGCGGATGGTGCGGACCTCGACATCTTCATCATGCTGCGGGAGGGGATGCCGCAGATCGCGCCTCAGGTCTCGCCCGAGGCGTTCGTCCTGCACGCGGTTCCGGCGGTGAACCTTTTCCACAAGCGATGCGACCGGGTGCAGGTCAGTCCGCGCGACGTCGAGCAGCACGTCGTCCCTGACCGTACCGCACCGATGGACGTGGAGGTCCATTCTCTGGAGAGCGTCACCGGAATTCGCGGTGGCAACCGGAATGACGTCGAGTTCCGGCCGTTCTATTCGCAGGACGACTTCACGCCGGCCGGCGAATCCCACGCCGCCTACTACATGCCGCGTCGCCGGCTGCGCGAACGCAGCGAGCGCGAGCGGCTGAAAGGAACCCGGACCTCATATCTCGGCTCGGAGATGTACGTCAGCCTTGTCGACCGCAGCGAGGCTCCTTGGCCGGGCGACGTGCAGCAGCTGGCAGTGAGCGCGCTCTGCACCAATCGCGACCTGCCCATCCTGTTGACCACCGGCGAGCCCGACGTGTTCCATCTTCCCGACGGCGGCCCGGTCTCCAGTGTCCGAACGCCTGTCCCGCCTACCCGACCCCACGAGACGCTTGCCCAAGGGGCGGCGGCGTGGCGCCTGATCAGCCATCTCAGCCTGAACTACCTTTCGATCGCCGACACGCGCATGGGCGGCGGGGCAGCCGCACTGCGCGAACTGGTCGGCATCTACGCGCCACTGGGGGACCGGACCATCGAGAAGCAACTCGAGGGCATACTGTCGGTTTCGAGCCGTCCGATCGTGCGCCGGATGTCCGACGAGATCCTCAGCACCGCCGTGCGCGGCGTCGAGATCACGATCGATTTTGACGAGAGCTTTTTCGACGGAGCCAGCGTCTATCTTCTGGGTGCGGTTTTGGATCGCTTCTTCCGGAGATACGTCACGATCAACAGCTTCGCCGAGACGGTTCTCCGGACGCGCCAGCGTGGCGAGATCGGGCGTTCACGCGCCGCCGGCGGACAGGGACGGCTGATTTGACCGGAATCGAGATACTCAAACAGGATCCGAGGCGGTTTCATATCTTCCAGGCTCTCCGCCTCATCGAAGCGGAATACGCCGACCGGCCGCGTCTCGGCGAATCCAGACGTCCCCGCGAGGACGCGGTCCGCCTCGGACAGGTCGCGGAACTCGCGTTTCCGACTTCCACCCTGACGCGCTTCGATCCTCCGGAAGATGGCAGGCCGGGTCGTCTCGACAGCCGATTTTTCGGCCTGTTCGGCCCCAACGGTCCTCTGCCGCTTCATCTGACGGAATATGCCCGCGATCAGCTTCGAAACAAGCATGATCCCACGCTCATCGCGTTCGCGAACGTCTTCACCCACCGCATGCTCAGCCTGTTCTACCGGGCATGGGCTTCAGGACAGCCCGCGCCGTCCTTCGACCGGCCCGGCGGCGATGCGTTCCAGCGGAAGGTGGCGGCGCTGGCCGGCTATGCGGGCGACGAACTCGAAGCGCGGGACGCGATGCCGGATCTGGCCAAGCGGCATTTCACCGGCAGGCTCGGGCTCGGGACGAAAAACGCCGAGGGGCTTCTCGCGATCCTGTCCGCTTTTTTTCGGGTGCCCGTGACGCTCGAGTCGTTCGTCGGCTGCTGGCTCGCTCTTGAGCCGGGGGATCGTTGGCGGCTCGGGTCGCGCGTCCGGCTCGGCCGGACAGCGAGCCTCGGCGGCAAGGTCTGGTCGCGATCCGCCAAGTTCCGCCTTCGCCTCGGGCCCCTGTCGCTCGAGGAGTTTCGCGGCATGCTGCCGGGCGGCGCTTCTCTGGCGCGACTCGAAGCGATCGTGCGCAACTATGTCGGCGACGCGCTGGACTGGGACCTCAATCTGGTGCTGAAGCGGGACGAGGTCCCGGTGGCGGTCGTTGGCCGGGACGCGGTGCTGGGACACACCTGCTGGATCGGTCGACGCGATTGCCGGACCGATGCGGACGACCTCTTCCTGTCGCCCGGGGGCACGGCGAACGCGGCGCCAAGGCGAAATGACAACGAGGGTGAGGCAGAATGAGCGAGATAAGCCGGGTGGCGTTGTTCGGGAAACTCAATCCCTTGGGATACAAGGCGGTCGAGAGCGCGACGGTCTTTTGCAAGATGCGCGGAAACCCGTATGTCGAACTGGTCCACTGGCTGCATCAGATCGTGCAGGGCCAGGACAGCGACGTCCATCGGATCATCCGCCACTACGATCTCGATCCGGGAAAAGTGGCGGCCCAGATGACGCGCGCGCTGGACGCCCTGCCGCGTGGCGCCAGTTCGATCACGGATCTTTCCGAGCATCTGACCGACGCGGTCGAACGGGCGTGGACCTACGCCTCGCTGCTCTACAGCTCCAATCAGGTCCGGACCGGGCACCTGATCCTCGGCATTCTCAGGACGGATCGCCTCAGGAACGTTCTGTCGGGCATCTCCGAGGAGTTCGCCAAGATCAAGGCGGACGATCTCGCCGAGAACTTCGCGCGCGTGACGGACGGCTCGCCCGAGGACCGGATGGCGCCGCAGGACGGATCGCGCACGGGCGGCGGGGCCGTTCCGGGCGAGGCCTCCGGGGCGATGGCTCCGGCGGCCATGGGAAAGGAGGAGGCGCTCAAACAGTTCTGCGTCGATCTGACGGAACAGGCCCGGAACGGAGAGATCGATCCGATCGTCGGCCGCGACGAGGAGATACGCCAGATCGTCGACGTGCTGATGCGCCGCCGTCAGAACAATCCGATCCTTACCGGCGAGGCCGGGGTCGGCAAGACGGCGGTCGTCGAGGGATTCGCGCTTCGGATCGCGCGCGGCGACGTCCCGCCGGCGCTCCTGGACGCGCGCCTGCTGGCGCTGGATGTCGGTCTCCTGCAGGCCGGCGCTTCGATGAAGGGCGAGTTCGAGCAGCGGCTTCGCTCGGTGATCGAAGAGGTCCAGGCGAGCCCGACGCCGATCATAATGTTCATCGACGAGACCCACACGCTCGTGGGGGCCGGCGGCGCGGCCGGAACCGGTGACGCGGCCAATCTGCTCAAGCCCGCGCTGGCTCGCGGCACCCTGCGCACGATCGGCGCGACGACATGGGCGGAATACAAGAGGCACATCGAGAAGGATCCGGCGCTGACCCGGCGCTTCCAGGTCGTGGCGGTCGAGGAGCCGGATGTCCGGCGCGCGGTGATGATGATGCGCGGGATCGCCTCGATGCTGGAGAAGCATCACAAAGTGCAGGTTCTGGACGAGGCGCTCGAGGCGGCGGTCGTCCTGTCCGCGCGCTACATCCCGGCCCGACAGCTGCCCGACAAGTCGGTCAGCGTGCTCGACACGGCCTGCGCCCGTGTCGCCATCAGTCAGCACGCGGTTCCGGCCGAGGTGGACGACAGCCGGCAGCGGATCGCGGCCCTCGCGACCGAACTCGACATCATCGGACGCGACGAGACCGCCGGCTATGACGTCACGGCCCGGCGGGAGACGATCACGGCCGTGAAGGCGGAGGAAGAGGCGCGTCTCGCGGTGCTGAGCGGACGCTGGGAGGAAGAGAAGGATCTCGTCGGAGACATCCTGGCGCTCCGCGCGAAATTGCGCGAAGGCGGCGCTCCGGTCGACGCGGAGCCAATTGGCGATTCCGAACAAGCCGCCGGCAGCCCGCTGACGTCGCAGGAGCGCGCGAAGCTGCATGACGAACTCCGTGAGAAGCAGACGAAGCTGGTCGAGCTTCAAGGCGAATCGCCTCTGATTCTGCCGATCGTCGATCAGCAGGCCGTGGCGAGCGTGATCTGCGACTGGACCGGCATTCCCGTCGGAAGGATGGTCAAGGACGAGATCGAGACCGTCCTGAACCTCGAGACCCATCTGGCGAAGCGCGTCATCGGCCAGGATCATGCGATGAGGATGATCGCGCGGCGCATCCAGACCTCGCGCGCCGGCCTCGACAACCCGTCGAAGCCGATCGGCGTTTTCCTTCTGGCCGGCACCTCGGGCGTCGGCAAGACCGAGACCGCGCTGGCGCTGGCCGAGGTGCTCTACGGCGGCGAGCAGAACATCATAACGATCAACATGTCGGAGTATCAGGAGGCTCACACCGTCAGTTCGCTCAAGGGCGCCCCGCCCGGCTATGTCGGCTATGGCGAGGGCGGGGTCCTGACGGAGGCGGTCCGGCGCAAGCCGTATTCGGTCGTTCTGCTCGACGAGGTCGAGAAGGCGCATCCCGACGTGCATGAGATCTTCTTCCAGGTCTTCGACAAGGGCGTGATGGAGGACGGCGAAGGCCGCGTGATCGATTTCAAGAACACCCTGATCCTGCTCACCTCGAACGTCGGATCCGAGATGATCATGGACCTCTGCGCCGATCCCGAGCTGATGCCGGAACCCGAAGGCATCGCCAAGGCGCTGCGCGAACCCCTGCTGAAGGTGTTTCCTGCGGCGCTGCTCGGGCGGCTGGTGACCATTCCGTATTATCCGCTCTCGCCTTCGATGATCGCGGAGATCACGAAACTCCAGCTGGACCGCATCCGCCGGCGCGTGTCGGAGTCGCATGGCGTGCCCTTCAGCTATTCCGACGCCGTGGTCGACACGATCGTTTCGCGCTGCCAGGAGCTGGAATCGGGTGGTCGCATGATCGACGCCATCGTCACGAACACGATGCTGCCGGAAATATCGGCGGAGTTCCTGCGCCGGCTGATGGAAGGGCGGAGCGTCTCCGCGGTCGGCGTCGACGTCTCCGATGGCGACTTCACCTACGTCTTCGACTGAACGGGCGGTCGCGGCCGGCGTCCGGGCCGCCGCCACCGTCGAAAGGATGTGACACGTGCCAAGCATCGCGGACCACGACGTCGAGAAGCTCGTCGTCCTGAAAGACCTCACGTCCGAACCGACCCTCGTGAAATCCGCAAGGATCGACGAGGGCCTCAGCAGGCTGACCGAGATCGTGGTGGAATTCGTCTGCGACGAGGTGGAGCTCGATCTGGAGGCGCTGATCGGCAGGCAGGCCGCGCTGGGCGCGATGCTGGCGGACGGAACCAGCCGACGCGACTATTGCGGGATCTGCGTCGAGGCGCGCCTCGTCGGCTTTGACTCGTTGGAGCTCGGGCATTTCGAGGTGACGCTGCGCCCTTGGCTGTGGTTCCTGACGCGCAGGCGCAACAGCCGGATATTCCAGCAGATGACCACGGACGACATCATCAGACGGATATTCGACGACGCCGGCTATTCGGCGGAGAACTATCGGATCGCTCTGAAGCAGAAATATGACGTCCGCGATTACTGCGTGCAGTATCTTGAGACGGACTACGATTTCGTCTGCCGGCTGATGGAGGAGGTCGGCATGTACTTCTTCTTCGAGCACGAAGGCGGGCGGGAGAAGCTGGTTCTCGCGGACGACATCTCGGCGCATTCCAAAGTGCCCGGAGAGGCGACGATCCCGTATCGCCGGACCGGCGAGCAGGACCTTCTGACCGAGGATCACGTCTTCGAGTGGGGACCGGGCCGCCGCGCTACCGCGGACGGCGTATCCTACTCGGACTACGACTTCATCGTTCCGACGAAAAAAATGGCGACAGACGTCACGGCCAGCGGATCGCTCGGTCGGATCCGGCACGGATACGGAAGATATCCTCCCGTTTCGGAAGACGACACGCTCTCCCGAGTCAGGAACGACCTCTTCGCGCGCGTCAGCCTTGACTCCGACGTGACGAAATGCGCGCGATGGCGCGGCGCCTGCAACGTGCGCCGGCTGGCGGCGGGGCACACGTTCACGCTCGAGAAACACGCCCGGAACGATTCCAATCGGGAATATCTCGTCGTAAACGCGACCCATTATCTGAGGAACGACCTGCCGCGCGTGTCGGACCCGCTGATGCGCGCGACCTTTACCGGACCTCCTCATCCCGGCACGAGGGAGACGGACACGTATTCGAGCGTCTTCGAGGCCTCGCCCCATGACGTGCCGTTCCGAGCTCCGCAATCGACGCCCCGGCCCAGCATCCCCGGCATCCAGACGGCGGTCGTCGTCGGGCCGAGCGGCGAGCGGATCCATACGGACAGGCACGGCCGCGTGAGGGTCCGCTTTCACTGGGACCCCTTGTCCAAAGGGGAGACCGCGGCGCAACGGAAGGACGAACTCACCTGCTGGACGCGCGTGATGCAGCCATGGACCGGACACGGTTGGGGCACGATCGCGATCCCGCGCGTCGGTCAGGAGGTCGTCGTGCAGTTCGAGAACGGCGATCCCGACCGTCCGGTCGTCACCGGGATGATGTTCAACGGCGACAACATGCCCCCCTACGGGCTTCCGGAAAACAAGACCATGTCCGGGACGAAGACCCAGACGGTCGGCGGCGGGTCGGACAGCTTCAGCGAGTTCGTGGTCGAGGACAGGAAGGACGAGGAATACGTCCGCCTGCAATCCGAACGCGACTACACGGAGATCATCAAGAACAACGCCGTGATCACCATCGGGATGGAACACAAGGATCCGGGCGATCTGACCCAGACGGTCCAGAACGACAAGACGGTGACCATAGAGAAGGGCAATCTCACGGACACCGTCAAGACCGGGGACAGGATCCTGACCGTGGACAAGGGCGATCTCAGCGAGACCGTCAAGATGGGCAACTACTCGCACAAGACCTCCGCCGGCAAGATCACGATCGAGGCCGCGCAATCCATTGAACTCAAGGTCGCGGGCAGCAGCATCAAGATCGACCCGAGCGGCGTCACCATAAAAGGGCCGATGGTCAAGATCGACGCGTCGGGAATGGCCGAGGTGAAATCCGGCGCCATGACATCGGTGAAAGGTGGCGCGATCGTGATGGTCAAGGGCCCCATCACCATGATTAACTAGGATCGCCATGACAGGACGTTTTTCCGGTCTGAAGAAACTGCCGAAGGAGCCCGCAGCTCGAATGCTGGCCATGGCGAACGCCAAACTGGCGACGAGACTGAACGCGCCGGCCAGCGCGAGTGTCGAGACCGTGCTCGCCGAACTGGACGAGGCCGACGCGGTGTTCGACATGCTGCGGCTCATCTCGGTCGCCCTGCCTCCGCGCGAGCGGGCCTGGTGGGCCTGTCTGGCGGCGCGCGACACCCTTTCAGAGGGTACGGACAAGCCACCGGCGTGTCTCGCGGCGTCCGAGGCCTGGGTGTTCAAACCGACCGACGAGAACCGGGCGGCGGCACGGGACGCGATGGAGCGGGCGGACTTCGACGACGACACGTCGCTCTGCGCCGCGACGGTGGCGATGTGCGACGGGCGGCTGGGTCCCGCCGACCTCGCGGAGCACCCGGCGCCGCCGGGCGCCTCCGAGACTTCCGCCCTGGGCATGAACATGGTGGCGCTGAGTCTGCACGGCGACACGTTCGAGGCGTACGGGCAGCTGCTGATCGACCGCGCGCTGGACATCGCGCGCGGCGGCAGCGGGCGTCCGGCCGACCAGCCGCGGGATTGAACGGGAAGGGGACGACATGGGGTTTCCGCAAGCGCGGCTGGCCGATCCGCACATCTGCACCTTTCCGCCGGGGACGCCATTTCCGATCCTGCCGCCCTGCGCGGTCACGGTGCTCGTAGGCAGCATGCCGGCGGCTCGCATGACGGACCTCTGCGCCGGCGTCGTGCCGCCGGGGCATCCGATCGCGAAAGGGTCCATGACCGTAATGATCTGCGGACTTCCGGCCGCGCGTCTTTCGGACATGTGCGCCATGGGCGGGCCGATCGCTTTCGGGCTGCCGACGGTCCTGACCGGCGGCTAGGGGGGAGGGTATGCCGCTCACGCTCCGCTTTCAGTCGACCGGCGCGATTCCGGGATCGGGCGCGCCCGTCACGATGCGGGATGTCAGCCTCACGATCGGGCGGGGGCCCGAGAACGACCTCGTGCTTCCCGACGCGGACCGCATGATCTCGAAACGACACTGCGTGCTGGAGAGTCACGGCTCACGGATCTATCTGATCGACATATCGACCAACGGCACTTTCGTGAACTACGCCAAGGATCCGGCGGGGGCGGGTCCGACGGAGCTGCGCGACGGCGACGTCCTCTCGCTCGGGCCATACGAACTCGTCGTCGATGTCTCCGAGGGGCCGGCCGGGATGTCCCCGGAACACCTCGACCCGATCGCTCCCGGCTACGGGTCCGCGACGCGGTCAGGCCGGGCGCCGAGCGCGCCGGACGCGATGAGCCTCCTGGAGGACGATGACGGGTCCGGTGATTTCGTCGACGATCTGCTCGGCGATTCCCCGACCGGCGGCGGACGGTTTCCGTGGATTCCGGACGAGCCGCCGGATGTCGCGATGCCGGCTGACCCGGATGACGACGACATCCTCGGCTCTCCCCGCCACGATCCCGCGCGGGACGCGGCTCCGGGCCGGTCCGATCACAACGCGGCCGTGCACGACGCCTTCTCGGCGCCCGTGGCGACCGGCGCCTTCATACCGGACGACTGGGACCTCGGAGGCGAAGAGCCGGCGGGAGCCGCTCCGGACCCGACCCCTCCGGAGGCGACAGGGTCGTCGCCTGCCCCGTCGGGCCCGGCTTCCGACCTGCCCAGGCCCTCGGCATCGGAGATCCGCGCCGAAGCCGCGAGCCTCGCGTTTCTCAACGCCGCCGGCGTCGACGCCCGCTCGATCCCGGTGGAGGAACTCGAGGCGACGATGGAGCGCGCCGGAGCCGTGATGCTGGCGCTGGTATCGGGAATGCGGGAGGTCCTGATGACGCGCGCGGCGATAAAGACCGAGTTCCGCATGAAGCAGACTGTGGTGAGGGCGGGCGACAACAATCCGCTGAAGTTCTCCGTCAGCGCCGAACAGGCGATGCAGGCCATGCTCCGGCCGGCGACGAAGGGTTATCTGGAGCCGGTCAGCGCCGCCTCCGAGGCGCTGAAGGACGTCAAGGCGCATGAGGCCGCGATGCTGGCGGGCATCGAAGCCGCGCTGAAGGGAGTCCTCAAACGGCTGGACCCGTCGGCGCTGGAAGGCCGCATCGAGGCCGGCGGCGCTCTGAGCGGTCTTCTGAAAGGCAGGAAGGCGCGGTATTGGGAAGTCTATGAAAAGCTGTATGCTGAGATCTCGGATGAAGTCGAGAACGACTTTCATGAACTGTTCAGCAAGGAATTCGCCCGAGCGTATCAGGAGCAGGTCGATAAGCTCTGACGGGCGCGAGGCGAGGCATGCACTGGAGAGGCGGATCATTTGTCCTGGGACAGCAAGGTAATCTGGAATGAGGGGCTGTTCCTCCAGCCGCAGCATTTCCAGCAGGCGGATCGATACGTCGAGGCGCTCGTGTCGGGCGTCGCCCGGCGGTCCCGGCCCTATTTCTGGGGCTTCTCCGATCTTGAGATCGATCGGGAAGTCCTCAAATTCGGCAAGTTCGCGATCAGGACCTGCTCCGGACTGACTCCGGACGGCGCCGTTTTCAGGGTGCCGCAGGCCGATGACCATCCTCCGGCGCTCGTCGTCCCCGACACGGTCAAGGACTGCGTGGTCTATCTCAGCCTTCCCATGCGGAAGCATGGCGGGCAGGAGGTCGACCTTTCGGGCACCGGGCTGACCGCGGCCCGGTTCCGACCCTCCGAACTGGAGATCACGGACACGATGGGCAGCGAACGGCGACCCGTGACGGTCGGCGTCGCCAAACTCTCCCTCGGTTTCGGTCTCGCGGTCGACGACCTGGCGGACAGCCTCGTGATCCCGGTCGCGCGCATCATCGAGGTCCGCTCGGACAACGAGATCGTGCTCGACAAGGCGTTCATGCCCTCCTGCATCGACGTCCGGGCCGCCGAGCCGCTCTCGGATTTCGCGCGGGAACTGGAGGGCCTGCTGAGCCACCGGCTGACCGCGCTGTCAGGCCGTCTGTCGGAGGGCGGACCGGCCAGGGCCGCCGCCGAGATCTCGGATTTCCTTCTGCTGATGCTCGTCAACCGGGCGCTGCCGACGCTGCGCCATCTGGTCTCGATCGAGAACGTGCATCCAGAGCGTCTTTTCGAATTCTGCGTCTCGCTGGCCGGAGAGCTCGCGACTTTCATGGCGTCCGAGAAGAAGGTGCCGGAATTGCCGGTCTACCGGCATGACGATCTCACCAACGTCTTCGCGCCGGTGATGCGCCTGCTGCGTCAGTATCTCAGTTCGGTGCTCGAGCAGGGCGCCGTGGCCATTCCGCTCGATCCGCGCAAATACGGCGTCAGCGTCGGGATCATCCCGGACCGGGGACTCGTGCGGTCCGCGAGTTTCGTGCTCGCGGCCAAGGCCGACCTCCCCGCGGAGACGCTCCGCAGGCATTTCGCCGGACAGACCAAGGTCGGGCCGGTCGAGGAGATCCGGCAACTGGTCAATTCCGCGCTGCCCGGGATCGCCTTGAGGCCATTGCCGGTCGCGCCCCGGCAGATCCCCTACCATTCCGGCTTGACTTATTTCGAGCTCGACCGGGACAACCCATACTGGTCGAAAATGACGACTTCAGGCGGTATCGCCTTCCATGTCGGAGGAGAGTTTCCCGGGCTTGTGATGGAGCTTTGGGCGATCCGGCAAGGCTGAGCGGGCCAAGAGGGAACGAATGTCCGACGAGGATCCTTTCGCGGAGCCGAGCGACAACGAGAAGACGGTGATCAAGCCCAATCCGCTTGGCCGGCGTGTGGCGCCGCCGCGCGCCGAGCCGATGGCTTTGCCGGAAGCGCCGCCGGAAGCGCCGCCGGTCGAGAGTGTCGGAGTTGGCGTTCCTCCGCGAGCGGCGGCGCAGGCGTCGCCCGGGACGGCGCGGCCTCCGGAGCCCTCGATCGCCCAGGCCATGACCGGGATGAACACGCTCAACGCCTGCGCGGCGCCTCTCTTCGCTTTGGTCAGCCGCGTTTCGAACCGGGCGCAGCATCCGGACCCGGACAAACTCCGCAAAAGCGTCGTCGCCGAGGTGCGCGCGTTCGAGAACCGCGCGCTCCAGGCCGGAGTCGACGCGCAGACCGTCAGGATCGCGCGCTACGCCATCTGCGCCACGCTTGACGACGTCGTTCTCAACACCCCTTGGGGCGGCCAGTCGGTCTGGACGATGCAGTCGATGGTCGGCACCTTCCACAAGGAGAACGTCGGCGGCGACAGGTTCTACGACCTCCTCGCGAGGCTTGAGCGGGAGCCGGGCACAAACATCGATCTGCTGGAATTCCTCTACATGTGCCTGTCGCTCGGGTTCGAAGGGCGCCTGCGGGTGGAGGCTGGCGGTTCCGACAAGCACCTCCAGATCCGAAACGGCCTCGCGAAAACCATCCGCGGCCAGCGCGGTCCCGCGGAGCGGGACGTCTCGCCGCACTGGAAGGGTGTGGATCGGCCGCACAGGCCGCTGTCGGCCTGGCTGCCCGTCTGGACGGCCGCGGGCGCGCTGGCGGCGGTTCTGGGCCTCGGATTCTTCGGCCTCTCCTGGGCGCTGAGCGGCTCATCCAACCGGTTGCTCGGTGAGCTTTCGGGGCTCGAATCCGGAGAGGCGCCGACTCTCCTGCGCCGGGCGCCTCCTCCGCCGCCGCCGGCGAAGCCCGTCGGCCTCGCGCAGCTGGAGGTCGTGAAGAAGTTTCTCGAGGCGGAGATCGACGAGGGGCTGGTGACGGTCCTGGACGGCGCGAACACGATAACGATCCGCATCGTCGGCGACGGCATGTTCGGATCGGCGTCGGACACGCTGCAGCCGGACTTCGCCGAGCCGCTCGCTCGCGTGGCGGCGGCGCTCGACGACCAGCCCGGTCCGATCATCGTCGCGGGCCACTCCGACAGCGTGCCGATCAGGACCGCGCGCTTCCCGTCCAACATGCATCTCTCGCTCGCTCGCGCTGAGAAGGTCATGGAGACGTTCGCCGGCCGGCTCGCGGATCCCTCCCGTCTGTCCGCCGAAGGTCGCGCCGAAAAGGAGCCGATCGCGAGCAACGCGACGGCCGAGGGGAGAGCTGCCAACCGGCGCATCGAGGTCGTGCTCATCAAGGCGGGAGATCAGTAACCGTGCGCCGGATGCTCAATCTGATCCTCTCCCCTCTCGTCATCATCCTCGCGGTGACGGTCATCCTCAGCTTGTGCCTGTGGTTTTTCGGCCCCTTTCTCAGCTTCGGGGACTCGCGCCCGCTCGATTCGGTCCCGTCCCGCGCGATAGGCGTCGCCGTCCTGTGGGCCCTCGCAATCCTCACCGTCACGCTGATCCTGCTGCGGCGGAGATCACGCGACCGCAGGCTGGCGGACGAGATCCTCGACACCGGCGCCGCGACTGACGGGTCGGCGGTGACCGAAGAGATGGCGGACCTTCGGGACAAGCTTCGGGAGGCGCTCACCAGACTTCGCAAGTCCAAGCTCGGTCGCCGGCATCTCTACCAGCTGCCGTGGTACATCGTGATCGGCCCGCCCGGGGCCGGCAAGACGACGGCCATCGTGAATTCGGGCCTGCAATTCCCGCTCGCGGGAGAAACGGGGAAAGGCCCTCTCGGAGGCGTCGGCGGCACTCGGAATTGCGACTGGTGGTTCACCAACGACGCGGTGCTCATCGACACCGCCGGCCGTTACACGACGCATGAAAGCGACGCCGCCGCTGACAGCTCCGCCTGGGCGGGCTTCCTGGGACTGCTCAAGAAATATCGCAAGCGACAGCCGATCAACGGAGCGGTCGTGGCGATCAGCCTCGCCGATCTCTCGATGCAGGACGAAGTCACCCAGATGAGCCACGCCCGCGCCGTGCGCCAGCGTCTGCACGAGCTGCGTGACAGGCTCGGGGTCCGTTTCCCCGTCTATGTGCTCTTCACCAAGGCCGACCTGATCGCGGGATTCACCGAATTCTTCGACGATCTGGGCAAGGAGGAGCGCGAGCAGGTCTGGGGCTTCACGCTTCCGATCGCCATGGAGAAGGCGGAGTCGTCTCCCGTCGCGTCGGTCGAATCGGAGTTCGACGGCCTTCTGGCAGCGCTGAACGCGCAATCCCTGGAGAAAATGCAGGGCGAAACCGACCACCAGCGCCGCAGCCTGATCGCGGGTTTCCCCAACCAGTTCGCGTCGCTGCGCCAGATCTCCGGCGACTTCCTCAGGGAGGTCTTCCAGGACAGCCGCTACGAGGACCGACACATGCTGCGCGGCGTTTATTTCACTTCCGGCACGCAGGAGGGCACGCCGATCGACCGGCTCATGATGGGCATGGCGCGCACCTTCGGAATCGGCCGCCAGGCGATGGGGTCCGGCCAAGGCACGGGCCGGTCGTTCTTTCTCACGCGTCTGATGCGGGACGTCATCTTTCCCGAGGCGGGGCTCGTCTCGGCCGACGACAGGGTCGAGCGCCGCGTCCGCTGGATCAGGAGGGCAGCGGTAGCCGCCACCATCCTGACCGCGCTGGGAGTCGGCGCGCTCTGGACCCGCTCCTTCATCGGCAACCGCGAGATGGTCGCGCGGGCCACTGCCGAAGTCGCGGATTACCGGGCCGCGGCGGGTTCGATCCCCGGCGACCCGATCGGCGACACGGACATCCCCGCCGTCGTGCCGGCGCTGAACATACTTCGGGACATGCCCGGCAATCCGGCCGTCGGAGAGGCTGAACCGCCCCCTGAGCTGAGATGGGGCCTCTACCAGGGCGACGTGATCGGGACCCAGGCCGCCCAAGCCTACCGCGTCGCCTTGAACCGACACTTCCTGCCACGCCTTCTGCTGCGCCTCGAGGAGCAGATCCAGAGCAACATGAACAACGGCGAGCTGCTTTACGAGGCACTCAAGATCTATCTGATTCTCGGCCTGCAGGGGCCGATGGACGAAAGGCTCGTCAAAGACTGGATGGAGATCGACTGGTCGCTCGCGTATCCGGGCGACGCGCGTGAGCAACTGCGCGCCGACCTCTCCGGCCATCTGGCCGCGCTCCTCGACCAGCCGATGCAGCAGATCGCTCTCAACGGCCCGCTCGTCGAGCAGGTGCAGGAAATCCTCGCGGCGATGCCGCTGTCCGAACGGGTCTACAACGGCATCGTCAACAGTCAGGCCGCCAAGGCGATTCCGCAATGGCGTCTCACGGAGGTCGGCGGGCCGGCGGTCGCCCGGGTTCTGGTGCGCTCGTCCGGAAAACCCCTCTCGGAGGGGATCGAGGGCATCTTCACGAGGAACGGGTTCAACGACACGTTTCTCGGAGAGGCGCTTCAGGTCGCCCAGCGGGTGCAGCGCGAGAGCTGGGTGCTGGGTCCGCTCGGCGAGGCCGAACAGAGCGAGCAGGCGCTCGCGGCCATCAGCCGTGACGTGCTGAACCTCTACTACAACGACTACATCCAAGCCTACGATTTCATTCTCGGTGACATCGACATCATTCCGCTGCAGTCCCTCAGTCACGCCGTCGAAGTGACGAACGTGCTGTCCGGGCCGACCTCGCCGATCGTGAACATCCTGAACGCGGTGAACGACGAGACCCGCCTGTCCGAGGAGCGGGGCTCCGATCCTGCCGCCGACGCCGCAGGCTCGGTCGCGGACGCCGCGTCCGGGCAGCCTCCCGTCAGTCTCGGGTCCCGCAATCGGCTGCTCCTCAACGCTCTGATGGCGGCGGCGCCCTTGGCCGGGGAGGCGCAGGCGGCACAGGCTCAACCCGGGGCCTATGTCCAGGAAAGGTTCGATTGGCTGAACACTCTCGTCGCGCGCCCGGACGGACAGCCGTCGCAACTCGACATGGCCATGACGTCTCTTCAGGAGGTCTACGTCGAGCTGAACCGCATGGCGATAAACAGCGGCGGCGCGCTGCCGCAGCCCGGCGAGGGCAGCGCCCTCCAGCGCTTTCAGCAGGAGGCGGGGCGGCTGCCCGGTCCGCTCCAGCGCTGGTCGACCCAGATCGGCGCGGGCTCGTCGGGCATCACGGCCGAGGGCACGCGGGCGCAGCTCAACGCCCTGTGGCAAAGCCAGATACTGCCCTTCTGCCAGACCGCGCTCACCGACCGGTACCCGTTCAGCCCGCGATCGCAGGCCGACATGGCCGTACAGGATTTCACGAGGCTCTTCGCGCCCGACGGGATGATCGACGGCTTCGTGAACGAGAATTTGCTGCCTTACGTCGATCGGACGACGCGGCCATGGACCTGGAAGCCGGTCAACGGCGCCGAGCTGGGTCTCTCGCCCGCCGTCCTGGAACAGTTCCAGAACGCCTCCGACATCCGGGACGCGTTCTTCGCCGGGGCGGACTCGCCCCAGGTGGCATTCCAGATGAAACCCTATTCCCTCGACCCCCAGGCGAACCGCGTGATCCTCGAGATCGACGGCCAGCAGGTGAGCTTCCAGCAGGGCGAGCAGGCGACCCCAGTGGCGGTCAGATGGCCGGGACCGGTCGGCCTCGGCCGGATAAGCTTCGAGCCCAAGGCGATCAACGCCGAGAACTCGCTGTCGCGGGAGGGTCCCTGGGCGCTGCGACGGCTGCTGGACGCGGCGGAGATGCGCGCGATCGGACCGGACCAGACCCGGGTGATCTTCAGGGTCGGCGGCCGTCTCGCCATTTTCGACATGCGCTCGGGTACGGCGCTCAACCCGTTCACGCTATCCGCCCTGACCAAATTCAGCTGCCCGGCGTCGCTCTGATGGCCTCGGCGTTCGGGGCCTTCGGAAAGATCCCGGCGCTGGGCGACTTTTTCCGGTTCAATCTCGCCGCCGACTTCGTGAAGGCATGGGACAGCTGGTTGCAGACGGGCTTCGCGGCGGCGCGCGAGGAGATGGCCGAACGCTGGAGCGAAGCCTACATGTCGGCGCCCGTCTGGCGCTTCACGCTTGCGCCCGGCCTGGCGGGACGGGCGGGGATGCTCGGCGTGTTCATGCCGTCGGTCGATCGCGTCGGACGGCACTTTCCGCTGACGCTCGCGGCCACGCTCGATGGCGAAAGCCCCGCGCTCGCATCGCATTTCGCCGCCGGTCGGACCTTCGAGCAACTTGAGGCCGTCGCGCTTGCGGCGCTGGAAGACGACGCGACCCGCGACGGCCTCGCCGAGAGCCTGGAGTTGGTCGGTGCCTTCCAAAGGGCCACCACCTCGCGGCTCGGCTCCGGCCCGGGCCTCCTGACGCTCCGCGCCGGCGGTCTGTCCGATCTCGCCCCGGAACTGGCGGCGGGACTTGCCGGGCAGCGGTTGTTTCGGCCCAGCGTCTGGAGCGCGGACGTCGTGACCGGCGCGCGGCTCATGATCTGCGAGGGGCTGCCCGATCCGGCGGGGCTGCGCGGATTGTTCGATCTTGACGCGCCCGTCTGGGCCTCCGGTCTGGCCGGATGATGGGTCAGGAGCGCATCCGTTACAGCGCCACCACCCATGTCGGACGCGTGCGCAAGGTGAACGAGGACAGCATCCTGGCGCTTCCCGGACTTGGCGTCTGGTTGGTGTCCGACGGCATGGGCGGCCATACGGCCGGCGACTTCGCGAGCCAGACCATAGCGGAGTCGGTCGCGATGCTGCCTGACGGGCTGGAGCCCGGCGAGGTGATGCGCGCGGTGCGCCGCGCCATTCTCGACGCCCACGCGACCATATCCCGCGAAGCCGCCGCGCGCGGCGAGGCGACCATCGGGGCGACCGTCGTCGCGCTGATCCTGACCGACGGGCACTTCGTCGCGTTCTGGGCCGGTGACAGCCGTCTCTACCGTCTGCGCGACGGCGGGCTCGACCTGCTCACGACCGATCATTCGCTGGTTGGCGAACTGGTGATGGCGGGCGAGATGACCTGGGACGAGGCCGAACGCCATCCGGAGTCGAACGCGATCACCAAGGCGGTCGGCGTCGGGGATCGGCTCGATCTCGACAAGATCCGCGGCGACGTGAGATCGGGCGACCGCTTTCTTCTCTGCTCCGACGGTCTGAACAAATACGCCGGGATCGAGCCCCTGCGACGGACCCTCGCGTCCGCCCCGATCGCGACGGTCACCGACACTCTTCTCAACATGGCGCTGGATGGTGGCGGCGCGGACAACATATCCATCATCGTCGTCGACGTCTCCTGATCAGGATGACAGCGCCGCGAGTTGCTCCGACAGTTGGCGCGCGTCGCCGATCGCGCGCTGCAGCGCCGCGGCGCGGGCGGAGGGGTCCGCCTGCGCCGGATCACTGAGTATCGCCTGCTGAACGCGGGCCTCCGTCTCCGGGCTCAGGCGCACGCCTTCGCCGCGCAGGTCCGCGCGTTGCTGAATGATCCGGTCCTTCAGACTCTCATGTTCGCCGCGAAGCCTCGCGAGTTCCGCCGTGAGCTCGGCGCCGCGCAACTCGGAGGCCGCGACCTCCGCCTGCCGGGTCTCGATCCGGGCGTCGTATCCGCCGCCGGCGATCCCGGCCACGGCATTCGCGAAGCCGCCATCCGCCGGGTCGTCCGACGCGGCGCAGGCCGCGAGCGTCACGGCGAGAACCGCCGGGACCGCGCCCCTCACAGCTCGCCCGCGAGCGTTCCGGCGATCTCGCGCATCTGGGAGATGCGTGAACCGAGTTCCGCGATCTGGCTGTCGACGACCTCGAGATCCTGACCAGGGAACTGGCCGACCTTGACGTATTCGAACTCCTCCTCCCGGCCAATGGCGCCCGCTATCGCCCGCCGCATGTCCCCGAGGCTCGACTCGGCCTGGGTGACGGCCGCCTGGAGCTCGGGCGAATTCGACGAACCGGCCCGGGCCCGGATCGCCTGAAGATCCCGGCTCTGGCGCTCCAGGACGACCCGCATCGTCTGGATCGCCGCCTCGGTCTCGGCATTGGTCGCGTCGAGATCGGCCCTCATGCGCCCCAGCCGCTCCTCGTTGGTCGCGTAGGCGTGCTGAAGGTATCCCAGATATGTTCCGGTGACCGTGCCCACCGTGAACCCACCCACCAGCCCTACCGGCGTCGGACGGGCCCAGACCTTGTCGGCCGCGGCGCCCGCCGCAGTCCCGAGTAGCGCGCCTTCCAATGCCGTGCGCTGCAGCGCGCGCGACTGGAACGCCAGCGTCTCCTCCGGATTCCGCGCCTCCTTCGTGGCTGGAGCGAGTCCGGCCGCGGTTCCGGCAGGAACGGGGATGCAGCCGGGCAGGCTCAGAGCCGCGCCCAACGCGATCAGTGCGGTGACGCCTAAGATGGCAGGAAATCCGCGATCCATTCGTAGCTCCCTTCGGGTAATTCGGTTCCCAGCTGCGCGGCGTGCCGGATGAACAGGTCCGCGTCTCCGATCAGATCCGTTCCGAACGCGGGAAATCCCCGGGACTTCTCCAGGAGACCCGCCGTCGACCGTTCGAGATACGGCAGGAACCCGGACCTGCCTCGCTCCAGCAGCCCGGCGTAGAAGGTCCGGTTCTCGTCAAGCCTGTCGAGCACCCGCGCCCTCGCCGCGGCGATCGCCTCGATGTCCCTGTCGGCCGAGACCAGCATGGCCCGCGCGGCGTCCTCGGTCTCGGCCAGCCCGGCCAGCTCGGCGCGCGCGCGTCCCGCCATCGAGAGCGTCAGCTCGATGCTGGCGAGGGCCGCCATGTCCGTGCGGATCCGCTGCGCCGTGGTCGAGCCTAAAATCACCATCACCTGGGCGGCGTCGAGATAGATCCGGTCGAGATCCGCCGTGCCGTCCACGGTCATCTGGCGCACGTACTTCGAGAGCGCCGCGTCGAGATCGGCGTCGGCCGCGCCCGCTCCCCGGGTCTGCGGCAGGAAACCGAGCGTCGCCAGCGCCACCGTCAGCTTGCCTCGATCACCGGATTCGAGGCTCGCCAAGTCGGTTCCGACGGCGGCCTCGGCGACCCATTCACCGAGCGCCGCGAGACGCTCCTCGGCGAAACCGCGGAAAAGCCCGTCCGGGTAGGCCGCGAGATACGCCTCGTAATCCGCCCGGCCTCCGCCGGTGCTTGCCGCCTGCCACGCCCCGATCTCGCCCGCGATCTCGTCAGGCTTCGGAGCGCCGGCGGGATCGGGTTCCAGGAAATGCTCGCCCAGAACCGATTCCTCGACCCAAGGCACCTGCGCACCGCCCGTGACCAGCGCGACCTGCTGGCGCACGCGTCCGAACATGAGTTGCACTTCGACACCCGGGTCGGCGACATGTCCGATCAGCGCCTCCGTGAAGAAGCTGTTGCCGCCGGTGCCGTCGTAGGCGACGTTTCCGGGGTCGGTGGCGTAGGCGATGAGCGTGCCCGTGCCACCCTGCGAGCGCGCCAGCCCCTGTGCCGCCTGTCCCGTCTCGACGAAGGGATTGTTGCGGCAGGCGTCCAGAACGACGATGCCGAGCGCGGGCTTGATGCGGTCGAAAACCTCACGGATGTCGGTCAGCGGGACGCCCTTGCCGGCGACCTCATCGAGCGTCAGATCGGTGAAGTCCGCCGCGAGAAGATAGTTCTCGCCCCGGATTTGCACGCCGTGCCCGGCGAAGAAGACGAGCGCCACGTCGGCTCCGGCGGCCTCCGCTTCGAATTCCGCCAGGCTCGCCTCGAAGGCGGTGCGATCTGCGTTCAGGAGAACCCTGATGGAAAATCCGAGCCCCTCAAGCGCCGCGCCCAGTCCGCTCGCGTCGTTGGCCGGATTGCGCAGGTCGAGATCCGGATTGCCGTAGGTTCCATTTCCGATCAGAAGCGCCACACGATCCGCCGCCGCGAAACCCGGGACGGCGAGAGCCGCCGAAAGAGCGATCAGCATCAGCAGGCGCCGCGCCACGCCCGCGACCCCGAGCCGCCACCCGTAGACGATCATGACACCTGGATCTTCCCCCGAACGCTTAGGATCGATGTTACATCGCGCGTCTTGGCAACTCCAGTCGGATCTGCCTTCGCGCAAGCGCGCGAAGTCCCGCAGGTCGACGGGAGGAACGGCTCCCGCATGTCGGACAGGACGCTGTCGCGGCGGAGCGGGCCCACTGCGGGCGGATTAGACGTCGTCCACCTTTGCCCTTTGCGTGTCGACCCTTGTTGTAGCCGTCGACATCTCCAAACAACGCCACGGGGTCCCGGTCGGCGTCTCCGGCTTTGCGCGGTGGCCTCCTATGCTGTGGTCGCGGGATAGCCGGCGCTCGCCAGCGCCGCCCGCACGTCCGCCGGTTCGGCGCGGCAGTCAAGATCGATCCGGCGCGCCTCCATGTCGAATTCGACCCGCGCGTCGGGGTCGACAGCGCGGATCGCCTTCTCGACGGTCGCCCGGCAGTGGCCGCAGTTCATGTCGGGGATGTGGAATGTCGTCATTCTTCGATTCCTTCCGGTTCTACTAAGGGCCGACGCGCCTCGGGCGCAAGTCGCCGGCCGGTCCGGCAGAGGGCTCAAGGCGCGGCGCCCGGCGGACGCGGGGACGGCGCGAAGGACCGTCTCCTCCGGGCCGCCGGGCCAGCCGACGACGGTGACCTGCGCCAGCGCCGGGCTCGCGGTGAGCGCGAGGCCGGTCAAGGCGATGAGGCCGTGCCCGACCGTCTTCATTGTGCTGTCTCCCTGTTGTCGCACTTCAAATCCTCCGCAAGCGCGGCGACGCCGACGATCCCGGCATCGCCGCCCAGAGCGGCCGGCGCCACGCGCGGCCGCACGATCGGATCGGCGTCGGCGAGCGCCGAGCGCACGCGGTCCAGATAGCCCGGCGCGAGACCGATGCCGCCGCCGATGACGATGATCTCCGGATCGACCGCCAGCTGGACGTTGCGGCAGAGGGCGGCGACGCGGCCGGCGCTCGCCGCGATCAGCGTTTCGGCCCAAGGCTCGGACGCCGCGGCGAAGACTGCCTCGGCGGTCGCGGGATGGCCGAGCGCCGCCGCTTCGCGGGCGATCCAGCGGCCGGCGGCGCGGTCCTCGACGCGCGCGCCGGATTCGTCGACGAACTGGCCGAAACTGCCCGCCAGACCTTCGAGCAGGCGGCCTTCGCGTACGATGCCGCCGCCGATGCCGGTGGAGACCGTGAGAAACGCCATGTCCCGCCCGGCGCCGGCGCCCGCGACATGTTCGCCCCACGCCGCCGCCTGCGCGTCGTTGACGCAGCGCGCGGGCCTGCCAAGGCGTCCGGCCAGCGCGACGGCAAGCGGGTACGAGCCGTGAAGCGCGAGGGTGGACGCGTTGAGCGCCCGCCATTCGCCTTCGCGGATGATGCCGGTGACGGCGGCGCCGATCACATCATATCCGCCGGACCAGCGCGCGGCGACTTCGGCGACCGTGTCGATCAGCGCGTCGGGGCCGGCAGCGATGTCGGTTGCCATGCGGTGCGTGGCGACGATCTCGCCGTCCCGGACCAGCCCGAGAAGGGTCTTGGTTCCGCCGATGTCGATGGCGAGCGCGGTCATCGCGGAGTCGCAGCCATGGCGTCGGCGAACCAGGAGGTGACGTGTTCGGTGCGCGTGATCGCCGTGCCGACCACGACGCACCAGGCGCCGCGGTCGAGGGCGCGGGCGGCGTCCTGTGGCGTCCTGACGCGCCCCTCGGCCACCACATGCGGGGTCAGACGGCGCAGGTCTTCGAGAAGCGCGAAATCCGGCCCGTCGGGAATCTCCCCTCCGGTATAGCCCGAGAGAGTGGAGCCGACGATGTCGGCGCCGGCCGCGAGCGCCGTTTCGGCGTCGCGGGCGGCGGAGCAGTCGGCCATCGCGAGACGGCCGGCAGCGTGGATCGCGGCGATCAGGTCGGCGACCTGAACCGGGCGCGGACGGTTCGTCGCGTCGAAGGCGACGATGTCCGCGCCGGCGCCCAAGAGCGCGGCCACGTCTTCCAGCCAGGGTGTGATGCGGACGGGACTGTCCGCCAGGTCGCGCTTGACGAGGCCGATGATCGGCGCCGGCGTGACGGCGCGGACGGCCCGCACGTAGGCGGCGCTTTCGATCCGCAGAGCGGCGGCGCCCCCGTCGAGCGCGGCCAGCGCGAAGGCCGCGACGATGTCGGCGCGGTCCATCGGCCCGCCGGGCACGGGCTGGCAGGAGACGATCAGCTTGCGTTCGAGGCGGCTCAGGTCCACGGCGGCTGTATCCGGGGCGCGGGGGCGGGACGCATCATGCATCCGCCTCGGTGCGCTCTCCAATGAATTCGGGAATGTGACGCCGCGCGGCGGCGGCGATCCGCGCCACGTCCGCGTCCTCCAGCCCTTCGCACGGCCAGAGAAGCCGGGGCGTGATCGGGGTCCAGCCGCCGGCCGCCGCCATGGCCTTGTCGATCGCGTAGCCCGGATGACCCGCCGCGAGGATCGGGGCGACGGCCTCGCCCATGAAAGCCGCTATGCGCAGTTCCGTCCCGCGCGCCGCGTCGGGATCGGAGCGCGTGAGACCGTCCCAGCGGACGGCGGCGGCGGGGTCGAGGCAGGCCATGTTGGAATAGCTGCCATGGGCGCCGCGGAGCATGCCGGTCGCGTAGTGGTGGCCGGGGATGAAGACCGAGAGCCGCGCGAGGACCGGCGCCATCGCGGCGTACCAGGCGTCATCGCCGCCGGCGCATTTGATGCCGGCGAGTTGCGGGACCGAGTTGGTGAGAAGGGCGAAACCAGCGGGGTCGAGCGCCGCGCGGGCATGGGGCGGGTTGTAGAGCACGAGCGGGACGTCGCCCGCGATCCCGGCGCAGCGCGCGAGAAAGCGGATGGCGGTCGCGCCGTCGATCGGCGTCCAGTCCGGAAGCGTCACCTGGATCGCGACGGGTTCGAGCGTCGCGGCGAAGGCGATCCGAGCCAGGGCTCCCTGTGGCAGCGGGTGCGCGGCGCCGATCTGGAAAGGAAGCCCCGCCGCGCGGGCCGCTGAAGCGGTGGCGCGGCTGATCGCCTCGAATTCCGCGTCGTTCTGGCAGTGAAACTCGGTCGCGGTGCCGTTGCAGTAGACCCCGTCGATTCCGGCCGCGGCATAGGCCGCCACCTGTTCGGAGATCGCGTCGAAATCGATGCTTCCGTCCTTGCGGACGCGAAGAAGGACCGTCGCCCAGACGCCCCGGATCTCGGCCCTCAGGCCAGCCACGGCCTGACCTCGGGCAGGTCGAGGAAGGGCCCGAGCAGAGCCTCGGCGTCGGCGGTCGCCGCGAGGCCCATCGGCGCGCGGGTGGGGCCGATGTCGAGGCCGGTCAGGCGGAAGGCGGCCTTCATGCCCGGCAGCACGCCGGTCTGGAGCAGGATTTCGACGAATAGCTGGGAGACGTCCTGAAGCTCGCGGGCGCGGGTGAGATCGCCCTTGCGGATCGCGGCGTCGAGCGCGACGTACAGCCTGCCCATGATGTTGTAGGTCGTGCCGATGCCGCCATCGACGCCGAAGGCGGCGGCGCCGAGGAAAATCTCGTCGAAGCCGAAAAAGTAGCGCCGGTCGGGGCGGCGTCGGCGCAGCATCGAGAGCTTGAAGAGGTCGGTCGAGGTGAATTTGATGCCGGCGACGTTCGGCAGGTCGAGCAGATCGGTCAGCAGATCCAGCGGCAGGGGCCGTCCGGTGCGGATCGGGATCTCGTAGACGATCAGCGGCAGGTCGGTCGCGACCGCGAGCTCGCGGTAATAGGCGAGGATCTCGGCGTCGGAGAACGGATAGGAATGCGGCGGCAGGGCCGAAAGCGCGTGATAGCCGAGCTTCGCCGCGTTCCGGGCGAGCCGCGCCGACTCCGCGAGCGACGGCATGCCGACATGGGCGATGAGCGTGGCGCCGCTTCCGCGCGCGGCGTCGGCAACGACCTTCTGCTGCGCGAGGAGCGCCGGCGCGTCGAGCAGCCCGGATTCGCCGCTGCTTCCGCCGACATAGAGCCCCGCGAGACCCTGGCCGAGGACCCGCTTCGTCAACGCCGCCTGCCGGTCCGGGTCGAAATCTCCGGCCCCGTCCAGGCCGGTCATCAGCGCGGCGAACATTCCTGAAAGCGAACCCGTCATTCCGTGACCCCGTCTGACCGGGCCCGACGTAGCCACGGCGCATTTGGTTTGACAAGAAGTTTATTTTGGAATTACCAAAGTCATCGGAGCGACTGGCCGTTCTGCGCAGGGGCGCGGCGGCGGCCGAACGGGGGATGGATGACGCCGCACGCCGCCGACAGCCGGACCGAAGAGACAAGGGGCGCATCCGACGCGATCTCGGACACGCTGATCGCGGAGATCCGGGGCGGCGGCATTCCCGACGACCACCTTCTGCCGACGGAGCGCGAGCTTTGCGAGAGGTTCGACACGTCACGCCCGACCGTGCGCGCGGCGCTGGCCAAGATGCAGCTGCGCGGCTACGTCCGGGCGGGACAGGGGCGACGGCCGCGCGCCGCGCGCCCGTCGCTCGCCTCGGTGCTGCGGGGCGCGGGTGACCATCTGCGGGAGATCCTCGGCGACGCGGAGAGCGCCGCGCATCTGGAGCAGATGCGCCATTTCATCGAGACCGGCGCCGCGCGCGAGGCCGCGACGCGCTCCGACACGCTCCGGATCGCGCAGCTTCGCGAGGCGCTGGAGCGGAATTTCGAGGCGGTCGGGACGGAGGATTTTCCCGCGACCGACATCGCGTTCCATCGTGCGCTGGTCTCGGCGCTTCGCAATCCGGTCCTTCTCACCCTTCATGATCTTTTCGTCTCGGACCTGCTGGCCAACCGGCCCGGGCTCGGGGACAGGCTCGACCACGACCGGATGGTCTACGGCGAGCACCGGGGGATCTACGAGGCGATCCTCGACAGCGATCCGCAGACCGCGACGGAGATCATGGACCGCCATCTGGCGCGGTCCTACCGTTCGCGGCTCGGCCCACCGCCAAGCATCGCAGACGCCGCGACGGGCGGCGAAGGCGACGCAAGGGAGGAACCGCGCGACCGGCGGCGCGCTCGAAACCAAAGTGGAGACCCATGACATGAGAAACTTCAAAATTCTCGCCGGCGCCGCGCTGATCGCGTTGTCGGCCGGCACGGCGGACGCGCGCGAACTGACGTTGGGGCAGCAGGACAACGAGGTCTCCAACAACTATCAGGGCGCCTTGGAATTCCAGAAGCGCCTTGCGGAGCTGTCCGGCGGCGAGCTGACCGTGAACCTGTTCCCCGCCTCGCAGCTCGGCGACTTCAAGGCGATGACCGCGATGGTGCAGGCCGGCGAGCTCGACATGGTCATCAACGGCTATCCCGACATGAGCTACATCATTCCCGAGCTGAACCTCGTCGGCGCGCCCTACGTCGTGGACGATTTCGACCATCTCAAGGAGATCGTCGCCGGGCCTTGGGGCCAGGAGATGGACGCCAAGATGGCCGAACAGGGCGTCACGATGATCGACCTGTGGTATTACGGCACCCGTCAGACGACCTCGAACAAGGCGATCAACTCGATCGATGACATGAAGGGCCTGCGGCTCAGGACGCCGAACGTCCCGTTCCTGATCGCCTATGCCGAGAGCGTCGGCGCCACGCCCGCTCCCGTCGCGTTTCCGGAAGTCTATCTGGCGCTCCAGACCAACCAGGTCGACGCCGAGGAGAACCCGCTTCCGACCATCGAGGCGATGAAGTTCTACGAGGTCCAGGATCACATCGCGATGACCGACCATTTCATCGCCTCCTCGGCGGTGCTGATCTCGACCGACACCTGGGACAGCCTCTCGGACGAGGAGAAAGGCTGGGTCCAGGAGGCGATCGAGGCCGGCGGCGCGGTGGCCAACGAGCTGACCTTCGGTCAGGAGGAGAGCCTGATCGAAGCGTTCAAGGAGCGGGGCCTCACGATCACCGAGCCGGATCTCGCGCCGTTCCGCGCGGCGATGAAGCCCTACTACGACAAGCTCGAGGCCGAATTCGGCGAAGGCTCCATCGCCAGGGTGCGCGGCCGCTGACGTCGGACCGGCGGCGGGACGGGACGTTCCGCCGCCGCGACGACGCGGGAACCGGGAGGAGACGCGATGCGGCGCTACAGCTTTGAAGGCACCGTCGCCTCGATCATCTTCATCGTGCTTTTCGGCGTGCTTCTGATCCAGATCTTCGGGAGGACCGGCCTTTTCGACGGGCCGGTCTGGACCGAGGAGGCGGCGCGATGGCTCTGGGTATGGATGGCTTTCATCGCGATCGCCGAGGCCGAGCGCACGGACAGCCAGCTCCGCATGGGCTTTCTGGCCGACCTGCTGCCCGCCGCGGCGCGACGGGTCGTCTTCACCCTGATCGACGTCGTGTATTTCGCCATCATGGCCCACCTGGCCTGGATCGGCTGGAAGACTGTCGCGCGCACGATCAACAACGCCGCCGTCACCCTGCCGACCACCGACGCGACGCTCTACGCCTCGGCGTTTCTCGCGAGCCTCCTGATCCTGAACCGGATCGCGCGGCGCATCCTGGGGTATTCGCCGCGTCAGGGGGAGACCGCGCCGTGATCCTCGGCGTGATCGGTCTCGGCTGGCTCCTGCTCGTGCTTGCGGGCGTGCCGATCGGCATCGCGATGATCTTCGTGTCGATGGGGTATTTCTATCATACGGGGATGGGCGTGAATTTCGCGGTCCAGCGGATGGTGGACGGCCTCAACAGCTTTCCGATCCTCGCCGTGCCGCTCTTCATCCTGGCGGCGGGCATTCTGAATTCGGCCGGGATCACGCATCATCTTTTCGGATTCGCCCGGGCGCTGGTCGGACACGTCACAGGGGGGCTCGGCCACGTGAACGTGCTCGCCTCGCTCTTCTTCTCGGGCATGTCGGGCTCGGCGATGGCGGATGCAGGCGGCCTCGGAAAGATGGAGATCGCCGCCATGCGCGAGGCGGGCTACGACGATTCCTTCGCGGGGTCGGTCACGGCGGCCTCGTCAATGATCGGGCCGCTGGTGCCGCCGTCGATCACCATGGTCCTCTACGGCGTGGCGTCCAACACCTCCATCGGCGCGTTGTTTCTCGGCGGGATCGTTCCGGGTTTCATGTGCGCGGCCGCGCTGATGGTCATGGTCTGGTTCATCGCGCGGAAACGCGACTATCCGCGCGACGAGCGGCAGACCCTGGGCCAGATCGGGCGTCTTTTCATCCGGTCGCTGCCCGCGCTTCTGACGCCTGCGGTGATCGTGGGGGGCATCTTCTCGGGCTGGTTCTCGCCGACCGAGGCCGCGGCGGTCACGGTGCTCTACGCCATCCTGATCGATCTGGCATTCTATCGCGAGCTCACTTTCCGGCGGCTCTGGGACGCGATCTACGAGACCACCGCGACCTCCGCCACCATCGCCACGATCATCGCCGGCGTGTCGCTGATGGGGTTCGTGCTTGCGCGCGAACAGGCCCCGCAGCAGATCGCGTCGGCCTTTCTCGCAATAGCGGACGGTCCGGTCAGCTTCCTGATCGCGGTAAACCTGATGATCTTCGTGCTCGGCGCCTTCATCGAATCGCTGGTGATCCTGCTGATCGTCGTGCCGATCCTGGTGCCGGTCGCGCTCGGGTTCGGCATCGACCCGATCCATTTCGGAATCGTCGTCGTGCTGAACCTGATGATCTCGATCCTGACGCCGCCGATGGGCATGGCGCTCTTCATCGTGGCTCAGGTCGGGAACATCCCCTATCAGAAGCTCGCCATCGCGATCCTGCCCTGGCTCATCCCGCCGATCGTCGTCCTGATCCTGGTCTGCGGATTTCCGATCCTCGCCACGGGCCTGCCGGGTCTGATGAACTAGAAGGCGAACCCGTGCGCTGCATCTTCATCCTGTTCGATTCGCTCAACCGGCACGCCATCGGGCCCTATGGCGGAGCGGTCCCCACGCCGAACCTCGACCGTCTGGCGGCGCGGGGATGCGTGTTCGACAACCACCATGCGGGAAGCCTTCCCTGTATCCCGGCCCGCCGGGAGATGCACACGGGGCGCCTCAATTTCCTGCATCGGGGCTGGGGGCCGCTCGAGCCCTTCGACGTCTCGTTCGCCGGCGAGATGCGGAAGGCGGGCGTCTACTCCCACCTGATCACCGACCATTACCACTATTTCGAGGACGGCGGCTTCGGATATCACGGCCGCTACGACAGCTACGAGTTCATCCGCGGCCAGGAGAAGGACAAATGGCGGTCGGCGATCGAACCCGGCCTCACGCAATACGAGGAGCGGTTCGAGCCGTCGCAGCGGGACACCTCGCTGCATCCGGACGGAAAGACCGCCTATTACGCCAGCCACCGGCATCTGAGCCGGACGGGGACGTTCCCTCTGGAACAATGCTTCGACTCGGCGGTCGAGTTCGTCGAGGCGCACGCCAAGGTCGATAACTGGTTCCTGCATCTGGAATGCTTCGACCCGCATGAGCCGTTCTTCTTGGACACGGACCGGGATCATGCGGACGGCGCGCGCCCCGACGGCGCGATTTTTGACTGGCCGACCTATGGCCGGAACACCCTGGAGGACGATCGCCTCGCCGCGCTGCGCGACCGCTACGAGGCGCTCGTCGCGCGGTGCGACCGGGAGCTCGGCCGGCTGCTCGACTGTCTCGACCGCGAGGATCTCTGGGACGACACTGTCGTGATCCTGACGACCGATCACGGACTGCTGCTCGGGGAGAAGGAATTCCTGGGCAAGAACCGCCCGCCCTTCTTCAACGAGGTGGCCCGAATTCCATTGATAATCGCCGCGCCCGAGGCTCTTCGCGGCGACGGTCCGGTCCGGGTCGGCGGTCTGACGCAGACAACCGATCTCATGCCGACGTTTCTCGATCTTTTCGACATCGGCATTCCCGAAAGCGTTGGCGGCGCGAGCCTCCTTCCCTGCCTGACCGGCGCCAAGCCGGGCGCCCATGACGCGGTCCTGTTCGGCCAGTTCGGCGCGGCGATCAACTTCACCGACGGCAGGCATTCGTATTTCCTCTATCCGGTCGAGGGCATGGCCGACGAGCTGTACCAGTACACACTGATGCCGACGCACATGCGCAGCTTTTTCGAGCGGATCGAGTTCGAAGGGGCAGAAGTGGTGGATGATCTCGCCTGGGCGCGCGGGTTTCCGGTCTGGCGCCTGCGGATGCGGCCGGACGCCAAGGCAAACATGGTGTCGCGCTATCCGCTGCTCGACGCCCGCGACGCGCTCTACGACCTTGACGCCGATCCGGGGCAGACGCGCCCGCTCGACGACCCCGCGACGGCCCGGGCGTGCCGCGACCGGATCGCCGTGCTGCTGAAGGAGAACGACGCGCCTGCGGAGATGTTCGCCCGCTTCGGGCTGACGGCGCCGGCGTGATGAGCGCGCCGCGCCGGATCAAGGCGCCCAATCTCGGCGCGGGCAATTTGGGGTGCAACCAATGACCGAACTCGAGTTTCTCGTCGGAACCTACACGCCTCCAAGCGGCAAGGGAGGCGGCATCCATCGCGTGCGGGTGTCGACCGACGCGCCGGAGGAGGCCGAACTGCGGCTTGTGGCGGAGGCGGCCGACCCGTCCTGGATCACCATGCTTCCAGGCGCGGGCGTCGTGGTCGCGGCGGAGGAGATCGCGGACGGCTCGCGGATCCTGACCTGGAGGGTCGAGAACGGTGCGTTGACCGCTCTGGGCGAAGCAGCACTTCCCGGCGCGGGACCCTGTCACGTCGGCGCGCATCCGTCGCTGCCGCTGGTCGCGACCGCGCATTACGGCGACGGCACGGCCGCGCTCTGGCGCATCGCGGAGAAGTCGGGCGCGCCGGAGCTTCTGCAACGCTTCGCCTTCGACGGCAGCGGCCCCGTCACCGGACGCCAGGAGGCGTCGCACGCCCATTTCGCCGCCTTCATCGAAGGCGGGCGGACCCTCGCCATCACCGATCTCGGCGGCGACGCGATCCACTTCTACCGTATCGACGCCGCGGGCGACCCCGTCGCCAGCCATGTCCAGCGTCTCGACCTGCCGCCGGGCAGCGGGCCGAGGCACATGGCGGAGGGACGTCACGCCCTGTTCGTCTCCTGCGAGCTCGACGAGACCGTCCGCACGATCGTCCGCCGGAATGACCGCTACGTCACCATCGCCGAAATGACGCCGTTTTCACCTGTCGCGGGCGAGGGCGGGGCCCTGTCGGGAATACGGGTTTCCCCCGACGGGACCGACCTCCTGGTCGCCGGACGCAACCAGAACGCCATCGCCCGGCTGCGGCGTCGGCCCGAACGGTTCCCTCGAACAGGACGCCGTTTTCGACTGCGGCGGGCGACACCCGCGCGACTTCGCGTTTCATCCGGACGGCCGCTGGATGGTCGTCGCCAACCAGCATTCGGACGCGCTGGCGCTGTTCGAGATGGAATCCTCCGGCGTCATCCGGCCATGCGGCACGATTCCTTTGGGCAGCCCGGCCTGCGTGCTCTTCAACCCGGGCTGATACGCCCGGCTCAGCGCCCGCGCGCCTTCCGCCATTCCGCGAAGCGGTCGAGATTGCTCTCGTCCGTCGCGGGATAGAGCCCGGTGATCGATTGGCCGTCCCGCACGCGTTCCACGACGAAGTTCTCGTAGGCGGTCATCTCGACGGCCTCCTGCGCCACCTCGTCGGCGATCTCCGCCGGGATGACGATCACGCTGTCGTCGTCGCCGACCAGCACGTCGTCCGGGAAGACCGCGACGCCGCCGCAGCCGATGACGCCGTTGATCTCGATCGCCTCGTGCAGCGTCAGGTTCGTGGGGCTCGACGGGCGGCTGTGATAGGCCGGCATGTCGAGCGCGCCGATCGCGACGCTGTCGCGGAAGCCGCCGTCGGTGACGATCGCCCGCGCCGCCGCGCACCATCAGCCGGGTGATCAGGATGTCGCCGGCCGAGGCCGCGCGCGGGTCCTGACGGCTGTCCATGATCAGGACGTGGCCCTCGGGGCAGGTCTCGATCGCGTGCCGCTGCGGATGCTTCGGGTCGCGGAACACGGCGAGCTGGTTGCGGTCCTCGCGCGCGGGGACGTAGCGCAGCGTGAAGGCCGGGCCGACCATGTTGCGGCCTTTGCGCGCCACGGGACGCACGTCCTGGAGCACCTGGTTTCGCAGGCCGCGCTTGTAGAGCGCGGTGGCGAGCGTGGCGACGGACACGCCCGCCAGCCTGTCGCGGGTATCGGGATTCATCGCGGGTTCCTTTCGGGGCGTCAGTAGATCACCGGCTCGTCGACGGGCGCGCCGAACTCGGTTCTGAGGAAATCGAAGTCGCACCCCTTGTCGGCCTGTTCGATGTGCTTGGTGAACATGTAGCCGTAGCCGCGCTCGTATCGCGGCTCGGGGGGCGTCCAAGCGGCGCGGCGCTCGGCCAGTTCCGCGTCCGTCACGCGCATGTCGAGCGTGCGGTTCGGGATGTCGAGTTCGACGATGTCTCCGGTCCGCAGCAGCGCCAGCGGCCCGCCGATCCAGGCTTCCGGCGCCACGTGAAGGATGCAGGCGCCGTAGGAGGTGCCCGACATGCGCGCGTCCGACAGGCGGACCATGTCGCGATGCCCGTCCTTGAGAAGCGCCTTGGGCATCGGCATCATGCCCCATTCGGGCATCCCGGGGCCACCCTGCGGGCCGGCGTTGCGCAGCACGAGCACGGTATCGGGCGTCATCGGGTAGTCGGGATCGTCGATGATCTTCTTCATCTCGGGATAGCTGTCGGCCACCAGCGCCGGCCCGGAATGCTTGTGGAATTTCGGATCGCAGGCCGCCGGTTTGATGATCGCGCCGTCAGGTGCGAGATTTCCCTTGAGCACCGCGAGGCTGCCCTCGTGATAGACCGGGTTCGACAGCGGCCGGATCACGTCGTCGTTGTAGATCGGCGCGTCCTCCAGCCCCTCGACCAGCGGCCGGCCGCTGACGGTGATCGCCTCGGGCGAGAGCTTGCTCACGATCTGGCGCATCAGCCCGCGCAATCCGCCGGCGTAGTAGAAGTCCTCCATCAGGTATTCCTTGCCCGACGGCCGGATGTTGGCGAGCACCGGCGTCGTGCGGCCGATCCGGTCGAGATCGTCGAGCTCCAGCGGTATCCCCGCCCGCCGCGCCATCGCGATCAGGTGGATGATCGCGTTGGTCGAGCATCCGGTCGCCATCGCGACGGTCACCGCGTTCTCCACCGCGGCGCGGGTGACGATCCTGTCGGGCGTCAGATCCTCCCAGACCATCTCGACCGCCCGCCGCCCGCAGGCCGCGCTCATGCGCTGGTGACTGGAATCGGCGGCCGGGATCGAGGAGGCGCCGGGCAGGGTGAGGCCCATCGCCTCGGCGATGGCGGTCATGGTCGAGGCGGTGCCCATCGTCATGCAATGGCCGTAGGAGCGCGCGATGCCGCCCTCGATCCCCTGCCATTGTTCCTTGTCGATAGTGCCAGCGCGCCGCTCGTCCCAGTATTTCCAGACGTCGGTACCCGAGCCGAGCGCCTGACCCGCGTAGTTGCCGCGCAGCATCGGACCGGCGGGCAGATAGACGAAGGGCAGGTTCATCGAGATCGCGCCCATGATCAGCGCCGGCGTGGTCTTGTCGCAGCCGCCCATCAGCACGGCGCCGTCGGCGGGATGCGAGCGCAGCAGCTCCTCGGTCTCCATCGCCAGCATGTTGCGGTAGAGCATGGTCGTCGGCTTGACGTAGCTCTCCGAGAGCGACATCGCCGGAAGCTCCATCGGCTGGCCGCCGGCCTGGAGGATGCCGCGCTTCACCCATTCCGCGCGGTCCTTGAAATGCACGTGGCAGGGCTGGGCCTCGGACCAGGTGTTGATCACGGCGATGATCGGCTTGCCTTCCCAATCCTCGGGTCCATAGCCCATCTGCATCGTCCGCGACCGGTGCCCGAAGGCCCGGAGATCGTCAGGGGCCATCCACCGCGCGGAACGCAGGTCCTCGTACTTTTTCGTCATATCCTCACCTGATGTTCTTTTGGCGGGCTCAAAGCCGTCCGGCCCGCGCTTTCCTAGAGTCGAATTCCCCCGTGGAGGCCAGAGGCGTCCGCCGCGCTCACGCCGGGCCGGCGGCGTCGTAGATCATGTCGATCATCCGTTGATTGCCCCGGCTGAACTCCAGCGGGCAGGCGAAGGGCGCGCCGTCGAGCACGCTGGCGTTGAAGGCGTCGATCTGGGCGCGATACTGGTCGGCGCGGGGGAACCGCTCGCGGATCACCGTCGCGCCGTCCCGCAATTCGAGGACCTCGTCGCCGTAAAGCCCGGCGTTGAAGGGCGCCTCGACGGTCAGCGCGGCCCTGTCGCCGTGAAAGACCATGATCTGGCGCGGGGCCATGCGCATGGAGACGTAGAAATCCATGTGGAACGTCTCGAACGCCGCCCGGACCCGCGCGGTGGCGTCGATGCCCATGTCCCAGTCTATTGAGGCCTCGACCGAGACCGGCTCGGCGCCCGTCACGAAACGGGCGGTGACGGAGGGATAGACGCCGATATCGCGCAACGCGCCGCCGCCCTGATCGGGCATGTTGCGGATGTTGGCGGGATCGTCGTTGAAAAAGCTGAAGGCGCCCTGGACGTGCCTGAGCGTGCCGATCGCGCCGCCGGAGACCATCTCGCGGGCGCGGATCCATTGGGGGTGATGGGTGACCATGAACGCCTCGGCGGCGACGAGGCCGGTGCGGTCGCGGGCTTCGATCAGGCCGTCGATCTCGTCGGCGCGGAGCGCGATGGGCTTTTCGGTCAGGACGTGTTTGCCCGCCTCGAGACATTTCAGCGTCCATTCGACGTGGTCGCCGTTGGGCAGCGGGATGTAGATCGCGTCGATATCCGGATCGGCCAGAAGCGCGTCGTAATCCGAATGGATCCGCACGTCGCCGAAGGGCGCGGCGAGAGCCTCGGCCTTGCCCGGCGTCCGGCTGGCGATGGCGGAAATCACGCCGCGCGCGCTGTCGTGGATCCCCGGGGCGACGAACTCGCGCGCGATCTTCGCCGCGCTCAGGATGCCCCATCGCACCGATTGCTTCGCCATCTCCGTCCCTCCCGCTTATTTCTGGTTCGGGTCGACGCTAACGGTCCCGGGCGCGAGTGGCAAAGGATTCCGCCGATCGCCATCACGCGTGGCCACGCGTGGCCAAACAGGGAAGCCTATGAATTTATGGCTGGATTCAAATCGTGTTAACCCTACGGAAACCATCTCCACACGCGGTTTCATGCCGACCGGGCGCGAAAATGGTCTCAGGCGGGGTGGAACCTTCCGGGTGAAAATCGGTTTCTCGCCATGCTGAATCATTCAGTACCGAACATGAAGGACTTGGTTCAAACCATGAAACGCATCATGATGACGACGGCGGTCGGACTGCTGATGGCGGCGCCCGCCATGGCGCAGACGACCACCGAGGTTCCGCAGACGGCGCAGACCGCCGGCGGGGGAATGAATGACGAGATGTTCCTGTCCGGCGCGCAGGAAGGCGACATCTACGGCTCCGACCTTCTCGGCAAGAGGCTGTACGCGTCGGAGACCCAATTTGACGAAGGCTCCTCGTACGCCGCCGAGCAGCGGGCCGAATGGGACGACGTCGGCGAGATCTCCGACATGCTCATCTCTCAGGACGGCCAGATCCAGGCGGTGCTTCTCGACATCGGCGGGTTTCTCGGCATCGGGGAAAGGACCGTCGCCGTTCAGATGGATGATCTGAACTTCATCCGCGATCAGGGCTCGCCGAACGACATGTTCGTCGCCATCAGCGGCACCCGGGAGACGCTTGAAAGCGCACCCGAATACCGGCGTGACGACGCGATGGACGCTTCGGTGACCACGGAACAGACCATGGCCGAAGGCTCGGAACTGGAGGCGGATTCCGAAGTGACGGGTCTCACCACTGAACCCGATACCGACATGGACGACATCGCGACCGACGAGCCTGTCGCGGATGTGACCGGCGGCGCGCTTCCGCCGTCGCGGCCGGCCATGGTCGTCGACGGCTACAAGGACATGGAGCCCGAGGCCCTGACCGCCGAGGCCCTGGAGGACGCCGAGGTCTATTCGGTGAACGACGAGGATATCGGGGAAGTCTCGGAACTGGTCATCGATACTGACGGCAGGATCACGCAGGCCGTGGTCAATGTCGGCGGTTTCCTCGGAATAGGTGAAAAGGCCGTGGCGCTGACGATGGACGAGATCCAGATCGTTCGCAGCGACGCGGGCGATGACGTTCGTGTTTACGTGGACACGACGAAAGAGGCACTCGAAGGCCGTCCGGAATACGTCGAGTGAAGTTACAGTAGTAGTAGAGCGAATGTACAAAGTAGTCGAGTGAATGTAGAGTAAGCGTCAGGACGCGCCAAAACGGGAGCGGCGCGGGACCCTGCGGTTCCGCGCCGTTCCCACGTCCGGAGCCGCTCAGCGCTTCCGGGGCGGCATGAGGTCCGTGATCGTTCCCTCGTACATCTCGGCCGCGAAGTTCACCGTCTCCGAGAGCGTCGGATGCGGGTGGATGGTATGGCCGAGATCGACCGCGTCGGCGCCCATCTCTATGGCGAGCGCGACTTCCGAGATCAGATCGCCGGCGTTCGTGCCGACGATGGCCGCTCCGAGCACGCGGTCGTCCTCCGGATCGAAGATCAGTTTGGTCACGCCCTCGCTCCGGCCGTTCGAGAGCGACCGGCCCGACGCGGCCCAGGGGAACACGCCCTTGCCGATCTTGATGCCTTTGGCCTTGGCCTCGGTTTCCGTGACGCCGACCCAGGCGACCTCGGGATCGGTATAGGCGACCGACGGAATCACCCGCGCGTCGAAGACGCGGTCGTGCCCGGCGGCGACCTCGGCCGCGACCTTGCCCTCGTGCACCGCCTTGTGCGCCAGCATCGGCTGGCCGACCACGTCGCCGATGGCGAAGATGTGCGGCACGTTGGTGCGCTGCCGCGCGTCGACGGCGATGAAACCTCGTTCGTCGACGTCCACCCCGGCCGCCTCGGCGTCGATGAGCTTGCCGTTCGGACGCCGGCCCACGGCGACGAGCACCCGATCGAAGGTGTCCTCGCTCGACTTTCCGTCGGCGTCCTCGAAGGTGACCTTCAGGCCGCTCTTCTGCGCCTCGACGGCGGTGACCTTCGTCTTGAGCAGGATGTTCTCGTAGCGGTCCTTGATGCGCGCGTGCAGCGGTTTGACGATGTCCTTGTCGGCGCCCGGGATGATCTGGTCCATCAACTCGACGACCGTGATCTTCGAGCCGAGCGCCTCGTAGACGCAGGCCATCTCGAGCCCGATGATCCCGCCGCCGAGCACCAGAAGCCGCTTCGGGATGTCGCGGAGTTCGAGCGCGCCGGTCGAATCGATCACCCGCTCGTCGTCGTGCGGCACGAAGGGCAGTTTGACCGGCTCGGACCCCGCCGCGATCACGCATTGGTCGAAGCTGACCTTGGTGGACTCGCCGTCCGGGCCCTCGACCATGATCATGTTCGGGCCGGTGAAGCGGCCGTAGCCTTGCACGGTCTTGACCTTGCGCGCCTTGGCGAGGCCGGTCAGTCCCCCGGTCAGCTTCCCGACCACGTCGTTTTTCCAGCCCCGAAGGCCGTCGAGGTCGATCTTGGGCTTCGCGAATTTGATGCCGTGCGCGCCCATCTCCTCGGTCTCGGAGATGACTTTCGCCGCGTGCAGGAGCGCCTTGGACGGGATGCAGCCGACATTGAGGCAGACGCCGCCGAGGGTGGAATACCTCTCGATCAGCACGACGCTCTTGCCGAGATCGGCGGCGCGGAAGGCGGCGCTGTAGCCGCCGGGACCGGAACCGAGCACGACGACCTCGCCGTGGACGTCGCCTTTCTTGACGTCGCCGGAGGGCGCGGGCGCGGCCTTCGGGGCCTCGGATCTCGTCTCCGTGTCGCCCTCCGGTTTGGCGGCTTTCGGCGCGTCACCCTCGCCCTCGGCCTCCATCTCGAGGATCATCGAGCCTTCGGAGACGGCGTCGCCCTCCTTGACGTGGATGACGGTGATCTTGCCGGCGCCGGGCGAGGGGACCTCCATCGTCGCCTTGTCGCTCTCCAGCTCGATCAGCGGATCCTCCTTGGCGACGGTGTCGCCGACGGAGACCAGCACCGTGACGACCGGCACGTCCTTGAAATCGCCGATGTCGGGAACTTTCACTTCCATGATCGCGCGCCCCCTCAGAGCATCAGCCGGCGCACGTCGCCGAGCAGGTGTTTCAGGGTGACGCAGAACCGCGCCGCCAGCGCCCCGTCCACCGCGCGGTGGTCGTAGCTGAGCGACATGGGCAGGATGTTGCGCGGCTGGAACGCCTCGCCGTCCCAGACCGGGGCCATTTTCGAGCGGGTGAGGCCGAGGATCGCCACCTCCGGCGCGTTGACGATCGGCGTGAAGCCGGTGCCGCCGATGCCGCCGAGCGACGAGATGGTGAAGGTCGCGCCCTGCATGTCGGCGCTCTTGAGCTTCCCGTCACGGGCGGCGGCCGAAAGCTCGCCGAGCTCTTTCGATATCTGGATGATGCCCTTTCGGTCGGCGTCCTTGATCACGGGGACCATCAGGCCGCCGGGCGTGTCGGCGGCGAAGCCGATGTTGTAATAGTGCTTGCGGATCAGCTTGTCACCCTCGGGCGAAAGCGACGAATTGAACTCCCAGTGCTGTTTCAGCGCCGAGACGCTCGCCTTGATCACGAAGCTCAGGAGCGTGACGCGGTAGCCGTCCTTCTTGGCCTCGGTGTCGAGCTCCTTGCGGTACTTGTCGATCTCGGTGATGTCCGCGTCTTCCTGGTGCGTGACATGCGGGATGTTGAGCCAGGACCGGTGCAGGGCGGGGCCGGAGAGCTTCTTGATGCGCGAGAGCTCGACCTCCTCGATCTCGCCGAATTTGGAGAAATCCACGACCGGGATCGGGGGGATGCCCATCCCGCCGGACGCCGCCGCGCCGCCGCCCGCCGCCGGGGCCGAGCGCGACTTGAAGAAGCCGGTGACGTCCTCGCGCAGGATGCGTCCCTTCCGGCCGGTGCCGTTCACCTGGGTCAGATCCACGCCGAGGCTGCGCGCGAAGGCGCGGACCGACGGCGAGGCGTGGGCCTTGCCGAAGCCCGCGTCGGTGACGGCGGGCGCCGCCGGCGCCGAGCGCGTCTCCTTCGCCGTCTCGGGCTCGTTGGGCTCGGCGCGGGCGGCCTTTTCCGGCTCGGCCTCGGGCTTCTTCTCCTTTGGCCCGTCCTTCCCGGAGCCGCCCGAGTCTCCGCCGCCTTCGCCCTCGAGCAGAAGAATCAGCGAGCCCTCGGAGACGGCGTCGCCTTCCGACACCTTGATCTCCGCCACCTTGCCGGCGGCGGGCGACGGCACCTCGAGCGTCGCCTTGTCGGATTCGAGCTCGATCAGCGGGTCCTCTTTCGCGACGGTGTCGCCGACCGAGACGAGGATCGTGATGATCGGCACGTCCTTGAAATCGCCGATGTCCGGAACTTTGACTTCTGTGGTCATGTTTCTGTCTCCTTGTCGGCCTTCAGACGAGCCGCGGGTTCGGCTTGCCGCCGTCGATGTCGTATTTCTTGATCGCGGCGGTCACGTCCTTCTCGGTGACCGACCCCTCGCGGAAGAGCTGGACCATCGCGGCGGCCGCGATGTGGTTCGCGTCGACCTCGAAGAAGCGGCGCAGGTTCAGGCGGCTGTCGGAGCGGCCGAAGCCGTCGGTGCCGAGCGTGACGTAGGCCTGCGGCACGAAGGCGCGGATCTGCTCGGAATAGTTCTTGACGTAGTCGGTCGCCGCGATCACCGGACCCTTGGCGCGCGAGAGCTGCTCGGTGACGTAGGGCACCCGCTCCTCCGCCAGCGGGTTGAGGCGGTTGTGGCGCAGCACGTCCTGACCCTCGCGGGCCAGCTCGTTCATGCTGGTCGCCGACCAGATGTCGGACGTGACGCCGAAATCCTCCTTGAGCATCTCGGCCGCCTTCATCGCCTGGACGAGAATGGTGCCCGAACCCATCAGATTGACGTGCTTCTTGCCGGGGCGCGCGGTCTTCGACAGGCGGTAGAGGCCTTTGACGATGCCCTCCTCGACGCCCATCGGCATGTCGGGATGGACGTAGTTCTCGTTCATCAGGGTCAGGTAGAAATAAACGTCGTCCTGGTCGACGAACATGCGCTGGAGGCCGTGGTGGATGATCACCGCGACCTCGTAGCTGAAGGTCGGATCGTAGGCGATGCAGTTGGGGATGGTTCCGGCCAGGACGTGGCTGTGGCCGTCCTCGTGCTGCAATCCCTCGCCGTTGAGCGTGGTCCGCCCCGCGGTGCCGCCGAGCATGAACCCGCGCGCGCGGCTGTCGCCGGCGGCCCATGCCAGGTCGCCGATGCGCTGGAAGCCGAACATCGAGTAGTAGATGTAGAACGGGATCATCGGGACGCCGTGCACCGAATAGGACGTGGCGGCGGCGATCCAGTCGGCCATCGCGCCGGCCTCGTTGATGCCCTCCTGAAGCACCTGGCCGGTCTCGCTCTCCTTGTAATACATCATCTGGTCGGCGTCCTGGGGCGTGTAGGTCTGCCCCAGCGGATTGTAGATGCCCACCGAGCGGAACAGCCCCTCCATGCCGAAGGTGCGGCTCTCGTCGGGGACGATCGGCACGACCTGCTTGCCGATGTTCTTGTCGCGCAGAAGCTGCGTGAGGATGCGCACGAAGGCCATCGTGGTCGAGATCTCGCGGTCGCCGGTGCCCTTGATCTGGCCCTCGAAGGATTTGAGCGGCGGGATCTCGAGCTTGGGGGCGTCGCGCCAGTGTCGGACCGGGAACGCGCCACCGAGCGCCTCGCGCCGTTCCGAAAGATACGCCTTCTGGGCGTTGTTGAGCCGCACGAAGGGCGCCTTGGGCAGATCCTCGTCGGAGATCGGGATCCGGAACCGGTCGCGCATGGCGCGGAGCTGGTCCTCGGCGAGCTTCTTCTGCTGGTGGGTGGTGTTCTGACCCTCGCCGGCCGTGCCCATGCCGTAGCCCTTGACCGTCTTGATCAGCAGGCAGGTGGGCTGGTCCTTGACCTCGGTGGCGCGTTTGAAGGCGGTGTAGACCTTCTGCACGTCATGGCCGCCGCGCCGCAGGTTCCAGATCTGGTCGTCGGTCCAGTCCTCGACCATCGCGGCGGTCTCGGGATACTTGCCGAAGAAATGCTCGCGGATATAGGCGCCGTCGCGGGCCCGGAAGGTCTGGTAATCGCCGTCGACGGTCTCGTCCATCAGGTGGCGCAGCCGCCCCGTGACGTCGCGCTCCAGAAGCTCGTCCCAGCCGCGGCCCCAGAGAAGCTTGATCACCTCCCAGCCCGAGCCGCGGAAATTGCCCTCCAGCTCCTGGACGATCTTGCCGTTGCCGCGCACCGGCCCGTCGAGCCGCTGGAGGTTGCAGTTGATCACGAAGATCAGGTTGTCGAGCTTCTCCCGCGCGGCCAGGCTGATCGCGCCGAGGCTTTCGGGCTCGTCCATCTCGCCGTCGCCGAGGAAGCACCAGACCTTGCGGTCGCCCTGGTCGATCAGGCCGCGGTTGTGCATGTATTTCATGAACCGGGCCTGGTAGATCGCCATGAGCGGCCCGAGTCCCATCGAGACGGTCGGGAACTGCCAGTAATCCGGCATCAGCCAGGGATGCGGATACGAGCTGAGACCGCCGCCGTTCACTTCCGAGCGGAAGTTCGTGAGCTGCTCCTCGCTGATCCGGCCTTCCATGAAGGACCGCGCATATATGCCGGGGATCACGTGGCCCTGGAAGAACACCAGATCGCCGCCATGGGCCGCCGACTGCGTGCGCCAGAAATGGTTGAGGCCGACGTCGTACATCGCCGCCGAGGATGCGAAGGACGCGATGTGCCCGCCGTATTCGCTGCTCTCCTTGTTGCGCCGGACCACCGTGGCCATCGCGTTCCAGCGGTTGATCGCGCGGATGCGGCTTTCCATCTCGAGATCGCCCGGAAACTCGGGCTGGTCGTCGGTCGGAATGGTGTTCTGATAGGGCGTGGTCGCCGAGAACGGCAGCATCGCGCCGCCGGCGCGGGCCTGCTGCACGGCTTTGTCGAGCAGGAAATGCGCCCGGTCCGGACCGTCGCGCTCGATGACGTCCGCCACCGCGTCCTGCCACTCCTGGGATTCGATGGGATCGAGGTCGGGGGTGCCGTCTTTCATGGTGCCGCTTTCGCTTCGTGTCAGGAGAAGAACTGTCCGCCGTTGGCGGAGATGGTGGAGCCGGTGATGAAGCCCGCGTCGTCGGAGGCGAGGAAGACGACGATGCGCGCCATCTCCTCGGGCGTGCCGAGGCGGCCGACCGGGATCTGCGGGATGATGCGCTCGTTCAGCACCTTCTCGTCGATCGCCATCACCATCTCGGTGCCGATGTAGCCCGGCGCCACGACGTTGACGGTGATGCCGGCCCGCGCGCCCTCCTGGGCCAGCGCCCGGGTGAAGCCGATGTCGCCGGCCTTGGCGGCGGAATAGTTCGCCTGGCCGGCCTGGCCCTTCTGGCCGTTGACCGAGGAGATGGTGATGACCCGGCCGAATTTGCGCTCGCGCATTCCCGGCCAGACCGGATGGGTCATGTTGAAGACGCCCGAGAGGTTGGTGTCGATGACCTCCTTCCACTGCTGCGGGGTCATCTTGTGGAACATGCCGTCGCGGGTGATGCCGGCGTTGTTGACGAGGATCTCGACCGGACCGAGCGCGGCCTCGACCTCCGCCACGCCGGCCTTGCAGGCGTCGTAATCGGCCACCGACCATTTGAAGGCCCTGATGCCGGTCCCGTCGGTGAATTTCCCCGCCGCGTCGTCGTTGCCGGCGTAGTTCGCCGCGACCGAATATCCGGCCTCCTTCAGCGCCACCGAGATCGCCGCTCCGATCCCCCGCGTGCCGCCCGTCACGAGTGCTGTGCGTGCCATCGACGTTCCCCCTCGGTCTCTCGATCCATGATCGGGCGTCTTGTCGCGCCCTGGCAGTCGCAGGGCATAATGATGGCGTTCGTCGGGTCAGCGCAAGCCCGAAGGACTTTCGCCTTCGGGGCGTATCGGGCGCCGCGCCGGTCGGAACGGCGCGGCGGGAGACGGCTCAGTAGGCGACCGACGGCAGCCAGGTCGCCAGCCACGGCATCTCGAACACCAGAAAGAGGCCGAGAAGCTGGAGCAGGACGAACGGGACGATACCCTTGTAGATGTCCGTGAGTTTGATCTCCGGCGGGCAGACGCCCTTGAGATAGAAGAGCGCGAAGCCCACGGGCGGCGTCAGGAACGAGGTCTGGAGCGTCACCGCGACCATGATCACGAACCAGACCAGCGTCGGCTCGTCGATCTCGCCGAATCCGGGGATGTCGAGCCCGAGGCCGTTCACGATGGGGCGCATGAGCGGCAGGACGATCAGCGTGATCTCGATCCAGTCGAGCACGAAGCCGAGCAGGAACACGATGAAGAGGATGAAGAGAACCGTGCCCTCCGGGCCGAAGCCCGCCGAGTCGATCAGATGCTCGATCAGCTCGTCTCCGCCCAGTTCGCGCAGCACGAAAGAGAAGACCGTCGCGCCGAGGAAGATCGCGAAGATGTAGGCGGTGGTGTTGAAGGTCGCCACCATCACCTTGCGCAGCTTGGCGAAGGTCAGCCTGCGGTAGCCGATGGCGAGAAGGGTGGCGCCGAGGGCGCCGACGCCCGAGGCCTCGGTCGGCGTCGTGAGGCCGGCGAAGATCGAGCCGAGCACCGCCAGGATCAGGGCGAGGGTCGGGATGACCGCGATCGCCACGTCCTTGACCGCCTGCCAGTCCGGAGACATCGCGCCGTCCGGCACCGGTGCGACGTTCGGCCGGAGCAGCGAGATCGTGAAGATGTAGACCAGATAGAGGACGCCGAGGATCACGCCCGGCAGTACGGCGGCCATGAAGAGGTCGCCGACGGAGAGCGCCATCTGGTCGGCCATGATCACGAGCATGATCGAGGGCGGAATGAGGATGCCGAGCGTGCCGGACGCCGCGATCACGCCGGTGGCCAGCGGTTTTGAATAGCGCTGCTGCATCATCGAGGGCAGCGACAGGACGCCGAGAAGCACGACCGAGGCGCCGATGATGCCCGTGGAGGCCGCGAGGATGATACCGATGATCGTGACCGTGATCGCGAGGCCGCCGCGCGTCTTGCCGAAGAGGCGCTGCATCGAGTGCATCAGCTTTTCCGCCACGCCGCTCTCGTCGAGCATGAGCCCCATGAAGATGAACATCGGCAGGGCCACGAGCACCGCGTTCGACATCGTCGCATAGGCCCGGTTCACGACGGAGCCGAGCGAGCGGTAGTCGAGCCCGGTCAGCGTGCCGTCGAGTCCCGTCCACAGCATCAGGTCGTTGTCGAACAGCCACGCGACGCCGCAGAAGAGCACCCCGACCCCCGCCAGCGTCCAGGCCACCGGATATCCGGTGAACAGGATCGCGATGAAGGTCACGAACATCGTGATGACGAGCTTTTCCTCGGTCGATTCCACGATGAACGTCATGGCGACGGCGACGACGGCGAAGCAGAGCAGCACGAGCAGGATGCGGCGGAGCCCCTTGCCGACGCGCTCCGACGGGCCGCCCGCGAAGAGGGCGTGCAGGTCGTGGGTCAGCCGGGCGAGGGCGGCGAGGCCGACGAGGACGAAGCTGGCGGGGATGATGAACTTGAACGCCCAGCGGGCGGGCAGGCCGACCGGGCTGTCGGAGCGCTCGTTCACGCGGAAGCTCTCGTGGAAATAGTCCCAGCCCTGGTCGATCATCAGGTAGATGAACGGCGCGAGAAGCACCAGGATGCCGATCACCTCGATGATGCGCTGCGAGCGTCGGCTGAGCTCCAGGCGGAAGAGGTCGACGCGGACGTGGCTGTCGGTGACGAGCGCGTAGGACAGGCCGGCCATCGTGACGAGGCCGTAGATGTGCCACTGGATCTCGTCGAGTTTCGGGAAGCTCTGGTTGAAGAGGTAGCGCATCCCGACCTGGGAGACGATCGCGCCGACGAGGATCAGGTTGGCCCACATGACGACGTGGCCGACCGCCTTCACGATGCGGTCGAGAGCGCTTGCGAAGGGCTGGCTGTCCGTCTCGGGATGCTCGATCAGGGTCTCGTACGCTTCAACCGGATCGTTCGGATCCTGGGGACGGCCGACCATGTGCGTTCTCCATCTGTGCGGGCGCGACGGCGGAGGCCGGGACCGGCGAAAACATGAGGGGAGGCGGGCGCGAGGCGCGACGGGCGGCGAGTCTTCTCGCCGCCCGTCGCGTCCGGAGGTCTACTGCCGGGGCAGGAAGGCGTTGACCTTCCACGTCTCGTAGCCGTCGCGGAAGCCGTTCATGTCGTCGAGGACCTTCTTGAAGAAGGGATCCTTGGCGGATTCCTCGGCGGCGACCTCCTCCCAGGCGCCCTTGAAGGCGGCCAGCATCTCGGGCGACCACTGTTTGATGATAACCCCGTTGTTTTCGACGTTGTCGTTCATCACGTCGAACTGCAGCGCTTCGCCTTCGGCGAGCGTTTCGGCCATTTCAGCCTTGCAGACGGTGTTCACGATCGCCTGCTGCTGCTCGGACATGCCCTCCCAGGTGTCGCCGTTGATCAGCAGCTCATAGACCGTCGCCTGCTGGTGCCAGCCGGGGAAGTAGTTGTACTTGACGATCTTGTAGAAGCCGAGCCGGGAGTCGACGACGGGCATCGCGAATTCCGAGGCGTCGATGGTGCCCTGCTCGAGCGCCGGGAAGATCTCGCCGCCGGGCAGAAGCGACGTCGCGACGCCGAGTTTCTGCATGACGGTTCCGCCGAGGCCGAAGAAGCGCATCTTCAGGCCTTTGAGGTCCTCCGGCGTGTTGATCTCCTTGGCGAACCAGCCGGAGGTCTCGGGCGCGGTGATCGTGCAGGGGATCACGTGGACGTTGTAGCCGGCCTGGTCGTACATCTCCTGATACAGCGACAGGCCGTTGCCGTAGTAGAGCCACGCCATGTACTCGCCCGCCTCGGGGCCGAAGGGAACGGCCGAGAAGAGCGGCGACGCGGGGATCTTGCCGGCCCAGTAGCCCGCGGTCGCCCAGCCGGAATTGATCTTGCCGGTGGCCACTGCGTCGAGGATCTCGAACGGGGCGACGAGCTCGTTCGGCTCGTAGACCTTCATCTTCATGTCGCCGCCGGACAGCGTCTCGATCATGGCCGCGACGCGCGGCGTCGGCGTCCCGAGGACCGGGAGATCCGTGTTGAACGTCGTGGGGGTCTTGAACAGGATCTTGTCCTGCGCCATCGCGGCCGGGGCCGCCGCGACGAGAGCCGCCGCCGCCAGGCTGGTCAAAGTCTTTCTCATGTCATCCTCCGTGTGCGCCGCCACGATGCGGGCGGCAGGGTCGCTCCGGTTGATCCGGGGCGCGCCGGTGGTTCATAATCTTTACCACTGGTGAAAATCAAGACTAAACATAGCAGGGCGGCGCCGAAAGGTCCACGCGCCAGTCCCCGCGCCGCGAACCCCCTTCCGGTCAACGGTTTTGAATGGTTGCGGAGCCGCCCCGAGGCGCCGCGCCCGTTCGCGCCAAGTGGCCGGATCGCGGCGAATCACCGGCGAATCGTCCCGGCCGGCCGGATGGTATTTCCGCACTGGCAAAGATATGTTACCAATGATTCCGTTCCGGAATTCACGATGGACCCGCCATGGGAGCCGAGACAACAGGCATGCTTTTCGAGCCGGTCGATCACGACTCGGTCGCCGACGCCGTGGTCGATCAGATCGAGAACCTGATCGTCACCGGCGTGCTGCGGCAGGGCGTCCGCCTGCCGGCGGAGCGCGAGATGGCGGAGCTGCTCGACGTGTCCCGGCCCAAGCTTCGCGAGGCGCTCAAGCGGCTGGAGGAGAAGGGCCTGCTCGAGGTGCGGCACGGCGAGGGATCGTTCATTCCGCCGCTGGTCGGCCGCGCGCTCTCGCCCGCCTTGACGGAGCTCTACGCCCGGCACCACGCCGCGCTCTTCGACTATCTCGAATACCGCCGCGAACAGGAGGGGTTCGCGGCCCAGCTCGCCGCCGACCGGGCGACGCCGAGCGACCGCGAGGTGATCGGCCGGATCATGGACACGATGCGGAGCGCCCACGCGCGCCAGGACGAGGCCGTCGAGCAGAAGGCGGACATCGATTTCCATTCCGCCGTCGTCGACGCGAGCCACAATTCCACGCTCATCCACATGATGATGTCGATCTACGACCTCACGCGGCGCGGCGTGTTCTTCAACCGCAACCACATCCGCGCGGTCGACCTCACGGGCGAGGCGCTTCTGGACCAGCACGAAGCCATCGCCGCCGCCATCCTCGACCGCGACGCGGACGCTGCACGGCGCGCGGCGCGCGGCCACATGGATTTCGTCGAGCGGGCGTTCCGCGAGGGGATGGAGCTCGAAAAGCGCGAATCGGTGTCCCGGAAACGACGGTTCATGCAGGGGTTCTGACCGCCCGCGGGCGCCGTCCCGGAGCGCGTTGACACCTTCGCGACCCTGCGCCAATCTTCGGCGCGAACCGGTATATCGGCGCGGTCGCTCGGGGAGGGCGCATGGACTTCGAGCCGGATCATCCGGTCCGCTGCCGGGACTACGCGATCGGCTGCGTCGGCGCGGGGATGATCATGGCGGAATGTCATCTCGCCGCCTATGCCGAGGCCGGATTTTCCGTGGCTGGCATCGCGTCCCGGACCCGGGCCCATGCCGAAAGGGTCGCGGAGCGCTGGAGCCTGCCCGCAGTTCACGACACGCCCGAAGACCTGATCGCCGATCCGAGGGTCGAGATCGTCGACATCGCCTGTCCCCCGGACGTCCAGCCGGACATCGTCCGCGCCGCGCTCCGCCAGCCGCATGTGCTGGGCGTGCTCGCGCAGAAGCCGCTCGCCCTGTCGCTCGAGGAGGCGCTGGCGCTGCGGCGGGACGCGGACGCGTCGGGCAAGATCCTGTCGGTCAACCAGAACATGCGCTACGATCAGTCTATGCGGGTCCTCAAGCAGATCGTCGACGCGGGCGAGCTCGGAGAGGTCGTCTTCGCCCAGATCGACATGCACGCGATACCGCATTGGCAGGGCTATCTCGCGGGATACGACCGGCTGACGCTGGCCAACATGAGCGTGCACCATCTCGACGTCCTGCGCTTCCTGTTCGGCGAGGCCGAGGAGATCACCACGGTGGTCCGCGGCGATCCGCGCACCGCCTTCGCCCATTCCGACGGCATCGCGGCCTCGACCCTTCGGTTCCGCTCCGGCGCGCTCGCGGTGTCGCTCGAGGACGTCTGGTCCGGTCCGCGGTCGGAGGGATACGACGACGATCAGCACATCCGCTGGCGCGTCGACGGGACCGAGGGGGTCGCCAAGGGCACGATCGGCTGGCCGCGCGGCGAGCCCTCCACGCTCACATACGCTTCGACGCGGACGACGGGCGGAGAATGGCTGACGCCGGAATGGGAAACGAGATGGTTTCCCCACGCCTTCATCGGCGTGATGGAGCAGTTGCAGTACGCCCTGAAATCCGGGGAGCCTCCGGCGCTTTCCGTGGCGGACAACATCCGGACGATCGCTCTCGTCGAGGCCGCGTATCTGTCGGCATCCGAGGGGCGGACCGTGCGGCTTTCGGAGATACCGGTCGAGTGAGGCCGGGCGGGCGGACGGAACGAGGGGGGAACGGCTGATGCGGCTCTACGGTGAGGATCTCAGCCGCCGCGAGGTGGCCCGTCGCGCGGGGAGCCCGAGCCAGTTCGCGGGCGTGAGGCTCATGACGCTGGAGGACGGGTCGGAGCGCGGCGTGCGGATGCTGGAATTCCGGAGCGGCGCGGGCCTGCGCTTCACGGTGATGGTGGACCGCTGCATGGACATCGCCGACTGCGACTTCCGGGGCATGTCCTTCGGGTGGAACTCGCCAGCGGGCTTCAAGCATCCGGGCCTGCTGGAATACGAGGGCGAGGGGGGCCTGGGCTGGCTGCGCGGATTCTCCGGGCTGCTCGCGACTTGCGGGCTCGACCACATCCTGTTCATGGACGAGGAGCCGGCGGACCGTTACGGCTACGCGGCGCGCGAGACGGTGAGCCACTCGATCCACGGCCGCGCCGCCTTCCTCCCCGCGCGGCTGACCGGCTACGGCGAGCGCTGGGAGGGCGACAGGTGCTTCCTCTGGGCCGAGGGGATCGTCGTCCAGAGCGCGGTCTTCGCCGAGGACCTGCATCTGACCCGCCGGATCGAGATCGAGGCGGGGACCAACGAGATCCGCCTTTCGGACCGGGTCGAGAACCGCGGTTTCGCGCCGACCCCGCACATGCTGCTCTACCACATCAATGTCGGGCATCCGGTCATCGCGGAGGGCGCGCGCTATCTCGCCCCGATCGAGGACGTGGTCTGGGCCGGCCACGCCGAGCGATACCGCGACCAGGGCGTCGGCTACCGCAGGCTGCCCGGCCCGCGCGCCGACTTCGCCGAGCAGGTCTGGGAGCACGAGATGGCGACCGGCGTCGCGGGCGAGGTCCCGGTGGCGGCGGTCAACGACGCGCTCGGCATCGGCTTCGAGGTGGTCTCGCGCAAGGACCAGCTTCCGTGTCACCTGCAATGGCAGAACTTCCAGGAGGGACTCTACTGCATGGGGATGGAGCCCTCGACCAACCACGTCCTCGGTCACCGGCACGCCCGCGACAACGGCGAGATGATCGTGCTCGGCCACGGGGAAAGCCGGTCGTACGACGTGACGATGCGCGTTCTCGAAGGCGCGGCCGGGATCGCCGCGGCCGAACGTCGGATCGCCGGCATCGCCCGGCAGCCGGACGAGGATTATCCGGAACTTTCGGGAAACTTCCGCCCCATCGCCGGACGGTCCTGACGGGTCGCGCCCCGCCGTCCGCGAGACGGGAGCCGCCATTCATCGAGACCGCGGCCGGCCCCAGGTCATCCGGTTCGCCGGCCTAGAACCACATGTCCTTCAGACGACGATGGTCGCCCGGAAGATCGTCGAAGCTGTCAAGCCCGTCGAAGTGACGGATCGGAAGGTCCGAAATCGCGGCGGCGGTCTCCGCCATTCGCAGATTGGCGGCGACTTTGCGCCGCCCGTCATCCTCCGCCTCCCGCGCTCTGTAATAGGCGGGACAGCCGCAAGTGGCGCAGAAATGGAAATCGATCGAAGCGCCGCGTGAATAGGTCGTCGTCGGTCCTGAAATGTTGACGACGGATCCTTCCCAGCCATAGATCCACAGCGCTCCGTAGCGCCTGCAGATCGAGCAGTTGCAGGCCGTCGCCGATCCCGGATCGCCGTCATATCTCCATGCGACCGCTCCGCAGTGACATGATCCCGTCAGCATCGGCCTTCACCTCCAAATGGGGACGGCAAAGGTAATCGAGGATCGAAGGCCGGTAAATCGGACATCGAACCCAAGCATCCCGAGGCTCCACCGCGCGGCGATCGCGGATACCCCGTTGCTTTCCGTCCGTGCGGATCGCACACTTCCCCATCCGGTTCCGAGTGACGAAGACCGGAAACTCAAGGGAGGGAAACACCATGCTCAGACGAATGAGGCCGATTCTGGCCGGCGCGCTGCTCGCCGCGGCGGCCAGCTTCTCGATGGCGCAGGTCGCGAACGCCAAGACGTTCTACTGGATCTCGCACGGAACCCCGGCCGATCCGGTCTGGACCTACTTCCTCGACGGCGCGAACCAGTGGGCCGAGGATACCGGCAACACCGTCAACACCTCGTTCCACAACGGCGACGTCGCCTCGCAGCAGGAGGCCGTGCGCGCGGCCATCGCGGCGGGCGCGGACGGCATCACCACCACGAGCCCCGATCCGGGCAGCCTCGTCGAGATCGCGGCCGAAGCCAACGCGGCCGGCATCCCGATCATCAACTTCAACACGCCCGACCCCTCCGCCAGCTTCGACGCCTATGTCGGCGGCGACAACGTGCGCTACGGCGCCGCCTGGGCGCAGTACATGGTCGATAACGGCCACATCGAGTCGGGAGATTTCGTCTGGATGCCGGTCGAGATCCCCGGCGCGACCTACGGCGTCCAGCTCGAGGAGGGCATCTCCTCGGTCCTCGAGCCGCTCGGCGTCACCTGGGAGGTCACCGACGCCACGCTCGACCAGGGCGAGGTCATCACCCGCATGTCCGACTATCTGACCGCCAACAGCGACCGCGTCGACGCGATAATCGGACTGGGCGATCTCGTCACCGGCTCGATCAAGCGCGTCTTCGACCAGGTCGGCGTCGCGGCGGGCGACATCCCCGTGGTGGGCTGGGGCAACTCGCTCGACACCACGCAGGAGGTGCTGGAAGGCTACGTCAACGCCGCGCAATGGCAGGACCCGCAGGCGACGTCCTACATGGCGCTCTCGATGGCGAGCATGGCGGCGAGCGGCATCCCTCCGGGGTTCAGCGTGATCACCGGCGCGCTCTACGAGGCCGACACCGCGCAGATCTACGACGACATCCTCTCGGGCAACTGACCGCCCGCGCCGGCCGCCCGCGACTTCTTCCGTCGCGGGCGGCTCCTCCGACCAGCCCCCCGACGCGGCGCGCGCAGCGCCCGCCCGTCCGGACTCTTCAGGAAACGGCCCCCTCACGTGGAAAACCGCACCGCCCTCCAGCGGCTGATCTCGATGCCCGAATTCGCCCCGCTGGTGCTTCTGATCCTCGAGATCGCCGTCTTCTGGTCGATCAATCCCGCCTTCCTCTCGGCGCTGAACATCGGCAACACGCTGGCCTTCACGGTCGAGTTGGGCCTCATCGCGCTCGCCATGACCATGCTCATGACCTCGGGCGAGTTCGACCTCTCGGTCGGGTCGGTCTTCGGCTTCGCCCCCGTGGTGATGTGGACGCTCTTCAACACCGGCTTCGGTCCGCTCTGGGTCTGCTTCGCGATCGCGATCGGGCTCGCCGCCGGCATCGGGCTGACCAGCGGCCTCTTCGTCACCCGCCTCAAGATCCCGTCCTTCCTCGTCACGCTCGGCATGCTGCTGGTGGTGCGCGGCACCGCGCTCTTCATCACCGACGGCTTCCCGCAGCGCACCTGGCGCGCGGACGGGCAATGGCTCGCCGAGATCCTGGTGGGCGATTTCTACATCGGGAGCCTGCGCATCTACGCCTCGCTCTTCTGGTTCGTCGCGGCGGCCCTGATCCTGCACTACGTGCTGACCAGGACGAAATACGGCAACTGGATCCAGGCCTCGGGCGGCAATCCGATGGCGGCCAAGGCGCGCGGCGTGAAGGTCAACGCCGTCAAGATCTGGCTCTTCATCCTGTGCTCGTCGATGGCCGCTTTCGCCGGGGTCATCAGCTCGATCCGCACCGCCGCCGCCAATCCCAACAGCGGCACGGGCTACGAGCTCGAGGTCATCGCCATGGTGGTGATCGGCGGCACCGTCCTGACCGGCGGGCGCGGCACGATCATCGGCACCGTGCTCGGCGTCCTGATCCTGCGGATCATGCGCAACGGCATCGTCATGATCGGCGTGCCGGGCCTCGCCTACAACATCTTCATCGGGGCGATCATCCTCGGCATGATGGCGCTGCATTCCTGGATGGAACGCCGCCACAACGCGGGGGACTGAGGCATGGCCGACCTCATCGAGATGCGCGACGTCCACAAGCATTACGGCCGCATCCACGCGCTCGACGGCGTGAACTTCTCCGTCCGCGAGCGCGAGATCGTGGGGCTGCTCGGCGACAACGGCGCCGGCAAATCCACCCTCATCAAGGCTCTCTCGGGCGCGGTGCCGATCACCAGCGGCGAGTTCCGCATCCGGGGAAAGAAGGTCCAGATCACCTCGACCACGGACGCCATCAAACACGGCATCGAGACGATCTACCAGGACAGCGCGCTGGTGCCGCAGCTCTCGATCGCGCGCAACCTGTTCCTCGGCCGCGAACCGATCACTGGGCCGCGCGTCCTGAACCGCATGGACCAGGCGACGATGAACGAGGTGGCCTCCACCCTCCTGCGCGAGGTCGGAATCACCAAGAACATCCCGCCGACGACGCCCGTCGGCGCCCTCTCGGGCGGCGAGCGTCAGGCGGTCGCCATCGCCCGCGCCATGCATTTCGAGAGCGACCTCATCATTCTCGACGAGCCGACCAACAATCTCGGCGTGGCGGAGGTGCACGGCGTCCTGACCTTCGTGCGCAGCGCGCGGGATTCCGGCCATTCCTGCATCTTCATCGCCCACAACATCCACCACGTCTTCCAGGTCGTGGACCGCATCGTGGTCATGCGGCGCGGCCAGGTCGTCGCCGACGACATCGATCCGAAGAAATCGACCGTCGAGGAGGTGGAGCGCGTGATCACCGGCATGGAACATTGAACCCCAGGGAGGGACGCGCGTGAAAGTCGAACTGACCGGCAAGGTCCTGATCGTCACCGGAAGCACCCAGGGCGTCGGCGAGGCCATCGCCCGCCAGGCCGCGGCGAGCGGCGCCGCCGGCATCCTCGTGACAGGCCGCGACGCCAGCGCGGCGGCCAAGGTCGCGGCCGACCTCGCGGCGTCCGGGACCGAAACCGCGACGATCACGGCGGATCTCGTGGAACCCGACGCTCCGGACAGGATCTACCGCAAGGCGCGGGAAGCCTTCGGCCGCGTCGATCTTCTGGTGAACGCCGCCGCCCTGACCGACCGCGCGGGCTGGCCCGACGCCACGATCGCCGAATGGGACCGCCAGTTCGCGGTGAACGCCCGCGCGCCCTTCGTCCTGATGCAGCGCGTGATCGCCGGGCTTCTCGAGCGCGGCGCGGAAGGTGCGATCGTCAACATCCTCTCCGTCAACGCCATGTGCGGCGCGCCGGATCTCGCGGTCTATTCCGCGACCAAGGGCGCGCTCGCGACGCTCACCAGGAACGCGGCCAGCGCGCACATGGCGCGGGGCATCCGCGTCAACGGCATCAATCTCGGCTGGACCGACACGCCGGGCGAACGAAAGATGCAGGCCGACATCCTCGGCAAGGGCGAAGGCTGGCTCGACGACGCCGAGGCCAAAATGCCGCTCGGCCGGCTGATCTCGACCGACGAGGTCGCGCGCATGGCGGTGTTCCTGCTCAGCCCGCAGGCCGGGCTCCTGACCGGCACGCTGACCGATTACGGCCAGTTCGTCACCGGATCGGTCTGACCTCAATGACCGCGCGGCTGGGGCCCAGTACCCTCGCGACCCTGCCGCCGGAGGTGCGCCGTCCCCGATACGACCGCGCGGCGCTGTCGTCCGGCATCCTGCATCTCGGCGTCGGCGCCTTCCACCGCTGCCACCAGGCCGAATGGACCGACGACGCGCTGGAAGCCGAATTCGGCGCCTGGGGCATCCGCGGCGTGAATCTGGCGCCGCCCGACCTCGCCCCGACCCTCGGCGCCCAGGACGGCCTCTATTGCCGCGAACTGCGCGAGGCCGGCCGGTCCGACCTGCGCCTGATCGGCGCGATGATCGGCACGGCCTCCGCCGGCACGCCCGAAGGCGCCGCCCGCGCCCGCGCCTGGGCCGCCGACCCCGCCACCCGCATCGTCACCATGACCGTCACGGAAAAGGGCTATTGCCACCATCCGGCGACCGGCGCGCTCGACCTCGACCATCCCGCGATCGTCGCGGACCTCGCCGATCCCGACAACGCGACCTCCGTTCCCGGCTTCGTCACCCGGATGCTGCGCGACCGCGCGGCGCGCGGGGCGTCGCCGCCGGTCCTGATCAGCTGCGACAACGTCCCCGACAACGGCTCGACGCTGCGCCGTTGCGTTCTCGGCTTCGCGGCGGCGCTCGATCCCGCGCTGGCCGACCGCATCGCCGCCGAGATCACGTTCCTCGACACGATGGTCGACCGCATCGTGCCCGCCACAAGCGACGCGGACCGCGACCGTTTCGAGACCGTCACCGGCCTGCGCGACGAGGCGCTCGTGGTGGGCGAGCCGTTCCGCATGTGGGTCATCGAGGATCGCGGCGTCGACCTGCCGGCCTGGGACCGCGCCGGCGCGATCCTGACGCCGGACGTGCGCCCCTACGAGATCCTCAAGATGCGCGTCGTCAACGGCATCCAGTCGAATCTCTGCCAACTCGGCCTGCTCTCCGGCGTCACGTTCATGGCCGACGTCATGGCCGATCCGGTCTTCGCGGAATTCGCCGAACGCACGATCCGGCGCGAGGTGATCCCGCACCTGCCCGCGGTCCCGGGCGTCGACGTCGACGGCTATCTCGCGACGACGCTCAGCCGCCTCGCGAATCCCGATCTGCGGCACGGCACGGCGCAGATCTCGACCGACGGGTCGCAGAAGATCCGCCAGCGCCTTCTCGACCCGCTGCGCGACGCGCGGCGCGCGGGCGGTGCGTGGCGAGGGCTGGCGCTCGGGGTCGCGGGATGGATGGGCTATTTGCGCGGCCTCGATCATTCCGGGCGTCCGCACGCGGTGAACGACCCTTTGGCCGACCGCGCGCGGGCCGTCGCGGACGCCGCCGGATCGCCGCGCGAGCGCGTCGCCGGAATGCTGGCGATCCGCGAGGTGTTCGGAACGGACCTGTCCGCCGACGCCGACCTGGTCGACACCCTCACGACCTTCGCCGAGGCCCTGGAAAACCGGCCCGCCCGCGACGTGGTGCGCGACTGTATGGCGGACCGCGCGGCATGAGCCTGACGATTTTTCTCGCGGTGATCCTCGCCGCGCTCCTGCACGCGGGCTGGAACGCCATCGTCAAGGGCGGCGCGGACAAGGGGCTCGCCATGACCGCCGTCGTGATCGGCCATGTCCCCTGCGCCCTCGCGGCGCTCGCCTTCGTTCCGCTGCCGGCGCGCGAAAGCTGGCCCTGGATCGGGGCGGGTATAGCGCTCCATTTCGGTTACCAGCTGTTTCTGCTGACGAGCTACCGCATCGGCGACCTCACCCAGGTCTATCCCATCGCGCGCGGCGTGGCGCCGCTTCTCGTCGCGGCGGTTTCCGTCGCTTTTCTCGGTGTCACGCTCGCGCCGCTGGAACTGCTCGGCGTGCTGACCATCGGCGCCGGCATCATGAGCCTCGCCCTGGTGCGCCAGCGCGACGGGATGAAGAACCGCCGCGCGGCGTTCTACGCGCTGGTGACCGGCTGTTTCATCGCGGCCTATTCGCTGGTCGACGGCACCGGCGCCCGCCTGGCCGGCACGGCGCCCGGGTTCTTCTCGGTCTCGGCGATCGGCAACGCGATCCTCTTCTCCGCCGTGATGGCGTGGCGGTCGCCCGGCCTGATCCGAGCGACGCTGACGCGGGGCAAGCGCGTGATGGCGATCGGCGGCGCCGCGTCCTTCGTCGCCTACACGCTCGTCGTCTGGGCCTTCACCCAGGCCCCCATCGCGCTCGTCACCGCGCTTCGCGAGACGAGCATCGTCTTCGCGATGCTCATCGGCGTCCTCGTGCTCAAGGAGAAGGTCGACCTCCTGAGGGTCGTCTCGACGATGGTGACGCTTCTGGGCGCCGCGTTTCTCAGGCTGGCGCGCTGAGGCGTTATTGCAGCGTTAACCAATTTATTGAGCAAATTCAGTAAGTTGTAAAATGCTCACGCGTGGACACGCGCCTCCGCCGATCAGAATCCGACATACCGGTCCCGTCGGTGATTGATCGCGATGACCAGATTCAGCACCACCGCCCCCGCCATGGAATAGAGCACCGCGCCCGGTTCCAGAACCAGAAACGCCGCTCCGAAAATCGCCGCGTCGATCCCCATCTGCACCCATCCGGCCCGGATCCCGAACCGGTCCTGCATCCACACGGCGAGAATCCCGATGCCGCCGAGAGACGCCCGGTGTCGGAAAAGCGCCAGAAGCGCCGCCCCCGACAGCATTCCCGCGAGAACCGCACCCGCCAGCGGTTCGATCTCCCCGAACGTGATCAGGCGCGGCTGCAACACGGAAAAAACCGCGACCAGCGAAACCGCCGCGAAAGTCTTGAGCGTGAACGCCCACCCCATCCTCCGCACCGCCAGCACGTAGAACGGCAGGTTGATCACGAAAAAGACCGGGCCGAACGCCAGCCCCGTCACCGTCGAGATCAGAAGTGCAAGACCCGGCGGTCTGCCCGGTGATCAGCCCCAGATGCCCGAGGATCGCAAGTCCCAGCGCGGCCAGCGACGCGCCGAAGAAAACCCCCTGCGCGTCCTCCAGCCGGGAATGCGGCGAGACCTGGGCCGCGTCGATCAGCCGAGCGCCTTCTGAAGGTTCTGGTCCACCTTCTCGAGGAACCCGGTCGTGGTCAGCCATTTCTGCTCCGGCCCGACCAGCAGCGCCAGATCCTTGGTCATGAACCCGGCTTCCACCGTCTCGACCGTCACGCGGTCGAGCGTCTCCGCGAAGGACAGGAGCGCGTCGTTTCCGTCGAGCTTCGCGCGGTGCTTCAACCCGCCCGTCCAGGCGTAGATCGACGCGATCGAGTTGGTCGACGTCTCCTTGCCCGCCTGATGCTGCCGGAAATGCCGCGTCACCGTCCCGTGCGCCGCCTCGGCCTCGACCACCTGACCGTCCGGCGTCATCAGCACGCTCGTCATCAGCCCGAGCGACCCGAAGCCCTGCGCCACCGTGTCCGACTGCACGTCGCCGTCATAGTTCTTGCAGGCCCAGACGTAGCCGCCGTTCCACTTCATCGCGCAGGCGACCATGTCGTCGATCAGACGATGCTCGTAGGTGATCCCGGCATCCTCGAACTTCTGCGCGAACTCGGCCTCGAAGACCTCCTGGAACAGATCCTTGAACCGGCCGTCATAGGCCTTGAGGATCGTGTTCTTGGTCGACAGGTACACGGGCCAGCCGAGGCTCAGCCCGTAATTCATCGACGCCCGCGCGAAATCCCGGATCGAGTCGTCGAGATTGTACATCGCCATCGTCACGCCGGCCCCCGGCGCCTGGAACACCTCGCGCTCTATCGTCTCGCCGTCGTCACCGACGAATTTGATGGTGAGCTTGCCCGGTCCCGGAAAGCGAAAATCCGTCGCCCGGTACTGATCGCCGAAGGCGTGCCGACCGACCACGATGGGCTTGGTCCAGCCCGGCACCAGCCGCGGCACGTTCGAACAGATGATCGGCTGCCGGAAGATCACGCCGCCCAGAATGTTGCGGATCGTCCCGTTGGGCGAGCGCCACATCTTCTTGAGGCCGAACTCCTCCACCCTCTGCTCGTCCGGCGTGATCGTCGCGCATTTGACGCCCACGCCATGGAGCTTGATCGCCTCCGCCGCGTCCACCGTGATCTGGTCGTCGGTCCGGTCGCGCTCCTCGATGCCGAGGTCGTAATATTTCAGGTCGATGTCGAGATAGGGCAGGATCAGTTTCTGCTTGATGAAGTCCCAGATGATGCGTGTCATCTCGTCGCCGTCCAGCTCGACGACCGGGTTTTCGACTTTGATCTTGCTCATTCTGGTCCCCTCGGGCGTTGCGTCATGGATTCGGATCGCCGCTTCCCTAACCCAATTCAAGCCGCCTGGAAAGTCGGTATGCTGCCGTATGCCGACGAAGGGTCCCCACGGCGCGGTCCCGCGCCGGTTGTCTGCGCGGGACGCCCGGCTTATCAAGCCGCCGGACGGGGGATGGCGATGGCCGGTACGAACCACAGGAACAGGACCGAGACGACGGGCGCCGCGCCCGTGTTCATCCTCGTGGCGCCTCAGATGGGCGAGAACATCGGCGCGGCCGCGCGCGCGATGTGGAACTTCGGCCTCGACCGGATGCGCCTCGTCGCTCCGCGCGACGGCTGGCCGAACCCCAGGGCAGAGGCGATGGCCAGCGGCGCCGCGCGCGTCCTCGACCGGGTCGGGCTCTTCGAGGACACCCGCGCCGCCTGCGCCGATCTGACCCACGTCTTCGCCACGACGGCCCGGGACCGGTCGCTCGCCAAGACCGTGATGACGCCCGAGCGCGCGATGGCAGAGGCCCGTGACATGATCGCGGCGGGCGAGCGCGTCGGCGTGCTGTTCGGTCCGGAGCGCTCGGGGCTCGAGACCGCCGACGTGGTCCGCGCGAACACGGTGATCTCGGTTCCGGTGAACCCCGCCTTCGGCTCGCTCAACCTGGCGCAATGCGCGCTGCTTCTGGCCTACGAGTGGAGGAAGGTGACCGACGCGACGCCGCCAGAGGCCGAGATCATGGGAAAGGCCGTCCGCGCCGAGGGGCGCGAGGTCGACGCGTTCCTGAAGCGACTGTTCGAGCGTCTCGACCGCGCCGGTTTCTTCTATCCGGACGAGAAGCGCGACAGCATGACGGCCAACCTGGAGAACCTGTTCCGCCGCGCGCCGCTGACCGACGCCGACGTGCGGACGCTGCACGGTGTCATGCGCGCGCTCGCGGAAGGCCGGCGCGGCGAATGACGCTTGCCCGGACGCGAGCGCGCGCCTAGATGCGCCCCTGGAGGCCGGTATGAACAAGAAACGCAGCATTTTCGAGGACGTCACCGAGACCGCGACCGCCTCTCCCGCTCCGGCGCCCGCGCCCCGACGCGAGTCGGCGCGCGGCGCGATCGCGGTCTGGCTGATGATCCTCTTCGCGCTGGTCGTCGTGATGATCGCGGTGGGCGGGCTGACCCGGCTGACGGATTCGGGTCTTTCGATCACGGAATGGCGTCCGGTCACCGGAGCGCTGCCGCCGATGGACGCCGCCGCCTGGGATGCGGAGTTCCAGAAATACCGCGCCAGCCCGCAATACGAGATCCTGAACCAGGGAATGGAGCTGGCGCGGTTCAAGTTCATCTACTGGTGGGAATGGGGCCACCGCCAGCTCGGCCGCGTCATCGGCCTGGTCTGGGCGGCGGGGTTTCTCTGGTTTCTCCTGCGCCGGCGGATCCCCCAGGGCTGGACGCCGCGCCTGCTCGCGCTCGGCGCGCTGGGCGGGCTTCAAGGGGCGATCGGCTGGTGGATGGTGGCCTCCGGTCTCGAGGGCGGCATGACCAGCGTCGCGTCGCACCGTCTGGCCGTGCATCTCGGTCTCGCCTTCGTGATCCTGGGTCTGATCGCCTGGCAGGTCCTGACCCTGCGCCGGACCGAGGCCGACCTGCTCCAGTCCCGCCGCCAGCGAAATCAGGGATTGATGCGCTGGGGTTCCGTTCTCGTCGCCGTCGCCTTCGTTCAGATCCTTCTCGGGGCTCTCGTGGCGGGCATCGACGCCGGCCGGAGTTTTCCGGAATGGCCGCTGATGGCCGGCGAGGTGTTCCCGTCCAGCGCGTTCGATCTCGCGCCGCTCTGGACCAATTTCCTCGACAATCCGGCTCTGGTGCAATTCAACCACCGCCTGCTCGGCTACGTCCTGTTCGCGCTCGGGGCCCTCGCCTGGTGGCGCAGCCGCGCGAGCGCGCTGACCGGATTGCGCCGGGCCTTCGACGCGATGATGCTGATGATGGTGGTCCAGCTCGGTCTCGGGATCGTCACGGTTCTCTACGCCGCGCCGTGGAACGTCGCGATCGTCCATCAGCTCGGCGCCGTGGCGCTCTTCGTCCTCGTGATCCGCGCCCGCTTCACGGCGCTCCATCCTGCGCAGCAGCGCATCGCCCGGGGATGAGTCCGGGCTTGCCTCAATTCCTGCCTTTCACGGGCTGTCCACGCGTGAACCTGTATCAACCCGTTGAAAACCAAGGCGTTTCAAAACCTGATACTTCGTTAACGCGGATCGGGGACGCCACCGCCCGCTAATGCGTCCAGTCCGGCGCCCGCTTTTCCAGGAACGCCGCCACTCCCTCGGTCGTGTCTTCGCGCATCATGTTCTCGGCCATCACGGACCCCGCATGGGCGTAGGCGGCCTCGACGTCCATCTCCGCCTGCTCGTAGAACGTCCGCTTTCCCAGCCGCACCACCGGCCCGAGCTTGCCGGCGATCCGCTCCGCGAGCGCGCGGGTCTCGGAGCCGAGATCCGCCGGCGGGACCGCCCGGTTGATCAGCCCGAGGCGCGCGGCCTCCCCGGCCTCGATGAAATCGCCGGTCACGAGCATCCCGAACGCGGCCTTGCGCCCGATGACCCGCGTCAGCGCCACCATCGGCGTCGAGCAGAACAGTCCGATATTGACGCCGTTGACCCCGAAGCGCGTGCCTTCGGCCGCCACGGCCAGATCGCAGGTCGCGACGAGCTGGCACCCGGCCGCCGTCGCGATCCCGTGCACCTCGGCGATCACCGGCTGCGGCAGCCGCGTGATCGCCAGCATCACGTCGGAGCAGCGCCCGAACAGGTCTCCGAACGCCGCGCGCCCGCCGTCGGGCGCCTGACGCGCGGCGGTCATCTCCCTGAGGTCGTGCCCCGCGCAGAACGCCTTGCCGGCCCCGCGCAGGATCACCGCCCGCACGCTCCGGTCCTCCGCGAGCCGCGCGAGTTCCGCCCCGAGCGCCGCCAGCATCGCGTCCGAAAGGGGGTTGAGCCGCGCCGGCTCGTTGAGGGTCAGCGTCGCGATCCCGTCCGCGTCCTCGCGCAGAACCTTGCCGTCATCCATGTCGTCCGCCTTGTCGTCCGTCTCGTTCGCGGCCAGTCTGCACATGGAACGACCCGGCGGAAACCCCCATGACCCTGCGCTTCACCATTCCCGAGATGCACGCCTACATGGCGGAGGTGTTCCCGCAACTCGGGCCGCGATTCGAGGTGCTCGAGATGCGGCCCCGTCACCTGAAGGTGCGGATGCGGGCGCTCGACGCGGATCTCCGGCCGGGCGGCACCGTCTCCGGTCCCGCGATCTTCGCGCTCGCGGACTGCGCGTATTACATGGCGACGCTCGCGCTGATCGGGCGCGAGGCGCTGACGGTGACGACGAGCTGTTCCATCGATTTCATGCGCAAGCCGGGACCCGGCGATCTGACCGCCGAGGCGCGCGTCCTGAAGCTCGGGCGCACGCTCTCGGTCGGCGACGTCCTCGTCTTCTCGCCGGGTGTGGAGGGCGCGGTGGCGCGGGCGAGCCTGACCTATTCGATCCCGCCGAGACCTGTCGGCTGAGGCGGCGAGAGCCGTCGGAACAAAATTCGAACACTTCGACCGAATCAGGATTCCCTTCCGGGACTCCTTGTGACAGATTGTCAAAAAACGACACGGAGGCGGGACGGTGATCACGGACAATCGCACGGAGTTTTCCGCCCTGATGACCCGGGCCGGACTCGACTTCGCGGAGGCGGCCAGCGAGCTCGGAGTCACCGAGCGGACGGTTCGCCGTCTCTGCAAGGGCGAGGGCAAGCGCGTCGATCCGCTCAAGCTCGACAGGCTGCGCGGGATCGCCAATTCCCGAAGCCCGGAGCCGCGCCGGGCCGGGTTCCGCTTCATCGACCTGTTCGCGGGGATCGGCGGGCTGCGCCGTCCGTTCGAGGCCATCGGCGGCCGCTGCGTCTTCACCTCCGAATGGGACCGGTTCAGCCGGGAGACATACGCCGCGAATTTTCCCGAACCCGCCGACGGCGACCATGTTCTGGCGGGCGACATCCGGCCTTTCGCGGACGATCCCGCCGGCGTGCCGGAGCATGATGTCCTGCTGGCCGGGTTCCCGTGCCAGCCGTTCTCGATCGCCGGGGTCTCGAAAAAGAACGCGCTCGGACGCCCGCACGGGTTTCTCTGCGACACCCAGGGCACGCTGTTCTACGACCTGGCGAAGATCGTGGCGCATCACAGGCCGCGCGCCTTTCTTCTGGAGAACGTCAAGAACCTCGAACGGCACGACGGAGGCAGGACCTTCGCGACGATCATGAACGTGCTCGAGAACGAACTCGGCTACACGGTCCGACACCGCGTGATCAACTCGGCGCCCTGGGTGCCGCAGAAGCGGGAGCGGATCTTCATCGTCGGGTTCCGGGAGCCGACGGCGTTCAGTTTCGACGGGATGGTCGTTCCGTCCGGCGACGGGCCGACCCTCGGCGCGATCCTCGATCCGGAGGTCGATCCGAAATACACGCTGACGGAGCATCTCTGGACGTACCTGCGGAACTACAAGGAAAAGCATCGCAACGCCGGCAACGGGTTCGGCTATTCGCTTTTCGGACCCGGCGACGTGGCGCGCACCCTCTCGGCCCGATACTACAAGGACGGGTCCGAGATCCTGATCGAACAGCCCGGAAACCGTCCGCGTCGCCTGACGCCGCGTGAATGCGCCCGTCTGATGGGCTTCGAGAAGCCGGGCGCCACGGAGTTCCGGATCCCGGTCTCGGATACCCAGGCCTATCGCCAGTTCGGCAACGCCGTGGTCGTGCCCGCGGTCCAGGCCGTCGCCGATCTGATGCGGCCTCACATTCTCATTGAGGCTCTCGCGGTCGGCGGCGGGCTGACGTCGCCGCCTGACATTTCTACGTTCGTAATGAGTTCAATTGGATGAGGCGCGGACTACTTGCCGATCTTTTCGTCGGAGTGGCTGTGAAACGCCTCTCAGCAGTTGATGCTGATCCCAAACGCTCGAACCAGCACGAGGTCGGAACCACCCGTGAAATGCGCGACGCATTCCTTGGTGAGGAACAGCATCGCCGCTTCGATGCGATCTACATCTGGCTCGGCGAGGATCAAGATGCGTTCACCATCGAGGGGATCGTTACACACTACGACGCTCGCGCTCAGAATCCCAGACGATCTGCGGAGTGGCAACTCTATTATCACTCGAATCCGGTTACTGAAGCGATGTGCCAAGGAGACACGCTGTTTTTGGCCAGAGATGAGAATGACATTCTTTATTTTATCGTCGCCCCCTATGCGTCTACCAGCGAGAGACAACTTTCGTGGCTCTTCAACTTGCGCCCTGCCGGGCCCGAGTTTGTGGCAAGAGAAATCTCAAGGATGAGCCTCAACTTGATTTCGCCGCTCGCTTCATTTTGGACGAGATCGGCATTGAGTATGAAGAGCCGGAAGTGGACCGGCTTGATAGCATTATTGACAAGTACGGGAATGTCTTTCCAAGAACCGTGGAATTCTCGGATATGGCGCGCCTTACGCTTCAAGGAGCGGATGCCCGCGACGAACCGGACGCGGCACTCGTGGCTTGGCTCGATCACGAAGAGGCGCTTTTTCGACGGCTGGAACGCAGAGTCGTATCGGCCCGCCTCGAGACAGGGTTCGTCGACGGTAAAGATATTGACGTCGATGGGTTCCTGAAATTCTCTCTCAGCGTCCAAAACAGGCGAAAATCGCGTATGGGACACTCCCTCGAAAATCACCTCGAGGCGGTCTTGCGTGCCTGCGAGGTCCCGCACGTTAGGGGTGCCGTTACTGAACGGCGGAACCGGCCGGATTTCTTGTTTCCGGGAATTGAAGACTATTGGAAAGCGCAACCGGGCGACGAACGGCTGTTGATGTTGGGTGCCAAGTCGACCTGCAAAGACCGCTGGCGACAGGTCTTATCCGAGGCAGCCAAGATCCCGCGCAAACATCTTCTTACGCTTGAGCCGGGAATATCCCAAGCGCAGACGGACGAGATGCGTGCCTCCAACCTTCAACTTGTCGTGCCAGACTCCATCCACCTCAGCTATGGGCAAACTCAGCAGGGCTGGCTCCTGAACTTGGCTGATTTCATCGCTCTCGCACGGGCGAAACAGTTCTCTTCGGTTTGACGGGCTTGGAGTGGAGTTGCGGCCGCCTATCTGCATCGTCGATGGCATCCCGCGCGAAAACCGGCAAGAGATCCGCGGCGACCGGGCCGAGGCGTCCGCTGACCCGTTCCGAGACGATGGCGCGGGTCAAAGGCAAGGATACCGGGCCGGAACTGACGCTCCGCCGCGCGCTTCACGCCCGGGGGTTCCGGTTCCGCCTCCATCGCGGGGATCTGCCGGGCCGGCCGGATCTGACGCTGCGCCGCTGGAACGCGGTCATTTTCGTCGACGGCTGTTTCTGGCACGGCCATGCGGGCTGTCCCAATTTCCGCCTTCCCAAAAGCAACGTCGATTTCTGGCGCGCCAAGATCGCCCGCAACATCGAACGCGACGCGGCGTCCCGCGCGGCGCTCGCGGCCGACGGGTGGCGCGTGCTCACGGTCTGGGAATGCGCCACGCGCGGCAGATCGCCCGAGGCGCGCCGGGCGCTGCACGACCGCGTCGCGGACTGGCTGCGGTCGGGCGCGCCCTCCGCCGAGTTCCACGACCTGCCGCCGCCCTTGCCAGAGCCGCCGGGCGGCGGGTAACTGGCCCATGCTCCGCGTCCTGATCGTCGTCGTCATCATCCTCGCCATCGTCGCGTTCGTGACCCGCGCGCCGGGACTGCGCCGCGTCCTGATCGCCATCGGCGCCGCCGCGGTGATCTACACGATCCTCAAGCTGACCGGCGCTATCGAGGCGATGGCGCCGGATCGGAATGGGGTATTCTGATACCTTATTTTCAACTGCTTGTTTTCAAGTGAGAATTCGACTTCTCAGGTGATTGACGCCGCCGAGAATCCCGGTAGAAGGGCGGCCAGTTCAGATACGGGATCGAACAGACATGAAAACCTTCTCCGCCAAACCGTCGGACATCGACAAGAAGTGGGTCGTGATCGACGCGCAGGGCGTCGTGCTCGGCCGGCTGGCCAGCGTGATCGCGATGCGGCTGCGCGGCAAGCACAAGGCGACGTTCACGCCGCACATGGACATGGGCGACAACGTGATCGTCATCAACGCCGAGAAGGTGCAGATGACGGGCAACAAGCGCGCCGACAAGAAATACTACTGGCACACCGGCTTTCCGGGCGGGATCAAGCACCGCACCGCCGGCCAGATCCTCGAGGGCAAGTTCCCCGAGCGCGTGATCGAGAAGGCCGTGCAGCGCATGCTGCCGGGCGGACCGCTCAGCCGCCAGCAGATGGGCCACCTGAAGATCTACGCCGGGGAGGAGCATCCCCACGGCGCGCAGAACCCCGAGGCGCTCGATGTCGCCGGCATGAACCCCAAGAACACCCGGAGCGCATGACAATGGCAGACCTCAACTCGCTCGAAGACCTCAAGGACGCCGTGATCCCCGAAGCGGCGATGGCGCCCGCCCGCGAACCCAAGCGCGACGCGCTGGGCCGGTCCTACGCCACGGGCAAGCGCAAGGACGCGGTCGCCCGCGTCTGGATCAAGCCGGGCTCCGGCAAGGTCACCGTCAACGGCAAGGAGATGAACGCCTATTTCGCGCGTCCGGTGCTCCAGATGCTGATCGGCCAGGCCTTCTCCGTCGCCGGCGTGACCGGCGAGTTCGACGTGATGGCCACCGTCAAGGGCGGCGGCCTGTCGGGCCAGGCCGGCGCGGTCAAGCACGGCATCAGCCAGGCGCTCCAGCTCTACGAGCCGTCGCTGCGCCCCGCGCTCAAGGCGGCCGGGTTCCTCACCCGCGACAGCCGCGTGGTCGAGCGCAAGAAGTACGGCAAGGCCAAGGCGCGCAAGAGCTTCCAGTTCTCCAAGCGCTGATCCCGCCACAGGATCGGATCGGAGGGCGTCGGAGCGATCCGGCGCCCTCACTCGTTTTCAGGCGGAATCACGCGAATTGCCACGCGTGGCACTTTTGCTAAGTCATTGAGTTAAAATTATTTATGGAGCCGCGTTAACGCTCTGGAAAGGTGGCGTCGCACGCGTTCACAGCCGCGCCAATATCCGGATGTCCGAGCCACGTGTCTCGACCTCGGGGCGCTGGGCGCCGTCGGTCAGGGCCGGGACGCGTTCCCCGAGATAGCGTGACAGGTCGCTTATTCCGATCAGGCCATCATGGTCGTAGTCGGCGCCGCGCAGCGCTTCGAGCAGCGCCTCGGTGAAGGCGCCGTTCTCCCAGGCCATGTCCTCGCGGGAAAGCTGTTTCTCGGCGCAGGAGGTGAAGACGGTCACGTTGGCTGACGGTCAGCATCGCGCGCAGCGACCGGTCCGGCAGTGACGTGGCTCCGCCGGACCGGCAGGCGTCGACGAGAAGGATCACGCGGCCGTGCCGGGCGATGGCGGCGATCTCGTCATGGAACTGCGCGGCGGGCAGACCGTGGGCCTTGACCGCCGCGTCCGAACCGTCGTCGATCCCGTGCGGCAGGAGGTAGAACTTCCCGTCCACCATGTCGCCGTGCCCCGAGAACTGGATCACCGCCAGATCGTTGCCTCCTCCGGCCTCCATTTCGGCGCGGATATCCTCTAGCCCCGCGAAGATCCGCGTCTTGGTCGCCTCTCCGTTGACGAGACAGGTCGCGCCACTTCGGCGTAGAGGGCGCTCTGGGACGCGCACAGCGCTGTGGCGATGTCGCGCGCGTCACGGTCGGCATAGGCGAGATCAAGATGCCGCTCGGCCGCGCCGTAGTCGCTGATCCCGATGGCGAGCACGTGCAGTCGCGCGCCGGGCGCGACGTCAGAGCCGGTGGCGCGGCGCACGGCGCCCCGGATCTTCGCCATTTCGGCCGCCGCCAGCGCCCCCGCCGTGCCCATCTGCGGCAGAACGTGCTGGATGACCTCGGGGCGGTTGGTCTCCGGGATCTCCGAGACCGGGATCGCTTCGGCGGCCCGATCCCAGCCGCGGTTGACGTGCCAGCGCAGGATGCTGCGCGCTCCGGGCGTCGCGGCGTAGATGCCTTCCGGTGTCCACACGACCCAGTTCTCGCCATCGGGTAGCGGAAACAGCGCAAGCAGTTCGACGCCGTCCTCCATCCGAAACCAACGGATCGTGCCGTCGCCGCAGATTGCGACCGCGATACGGCCGTCGCCGGAAATGTTGACGGCCCAGGCGCTCCCGGGGACCGGCCGCTCGCCACAGCATGGAAGCATTTCGGTCGAATGTGCGCAGATCCCCAATCCGCGCCGAGCAGGAACCGGTCGCCGTCCGGCTGGATCGCAAGGCTGCGTGAGATCTCAAAGGGATGAAGCGGCAACAATTTGCCGTCGAGGGTGGGCTTGGTAGTGCCGTCCCATCCGGCGATTGCGAGGCCGCCCTGCACCGGCGGCGCAGCATGATCATTGTCCAGCGTGGGTCGAAGCCGCAGCGCGGACGCGTCGAATCGTTGCCGGTCCTTATTCCCAATGGCTGGGGACTGAACACGACAAGCGCTCCGTCCTGCGAGACCGCGAAATTGCTCTTTTGCCCGCGCGGGTCGACCTGCCTTGGGACCACGTGCCAGCGGGGCGATCCGTCGGCTCCGATCACCCCGAGCCACGGGTCCGCCGATGCGACCAGAAGCGCTCCGTCGGGTAAGGGCCGCAGGCTCATCACCGTGCTGGCGCCGGCCTGCAGGACCCGGCGCGGCCCGGCGCCGCCGCCGTCCCATGCGATCACTGGGCAGCCACGACCGTCATGGTATCCGCCGGCGGCAAAAAGGGTTGCGCCGTCGGAAGACCAGGCGACCCTGCTGAGACCGCCGTTGTCGAGGCCATCCGTGTCTGGCGAAGGCAGCGGCGCGAGCGTTGCGCCGTCGAAGAGCCTTTAGCTCCGTGGAGCCGGCGAAACCGACCGCGAGCGAGCCGTCCGTCGGGTTGAACGAGAGGCCGTAGGGCCGCGCATGCTGCGTCTCGATCGAGCAGAGGAGACTTCCGTCGACGCCGTAGAGCCGTAGCCGCCCGTCAAAGCACGTCGTCGCGAACCGACCGTCGGACGCGAAAGCGACGCCATAGCTGTTGTTCGCGTACGTGTCGTCAGACGCCGTTTCGATCCAAGTCTCTGACTCGTCACGCTCGTATAGTCTGACTCCCACACCACCACCGAACGCCGCCGCCAGCCGGTCGCCGGCGGGCGAGAAGGCGAGGTGGTCGACAGCGTCTGGCAGCCCAACGACCCGCTGGCGCATCCTGCCATTGACGGCGCTGAAGATGTAGATCTGTTGCTTTCTGTCCGTTTCAGAGGCCCGAGTCCAGCCGCCGGCCGCGACCCACTCTCCATCCGGGCTGATCGCGACGGCGTAGACCTTGCCGAGTGTTTCCCGGTCCCTGCGGCAGGCGGATGGTGCGCCTCAGGCTTGCCGTCCGCCAGCGTCCAGACCCGCACTGTGCCGTCTTCCGATCCGGTCACCGCGATCCGGCCCGCCGCGTCGACGTCGGCGCGTCTGATCGGCGCGGTGTGAAACCCGGGGTCGAGCGCCAGCACCGGCCGGTCGAACAGCCCGTCGCTTGCGCCGCTCATCTCCACCCGATCCCGCTATGCCCGGCCATGATCGCATTCCCCCGCGTCCGGAGACTAGCACCGACGTGGAAGGATGTGAAAACGCTTCCCCGGATCATCGAGCGCCGACGATGTGCGGCCGTCCGCCTCACGGGCGCGCGAGCGGTTTTTGGGCGCATCGGCGCGGTTCCGTGTTAGCATCGTTCGCGAACCGGCGCCTGAGCGGCGCGTTTCGGCGCGAGTCCGCTCCGGCCCGTCCTTGATTTGGGAGGTGCGTGGAATGGCCAAGACGATCGGAAATCCGCTGTCGTGGAGCGTGGACGCGGCGAGCGCGGCCGGGGGTTATGTCGGATCTGTGGCGGGCGAGATCGGGGGCGAGGAGACGGCGCCGCCGGTGGTGCGGCGGATCGGCGTCGACGATCTGCGGGCGTCGCTGCGCGCGGGATTCGAGGATTTCGCGGCCTGCCGGTCGGACGTGGTGTTCCTGTGCCTGCTCTATCCGGTCATCGGCGCGCTGCTGGCCTGGGCCGCCTTCACCGGCAATCTGCTGCCGCTGATCTTTCCGATCATGTCGGGCTTCGCGCTGCTCGGGCCGGTCGCCGCCGTCGGGCTCTACGAGATGAGCCGGCGGCGCGAGACGGGCGAGGAGGCCAGCTGGTCGAACGCGTTCGGGGTGGTGCGCTCGCCGTCCTTCGGCGCGATCTTCGTGCTGGCGCTGATGCTTTTCGCCACGTTCGTGGTCTGGCTGATCGCGGCGCACGGCATCTGGAGCGCGACGCTGGGGCCGGTGCCGCCCGCGTCGATCGGCGCGTTCGCCCGCGACGTGTTCGGCACGACGGCGGGCTGGACGATGATCGTGGTCGGACTGGCGGTGGGCGGGCTCTTCGCCGTGGCGGTGCTCGGGGTCAGCGTCGTCTCGTTCCCGCTGCTGCTCGACCGGAAAGTGGGCCTTCCGACGGCGGTGGTGACGTCGTTCCGGGTGGCGACGGAGAACCCCCGCACGATCGCGATCTGGGGCGCGATCGTGGCGGTGTCGCTGGCGGTCGGGTCGATCCCGGCGTTTCTGGGGCTGATCGTGGTGCTGCCGGTGCTGGGGCACGCGACGTGGCATCTCTATCGGCGGGCGGTCGCTCCGGCGGTCTAGGCGAGCGCGCGCATCGTCTCGTCGACGGACCGGACCGGCGTCAGGAAATCGAGGAACCCGGCGTCGGCGAAGCCTTGGGCGACGATGCCGTCGAGCAGCTTCAGGAGCGGGTCCCAGTACCCGTTCACGTTGAGCAGCAGCACGGGTTTCGAGTGCAGGCCGAGCTGTCGCCAGGTGAGCACCTCGAAGAGCTCGTCGAGGGTGCCGGGACCGCCGGGGAGCGCCACGATGGCGTCGGCGTTCATGAACATGACCTTCTTGCGCTCGTGCATGGTCTCGGTGACGACGTGGCGGCCGAGGTCGCGGCGGCCGATCTCGCGGCGTTCGAGATGTTCGGGGATCACGCCGAACGTGTCGCCGCCGGCCTCGCTGGCCGCGCGGGCGACGGCGCCCATCAGGCCGACGTCGCCCGCCCCGTAGACGAGGCGCATTCCGGCGGTCGCGAGCGCCGTCCCGAGGGCCGTGGCGGCCTCGGCGAAAGCGGGGTCGGCGCCGGAGCGGGATCCGCAGAAAACGCAGACGGATCTCGGCGGCTCGGGACGCATGGACAGGCTCCGGACTTGTCTTTAGGTTGCAGTGCAACGAATTCGTGACGTCGGGGACCGGATAGCAGGTCCGGACCCGCGTTGCGACCCCCGCGGCGCCGGAGCGCCCTGAGAGGGACATGCGGATGGACGAGGGAGCGGCGCCGGACAGGCGCGTGCTGAAGTGGATGGCGGCGGTCGCGGCGGTTCTGGCCCTCGGGGCGGGCGCGATGTTCTTCGCGCTGTCGCCGCGCTATCTGCCGGAGCCTCCGGATCGCGGCGGTTCCGCGCCCGCGCCGGCGCCCGCCGAGGTCGCGGAGGCGCCTCCCAGAGGCGGAACCCGACATGGCCGCAGCGGAGGCCGTCGAGGCGGAGGTTCCGGAGGAGGCCGGCGACGCGCGGCCTTCGGGGATGGCGGCTCCGGCGCCGCCGAGTGCCCCGGCCGTTCCCGGCGTCGACGTCGTGCGCGTCGCGCCGGACGGCAGGGCGCTGGTCGCCGGGACGGCGGAGCCGGGTGCTCGCGTGACGATCATGGCGGACAACAGGCAGGTCGGCGTCGCCGAGGCGGATTCCTCGGGCGATTTCGTGGCGATCTTCACCGCCGAGCCGTCCGCCGAGCCGCAATCGCTGACGCTGGAGGCCGAGGACGCGGAGGGCGGCGTGACGCGGTCGGAGGACGTGGTGCTTCTCCTGCCGGAGGCGGGGGAGGCGGAGCCGGACGCCGTCGCGGCGCCCGCCGCCGGACGGGGACGTCGGGGCGGAGGCCGTCGCCGGGGCGCCGGCCGGGAACGAGGCCCCGCCGTCCGCGGACGGGCCGCCGGAGGAGATCGCGGCGGTCGCGGTGGTGCGTCGGGACGGTCTCGAGACGATGCCGCTCGCGCGGCCCGTCGGGGCCGATCCGCGCGACGTGGCTCTGGCCAGCATCTCCTACGGCGAGACCGGCGACGTCGCCCTGTCGGGGTTCGGAACGGCGGGCGTGATCCTTCGCGCCTACGTGGACGAGGGTTTCGCCCGCGAGGCGGTCGTGGACGCGGACGGGCGCTGGGAGATCGCGCTGGGCGACGTGGACCAGGGGCTCTACACGCTGCGGATCGACGCGGTGGACGCGGAGGGGCGGGTCGAGAGCCGGCTCGAGACGCCGTTCCAGCGCGACATGCCGCGCGCGCGGCCGGGCGCCGAACCCGGATCGGTGGTGGTCGTGCAGCCCGGAACCAACCTCTGGACGCTCGCGCGCATTCACTATGGCTCGGGCGTCCTATATACACAGATATTCACCGCCAATCGCGAGCTGATCCGCGATCCGAACCTGATCTATCCGGGTCAGATCTTCGCCCTGCCGGAGGCCGGGCCCGAGAACTGAGCGGCCCGGACGAAGCGAAGAAAGCCTGATCCATGACCGACGCGAGTCTGCCCGACGAGTCCCGCTCGAGCGGGATGCGGACCATCCGCAAGGTGGCGCCCTATCTCTGGCCCGAGGGCGACAAGGCGGTGAAGACCCGCGTGGTGCTGGCGATGCTGGCGCTGGTGGTGGCCAAGGTGGCGACGGTCATCACGCCGTTTTTCTTTCGCGGCGCCGTGGACGGCCTCGCGCCGGCGAACCCGGCGGACCAGGCCGAGTTCCTGCTGATCGCGGGGCCGGTGGCCCTGACCATCTTCTACGGGCTCATGCGGCTGGCGGGGGTCGGTTTCGCGCAGCTCCGCGACGGCATCTTCAGCAAGGTGGGACAGAGCGCGCTGCGGCAGCTCGCGCTCGAGACCTTCCGGCACATCCACGCGCTGAGCCTGCGCTATCACATCACGCGCAAGACCGGGGGGCTGAGCCGGATCATCGAGCGGGGCGTGAAGGGCGTCGATTTCCTTCTGCGCTTCATGCTGTTCTCGATCATCCCGCTGGTGCTCGAACTGCTGATGGTCGGCGCGATCCTCTTCTTCGTGTTCGACGTCTGGTATCTGGTCGTCGTCGTCGTGGTGATCACGCTCTACGTCTGGTTCACGTTCAAGGTGACCGAGTGGCGGGTGAAGATCCGGCGGCGGATGAACGACCGCGACACCGACGCGAACCAGAAGGCGATCGACAGTCTGCTGAATTTCGAGACGGTGAAGTATTTCGGCGCCGAGAACCGCGAGGCGGAACGCTATGACGAGTTGATGCGCGGCTACGAGACGGCGGCGGTGCAGACCGGGGTGAGTCTTGGCCTGGCTGAACGTGGGACAGTCGCTGATCATCACGGCGGGGCTGGTGATCGTCATGGTGATGGCGGCGCTGGGGGTGCGGGCCGGCGATCTGACGGTCGGGGATTTCGTCATGGTCAACGCCTACATGATCCAGCTGACCATGCCGCTCAACTTCCTCGGGACGGTCTATCGCGAGATCCGGCAGGCGCTGGTCGACATGGCGGCGATGTTCGGGCTGCTGGAGCAGCCGGCCGAGATCGAGGACCGCCCGGACGCGAAGCCGCTGCGGGTGACGGAGGGGCGCATCGACTTCAAGGGGGTCGATTTCTCCTACGAGACCGAGCGGGGCATCCTGCACGGGCTCGATCTGACGGTTCTGCCGGGGCAGACGGTCGCGGTGGTGGGGCCGTCGGGATCGGGCAAGTCGACGATCGGGCGGCTGCTCTTCCGGTTCTACGACGCGAGCGGCGGGGCGATCGAGATCGACGGCCAGGATCTGCGCGACGTGACGCAGGAGAGCCTGCGCGCGGCGATCGGGATGGTGCCGCAGGACACGGTGCTGTTCAACGACACGATCTATTACAACATCGCCTACGGCCGGCCGGAGGCGAGCCGCGCGGAGGTCGAGGGCGCGGCGCGGGCGGCGCAGATCCACGATTTCATCGTCCAGCTTCCGGACGGCTACGAGACGGTGGTGGGCGAGCGCGGGCTGAAGCTGTCGGGGGGCGAGAAGCAGCGGGTCGGGATCGCGCGCACGCTGCTGAAGGACCCGCCGATCCTGCTGCTCGACGAGGCGACGAGCGCGCTGGATACGGAAACCGAGCGTGACATTCAGGACAGCCTCAGGGCGATGGGCGAGGGGCGCAGCGTCATCACCATCGCGCACCGGCTCTCGACCGTGGTGGACGCGGACCGGATCGTGGTGCTGGAGAAGGGGCAGGTCACCGAGACCGGCACCCATGACGAGCTTCTGGCGCATGACGGCCGCTACGCGCGGATGTGGATGCGCCAGCAGTCGGAGCGCGAGGTCGAGGCGCTGCCGGACGAGGAGACGGACGCGGCGTGAGCCGTGCCGACGGGCGGCGCGGATCGCGTCGGCTTTCAGGTGGCGTCAAGCGCGTCCGCGGCGGAACCTGAGGAACGCCAGCACGGCGATCAGAAGCGGGATGAGAACCGCCGCGACCAGCGCGAGGTGGTGCAGGATGAAGGGCAGGATGTCGACGGAATGGCCGAAGCGGTAGGCGATCGTCGACCACAGGCCCACCCAGAGCGCGGCGCCGAGAGAGTTCGCCGCGAGGAAGGTGGTCCAGCGCATCCCGCTCGTGCCGGCGACGATGCCGTTGAGCTGGCGCAGGATGACGAAGAACCGGGCGAAGATCACCATGACGGCGCCATGTTGGCGGATCACGCCCTCGACCCGTTCGAGATTGGCGTCCGTCGCGCCGAAGCGCGCGCCGTACCGCGCGACGGCCGGCCGTCCGAGCCGGCGTCCGATCAGGTAGCCGATGTTGTCGCCGAGCACCGCGCCGAAGAAGGCCGTCAGGACCACCGCGCGGATGTCGAGCGCGCCGGCGGCCGCCGCGCCGGCGGAGATCAGGATCGCGCTTTCGCCGGGCAGCGGGGCCCCGATCGCCTCGAGGGTCACGGAGGCGAAGAGCGCCGGAAGGCCGAGATCGGCGACCAGTCCGGAGAGATGTTGGGAAATGGCGGTCAAACCGGTCTCCTGAGCCGAGGTGACCCGGACGATCCGCCAATTCGGGGTTTCTGGCAAGCGGCCTCGCCGATCCTCCGCCCCGTCGCGCGGGCGGCGGACGCCCGCGACGTCAGAGAAGAACCACCTGGGTCCCGACGCGGGCGCGGTCGAACACTTCGATGATGTGCTCGTTGTAGAGGCCGACGCAGCCGCTGGAGGATTGGCGGCCGATCTTGCGGATGTCGTTGGTGCCGTGGATCAGGTAGTACTGCCATCCGAGATTGAGGGCGCGGACGCCGAGCGGGTTCTGCGGCCCGGCCTCCACATGGCGCGGAAGATCCGGGTTGCGCTCGAGCATGTTCGGCGTCGGGCTCCAGGAGGGCGCCGGTCTCTTGAGCACGATCTCGGTCCGGCCGCGACGGGTCAGCTCGTCGGTGAGCGGCACGGAGGTGGGATAGGTCGTGTAGGAGCCGTCCTCGCCCCAGTAATGCAGCACGCGGTCGCGCAGATCGCAGAGGATCGCGTCGTTCTCGAGGGTCGCGAAGTGATCGCGCCAGTCGCGGGACCGCCATCCGGAGATGCGCCGCGTCACGCGGGCCGGAACGGCCGCCGCCTCGACGGTCTGCGCCGGAGCGCCCCGCGCCGCCGTGAAGGCCAGAGCGGCCGCCGCGCCCGCGATCAGCGCGCGTCGGCGGGGCATGTTCGGTACGTCCGTCATTTCGGTCGATCCCTCGTTCGTTAAGTCTCGCCCGACATAACGAAAGGTTCCCGGAAAGGTTCAACCGCCAAATGCGATTTTCACGGCGATTTTATGGGTTTGGGCGGCGCGCTTGCATCGCGGGCGCTACTCGGCGGCGCGGGGCGTGGCGAGCGGGATCCGCGGGGTCGGGGCGTCGTCGTCCCAGCGGACGTCCTCGGGCGCGGTCGCCCGCGCGGCGCGGAGCAGGTCGCGGTCCCGCGCCGCGACGCTGTCGCCGCCGCCCGCCCTGGCCCGCAGGGCGCGCAGCGAGGCGTAGGCGCCGGCCTTCGCCCAGACGCGCAGCGCGAGCAGCGAGGGCGTCACCACGAGCGTCAGGACCGTCGCGAGGCCGAGGCCGAAGACGACCGCCGTGGCGAGCTGGATCCACCACATCGCGGAGGGCGCGTTCACGGTGTAGCCGCCGTCGAAGAAGTTGACCGAGATGCCGAACATCATCGGCGCGAGGCCGGCCATCGTGGTGATCGTGGTCAGAAGGACGGGACGCAGGCGGGATTCGGCGGTGCGCACGATGGCCTCGACCGGTTCCATGTAGCGCGAATAGTCCTGGTAGGTGTCGATCAGGATGATGTTGTTGTTCACGACGATGCCGGCGAGCGCGACGATGCCGGTGCCGGTCATGATGATCGAGAAGGTCTGGTCCATCACCAGCATTCCGATCAGCACGCCGGTGACCGAGAGGATCACGGCGGTCAGGACGAGGACGGAATTGTAGACCGAGTTGAACTGCGCGAGCAGGATCACGAACATCAGGCCGAGCGCGCCGGCGAAGGCGCTGACGAGGAACGCCTGGCTCTCGGCCTGGTCCTCCTGGTCGCCGGTCCATTCCCAGGAGACGCTGTCGGGCAGGACCGCCTCGGTCGTCAGCCAGTCGGTCACCGCCGCGATCTCCTCGTTGGCGTTGCCGCCTTCGGGGATGTCGGCCTTGACGTCGAAATAGCGCGCGCCCTGGAAGCGGTCGATCTGGGCGAGCGAGGGGACCGGCGTGCGGGTGATGAAGGCCGAGAGCGGCACGAGCCCCTGGGGCGTGCGGACCCGCAGCGTGTCGAGGGTCGAGAGCAGGCGGTCCTCCTCGGGCAGGCGCACGCGGATGTCGATCTCCTCGTCGGAGCTGTCGACGCGCATGGTGTCGAGGGTCAGGCCGCGGGTGACGAGCTGGACCATCGCGCCGACCGTGGCCACGTCGGCGCCGTAGCGGCCGGCCTCGGCCACGTCGACGTCGATCTGCCAGTCGATGCCGGGCAGGGGCAGGGTGTCCTCGGTGTCGATGAGGCCGGGCTGCGCGTCGAAATGGGCGCGGACCATCGCCGTGGTCGCCCGGAGCGCGTCCCAGTCCGATCCGCTGAGGCGCAGATGCAGCGGCTTGCCCTGGCCCGGTCCCTGCGAGGCCTCGGCGATCTCGGCGACGATGCCGGGGATCGCGGCGAGACGCGTGTTGATCTCGGCGAGGATCTCCTTGCCGCCGGGACGGTCGCCCCAGGGTTCGAGCTCGATCTGGACCTGGCCGATCGCGTCGCGCGGGCCGCTCGATCCCGACTGGTCGTTGAGACCGCCGGCGCCGGCGAAGGCGAAGACGGACGCCACGCCCTCGGTGCCCATGATCTCCTCTTCGACCCGGGCCACGAGCGCGTCCTTCTCGTCGAGCGAGAGGTTTCCGCGGGCGCGGACATAGGCGATGGCCCGCTCCGGCTCGGTCTCGACGAAGAACTCGACGCCTTTGGAATGCGCGCCGTAATAGGAGAACACCGACATGACGAAGAGCGCGACCGCGACGAGCGCCACGATCGGCATGACGGGGTTGCCGGTGAGGAACCGGATGACGCGGCCGAAGGCGGTGCGGCGGTAGCCGGCCTTCGCCACCGGCGGGATCCTCCTGGCGCGGAACGAGCCCCCGGTGAGCGACAGGAGCAGCGCGCCCGCGACGAACAGCGGCAGGCCGGCGAGCGCCTGGCCGCGGATCAGCGCGAGGATCCCGACGAGCAGGATCGCCGCGGGCGGGACCATCAGAAGCGCGCGCGCCCAGACCGGCAGGTGCGCGTGGAGCCAGGCCGAGCCGTGTTCGACATGCCGCGACAGCCGGCCCGCCAAGCCGCCGAGGACGGGCAGGTAGATCAGCGCCACGACGAGCGAGGCCGAGAGGACGAAGATCAGCGTGACGGGCAGGTTGCCCATGAACTCGCCCGCGACGCCGGGCCAGAACAGCATCGGCAGGAAGGCGCAGAGCGTGGTCGCCGTCGAGGAGATGATCGGCCAGAACATGCGCCGCGCGCTCTCGCCGTAGGCGCGCATCGGGCCCTGGCCCTGCTCGATGCGCTGTTCGGCGTATTCGGCGACGACGATGGCGCTGTCGACCAGCATTCCGACCGCGAGGATCAGGCCGAACATCACGATGTTGGAGATCGAGATCCCGAACACCGCGAGAAGCGCGAAGCAGAGCATGAACGACGTGGGGATCGCGAACCCGACCAGCAGGGCGGAGCGGGTGCCGAGGCTCGCGAGGACCACGATCATCACGAGGCAGATCGCGGTCAGGACCGAGCCTTCGAGCTGGCTGACCATGCCGGCCACCTCGGTGCTCGAATCCATCGAGAAGCTGACGTTCACCGCCTGGCGCAGCTCGGCGGGCCAGGTCGCCTGCATCGCGGCCACGGCCGCGCGGACGGCGTCGACGGTCTCGATGACGTTCTCGCCCTTGCGCTTGACGACCTGGAGCGCGACCGTCGGCTCGCCGTTGAAACGCGCGGTTCCCTGGCGGTCCTCGAAGGTCAGCCGGATCTCGGCCAGGTCGCCAAGCGTCACGACGCTGTCGCCGCTCACCTTCACGGGCAGGTCGTAGACGTCCTGCGGACCTTCGAAAGCCGCCGGGATCTTGACCGAGAACGCGCCCGTCGTCGCGTCGACCTCGCCCGCGGCGATGAGCTGGTTGTTGCGGGTGACGACGTTGATCAGCTCGTTCGCCGTGACGTCGTAGGCCTCGAGCCGGAGGGGGTCGATCAGCACCTCCAGCATCTCGTCGCGGTGGCCCGCGAGACCCGCCTCGAGCACCGGGGGGAGGCTCTCGATCTCGGTCTGCATGTCCTTGGCGACGCGCAGAAGGCTGCGTTCCGGGACGGCGCCCGAGAGCGAGACGACGAGGATCGGAAACTCCGAGAAGTTGATCTCGTTGATCGAGAACCGGTCGGCGCCGTCGGGAAAGCTGGCCGCGGCGCGGCTCACGCGGTCGCGCACGTCGGCGAGGATCGCGGTCTTGTCCCAGCCGAACTCGAATTCCATCACCACGCCGGCGTAGCCCTCGGCGGCGGTGGAGGAGAGTTTCTTGAGGCCGTCCAGCCCGCGCAGCTCGGTCTCGAGCGGGCGGACCAGCAGCTTCTCGGAATCCTCGGCGGAGATCCCGGGGAACGGGACCGAGACGAAGAGGGCCGGAATCTCGATGTCCGGCTCTCCCTCCTTGGGCAGGGACGTGTAGGCGTAAAATCCCGCCGCGAGCGACAGGATCACGAAGGCCACGATCATGCGGGCCCGGTGGGTCGCCCAGTCGACGATGCGGTTCATCGCGAAGCGTCCTCGCGCGTGACGGCGACGGGCTGTCCGTCGATCACGAAATCCTGTCCCACCACGATGACGTCCACCGTGTCGGGCAGTCCGGTGACCCAGACCCCGTCGACGCTGTCGCGGACCACCGTGACCGGCATGAACTCGGCAATCCCGTCGACGGCGGCCCGGATGCCGAGGGTCCCCGAATCGTCGAGCGTGAGCGCCGATTGCGGCAGAAGATGCGCCGGCGTGTCGGGAAGCTGGACGAAGATCTCGGCGGTGATGCCGTCGCGGATCGCGCTGTCGGGGTTGGGGGCCTTGGCCTCGACGCGGAACGTGCGGGTGTCGGGATCGGCGGAACGCGAGACGAAGGTCACCTCGCCGGCGATCTCCTGTCCGGTGATGAGCCGCGCGCCGACGTTCGAGCCGACCTTGATGCGCTCCACCGACCGCTCGGGGACGAAGCCCGTCACCTTGATCGGGTCGAGGTCGATGATCGTGGCGCAGACCGATCCCGGCTGGAGCAGCGAGCCGATCTCGGCGGTGTCGCTCTCGAGAAGCCCGTCGAACGGCGCGACGACGCGCAGGCGGTCGATCTCGCGGCGGGCCTCGTCGACCCGGGCCTCGGCGGCCTGGAGCGAGGCGCGGTTCGAGATGGCCGTCACCTCCGCGCCGAAGCCGCGCTCGGCGAGGCGTTCGGCCGAATCCCGGTTGGTCTGCGCCTCGAGGAGCCGCGCCTCCGCCTCGGCGAGCTGCGCGGGACGGTTGCCGGGGTCGATCTCGCAGAGCGTCTCGCCGGCGCTGATGGTGGCTCCGCGCCGGAGCGGCTCCGAGATCACCAGGCCGGAGGTCTCGGCCCGCACCTCGACGCGGCGGGCGGCCTCGGTCCGGCCGCGCAGCACGATGCCGCCCTCAACCTCGTCGGCGTCGGACCGGCGCACGACCACCGCGACCGCCGGGTCGCCCGAGGGCCGCGGCTCCGCCTCGTCCGCGGCCGCGACGACCTCCTGCGCGCCCGCGATGGCGCGCAGCGTGTCGCGCTCCATCACGAAGAGGTAAAGAGCCGCGGCGACGAGCGCCGCTGTCAGGATCGGAAAGATCCGCATTCCTCACTCCAGACCGCGGGAGTTCCCGCCGATCCGGCGGAACCGCGCGTTCCCCCCGGTCTCGAAGGGCCCCCGCCGATGTCGCGTCGCCGCGTTATAGGCTTTTCCAGTCCCGGGACATAGTGTCGAAACGCGCGCGGACAATCTCCCGCCCCGAGCGGCGTGACGACCGGCCGGGATCGCCCTTGGCACGCGGCGCCCGTGAATGTATACCGCGCGCCTGAGCCTTGGCGGAGACCCACGCGTGAGCGAGAGCGAATCCTTCATCCACGAAGTCAGCGAGGAGGTCCGCAAGGACCGGCTGATGGGATTTCTGCGGAGGTGGGGATGGCTGATCGGCGCGGCGATCCTCCTGATCGTCGGCGCGGCCGCCTACGGTGAATGGCGCAGGCACGCGGACGCGGTCGCGGCCGAGCGCGCCGGAGACGCCATGCGCGCCGCGATGGTCGAGCCGGATCCGGCGGCGCGCGCGCAGAAGCTCGGCGCGGTGGCCGAGGCCGAGCCGTCGGTCGCGACGCTCGCGCTGCTCGCGGAGGCGGGCGCGCTCCTGGAGGCCGGCGACCGCGAGGGCGCGGCCGCGATCCTGGGGGCGATCGGCGAGAGCGGCGGCACGGCTCCGATCTACCGCGATCTCGCGGCGCTGCAGCGTGTGATGATCCTCGGCCCCGACATGGACCTGAACGAGCGGCGGGCCACGATCCAGACGCTCGCGGCGGACGACGCGCCGTTCCGTCTCATGGCGATCGAGCAGCGCGCGCTGCTGAGCCTCGAGACCGACAACGCGGCGGCGGCCATCGCCGATCTGGAGACGATCCTCGCGGATCCGGGCGCGCCCGAGCAGCTCGCGGCCCGCGCGCGGCAGTTGGTGATCGCCGCGGGCGGCGCGCTCGACCCGGGTCCGGTCACGCTGTCGCCGGCGACGGACGGCTGAGGCGGCGACCGGGGCCATGAGCATCGACGCCGCCTTCCGCGCATGCCGATCCGGCCGCGCTCTCGCCGCGATCGCGCTGCTCGCGGTCCTCGCGGGCTGCGCCGGCGATCCCGTATTGCCGGGCGAGCGCATTCCGGTGCGCCCCGAGATGGTTCCGGTCGGCGAGACGACGAGTCTGCGGGCCGTGCCGCTGCCCCCGCAGCGGGTGAACGCCGACTGGTCGCATCGCAACGGGTCGGCGGACGGGCGGATCGCGCATCCCGCGCTGGCGCCGTCGCCGCAGCTGCGCTGGTCGACGGATATCGGCGAGGGCAGTTCGCGCCGCGCGCGCATCCTGAGCGGGCCGGTCGTGGCGGGCGGGCTGATCTACGCGATCGACGCCGCGGGACAGCTTTCGGCGGTCGCGACCAACGGCGCGGTGGTCTGGCGGAAGAGCCTCGTTCCGGCGAACCAGGACGCGGATTCCGGCCCCGGCGGCGGGCTCGCGGTGGATCGGGGCGTGCTCTACGTCACGACCGGATTCGGCGAGGCGATGGCGCTGCGGCCCTCGGACGGCGCGGAGATCTGGCGCCGGAGCTTCGAAGGGCCGATCCGCGCCGCTCCGACCGTCGCGGGCGGACGGGTCTATCTGGTCGTGCGCAACGACACGGGCTACGCGCTCGATCTGCGGAATGGCGAGACGCTCTGGCGGGTGCAGGGGTCCGGCGGGCCGGGCCTGCTCGGCGGCGCGACGGTGGCGACCGACGGGCAGATCGTGGCCATGCCTTTCGCGTCCGGCGAGGTTCTGGGGATCCTGGCGCGCAACGGGCTCCAGGTCTGGGGCACGGCGGTGACCGGCGGTCGCCGCGAGCTGGCGCGCAACCGGATCAACGACATCAGCGGCGATCCGGTCTTCGACGGCTCGGTGATCTACGCCTCGAACCAGAGCGGCCGGACCGTGGCCATCGAGGCCGATACCGGCGAGCGGCTCTGGACGATGCCCGAGGGCGCCTACGGGCCGGCCTGGCCGGTGGGCGGGTCGCTGTTCCTGCTGTCGGATCGGGGCGCGCTGGTGCGGGCGGACGCCGACACCGGCGCGATCCTGTGGTCGGTGCAGCTTCCGGCCTATGGCGAGCGTCGGCGGCTCTTCCGCTCGCCGGTGCAGGGCGACGCGCTGGCCTATTACGGGCCGGTGCTGGCGGGCGGACGGCTCTGGGTCGCCGGCGGCGACGGGCTGCTGCGCGCGTTCTCGCCGAATGACGGGCGCCCCTTGGGCGAGATCGCGATCCCCGGGGGCGCGGCCGCGGCGCCCGTGGTGGCGGGCGGCGTGATGTATGTCGTGACGTCGGCCGGAACCCTTCTCGCTTTCCAATAGGGCGTCGAGCCGCTAGACATCCCGGCGCCGGAGACCGAGGGTCCCGGCGAGGTCGCCGGAAAGCCCGTCCATGTCCTTCACGCTCGCCATCGTCGGCCGCCCCAACGTGGGCAAATCGACATTGTTCAACCGTCTGGTCGGCAAGCGGCTGGCGCTGGTCGACGACCAGCCCGGCGTCACGCGCGACCTGCGCGAGGGCGCGGCGCGGTCTCGGGCCGCTGCGCTTCACGGTGATCGACACGGCGGGGCTGGAGGAGGCGACCGACGAGAGCCTGCCCGGCCGGATGCGGGCGCTGACCGAGCGCGCGGTGGACATGGCGGACGTCGTCCTGTTCCTGGTGGACGCGCGCACCGGCGTGACGGGCTCGGACCAGATGCTGGCGGAGCTGCTGCGCAAACGCGCGGCGCGGGTGATCCTCGTCGCCAACAAGGTCGAGGGCCGCGCGTCGGAACAGGGGCTGCTCGACGCGTTCGGGCTCGGCCTCGGCGAGCCGCTGGCGGTCTCGGCGGAGCACGGGATCGGCATGGAGGACCTGCTGCGCGCGCTGGAGCCGATCGGCGACGGAGTTCGAGGGAAGCTCGGCCGTGGTCGAGGTGGACGTCGAGGGCGAGGTCGACGACAGCGTCGACGAGGAGGGCCTCGGCGGCGGCCTGCCGGTCGGCCGGCCGATCCAGATCGCGGTCGTGGGGCGGCCGAACGCGGGGAAATCGACGCTGGTCAACGCGATCATCGGCGAGGATCGGCTTCTGGTCGGGCCGGAGGCCGGGATCACCCGCGACGCCATCGCGGTCCAGACGGAGTGGGACGGCGTGCCGTTCCGCATCTTCGACACGGCGGGGATGCGGAAGAAGGCGAAGGTCCAGGAGAAGCTGGAGAAGCTGTCGGTCTCGGACGGCCTGCGGGCGGTGAAATTCGCCGAGGTGGTCGTGGTGCTGCTCGACGTGCAGGTGCCGTTCGAGAGCCAGGACCTGCGCATCGCCGATCTGGCCGAGCGCGAGGGGCGCGCGGTGGTCGTCGCGGTCAACAAATGGGATCTGGAGGACGCGAAGTCCTCGAAACTCAACGAATTGCGCGAGGCGTTCGGGCGTCTGCTGCCGCAGCTTCGCGGCGCGCCGATGGTGATGGTCTCGGCGCTGACCGGCAAGGGGCTCGACCGGCTCCACGCGGCCATCGTGAAGGCCTACACGACCTGGAACATCCGCATCTCGACGGCGCGGCTCAACCGGTGGCTCGCGGTGCAGATCTCGGACCATCCGCCGCCGGCGCCGGGCGGGCGGCGCATCCGCCTGCGCTACATGACGCAGGTCAAGACGCGGCCGCCGACCTTCGTGGTCTTCGCCTCGCACCCCGAGGCGGTGCCGGAGGATTACCGGCGGTTTCTGGTGAACGGGCTCGGCGGGATTTCGACATGCCGGGCACGCCGATCCGGCTCTTCCTGCGCTCGGGCGACAACCCCTATGCCGGCCGGCGCAAGCCGAACGTGACCTCGCTCGACAAGCACAAGCCGCGCCGCTGGCAGGGGTGAGGCCCGGTCGCCGAGGCCGCGCGTCCGAGGTCGGACGCGGCTCGGAATTTCGACATGTATCCGAACGGAAGTGCTAACCTGCCACCCGCGCGTGGAACGCGCGGCGCACGGGCGCCGGACGCAGGCCCGCCGGACGAGATCGCCGACGTTCTGGCGCGAAGCCGCGGCCATCTCGGGACGGGCGCCGAATACCTGCTGAACACGGTCACCCAACTCGAGAGGCGCGGGATGCATGACCCGGGTCTCTGGCGCCTCCAGGAACTGGTCGCCGAGCGGATCGGCGCGGTCTGATACCGGGCCCTTCGGCCGGCCTCGCCGCGCCGGCGATCCTGTCCCCGCCATTCCGGACGGAATCGGGTGGCGAGGACCGCCCGCCCCGTTCGAAGGCGTTCCGCCGCTTCGTCCGCGTTTGACAGAAACGTGAGCCAAACCTACAACCCGTTAACTTCCGTCGGCCCGGCCTCGGGTCGGCGCGCGTCCCGTCCGAGCCATTTCCCATGAGGAGCACAGAACATTGATCATCGGCGCCCCTAAAGAGACCGCTCCGGGCGAGAAGCGCGTCGCGCTGACGCCGCAATCGGCCGTCGCCCTGAAGAAGCTCGGCTATGAATGCGTGGTCGAGTCCGGCGCGGGGCTGGCGGCCCGGTTCACCGACGATGCCTATGCCGAGGCGGGCGTCGAGGTGGTCGGGAGCGCGGCCGATCTCTGGGGCAGGGCAGACATCGTCATCAAGGTGCGCGGGCCGGATCGGGACGAGCTGGCGATGGCGCGGTCGGGCCAGACGCTGATCGGCTTCATCTGGCCCGCGCAGAACCCGGACCTGCTGGAGGCGCTCAAGGAACGCGGCGTCACCGCCATCGCGATGGACATGGTGCCGCGCATCAGCCGGGCGCAGAAGATGGACGCGCTGAGTTCCATGGCCAACATCGCGGGCTACCGCGCGGTGGTCGAGGCGGGCAACAATTTCGGGCGGTTCTTCACCGGGCAGATCACCGCCGCGGGCAAGGTGCCGCCGGCGAAGGTGCTCGTGGTGGGCGCGGGCGTGGCGGGGCTGGCCGCGATCGGCACGGCGACGTCGATGGGCGCCGTCACCTACGCCTTCGACGTGCGGCCCGAGGTGGCAGAGCAGATCGAGAGCATGGGGGCCCAATTCGTCTATCTCGATTTCGAGGAGGAGGCGCAGGACGGCGCGGCCACGGGGGGCTACGCGGCGCCGTCGAGCCCGGAGTTCCGCGAGAAGCAGCTCGAGAAGTTCCGCGAGCTGGCGCCGGAGATGGACATCGTCATCACCACGGCGCTGATCCCCGGCCGCGACGCGCCGAAGCTGTGGACGAAGGACATGGTCGAGGCGATGAAGCCGGGATCGGTCATCGTCGATCTCGCGGCCGAGCGCGGCGGCAACTGCGAATTGACCGTGCCGGACCAGTCGATCGAGACCGAGAACGGCGTGCGGATCATCGGCTACACCGATTTCCCGAGCCGGATGGCGACGCAGGCCTCGACGCTCTATTCCACCAACATCCGCCACATGATGGACGATCTGACGCCCGAGAAGAACGGCGCGCCGAACGTCGACATGGAGGACGACGTGATCCGGGGCGCCACGGTGGTGCATGACGGGGCGGTGACGTTCCCGCCGCCGCCGCCCAAGGTCGCGGCCATCGCGCGGGCGCAGCCCAAGAAGGCGCCGGAGGAGACCTCGGAGGCCAAGGCCGCGCGCGAGGTGGCCGAGCTCAGGAAATCCGGAAACCGGACGACGGTGATGCTGGCGGTCGGGGCGGGGCTGATGCTTCTGATCGGCTCGGTGGCGCCGGCGAGCTTCATGCAGCATTTCATCGTGTTCGCGCTGGCGTGTTTCGTCGGCTTCCACGTGATCTGGAACGTGGCGCACGCGCTGCACACGCCGCTGATGGCGATCACCAACGCGATCTCGTCGATCATCATCCTGGGCGCGATCCTTCAGATCGGGTCGGGCAGCGCGGTCGTGGTGATCCTCGCGGCGGTCTCGGTCCTCATCGCATCGGTCAACATCTTCGGCGGGTTCCTCGTGACCCGGCGGATGCTGGCGATGTTCCAGAAAAGCTGATCGGGGGCAGGGAAAATGAACATCGGTCTGGTCACGGCCGCCTACCTCGCGGCGGCGGTTCTCTTCATCCTGGCGCTCGGCGGCCTCTCCAACCAGGAGAAGGCCAAGCGCGCGATCTGGTACGGCATCGTCGGCATGGCGCTCGCCGTGCTCGCCACGATCTTCGGGCCGGGGGTCGGCAATTACTGGCTGCTGCTGCCGATGATCGCGCTGGGCGGTCTGGGCGGCGCGTATGTCGCGGGCAAGGTCCAGATGACCGAGATGCCCGAACTGGTGGCCGGGTTCCACAGCCTGGTGGGTCTGGCGGCGGTCTTCATCGGGATCAACGCCGACATCGAGGCCGGGCGCGCGGCGCAGGCCGTGGCGGACGGGACGGTGGACCAGCTGGCCGGTTTCGCGGCCTATGTCGCCCACAAGACGCCGGTGGAGCTGGCGATCATGCGGGTGGAGATCTTTCTCGGGATATTCATCGGCGCGGTGACCTTCACCGGATCGATCGTCGCCTACGGCAAGCTGTCGGGGAAGATCGATTCCAAGGCGCTGACCCTGCCGGGCCGGCACGCGATCAACATCGGCGCGGGTCTGGTCTGCCTGCTTCTCGGCATCCTCTATTTCTACGGCGCGGGTCTCTGGACGATGATCCTCGTCGCGATCATCGCGGGCGGGATCGGCTGGCATCTGATCATGGCGATCGGCGGCGCCGACATGCCGGTGGTGATCTCGATGCTCAACAGCTATTCGGGCTGGGCGGCGGCGGCGATCGGCTTCACGCTGTCGAACGATCTGCTGATCGTCACCGGCGCGCTGGTCGGCTCGTCGGGCGCGATCCTGAGCTACATCATGTGCCGGGCGATGAACCGCAACTTCATCTCCGTCATCCTCGGCGGGTTCGGCGGGCCTTCGGGCGCGGCGGCGGAGATCGAGGGCGAGCAGATCGCCATCGACGCGGACGGGGTGGCGGCGGCGCTCGAGGAGGCCGACAGCGTCATCATCGTGCCGGGCTACGGCATGGCGGTGGCCCAGGCGCAGCAATCGGTGAGCGAGCTGACCAAGCGGCTGCGGGCCAAGGGCAAGGAGGTCCGCTTCGCGATCCATCCGGTCGCGGGACGCCTGCCCGGGCATATGAACGTGCTGCTGGCCGAGGCGAAGGTGCCCTATGACATCGTGCTGGAGATGGACGAGATCAACGAGGACTTTCCCTCGACCGACGTCGCCATCGTGATCGGTTCGAACGACATCGTGAACCCGGCGGCGCAGGAGGATCCGAACTCGCCCATCGCCGGCATGCCGGTTCTGGAGGTGTGGAAGGCCAAGCAGGTCTTCGTCTCGAAGCGCGGACAGGGCACGGGATATTCCGGCATCGAGAATCCGCTGTTCTACAAGGAGAACACCCGGATGTTCTACGGCGACGCCAAGGCGAGCCTCGACGCGCTGCTGCAGCGTCTGAGCTGATATCCAAAGCCACGATTTCGGGATCGGGCCTCCGTCCTGCGGGAGCCCGATTTCGTTTTCAGGCGCGGTCGGCGTGGCGTTCCATCGCCGCGACGGCGGCGATGATCTCCGGAAGCGCAGCCATCTCGGCGGCGACCTCGCGGACCGCCGCACCGGCATCGGGATCCGCCAGCAGGTCGAGGATCGCCGCGCGCAGGCTCTCGGCGGTCGCATCGGGCACCGCCCGGCCATACCCGCCGCGCGCCACCAGTGCCGCGTTGTCCGGCTGGTCGGCGAAGAGCGGTGTCACCACCATCGGCAGGCCGGCGGCGAGCGCGCCCTGAAGCGTGCCGGACCCGCCGTGATGGACCACCGCCGCCGCATGCGGAAACACTTCCGCCTGCGGCACGAAGACCGCGACGCGGGTGTTGTCCGGCACCGGGCCAAGCATCTCGGCGTCAAGCGGCTTGCCCGTCGTCATCAGCACCCGGATCGGCAGCTCCGCCACCGCCTCGAGCGCCGCAAGGTGGATATGCCGCGCCGCGTCCATCTGCTGGGCGACCGTGCCGAAGGTCACGTAGATCAGCGGCGCTTCACCGGGTGGCAGCCAGTCCGGTGTTTCGGCCGTTGCCGGAATGGAAGGCGGCGGGCCGACCCGGAAGGCCGGGCCCCCGGCGCGCGCCACATGCCCGTCGAGGCCCGCGGGAAAGCTGGTGAAGGCTGGTTCCGCGCGGAGTGAAGACCCGGCATCGGGCGCGAGACCGATGCCCGCCCGCGCCCGGTCGATCGCCGCGAACCCCGCGGGAATAAGGCTTTCCTCGGTCAAGGCATTGTGCACCTCGACACGGAGATGCGGCAGGCCCGCTTCCACGGCGGCGATCAGCGACGCGAATTCGAGCAATTCGCGCACCACGAGTTGCGGCTCCCAGTCGGCGAGGGCGCCCCGCATGTCCGGCAGAGCCGCCTCCAGCACCACCCCGGCAAAGACCCGATCCATGTAGAAGGGCAGGACATCCGGCTTCGGCAGCGCGTTCGCCTGAGCCCAGAGCGGTTTTAGCGCCGCGTCGGCGGCGGTCGGCAGCACCACATGGGCGAAGCCGTTCTTCGCGATCGGCTCGGTCAGCGTGTCGCGCGCGGCGATACGGATCTCATGACCTCGCTCCCGCAGCGCACGCGCATAGGGCAGCAGCGGCTGCAGATGGCCGAGCCCGCCGGTGGAGGCGAAGAGTATGCGCATGATGTCCTTCCCCCCAAGCTCGCGGTCGTGCCGATGACCATAGCACGCGCGCCCCGCGCGGCCATTCCGCCCGGCACCGGCGATTGAACCGGACCGCGCCGGACCCAAATGAAGTGCCGACGGAGTTTCACGGGAGGCGATCACGATGCGCGGATACCGCAAAGCGCGGCTTGCGGCCCTGCTGGTTGCAGGCAGCCTCGGCGGCACGGCGATGGCGGAGAACGGGATGATCGCGGAATTCTCAGGTTCAGGCGGGAGCGAATGGCGGTTCTTCACCGATCAGGTGATGGGTGGCGTGTCCGAGGGCCAGGCGCGGATCGAGGAGATCGGCGGGGAGCGGGCGCTGCGGCTGACCGGGACCGTCAGCACCGAGAACCGGGGCGGGTTCATCCAGGCGCGGCTGGAGCTGGACGAGAGACTCGCGCCGGGCGCTCAGGGGATCGCGCTGCGGGTTCGGGGCGACGGGCAGCGGTATTTCGTCCATCTGCGCACGACGGGCACCGTGCTGCCCTGGCAGTATTATCAGGCGCCGTTCGAGACCGACGGAGAGTGGCGTGAGGTCCGCCTGCCCTGGTCGGCCTTCGAGGCGTCGGGCAGGATGCTGCGCGACGTGCCGAAAGCGGAAGCCGTGCGGTCGGTCGCGCTCGTGGCCTATGGCCGGGATCATGTCGCCGACGTGGCGGTGGCGCGCGTCGAAGCCTACTGATGACGCCGGCGAACGAGGGGATCAGATCGACCGGCCCTTTGGCCGGACTGTTTTTTTCCACCCCATGCCTGTTGGCATGGGGCCCCGTCCTGCCCGATAGGCATCATGCCCGTATGAAATCCGGGCGCTGTCGGCTCACCAGCCGCCGATGACCGGGAGGATCTCTCCGGTGATGTAGCTGGAGCATTGCGGCGAGGCGAGGAAGAGGTAGGCGGGCGAGAGCTCCTCGGGCTGCGCCGGGCGGCCCATTTTCGCGCCGCCGCCGAAATGCGCCACGTCGTCGGCCTCGCGGTCGCTCGGGTTGAGCGGGGTCCAGACCGGGCCCGGCGCCACGGCGTTGACGCGGATGCCGCGCGGCAGGAGGTTGCCAGAGAGCGCGCGGGTGAAGGCGTGGATGCCGCCCTTGGTCATCGAATAATCGACGAGTTCGGCCGATCCCTTGATGCCCGTGACCGATCCGGTCATCACGATGGCGGAGCCCGGCTTCATGTGCGGCACGGCGGCCTGGGCCATGTGGAAGTAGCCGTAGAGGTTGGTTTTCACCGTCTCGTCGAAATGCTCGGGCGTCAGCTCCATGAAATCCTCGGTATGGACCTGGAATGCGGCGTTGTTCACCAGCACGTCGAGGCCGCCGAGCTCGTCGACGGTGCGCCGGACGGCCTCGTGGCAGAAGTCGCGGTCGGTCACGTCGCCCTTGATGGCGATGGCGCGGCGGCCCTCGGCCTCGACTTCCCTCACCGTGGTCTCGGCGTCCTCGCCCTCCGCGAGATGGCAGATCGCCACGTCGGCGCCTTCGCGGGCGAAGAGGATGGCGACCGCGCGGCCGATGCCGGAATCGCCGCCGGTGACGAGGGCGATGCGGCCTTCGAGCTTGCCGGAGCCTTTCCAGAACGGCGCGTCGTGCATCGGCGCGGGGTCGAGTTCGGCCTCGATGCCGGGTTTCTTCTGATGCTGGGCCGGAAACGGCGGGACCGGATATTCGCGGGCGCCGGCCTGCATCGCGCCGCCGGCGTCCGGCGGGCCGTCGGCGCGCGCGACGGCCTTCTGGATGGCGCGCTGGGCTTCGACGGCGGCTGCGGGGTCGCGGGTGGTGTCCTGGGTCATCGCACGTGTCCTTTCTCGGATTTCCTGTTCCGAGAACGGCACGCCGGCCGGTTCGTTCCCGCCGGCTCAGCCGCGCGGCGGGCCGAAATCCGCGACCGTCACGACGCCGTCGCCGTCGCGGTCCATCATCGCGAACCAGTCGGTCGTCCTGTCCGCGAACTCTTCGCGCGAGACCAGGCCGTCGCCGTCGGTGTCGTTGAAACCGCGCACCAGCCCCCCGATCACCGGCCGCATGGGCCCGGCGCCTTTGCCGCCGGCATTGGCCGCCATGTCGGCGTCGCGCGTCTCGTCGAAGAGATCGTATTCGGCCGCGTCGAGCGTGCCGTCTCCGTCGGCGTCGAACATGGTGAAGAGGTCGTCACGCTTGGTCCGCGACTCGAGGGGCGTGACGGCGCCATCGCCGTCGAGATCCCAGTTCTCGATGAAATGTCCGCCCGGGACGCCCTGCTGGGCGGTCGCGGGCGGGGTCGTCAGCGGCATCGCGAGCATCAGGGTCGCGGCGGCGAGCTTCAGGCGTGTCATGTCGGATCTCCTTTTACATTCCGCATATATTATATGAACGCGGGTGCCGGGACAATCCGTCGCGGAAATCGAAAAGAAACGGCTCAGGCCCGCTGGCGCGCCGCGCGGTCCCGCCACGCGACCCGCGCGAGGCTGACGGCGAAGGCGGCCGTCATCACGAGGACGATGGTGGGGCCCGGCGCGCTGTCGATCCAGAAGGCGGCGTAGACGCCGACGAGCGCCGAGGCCGTGCCGATCAGCGCCGCGATCGCGAGCATCGGGCGGAACCGGCGCGCCCAGAGGAACGCGGTGGCGCCGGGCGTGATCAGGAGCGCGATGGAGAGGATGATGCCGACGGCCTGGAGGGCGCCCACCACGGCCAGCGAGATGAGCGCCAGCAGGCCGTAATGCAGCGCGCGGACCGGGAGGCCGATGGCGCGCGCGTGCTGCGGGTCGAAGATCTGCGCCATGAGGTCGCGGCCGGTCAGGGCGAGCGCGACGAGGATGATCGCGGCGACCGCGCCCGACCAGGCGACGTCGCTCCAGGTCACGCCCAGCATGTCGCCGAAGAGGAGATGCGACAGGTGCAGCGTCGTGGGCACGCTGGCGTAGAGCACGAGGCCGAGGCCGAAGAGGCCCGAGAACACCACGCCCATCGCGGTGTCCTCCTTGATGCGGGAATTGTCCTTGAGCCAGCCGGTGGCGCTGGCGCAGGCGAGACCCGCGACGAAGGCGCCGATGACGATGGGAATGCCGCCGAGGTACGAGAGGATCACGCCCGGCAGCACCGCGTGGCTGATGGCGTCGCCCATCAGCGACCAGCCGCGCAGGACCAGGAAGCAGGACAGAAGCGCCATCGGCAGGGCCACCAGGAGCGCGATGGCGAAGGCCTGCTGCATGAAGGGAAGCTGGAACGGGAGGAGGATCTCATCCATCGGCGGTCCTCCGGCCCCGCGCCCGCGTCGCGAGGATGCCGTGACGGGGGGCGAAGACGAAGGCGAGCACGAAGAGCGCCGTCATCATCGTGACGATGAGGCCGCCGGTCGCGCCGTCGAGAAAGAAGCTGAGATAGGCGCCGAGCGCGCTGCACCCCGCGCCGATGGCCACCGCGAGCATCACGACGCGCGGGAAGCGGTCGCTCAGGAGCCAGGCCGTGGCGCCGGGCGTGATGACCATGGCGACGACGAGGAAGGCGCCGACGGTCTGGAGCGCGGCCACCGTCGCCGCGGAGAGGAGCGCGAAGAAGAGCACCTTGAGCCGCGTGGGGTTGAGGCCGATGGAGCGGGCGTGCGGCTCGTCGAAGAAGACCGCGAGAAGGTCGCGCCATTTGAGCAGGAGGATGACGAGGCAGACCGCGCCGATCAGCGCGAGCTGGAGCGTGTCGGCGGGGGTGATGGCGAGGACGTTGCCGAGCATGATGGTCTGGATGTTCACCGCCGTCGGGCGGATCGAGATCATGAAGAGGCCGAGCGCGAAAAAGCCGGTGAAGACCACGCCGATCACCGCGTCCTGGCGCAGGCGGGTCGTGGCGCCGAGCGTGAGGATGGCGGCGGCGGCGAGGCCGCCCGAGAGGAACGCGCCCGCCGCGAAGGGCAGGCCGAGCATGTAGGCGCCGGCGACGCCGGGCACGATGGCGTGCGAGAGCGCGTCGCCGATCAGACTCCAGCCCTTGAGCATCAGGAAGGTCGACAGGAACCCGCAGAGCGCGCCGACCAGCGCGGAGACCCAGATGGCGTTGACCATGTAGCCGTAGGCGAAGGGTTCAGTCAGGACGCTCATCGCCGCTTTCGGAATAGATGACGAAGGGCCGCTCGTCGTCGGTGATGACCGTCACCTGGCGCGCGTCGGCGTCCTCGTGCAGAGCGGCGCCGCCGAGCACGAAATGCCGCAGCTTGCCGCCGAACGCCGCCTCGAGGTTGGCCTGGGTGAAGACCTCCGCCGTGGGTCCGTAGGCGAGGACCCGGCGGTTGATCAGCACGGCGCGGTCGCAGAAATCGGGCACCGAGCCGAGGTTGTGGGTGGAGATCAGCAGGATGCGCCCCTCGTCGCGCAGGTCCTGGAGGAGGCGCACGATCTGGTCCTCGGTCTTGACGTCGACGCCGGTGAAGGGCTCGTCGAGCAGGATGACCCGGCCCTCCTGGGCGAGCGCGCGGGCGAGGAACACGCGCTTTTTCTGGCCGCCGGACAATTCGCCGATCTGGCGGCGCGCGAAATCCGACATGTCCACGCGGGCGAGCGCCTCGGCGACGAGCGCGCGGTCGCGGTCAGACGCGCGGCGCAGCCAGCCCATATGGCCGTAGCGGCCCATCATCACCACGTCCTCGACCAGCACGGGGAAGGTCCAGTCGACCTCCTCGGCCTGCGGGACGTAGGCGACGAGGTTGCGCTTCTGCGCCTCGGCGGCGCTCATGCCGAGGATCCGGACCTCGCCCATGCCGACCGGGACGAAGCCCATGATCGCCTTGAAGAGGGTGGATTTGCCCGATCCGTTGACGCCGACCAGCGCGGTGATCGAGCCTTCCGGCAGATCGAAGGTCGCGTCGCTGAGCGCGGTCAGCCCGCTGCGGTAGGTGACGCTGACGCCCTCGACCGAGAGGCCCGGGGTCGCGAGGCGCGGCGCCGGGGCGTTCATCGCGAAAGCGCCTCGGCGATGCGTTCCGTCGTGACGCGGATGAGGTCGAGATATGTCGGCGCGGGTCCGTCGGCGGCGGTGAGGCTGTCGACGTAGAGCACGCCGCCGTAGCGGATGCCGGTCTCGCGGGCGACCTGCTGCGCCGAGCGGGGATCGACGGTCGATTCGGAGAAGATCACCTCGACGCCGTGCTCGCGGATGGCGTCGATGGCCTGGCGGATCTGCTGCGGGGTCCCGGTGGAATCCTCGTTGATCGGCCAGATGGAGATGTCGTTCAGGCCCAGGTCGCGGGCGAGATAGGAGAACGCGCCCTCGGAGGTCGCGAGCCAGCGGCGCTCGGGCGGAAGATCCGCCACCGCGGCGCGGATCGGCGCTCCGAGCGCCTCGATCTCCGCCGAATAGGCGGCGGCGTTGGCGGCGTAGATCCCGGCGTTGGCGGGATCGGCCTCGGCCATCGCGGCGCGGATGTTGTCGACGTAGATCAGCGCGTCGGTGAGCGACATCCAGGCGTGCGGGTTGGGCTGGCCCTCGTAGGGGCCGGAGGCGACGGGAATGGGATCGACGCCGTCGCTGACCGTGACGGCCGGCACGTCGCGGAGGTTGCGGAAGAACCGCTCGAACCAGGCCTCGAGGCCCATGCCGTTCCAGAGGATCAGGTCGGCCTCGCCGGCCGTGCGGATGTCGCTCGGGGTCGGCTGGAAGTTGTGGATCTCCGATCCCGGCGGAATGAGGGTGGAGACCTCGGCCGCGTCGCCCGCCACGTTGCGGGCCATGTCGCCGACGATGGTGATCGTCGTGACCACCTTGAGCCGCTCCGCGGCGGAGGGGCCGGCCAGCGAGACGAGCAGGACGGTCGCGAGAACGATTCGGAGCATGGGGGATCTTTCGGTCGGTGTCGGTTCCAACCTAGTCGCGCGGCGGCGCAAGTCAATGCGAATGAGAAACGTTCGCAAAAACATGCTTTGCAGCGCCCCGTCGCGGCGCTACTGTGCCGCCATGGCGGCTTCAGCATCCCATGAGCGCTACGAGGCGATGCTGCGCGACGCCGGTCTGCGCATCACCAAGCCGCGTCGGATCATCCTCCAGATCCTCGCCGAGACGGACGGCCATCCCGACGCCGCGCGCATCTTCGAGAAGGCCGCCGCGATGGACAGCCGCATCTCGCTGGCCACGGTCTACCGCACCATGCGGGCCCTGGAGGAGACCGGAGCGATCCAGCGGCACGCGTTCGGCGACGGTCCCGCGCGGTTCGAGAGCGCCGGCGACGGGCATCACGACCATCTGATCGACATGGAGACCGGCCAGGTGATCGAGTTCTCCGACCCGCGCATCGAGGCGCTGCAGGAGGAGATCGCGCGGCGGCTCGGCTACGAGATCGTCCACCACAGGCTGGAGCTTTACGCCCGCCGGATCAAGGGGCGTCGCTGAGGGCCGCCCATGCGGCGGTGAAGCCCAGAAGCGAGACGGCGAGGCGCACGCGCTCGCCTGTCTCGAGCGTCATTTCGACACTCGCAGTCCGCTCGCGCCGCAGATCGGACAGGAGCGCCGGAACGAGGGGCGCGCGCGCCTCGCAGGCGTCCGCGTCGCAGGTGCGCCAGGGGATCGGGCGGGGTTCCGATCCGCCGAGCGTCAGGACGACCCCGTCGGGCAGGAACAGCGGCAGCGGCGTCGAGACCTCGACCGCCGCGGCGTCGCCCGGCCGGGCGATCAGGGCGAGGACCTCGGAGCCGTCGCGCCCGACGATGACGGTCCGCACGGCGCAGGTCGCGGCGCAGACAAGCGACCAGTCCTCGAACGCGACCGGCGCGCGCGGCTCCGGCTCCGGCCCGGCGCGCGGCATCTCGGCCGCACTGGTCGCGCAGGCGGCGAGGATCGCCGCCGGAACCATGCCGCGCCGCGCCGAACGATGTGAGCCCGAAGCCATGCCGTCCCCAATGCGGCAAGCGGACCGCGACCGCAATCCCCGGCCTGTCCGGACGCCCTCCTTCAGCATCCGTTTACCGATAAGCCATTGTCAACCATGATGGTTTCAGGAACTTCACCTTTGCTTAGGGCTGGCCGGGCTAAGACCCCCGGGCGGTTCGAAAGACCGGCGCGGCGGGGTCCGAAACCAGACCCGACAACGTCGCAGGATCCAGAAGGGCGATCGAATGGCCTCGCGCGAAGCGGGACCGCACACCGGAACCGGCGTCGAAAGCGCCGCGCGCCTTCAAAAGGAAACACCAATGTCCAGCATTCTCACCAACACCAGCTCGATGGTCGCCCTTCAGACGCTGAAGAACATCAACAAGGGCATGGGCCAGGTCCAGAACGAGATCTCGACCGGCCTGCGGGTCTCGAACGCCAAGGACAACAGCTCGTCCTGGGCGATCGCATCGACGATGAAGTCCGACGTGGGCTCGTTCAAGAAGCTCGGCGAATCGCTGACCTCCGCCTCGGCGCATGGTCGGCGTCGCCCGTACCGCGTCCGAGCAGATCGCCGACATCCTGCGGCAGATCCAGGAGAAGGTCGTCCAGGCCCAGAACCCGGACGCCGACGTCGCCAAGCTGACCACCGATGTCACGGCGCTCGCGGCCACGATCACCTCGATCGCCGGCTCCGCGCAGTACAACGGCATCAACCTCGTCAACACCGGCGCGACCGCCGAGACGATCACGGTGTCCGTCACGCGTACGGCCGCCGGTGTCGTCGGCTCGCAGACCTTCTCGACGGGCGTTGCCGATCTCGCCGCCGTCGCGACGGCGATCACCGGTATCGCCGACATCTCGGTGGTCGGCGCTCTCGACACTGTCGACACCCAGCTCGACGCGGCCAACACGGCCGCCGCGACGTTCGGCGCCGCGCAGGCGCGGATCGATGCCCAGAACGAATTCCTGGGCAAGCAGATGGACGCGCTCAAGAACGGTGTCGGCGCGATGGTCGACGCCGACATGGAAGAGGCTTCGGCCCGCCTGACCGCTCTGCAGACGCAGCAGCAGCTGGGCATCCAGTCGCTCTCGATCGCCAACCAGGCGCCGCAGAGCATCCTGTCGCTGTTCCGCGGCTGAGGCTGATCGACCAATGGCCGGGGCGGGCATCCGCCCGCCCCGGTCCGACGCCCTCCATCGGCATGACCTCCCGGCTCGCGGCCTGAACCCGAGCCCGGCAGAAACGGGGTTTCCAGATGAATCCGACCGCCTTCGCCCGCACCGCCTACGCGTCCGCCGCCGCCCCGATCCGCACCGAACGAGATTCCGAATACGCCGTCTTCGCCCGCGTGACCTCCGCGCTGAAATCCCTCGACGAGACGGACAGGCGCGTTTTCCCGCAGCTCGCGGAGGCCGTCAGCGACAACAGCCGCCTCTGGGCCGCGCTCGGGGAGGACCTGATGGGCGACGGCAACAGGCTTCCGGACGCGCTGCGCGCCCAGCTCATCGGGCTGGCGGAGTTCGTCCGCAGGCACGGGATGCTCGTGCTCGCCGGCAAAGGTTCGGTCGTCCCGCTCATCGACATCAACACCTCCATCATGCGCGGTCTGCGCGGGAACGCGGAGGCGGCGGCATGAGCGGCCTCGTCCTCAAGCTCGGGCCGCGCGAGCGCGTGATGATCAACGGCGTGGTCATGGAGAACGGCGACCGCCGGACCAAGATCCACGTCCTGACGCCCGAGGCCAACGTCCTGCGCCTGCGCGACGCGATCCATCCCGACGAGGCGACGACGCCCGTCAAGCGGGTCTGCTACATCGCCCAGCTGGTGCTCGCCGGCGAGGCCGATCCCGAGGAGGCGCGCGGCCAGCTTCTGCGCGGCATCGAACAGCTCAGCCAGGTCTTCCAGGACGCCGACAGCCGCGCGCATCTGAACGCCGCGACCGAGGCGGTGGAGGCCGGGCGGTTCTACCAGGTCATGCGGGCGCTGAGGAACATCCTGCCGCGCGAGACGCGCCTGCTCTCCGCCGGTTGATCTGAGAGGGTCCGCGCCATGAGCTTCCAGCCCCAGATCCCGCTTCAGGGCATCGCCGGATGGCGGTTCCTCGAGCGGACCCAGGAGACGCAGCAGGCGGCCTTCGACAAGGGGCCGCAAATGGCGCGCGAGATCGCGTATTTCGAGGAGAACATCGGCAAGGTCACGTCGACGGCCGAGCTGATGGGCGACCGGCGGCTTCTGAAGGTGGCGCTCGGGGCTTTCGGGCTCGAGCAGGACATCGGCAAGACGGCCTGGATCCGCAAGATCCTCGACGAGGGCACGGCGGACCCCAAGGCGCTCGCCGCGCGTCTGGCCGACAAGTCCTACGCCAAGCTGTCGGACGCGTTCGGATTCGGCCCCGGGGCGGAAATCCGCACCGGCCTGCCCGGCTTCGCGCGCGAGATCACCGACGCCTACCGCACCCGGTCCTTCGAGGTCGCCGTGGGCGAGACGAACAACGACATGCGTCTGGCGATGTCGTTCCGGCGCGAGATCGCGGATCTCGCCAGCCAGGGCGAGACCGGCGGAAGCTGGTTCACCGTCCTCGGCTCGAAGCCGATGCGCGGCGTGGTCGAGACCGCGTTCGGCCTGCCCAAACAGTTCGGCCAGATCGACATCGACCGCCAGCGCGACATCCTGCGCGACAAGACCAGCGCGATGTTCGGAACGGCCGATCTGACGGCGTTCCGCGACCCGGCGAACGTCGACAGGCTGATCGACCGGTTCCTCGCGATCTCGCAGATCCGCAACGGTCCGTCTTCGCTGGCCGGCAGTTCACCCGCGCTGACGCTTCTGCAGAACGCCAACGGCGGCGGGTCGCAGGGCCTGTTCAATCTTCTGAGCGCCGCGCGCTGAGGCCGGCGGGCGGGCTTCAAGCCGCCGCCGAGGTTCCCAGCCGCCCCAGTCCGGCCTTGAGCGCCGCGACGCAGGCGCCGTCGAACGCCGTTCCGGAATCCGCCTCGAGAATCGCCAGCGCCTTCTCCACCGGCATCGCGGCGCGGTAGGGGCGGTCGGCCGACAGCGCGTCGAACACGTCCGCGACCGTCAGGATGCGCGCCTCGAGGCAGATCTCCCCGTCCGTCAGACCCGAAGGGTATCCCTTGCCGTCCAGCCGCTCGTGATGCGCGCCGGCCACCGGAGCGATGTCGCGGAAGGCGGCGATGCGCGAGAGGACGGCCTGGCTGTGCGCGGGATGGCTCCGGATCGAGGCCCATTCGTCGTCGTCGGGCTTGCCCGGCTTGTCGAGGATCTGGTTCGAGACCGCGAGCTTGCCGATGTCGTGCAGCAGCGCCGCCCGGCGCAGCCAGCGGCGGTGCCCGGCGGCGAGACCCATCTCCTCGGCGATCATGTCGGCGTAGAGCGTCACCCGGCTGGAATGGTCGGCGGTGAAGGGGCTTTTCGCGTCCACCACGTCGGCGAAGGCCGCCGCGATGTCGTCGAGATACTCCTCGTCCACCCGCGTCGCGCCCAGCGCGGGGTCCATCATCAGGACGCGGTCCTGGATGTCCGGGCGCCGGAGCTCCAGCCAGAAATCGAGCGAATCCTGCGTCTCGATGAAGGCGTCCACGAGTTCGGGGTCGAACCACGTCCCCGAGCGGGCGCGGATCTCGGCCAGGGCGGCGGAACGGCCGCGTTCGGTATGGAAGATGTCCACGACCTGCGCGAGAAGCGCGATGTTGGCGTTGCGCGGGATCGCTCCGCCGGCGAGACCCTCGGGCTTGCCGCCCCCGTTCCAGTGCTCGTCCAGCGCGCGGATGCCGTCCTGCACGGCGTCGGGAAACCGCATCCGGCCGGCGATGTCGGCGCCCCGGTGACAGCGGGTCTCGATCAGCTCGCGGCTGATCTCGCCGCCGTCGCGCAGGATGCCGACGATGGCGCGGATGCGCTCGCTCAGGCCCGATTTGAGGCCCGTCCGGGTGAAGACGAAGCGGAGCGCGGCGGCCAGGCTGTCGTCGAGGGTCTTGAAGTCGCGTTTGAAGGCGATGTCGTCGGCCAGGTAGAGTTCGCAGATCCGCGCGGCGTTGCTCGAACACCCCAGATCCTTGAGGAGCAGCGTGTAGTAGAGGTCCGAGAGCGCGGGCCCCCGCATTCCGAGCCGCGCCCCGATCCGCACGCCGATCCAGCAGCAGCGCACGCAATGCCCCTCGGGCTGGCCCTCGGTCATGTCGAGCGCGTGGCTGAGCGCGCCCAGAAGCTCCGCGAGCCGGACGTCCCGCGCGCCCGCGCGTTTCGGATCGTACGCGACCCTGCAATGATGATCCATGCGGACTCCCCCCGAAGCTCCAGACCGGAGTATCGCCGCACGGCCGTTAAGGAACGGTGATCGGGGTCACGCTCCGCGCGGGATCGATGCCGGTCCGCCATCGCACCGCGAGCGGAGCTTTCAATCGGAGGCGGGTCTGCTAGCATCGGACGAAACCATCATCGGAGGGGATTCCAATGAGACAGGCGTTCACCATCTCGGCCGCGGCGGCGCTCGCCCTCGGCCCGATAGCGTCATCCGCGCAGGAGGCGGCGATCTACAGCGGCATGGACCGCATCCACCCGGCCTGGGCGCAGAACGGCATGGTCGTGGCCCAGGAGGCCGTGGCGGCGGAGATCGGCCGCGACATCCTCGCGGCCGGCGGCAACGCGGTCGACGCGGGGGCGGCGGTCGCCTTCGCGCTGGCCGTCACGCTGCCGCGCGCGGGAAATCTCGGCGGCGGCGGTTTCATGATCGTGCATGACGCCGAGAGCGGCGAGACGAAGGCGATCGACTACCGCGAGATGGCGCCGATGACCGCCGACCGCGACATGTTCCTCGACGAGGCCGGCGAGGCCGACAGCGAGAAATCCCGTTTCACCGGCCTCGCGACCGGGGTGCCGGGAACGGTCGCCGGGATGCGGATGGCGCTCGACCAGTACGGCACGATGACGCTGGCCGAGGTGATGGCGCCGGCGATCCGGCTCGCCTCAGAGGGGATCACCGTCACGGCGGACCTCGCCGACAGCCTGAAGGGGCTGGAGAACCGCCTGAAGAAATGGCCCGCCTCCGAGGCGATCTTCTACAAGGAGGGCGGCGGCTTCTACGAGCCGGGCGACACGCTGGTCCAGACCGATCTGGCGGCCACGCTCCAGCGCATCGCCGACCAGGGCCCCGAGGGCTTCTACGCGGGCGAGACGGCGCAGGCGATCGTCGATTCGGTCCAGGCCGCCGGCGGGCGGATCACGATGGAGGACATGGCCGGTTACGAGGCCATCCTGCGCGACCCGGTGCGCGGGGAATATCGCGGCTACGAGATCGTCTCCATGCCGCCCCCGAGCTCGGGCGGCATCCACATCATCCAGATCCTCAACACGCTGGAGGGCTATCCGATCGGCTGGCTCGGCCACAATTCGGCCGAGACCATCCACCTGATGGCCGAGGCGATGAAGCGCGCCTACGCCGACCGGTCGGAATACCTCGGCGATCCGGCCTTCTATGACGTGCCGCAGGCCGAGCTGATCTCCAAGGACTACGCCGCCGACATCCGCGACGGCATCTCGCGCTCCCGCGCGACGCCGTCCGAGGAGATCAAGCCGGCCGATCTCTCGCCCTACGAGAGCGACCAGACCACGCATTTCTCCATCGTGGACAAGGACGGCAACGCGGTGTCGAACACCTACACCATCAACTTCTCCTACGGGTCGGGCATGGTCGCGGACGGGACCGGCGTGCTGATGAACAACGAGATGGACGATTTCGCCGCGAAGCCCGGCGTGATGAACGCCTACGGCCTGCTCGGCGGCGAGGCCAACGCCGTCGAGCCGGGCAAGCGCCCGCTCTCGTCGATGAGCCCGACGATGGTGATGAAGGACGGCGAGGTCTACATGGTCACCGGCTCGCCCGGCGGCTCGCGGATCATCACCACCGTGCTGCAGGTCATCATGAACGTGATCGACCACGGCATGAACGTGGCCGAGGCGACGATCGCCCCGCGCATCCACCACCAATGGCTGCCCGAGGTGCTGCGCGTCGAGGAGGGGCTCAGCCCCGACACCATCGCCCTTCTCGAAGCCAAGGGCCACGACGTCCAGGTGATGGAGACCATGGGATCGGCGCAATCCATCGTCGTGGAGGCCGAGAGCGGCCTGCGTCTCGGCGGCGCGGACACGCGTCAGACGAGCTCGCTGGCGGTCGGATACTGAGCGGCCCGCCGAAGCCGCAGCCATGGGCGCGTCCGGGCCGGCAGGCCCGGATGACCTTCGCGGGGTCGGTCCGTTCCGTCCTGTCGAAATACGCGACGTTCTCGGGCCGGGCCACGCGGGCGGAGTTCTGGTGGTGGCAGCTCGCATCCGCGATCGCGGGATTCGGCGCGGCCTTCGTCGACGACGCGCTGATCGCAGACGACCGGAGTCCCGTCACGGTGATCCTGACCGTCGCGATCCTCCTGCCGAGCCTCGCCGTCTCCGTCCGGCGCCTGCATGACGCCGATCATTCCGGATGGTGGCTCCTCGCCTACATCGTTCCGCTGGCCGGCGCCGTGACGCTGCTCTGGCTTTTCCTCAAGCGCGGCACGCTTGGCCCCAACCGCTTCGGCTGGCATCCCGCGAACGCCGGTTGACTCGCGGCCTTTCCCGCCCGTTTATGGCGACGCTCGTTCAGCGGGGAAAGGTCAGGTCGGGATGACGTTCGAGGAATCCATCCGCACGGTGCTTTCGAAATACGCGACCTTCACCGGGAGGGCGCGGCGTTCCGAATTCTGGTGGTGGGTGCTCGGCGTCCTGGTCCTCTTCGCGGTGGCGGGGCTGATCGACCGGATGATCTTCGGGGCCGACACCGCCATTCTCGGCGGGCTCCTCTCGCTGGCGGTGCTCGTTCCGAACATCGCCGTCGCGGTCCGCCGTCTGCATGACACCGACCGCTCCGGCTGGTGGCTCCTGCTGAACCTGATTCCCGTCGTCGGGTTTCTCGTGCTGATCTGGTTCTACATCCAGCCGGGCACGCCGGGCGCCAACCGCTACGGCTGAGGCCCGGCGTCGGGCCTCACGGCTCCAGCTTCACTCCGTTGCGGCCGCCGACGAAGCCGACCAGGTGCGGCACGTAATCCTCCGCGCCGCTTCCGCCGGCGGCCAGCGCCTCGGCGAAGCTGTTCTTCGTGGCGTTGCCGAGCGGGTTCGCGACGCCGGCGGAATTCGCCATGTTCTCGACGTAGCGCATGTCCTTGAAGGCGTTGGTCAGCGTGAACTTGTGCGCCTCGCGGTTCCCCTCGATGATCCATCCCATGAAGGTCTGATAGAACCCGCAATCCATCCGGCTCCCCCGGATCACGCTGTCGAAGGTCTGCGGCGTGATGCCGGCCTTGGCCCCGAGCGCCAGCGCCTCGGAATAGATCGCGGCGTATCCCAGCGACAGGAAGTTGTTGAGAAGCTTCATCTTGTGCCCGTCGCCGACGGGGCCGAGATGGCGGATCGTCTTGGCCCAGGTGGCGACCACCGGCTCGATCCGGGCGAAGGTCTCCGCGTCCGCGCCGATCATCGCCGAAAGCTCGCCCGCCTCGGCCTGGACCGGCGTGCCGCCGAGCGGCGCGTCCGCCATGGACATGCCCCTCGAGGCGAGCAGTTCCGCCATCGCCACCGTCGAGACCGGATCGGAGGTCGAGCAGTCGACCACGACCGATCCCGGTTTCAGCCCTTCGAGCAGCCCGTGGATCGCGGCCTCGACCTGCGGCGAGGCCGGCACGCAGAGGAACACGATGGAACAGGCCGCGCCCATCTCCGCGAGCGTCTTCGCCTCGACCGCCCCGCGCCCGACCAGGTCCTCGACCTGCGCGCGGCTGCGATGGGCGATGACGTGGAGCGGATGGCCGCCCTTGAGAATGTTCGCGGCGATCCCGTGGCCCATCAGCCCCGCGCCCACGAATCCGACCGTCTCCTGCGACGCCATGTCCGTCCTCCCGTCTTTTGCTTTGAGGACGGGACTATTCCGCGGAAGCGCCGGCCCGTCCAGCCTGAATGACCGTCGATCCGTCCCGCGCCCTCGGCGAGGCGGAATCGAGCCCGATGTCGCGCATCCTCGCCGGCGACGGCGCGATGCAGGTTCCGGCGAACTCGCCCGCGAGGTCGAGCGGCGCGGTCAGCGGGCCGAGCGCCTGCCCGCCGTAGCGCCCGAGGATCGCCGCCCCCGACAGCATCGAGTTGAGGACCGGCTCGGGCACCGGGCCGCGCGCGGCGACGCCCGCGCCTTCCGGCCCCGGCGCCGCCGCCAGCGTCACGGCGTGATCCGCGGTCCCGAACGAGAACCGCCGCTCGCCCGCGACATGCTCGAGCCGGGGCGCCCATACGACGAGTTGCCGCGAGGCGGTGAGGCAGGTCATCGCGAGCGCGGGACCGTCCGCGTCCGACGCGGCGAGCGTCATCCGCCCCGGCGCCTCGTCGATCGTCCACGCGGCGCCAGGGCCCGGATCGCGCGCGGGGACGCAGGCGGCGAGAATGGCGACGGAAACAAGGGCGGCTCGCATGGCGGTCTCCAGGCTTGGCGGGCAACACGCCGACGCGGCGGATTCCGCTTCGGCTCCCCGGGCCAACCCGCCTGGCGCGTCGCCGTTCCGTCTTGCCGCATCCCCGGCGCCCGGTTACCACTTTCCCGTCAGGACGAGCCGAGGAGCCGAGATGGCCGGAGAACTCAACCCGTTCGCGCCGGCGCACCTGCCGGCGTTCGTCACCGCTCCGGGCGAGACCGACACGCTGATGGTCTTCATGGCGATGTTTCTGATCGCGATGTTCCTCGTCCTGGGCAACATATTCTTCCGGCTCCACGCCATGCCCGAACGCATGGCGCATCGGGCCAACAAGGTGCAGTTCGAACTGGTCGCGGTTCTCGCGCTCATCTCGCTTCTGACGCACAATCACGCCTTCTGGGTCGCGGGCCTGCTGCTCGCGCTCGTTCAGATCCCCGACTTCATGGCGCCGCTCCGCGGCATGGACCGGTCGCTGGAGCGCATGGCCGGCGGGCCGGAGCCCGCCCCGGTCGCCGATCCCGCCCCGGACGCGCCGGCCGAAGCCGCGCCCGCGTCCGACGCCCCGTCCTCCGCCGCCGGGAGTTGAGGCCATGCTGGAACTCCTGCTCTGCTCGTCCGTGACCATCCTTCCCGACTGGCTCTATCGCCGCTTCGTCCAGAACAAGCGCTTCGGCCGAGAACTCACGCTCTATTCCGTCTGGTTCGAACTGCGCTGGGGCATCACGGCCTGTCTGATGCTGACGGTCCTGCTGATCACGATGATCTTCTACTTCCACCCGACCGCGCGCAGCGCCGGTTCGCTTTTCCGCACCGTTCCGATCCTGCCCGAAGTGGCGGGGCGGGTCTCGGAAGTCCATGTCGGCGTGAGCGCCCGCGTCTCGGCCGGCGACCCGATCTTCAGCCTCGACCCCGCGCAGCAGGAGGCGGCGGTCGAGACCGCGCGCCGCCGCGTGGCCGAGATCGAGGCCGCGACCGCCGTGGCGCGCAACGATCTGGCCGCCGCCGACGGCTCCATCCGTTCGGCCGAAGCCGCGTATCTCCAGGCCGTCAACGAGCTCGAGAACAAGCGCGAGCTCCAGGTCCGCGACGTCAACGTCGTGGCGCAGCGCGAGATCGACCGGCTTCAGGCCATGGCCGACGGCCGGGAAGGCGCCGTCACCGGGGCGATCGCGGCCAAAGAGGCGGTCGAGACGCGCATCTCCGACCTGCTGCCGGCCCAGAGGGCGAGCGCCGAGGCCGCGCTTGCCGAAGCCGAGGTGACTTTGGCCAAGACCGTGGTCCGGGCCGGCACGGACGGGCGCGTCGAACAGTTCACGCTGCGCGTGGGCGACAGCGTCAATCCCTTCATGCGCCCCGCCGGCGTTCTGATCCCCGACCGCATGCAGCGCCCGACGATCGTCGCCGGCTTCGGACAGATCGAGGCCCAGGTGCTCCGTCCCGGCATGGCCGCCGAGATCACCTGCGCGTCGAGGCCCCTCGTGATCGTCCCGATGGTCGTGGTCGCCGTCCAGGAGGCCATCGCGTCCGGCCAGGTCGGGCTGGGCGACAGCCTCGCCGATCCCGCGCGGCTGGCGCAGGCCGGCGAAGGCACGATCCTCGCCTTCATGGAGCCGATGTACGAGGGCGGCCTCGACGGCATCCCGCGCGGCAGCGCCTGCATCGCCAACGCCTACACCAGCAACCACGATCTTCTGGAATCGGAGGATCTGGGCCTCGGGCGGCGCCTGTTCCTGCACGCGGTCGACGCCGTCGGAACGGTCCACGCGGCGATCCTGCGCCTCCAGGCGATCATGCTCCCGATCCAGACGCTGGTTCTGAGCGACCATTGATCGGCGGAACGGTCGCGGGATGACCGCGTTGGCGTTCTCGAAAAATGGAGGGCGGAATGACGTATTCCAAAGGCGACCGCGTGAAATGGAACTGGGGGAACGGCACGGGCGAGGGCGAAGTCACCGAGGTGTTCACGGAGCGCGTCACGCGCACGATCAAGGGCAGCGAGATCACGCGCGACGCCGATTCCGACAATCCCGCCTACATGATCGAACAGGACGACGGCGACCGGGTGCTCAAATCGCAGAGCGAGCTCGAGGCGGTGGAGTGACGCCCGTCCTCCACCACCGGCCGCCGAGGGTCTGGCGCAGCCGCCAGACGTTGAGCGGCAGCAGGATCAGGTGCAGGATCGCGATGGGCGCGAGGTCGCGTTCCACCGCGTAGACGACGAAGAGCAGGTTCGATCCGATCGCGAACCCGCGCAACGTCGCGGCGTTTGTCGAGTAGAAGGCGAGGATGACGAAGAGCCCGGCGAGAAATCCCGCAGCGTCGACGAGTGACATCCCGACCTCCCGAAGCTCCCGCGCGGCCGGGAAATCCGCCCGCGTCCGGAAACCCTAGGCCGGCGGGTCCGCGCCCGATCGTGATCCAAATCACGCCGCCGGTCGCGGCAAGCGGCGTCGCCTGCGCCTTGCCGTCCGTCACTTCCCGTCCAGATAAGCCTTGAACGCGTCGGCCCAGTCGGGGTGCCAGCGCGACAGCGGCGGGCGGTTCTCGATGATGTCGCCCGCGGCCCAGGCGATGCGTTTCTCGTCGAGCGCGCGCGGCACGTCGTTGTCGGGGCAGAGGATGTAGAAATCCCCCGCGCCGAGCCGCTCCATCATGAAATCGGCGGTCTGGTCCGGCGTCCAGGCGCCGGCGGGTTTCTCCGTCCGATCCCCGCGCGTCAGATCGGTGTAGACGAAACCGGGGATCAGCAGATGCGCCGAGACGGCGGCGCCTTCGGTATTGCGCAACTCGTGCGCCAGCGCCTCGGTGAAGGCTTTCACGCCGGCCTTGGCGACGTTGTAGGCCGGATCGCCGGGCGGCGTGGTGATGCCCTGCTTCGAGCCGGTCGCGATGATCGCGCCGGGCCTGCCGCGCGCGATCATGCCCGGTCCGAAGGTCCGCGCGCCCCGGATCACGCCCCACAGGTTCACGTCGATCACGCGGCTCCACGCCTCCTCGGGGCCGAAAAGCGCGCTGCCGGGCTGGATGCCGGCGTTGAGCATGAGAACGTCGACGCCGCCGAAGCGCTCGTCCACGTCCGCGCGGAGGGCCTCGAGATCGCCGGGCCGGCTCACGTCGCATTCGCGCGTGACGATCCGGCCGCCGTCGAGCGCCGCGAGCGTCCGCGCCGCCTCGGCCAGCCTCTCCGCGCCCAGATCGGCCACGCAGACGTTCATGCCGAGCGCCGCGAAGCGCGCCGCCGCGGCCAAGCCGATGCCGGCGGCGCCTCCGGTGACGATGGCGGTGGCTCCGGGGATCAGGGCGGGATGCGTCATGGCGGGTCTCCTCTTTCGCGCGCCGCAGAATGGCGGAAGCCGCGCGCGAGGCCAAGAGCGCGATCGCGGCGTGATCGGCGTCACGGCGGGTCTGGCCGATCCGCCTCAGATTGACCGTACCGAGGGGCGTCACGAACCGACGCCCGAAAACAAGGCCCGACCCGGGCGGAAACCGAAGGACCAGACGCCATGTTCAGAACCATCATCGCCGCGGCCGCCGTCGCATTCACCGCCACCGCCGTCTGCGCGGGGGACGCGGGCGAGGACGTCATCCGCCTCGGGCCGCCGCTCGACAACGACGTGTTCGCGGCGGCCTCCGCATGGCAGGCGTCCGCCCCCTCGGAGACCGGCCGCCACGGCAACGCCGCCAGGATCGCGTCGGAGATGGCGGCCAAGGACGCCGAGCGGGAGACCGCTCTCGTGGCCGCCCGCTGAGCGCGGGCGCCGTTCCTCTTTTACCCGGTTGTGGCGTGACCAGTGCGGGGCGCCCGGAAACGGGCGCCCCGAAGTCGTTGCGTCCGGCGGACGGAAGGGCGCGGGGCCCGATCCGGATGCGGCGTGACCGGTGAGCCGGTCAGAGGTCCGGATAGACCGGAAAGCGCGCGCAGAGCGCCTTCGCGCGCGTCCGCACCGCCATCTCGACCTCGGCGTTGTCCTCCGGTCCGTTCGCGGCCAGCCCGTCCACCACCTCGGCGATCATGCCGCCGATCTCCGCGAACTCCGCCTCGCCGAAACCGCGCGTCGTCCCGGCCGGCGTCCCGAGCCGCACGCCCGAGGTCACCGTGGGTTTCTCGGGGTCGAAGGGGATGCCGTTCTTGTTGCAGGTGATGTGCGCGCGCCCGAGCGCCCGCTCGGTGACGTCGCCGGTCACGCCCTTGGGCCGCAGATCGACCAGCATCAGATGCGTGTCCGTGCCGCCGGTGACGATGTCGAGCCCGCCCTTCATCAGCGTCCCGGCCAGCACCTTCGCGTTCGCCACCACCCGGGCCTGGTATTCGGCGAAGTCCGGCCGCAGCGCCTCGCCGAAGGCCACGGCCTTGGCGGCGATCACATGCATCAGCGGCCCGCCCTGGATGCCCGGGAAGATCGCGGAATTGAACTTCTTCGCCAGCGCCTCGTCGTTGGTCAGGATGATCCCGCCACGCGGCCCGCGCAGGGTCTTGTGCGTCGTCGAGGTCGCGACATGCGCGTGGTCGAGCGGGTTGGGATGCTGCCCGCCCGCCACCAGCCCCGCGAAATGCGCCATGTCGACCATCAGCCACGCGCCGACCCCGTCCGCGATCTCGCGGAACCGTTTGAAATCGATCTGTCGCGGCACGGCCGATCCGCCGGCGATGATCAGCTTCGGCCGATGCTCCTCGGCCAGCGCCGCCACGGCGTCGTAGTCGATCCGGCTGTCCTGACGGCGCACGCCGTAATGCACCGGCTTGAACCACTTGCCCGAGACGTTGGGCTTGGCGCCATGCGTCAGATGCCCGCCCGCCGCGAGATCCATCGCGAGGAACGTGTCGCCGGGCTGGAGCAGCGCCAGGAACACCGCCTGGTTGGCCTGGCTGCCCGAATTGGGCTGAACGTTGGCGAAACCGCAGCCGAACAGCCGGCAGACCCGCTCGATCGCCAGCTCCTCCGCCACGTCGACGAACTGGCAGCCGCCGTAATACCGTCGGCCGGGATAGCCTTCGGCGTATTTGTTGGTCATCACCGAGCCCTGCGCCTCCATCACGGCGCGGCTGACGATGTTCTCGGAGGCGATCAGCTCGATCTCGTCGCGCTGGCGGGTCAGCTCGCCCGCGACCGCCCCGAAAATGTCGGGATCGCGGTCGGCCAGGCTCTCGGAGAAGAAACCGGAATCGGGATTGACGTCTTTCACGGCGGGCGCTCCTGGCGGCTGATGCGTCCCGCCATAGCGCGGATGCGCCGGGCGGAAAAGGCGTGAAAACGCCACGCCGCGCGCGACGCTTGCCACGGCGCCCTCCGCGCTCCTAGGGTGCCTGACCGTCACCGGGGATGCGCGCCTTGCCGTTCAGCACCATTCACTTCGTCGCCAGCGCCGTCGATCTGGCCGAGGAGGCGCGCGACGTCCTGATCGCGCGGCACGGCCAGGCTCCGGTGGACGAGGCGGGCGTGATCGTGGCGCTGGGCGGCGACGGGCTGATGCTCTCGACCCTGCACGCGACCGAGGGTCTCGACACGCCGGTCTACGGCATGAACCGGGGCACCGTCGGCTTCCTGATGAACGAGTATTCCGAGGAGGGGCTGCCGGAGCGCCTGGACGCCGCCGAGGAGGCCGAGATCAACCCGCTCCGGATGCGCGCGACCGCCGCCGACGGCGAGACGACCGATGCGCTGGCGATCAACGAGGTCTCGATCCTGCGCGCCGGACCCCAGGCCGCCAAGCTCCGCATCCTCGTGGACGGGCGCGAGCGCATGGCCGAGCTCGTCGCCGACGGCGTGCTGATCGCCACGCCCGCCGGATCGACGGCCTACAACTACTCCGCGCACGGTCCGATCCTGCCCATCGGCTCGGGGATCCTCGCGCTCACCCCGATGGCGGCCTTCCGCCCCCGGCGCTGGCGCGGCGCGCTGCTGCCCAAATCGGCGCGCGTGACCTTCGAGGTGCTCGAACCGGGGAAACGCGGCGTCTCGGCCGCCGCCGATTCCACCGAGGTCCGGCATCCCGTGCGCATCGAGATCGAGAGCGCGGCCGACATCCGCCACCGCATCCTCTTCGATCCCGGCCACGGGCTCGAGGAACGGCTGATCCGCGAACAGTTCGCCTGACGGGCGCCGCGCCCGAGGGTTGCCAGCCATGCCCGTCTGCGCCACCTATGCGGGCGAAGCTTCGGGGATTCGGACGATGGCCGTCAGCGCGGGCAGGCAGATGGGCTTCTGGGGCGTCGGCCTCGCCGTCTTCGCGCTGGCGATGTGGGCGCTGGGCGCGACGCTGGTGCCCTATCTCGCGGGCGCGGCCATCGCCTACCTTCTCGACCCGCTCGCCGACCGGCTGGAACGCCGCGGTCTGAGCCGCGCCTGGGCCACGGCCATCATCCTTCTGGTCGCCGTCCTGATCCTCGGCCTCGCGCTCGCGCTCGCCGTGCCGGAACTGATCGACCAGGCGGCCGGGCTCGCGCGCGCCGTGCCGGGCTGGATCCTGGCCGGACAGGACCGGCTCGAGGCCCGCTTTCCCGGCCTGCTGTCGGAAGGCTCCAGCCTGCGCGACGCCATCGCCTCGATGGAGGAGACGCTGCGCAGCGGCGGCATCGCGGCCGCGAGCGCGGTCCTGGCCTCGTCGCTCAAGCTCTTCGACTTCGTCACGATCCTGGTGATCACACCCGTCGTCGCCTTCTACCTGCTGCTCGACTGGGACCGGATGGTGGCGACCGTCGACGGCTGGCTGCCGCGCCAGCACGCGCCGACGATCCGCGAGCTCGCCCGCCGCATCGACGGCGTGCTCGCCGGATTCGTGCGCGGCCAGCTCTCGGTCTGCCTCATTCTGGGCACGTTCTACGCCGTGGCGCTCATGGCGATCGGGCTGCCCTACGGCGGCATCGTCGGCTTCGTCGCCGGTCTGATCTCGTTCATCCCGTTCGTCGGCTCCTTCGTCGGCGGCGCGCTCTCGATCGGCATCGCGGTCTTCGCCTTCGAGGGGGACGTCTTCTGGATCGCGGTCACGGCGGCGATCTTCGCGGCCGGTCAGTTCTTCGAGGGCAACATCCTGTCGCCCAACCTCGTCGGCAAGTCGGTCGGCCTGCACCCCGTCTGGCTGATCTTCGCGCTCTCGGTGTTCGGGTCGCTCTTCGGCTTCGCGGGGCTGCTGATCGCCGTGCCCGTGTCGGCCGCGCTCGGCGTCGTCGGGCGCTTCGCCATCGGCCGCTATCTCGCCAGCCCCTACTACACCGGAGCGCCCGCGCGGGAGGACGACGCCGCGTGAGCGCCGGACGGCAGATGGTGTTCGACCTGCCCGCGCGGCCCGCGCTCGGGCGCGAGGATTTCTTCGTCTCGCCCGCCAACCGTCTCGCGCTGGCGCAGGTCGACGCCTGGCCGTCCTGGCCCGACGGACGGCTCGCCGTCTGCGGGCCGGGGGGGTCGGGCAAGACCCATCTCGTCCACGTCTGGGCGGCGCGGGCCGGCGCGCGCATTCTGCCGGCCGCGTCGCTTCCCGCGCTCGACCTCGCGACGCTGCCCGAGGGGGTGGCGCTGGCGCTCGAGGACGGCGACCGCCCCGGAGACGCGCCTCGGGCCAGGACCGAGGAGGCGCTCTTCCACCTGCTCAACCGCCTCCGCGCCGGCGGCGGCAGCCTGGTTCTGACCTGCCGGACCCCGCCCGCGCAATGGCGGGTGGCGCTCCCGGATCTCGCCAGCCGCCTCGAAGCGGCGCAGGTCGCGCGGCTCGACCCGCCGGACGACGCGCTGCTCTCGGCGGTCCTCCTCAAACTCTTCTCCGACCGGCAGATCGACGTGGCGCCCGATCTCATCAGCTACCTTCTGGCCCGCATGGACCGCTCGTTCGAGGCCGCCGAGGCGCTGGTGCGGCGTCTCGACGTCGCCGCGCTCGCGCGGCAGCGGCCGATCACGCCGAGGCTCGCGGGCGAGGTGCTCTGAGAAATGCGGCGCCGGCGGGCTGTTGCGTTCCCGCGCCATGGGAATAGAATCGCGCTGCGCCTTCCGGAGACCGGCCCATGCTCAAGGAAAACCCCGTCGCGCAGGTCAGCGCCGACTTCCTCAACGATCCGACGCCGCCGCCGGTCGATCTGGCGGATGTCGACCTCGACGGGCCCGGCCGTTTCATCAACCGCGAGCTGAGCTGGCTGGCGTTCAACTGGCGCGTGATGTTCGAGGCCGAGAATCCGCGCGTTCCCCTGCTCGAGCGCGTGCGCTTCCTGTCGATCTCCGGGTCGAACCTCGACGAGTTCTACTCCGTCCGCGTCGCCGGCCTGCGGGGCCTCGAGCGCGGCGGCGTCCGCGCGTCCTCCGCCGACGGCCTCTCGCCGCAGGAGCAGCTCCGCCGCATCGACGCCGACGCCCGCGCGCTGATGATGCGCCAGCAGCAATGCCTGGGCGAGCTGCACAAGCTCATGGCGGCCGAGGGCATCGAGATCCTCGGCGCGTCCGATCTGCGCGCCGCCGACGTCAAGGTGATGGAGACCCATTTCTTCGAACAGGTCTTCCCGATCCTCAGCCCGCTGGCCATCGACCCCGCGCACCCGTTCCCGTTCATCGCCAACGGCGGCTTCGCGATGGGCCTCAAGCTCAGGCGCGCCATCGACGGCACGGCGCTCGAGGCGCTCCTGCCGGTGCCCGGCCAGGTGCCGCGCTTCGTGCGCCTGCCCGACGGACCCAAGGGCCAGACGCGGTTCCTGCCGCTCGAGGGCCTGCTCGAGCTTTTCATCGACCGGCTCTTTCCCGGCTACGACATGCTCGGGCTCTGCGCCTTCCGCGTCCTGCGCGACAGCGATCTGGAGGTCGAGGAGGAGGCCGAGGATCTCGTGCGCGAATTCGAGACCGCGCTGAAGCGCCGCCGGCGGGGCGAGGTGATCCGCCTGACCATGACCTCCGACGCGCCGACCGACCTGCGCGCCAAGATCGTGCGCGAACTGGGCGTCGCCGACGACGAGGTGATCGAGCTGCCCGGCATGATCGGCATGGCGGATCTCGCGGAGCTGACCCGCGCGCCGCGTCCGGACCTGCTCTGGCCGCCCTTCGTGCCGCGCATCCCCGAACGGGTCCAGGACCATGACGGCGACATCTTCGCGGCGATCCGGAAAAAGGACATGCTGCTGCACCACCCCTACGAGTCCTTCGACATCGTGGTGCGCTTCCTGCAGCAGGCCGCCCGCGACCCCGACGTGCTCGCCATCAAGCAGACGCTCTACCGGACCTCGCGCGACAGCCCCATCGTCGCGGCGCTCTGCGAGGCGGCCGAGGACGGCAAATCCGTCACCGCGCTCATCGAGCTCAAGGCCCGCTTCGACGAGGCCGCCAACATCCGCCAGTCCCGCCGGCTGGAAAGGGCGGGGGCCCAGGTGGTCTACGGCTTCGTCGACTGGAAGACCCACGCCAAGATCTCGACGGTCGTCCGGCGCGAGGCGGGGGAGCTCGTCACCTACACCCATTTCGGGACGGGCAACTACCATCCCGGCACGGCCGGCATCTACACCGACCTCTCGCTTTTCACCTGCGACAAGGCGCTGGGCCGGGACGCCACCAAGGTGTTCAACTACGTCACCGGCTACGTCAAACCCGTGGCGCTCGAGAACCTCGCCGTCTCGCCCGACTGGATCAAGCCGCGCATTCTCGACAGCCTCGCCGCCGAGATGAAGCACGCGAAGGCGGGCCGCCCGGCCCAGGTCTGGGTCAAGGTCAACTCGATCACCGACCCGGAGGTCATCGACGCGCTCTACGCGGCGAGCCGGGCCGGCGTGCGCGTCGACATGGTCGTGCGGGGCACCTGCGGCCTGCGCGCCGGCGTCGCCGGCCTCTCCGAGAACATCCGCGTCAAATCCATCATCGGCCGCTTTCTGGAGCACAGCCGGGTCGTCTGCTTCGGCAACGGCCACGGCCTGCCCTCGACCGAGGCGCGGGTCTACATCAGCTCCGCCGACTGGATGGAGCGCAACCTCAACCGCCGCGTCGAGACGATGGTCGAGATCACCAACCCCACCGTCCACGCCCAGATCATCGACCAGATCATGGCCGCCAACATGGCCGACGAGGCGAACAGCTGGATCGCCCAGCCCGACGGCGAATACCGCAAGCGCGAACCGGTCGGCGACGAGGAGCTGTTCAGCTGCCACCGGTTCTTCATGGAGAACCCGTCCTATTCCGGACGCGGCCGCGCCGGCGCCCGCGACGTGGCCGAGGTCGTGCCCAGGCGCAAGTGAGGCGGCTCCGGTCCGGACGCCCGGCCGCCGGGACCGGGCCCCGCACAACAACGTTGCCCGTCCGACCGGGCCGCGCCATACTCGGCCCGGAAACGGGGGGGAAAGCGCTTGGCCGCGACGCCGCTGCTTGATCTGATCGACATCCGCAAGAGCTTCGGAGCGATCGACGCGCTGGACGGGGTGACGTTCTCGGTCCGGGCCGGCGAGGTCGTGGCGCTGCTCGGCGACAACGGCGCCGGCAAGTCCACGCTCGTCAAGATCATCTCCGGCGAACAGCGCGCGACCTCCGGGCGGATGGTGTTCGAGGGGACCCCGCGCGATTTCGCCTCCCCCGCCGAGGCGAAGGCCGCCGGGATCGAGACGGTCTACCAGGACCTGTCGCTCTGCACCAATCTCGACGTCGTCGCCAACTTCTTCATGGGACGCGAGCTGACGCGCCGCGTCCTCGGGGTGACGGTCCTGCGCGACAGGGAAATGGAGGCCGAGACCCGCGCCGCGCTCGAGGCGGGCGGCACGAGCATCCCCTCGGTGCGCGGTCTGGTGGAGAACCTGTCGGGCGGTCAGCGGCAGGCGATCGAGCTGAACCGCTTCGTCCATTGGGGCGGCAAGCTGGTGCTGCTCGACGAGCCCTTCGCGGCGCTCGGGGTCGAGCAGACCCGGCGCGGCATGGAGACGGTCGCGCGGGTGCGCGATCGCGGCATCGGCATCATGCTGATCACCCACACGATGACGCAGGCCTTCGCGTTGGCCGACAGGATCGTCGTGATGCGTCACGGAAAGATCGCGGGAGACCTCGCGACGGCGGAGACGAGCCCCGAAGAGGTCGTGCGTCTGATCACCGGCGGATTGGACGCGTTGACGGCGCGATCGGAACAGGCCGGCCAACCAGCAACAGGAGCGATGACATGAGAGAGATCTGGAAATTCGCGGCGGGCGCCGCGCTCGCGGCGACGCTGGGCATGGCGGGCGTCGGCGCCGCCCTCGCCCAGAGCAAAGGCACGATGTATTATCTGGTTCCGACCCTGCTCGACGAGTTCCAGACCGGGTCGATCGACGCGATCGAGAAGTTCATGGGCGACGTCGGATACGACGTGGTGTCGCTCGACGCGCAGAACCGCAGCGACCTTCAGCTCAACCAGGTCGACGACGTGATGAACCTCGACCCGAGCGCGGTGATCCTCGCCGCGGTCGATTTCGACGCGATCAAGCCCGGCATCGAGAAGCTGCGCGCCGCCGGCATCCCGGTGATGATCTTCGACCGCCAGATCACCTCGACGCCGAGCGACCTGACCTCCGTGGCCGGAACGGTGGAGATCGGCCACACCGCCGCCGCCGAGGCGCTCCGTCTGCTGACCGAGCGCAACGGCGCGCCGCAAGGCCAGATCCTCCAGATCCTCGGCGACCCGGGCGATCCCTACACGCTCGACATCCAGAAGGGCTTCGAGGAGCGGCTGGCCGAGTATCCCGACATCGAGATCATCACCCACGCCGCGATGCAGTGGGAGGCGACCAACGCCGGCAACATCGCCCAGGACCAGCTTCTGGTGAACCCCGACATCGACCTGATCTTCAGCCACGCGGCGCATCTCTCCGTCGCGGTCGCCGCCGTGCTCGAGGCGCAGGGCAAGCAGCCGGGCGACATCCTGATGATGTCCTCGAACGGCGCGCCGGTCGGGCTCGACCTGATCCGCGACGGCTGGCTCCAGGTCGAGGTCGAGCAGCCGATGTACGCCCAGGCCGCGGCCCTCGCCGCCTTCGCCGACAAGGTCGTGGCCGGCGAGACGCTGGAGCCGGGCGTCTACGACATCACCGGGCTCGAATCGACCCTGACGATCGAGGATTGGGGACCCAACATCCAGATCCCCGGCGCCGCGATCACGTCCGAGAACGTCGACGATCCGAAGTTCTGGGGCAATCTCCAGCCGCCGACCGAGCCGGTCACGCCGGTCGAGTGAGCCGGAACGGATCGGCGCGGTGACCGCCATAAACACGACGGCCGCCGCGCCGGGACGACGCGGGGCGCGGGACCGGCCCGCCCTCGCCTTCGTCCTCGACAATCTGGTCTGGATCATCCTGATCGGGGCGCTCGCCGCGTTCAGCCTGTTCATCCCGAAATTCTTCCAGCTCGGGATCCTGCTGAACATCCTCGAACAATCCACCTTCGTCGGCGTCATCGCGGTGGGCCTGTCGCTGACGCTGATCGCCGGCCACATGGACCTGTCGGTCGAATTGGTCATGGCGCTCGCGGCGATGCTCGTGGCGCTCACCTTCGGGACCGGCGGCGCGGGCGGCGGGCTGACGCTCGACCCGTCCTGGCTCGCGTTTCCGGTCTCGCTCGCGATGGCGCTCGGGATCGGGGCGCTGGTCGGACTGCTCAACGGCGTCCTGGTCGTGCGCTTCGAGATCAACGCCTTCATCGTGACGCTGGCCTCCTACATCTGGGGGAGGGGGCTGGTCGTGGCGATGTCGGGCGGACGGTCGGTCTACGGTCTGCCGGACGAGCTGCGCGCCGTCGCGATCCAGCGGGTTCTCGGCATTCCGATGCTGGCCTGGGTGCTGGTGGCGACCTGCGCCGTCTTCGCCTTCATCCTCAACCGCACCCCGTTCGGCCGGCATCTCTACATGATCGGCGGCAACGCGACCGCGAGCCGCCGGGCGGGCATTCCCGTCGGCCGCATGGTGATCTCCGCCTTCGTCCTCTCTGGCCTGCTGGCCGGTCTCGCGGGCTGGCTTCTCGCGTCGCGGACCGCGGGCGCCACGGCCAATCTCGGCATCGGGATGCTGTTCCAGGCCTTCGCGGCGGTCGTGATCGGCGGCGTCAGCCTCAAGGGCGGTTACGGCCGCATCTCGGGCGTGTTCGCCGGCGTGCTGCTCCTGTCCTCGATCCAGACGGCGATCAACGTCATGGGGATGCCGCCGCATTACACGATGATGATCCAGGGCACGCTGGTCCTGGCGGCGGTCCTGCTCGACACCGCCAAGAACGGCATCCGCCGGAAATACCTCTGAGAGGGGCGCGATGGGCGGGAGACTCGACGGACGCGCGGCGCTGATCTTCGGCGCGGCGCGCGGCATCGGCGCCGCCATCGCCGCGCGTTTCGCGGAGGAGGGCGCGGCGGTCACGATCGCCGACACGCTCCGGTCGGGCGGCGGCGCCGCAGCGGCCGGTCCCGGAGCGCGCTTCGTCTCCGCGGACGTGAGCGATCCCGCCGACGTGGAGGCGGCGGTCGCGGCGTCGCTCGGACCGACGGGCCGGCTCGACATCCTGGTGCAGAACGCCGGCATCTATCCCTGGACGCTGATCGAGAACACGTCGCCCGAGGAATGGGACCGCGTGCTCGCGGTCAACCTGCGCGGCGCCTTCCTGGCCGCGAAGGCCGCGCTGGCGCCGATGAGGGCGCAGGGCGCGGGGCGGATGATCTTCACCTCCTCGATCACCGGCCCGAGGGTGACGAGCCCCGGACACGGCCATTATTCCGCGTCGAAGGCCGGCATCAACGGGTTCATCCGCTCGGCGGCGCTGGAATTCGCGGGCTACGGCATCACCGTCAACGGCGTCGAGCCGGGCAACATCCTGACCGAGGCGGTCCAAGGCTCCCGGAGCGCCGCCTTCATCGACGGGATGCGCCGGTCCATCCCTCTGGGGCGTCTCGGCGACGTGCGGGACGTCGCCAACGCCTTCCTGTTCCTGGCCTCGGACGAGGCGTCCTACGTCACCGGCACCACGATCCTCGTCGATGGCGGCCAGACCCTTCCGGAAGGCGCGGATTTCCGCATCCTTCCGGAGTGACGCGGCCGCCGTCGAGCAGGGGCGGCCCCGCGCGCGCTCCGATCTCCCTTTCCCCTGTCATCCGATGCGCCGCGACACGAGGTCGCGGATCGCCATGAATCCAAGCCGCTTGGCGAATTCGTTAATGCGTCGTTAACCATCCCGGGACAAAGTCCGGGGGCATGAGAGCCGCCCCCCGTCCCGCCAAGCGATGCCGAATCCCGATGGCGATTTCCGCCCGGGCCGCCGCCGCGGCCGCCGCCGTTCTCTGCGCGATCTCCGCCTCCGATCTCGCCGCCGAGACCCGCCCGGGCTTCGCCGGCGCCGTGGAGACGCTCGTCGCCCGCCACGGCGACTATCTCGCCGAGGGCGGCGAGCCCGCCGTGACGTTTCCGGCCGGCGACGCCGTCATCGGCGTCCAGATCGAGCGCAACGAACTCGGCCTCCGGCTCGGCGACCTCACGTTCCCGAGGCTTTTCGAGGCGTTCTACAAGCGCCATTCCGAGGCCGCCGCGTTCATCCTCGACCGGACCGCCGACATCGAATCCCGCACCGACATCCCGGTCTACAACGTCAACGACGGGTTCTTCGACTTTCCCACCGGCGATTTCCGGGCCGTGGTCGAGGCCGCCGACGTCATCAGCCTCAGCCAGGTCTCCCGCATCATCCGCGAGGACGGAGAGGCCTACAGCGGCAGAAACTCGGGCTACGCCTCGTCGGACGGGATCGAGGCGCTGCGCGCGTTCTGGGCCGGCACCGACACCGCCGTGTTCCACGCCGTCGGCAACGACGCCGCCTCGCTCGACCAGGCCTATCCCGAGACCAACCTGAACTGGATCTTCAACGATCTCTACGTCCGCGTCGGCACCGGCCGCGCGCGGGCCGACGGGACGGTCGCCGTCGACGCCGACTCGCCGCCGCACGCCGTCACGGTGCTGACCGAGATCCCCGAATACCGCTACCGGCTCTTCACCGACCCCGACGCCGCCTACCGGCGCACCTACGACTACCTTGAGAACAACCGCGACTTCTACGAGACCGCGCTGCTGCGCGCCGTGGCGAAAGGCGGACCCGGCCCGTTCAACCTCGGCTTCTGCCGGGGCCGCGGCGAGGTCGAACTGCCCTTCGAAGGCCGCGAGATCCTCGACCGGCCCACCTGGAGCCAGGCGGTCTCGCCGCTTTCGGACATTTTCCGCGCCTACAGCGCCTGCGCCCGCGAGGCGCTCGCCTCGTATTACGACAGGCGCGACCGCGATCCGGCCCGCACCTACGACCTGCGCGCGATCGGCGGCACGTCGTTCTCCGCGCCGCGGGCCGCCGGGCTCTTCCTCGCCGCGCTCCAGCGCCACCCGGAACTCGGCAAGCACGACCTGCTCGCCGCCATGATCGTCTCGGCCAGCCCGGCCGCGATCGTCGAGGCGGGGGAGCACGGCGCGGAGCGCCCCGTGGCCAACGCCCGCAACGGCAGGGGCCTGCTGCGCTCGCGCGCGGCCGGCTTCGGTCTCGTCACCGCCGAGGGCTTCGCGCGCGAGGCCGAGGCCCTCGCCGAGTTCAGACGCGGCCGGCCGCGTCTCCGCACGGTCGAACGCGACACCGTCTCCGAGATCGCCGTCTGGCGCGACGCTGCGCCCGAGCCGGTCGCCGGCTTCCGCGAATACCCGATCCGCGTCGCCGATGACGGCGTGTTCATGCGCGGCGTGCTGGTGATGAGCTTCGGCGACGCGAACAAGGCCGTCCCCGCCGAGATCACCCTCGTCGACCCGATGGGCGGCGAGGCCGTGCTGTCGCCCTCGCGCCACATGGCCGGAAGCCGCCTCGTCATGGCCGGCACCGACGCCTTCTTCGGCGTCCACGGCGCGGGAACCTGGCGCGTGCGCGTGCCCGAACCCTTCACCCTCGCCGCCGCCGGCCTCTCCATCGAAGGCGTCGCCGCCGGCCCCGACAGCCTCATCGACCGCTTCCTCGACGAAAGCGGCCATCCCGCCGCGCGCGAACTCCAGATCGCCGCGCCCGCCGCTCTGGAGCCCCGCCTCTAGACGGGTCCGATGTCACCCGCGCGCCGAACTCCTCCCCATCCCGCGAGCGCCGCCATCGCGCCCATCAGAAGAACGCCGGTCGCGGGCAGGGGAATCAGCGAGACCCGATAGGTCCCGGACGCGATCGTCTTCCCGGACGGGAACCATTCGCCGGTCAGTCTGTCCTGCACCGCGAGTTCGCAGAGGCCGGTGCAGACCCAGGTGCGATCGGGGCTGAGCGTGAGGAAATCATCCTCGGACCCCGGCAGCAGAGCGTCGAACCGCTCGACGATCCCGCTCGCCGCGACATCCGAATAGGTGCCGGGACCCTCGAAGAACAAGTCGAGGGTTCCGGACCAGTCGGAATAGGACAGCCTCCCCTTTCCGTACGGGTCGGTCCCGTACCCTTTCACCGGAAACCTCGCGGACAGCGTATCCTCGGCGTCGTTCAGCGGGCCGTTCCAGGCATACCCGAAACCGTCCCCGCCGATCGTGACGCCGAAATACGACGCCCCGTCGGGAACGGCGCCGGCGGGCGCGGCGAAGCCGCCGAGGATGAACGCCGCCGCGATCGAAGTCGATCTGATGAACATGTGCGATCTCCATGCGCGATGAATGCGCAAAGTGTCCGCCCGACGACGCCTGCCGTCAAGATCGCCACCGCGCAGGTGAAGCCGCGACCCCTTCGCAGCCGGAGCGCGATTGACGCAGGCCCCCCCGGATGCCAGGACTCCGGCGGACGCGACGGAATGGCGGAGCACGGGTGGAGAATCGGGACTCCCAGTTGCGGAAACTTCCGCGCATCGAGCTCGCCGACAAGGCCAAGGCGCGGCTCAAGCGCATCGGCGTGATCGACGTCGGATCCAACTCGGTGCGTCTGGTCGTCTTCGACGGCATGGCCCGCAGCCCGGCCTATTTCTACAACGAGAAGGTGCTCTGCGGCCTCGGCGCCGGCCTGCGCGAGACCGGAAAGCTCAGCCCCGAGGGCCGGGTCCGCGCGATGGACGCGCTCCGCCGCTTCAAGGCGCTCGCCGACCGGATGGAGCTGAGCGGCATGATCGCGGTCGCCACGGCCGCCGTGCGCGAGGCCGAGGACGGGCGCGAATTCTGCCGCGCCGTCGCCGAGGAGACCGGCCTGCGGCTCAACATCGCCTCGGGTCGCGAGGAGGCGCGGCTCTCGGCGCGCGGCGTCCTGCTCGGCTGGCCCGACGCCGACGGTCTCGTCTGCGACATGGGCGGCGCCTCGATGGAGCTCGCCCGCCTCCATGCCGGCGAGATCCGCGACAGCGCCACCGCGCCCCTCGGTCCCCTGGTGATCGCCGACATCAAGGAGTCCGGCGAGCGGGACAAGACCATCAAGAAGGGGATCAAGGCTCTCCTGAAGGAGGTGCCCGGCCCGGTTCCGCGCCTCTATCTCGTCGGAGGCTCCTGGCGCGCCGTCGCCCGGCTCGACATGGCGCGCACCGACTACCCGCTCCACGTCCTGCACGGCTACGAGCCGCCCGTCGACCAGCTTCTCGAGACGCTCGCCTGGCTGCGCGACCAGAGCCAGGACGACCTCTCGGCGCTGACCGGGACCTCGGCGGCGCGCCTGTCGCTCGTGCCGGACGCGAGCCTCGTCCTCTCCGAGCTGATCCGCCGCGCCGGGCCCGAGCGGATCATGATCTCCGCCTACGGGCTGCGCGAGGGCCTGCTCTACCGCCAGATGCCCGAGAAGATGCGCGCGCTCGATCCCCTGATGGAGGCCTGCCGCCACATGGAGGCGACCACCGCCCGCGCGCCGGGTTTCGGCGAATGCCTCGCCGACTGGGTCGCCCCGCTCTACGAGCGCCGCTCCGCCACCGACCTGCGCCTCGTCCGCGCCGCCTGCCTGCTGCACGACGTCAACTGGCGCGCGCATCCCGACTATCGCGCCGAGCTGTGCTTCGAGAGCGTCACCCGCGCCAACGTCGGCGGCATCGACCACCCCGAGCGGGTGTTCCTCGGTCTCGCGCTGCTGAACCGCTACAAGACCGGATCGGCCCCCGACAGCACCGACCGCTACGGCGCGCTCCTGCCCGACGCCTCCGGGGCCGAGGCGGTGATCCTCGGCCGCGCCATGCGGCTCGGCGCGATGCTGTCGGGCTCCTCGACCGGCGTTCTGGAGAACGCCCCGCTTTCGCTCGCGGACGGCCGCCTGACCCTCAGCCTCAACGGCCCCGCCCGCGCCTTCGCGGGCGAGGTGGTCGAGAAACGCCTCCAGGCCCTCGCCGCCAAGCTCGATCTCGAGCCGGTCCTGACGCTCGGCGTCTGACGCGCGCGGCCGTTCCGCCGCGCGCGCCGTCGGGCGGCTACTGGCGCGAGCCGATGACGCCGCCGGCGGCGGCGCCCGCGATGGTCGCGGCGGTCTTGCCCTGGCCTTTCCCGACCTGATTGCCGAGGACCCCGCCGACGACCGCGCCGGTCGCGGTGTTGACGCCCTGGTTGTTGGTGCAGCCCGAGGTTCCGAGCGCCAGCAGGCAGGCCGCGACGAGGGCGGCTGTTCCGGTTTTCATTGTCTTGCCTCTCCGATTTCTCGCTTCTTCTTCGCTTCGCCGGATTCCGGTCCGGACGGGGACCGGTAGCACGGCGCCGGGACGGGGGGAACACGCGGCGGCCGTCAGGGATCCACAAGATCGTCGCGCCGCCGCAGCGCCGGAAAGAGCCACGCCCAGATCAGCGCCACCGCGACCGTTCCCGCTCCGCCGAGCACGATCGCCGGGACCAGGCCGAACAGCGCCGCCGTGGCCCCGGATTCGAACTCCCCCAGCTCGTTCGACGCGCCGATGAACAGCGAATTCACCGCCGCCACCCGGCCGCGCATCGCGTCGGGCGTGTCGGCCTGCACCAGGGTCTGCCGGATCACCACGGAGAACACGTCCGACGCGCCGATCAGCCACAGGAACGCCAGGCTCAGCCACAGCTCGCGCGACAGGCCGAGCCCGATCGTCGCCAGCCCGAAGACGATCGTCGCGGCGAAGAGCTTGCGCCCGACCCGCCGCCGCAGCGGGAACCAGGCCAGCGTCGCCCCCAGCATCGCCGCCCCCGCCGCCGGCATCGCGCGCAGCGCGCCGAGACCGACCGGCCCGACATGCAGCACGTCGCTCGCGATCATCGGCAGCAGCGCCACGGCCCCGCCGAGCAGCACCGCGAACATGTCGAGCGAGATCGCCCCGAGGATCACCGGCCGTCCCCGGATGAACCGCAGGCCCTCGAAAGCCTCCGAGAAGGTCGGCGGCGCCTTGGCGATCTCCTGCCCCCGCGTCCGCAGCGCCAGGGTCAGGACCGCCGCCGCCAGATAGAACGCCGCCGCGAGCGCGAAGGGCGCCCAGGCCCCGCCGAGAAACAGCAGGCCGCCGAGCGCCGGTCCCAGGACGGTGGCGACCTGCGCGATCGACGACGCCATGCCGATCACCCGGCTGAACTCGCCGCGCGGCACCAGATTGGCCACCAGCGCCTGGCTCGCCGGCCCCACGAAGCCGCGCGCGATGCCCAGCAGGACGTAGAGCCCGTAGATCGCGCCGACATGCACATCGGGCCGCAGCACCACGACCATCAGCAGCGCCGCGACGAGCGCGTGGACCGCGAGACTTCCCGCCACGATCCGGCGGCGGTCGTAGCGGTCGGCGATCATCCCCGCGGCCAGCGTCAGGATCAGCCTCGGCGCGAAACCGGCGAGCCCGACCAGGCCCAGCGCCCAGGCGCTCCGCGTGACGTCGTAGACCGTCCAGCCGACCGCGACGTTGCAGATCTGCATGGCCGACACCCAGAGGAAACGGCCCGCGAGATACAGCCGAACGTCGCGCCGCCGGAACGGCGCGGTCCGCTCCGGGTCCGGCCCGGCCTGATCCGCGGCACTCGTCACGGGATGTCGCGCCCTCTCCGCCGGGTCTCGCGTCCCCGCGCGCGACGCCGCGCGAAAGCCTTCCGGTCCGGGATCCATTCAAAGCCAACGGGCCGCGATCGGCAACCGGATTGCGCCGGGGCGCCGCACGACAGCTTTGCCCGCCGACCGGAATTCCGCCATACTCGGCCGCATTGGAATCAGGGCCGGCGTCCGAACCGCCCGATCGGAGGAACACAATGCCGCGCGAATTCGCGTCCTTTCTCGCTCTCGCTCTCGTTTCCGCCGCGACCATGGCGACGGCCGAGCCCTCCGTCGAACGGGGAGAATATCTCGTCCGCGGCCCCGCCGGCTGCGGGAACTGCCACACCCCGCAGACGCCCGACGGCCCGGACATGGCCAACGAGCTCGGCGGGTTCATGGTCGACAAGAACCCCGCTTTCGAAGCCTGGGCGGTCAACATCACCCCCGGCTCGCGCGTCGCCGGCTGGACCGACGACGAGCTCGCGCGGGCGATCCGCGAGGGCATCCGGCCGGACGGGACGGTGATCGGGCCGCCCATGCCGATCGGCCTCTACCGGGGGCTGTCCGACGACGATCTCCGCTCGATCGTCGCCTTCCTGCGCACGGTGCCCGCCAGCGCGAACGAGACGCCGTTCTCCACCTACAACATTCCGCTTCCCCCGGCCTACGGCCCTCCCGTCACGAGCGTGTCCGCGCCACCGCGGGCCGTCAGCGCCGAGTACGGCGCCTATCTGGCCGGCCCGGTCGCGCATTGCGTCGAGTGCCACACGCCGATGGGGGAGACCGGCCCGATGTTCGACACCAGCCTCGGCGCGGGCGGCTTCGAGTTCCACGGCCCGTGGGGAACCTCCGTGGCGGCCAATCTCACGTCGCACGAGGACGGCCTCGCCGCCTATACCGACGCGGAGCTGAGAAAGATGATCACCGAGGGCGTCCGGCCCGACGGATCCCGCATGATGCCGCCGATGCCGTATCATTTCTACGCCGCGATGACGCCCGAGGATCTCGACGCCGTCATCCTCTATCTGCGCCAGCTCCCGCCGCTCCCCGACGCGGGCTGAGGCGACCGCACGTCGGGATCAGCCGCCTTCCGGCGCCGCCGGCATGTCCGCCGGCGCGTTGCCCCGGATCGTCACGAACCGCCTTCCGCCGTCGAAGAGCGGATCGAAGACCGGCCGGCTCACGTCCCGCATGCCGCGCGTCAGCGCGCGCTGGCGCTCGTCCCCGACCGCCGGCAGCAGCACGGCCACGCCCGGCTCCGCGAAGACCCGCGCCGCGACGCCGTCGTCGACCATGTTCAGCTCGCACCCCGCCTCGGTCACCAGGTTCCGCATCGGAAACGCGCCTTCGGAACCGCCGATGAACGTCCATTCGCCGTCCCGCAGACCGAGCCCCGGCGGCTGCTGGCGGCACTGGTCGAGGACGACGATCTCCTCGATCTCCCCGCCCCCCGCCGGCAGCGCCAGAACCCCGCCCAGTTCCTCGTTGCGCGCCAGCCGCTCCGCGCGGTGGGCCTCCATCGCCGCGCTCATCGACACCTCGGGCACCGCCCCGCGCTCGATCGGGATCGTCCGCCGCACCGCCCGCAGGTTCAGATCCACCCCCCGCGCCGCCAGCAGAGGCGCGAGGCTCGGATGCCGCAGGTCGCCGGCCTGGAGAATGAAGAACTTCTCCTCCGCCAGGATGCCCCGATCGAGGTCGAACCGGATCGGGTCCCGCTCGAACGCGCTCAGGGGCAGGATCATCGCGTCCGCCGCCCGTTCGACGAAATACGGGTCCAGCGTGTTCCGGTCGAGAAAGTCGACCGCCTCCACCGTCTCCCCGCCGCGCTCGAGATGCACGAAGGACGGCAGGTTGTACCGCATCGGCTCGGTCCGTTTGCCGCCGCCGAGGTATTCCCCCCGCGTGTCGAACACCAGGCCCGCCGGGCTCAGGATCACCATCGCCCGGTCGTCGAGATCCTCGAAGGCCACCACCTCGGCGTATGGCGGCGACAGCCTCCGGACCCGCCGCAACTCGCCGTCGCGCAGCGTCCAGTACGTCCAGCCGCCGTCGAGCGCCGCCGCGTAGTTCCCGTCCACCGCCATCTGAAGCGGGATCGCCAGCCCGGCGTTCCCGTTCGTCAGGTTCACCCGGATCTGCGGGTCGAAATACCGCCCTTCGAAATCCAGATCGTTGAACGGCCCGTCGGCCCGCACCCGCGCCTCCGGCAGCGCCGCGCGCACCTGCGCCAGCATGCCCTCGATCCGGTCATGGTCGGTCAGCGACAGGAACGGCGTCACGCGGGTCAGATGGAGCCGGTCCTCCTCCGTCGGGTTCAGCCGCGCGCCCGTCCGGTCATAGGAGAGCCGCCAGACCAGCGTGACCCGGTCGAGCCCCGCCGGATCGACCTCGTGCGGCACGACGAGGATCACCTCGTCGGTCCGCGCGAGATCGGTCTCCAGATCCACCGGCTCCGGCGGGCGGTACGGCTCCGCCTTGGCCGCCGGGGCGGGCTCCGCCTCGGGCGGAGCGGCCGCGACCTCCGCCGCCTCCGGCTCCGGCTCCGCCGCCGGGCGCGCGCCCGGCGCGGCGACGGCCGGGCCGCCCTCGGGCGAGGCCGCGACCCGCACCGGAACCAGTCCGAAATTCGTCGCGGCGAAAATCTCCACATCCGGGTCGGACAGGATGCCCGCCAGCGCCGGATCGCCCTGGCTCGCGGCCATGAACATCAGACCGTTGCCATCCTGCCGCAGCCGCGCCTCCGCCTCCGCGCCGGTCACCAGCGACGACGCGCCGAGCGCGAGGCCGTTCTTCGCCACGATCCGGCGCAGAAGCGCCGTGTCGGTCCGCATGTTGAACAGCCCGAATCCCACCAGCCCCTCGCGCGGCAGCGGATCGTCGGCGATCAGGACCGTGCGATCCGCGTCCGCGCCGACGACCGGGCGCGTTTCCGTCATCGGTCCGAGATCGCGCGCCGCGAGCGTCCGCCCGTCGGGCGTGGCGATCCCGACCGCCTCCAGCCCGTCGAGCCCCGGCCGGAACGCGAAGAAACCGCCCTCCAGCATGTAGGCGAAATTCGGATTGGCCAGAAGCGCCGGCGGCAGCACCGCCACGAAATCGTCGTCGCGCAGCAGGCTCGAGATGTTGCCGTCGTTCAGGCTCACGTACTCTTCGAAGCCGATCCCGAGATAGCCCAGGTCGCGCGCGAACACGTCGCCGTCGCGGCCGTTGTCGGGAACGTAGGCCCGCCCGAAATCCGCGCGGGGTTCGCCAGAGGCGACGAAAACCGGCTCGGGATCGTCCGTGGAGATCGTCCTCTGCGCCGAGGTCGGGGCGCCCGCCAGGCACGCCAGCAGCGCCAGAATCCACCGCGATCCGGTCATCGGACATCCCCTGATCCTGTTCATTCGCGAGAAGAGGCTAGCTTCGCGCGCCGGCCGGTCAACCCGGTCGCCGCGCGCCGGCGCCCGTCGCCCGTTTTTCCGTTTCTTTCCGGAACCCCGCGGGGCGGACGGAATTGGGCATGCGGAGGGAATGCCGCGGATGACCGAGGATGAGGCCGAAAGGAGCTGCGAGAGGCTGAGGGCGCAGCGGAGCGCCCTCGCCGAATTCGGGCTGATCGCGTTCCGCTCCGATGATCTGGACGCGCTGCTCAACGGGGCGTGCGAACTGGTCTCCGAGGCGCTCGACGTGCCGCTCGTCAAGGTGCTGGAGCATCTGCCGGAGCGGGATGCCATGCTAATTCGCGCCGGCGTCAACTGGGACCCCGGCGTCGTGGGAAACGAGACATTCGGGGATCACGAGAAATCCCCCGGCGGCTACGCCCTCAGATCCGAGGAGCCGGTCGTCTCTCCGGATCTCTCCTCCGAAGACCGGTTCGAGACTCCCGACGTCCTGCGCCGCCACGGGGTCCGGAGCATGGTCAACGTGATCGTCGCGGGGGAGCAGGCGCCGTTCGGGGTTCTGGAGGTCGACGCGCGCGAGCCGCGCGATTTCGACGAGGATGACATCGCGTTCCTGCGCAACTACGCGAACCTGATCGCCGCGGCCATCGACCGCGTCCGCGCCCATGGCGAGCTGCGCCGCTCGGCGCGCGAGCAGCGTCTGCTCGCAAGGGAACTGGCCCATCGGGTCAAGAACCTGCTCGGGCTCATCCGCGCGCTGGCCTCGCTGACCGCGACGGACGACCGCACGGCGGCCGAGTTCCGCTCCGCGTTCGTGGAACGTCTCCAGGCGCTGTCGATCGCGGAAAGCCTCGTTTTCGACAGCCGCGACGAGCGGGCGGATCCGCTGAAGCTCGCCCGGGAGATCCTTGCGCCCTACCGGCGGGAGGATGCCAGCAGGATCGCCATCGAGGGCGCGTCGCCCGACCTGCCGGCGCGGCACGCGCGCATCTTCGGCCTGGCGCTGCACGAGCTCGCGACGAACGCCGCCAAGCACGGCGCGCTCGGCGCGGCCGACGGATACGTGCGTCTCGAACTGCGTCTCGAGGAGGACGCCGCGGACGGAAAGCGGCTGGCGGTGACCTGGCGCGAGATGGACGGCCCCGAGATCACCCCGCCGGAACGCACGGGTTTCGGCACCCGCCTGCTCGAGGACGTCGTCGCGAATGAACTCGGCGGAAAGGCGGAGCTGATCTACGAGCCCCACGGGTTGCGCTACCATCTCCGGTTCCGGGTCGAGGAGAGCCGGCCATGACCACCGACCCTCGGAGCGTCCTCTCCGGCAGACGCATCCTCGTCGTCGAGGACGAGCGGCTGATCGCGCTCGATCTCCAGTTCATGCTGGAGGACTGGGGCTGCGCCGTCATCGGACCGGCCGGGACCGCCGAGGCCGGTCTGCGTCTCGCGCGGGACGAGGCGCCCGACGCCGCCCTGCTGGACGTGAACCTTCCCGGCGGGACCTCCGAGCCGATCGCCGCCGCGCTCCGCGCCGAAGGCCGCCCGTATCTCGTCCTGACCGCCTACCGCCGAAGCGACCTCTCCGGCGCCCTTCTCGACGCCCCGATCCTGGGCAAGCCCGTCGACGAGCGGAAGCTCAGGGACCGGCTGTCGTCGCTGTTCCAGGAAGGCTCCGCCCCCTGACGCCGCCGCCCGTCGGCGTCGCGACTGTTTCAGGCCCGAGCGAAACAGGTTTCCACGCGGTTAACGCGACACCGAATATCTTTTTGAAATCAACTATGATAGCGAAAGCGACACGCGTGACGCTTTTCGCCGCGCCACACCTCGACTCCGGCTCCCTCAGAAAAACCCCCGCCGCAACAACCTGTTCTCATACGCCTCGCGCTCCAGCCCCTCGCGGAAATCCGGATGCGCCAGCCCGATCAGCGCCCGCGCGCGCTCCGCCACGCATTTCCCCTTGAGGTTCGCGATCCCGTATTCCGTGACCACGTACATCATGTCCGACCGCGTCGCCGTCACGATGTTGCCCGGCGTCAGGCCCAGCACGATCCGGCTCCGCCGCTCGCCGCGCTTCTCGTAGGTCGAGGACAGGCACACGAACGACTTGCCGCCCTTCGACGCGTAGGCCCCCCGGATGAACTGCGCCTGGCCGCCGGTCCCGGTCAGATGCCGATACCCGTCGCTCTCCGACGCCGCCTGGCCCTGCAGGTCGATCTGCGTCGTGTTGTTGATCGCCACCACGTCGTCGTTGCGCATGATGGAATGCGGCAGGTTGGTGTGCTCGAGCCCGTGGAACTCGATGTCCGGATTGCGGTCCACGACGCGGTAGAGCTTCTCCGACCCCAGCGCGAAGCTGCACACGATCCTGCCCCTGTCCATCGTCTTGCGCGCCCCGTTCAGGATCCCCGCCTCGTAGAGGTCGATCATCCCGTCGGTCAGCATCTCCGAATGCGCGCCGAGATCCTTCAGCCCGCTCTCGCCGATCAGCCCGCAGACCGCGTTGGGCATCCCGCCGATCCCGATCTGCAGACACGCCCCGTCGCCGATCTCCTCGACGATGCGCTTCGCCACCGCCCGGTCCACGTCGGTCGCCGGCGGCGCCGGCAGCTCCGGCGGCGCCGCGTCGTCGCCGTCGATGACGAAATCCACCTCGCTCTCGTGCACGCCGGTCTCCGCGCCCATGACATAGGGCAGCCCCGCGCATTCCTCGACGATCACCACCTTCGCCCGCTCGATCAGCGCCCGGTGGTAGAGATTGGCGACCGAGAAGTTGAACCACCCCTCCGCGTCGCGCGGACAGGTGCGCAGGATCGCGATGTCCACCGGATCGATGAACCGCCGGTAATAGTCGGGGATCTCGCCCAGGTTCACCGGCAGGTAATTCGCCAGCCCCGCGTCGAACTTGCGCCGGTCATAGGCGCTGAAATGCATGTTGGCCCAGAAGAACACCTTCCCCTCCGGATCCGCCTCCAGCACCGCCCTGGGCCGCACCGTCAGGCACGCCCGGATCCGCACGTCCGAAAGCTCGCCCGCCCGCGCCGCCAGCGCCGCGTCGAACACGTCCGGCTGACACACGGTCGCGCCGTAATCGAGCCACATCCCCGGCCGCACCATCGCCGCGGCCTCGTCCGCCCCGATCCGCCGCGCCTCCGCCGCCGCTCTTCTCATTTTCATGGTTTTCCTCCCCTTCGTTAACCCGACCCTAACCCCGTCCACCGATTCCTGAAACAACCGACAGCGCCCCTCGCGGGCCCCGCGGCGCGGTCATCCGGCATGAGCCGCCAGCCTCCGAGGATCGCGCTTGCGCGCGCCCCTCCCGACGTATTCAACAGCAGTGAGTGGAGCGCGAAATGTCCCTGTCTCCGGAACTGTCCCGACCCGCGTTCCCCGGCCGCCCCGCAGGGCTTGCGGTTCTCGTTCCCGGCTTCCTTCTCGTCGTCGCGCTGGCGCTGGTCTTCCTCTACTGGCTCAGGGGCCGCCCCGGATTTCCGCTCGACCCCTGGCTCTTCGACCTCGACGGCGAGATGAACCTCCCCGCGCTCTTCTCCGTCGCGCTCTGGATCGGCGCCGGGCTGATCGCGCTCGCCTGCGGCCGGCGCTCCCGGGCCGAGGGCTGGCGGCTCGGCGGCTACTGGGCCGTCATGGCGGCGCTGTTCCTCTATCTCGGCCTCGACGAGGCCACGATGATCCACGAGCGGGTCGGCGTTCTCATCGGCCGGTTGCACGCGTTCCAGGGCGCGTTCCTCTACGCCTGGGTGGTCGCGGGCCTCGTGTTCCTGGCCGTCGCGGGCCTCGTCTTCCTGAGGTTCCTGGCCGCGCTCAGACCGGCGAACCTCGTCCTGCTGGTGCTCGCGGCGGGAATCTTCGTCACCGGCGCCGTGGGCTTCGAGATGACGGGCGCCGTTTTCGAATCCGGGGGCGAGGCGCCCGGAACCTTTCCGCTCGGCCTGAACTGGGGCCGCGCCATCGCGCTCGAGGAGGGGTTCGAGATGCTCGGCGTGATCCTCCTCATCCATTTCCTCCTGCGCGTCCTGACCGATCCCCGCCCGCCCTTCCGCGATACCGCCTGACCGCGCGCCCCGCGCGCGTCTGCCGCAACACCCTCCGGACCTGGCGTATAAACTGACGCGCCCGCACCGGAGAAACCCATGTCCGACACCGAACCGCGCGCCGACGGCGCGATCCATCCCGTCCCGCTCGACGCCATCGACGCCGAGGCGATCGCCCGCGACCGCACCGCCGCCGACCCGGCCGCGTTCGACGAGCTGGTCAACTCCATCGTCCTGAACGGCCTGCGCATGCCGATCGAGCTCTTCGGCCTCGCCAGCCCCGATCCCGCCGCGCCGGAATACGGCCTGATCTCCGGACACCGCCGCCTGGCGGCCTACCGCCACCTCCGCGACCTGCGCGGCAACGGCGATTTCGCCACGATCCCGGCGCTCCTGCGCAACCCCGCCGACATCGCCGGCGTCTACGCCGCCATGGTCGAGGAGAACGAGATCCGCCGCGACCTCTCCCCCTGGGAGCGCGCCGCCATCGCCGTCACCGCCCGCGACAACGGCGTCTTCGAGACCATCGAACAGGCCATCGACGGGCTCTACCCGGTCGCGACCCGCCAGAAACGCACGCGCCTGCGCGACATCGCCTTCCTCGTGCAGGAGACCGACGGCCTGCTGACCGACCCCGAGGACATCAGCGAGAACCGGCTCCTGCGCCTGCACGCGGCCTGGACCACCGGGGCTACGGCGAGGCCATCGAGGTCGCGCTCACCCACACCGCACGCCGCGACGCCACCAGCCAGTGGGAGATCATCCGCCCCCTTCTGGCCGAGGCCGAGGCGCCGCAGCCGGAATACACCGCCCGCGACCGCGCGGCGGGCCGCCCGCGCCGCGTCGCCCGTCCGCGTCCCGGCCTGACGCTCCGCCGCGAGGCCACCGCCGACGGCTGGATCATCCACATGACCGGCCGCGACGCCACCAGCCTCTATGTCGACCGCATCTTCGAGGAGATCGAACGCCTGGTCGGCATCCGGAAGTGACCGGCCCGACCACCCGGCCAACACCTTCCCTCCACCACCCCGCCCCGACAGAAGGACATCGCACGACCGCGGGCGGGCGAGAATCGCACGCCCTGGGGGGCGGTCGTGCGATGTCCGGGCCACAGACGGCCCGGACTACCAAGTGGCCAACGCCGCTCATATCCGATGACGATGACACGCAAACCCGCGCCTCAGTGCGATCCGGGGTTGACTTCACGAGGGGGTTAATTGACGGGTTCTTCGATAGAGTTTTTCAGGCTCATAAGCAGCGGCGTCGCGGTGAACTCGCCCAGTTCAGTTTCGATTACCACCCTGCACGGTCTAGACACCTCCGGGCTCCACGGCCATGAGCGTCGGGCCATTGTCAAAGGAAAAGAGGCCAAGCGCTGTAAGCCTAGCCAAACTCTGGCCGAGTGCATGGTCTCCAACCGAGAAGTCCGGATGCTTCTTCGATTCAGAGGGATCCTTTCGCTGAAACTCCGCGATCCGCGCCGTGCAGCTTCCCGCCCGTCGTCGACGACGCCTTCAAGAAGGCCACGCGCGAGAAGTGACCCCTCCACCCAAGGCAAGCTCGATCTCCAAGGTGCATGACAGAGCCGTCATGGACGGCGTTCCTGGAGCGCGGCGACGGCGCCGACTGTCCGATCAGACCCGTGGCTGATCGGACCGCGACTGCCCTGCGTCGTGCCGGAGGCACGCCTTCGGCGTGACGTCAGGCGCGATTCCGCGCCAGCCGGGCAGACGCGCTCCGATCGGCACGCTCCCGGACCAGGCCTCACCCCTCTCGCCCTCCGACATGGTCTCCGGGCGACCGTCCCGGACGAGTGTCCACCGGACACTCGTCTGATCGGTCCGGGACAGCGCCGGCCCGCTCGGGACAAGTGTTAAGATGTGATGAATTAACACTTTAAGTGAATTGAATCAGCCTGTTATCTCGTGTCCTACCTAGGACATCCCTGAAACCGCCCCTCAGAGCCGCCCGATCCGCTCCGTCAGCAGCCCGAAAAACGCCTCCGCATCGACCTCCCGGACGAAATGGACGTTCCTCGGTCTTTCCGTGACCCCCCACCAGTCCACCACACGTCTGGCCCATCGTCAGCTCCGAGCCGGTCTCGACCTCGAGGTTCACGTCCCGCCCGCCGAAGATCTCCGGGGCGAGAAGCCAGGCGATCACCGTGGGGTCGTGCAGCGGCCCGCCATCCGAGCCGTATTTCGCCTCGTCGAACCGCTCGAAGAAATCCAGAAGCTCCGCCACCGCCGTGCCGACCCGGGTCCCCATCGCCCGGAACCTCTCCACCCGGACCCGGCTGGTCAGGCATCGATGGGTGACGTCGAGCGGCATCAGGACGGTCGGAATCCCCGCCGCGAATACCGCCTTCGCCGCGTGCGGATCGACCAGGATGTTGAACTCCGCCACCGGCGTCGTGTTGCCCCCCTCGAACGCCCCGCCCCCCATCGCCACGATCCGCTTCACCCGAGGGATCACGTCCGGAGCCACCGCGAAGGCCAGCGCCACGTTCGTCAGCGGCCCGAGCGTGCAGAGCGTCACCGACCCCGCCGGCTCCCGCCGCAGCGTCTCCACGATGAAATCCACCGCGTGCCCGTCCCGGACCCGCATCGCCGGCTCCGGCAGATCCGGCCCGTCCAGCCCGGTCTTGCCGTGCACGTACTCCGCCGTGATCAGCCGCCGCACCAGCGGCCCCGCCGCCCCCGCATGGACCGGCACGTCCGTCCGCCCCGCCAGCTCGCAGATCTTCAGCGCGTTCCGCGTGGTCAGCTCCAGCGGCACGTTCCCCGCCACCGTCGTGATCCCCAGAACCTCGATCTCCGGCGACGCGAAGGCCAGAAGCATCGCCACCGCGTCGTCCTGGCCGGGATCCGTGTCGATGACGATCCGGGCGCGATCCACGCTCACGCCGTCGCGGGCTGCCTGCGCACCAGCTTCTCGTACGCCTCCGCGATGTCCCGCGTCAGCGCGCCGACCTCGAACGCGTAATCCCCGATCGACCCCACCGGCGTCACCTCGGCGGCGCTGCCGGTCAGCCAGCACTGCTCGAACCCCTCCATCTCGGCCGGTTCGATATGCCGCTCGATCACGGTCACGCCGCGCTCCTTGAGCATCGCGATCACCGTCTGCCGCGTCAGCCCGTTGAGGAACGCGTCCGGCTTCGGCGTGTGCACCTCGCCGTCCCTGACGAAGAACACGTTGGCTCCGGTCGCCTCCGCGACGTAGCCCCGGTAGTCCATCATGATCGAATCCGAGCATCCCTTCGCCTCGGCCGCGTGCTTGGACATGGTGCAGATCATGTAGAGGCCGCTCGCCTTTGCGAAGCACGGGATCGTCTCGGGCGACGGCCGTTTCCACCGCGAGATGTCGAGCTTGGCGCCCTTCATCTTGGCGTCGCCGTAATAGGCGCCCCATTCCCAGACCGCGATCGCCATGTGCACCGGGTTCCGCGCCGAGGCGACCCCCATGTCCGGCCCCGATCCGCGCCAGATCACCGGGCGGACATAGGCGTCCGAGAGCCCGCTCTTCCCGAGCGTCGCCTTTTTCGCCGCCTCGATCTCTTCCGCCGAGTACGGATGCGGAATGTCCATGTAGTCGCAGGATTTCAGCAGCCGGTCGGTATGCTCGCGGCTCTTGAAGATCACCCCGCCATAGGCCCGCTCGCCCTCGAACACCGAGCTCGCGTAGTGCAGGGCATGGGTGAGGACGTGCACCTTCGCCTCCCGCCACGGCACGAAGACGCCGTCCATCCAGATGAAGCCGTCCCGGTCGTCGTAGGATCCCGCCATGTCCCGTCCCCGTCGCGCGAAGTTTCCGTCGCTCCGGTGTCGCAATGCCCGCTTTCAATGTCAACAGACCTGACATAAGTTGCGGAGGTTCCGGAACGAGGACGGATGATGCCACCGAACGGCTTCTCGACGAACGCGGCGCGCAGCGAGCGGCTGCTGTTCCTGACCGACGACCAGCTTCGGCAGGGGATCGAGCTGATGTTCTTCGCCTATCGCGGGTTCACGGCGGATCCCGACCGGCTGCTGGCGGAGCACGATTACGGGCGGGCGCATCACCGGGCGCTCCATTTCATCAACCGCAGGCCGGGGCTGACGGTCAACGAGCTTCTGTCGATTCTGGCGGTCACCAAGCAGAGCCTCAACCGGGTGCTGCGGCGGCTGGTCGAGGACGGGATGGTCGAGAGCCGCGTGGGCGAGGTCGACCGGCGCCAGCGGAACCTGCACCTGACGCCGAAGGGTCTCGACCTCGAGCGCGAGCTTTCCGAGGCGCAGAGGCGCAGGGTGCGGGCGGCGTTCTCGGCGGCCGGACCGGACGCGGTGCAGGGGTTCCGCAAGGTTCTGGAGCAGATGATCGACCCGGACCAGCGGGCGTGGGTCCATGGCGGGCCGGAGGCTCCGCCGCGATGAGCGGGGACGCGCAGGCGCATGTGCTGGTCGTCGACGACGACGAGCGGATCCGCGCGCTCCTGACCCGTTTCCTCGCGCGGAACGGCTTCATGGCGAGCTCGGCGCGGGACGCGGCGCATGCGCGGCGTCTGCTGGAGGGTCTGGAATTCGACCTGATCGTCCTCGACGTGATGATGCCGGGCGAGAGCGGGCTGGAGCTGACGGCGTCGCTCCGCGAGTCGATGTCGACGCCCATCCTGCTGCTCACGGCGCGGGACGATCCGGAGGACAGGATCCGGGGGCTCGAGGCGGGGGCGGACGATTATCTGGCCAAGCCGTTCGAGCCGCGCGAGCTTCTGCTGCGGGTCGCGGCGATCCTGCGGCGGGTTCCGCCTCCCGCCGCGCGGTCGGAGCCGCCGAGAACCGTCCAGCTCGGCGAGGTCCGCTACGACGTGACGCGCGGCGAGATGTGGCGGGGGCGCGATCTGGTCCGGCTGACCGCGACCGAGGCGATGCTGATGCGGATCCTCGCCACCCGCGCCCACGAGCCGGTCAGCCGCCAGGAGCTGGTCGAGGATCTCGGCGGCGGCGACGCGCAGTCCCAGGAACGCGCGGTCGACGTGCAGATCACGCGGCTCCGCCGGAAGATCGAGGACGACCCGAGAGCGCCGCGCTACCTCCAGACCGTCCGCGGTTCGGGATACATGCTCGCCCCCGACTGACCGGAAGGGAACGGCCGGAGGCGGGTCGAACCGGACAAGGTCGCGCGGCGTTCCTGCACCCGGGGGTCGATCAGACGCCTGTCCGGGACGCGATCCAGATCGTGTGACGGGCGCCGCGCTTCGCGCGGCCGGCGCGGACCGCGTGCGCGCGCGCGTCGAAGCCGCACCGGGACAGCCGCGCGGTGAAGCTCCGGTCGGGCGCCGCCGACCAGATCGCGAGGACGCCGCCCGGACGAAGCGCGCGGCGCGCGCGGCGCAGACCCGCATCGCCGTAGAGCGCGCCGTTGTCCGCGCGGGTCAGGCCGTCGGGGCCGTTGTCGACGTCGAGCAGGATCGCGTCGAACGCTCCCGTCGCCGCGCCGATCTCCGCGGCGACGTCGCCCGCCTTCATCTCCACCCGGGGATCCGAAAGGCAGTCGCCGAAAACATTCCGCATGTGCTCCGACGCCCATCCGATCAGTTCGGGGACGATTTCCGAGACGGTCAGCCGCGCCCCGGGCGGGGCGAGCGCCTGCGCGGCGCGCAGGGTGAAGCCCATGCCCAGCCCGCCGATCAGGATGTGCGGCGCGGCGCGGCCGGCGAGGCGTTCCAGAGCCAACGCGGCGAGCGCCTCCTCCGACCCGCCGAGGCGGCTGTTCATCAGCTCGTTTCCGCCCGCGAGACGGATCGAGTACTCGTCGCCCCGCCGCAGAAGCCTCAGTTCGCCGCCCTGCGGAGCGGAGGCCGTCGCGAGCCGCGTCCAGGGAACCATGCCCGTCTCCTCCCGTCCCGTCCCGCCCGTGGCCTATCCCATCGGGATGAGCGGGTGAAGCATCACCCGCCGCCGCCCGCCGGGCGCGGGATCACGGCAGCGGGATGAACTCGTCCGCGTCGCCGGGCGGGAGCCGGAACCGGCCGTGTTCCCAGTCGCCGGCGCGCCACGCCTCCTTGGCGGCTTCGATCCGCTCATTCGACGAGGCGACGAAGTTCCACCAGATGTGGCGGGGACCGCCGAGCGTCTCTCCGCCGAGCGCCATCAGGCGGGCGCCTTCCGGGCCGGCGCGCAACGTGATGGCGTCGCCGGGGCGGAACACCATCATGCGGCCGGCCTCCCAGGTTTGGCCCGCGATGTCGACGGCGCCGGCGAGGATGTAGATGCCGCGGTCCTCGTGATCGTCCGGCAGAGGCAGGAGCGCGCCGGGGGCGAGCGTGACGTCGGCGTAGAACATCTCGGTGAAGGTCCTGACCGGGCGCGCGTTCGCCCCAGGCCGAGCCGAGGATGAGCCGCGCGGTGGCGCCCTCGGCCTCGATGAAGGGAAGAGCGGCCTCCGGCTGGTGTTCGAAGCCGGCGGGATCGTCCTCGGCGCTCTCGGGCAGGGCGACCCAGGTCTGGATGCCGAAGAGGGAGTGGGGCGCCCTGCGGGTGGCCGCGCTGGTGCGTTCGGAATGGGTGACGCCTGTGCCGGCGATCATCCAGTTCACCGCGCCGGGGCGGATGATCTGGTCGGTGCCGAGGCTGTCGCGGTGCTGGAACTCGCCCTTGAAGAGATAGGTGACGGTCGCGAGGCCGATATGCGGATGCGGGCGCACGTCGATGCCCTGGCCGGTGACGAATTCGGCGGGGCCGGCCTGGTCGAAGAAGATGAAGGGGCCGACCATCTGGCGTTTCGGCGCGGGCAGGGCGCGGCGCACCTCGAAGCCGCCGATGTCGCGGGCGCGCGGGATGATCAGCGTCTCGATCGCGTCGGGGTCAGTCCGATCGGGGCAGGCGGGATCGAGGGCGGGATTCCAGCTCATGACGGGGCCTTTCGCGGGCCGTTCAGGACGTCGGCCCAGTCGGGGTGCCTGCGGAACTGCGCCGCCGCGAAGGGGCAGAGCGGCAGGATCTTTTTCCCCGCCGCGCGGGCGTCGGCGACGGCGCGGGTGACGAGGGCCTGGCCCACGCCCTCGCCACGGAAGGCGTCGGGGACTTCGGTATGGTCTATGATGAGGAGGGAAGCGCCGGCCTTGGAGAAGGTCATCTCGGCGGTGAAGCCGCCCTCGGAGAAGACGTAGCGGCCTTTGTGAATCCGTCTCTTCGAGCGTGATCCGGGACGTGTCGATACTCATGGGCTGGTCTCTCCGTTCTTGAGAAAGGCGGCGACCGCTTCGATCTCGGAGCGGGCGATCTCGTGGCCGCCGGGATGCCAGTGCGAGGCGACCGTCGCGCCCTGGGCGGCGAGCCAGCTTTCGAGCGCGCGCGTCCGCTCCGGCGGGCAGATCGGATCGCGCTCGCCGGCGGTGACGAGCGTGCGGGCGGTGACCGGCGCGGGAGCGGGGTCCCACGGGATCAGCGGGTGCATCAGGACCGCGTCGTCGAACAGCGCCGGGTTTTCGAACATGACCGAGGCCAAAATGTTGGCGCCGTTGGAATAGCCGAGCCCGATCACCCGCGACGGCGCCGCCGACTCGGCATGGGCCGCGACGAAACCGGCCATCTTCGCGGTGGCGCGGGCGAGGTCATCCATGTCGTAGACGCCCTCGCCGGTGCGGCGGAAGAACCGCAGCGCGCCGTTCTCCGAGACGTCGCCGCGCGGCGCGATCAGCGTCGCGTCCGGCAGGAGGTCGCGGGCGAGACCGAGGAATTGGGTCTCGTTCCCGCCGGTGCCGTGGAACAGGAAGGCGAGCGGGCCGCCCTGCGCGCCGGGATCGACGTGATGGGTGTAGGCGTCGATCATTCCAGCGGCTCCAGCGTTCTCTCCAGCCGCTCGCGGAGATGGGCGTGCTGGGACGGCAGCTTCAGCGCCTCGCCGAGATGGGCGGCATCCTCGTCGCGGTCGAAGCCGGGCTCGTTCGTCGCCACCTCGAACAGGACGCCGCCGGGCGTGCGGAAGTATATCGCCCAGAAATAGTCGCGGTCGATGACGGGCGTGACGTCGTGCCCCGCCTCGACCAGCGCGCGGCGGACCTCCAGCTGGGCGGCCCGGTCGGCCACGGCGAAGGCGACGTGGTGGACGGATCCCGCGCCGAGATCGGCCCGGGGCGCGCCCGGCTGGGTCTCGACGTCGACCACGTCGGCGCCGTTGCCGCCCGGCAGCGCGAAGCGCGTGACGTCGCCTTCCGACGCGAGCCTTTCATAGCCCATCGCGCGCAGAAGCTCGGCGGTCGCGCCGCCGTCGCGCAGGCGCATCGAGACGCCGCGGAAGCCGCGGATCGCGCTTTCGGCCGGCACGCCCCCCTCCGTCCAGGGCGCGCGCGGATCGTCGGCTTCGACCAGCGCGAACTCGTCGCCGTCGGGACCGGCGAAGCGCAGACGCGGCGCGTCGAACGCGACGTCCTCGGCCGGGCCGTCGATGCCGAAGGTCGAGAGGCGGTCCTTCCACCAGCCGAGCGATCCGGGCGGGACGGCGAAGGCGGTCTCGCCGACCTCGCCCGCGCCGCGGCGGCGTCGGCCGATGTTCGGGAACGGGAAATACGTCATGACCGAGCCCGGCGTGCCGGCCGCGTCGCCGTAATAGAGGTGATAGACGTCGGGGGCGTCGAAATTCACGGTCTTCTTCACCCGTCTGAGGCCGAGCGCGCCGGTGAAGAACGCGTTGTTCCCGCGCGCGTCCGACGCCATCGATGTGACGTGGTGCAGGCCTTTGATTTGGTCGATCACGGCGGATTCTCCCGATGTTCGTGTCGCTGTCGGTTTGAAATATAGCCCGGAACCGGCGGTGCCGCATCGTGTCATCGCGGGACATTCCGTTTCCGTATTCGATACGGAAAATATAAAAGGAGGCCCACTGTCCTCGAATTAACCTCGCCCGGCATCGCGACGCTTTACCGCGTTTTAATCTATGCGCCGCAAATTCGTCCCGCGTCGCGTCGGTCGAAAGCGGCGGGATGACAGCCGTGTTTCTCGAGTGTGGTCTGGCGGGACCTGTCCCGTCGTTTTGGCTTGGCCGAGGGCCGTCGCCGTGAGGCGCGCGCTCCCGGCCCGTGTCAGCCCGCGGCCGGAGACCGGCGCGGCGCACCCGGCGCCCGGCGGCCGTCCGGGGTCCCATCCGCCGTTTCCTGAATAGGTTTGCCCGCGACGCGGTCATCGTGCCACGATCCCTTCACAACAGTCGGGGGACACGACGATGACATGCCTCGTAGTGGGTTATGACGGCTCGGAGCCGGGTAATCGCGCGCTTGAATACGCCAAGAGACTGGCCGGACTGATCGGCGAATGCGAGCTCAGGCTCGTTTTCGTCATCGAGTGGTCGCCTTATTCCTTCCATACGCCGCAGGAGCTCGAGGAGCGTCACGCCCGCCGCGACGAGGAGATCTCGCGCGCGCACAAGGCCGTGCTCGATCCCGCGGTCGACGCGGCGAAGGCCGAAGGCTTCAACGTGGCGTCGGAGGTGCGCCACGGCGACGCGGCGTCCATTCTGGACGAGATCGCGAGGGAGCGCGGCGCGACCCAGATCGTGATCGGCCGGGTCGGCGCCCGCAACGTGCGCGAGCGTCTTTTCGGCGGCGTGTCGGGGAATCTGGTCGCGACTTCGACCGTTCCCGTGACGATCATACCATGAGAGGGGGCGCGACCATGCGTGCATTCATTCTGACGATGACGATGCTGGCCGGGGCGCTCGCCTCCGCCGGAGGAGCGGCCGCCCAGGAGGCGGCGATGACCTTCGATGAGAAGGTCAATTCGGTCTTCGCCTCCTCCACGGGCTGGTTCGTGAACCTGATCTTCGCGCCTCTGCCGGGAACGTCGTTCCCTTGGATCGTGATGTGGCTGGTCGTAGGCGCGACGGTCTTCACGCTCTATTTCGGGTTCATTCAGCTGCGCGCCTTCGGGCACGCGATCAGCCTGGTCAAAGGCGACTATTCCGATCCGAACGACGCGGGCGAGGTCAGCCACTTCCAGGCGCTCGCCACGGCGCTGTCGGGCACGGTGGGCCTCGGCAACATCGCGGGCGTCGCGGTCGCGGTCGGCATCGGCGGTCCGGGAGCGACGTTCTGGATGATCATCGCGGGTCTGCTCGGCATGGCCTCGAAGTTCACCGAGTGCACGCTCGGCGTCAAATACCGCAACGAGTTCCCCGACGGCCACGTCTCGGGCGGCCCGATGTACTACATGACCAAGGGCTTCAAGGAGCGCGGCCTCGCCGGCGGCGGATTCCTGGCGGTCCTGTTCTCGATCTTCTGCATCCTCGGCTCGTTCGGCGGCGGAAACATGTTCCAGTCCAACCAGGCGCATGCGCAGCTGACCGGCATCTTCGGCGACTATCCCGGCTGGATCACCGGCGTGATCTTCGCGGTCATCGTGTTCGCGGTGATCATCGGCGGCATCAAGTCCATCGCGCAGGTGACGGAGAAGATCGTGCCGTTCATGGGCGTGCTCTATGTCGGCACGGCGCTCCTGATCCTCGCGATCAACTACCATCAGATCGGCTGGGCCTTCGGGCAGATCTTCGAAGGCGCCTTCACGGGACTGGGCGTCGCCGGCGGTCTGGTCGGCGCGCTGATCCAGGGCTTCAAGCGGGCGGCGTTCTCCAACGAGGCGGGCGTCGGATCCGCCGCCATCGCCCATTCGGCGGTCCGCACCAAGGAGCCGATCACCGAGGGCGTCGTGTCGCTGCTCGAGCCGTTCATCGACACGGTGGTGATCTGCACCATGACGGCGCTGGTCATCACCATCTCGGGCGTGCAGATGGTGGACCCGGAGACCGGTCTGTTCATCCTGAACGACAGCGGCATGATCGCCACGACCGGCGACGTGCAGGGCGTCCAGCTGACCTCGGCGGCCTTCGCCTCGGGCCTGAGCTGGTTCCCCTACGTGCTGGCGCTCGCGGTGATCCTGTTCGCGTTCTCGACGATGATCTCGTGGTCCTATTACGGCCTCAAGGCCTGGACGTACCTGTTCGGCGAGGGCAAGACCAAGGAGCTGATCTTCAAGCTGCTGTTCTGCTTCTTCGTGATCGTCGGCGCCGCGGCGCAGCTCGGCGCGGTGATCGATTTCTCCGACGCGATGATCTTCGCGATGGCGGTGGTCAACATCATCGCGCTCTACTTCCTGATGCCGATCGTGAAGCGCGAGATGAACTCGTATTTCGGCCGGCTGAAATCCGGCGAGATCCGCAAGTTCGCGGCGCGCGGCCACCCGGCGGAGTGACGGCGTCCGGACCCGCCGCTCCGCGGACGCGGCTTCCGTCCTCCGGCGCCGGCGCCCCGTCCGCGATCGGAGGAGGCGGCCGGGCGACCATCGCGCGCGGCCCGGCTCCGGTCGTCCGGATCAGTTGGCCGTGCCCCAGACCGGGCCGTTGAACGTCGGGCAGTAGCACGGCTCTCCGACGCAAAGGAACTCCCCGAGCGGGCAGGAGCCCCAGGGCGTGACGCAGTAGCTCGCCACCCCGTAGGGGCAGAACTGGGCCAGGAGCGCGCCGCCCGGCTCACCCGTCGCGGACGGCGGTTCCTGCAGGCGCGCGAGGAGGGAGTTGGGATCGGAGGCTGCCGACGGGGACGCCAGCGACGTCGCGACGAGGATGATCGCCCAGACCCGTCTCATCGCGGATCCCCGGAGAACGATATCTCGATCCCCTCCAGCCTGTGCGCGTCCACGCCCTTGTCCGCGAAGCTCGCGGTGGGAAAGATCGAGATCGACTGGAGACTGCCCGCGGTGATGCCGGCGGCATCCTGCCCCGACAGTTCGGCGAGCCTGCGCAGGTAGGCGACGCAGGCGTTCTGGATGTCCTGGATCGGCCGGTTGATCAGAACCTTTATGTCTCCCGTCACCGGGTCGGTGTTGCTTTCGGAGATCTGCGTGCTCGGCACGAAAAGACGGCCGCGTTCCACGACGGCCTGCGCCTTCTGATCCTCGGTCACCCCGAACAGCAGGGATCCCGCGGCGCTGTCGGGATTGCAGGCGATCTCGAAATCGAACCGTTCGGGCGAACTCATGCGCTGAAGCTGCTTGCGGAAATCGAGAACGACGAACTCGACCGAGGCCACGACCGTGTTCCCCACCTTCACGTTCGCCGACTCGACCGAGTAGTCGACGAATTCCGGCTTGTGCAGGCTGTTGTTGAGCTGCTCGAGGGTCTTGAGCGCCTCGTCGATCTCGCCCTTGCGCGCGATGATGTCGCGCATGTCGTAGAAGTAGTCCTTCATCGACGCGCCCATGAGCGTGATGCCGAACGTCCAGAGCGGACGCTCGAGCGCCCGCGCGGGAACGAGCTCGACCCGCTCCTTGCCCATGTCGCGGCCCGAGGCCACGATCATCCCGATCACAGTCCCGTCCTCCATGACCGCCGGTCCGCCGCTCATGCCGCGGGGCACCTGGTCGCGGACCTCGATCAGGCCGAAGGCGTTCTCGCGGCGCAGCAGGGACGTGGACCACGCGTCGAACGGATGCGGCACGCAGGCGTCGCCGGACCCGCTGAGGCAGGCCGACGGATGGCCGAGCGGGAAGATGGTCTCACCGAACAGCCTCTCGGCCTCGCCCGACGCCTGCAGGAAACCGTCGACGGCCGCCGGGGCGTCCTCCGCGGCGTCCTCCTCGGGGACCGCGAGGTTGAACGAGACCGGCTTGAGCTGCGCGAGGCACGAGCCGGTGACGTCGCGGCGTTTCCAGCTCGCGGTGTTGATCTGGAGCACCGCGACGTCGCGGTACTCGCTGGCGCCGACGAGGTTGGCGGAGGTGCGGCACGGCTCGCGGTCGCGCATGTTGAACCGCAGGGTGTAGCGGCTCTTGATGTAGGTCGAGTTGCGGCCGCCGCCATCCGCCTTGCGGATGTTGTCGAGCACGTGCCAGGCGGTCAGGACGTGCCCGTCCTCGCTGACGAGGAAGCCGCTGCCGGACGAGGGCTGGTCGTCGCCGATCCAGGCGAGCGCGGTGAAGAACACCTCCTCGACGGGCCCGGGCAGATCGCCGGGCTCGACCTTGCTCTGGCCGGCCGCGGGACCCGCCAGGGCCAGCAGCAAAGCGGTCCAGAGACCGCCGGCCCGCCTCAGCACGATCCGGGCTCCGGCGGCGCGAGCGTCAGCGTGACGCGGTTGCCCGAATTCGAGGCGCCGGTCCCCCCGCCGCCGACGATGGCGATGCTGACCTTGCCGGTGTCCTTCGTCTCCACCGCGAAACCGGTCTCGATCACCACGTCCCCCACCACGAAGCGCGGCTCCGAGGCCGCGGCGGTCTCGATCTGCGCCTTGGTGTTGGCGATCAGATCGGCGAAGCTCGTCGTGCCGTCGCCGGAGACGTCGAAGGACCCGTCCGCGGCTCCCGGGTCGGGAAGCAGGGTGATGCGGACGGTGCTGGTGTCGCTCTGCGACGTGCTTCGGGCGGCGGACGCCCCGAGCTTCACGCCGAACATCTCGACCTCGCCGCCGGCGTTCCCGTCGAAACCGAGCCGCCGGCCCGCGTCGAAGCGGAATTCGACCTTGGATATCCGCAGGACGCAGTCTCCGGAATCCCGGGTCTGGACTTCGCGGATCTCGGCTTTGAAGGCCTCGATGACGTCGGAGATCGAGGCGGTCTCCTGGGCCATGGCCGGCGCCGCCAGCCCGATGGCCGCGATGCGGAAAAAGCGCCAAACCCCCACGGTTCTCTCCGTTTCTTGCGAACGCGGCGAACAGTCCCTCTCCTTTGGAGCGGTACACCGGAACAGCCGAAATTGCAACTCGCCGTGTCTTCAGGTCCGTCCGAAGTTTTTTTCGCCGAAGCCGCGCCGGCCCGGATTCAGGTCCGCGGTCTGAGGACCGCGAAGACCGCCCGGGGCGAGATCTCGCCCGCGGGCGCGTCGGGCGGCCCGACCCAGACATGGGCGTCGCTTGCGGCGAAGAGCGCGAGCGTGTCGCGCAGCGGCGTGTCGGCGGCCACGATCCGCGCGGGATCCGGAGCAGCCGAGACCGGCTCCATCACGTCGGCCGCCCGCAGGACGCTGAGCGGATTGAGCTGGGCCACGAAATCGCTGACATAGGCGTCGGCGGGGCGGAGCACGATGTCCTCGGGGCGACCGGTCTGGACGATGCGACCGCCTTCCATGATCGAGATCGTGGTGCCCAGTTTCACCGCCTCCTCGAGATCGTGGCTGACGAAGACGATGGTGCAGCGCAGCCGGTCCTGGAGCTCCAGAAGCTCGTCCTGGAGCCGCGTGCGGATCAGCGGGTCGAGCGCCGAGAACGGCTCGTCCATCAGCAGGATCTCGGCGTCGGTGGCGAAGGCGCGGGCGAGGCCGACGCGCTGCTGCATGCCGCCCGAGAGCTCCGAGACCTTCTTCTCGGCCCAGTCCTCGAGCTTGACCGTCGCGAGCACCTCGCGCGCCTTGGCGAGGCGTCCGGCCCGCGCCATGCCCGACATCTCGAGGCCGAGCGCGACGTTGTCGACGACACTGCGCCACGGCAGCAGGCCGAAGCTCTGGAACACCATCGCGACATCGCCGCGCCGCAGGCCGCGCAGCCGGGCCGGCGCGCAGGACGCCACGTCGACCATCCCGCCGTCGCGGGCGCGTACGAGCATCCGGCCGCGCGTCACCCGGTTCAGGCCGTTGACGGCGCGCAGCAGCGTGGATTTGCCCGAGCCCGACAGGCCCATCAGGACCGAGATCTCGCCCTTGGCCACCGCGAGCGAGCAGTCGTGCACCCCGAGGATCTGGCCGGTGCTTTTCTGGATGTCGGGGCGGGACTGGCCCTTGTCCATCAGCGGCAGGGCGCGGTCCGGGTCGTCGCCGAACACGATCGAGACCCGGTCGAACTCGATCATGGCCTCGGGCGCCGCCCCGGTCACGGCCCTATTCCCCGCGCCGGAAGACGCGGTCGAGCATGATCGCGACCACGACGATGATCAGCCCCGCCTCGAAGCCGAGCGAGGTGTTGACCGTGTTGAGCGCCCGCAGGATCGGCACGCCCAGACCGTCGGCCCCGACCAGAGCCGCGATGACCACCATCGAGAGCGAGAGCATGATCGTCTGCGTCAGGCCCGCCATGATCTGCGGCAGGGCGTAGGGCAGCTCCACCTTGCGCAGGAGCTGGCCCGCCGTGGCGCCGAAGGCGAGGCCGGCCTCCTTGAGTTCCCTCGGCGTCGAGACCACGCCGAGATAGGTCAGGCGGATCGGCGCCGGCACGACGAAGATCGCGGTCGCCACGAGACCCGGCACCATGCCGAGGCCGAAGAAGATGATGGCCGGGATCAGATAGACGAAGGTCGGCAGGGTCTGCATCAGGTCGAGGATCGGGCGCAGCACGGCGTAGACGCGCGGATGGTGCGCGGCGTAGATGCCGACCGGCACCCCGACCGCCATGCAGATCAGCACCGAGCAGAGCACCAGCGTCAGCGTCTCGGTGGTCTCCTCCCAATAGCCCTGGTTGAGGATGAAGAGGAAACTGACCGCGACGAGCGCGACGGCCGTCCAGGACCGCTGCATGAGCCAGGCCACGCCGGCGAAGACCGCGATGACCACGAGCGGATGCGGGGCCTGGAGCAGCCAGAGCAGCCGGTCGATCAGCCAGTTGACCGCGTCGGAGAAGCTGTCGAGCGGCCCCTGGAAAGTCTCGGTGATCCAGTCGATCGCGGCGGCCGCCCATCGGCCGACCGGGATCTTGTAGCTCTCGATCCAGTCCATGCCGCCGCCCGCCGGTCAGGCCCGCCGGGTCATTCCAGCGACGCCTTGACGGCGGCGAGACCGTCCCCGCCGTCCACGGTCGTGACGCCGTCGAGCCAGCCGTCGAGCGCGCCCGGATTTTCCTTCAGCCACGTCCGCGCCGCGTCCTCGGGATCCTCGCCCATGTCGAGGATCCTGCCCATGATCTCGTTCTCCATCGCCAGGGTGAATTCGAGATTGTTCAGGAACTTGCCCATGTTGGGGCACTCGGCGACATAGCCCGCGCGGGTGTTGGTGTAGACGGTGGCCCCGCCGAAATCCGGACCGAAGATGTCGTCGCCGCCCGACAGGTACGTCATGTTCAGATTGGCGTTCATCGGATGCGGCTCCCATCCGAGAAAGACGATGCCCTCGCCCTGGCGCTCCGCGCGGGCGGCCTGGGCGAGCATGCCCTGCTCGGAGCTTTCGACGAGCTCGAACGCGCCGAGCCCGAACGTGTCGTTGTCGATCATCTCCTGGATCAGACGGTTGCCGTCGTTGCCGGGTTCGATGCCGTAGATCTTGCCGTCGAGAGGATCGGCGAATCCGGCGATGGCGTCGAAGCTGGTCAGGCCGTCCTCGGCGAGGCTGGTGGAGACCGCGAGCGTGTATTTGGCGCCTTCGAGATTGGCGCGGACCGTGTCGACCGTGCCCGCCTCGCGATAGGGCGCGATGTCGCCCTCCATCGTGGGCATCCAGTTGCCGAGGAACACGTCGACGTCGCCTTGCGCGAGACCGGTATAGGTCACGGGCACCGAGAGCAGGCTCACGTCCACGTCATAGCCGAGCGCCTCCAGCACGACACTCGTCGCGGCGGTGGTCGCGGTGATGTCGGTCCAGCCCACGTCCGAGAACCGGACGCTTCTGCATTCGTCCGGGACCTGGGCGAGAACGGGCGACGCGAGCGCGGCCAATGCCGCGGCGGTGGCGAGAAGACGGGTCATGTGAACCTCCGGATTGTCGGGGCACGCCCCGTTTGGCGCGAGGGTCGCGCGATTTTATTGACGGGCGCAAGGGAAACCCATATTGATTGATCAGTCAATCAACTTTTCCGGACGCGCCATGCCGCCAGCGACCGTCAAGGCCGAGACCCGCCGCCGCGCCCTGATCGGCGCGACGCTGCGCGAAATCTCCGAACGCGGCTCGCTCGACGTCACCGTGTCGCAGATCGCCACGCGGGCCGGCGTGTCGTCGGCGCTGGCGCATCATTATTTCGGCGGCAAGGAGGATCTGATCCTCGCCACCATGCGGCACCTTCTGGCGGAGTTCGGGGAGGGCGTCGTCGGGCGGCTGCGCCGGGCGGACGGCCCGCGCGCGCGGCTCTCCGCGATCATCGAGGGCAGTTTCGGGCCGGAGCAGTTCCACCGCGCGACGATCTCGGCCTGGCTCACCTTCTACGCCAAGGCGCTGTCGTCGCCGGGCGCGTCGCGGCTCCTGTCGATCTATCAGCGTCGGCTGCGCAGCAATCTCGTCCACGCGCTGCGCGGTCTCGGCGCCGGTCCGGCCGAAGCGGGGCGGATCGCGGACGCGGCGGGCGCGCTGATCGACGGCGTCTATCTGCGCGAGGCGCTGGCGGGGCGGAGGACGACGCCCGAGGCGGCGATCGAGACGGTCGAGGATCATCTGGACGGCCAGCTGTCGCGGCTGGGCGCGCCGCACGCATCGAAGGGAGAGAACGGATGACGGATCAGATCATCGTCTACGGCCGCGCCACCTCGTCGAACGTCCAGGCCGTGATGTGGACGCTCGCGGAACTCGGGCTCGACTGCGAGCGGCTCGATTACGGCCATTCCTTCGGCGGCAACGACACGCCGGAATACCGCGCGATGAACCCGACCGGTCTGGTGCCGACGCTCCGGCACGGGGATCTGGTGATCTGGGAGAGCGCCGCGATCTGCCGCTATCTCGCCGCCCGGTTCGGGCCGACGCCGCTCTGGCCCGCCGATCCGGCGGCGCGCGCGCCGGTCGACATGTGGGCGGAATGGGGCAAGACCACGCTCGGGCCGCATTTCAGCGGCCCGATCTTCTGGCCGGTGATCCGCACGCCGGCGGCCGAGCGCGACGACGCGGCGCTGGCCGCGGCGATCGCGCGGTTCGACGCCGATCTCGCCATGCTGGAGGCGAAGATCGGCGCCGGGCCTTGGATCACGGGCGCGGACCTGACGCTCGCCGACATCATGGGGGGAACGCTTCTCTACCGCTGGTTCACGATGGAGATCGACCGTCCGGCGCGGCCGGGCATCGAGGCCTATTACGCCCGCCTGTGCGACCGGCCGACCTATGCCGAGCACGTGATGGTCGCTTACGACAGCCTGCGGGCGCCCGCAGGCTGATGGAGGCGGATTTCGTCATCGTCGGCTCCGGCTCGGCCGGATGCGCGCTGGCGTACCGTCTGGGCGAGAGCGGCGCGTCGGTGCTGGTGCTGGAGCATGGCGGGACCGACATGGGGCCGCTGATCCAGATGCCGGCGGCGCTCAGCTATCCGATGAACATGACCCGATACGACTGGGGCTACCGCTCCGAGCCGGAACCGCATCTCGGCGGGCGGCGGCTCGCCTGTCCGCGCGGCAAGGTGATCGGCGGGTCGTCCTCGATCAACGGCATGGTCTACGTGCGCGGCCACGCGCGCGATTTCGACCATTGGGCGGAGCAGGGGGCCGAGGGCTGGAGTTTCGCGGACGTCCTGCCGTATTTCCGCCGCGCGGAGACCTGGCACGGGCCGGAGGCGTCGGAATGGCGCGGGACGGACGGGCCGCTGCACGTCACCCGCGGACCGCGCGACAACCCGCTGCACGCCGCCTTCGTCGCGGCGGGCGCGCAGGCGGGGTTCGAACGCACCGACGATTACAACGGCGGGAAACAGGAGGGCTTCGGCCCGATGGAGCAGACCGTCTGGCGCGGGCGGCGCTGGTCGGCGGCGAACGCCTATCTGCGCCCGGCGCTGCGGCGCGACACGGTGGCCCTGGTGCGCTGCCACGCGGACCGGGTGGTGATCGCGGACGGCCGCGCGACCGGCGTCGAGGTCACGCGCGGCGGCCGGCGCGAGACCGTGCGGGCGCGGCGCGAGGTGATCCTGGCGGCCTCCTCGATCAACTCGCCGAAGCTCCTCATGCTGTCGGGGATCGGTCCCGCGGCGCATCTGGCGGAGTTCGGGATCGAGGTGGAGGCGGACCGGCCCGGCGTGGGGGCGAACCTCCAGGACCATCTCGAAGTCTACATCCAGCGCGCGAGCCTCCGTCCGATCACGCTCTACCGCCACTACAATCTCGTCTCCAAGGCGATCATCGGCGCGCGCTGGCTGGCCCTCAAATCAGGTCTCGGCGCGTCGAACCAGTTCGAAAGCGCGGCCTTCGTGCGCTCGCGCGCCGGGGTCGAATATCCCGACATCCAGTTCCATTTCCTGCCGCTCGCCGTGCGCTACGACGGCACGGCGGCCGTGAGGGGCCACGGCTTCCAGGCCCATGTCGGGCCGATGCGCTCGCCGTCGCGCGGGCTCGTGCGGCTCCGCTCGGCCGATCCGGCGGAGGCGCCGAGCATCCTCTTCAACTACATGAGCGACCCGCAGGACTGGCGCGATTTCCGCCGCTGCGTCCGGCTGACGCGCGAGATCATGGCGCAGCCCGCGTTCCGCGACTTCGCCGGCGCGGAGATCCAGCCGGAAGCCGGGGCGCGGAGCGACGACGAGATCGACGCCTTCATCCGCGAACATGCCGAGAGCGCCTATCACCCCTGCGGCACGGCGCGGATGGGCCGGCGCGACGATCCGATGGCGGTGGTGGACCCGGAATGCCGGGTCATCGGGGTCGACGGCCTGCGGCTGGCCGACAGCTCGGTCTTCCCGCGCATCACCAACGGCAACATCAACGCGCCGTCGATCATGGTCGGCGAGAAGGCGGCCGACCACATCCTCGGCCGCCCGCCGCTGCCGCCCTCGAACGCCGAGCCGTGGATCAACCCGCGCTGGCGGGTGGCCGACCGATGACGCGCGCGCCGCGTCCCCGGCGGCCGCGCGCGCCTCAGATCGCGTAGCGCAGGATCGCCGCGAGGCTGCCGCCGCCCGGCACGTCCTCGCGCCGCGCGGCCAGCAGCGTCGCGCCCGAGCGCAGCGCCCGCGCGGCGATCTCGTCGACGATGCCGTAGCTCCCCGCCGAGGATCCGTCGGCGAAGGTGACGGCGCCGTCCTCGTCCGCGACCGTGCCCGGAAGCACCTCGTCCATGTCGAAGATCAGCGTGTCGACGGCGCCGTAGGTCGCCGCGCGGGCGGCGTTGGCGACGTCCGTCGTGGCCCGGCCCTGGCTCTCGCGTTCGCCATAGAGCCCGGAGACGGAGGCGATCCTCTCGGCGTAGATCCCGTCGAGGATCTTTCGCGCCTCGGCCGCCAGCTCGTGGTCGGGCGTGCGGTCGGCGCTGCCGCCGATGACCTGATCGGCCGTGTGCGGATAGGTCGAGACCGACCGCATGGTGGAGGCGAGCGGTTCGCTCGCCGCGACGATCAGCGGACGCTCGTGGCCGCTGAGGACCGGCCGCAGCACCCGGTCGACCACGCGGGCGTAGCGCGTCAGCATGGCGCTCTCGCTGGCCGTCAGGCCGCTCGCACGCTCGGCGGTGTTCTGCGTGTGGCTGCGTTTGCCGAGCGCGTCGCTCATGTCGCGCGGAAGCTCCGGGATGCGGACCTCGTGCGGGGGCAGGTCGGCGGAGATCTCGACCAGCCGCACCGCGCCCATCGAGATCGCGAGCACGTAGGCGTTGTGCGGAAACGTCACCGCGCGAAGCAGCGGCTTGAGATGCGCCCGGTCCGAGACCTCGACGGTGTTCTGCAGATGGTTCGGCAGACGGAACGTGTCGATGTGGTCGGGCGTCGCGAAGATCGCGAGGCTGTTGGCCTGATCGACCCAGAACCCGTCATCGTCGATGAGCGCCTCCACCTGATCGACGACGGCCGCGACGGCGCGTTTGTCGACGCCGCCCTCCTCCATCTCCGAGACCGCCGACTTCAGCAGGGTCTTGAGGGTGATCCGGTCGCCCTGGGTCTCCTGCGTGACCGGCGTCGTCCGCAGATAGAGGGAGACCGTCGGAAATCCGCGTCGGTCCGACAGCTTCTCGATCTCGGAGCGGGTCGGCAGGTCGATGTGCAGCATGAATCGCATCCTCTGAATTGAGCCGGCCTTCCTTCTGATCGGTCCCGCCGCGTTCCGCAAGCCGTCAAAAAAAGGCCTCTCGGCCGGCCTGGGGCGCCGTCAGGGATCCGGCCAGCCCGCCCCGCGCTCCATCGCCGCGCGGATCGCCCCGCCGTGCTCGTCGAGGCGCGGGGCGCCGCGATCCGCCGCGGTCTCGGCGTCCGAAAAGCGCATGGGCGCCCGGGGCGCGCGCGTCGCTCCGACCTGCCGGACGATCCCGCGCGCGACCGCCTGGGGTTCCGCGAAGGCCTCGGCGACGGTGTTGATCGGCCCCGCCGGCACCCCGGCCTCGGACATGACGTCGAGAACCTCCGCGCGCGGCCGCGCGGCGATCGCGGGCGCCATCAGCGCGATCAGCGCCTCGCGGTTGGCGAGACGGTCGCGGTTGGTCGCGAAGCGGGCGTCGTCGCCGAGCTTGAGCCCGAGACCCGCGACGAGGCGCGCGAACTGGCCGTCGTTGCCGCAGGCGATGACGAGCGGACCGTCCGCCGCGTCGAACACCTGATAGGGCACGATGTTCGGGTGGGCGTTGCCCATCCGGCGCGGAACCCCGCCGCCGATCAGATGGTTCGCCGCCTGGTTGGCGAGGACCGCGAGCTGCGTGTCGAAGAGGCTGAGATCGATCCGCTGGCCGCGTCCCGTGCGCGCCCGCTGCGCCAGAGCCGCCTGGACCGCGATCACGCCGTAAAGCCCGGTGAAGATGTCGGCATAGGCCACGCCGGGCTTCTGCGGCGGGCCGTCCGGCTCGCCGGTGAGGTCCATGATGCCGCCCATCGCCTGGATGATGAAATCGTAGCCGGGCCGGTCCGCCTCGGGACCGTCCTGGCCGAAGCCGGTGACCGAGGCGTAGACCACCCCCGGATTGCCGGAGGCGATTGTCGCGTGGTCGAGGCCGTACTTCATCAGACCGCCGCGCTTGAAGTTCTCGATCACCACGTCGGCGCCGGCCGCCAGCCGTCGCGCCAGCGCGAGATCGCCGGCCTGGCCGAAGTCGAGCGCGACGCCGCGCTTGCCCCGGTTGCAGGAATGGAAATACGCCGCCGCGCCGTCGGCGGCGAAGGGCGGCCCCCAGCCGCGGGTCTCGTCGCCCGCCGGGCTCTCGACCTTGATCACGTCCGCGCCCAGATCCGCGAGCGTCTGGCCGATCCAAGGACCCGCGAGCACCCGGGCGAGTTCCAGCACCTTCAGTCCGGCGAGCGGTCGTTCCGCCATCGCGCTCCTCCCCGTCAGGCGGCGATCTGGCGCGACGCGGCGCGTCGCGGTCAAGGCCGTTATTTCCGGGGCGCGGCCTTGCCTGCCCCGGGGGGCTGCCATACATCGGGGCGATGTGGAACCCGCTCGACCGCCTCATGGGGCATGACCATGTCACCGTCCTGAGGCTGGAAGGCGTTATCTCGGCCGGACGGGCCGGCGGCCGGACCCTGAGCGACGCGGGACTGGCGCCCCTGATCGAGGCCGCGTTCCGCAAGGACGGGCCCAAAGCCGTGGCCCTCGCGATCAATTCGCCCGGCGGCAGCCCGGCGCAGTCGAGCCTGATCGCCGCGCGCATCCGCAGGCTGGCCGACGAGAAGAGGATCCCCGTCCACGCCTTCGTCGAGGACGTCGCGGCCTCCGGAGGCTACTGGCTCGCGAGCGCCGCCGACCGCATCCATGTCGATCCCAACAGCATCCTCGGCTCCATCGGCGTCATCTCCGCCTCGTTCGGCTTCCAGGACCTGATCGCGCGGTACGGCGTCGAGCGCCGGGTCCACACGGCGGGCGAGGACAAGAGCATGCTCGACCCGTTCCGCCCCGAACGGCCCGAGGACGTCGCGCGGCTGAAAGCGCTCCAGAAGATCATCCACGACAATTTCATCGACCAGGTGAAGGCCCGGCGCGGCGACCGTCTCAAAGGCGACGACCTCTTCACCGGCGAGATCTGGGTCGGACGCGAGGCGGTCGACGCCGGTCTCGCGGACGATGTCGGCCATCTCGCGCCGGTCATGCGCGGCCTTTACGGCGACAGGATCCGGTTCAGGGTGATCAGCCCGCGCAGGCCGCTCTTCCGCCGTCTGGGCGTGCCGGGCGTGGCGGAGGCGCTGTCGGACGTCGAGCGCGGCGGCCTCTGGGCGCGGTACGGGCTTTCCGCGCCATGATCCTCAAGGCGGTGCTCCTGTTTCTCGTGGCGATGCTGGCGCTCGGCATGTTCGGCAAGCTGCGCCGCCCGTCCGTGCCCGGACGCGGGTCGCGGAGCAGGAGCGTCGCCGTCCAGACCGCGCGGAAATGTCCCGTCTGCGGCACCTACGTGATCGGCGCCTCGTCCGACTGCGCGCGGCCCGACTGCCCGTCCCGCGACCAGACCTGACCGGAAAGGTCCGCGTTGGCCCTCGACCTCGCTCTCGCCGCCGCCGGTCTCGTGCTCCTGCTTCTCGCCGGGGATTCCCTCGTGCGCGGCGCCGTCGCGCTCGCCCTCCGGCTGGGCATCCCGGTGCTGATCGTCAGCCTGACCGTCGTGTCGTTCGGCACCTCGGCGCCCGAGCTTCTGATCAGCATCCAGGCCGCGCTCGACGGGGTCCCGGGCATCGCGGTCGGCAACGTGGTCGGCAGCAACATCGCCAACGTGCTGATGGTGCTGGGCGTGCCGGCGCTGTTCGCCTCGATCCACACGAAAAACTGCGAATGCGACCGCAGCTATTACCAGATGCTGGCCGCCTCGGTCGTGCTGATCGGGCTCTGCTACCTCGGACCGCTGCATTTCTGGCACGCCGCGATCCTTCTCTCGCTCTTCGGACTGATGCTCGCCGACGCCTTCGTCCAGGGCCGCAACGGCGACGGGGAGCTGCCCGAGGAGTTCGAGGCCTCGCCGGGGATGCCGGTCTGGAAAATGGCCGCGTTCATCGTGGCGGGACTGATCGGCCTTCCGATCGGCGCGCAGCTCCTGATCGACGGCGCGGTGGGCGTCTCGCGCACCCTCGGCGTCTCGGAGGAGGTGATCGGCCTGACGATGGTCGCGATCGGCACCTCGCTGCCGGAACTCGCCACGACCCTGATGGCGGCGATCCGGCGGCAGACCGACGTGGCGATCGGCAACGTGATCGGCTCGAACCTCTTCAACATCCTCGGCATCCTCGGCGTCGCGAGCCTGTTCGGTCCCATCCCGATCGACCGCGCCTTCCTGACGCGCGATCTCTGGGTGATGCTCGCCTGCGCCCTGATCCTCGCCCCGTTCGTGCTGGGCGGCCTTCGGATCGGCAAGCGGTGGGGCATCGCGTTCCTGACGCTCTACGCCGTCTATATAGTCGCGCTCTTCGCGCAGGGCGGAGCGGGCGCGTGAGCGTCGGCGGAGCGGCCCTGGTCACGGGCGCGTCGCGCCGGCTCGGCCGGGCGATGGCGCTCGATCTGGCCCGGCGCGGCGTGGCGGTGGCGATCCACCATCATTCCAGCCCCGGCGAGGCCGAGGAGGTCGCGGCCGAGGCCCGCGCGTGCGGCGTCCGGGCGACGGCTCTCCAGGCCGACCTGCTGGACCGGGAAGCCACGGCGGCGCTGGTCCCGGGCGCGGCCGCGGCTCTCGGCGAGCCCCTGACCATCCTGATCAACAACGCCTCGGTCTTCGAGCACGACACGATCGCGACCGCGACCTGGGACAGCTGGGACCGGCACGTCGGGTCGAACCTGCGGGCGCCGTTCGAGCTCATCCAGGCCTTCGCGGCCCAGGCGCCGCGCGCGGGGCGCGACGCGGAGGGCGAGCCCGTGGCCCGCGCCTGCGTCATCAACATGATCGACCAGCGGGTGCGAAAACTCACCCCGGAATTTGCAACCTATACGATAGCGAAGATGGGGCTCTGGGCCCTGACCCGGACCGCCGCCCAGGGTCTCGCGCCCGACATCCGGGTGAACGGGATCGGTCCCGGACCGACCCTGCGCGGGGCGCGGCAATCCGAGGGGCACTTCGCCGCCCAGCGCGCGGCGACGGTGCTGGGGCGCGGATCCGACCCGGCGGAGATCTGCGCGGCGATGCGGTTCATCCTTGAATCCCCGGGCCTGACGGGCCAGCTTCTGTGCCTCGACGGGGGTCAGCACATCGGTTGGAAGACGCCCGACGTGCTCGGTCCGGAGTGACCCGCGAGTGGCCGACGAGACACCGTTCCGAGCAGGCTCGCTTGACTTTTCCACCCCCTCCGGGCGCGTCACGAATCCGTGTTGATTCTGTCAATGATTCCATAAATTTACTTAGCATTAGGAAAAAAACCCTTCGATAACAGCATGTTGAAAAATTGCCTAAATTTTGACCAAACCCCTGAAGCGTCCTGTTAACCAAGGGAAAAGCCTGATGCCGCGCGGTTGCCAACAGACTTATCCACAGAAACCGGGGACAGCTTTTCTCTTGAAAAGGCGCGTGTCCGGAGGCAGCGCGGGAGAGAATCACCCTGAGGTTGTGGAGCCCTGTCGGTGAGCGACACGAAAAACGTTGCCGGACCCTTCGTCGAAGAGGGGGCGGAGGCCGGTTCCGTCAAGGCCGGCCACGCGGTGATCCGCGACTATCTCCGGCGTCTCGACGACAGTCCTGGCGTCTACCGGATGCTCGACGCGAAGGGCGAGGTCCTCTACGTCGGCAAGGCGCGCAACCTGCGCAAACGCGTCTCGTCCTACGCCAAGCCGACGGGCCACAGCTCGCGCATAGGGCGAATGATCTCCGCGACCGCGTCGATGATGTTCCTCACGACGGAGACCGAGACCGAGGCGCTCCTGCTCGAGCAGAACCTGATCAAACAGCTCAAGCCGCGCTACAACGTGCTGCTTCGCGACGACAAGAGCTTCCCCAACATCCTGATCACCGACGACCACGACTTCCCGCAGATCAAGAAGCACCGCGGGCTGCGCAAGGAGAAGGGCCGCTATTTCGGCCCCTTCGCCTCGGCGGGCAGCGTCAACCGCACGCTCAACCAGCTCCAGCGCGCGTTCCTGCTGCGCAACTGCTCGGACGCGATGTTCGAGAGCCGCACGCGGCCGTGCCTGC
>CAWCUP010000006.1:0-25463 GCA_963798765.1 uncultured Alphaproteobacteria bacterium | reverse complement strand
GTGTTTCGGAATTCCGTTCTGAATCAAGTATATGCCGAAAGCGACACGCGTGTCGCATCGCCCGTGACACACCCCCCGCGCCGCGAGAAACGGCCGCCCGGACCCGCCGGGCGGCCGCTCGACCTCACGCGCTCGCCGCGTCCGGAGCCGTCTTCAGCCGCCGCACCATCAGCTTGTTGAGCGCGTTCACATACGCCTTGGCCGAGGCCACGACCGTGTCGGTATCCGCCGACTGGCCGGTGACGATCTTGCCGTCCTCCTCCATGCGCACGCTCACCGTCGCCTGGGCGTCGGTGCCGCCGGTGACCGCGTGGACCTGGTAGAGCTGGAGCCGCGCCGAATGCGGCACCAGGCTCTTGACCGCGTTGAACGTGGCGTCCACCGGCCCGTCGCCGGTCTCGTGGACGACGTGCTCCACCCCGTCGATCACCAGCGTCAGATCGGCGCTCTGCGGCCCTTCCGTCCCGCTCACCACCCGGAGCCGTTTCACCCGGATCCGGTCGTTGGCGGCGTTGGTCCCGGTATCCTGCATCAGCGCGATCAGGTCCTCCTCGTAGACCTCCTTCTTGCGGTCGGCGAGTTCCTTGAACCGCACGAAGACGTCCGCGAGCTGGTTGTCTCCCAGCTTGTAGCCCAGCTCCTCCAGCTTCGAGCGCAGCGCCGCGCGCCCCGAATGCTTGCCCATCACCAGGCTCGTCTCCTGCAGCCCGATATCCTCGGGCCGCATGATCTCGAACGTGCCGGCGTGCTTGAGCATTCCGTCCTGGTGGATGCCGCTCTCGTGCGCGAAGGCGTTCTTGCCGACGATGGCCTTGTTGTACTGCACCGAGAACCCGCTGACCGTCGCGACCAGCCGGCTCGCCTGCATGATCCGCGTCGTGTCGATGCCGGTCCGGTAGGGCATGATGTCGTTGCGGACCCGCATCGCCATCACGACCTCCTCCATGGCGGTGTTGCCCGCGCGTTCGCCGAGACCGTTGACGGTGCATTCGATCTGCCGCGCGCCCGCCTCGACGGCCGCCAGCGCGTTGGCCGTCGCCATGCCGAGATCGTTGTGGCAATGCGTGGCGATGGTGATCGCGTCCATTCCCGGCACGCGTTCGAGCAGCATCCGGATGATCTCCGCGCTCTCGCGCGGCGCGGTGTAGCCCACCGTGTCGGGGATGTTGATCGTCGTGGCGCCCGCCTTGATCGCGATCTCGCAGACCCGCGCCAGATAATCGTCCTCGGTCCGCGTCGCGTCCATCGGCGACCATTGCACGTCGTCGCAGAGGTTCCGCGCGTGGGTGACGGTCGCGTGGATCTTCTCGGCCATCGCCTCCTTGTCGAGCCGCACCTGGAATTCCCGGTGCAGCGGCGAGGTGCCGATGAAGGTGTGGATGCGCGGCCGCTTCGCGTGCTTCACCGCCTCCCAGCAGCGGTCGATGTCGCCCATGCTGGCCCGCGCCAGCCCGCAGATCACGGCGTTCCGCGCCTGGCCCGCGATCTTCGAGACCGCCTCGAAATCGCCCTCCGAGGCGATGGGGAACCCCGCCTCGATGATGTCGACGCCCATCCCGTCGAGGAGCGCCGCGATCTCGAGCTTCTCGGCCAGCGTCATGGTGGCGCCCGGCGACTGTTCGCCGTCGCGCAGGGTCGTGTCGAAGATCAGGACGCGGTCCTGTCCGGATGTGATGTCGGTCATCTGAGATGTTCCCTGGAGTTTCGAGGTTTTCCCCGGCGCGGTCAGGTGATCCTCTGAGCGCGCGCGCCGAACTCCGGCACGCTCAGAGGCGGCTAAGAAGAAGGAGGAGCGGAAGGCCGATGGCCCCCGCCGCGATCCGTCCCGAAATGCCGATCCGCGTGCTCATGGGGATCAAGTATACGCGGCCGGGCGCAAAGATAAAGCCCGTATTCACCGGGCGGCCGGGGCGGTCGCTCCGTTCCGGTAGACATGCCAGTCGTCGCCGTGGAACCTCTCCGCGACCACCGGCGCGAGGCCTTCCGATCCGACCGGGTCCTTCGACAGGATGACGCCCCCCGGATGCGCGGCGACCCAGGCTTCCAGCGCTGCCTCGTCCGCGAGCACGTCCACCGGCTCGTCCAGCCGTCCGGCGAAGCTGAACTGGCCGGCGTATCCTCGGTCGGTCGTCGCGACGCCGTCAGCCGCGTCGGCCGCGACGGCCGCCGCGATCCGCGCGGGATCGTGGGTCAGCCAGAGCTCGTGCCGCGCGATCAGGTGGGCCGCGAGCAGCGTCAGCGGCGCGACGCTCGCCCAGGCGGCCATCGGCGGACGGAGCCGGAGCGCGAGCGCGAGGGCGAGCGCGGCGACGGCGGCCGCCATGACGAGATCGGCCGCCCCGGCGCCGACCCCGTCCGTGACCGAGGCGGGAAGGACGCCCAGCGCGATGAGCGCGCCCGCCAGGACCAGACCCGCCGCCGGCAGCGCCGGCGGGAGCCGCCAGAGACCCCGGCCCGGAAGGTCCGGCTCCCGCGAGAGGATGAGCGCGACGAGCGGAAGCTGCGGAATGAGGTAGTGGATCTGCTTGCCGCTGATCGCGCTGAAGACGAGAAACGCCGATCCGACCGCCAGGAGGAGAAAACGGCCCTGCGCGTCGCCCCATTGGGTCCGGGGCGACAGCGCGCTCCAGTCCCGCCCGGCTCCAGCCCCACGGCCAGAGGAGCAGCGGCGCGAGGGCGAGAAAGAACCAGAACGGCCTGCCATGGGCGAACGAGTTGACCATCCGTCCGGCGGTCTGGCCCCAGAGGATGTCCTGGCGATAGCCCGCGTCGCCGAAGACCAGCGCCGGAACCAGCCAGAGCGAGACCAGAACCAGCGCGACGCCGAAGGCGAGCCCGATCATCGCGTAGTACCGCGCGGCCGGCGGCCGCTCCGCGCGACCCGCCCAGAGCGGCATGAGCAGCGCCGCCGGCATGACGTGGACCAGGATCACCGGACCCTTGGCCAGAACGCCGAACGCCAGCGCCGCGCCGAGCGCCGCCGCCGCCGCCGGCCGGGGCGCCTTCGACAGCGACCAGGCCGCCATGAGCCCCGCCAGCGTCGCGGCCGCGAGCATCGTGTCGAACATCGTGGCCGACCCGTAGAGCAGGAAGATCGTGGTCGTCGCGGCGATCAGCGCGGAGCGCCCCGCCCGCGCCGGGTCTCCGGGCCAGAGCGCGCGGGCCAGACCCGCGGTGAGCGCGACCGACAGCGCCCCGAACGCCGGTCCGACCATCCGGCCGGCGAACTCGCTCACGCCGGTGACGCGCCAGACGAGATTGATGATCCAGAACAGCATCGGCGGCTTGTGGCTGTAGACCTCGCCGTTGAGATGCGGAACCGACCAGGACCCGTCGTTCCACATCTCCCAGGCGACCGTCAGATAGCGCGTCTCGTCGATCGGCAGCAGGGGCCGCATCAGGATCATCGCCACCGACGAGAGGAGAAAGATCGCGATCGCCAGGACCGTCGTCCAGCGCCAGTCGAGCCGCATGTCGTCCCCTTCGTCGCGTCCGGCCACCGGCGCCGGCGTTTCGCGGCGCCGGCATACGCCGCCGGAGGCCGGTCGCGCCAGAGGCTTTTCGCCGGCGACGGGAACCGGCTGGAAACGCCGCGGCGCCAACCCATCTCCCGACCCGAAGGAGCGATCGCATGAAGGCCCTCGTCATCGGCGCGACCGGCGGCATCGGAGCCGCAATCACCCGCGCCCTGAAAGCAGGCGGCGCGGACGTCGCGACGCTGTCGCGCTCGCGCGACGGGTTCGACCTGACAGACGAGACCGGGATCGCCCGCGCGGCCAAGGCTCTCGACGGCCCGTTCGATCTGATCTTCGACGCCACCGGCGCGCTGGTCATCGACGGCGCCGCGCCGGAGAAGACCATCGCCGCCATCGACCCCGCCGCGATGGCCGCGCAGTTCGCGCTCAACGCCATCGGCCCCGCGCTCCTGCTCAAGCACCTCCACCCGCTGCTCCCGACCGATCGCCGCGGCGTCTTCGTCACGCTCTCCGCCCGCGTCGGCTCCATCGGCGACAATCGCCTCGGCGGCTGGGCCTCCTACCGGGCGTCCAAGGCCGCGCTCAACCAGATCGTCCGGACCGCCGCCATCGAGATCGCCCGCAAACGCCCCGAAGCCGTCGTCGCCGCCCTTCACCCCGGCACCGTCCGCACCGACCTCACCGCCAGATACGCCGGCCGCCATCCGACCGTCTCCCCGGACGAGGCCGCCGCCAATCTGCTCGCCGTCATCGACGGCCTGACCCCCGCCGACACCGGCGGCTTCTTCGCCTGGGACGGCGAGGCGATCCCGTGGTGAGCCCGCGCCTGATCCTCGTCCTGGGCGACCAGCTCACGCCGACCCTCTCCGCCCTGCGCGCAGGCGAAAAAGCCCGCGACATCGTCGTCATGGCCGAGGTCGCCGACGAGGCGAACTACGTCAGACACCACGTCAAGAAGATCGCCTTCCTCTTCGCCGCCATGCGCAAATTCGCCGCCGCGCTCGAAGCCGACGGCTGGCGCGTCGCCTACGGCCGCCTCGACGATCCCGACACGTCGCGCTCGATCTGCGGCGAACTCATGCGCCGCCATGCCGAATTCGACGCGCAGGGCGTCGTCACCACCGAATGCGGCGAATGGCGGCTCCGGCAGGCGCTCGGCGCCTGCCCCCTGACCATCGAGACGCTCCCCGACGACCGCTTCATCGCCACCCGCGCCGAATTCGCCGCCTGGGCCGAGGGGCGCAAGGAACTGCGGATGGAATGGTTCTATCGCGAGATGCGCCGCAAGACCGGCCTCCTGATGGACGGCGACGACCCCGCCGGCGGCCGCTGGAACTTCGACGCACGAGAACCGCAAGCCCGCCGACCCCGACCTCTTCATGCCCCGCCCCATGCGCCACGAGCCCGACGCCGTCACCGAGGAGGTCCTCACCCTCGTCGAGACCCGCTTCCCCGACCATTTCGGCCAGCTCCGCCCCTTCCACTTCGCCACCGACGCGACGGGCGCCAAACGCGCCGCCTCGAAATTCATGCGCGAGGCGCTCCCCCGCTTCGGCGACTTCCAGGACGCGATGCTCGAGGGCGAGCGCTTCCTCTACCACTCCGTCCTGTCGCATCTACCTCAACGCCGGCCTGCTCGACCCGCTCGAGCTCTGCCGCGCGGCCGAGACCGAATGGCGCGAGGGCAGGGCGCCGCTCAACGCGGTCGAAGGCTTCATCCGCCAGATCATCGGCTGGCGCGAATTCGTGCGCGGGATCTACGACCTCGAGGGCCCCGACTACACCTCGCGCAACCACCTCGGCGCCACCCGCGCCCTTCCGGAATTCTACTGGACCGCCGACACCGACATGGCCTGCGTCAGGGCGGCCGTGACCCAGACCATCGAGGAGGCCTACGCCCACCACATCCAGCGCCTGATGGTCACCGGCAATTTCGCGCTTCTGGCGGGCGTCGACCCGGCGCAGGTCCATGAATGGTACCTCGAGGTCTACGCCGACGCCTACGAATGGGTCGAGGCGCCCAACACCATCGGCATGAGCCAGTTCGCAGACGGCGGCGTCGTCGGCTCCAAACCCTACGCCGCCTCCGGCGCCTATATCGACCGCATGTCCGACCATTGCGCCGGCTGCGCCTACGACGTGAAGCGCAGATCCGGCGAGGGCGCGTGTCCGTTCAACCCGCTCTACTGGGATTTCCTCGTCCGCAACCGCGCGACTCTCGGCGCCAACCCCCGCCTCGGGCGCGTCTACGCCAACTGGGACCGCATGGACGACGCGAAAAAAGACGCCGCGCGCGCCTCCGCCGCCGATATTCTGAACAGACTGGACGCCGGCGACCGCATCTGAGCCTGACGCCACGTTTTGTCTTGCCGGAATCCGCATCCGGTGCGACCGTTCCGATCATCTGAACGTCAACTCCCGGGGGAGATCACCATGAACAAGGCTCTCAAGGCGGGCGTCTGCGCCCTGGCCCTCTTCGCGGCCGGCGCGGCCCATGCCCAGACCACGCTGATGCGCGGCAACGACACGGACCCCGCCACGCTGGACCACCACAAGACCTCGACCGTCGCCGAGGCGAACCTGCTGCGCGACCTCTACGAGGGTCTCGTGGCCGAGGCCGCCGACGGGTCGGTGATCCCGGGCGCCGCCGAGAGCTGGACCGTCTCCGACGACGGCCTGACCTACACCTTCACGCTCCGCGAGGACGGCAAGTGGTCGAACGGCGACACCGTCACCTCCGACGACTTCCTCTTCGCGTTCCGGCGCATCATGGACCCGATGACCGCCGCCGGCTACGCCAGCGTGCTCTTCCCGATCCTCAATGCCGAAGCCGCCACGAGCGGCGACGTGGCGCCCGACCAGATCGGCGTCGCGGCGCCCGATCCGCGCACGCTCGTCATCACGCTCAACGCGCCGACGCCCTATTTCCTCGAGCTTCTGACCCACCAGACCGGCAAGCCGCTCCACCAGGCGAGCGTCGAGGAATTCGGCGACGAGTTCACCAAGCCCGGCAACCTCGTCACCAACGGCGCCTACATGCTCGAAAGCTTCGTGCCGAACGACAAGATCGTCATGGTCAAGAACCCGCATTTCCATGACGCCGCCAACGTCGCCATCGACCGGATCGAATGGATCCCGTTCGAGGACCGCTCCGCGTGCCTCCGCCGTTTCGAGGCGGGCGAGGTCCACATCTGTTCCGACGTTCCCGCCGAGCAGATGACCTACATGAAGGAGAACTATCCCGACAACCTGCGCGTGGCGCCCTATCTCGGGACCTATTATCTCAATTTCAAAGTCGGCAAAGAGAAACTGGCCGATCCGCGCGTGCGCCAGGCGATCTCGATGGTCATCGACCGCGACTTCATCGCGGACGAGGTCTGGCAGGGCACGATGCTCCCGACCTACTCGCTGGTGCCGCCCGGCATCGCCAACTACGTCGAGACCGGCCCGCAACTCGACTACGCCGAAATGGACCTGCTCGACCGCGAGGACGCCGCCATCGCGCTTCTCGAAGAGGCCGGCGTCGATCCGGCGAGCCTGCAGCTCGACATGCGCTACAACTCTTCCGAGAACCACAAGAACACGCTCGCGGCGATCTCGGACATGCTGTCGAACGTCGGCATCACCTCGTCGCTGACCGAGATGGAGGGCACCGGCTATTTCAACTACCTGCGCGAGGGCGGCGATTTCGACCTCGCCCGCGCCGGCTGGATCGGCGACTATTCCGATCCGCAGAACTTCCTCTTCCTCAACGAGAGCGGCGTGTCGTTCAACTATTCCGGCTGGTCCAACACGGAGTACGACGCGAAAATGGCCGAAGCCGCCCAGGAGACCGATCTGGCCGCCCGCGCCGAAATTCTCGCAGAGGCCGAGCGGATCTATCTGGCCGAACTGCCGACCATTCCCGTGCTGTCCTATTCCTCGCGGGCGCTGGTGGCCGACGCGGTCTCGGGCTGGGAGGACAATCTGCTCGACAACCACGCGACGCGCTGGCTGAGCCTCGGCCAATAGCCGCCCTTCAGGAAAAGGCCCCGGCCGGAATCCTTCGGCCGGATGCGCGTCGATGGAGCGAGACGATGAGCGGACGGTATCACGGCAGACCCAGCTGGTATGAACTCACGACGAGCGCCGGAAACCTGAAAGCGGCCGGGGATTTCTACGAGAAGATCCTCGGCTGGAAGATGGCGGATTCCGGCATGGAGGGCTTCGACTACCATATCGCCAAGGCGGACGGCGCCATGGTCGCGGGCCTGATGGTGATGCCCGAGGCGAACGCCTCCATGCCGCCGTTCTGGCTGGTCTATTTCGCGGTCGACGACGCCGACGCCTTCGTGTCGCGCGCCGAGGCTCTCGGCGCGCGCGTGCATCGTCCGCCTTCCGACATTCCGGGAACCGGCCGCTTCGCCATTCTGGGCGATCCGCAGGGCGCCGGGTTCGGCATCCTTCAGCCCGACGTGAGCGGCATGTCGGAGGCCGACAGGACGAGGGCGGAAACCGAAGGCGCGTTCCACCCGGGCAAGGCGGGCCACGCCAACTGGAACGAGCTGATGACGACGGATCCGGAAGCCGGTTTCGCCTTCTATTCGAAGATGTTCGGATGGACCAAAGGCGACGCGGTCCCCATGGGCGAGACGGGAATCTACCAGCTCGTCCGCCGCGACGGCGTCGACATCGCCGGGATGATGGGCCTCGGCCAGGCGCCGGTCCCGAACTGGCTGCCGTATTTCGGCGTGCCCGGCGTCTCCGACGCCATCGCCGCGATCACCAAGGCGGGAGGCGCCGTCAATCACGGGCCGATGGAGGTGCCGGGAGGCGCCTTCATCGCCGTCGCGCAGGACCCCCAGGGCGCGTGGTTCGCCATCACGGGCCCGGACCGGTAATCCCGTGCGGAGCGGGAAGGGGACGCGATGCTGACCTACACCCTCCGCAGGCTCGCGAGCGCCATTCCCACGGTGTTCATCATCATCACCCTGACCTTCTTCATGATCCGTCTGGCGCCGGGCGGTCCCTTCGACCTCGAACGCCCGCTCGATCCGCTGATCATGGCCAACCTCAACAAGGCCTACAATCTCGACGCGCCGCTCTGGTCGCAATATCTGACCTATCTCGGCAACCTCCTGCGCGGCGATCTCGGCCCCAGCTTCACGCGCCGCGACTTCTCGGTGAACGATCTTTTCGCCGCCGGCCTGCCGGTATCGATCCTGCTCGGCTCTCTGGCGCTCCTGATCGCCATCGTCATCGGCGCGGCTCTGGGCGCGGTGGCGGCGATGCGCCAGAACTCCGGCATCGACTACGCCATCGTCGGGCTCGCCACCTTCGGCATCACCACGCCGAACTTCGTCGTGGCGCCGCTTCTCACCCTCTTCTTCGGCGTGATCCTCGGCTGGCTTCCGGCGGGCGGCTGGAGCCAGGCCAACCCGGCCTATTGGGTGTTGCCCATCATCACGCTGGCGCTCCCCCAGGTCGCCGTGATCGCCCGCCTCGTGCGCGGCGCCACCATCGAGGCGCTGCGTTCGAACCACGTCCGCACCGCCCGCGCCTACGGCCTGCCGCAGCGGGTGGTGGTCGGCGTCCACGCGCTGCGCGCCGCCGCCCTGCCGGCGGTCTCCTATCTCGGCCCGACCGCCGCCGGGCTGCTGACCGGATCGGTCGTGGTCGAGACGATTTTCGGCATTCCCGGCATCGGCCGCTACTTCGTCCAGGGCGCGCTCGGACGCGACTACACCCTCGTCATGGGAACCGTCGTCGTGATCGCGGTCTTCGTGATCGTCTTCAACCTCATCGTCGATCTGCTTTACGCCTGGCTCGACCCGCGCGTGAGGTTCGATTGATGGCAGATCCGCGCACGTTAACTATTTTATCCAATTATTTCATTAGCTTGATCCGTGTCCTACCTAGGACACGTTCCGGAGGCCGCCAATGACCGTCCATCCGGACCCCACCGAGACGCTTCCGACGATCGCCGGACGCTCCCTCTGGCAGGACGCCTGGATCCGCCTCCGCCGCAACCGCGCCGCGGTGGCGAGCATGATCCTGCTGGCGCTCCTCGCCCTGATCGGCGCCTTCGGACCCATGGTCTGGCCCCACCCCTACGACCGCGTCTATCCGCAATTCGTCCGCGTCCCCGCCAGCCTCGAGGCCTATCCCCGCGCCGACACCATCCTGCCCGGCTTCGAGCGCGAACTCGCCCGCACCCGCGTCGATCACGGAGAGCCGGTTCTGGAGGGCGGCACCGTCACCGTCCCCGTCACCTCCACCGGACGACCCCGTCGACCCCCGCATCCTGCGCTACTTCGAACGCTCCGACCTCTTCTCCAACCCCCGCCTCGACCTCGCCCCCGACGGCCTGTCCGGCACCCTCTCGGCGGACGTCGAGCGCCTCCACTTCTTCCTCGGCACCGACGCCATCGGCCGCGACATGGCCGCCCGCATCATGATCGGCGTCCGGATCTCGCTCGCCATCGGCGTGCTCGCCTCGATCATGTCGCTCCTGCTCGGCGTCACCTACGGCGCGATCTCCGGCTACATCGGCGGCCGGACCGACAACGTGATGATGCGCGTGGTCGACATCCTCTACTCGCTGCCCTTCATCTTCTTCGTGATCCTGATGGTCGTCTTCTTCGGCCGAAGTCTCGTCATCATCTTCATCGCCATCGGCTGCACCGAATGGCTCGACATGGCCCGCATCGTGCGCGGCCAGACCCTCAGCCTGAAACGCCAGGAGTTCGTCCAGGCCGCCGAGGCGCTGGGCGCCACCCGCGCCGGCGTCCTCGCCCGCCACATCATCCCCAACACGCTCGGCCCCGTCGTCGTCTTCGTCACGCTTCTCGTGCCGAAGGCGATCCTGCTCGAAAGCCTGCTCAGCTTCCTCGGCCTCGGCGTCCAGGACCCGCTCACCTCGCTCGGCCTGCTGATCTCCGAAGGGCGCCGCCAACATGCGCGGCGCGCTCTGGCTGCTGGTCTGGCCGGGCGTCACCCTCACGCTCATCCTCTTCGCGCTCAACTTCCTCGGCGACGGCCTGCGCGACTCGCTCGACCCCAAGGACCGCTGAGATGACCGGCCCCGTCCTCAGCATCCGGAACCTGCGCGTCGATTTCGAGACCAACGACGGCCCCGTGTCAGCCGTGCGCGGCGTCGATCTCGACGTGATGCCCGGCGAGACCGTCGCCATCGTCGGCGAGAGCGGATCGGGCAAGAGCCAGCTCACCATGGGCGTCATGGGCCTGCTCGCCTCCAACGGCCGCGCCTCGGGCTCCGCCAAATACCGCGACCGCGAGATGATCGGCCTCTCCAACAGCAAGCTGAACGAGATCCGCGGCCGCAAGATCACCATGATCTTCCAGGAGCCGATGACCTCGCTCGACCCGCTCTACCGCATCGGTACCCAGCTCGCCGAACCGCTCCGCTTCCATCGAGGTCTCTCCCGCCACGCGGCTCGACCCCGCATCATCGAACTGCTCGACCTCGTCGGCATCCCCGAGCCGGACCGCCGCATCGACAGCTACCCGCACGAGCTTTCCGGCGGCCAGCGCCAGCGCGTGATGATCGCCATGGCGCTCGCCTGCGATCCCGACCTGCTGATCGCCGACGAGCCCACCACCGCGCTCGACGTCACCGTCCAGGCCCAGATCCTGACCCTGCTCGCCGATCTCCAGGCGCGTCTCGGCATGGCGATCGTCTTCATCACCCACGATCTCGGCATCGTCCGCCGCCTCGCCGACCGTGTCGCCGTGATGCGCGCCGGCGAGATCGTCGAGACCGGGACCACCGAGGACATCTTCGCGCGGCCCGAGCACGAGTACACCCGGATGCTCCTCGCCGCCGAGCCCGAGGGCCGCAAGAACCCGCCGCCCGCCGACGCGCCGGCGCTTCTGACCGGCGACGACGTTCATGTCACTTTCCGCTCCGGCGGCGGTATTTTCGCCCAGGCCCTCGAGATCCGCGCGGTCGAGGGCGTCACCGTCGCGCTCCGCCGCGGCCAGACCATCGGCGTGGTCGGCGAGAGCGGCTCGGGCAAATCCACCCTCGGCCGCGCGCTCCTCCGCCTCGTCCCCAGCGTCGGCCGCGTCGCCTGGCTCGGCCGGGAGCTGCCCGTCGGCCGCGAGGAGATGCGCCCGCTCCGCCGCGAACTGCAGCTGGTGTTCCAGGACCCGTTCGGCTCGCTCAGCCCGCGCATGACCGTGGGCCGCGTCATCACCGAAGGCCTCCTCATCCACGAACCGTCGCTCTCCGCCGACGAGCGCGACATCCGCGCCGGCGAGGCGCTGGCGGAGGTCGGCCTCGACCCCGCCATGCGCAACCGCTACCCGCACGAGTTCTCCGGCGGTCAGCGCCAGCGCATCGCCATCGCCCGCACGATGATCCTGAAGCCCAGGGTCATCGTGCTCGACGAGCCCACCTCCGCGCTCGACCGGTCGGTGCAGAAACAGATCGTCGAGCTTCTGCGCGGCCTCCAGGCCGCCAACGATCTCAGCTACCTCTTCATCAGCCATGACCTGACGGTGGTGCGCGCGCTCTCCGACCACATCCTGGTGATGAAGGAGGGCAGGGTGGTCGAGGAGGGTCCGACGGAGGCGGTGTTCGACCGGCCCGAGCGGGACTACACCCGCACCCTCATGGCCGCCGCGCTCGAATCGAGCCGGTTCGGACGGGCCTGAGCCTCACTCCCCGCGTTCGATCCGAGCCGCCCGTCCGCCGCGCCGCGCCGGTTTCGCGGCCTCGGCGCGCGCGGGAAGCTCCGCCATCACCGCGCGCCGCGTGGCCGGATCCATCCGGCTCCAGGCGGTGATCTCGTCGATGGTCCGGTGGCACCCGAGGCAGAGCCGCGTGCGCGGATCCACCACGCAGAGCTTGACGCAGGGGCTCTCGATCTCCTCGCGTCTCCAGACCCGGTCACTCATCCGCGCGCTCCGCCATGTGCCCCATCCGATCCAGGAACCCCTGCAGGATGTAGCCCGCCGCGACGTGGTCGATGACCTCCGCCCGCCTCCGTCGCGACGTGTCGGCCTCCAGCAGCGCCCGTTCCGCCGCGACCGTCGAGAGCCGCTCGTCCTGGAACGTGATCGGGATGTCCGTCAGCCGCGACAGGTTCCGGGCGAAGGCGCGCGTCGACTGGCAGCGCGGCCCCTCCGACCCGTCCATGTTGCGCGGCAGGCCCAGCACGATCCCCGCGATGCCGCGCGGCCCGGCCAGCGCCAGAAGGGCCGCCGCGTCCGCGCCGAACTTCACCCGCCGGACGGTCTCGAGCGGCGTCGCGATCCGCCGCCACGTGTCCGACACCGCCACGCCGATCGTCTTCTCGCCCAGGTCCAGTCCCATCAGGGCGCCGCGCGATGGCAGGGTGGCGACGAAATCCGCGGGGGCGTCGATCACCGCGCCGCTCACTGGATCAGGTCCGCCTCGCGCGCGGCCGCTTCAAGCATCGCGAGCGCGCCGGGATCGCCCGCATAGGCGTCCCGCGCCTCCGCCCAGATCTCCGACGCGTCGCCGATGCGCCCCATCACGCCGAGCGAGCGGATCAGCCTGGCCCAGTCCTCGGGCGGACCGCCTTCGGCGGCCAGCCGTTCCGCGAGCTGGTCGACCATGCCGCCGATCATCGCCGCGCGTTCCTCGGGGCTCATCTCGCCGGCGGCCTCGACCTCATCCCGGGTCGGGCCGGGCGCCGCCTGCGGCGGCGGCAGCCCGGCGAGCGCCGCGACCTCGCCGATCTGCGCCTCGATGGGCGCGATCCACGGCGCGTCCGGCGGGCCCTCGGCCAGAAGTCCGGCCCACAGCCGGTAGGCGTCGGCGGGCCGGCCGTCCTGGAGAACGGCCAGACCGGAATAGTAGCGCCCGAGCGGATCCCGCGGATCGAGCGCCAGCGCGCGCTCCAGCGCCGTCTCCGCGTCCGGCGAGACGTAGCCGTTCGCGGCCAGGATCATCAGTTCGGCCCATCCGACGAGATCGGGGGCGGTCACGTCGTCGCCGAGGATCTCGACCACCTTCTGCTGGGCCTTTCGGGCCTCGCTCCAGCGCCCGAGCGTTCCGAGGCTGCGGGCCATCAGGCGCTGTCCCTGCGCGTCTTCGGGCCTCTCGCGCAGCACCTCCGCCAGACGGTCGATCAGCGCGGCGTCGCGCGGGTCCGGCGTCGTGGCGGGCGCCGTTGCGGCGTCCGCGGCGATCATCGCCTCGACCGCGTCCTGATCGGGGCGGTTGGCGCGGGCCTCGGCGATCCTCTCCAGTCGCGCCCCGAGCGGAGAATCGGGGTAGCCGGGCGCGCCGATGCGCGAGTAGAGCCCCCACGCGCCCGCGAGGGACGCCACGATCAGCGCCGGCGCGACCAGACGCGACAGGGCGCGCGGCGCGGACGCCGCCTCCGCCTCCGCCGCCTCGGCGTCCGCCGCCGCCAGAAGCCGGCGCGAGATCTCGACCTTGGTCCCGCGCGCCTCCTCTGCGCTCAGGACGCCGCGGGTCTCGTCGATCTCGACCTCCCGCAGCTGGTCGCGATAGACCTGCATGTCATGGCTCGCCCGCCGGTCGCTCCGCGCCCGCCCCGTCAGGAGCGGGGCGAAGACCAGAAGCAGGACCAGAAGCGCCGTCACGCCCGCGATCGCCTGGAACACCAGCTCGGAAGTCATTCGCGCCCCTTCTTCGTCCGGCGCGGACCCTAGCTTTTCACGCCGCGCCGCACAACGCCGGTCTGGCCCGCCCGCGCGGTCGTGAAGACGGCCGCCTCGGAGGCGCCCCGCGCCGCGCCCGGTCGTCCGCCTGTCGGAGACCACGACTGCGCCGCCGTCTCCGGAAACCGGAACGAAAAAGGAACGGCGGGAACGGCCGACCCGCCCCGCGGTCCGATGACGCGGCGGAACCGTCCTTCGAGCGCTATTGACGCCGTCACAGGCTTGTCTACGCTCCGATCAATGAAAAACAGGGAGCCGGACATGAAACGTATCGCGACCGCAATGTTGACCGCCACACTTCTCGCGGGGGCCGGCTCGGCCGTCGCGATGGACGTCTGCGTGGAGGGCGCCTACCCGCCGTTCTCGGAGACGTCGCCGGACGGTTCGCTCGTCGGCTTCGACATCGACATCGGAAACGCCCTCTGCGCCGAGATCGGCCAGGAATGCACCATGGTCAAGACCGACTGGGACGGCATCATCCCCGCCCTGCTCGAAGGCAAATGCGACGCGATCATCGCATCGATGTCGATCACGCCGGAGCGCGAGGAGGTCATCGACTTCACCAACAAGTACTATCAGACCCCCGCGATGTTCGTGGCGCGCGCCGACGCGGGCTTCGAGGACACGCCCGAGGGCATGGCCGGCAAGGTGGTCGGCGTGCAGCGCGGCTCGATCCACCAGGGATTCATGGAGGGCGAGTTCCCGGACGTGGAGCTGCGGCTCTACGGCACCCAGGACGAGGCGCATCTCGACCTCACCGCCGGCCGGCTCGACGCGGTGATGGCCGACAGCATCGCCATCAGCGACGGGTTCCTGAAGACGCCCGCCGGTGAAGGCTACGCGTTCTTCGGCGAAAGCTACTCGATCCCGAAATACCACGGCACCGGGGCCGGGATCGGCGTGCGCAAGGGCGACGACGATCTCCGCGAGAGCCTGAACTCCGCCATCGAGGCCATCCGGGCGAGCGGGCAGTACGACGAGATCGCCGACAAGTACTTCGATTTCGACATCTACGGTGGCACGTCCTGACCCGTCGCGGCGCGCGGCGGAACGGGCGCTGACTTGGAAGCCCTGATCCTCTACGCGCCGCTCCTCGCGAGGGGCGCCCTCGTCACCATCGCGCTCGCGGTCCTGTCGCTCGCCCTCGCCACGGGGCTCGGCGCGCTGGGAGCCGCGGCGCGGATCGCGCCCGGGCGGATCGGTCGTCTCGCCGTCTCCCTCTACACCACCATCGTGCGCGGCATCCCGGATCTCGTCCTGCTGCTGCTGGTCTATTTCGGCGGGCAGCGCCTCGTGAACACGATGGCCGGATGGGTCGGCCTCGACGGCGCGAACATCTCGCCGTTCTGGGCCGGGGTGCTCTCCATCGGCTTCATCTACGGCGCCTATCTCACCGAGACGTTCCGCGGCGCCTACATGACCGTCCCGCGCGGCCAGGTCGAGGCGGCCGAGGCGCTGGGCATGCGCGGCTTCTCGCTGCACCGGACCGTCACCATCCCGCAGCTCGTCCGCTTCGCGCTGCCGGGCTACGCCAACGTCTGGCAGGTTCTGGTGAAGTCGACCGCCGTCGTCTCGGTCATCGGCCTCGAGGATCTGGTCGGACTCGCCAACGACGCGGGCAAGACGGCGCGCGAGCCCTTCATCTTTTTCCTCGCGGTGCTGCTGGTCTATCTCTGCATCACATGGGTCTCGACCACGATCTTCGAGACGCTTGAACGTCGATACGCGCGGGGTCTGACCCATGCGCGTTGATCTGGTCCTCGAGAACTGGCAGCTCTTCGCGTCGGGCGTCTGGATGACGCTCCAGCTCACGTTTCTGGCGCTCGCCATCGGCTTTCTGATCGCGCTGCCCTTCGGCATCGCCCGCGCCCGCCGCAAACCGGTCATTTCGCCTCTCATCAACGGCTACGTATACCTCTTCCGGGGCACGCCGCTTCTGGTCCAGCTCTTCCTGATCTACTACGGCCTCTCGCAGTTCGAGTGGATCCGCGACAGCTGGGCCTGGACGTTCCTGCGCGACCCGTGGTGGTGCGCGCTCATCGCCTTCTCGCTCAATTCCGGCGCCTACGCGACCGAGATCATCCGGGGCGCCGTCGAGACCACGCCGCGCGGCGAGCTCGAGGCCGCCGGCGCGCTCGGCCTTTCGCCCTTCCAGGTCGACGCGCTGGTGCTCATTCCCTCGGCGCTCCGCCGGGCCCTGCCGCAATACGGCAACGAGGTCGTGTTCATGCTGCATGGCTCGGTCGTGGCGAGCATCATCACGCTCCAGGACATCCTCGGCGCCGGGCGCACTCTCAATTCGAAGTTCTATCTGGCGTATGAGGGTTTTCTGACGGCGGCGATCCTCTACATGGCCATCACCTTCGTTCTGGTGATGATCTTCCGACAGCTCGAAACCCGCTACCTCCGGCATCTGCGCCTCTCGCGGGCGTGACGAGACCCGCGCCGGACGCATGGCGGGGTTCGCCAATCGTCTGTGGCGCCCGCGCACCGCATCCCTATCTCTACCGCAGCGCAGCGAAGCGCGGAAAGCAGAGAAAAAAGATGTCAGTTCCCGAATTCAAAACCCCGACCCCGGCCGAGACCGACCGGATCATGCGAGCGGCCAGCGTCGCGCGCGCCGAGTTCCTCCGCGACGTCGTCGCGCGCCTCGTCGTGTTCATAAACCGCTCGAACCAGTTCCGCTTCCCGATGGGCAAGCCCTCCGAACTCTGAGCTTCCGTTCGCCCGGGCGACCGGATAGGGAGCGCCATGACCAATGACGCTCCCGACCGTCCGGCCGTCCGGCTGACGCCCAAGACCTCCGCCAAGGCGATCCGCTTCGGCGCGCCTTGGGCGTATTCGGATCAGATCGTGCTCGACCGAAGGACCCGCGCAATACCGGCGGGGGCCATCGTCGTGCTTCAGGATTCAGACCGTCAGCCGCTCGGCGCGGCCGCCTTCAATCCGGCCTCGAAGATCGCGGTGCGGATGCTCGACCGCGACCCCGCGACCGTCATCGACGCCGACTGGTTCCATGGGCGCCTCGCGCGGGCGCTCGCGCTGCGCGAGACGCTCTTCGACGCGCCCTTCTATCGCCTTGTCCATGCCGAGGCGGACGGCCTGCCGGGGGTCATCATCGACCGCTTCGGCGATGCCGCGGTGATCCAGCCCAACGCCGCCTGGGCCGAGACCCGCATCGACGATCTCGCCGCTGCGCTGGCCGCCGTCACGGGCGTCACCGCGATCGTCAAGAACGGCGCCGGTCGCACCCGCGCGCTCGAAGGCCTCGCGGAGGAGACGACCGTCCTGCTGGGTTCGCCCGGCGGCCCCGTCGCGGTCCCGATGAACGGCGCCACGTACATGGCGGATCTGATCGGCGGGCAGAAGACCGGCCTCTTCTTCGACCAGCGCCCCAACCACGCCTTCACCGCGCGTCTCGCCCGCGGCCGAACCATGCTGGACGTCTTCTGCCATGTCGGAGGCTTCGGCCTCGCGGCGCTCGCCAACGGCGCGACCTCCGCGCTGGGCGTCGACGGCTCGCAGCCGGCGCTCGACCTCGCGGCCGAGGGCGCGTCGGCCACCGGCGTCGTCGACCGCTTCGACACCCGCAAGGCCGACGCTTTCGACGCTCTCGCGGAACTGGCCTCGGAGGATCGGAAATTCGGCGTGGTCGTGTGCGACCCGCCGGCCTTCGCGCCCAACCGCCAGGCCCTCGACGCGGGCCTGCGCGCCTACGAGCGCGTCGCGCGGCTCGGCGCCGCTCTGGTGGAGCCCGGCGGCTTTCTCGTCCTCTGCTCGTGCAGCCACGCGGTGGATCTCGCCGCCTTCCGCGAGGCCAGCCTGCGCGGGGTCGGACGCGCGGGGCGCTCGGCGCAGATCGTGGCGACCGGCGGCGCCGGGCCGGATCACCCGGTCCATCCGCATCTCGCGGAAACCTCCTATCTCAAGGCGGTCTTTCTGCGCCTCGACGGATGAGGATCGTCCTCGACGCCTGCGTCCTTTTCCCCACCGTGCTGCGCGAGATCCTGATCGGGACCGCCGCGACCGGCGCCTTCAGTCCGCTCTGGTCCGCGCGCATCCTCGAGGAATGGGCCCGCGCCACGCGCCGTCTGCCCGCCGGAGCCGAGGCCGTCGCCCGCGCCGAGATCGCGATCCTCCGCGCCGAATGGCCCGACGCCGAGATCGCGCCGCTTCCGGAGCTGGTCGAAACCCTGTCCCTGCCCGACGCGGACGACCGCCACGTGCTCGCCGCCGCCATCGCGGGCGGAGCGGACGCGCTGATGACGCTCAACCGCCGCGATTTCCCGCCCCGGACCCTCGCGCGCCATGGCGTCCTGCTGCGCGAACCCGACGGTCTCCTCGCCGAACTGCACGCGGAAGGCGTCGATCTGGCCGCCGTCGTGGCGCGGGTCCGGGAGCGCGCCGAAGCCGCCTCGGGGCGGGAACAGGCGCTCCGCCCGCTGCTCAAACGCGCCGGTCTTCCGAGGCTCGCCAAGGCGCTCGCCACCGGCGAAACGACGTTAACCGAAAAGCAGGATTTGAAACGTGAATAAAAACATCAACTTGGTATAGGTTCACGCGTGGACGCCCCGCCTGCGGCCACATCCGTGCGATTGACGGGGACCCGCCGATCGGCTGATGTTGCCCCGACATCCCGCACCGGAACAGAAAGGCCCCTCCGATGAGACTGCCCTTCCTCGCTCTTCTCCCGTGTCTCGCGTTCGCTCCGGCGGCCTCGGCCGACGAGTTCACCGACGTGGTCGACGGCGCGCTCGAAGCCTACGAACAGGGCGACATCACCGTCGCCCGCGAAGAGCTCGACTACGCGATGAAGCTCCTGTCCGACCTCAAGGCCCAGAGCCTCGCCGGCTTCCTCCCCGAGGCGCTGCCCGGCTGGACCCGCACCGAGGCCGACGCGGAGGGCGGCGGCATGGCCATGGCGATGCTCGGCGGCGGCACGACGGCGGCGGCGAGCTACACCGACGGCTCGCGGGAGCTGACCATCACGCTCATGGCGAATTCCCCGATGGTCAGCGGCGTCGGCGCGATGATCACCGGCATGGCGTCGCTCGGAGGCGGCAAGCCGATCCGCATCCAGCGCACCCAGTTCGGCGTCAACGGCGACGAGATGCAGGGCGTTGTCGACGGCGACGTGCTGGTGAGCGTCAGCGGCGACGCCTCGGTGGAGGACAAGACCGCCTATCTCGAGGCGATGGATCTCAAGGCGCTCGGCGACTTCTGACCTCTCAGCGCACGCCGCCGAGCATCGCGAGCCAGGCCGACGCCGTCAGCACCGACAGACCGGTGCCCAGAAGCACCGCGCTCGCCGCCTGCGCCTGCCCGCGGCCGTAGAGGCTGGCGAAGATGTAGGTGTTGACCCCCGGCGCCATCGCGGCCGTCACCACGACCGAGCGCACGAAACCCTCCGGCAGATGGAACACGTGCGCGGCGAGCACGTACCCGATCAACGGATGCAGCACGAGCGACAGCGCCAGGATCATCCCGCTTTCCCCGAGCGAGGCGCGCAGCGCGTAGCGCGTCAGGATCCCGCCCAGCCCGAACAGGGCCGCGGGCAGCGCCGCGCGGCTCAGCATGTCGAGCGCCGACCGTGCGGCGGACGGAACCGGGATCGCGAGCATATTGAAGACGAACCCGAGAACCAGCGCGATCATCAGCGAATTCCGCATCAGCGCCTTCGCGATGGTCCGCGCCGTGTCGAACGCGTTCCGCCCGTCCGCGCGCGAGAACTCCATCGCGGTGATCCCGAGCAGATAGCAGACGGGGACGTGCAGGGCCACGATCGCGAAATTCGGCGCCAGGGCCTCGGTCCCGTAGGCCCGCTCCATGATCGGCAGACCGAGCAGAACCGAATTGGAGAAGAGCGCGCTGAACCCGATCGCCACCGCCTCGCCCGGCCGCCGTCCGAAGACCGTCCGCGCGCCGACGATCCCGAGCGCGAAACAGATCACCGCGCCCGCGTAGAACGAGATCAGAAGCCCGGGATCGAGCACCGCGCCGAGATCGAGCCGCAGGATGGCGACGAACAGCAGGCACGGGATCGCGAAACCCTGCGTGAAGACCATCAGCCCGTCCACCGCGCTCGCCGCGAACAGCCCCGCCCGCGTCGCGACGTAGCCCGCGCCGATGACGAGAAAGACCGGAAGGACGACCTCGAGGATCGTCAGGATCAAAGCGGAAATTCCAGAACCATGCCGTCGAAGGCGGGCGCGACTCCGTCCGGCGCCTCCTCCGCCAACGTCCGGTAATCCAGATCGTTATGCATGTTGGTCAGAACCGCCCGCGCGGGCGCCGCCCGCTCGATCCAGTTCAGGGCCCGCGCCAGATGGACGTGCGTCGGATGCGGCTTTCTGCGCAGCGCGTCGAGGATCCAGCATTCGAGGCCCTCGAACGCCGGCCAGGCTCCGGGCGGGATCTCCGAGACGTCCGGCAGATAGGCGACGCCATGGAACCGGAACCCGAGCGCGTCGATGCCGCCATGCCGCACGCGGACCGGAACCAGCGTGAGCCCGCCCCCGTCGCCCTCCACCGTGAACGGCCCGTCGATCGCGTTGAGATCGAGGATCGGCGCGTAGCTGCTCCCCCGGGCCTGGACGAAGGCGTAGGCGAACCGCGCCGTCAACGCGTCGGACGTCTCCGCGTCGGCCCAGACCGGCAGGCGTGCGCCGCGGTTGAAGACCACCATCCGCAGATCGTCGATGCCATGCGTGTGATCCGCGTGGGGATGGGTGAACGCCACAGCGTCGAGCGTTCCCACCCCCGCCTCCAGAAGCTGCGCGCGCATGTCCGGCGAGGTGTCGATCAGAACCCGCGTGACGCCGCCCGGTCCGGTCCGCTCGATCAGGATCGAACACCGGGTCCGCCGGTTGCGCGGATCGCCGGGGTCGCAGGCCCCCCATTGCCCGCCGAGCCTGGGAACGCCGCCGGACGATCCGCAGCCCAGGATCGTGACGCGGAGTCCTCCGCTCATCCGGGCGTCCAGGCGGCGGCCTTCGCGAACAGCCTGTCGAAATTCGCGCTGGTCCGCGCGGCGAACTCCTCGATCCCGAGCCCGAACAGAGGTGCTGCCGCCCGAGCCGTGTCGGCCGTGAAGGCCGGCTCGTTGCGCTTGCCGCGATGGGGCAGGGGCGCCAGATACGGACTGTCCGTCTCGACAAGCACCCGGTCCACCGGAGCGGCCGCGAACACGGCGCGCAGGTCGCCCGCGCTCCGGAACGTCGCGATTCCCGAGATGGACAGGTAGAAGCCCAGATCGAGCGCCGTCTCCGCCAGTTCCGCCGACGCGGTGAAACAATGCATGACGCAGTCGAACCGTCCCGCCGCGTGCTCCTGCGCGAGGATGCGCCCCGTATCCGCGTCCGCGTCCCGCGCATGGATGATCAGCGGCAGGCCCGTCCGCCGCGCCGCCTCGACATGGATCCGCAAACTCTCCTGCTGGATCTCCGCCGTCTCCGCGGTGTAGTGGTAGTCCAGCCCGGTCTCGCCGATGCCGACCATCTTCGGATGCGCCGCGGCCGCCGCGAGCCGGTCCACCGTCGCGAGAGGTTCGGTCGCCGCGTTCATCGGGTGCGTTCCCGCCGCGTAGAACACGCCCGCATGCGCCTCGGCGATGGCGCGGACGCGCGGCTCCTCCCGCAGGCGCGTGCAGATCGTCACCATGCGTGTAACGCCGGCCTCGCCGGCGCGCCGGACGATCCCGTCGATCTCGCCCTCGAAATCGGGAAAATCGAGATGGCAGTGGCTGTCGACGAGGGCGGGGGCGGGCATGCGGGGACTCGGACTGTCTGGGCTCAGGCGGCGCGCCCCAGCGCGCGCGCTGCGGCGGCATCGATCTGGAGGAAGGTATCGAGGATCACCTGCGCGGGGTCAAGGTTGACCGCGCGGGCATGGCGCGCGCGCGCCTCGATGGAGGCGGCGCATTCGGCCCAGACGCGCGCCTGCGCGGGCGTCGCGCCGAGGCTCGCCATCATTGCGGCTTCGCCGTCGCCGATCGGCCATGCCTCGCCGCCCGCTCCCGACAGCGCGAGGCGTCCCAGCGCGAGCCCGATCAGATCGAGCGTGAGGTCGAACCGGTCCTCGGCGCCACGTCCGGCGCAGGCCTCCGCGAGATCGAGCGCGCGTCGCCGGTCCAGGGGAGGCGCATCGCCGATCGTCTCGAGGATGGAGGCGTAGAGCCCCGGCCCGTCCTGCGCGATCAGCCGGAGCGCGGCTCCCGCCGATCCGCCGGCCAGCGCGGCGAGGGTCGTCGCCGGAACGCCCGACGGATCGGCGCCCGCCGCCTCCAGCGCGGCGGCGAGGTCCGCCGGCCCGAGTGGCGCGCAGCGCAGCGCGCGGCAGCGCGACCGGATCGTCGGCAGGAGGCCCGAGGGCTGATGGCAGACCAGCAGCAGAACGGCGCGCTCCGGCGGCTCCTCCAGGATCTTCAGGAGGGCGTTGGCGGCGGGGACCGTCATCTCGTCGGCGGCGTCCACGATCGCGATCCGCCAGCCGCCGTCCGTAGCGGACATCCTGAAGAACGTCTTGAGCGCCCGGACCTCGTCGATCCCGATGGCCGTCCGGAGCCGCTTCGCCTTGTCGTCCCATGGGCGGCGGCACAGGAACACCTGCGGCGAGGCGAGCGCCGCGACGTTGCGGAAAACAGGGTCCTCCGGCGCGACGTGCAGCGTTCCGGTCCCGCCGCCCGCGAGCAGACGCCGCGCGATCCGCCACGCGAGCGTCGCTTTCCCCACTCCGCGCGGTCCGGCGATCATCCACCCGTGCGGCAGCCGGCCGCCCGCGAGCGCCTCGAGAAACCGCGCCTCGGCCGCCTCCTGTCCGAAGAGCTTCGACGTCTCGCGGGGGTGCGGCGCTCCGGCCGCGCGATCCGCTTCGGGTATATCGGCCGGGTCGCTCACGGACCCGCCGCCGCGGCCACGCGCGCCGCGACGTCGTCCGGGGCCCCGCCGGCGTCCACCACGCGGCACCGGTCGGGAAACTCGGCGGCGAGCGCCAGAAACCCCGCGCGCAGCCTCGCCTGGAAGTCCGCGCCGAAGCGCTCGAACCGGTCCTCTCCGCTGGCGCGCGCCGCGTCCCGCCGCCGCGCCACGTCCGGAGCCAGATCGAGGACGAGGGTCAGATCGGGCTCGATCCCGATCGCGAGGCGGTGGATGGCGTCGACGGTGGCGCGAAGATCGCTCCGCACGGCTCCCTGGTAGACCCGCGTCGAGTCGATGAACCGGTCGCAGAGGACCGTCGCGCCGCGCGCCAGGGCCGGCAGGATCGTCCGCTCGGCATGATCGCGCCGAGCCGCGGTGAAGAGGAGGATCTCGGTCTCGGGCGACCAGCGGTCAGTGGCGCCTTCCACGAGCAGCGACCGGATGGCCTCCGCGCCCGGCGCTCCGCCGGGCTCCCGGGTCTCGACGACGTCCTCGCCGGCGGCGCGCATCCGGTCCGCCAGCGCGCGGATCTGGGTGGTCTTGCCCGAACCGTCGATCCCTTCGAAGGTGATGAGCCGTCCGGACGCCATCCGCTACCTGTCGCCGCCGGGAAGCGCGTCGAGGACCCTGTCGCGCGCGACGTGCGCCGCCGCGTTGATGCGGGTCATCAGGCCGCCGCGCGGCACGTCGGCGCCGGCGACGAGATCGAACGAGACGGTCTCGCCTCCAGGAACCTCCACCACGAGCGCCCCGAGCTTCTGCCCCGCCGTCACGGGCGCCTCGACCGGACCCTCGTATCGGATGGTGGCGGCGACGCCGTCGCGCGCCTCGCGCGGAACCAGCATCTGGAGCGGGACCGGCGCGACCATCGCAACGCTTTCCGCCTCGCCCAGCCAGACCTCGGCCTCGGCCACCGTCTCGCCCTCGGCGAAGAACTTCACCGTGTCGAACGACCCGAACGCCCATTTGACGAGGGCCGCGGTTTCCGCGGCGCGCTCTGCCGAGCTCGCGAGACCGCTCATCTTGAAGACGATCCGCTGCCCGTCCTGCACGGCGGACCCGACGAGACCGTATCCGGCCTCCTCGGTATGACCCGTCTTGAGGCCGTCCGCGCCGATCCCGAGCGTGAGCAGCGGATTGCGGTTGGCCTGGCTGATTCCGTTCCAGGTGAACTCGGTCTCCGCGAAATAACCGTAGAACTCCGGGAACTCGTCGATGATGTGGCGCGAGAGCGCGACCAGGTCCTCGGCGCTCATGACGTGTCCGGGTTCGGGCCAGCCTGACGCGTTCTTGAGCGTCGTGCCCTTGAGCCCGAGTTCGCGCGCCCGTTTCGTCATGCTCTCGGCGAACGCGTCCTCGGTCCCGGCGAGCCCCTCGGCCACGACCACGCAGGCGTCGTTGCCGGACTGGACGATGATGCCGTGGATGAGCGCGTCGACCGGGACCGTCGTGCCGACCTCGAGGAACATCCGGGAGCCGCCCATCGCGTTGGCCCGCGCGCTCACGTCGAACTCGGTCTCCCTGGTCACGCGGCCGTCCCGGATCGCCTCGAACAGCATGTAGAGCGTCATCAGTTTCGACATCGACGCCGGGGGCAGCGGCTCGGCCTCGTTCTTCGCGAACAGCACCGCGCCCGTCCCGTGATCGACAACCAGAGCGGAAGTGGCCTTCGTCTCGAAAGCCCCCGCCAGAGACGGGACGAGGCTCATCCAGGCGCAGCAGAACACAAGGATCAGTCGGTCGGGCATGCGCTATCTCCGGAGACGTTCAGGGAGCCTGATCGGAATAGGACAACCCCTCGCCTCTGTCAAAAGCCAAGACGCGCGGCTGGGACCGGACGGCCGTGAGCCTGACGGTCGATCCGCTCGCCAGTCCCACCGTCTCGGCGGCCGCGCGGGAGACCCTGATCCCGCTTCCGGACGCCCGGAAAAGCGATACCGTCACGGTCTCGCCGGTCGAAAGGTCGCGCAGTTCGCCCCGCTCCGGACGCGGCAGGCCCGGCGCGGCCGCCCAGAGTCCGGGCGCCTCCTGCGCTCCAGCGACCCGAGCCGGGCCCTCGACCTGGAAGACGTCCGGAGCGAGGATCTCCTCGATCTCGATGCGCAGCGGTCCGTCAGGAGCGGCTCCCTGGCGCGAAGCCGCCGGAACGCAGGCCGCCAGCGCCAAGGCCGCGGCGATCATGCCAGCTCCGGCGCGGGCCATGCCTTCCGCCTCCGTTCCCTCCATCCGCGCGCACCCTAGGACGAGCCGAAGGGCCGCGGAAGGGGCCAGACGTCTGGACGGGTTCACGGCGGGAGGATAGAAGTCGGCGGCCGCGCCGACGACGGAAGGGTGGCAGAGTGGTCGATTGCAGCGGTCTTGAAAACCGCCGATGCGCGAGCATCCGTGGGTTCGAATCCCACCCCTTCCGCCA
>CAWCUP010000005.1:0-20880 GCA_963798765.1 uncultured Alphaproteobacteria bacterium | reverse complement strand
ATCGAGATATGCAGAACCTGCGCCTAACGTTTCATGGAGCCGCCAGGGCAGTTACCGGGTCCTGCTTTCGAGCTAAAACCGATCACGGGCAGATCCTGATCGATTGCGGCCTGTTCCAGGGGTCGAAGACCGAGAAGGAATTGAACTACCGACCCTTTCCATTCGCGCCAGACACCATCGCTGCCGTGATCCTCAGTCACGCCCATATCGACCACTCGGGGCTGCTGCCGAAATTGGTCCGCCACGGATTTTCCGGCCCGATCCATGCCACGCCTGCCACCGTCGATCTGGCCGAGGTGATGCTGCCCGACAGTGCGCATATCCAGGAAATCGAGGTGGAACAGTTCAACCGCCGGGCCGCGCGGCGGAATCGCGGCAAGATCACCCCCATCTATACAAGTCAGGATGCAGATGCCTGCCTCGCACTGTTTCGCCCGCAGCCGTATGACACTTGGTTCTCCGTGATCCCCGGGCTGCGGGCCCGGTTCTGGAACGCAGGGCATCTTTTGGGCTCGGCCTCGGTCGAGATCGAAGTGGCGCAGGCAGATGCGGCCCCGATGCGGATCCTGTTCTCGGCCGACATCGGCCCCGACTACAAGCTGATGCACCCCGACCCCGAGGGCCCGAGCGGCGTGGACTACCTGATCTGCGAGTCCACCTATGGCGATCGCGACCGGATCGATGCCACCGCCGACCGCCGCCGCAAGCTGCTGGCCGATGAGGTTCGCGCCGCCATGCATCCGAACGGGGCGCTCTTGATCCCATCCTTTGCAGTCGAGCGGGCTCAGGAACTGATCAGCGATCTGGGCCGCCTGATCGCCGAAGGCGCGCTGCCCCCGATCCCGATCTATGTCGACAGTCCGCTTGCGACCAAGGCGACGCGCGTTTTCGCCAAGCACCACCGAGAGCTGGAGGAAGGGGCGGTGCTGATGAAGGGGCTGAAATCGCGGCATCTGCACTTCACCGAAACGCGGGAACAAAGCATCGCGCTGGACCGGATCAGGGGCTTTCATATCGTGATTGCTGCCTCCGGAATGTGCGATGCCGGACGCATTCGGCACCGGCTGAAGAACTGGCTATGGCGCGACGAGGGCACGGTGCTGTTCACCGGCTTTCAGGCCGTGGGCACGCTGGGTCGCATTCTGCAGGACGGTGCGACAGTCCGTGCGGATACAAGGCGAGGAATTTGCAGTTCGGGCGAGGATCAGGTCGCTTGATCTGTACTCCGGCCATGCGGACGGCACCGAGTTGCGGGACTGGATCAAGGCCCGACTGCCGATCAGGCACGATGTCTTTCTGGTCCATGGCGAGGAGGCCGCGATGGAGGGGCTTGCCGCACGGCTGACGGGTATCGTCGAACCCGCCCATGTGCTGCGACCGGAACTGGATGAAGGGTTCGAGTTGACAACGATGGGGAGCCAGAGGCTCGCCGAAACCACGCCACCAAGGCTTCCCCCTGAGAAAGTCGCGCGGATGGATTGGCACAACGATGTGTCGCGCCTGATCCTCGAAATCAACGAGGCTCTGAGGGCCAGCCCGGATGAACGAACCCGCGGCGTTCTGATCCGTCGATTGCGACGGGCGCTGGAAGCCGAAAACGGTGCGTGACTCGCAGCCGCCAAGCTGAGAGGAGGTCGATTTAAACGGACCGCAGTAGACCGTATCCTCCGCAGCTCGAGCAGAACGGCGACCGCTACCTGGGAATCGAAAGGGATCCGCAGGCTCTCGCCTGCTCTCGCATCACGGCGTAGTCGCTCAGCATCTCGGCGATGGCCGAGCCCTCCGGCAGCAAGGTCAGTTCCTCGGCCGCCCGCGCCTGGAACTCCCGGCTGTACTCGACGACGGGCGGACACGCCCTGGCGCGCTGCCGGTCAGAACCGACCGTCGCGCAGCCGCTCAGCAAGCTCGTTGCGATCGCGAGGACGGCGAGCCGCCGCCTCCAGCATCCGGCGTTGGACATCATTGGCCTTCTCCGTGGTCTCAAGGCGTTCGGCGAGGCGTCCCGCTCGCTCGCCGGAGCGCCGAAGCGCAAGCAGGAACAGGAGCACGGCGAGCGCGATGGCGCCGTAGCGCAGCGCCGCCCGCATCCACGGGCTGGCGGCGATCCCGGCGAGCAAGCGCGGCGATCACCGCCGCCCCCGGCTTCCAGTCGTCGAGGCGGGCGTAGATCGTGACCGCGATGCCGCCGAGCGCCACGGCGATGAACACCCAGCGGAGCGTGTCGAGATACGGCACGAGCGGCAGGATGGCGGTCTGGGTCTCGGCCAGGACGCTCTGCGCGACCTCGACCCCGGCTGCGCCCAGCGTCGCCACGCCGGCCGCGCCGCCGCCCTTCATGGTGCGGCTGTCGGCCAGCACTTCGCGCGCGGGCGGCGTTTCGGCTGCGAAGGCAGTCGCCCGGACCGGGAACCGCTCGCCCCACTGCCGCGCGGGGCCGAGGTCGACATGGATGAACCCCGAGCGCGGGTAGAAGCCGAAGCCGAGGAACCCGACCTCCCGCGCCGCCGCCTCGAACGCCACCGGGTCGTGGTTCGCCATGGCGATGTCGAAGGCGGCGCCGTCGAGGTGCTTCGACCGGGTCGCGCCGCCGACGGCGCGGTTGTGCTCGGGGCTGCGATAGGCCGAGCGGACGATCAGCGGCTTGCCCAGCCGGTCGCGCAGCGCCTGCAGCTTGTCGAGCGCGGGTTCGTTGATCAGCAGCTTGCCGGTGCCCCGGCAGGCGATCTCGGCGGGCGAGAAGTTCGGCCAGCGCCAGGTGCTCTCGGGCACGTCGCGCCAATGGCGGTGGAAGGTCGTGGTCATGGGGTCCTCCGAAAACGAAAAACCCGCCTCGAGGGCGGGTCATTGCGGGCTGATGAATGGGGATGGGGCGCGGCTACGGGCTGCCGCCGAAGATCTTCAGCTTGATGGCGATGCCCGCGAGCAGCGCCAGCATGACGCCGGTGGTGATCATGCGGACGGCGGTCTGCATCGCGGTGCGGCGCACCAGCCGGATGCAGTCCACCAGGGAGCGCAGATCGCGGATGTCGAGCGCGGCCTCGTCGCCGTCGAGGCCGACATCGGCGAGCGCGCGCTTCGCGCCTTCCTCGGCCGCCCGCGTCAGGATCGCCTCGAACTCGGCGTCGGGCATGCGCACGAAGCCCTCGGATCGGGGTGGGTTCATCGGATCCTCCTTCCGCCGCTCAGCCGACCTTGCAGCCCCAGAAGGACGTGTGATCGGCGGCGAAGTAGCCGTCCGCGACCCGGAAATACCCCTGCAGCTCGACGGTATCGCCCGCGGTCAGCGGCACCATGGTCTGCAGCCAGATCGCGGTGGCGAGCGAGACGTGGGTGGCGGAGATTTCGCCGAGGGAGCCGCGGATTTCGGTCGTGCCGTTCAGCACGAGCCGCCCGCGCATGCGGGCCGTGGCGCTGGCGTTGATCTTGTAGAGCAGCGTCGCGCCGAAGAGGTAGGTGCCGTCGACCGGGCGCCACGAAGTGGTTGTTCGCGGCGTCGAAGGCGCCCTGATCGTTGTAGTCGGTGTTGTTGAGGCCGATCTTCGTCCAGGTCCCGACGCCGACGTAGTTGTCGTAGTTGGTGTACGCCTTGAACCGCGGCAGCCGGGGCTGGTCGACGATGCCGGTGGCGTTGTCGACGCTGAGCCCGTCGAAGAAGGTGCTGCCGTCGGCGGAGACCGCGAGGCGGAAGCGGTCCGAGCCGAAGAGCCCCACCAGCGCCTTGGTCACGAAGCCGGTCTGCAGCGTCAGCCCGAGATCGTCGCCCGCGGCCTCCTTGTTCATGGTGTAGAACAGATCGCCGGTGCCGCCCTCGGCCACGGTCTTCGCCGTCCAGAGCGCGGCGTTCAGCTTGGCCGAGAACGGGTTCGACGCATCCGCCGTCGTGCCGAGCCCCGAGCAGCGCCATGTTCTGCAGCGCCGCCGGCGTGGTCCCGATCCAGCCCGCGCCGTCGTAGACCAGCAGCAGGCCCTCGTCCTCGACCCACGCCCGCCAGCCGGTCCGCGGCGGCAGGCGCAGCCAGGCGCCGTCGGTCCAGAGCGCGACGTTCAGGTCCCAGCCCGCCCAGTCGCCCGTCGCGCCCGAGCCGACGATGTAGCGGTCGCCATCGGCGGGGCTCGCCGGGCGGCGCTGTCAGATCCCGGTCGAGGACGGAGAGCTGGACGAGCCCGTCGAGGATCCGCAGCGCCTCGTTGTGGGTGACATGCTTCTGGGCCTGCGCCGCCAGGATGTAGGGCAGCAGGAGATGGGTCGTGGCGTCGGACATGGGATGGCCTTCAGAACGTGAGCGTGACGGTCTTGGGCGCGCCCCGCCCGACGAGGGCGGAGAGCTGGAAGATGCGGATGTCGAGCGTGTCGCCGGGGCCGAGCGGCGCGCCCCAGTCGGCGGTCTGCTGGGCGGCGGTGTAGACCGCGCTGGTGGTGGCCGTGCTCAGCACCCGCTTCACGGTGGCGCCGTCGAGGATCTCGACCTCGTAGGCTTCCAGTTCCTCGGCCAGCGGCACCTCGAGCCCGCCCCAGCTGTCGGCCGCGAGCGCGCGGGACCGGCGCGTCCAGCGGATCGTCAGATCGCCGGGCGTGCGCGGCGTGCGCCACGGCTGCTCGACATGGGCGACGGAGAACGGCCGCAGCCCGACGCCCTCGGGCGTGAAGGCCTGCGCCACATAGGTCTCGTCGCTGACCGGGCGGCTCGCCGGGCCGATGCGCCAGTTCCACGGGATGCCGAGATCGGCCTCGGCGATCGGCAGCGACGCGAGCGCTGTCGTCCAGCACCACGACCCGCGCGCCTGCAGGCGCCGGGTTGCCCATGGCGCCCTCGGTGCCGCGCTGGCCGCGCAGGAGCCGGGTCAGCCGATACCGGCCGGGCGCCAGCAGCTCGGCCGCGCCCGCCTGCACGATCTCCCAGACGCCGGGCGCGCTCTCGATGGCCAGCGCGTTCGCCCCGCCGAACAGGGTCAGGTCGGTGACGCTTTCCAGCGTGCCGGTCAGCAGATCGACCACCAGCGCATTGCCGAGATCGAAGCGCGAGGTGGGCCCCGCGTAGAAGTCCGAGACCAGCGCCCCGATCCGGGCGCGGCTGCCGAACGTGGTCAGCAGCTCGAAGCCATCGGTCGAGGGGCTGCGGAACACCGCCATCTCGCCCGGCCAGGGAACCGCGTGCGCGGCGACCAGCGGCCGATGCGCGGGCTGGTCCTCGGTCAGCTGCGGCAGGTCCATCAGCACCGCATCCGGCGCGCCGAACACCACGGCCCGCGTCAGCGACGCCGCGCGGGGATCGCCGGGCGGCAGGTCGTAGGTCGCGCGGTCCTGGCGGACCGCCTCGATGCCGCGCGCCTCGGCGTCGGCGATGGAGACGAGCCGCAGATCGACCAGCCGCCCGTCATGCGCGAGCCGGATCGCGTCGGCCGGATCGAGCGCGAGGCGCGAGGGCGGCAGACGGAACGCCGCCGTCTCGCGCCCCACCCACGCCTCCATCAGCGCGCGGCGGCAGCGGCGCTCGGCCTCCTCGGGCGGCACCGCCATCGGGAAGGACTCGGAGGCGATCCGGGTCGTGTCCACGGTGATGCGCCGCGCCTCGACGAGGGCCGCGTCGTAATCCTCGTCGGCGCGGGCGACCTGCCATTTCAGCGCCTGCGGCAGTTCGGTCTCCTGGCCGCGCGTCAGTTCCAGCACGTCGCCCTCGCGGGCGGCGACCAGATCGTCGGGCGCGAGGGTGGCGACGGAGGCCCGGCCGCGCATGACGAAGCGGATCACGCCCTCGGTCTCGACCGCGTCGAAGCCGAAGTGGCGCGACAGCGTGGTGATCGAGGCGCGCGGGCTTTCCAGCGCCGTGATGGCGTAGCCCTCGACCGCGCCCCAGAGGCCGGTGACGTCGATCCGGGCCTCGGGCAGCCCGGCGCGCAGGCAGAGGTGCCGGACGAGCGCCGCCAGCGACACCGCGCCGAGCCGCCCGGTCAGCCAGTGGCCGAGCCGCCAGTTCGCGCCGTCCGTCCAGACGTCGGTCAGCGCCGGGAAGAACGGATAGGGCCGCGCGTCCCAGGTCCAGGCGGCGCATTCGGGCACATGCACCATCCGGCCGCCGTAGACCGAGGACACCGGGTTGTTCGCGGCCTCGCCCCACCAGAGATACGTCGCCTCGAGATAGGCGCGCTGGATCGCGTCGTCGCGCCAGCCCCGCGAGAAATGCGGCGTGAAGCTCTCCGACGACTTCGGGTCGAAGAAGACGTTCGGCTGGTTGGTGCCCCGGTCGATGGCGGGACAGCCGAGCTCGGTGAACCAGATCGGCTTGGACTGCGGCGCCCATGCCGTCGGCGTGCCGCTCTCCACCCCGCCCGGGCGGTCGTAATGCGGGTTCGACCACCAGGCGCGCAGATCCTTGTAGCGGAAGACCCACGGCTTGGCCGCCGCGCCGTCGGTGATCGGGGTGCGGACCTGCGCGGAGCGGTCGGCCGCGCTGGCATAGAACCAGTCGAAGCCTTCGCCGCCCGCGATGTTCCCCTGCAGGTAGGCCCGGTCGTAGATCGCGGGCCAGCCCTCGGCCGCGTCGGCATGCTCGAACCCGTCGCGCCAGTCCGACAGCGGCATGTAGTTGTCGATCCCGACGAAATCGATCTCCGGATCGGCCCAGAGCGGATCGAGGTGGAAGAACACGTCGCCGCGAGCCGTCGCCCGGCTGGTGCCCGAAATACTCCGACCAGTCGGCGGCATAGCCGATCTTCGTCCCGGACCCGAGGATCGAGCGCACATCCGCGAGCAGGTCCCGATAGGCCTGCACCGCCGGATAGGTGCTGGCGCCCGAGCGGATCGTCGTCAGCCCCGGCATCTCGGTGCCGATCAGGAAGGCGTCGACCCCGCCCGCCGCCGCGCAGAGATGGGCGTAGTGCAGCACCATGCGCCGCAGGCCCCAGTCGCCGGGCGTGCCCGGTCCACGAAACCGACTGACCCGAGACGCTGAAGCTGGCGGGCGTGGCCGCGCCGAACAGCGCCGCGACCTGCGCTTGCGGCCGTGGCGGTCTTGTCCACGGTCCCGGCGAAACCCGCCGCCGGAGAACAGGTGATCCGCCCCCGCCAGGGGAAGGCGGGCTGGCCCGTCTCGGCGGCGTTGTCGGAATACGGGTTCGGCAGCGTGTTGCCGGGCGGCACGTCCATCAGGATGAACGGGATAGAAGGTGACGCGCAGCCCGCGCGCCTTCATCTCCTGGATCGCCTGCACCACCGCGAAGTCGGACGGCGTGCCGCCATAGACCGGGCGATCCTGATCGTCGCGGCTGACGAGGAAGGCGTTGGCGCGGCTGACGCCGTTGACCGACCAGCTGGCGGGCGTGGTCGACTTGGCCGACACCTCGACGCCCGGCCGCACCTTGCAGGATCCCGCGCGCAGATCGTCGCCGAACCAGGCCACGACGAGGCTGACGCTCTCGACCGCCGGGCGCCATCGCCTGCAGCCGGTCCAGCGCCTCCACCATGTCGGTGGAGTCGGCCAGCGCGTTCAGGTTCTCGGGCACCGTCGCGCCGCCATCGGTCTTGCGGATCGCCTGCGTCGCATAGGTGAACTCGCCCGAGGCCGGGATCATGGTGACGGCGCGGGTCAGCCCCTCGGCGGTGTCGGGATCGGCGAGCGGGCGGAACACCTCGAAGGAGAGCTGCGGCAGGCGGTTGCCATAGGTCGAGAGCGCCAGTTCCTCGAAGACCACATAGGCGGTGCCGCGATAGGCGGGCGTGCTGGCCGCGCCCATCTTCGCGGCGATGAACGGATCGGCCGTCTGCGCCTCGTCGCCCGGATACCAGCGCCAGGTGACGCCGGAGAGGTCCATCGGCTTGCCGTCGGCCCAGATGCGGCCGATGCCGGTGATCGGGCCCTCGCAGAGCGCGACGGCGAAGCTGGCGTAGTAGAGATACTCGGTGGTCTTGACCTTGCCGCCCCCGCCGCCCTTGCCGCCGCCCTGCGTGGTGGTCTTCGTCTCCTCGCGGAAATCGGTCGCCCAGATGATGTTGCCGCCCATCCGCATGCGGCCGTAGAGCCGCGGGATCACCGCGCCTTCGGTGGCCGAGGTGATGCGCAGCGTGTCGAGCCGCGCGCCCTCGATGCGCTGCGTGGGCGCCAGCGACGAGATGATCCAGCTGTCGACGACCGAGCCGATGGTGGAGCCGATGAAGCCGCCGATGGTCGCGGCGCTGACGCCGAGGATCGCGCCGCCGATGCTGAACCGCCAATGGCGGCGCCGGCGGCGCCGAGAACGAGGGTGGCCATGTTGGGGTCTCAGCGTTGCGGGAACAGGAAGGCGAAGGCGATGCGCCGCCGCCAGGATGGGGTGAGCGGTTCCTCGATCACGCCGAGCCGCTCGTAGGCGTGGAGGAAGGTGTCGGGCCCGGTCAGGATCCCGACATGCTTGGCGATGGCGCGGGGCTTCATGCGGAAGAGGACCAGCGCGCCGGGACCGGCCTCGGCGGGCGCCACCTCGATCATCATGCGCCGCGCGCCCTCGGCCAGAACCTCGCGCGGGCCGGTCTCGCCCCAGTCGCGGCTGTAGGGCGGGATCGGGAACGGCTCGGGGCCGACGACCTCGCGCCAGACGCCCCGGGCCAGCCCGAGGCAGTCGCAGCCGACGCCGCGCAGGCTCGCCTGGTCGTGGTACGGCGTGCCGAGCCAGGACCGCGCGATGGCGATGACGCGCGGTCGGGATCGGCGGAGGTCACAGCACGGCCCCCTCGTGCCCGCCATCCTTGGTGGCGTAGCGCAGCACCGCGTCCTGGCCGGGGATGTGCGGGAAGCCGCGGAAGTTGGCGGTGTTGGCGAACTTCGCCCCGCAGGTCTCCATGCGCTTGTCGCAGCCCGCGCGGATGGTGAAGGCGTCGCCCTCGGCGATCGCGCGCACCGGCGCTTCGAGCAGGGTCAGCACCGCGATGCCGTCCGTGACGTCATGGCCCAGCACCTCGGTGCGCCGCCCCGCGTTCGCGCCGCTCGTCCAGTCCAGCGTGCCGAAGGTGAACCAGCCGGAGGCGAAGCCGCCGAGCCCCGAGGCGGTGAAGGCCCGGTCGCGCAGGAGATCGATCACGGCGCCCGTGCCCTTGAAGGCCGGGTCCTCCAGATCGACGCCGCAGCGCGCATCGCCGAGCGCGGCGTCGCAGGTCGCCTGGAAGGTCCGCCCGACCGTCTGGCCGAGCACATGGGCGAGCGAGCGGACCTCGGCGACGAAGGCCAGCCGCCCGCGCCGGATCTGGCCGATGGCGCCGCGCCGCATCAGCACGCGCTGGCTCGGTGTCGGCCCAGTTCACCCGCCAGACCTCGACCTCGGCGTTGTCCCAGCGGCCGTCGAGGATGTCGGTCTCGGTGATCCGGTCCGAGGTCAGCACGCCCTCGGCGTCCTGCGCATCGACCGACAGGTCCGAGCCCGAGCGCACCTCGGAGGCCGTCAGCCCGCTCTCGGGCTCGAAGTCGGTGCCGTCGAAGCTGAGCGTCCGGTCGTGGTCGGTGAAGCCGAAGGTCGACGCCGTCGGCGCGCGCGATCCGCCAGCACCAGGCGAGCGTCGTCGTGCCCTCGTCGAGATGGGCCTGCAGGGCGGGATCGAGGGTCTTCATCGGCGCAGTTCCAGAAGCGGAATGGAGGTGATCGAGCCGAGCCGCTCGAGGTCGAGCGTCACGTCGAGCACGTCGGTGTCGAAGCGGACCGGCACGTCGAACTCGAAGCCCGCGGTGATCGCGACGCCAGCGCCCGGCGCGGCGCTGAAGGTGACGACGCCGGTCGTGGTGTCGACCGACCAGCCGGAGGGCTGCTCGACCCCGCCGAGCGCGATGCGCACGGTGCCCGCCACCGGCTTGGCGATGGCGCGCGTCCAGGATTGCGCGCCCGAGGCGTAGCGCTTCACCAGCTGGAAGGCGGTCGTCGCGCCGTCGCCGGTGCCGATCGCCTGGTCGGTCGGCGATGGCGTGCCCGAGGGCAGGCAGGACTTGTGGTCGCCCCAGTCCTTGAAGCGGAAGCCATGCAGGCGACCGTTGCGCGCCTCGAAGAAGGCGACGACCGCCGCCAGATCGTCGGCGCGGCGGATGCCGTAGGCGACATCGTAGCGGCGGCGCGAGTTGGCCCAGCTGGCGTTGCGCTCCTCGTCGCCCGAGGCGAGCTCGACGATCTGCGTGCGCCGCTCCGGCCCGCCCCGCGCGCCGCGGCTGATGTTGTCGGGAAACCGGACCTCGTGAAACGCCATCACATGCCCCTCCGCCCGAGCGACACGGCGCGGGCGATGTCCGCCGCGACCTGCGTGCGGGACTGCCGGAAGCTCTCGGCGTCGCGGGCCATGATGGTGACGTTGACCCCGCCGCCCGCGCCGTAGCTCTGCGCCTCGCGCCGCGACAGCACCCGCTCGCCGCGCTGCAGGATCGCGGGCACCTCGTCGTGGCGAAGCCCGGCCATGCCGCCGCCATGCATCCGGGGCGCGGCGGCGAAGGCCATGGCCGGGACCATGCGCGAGGGCCCGGCCGATCCGACCATCCCGCCCGCATGCAGGACGTTGGCGAAGATGCCGCCCGCGCCGGAGAACACGCCGGAGAGCGCATTGGCGATCGGCCCGAGGATGAACCGCCGCGCCGCGAGCTGGGCGAGATCGGCCAGCAGCGAGGTGACGAGGTCGCGGAAGTTCAGCTTGCCGGTCTTCACGAACTGGCCCACCGCGTTCTCGGCCGACTGGAAGGCGCCGACGAGGCTCTGGCCGATGTCGCCGCCGATCTCGCGCGCCTTGCTGGCGTAGTCCGACAGCGCCGCCGTGACCGCCTGCCAGCCGGTGACGGCGGCCTCGGTCGCGGGCTCCGCCGCAGCGGCGGCAGCTCCGGCCGCCGCACCGGCACCCGTCGCGGCGCGTCCGGCATCGCCGAGCGCCGTCTCCAGCCGCTCGGCCGCGCCGGTGGCCTCGGTCAGCGCATCGGCACTGGCCTCGTCGGTGCCGCGCACCGCATCGCGCAGCGCCTGCCAGCTTTCCAGCGGGCGCGCGGGCCCCTTCGGCCAGATCGCGCGCGGCGCCGCGATAGAGGTTCGCGGACTCGAGCGCCCGGTTCGCCGCCTCGGTCAGGCCGAGATCGGGCGCGGTGAGCGGGTTGTCCTCGAAGGCCCGGTCGAACGCCGCCTGCGCCGCCGTGGTGGCGGCACGTGGCCGCGCCCTCGAAGCGGTTCTCGATCTCGCCGAGGTCGAGGTCGGGCACCAGCGAGATGCGCCGCTCCGACCCGAGCGCTTCCAGCCCCTGGTTGATGCCGCCGATGAAGCCGTTGATGCGCGAGACCACGCCGTTCAGCATCGCCTCGACGCCGTCGACCAGGCTGTTGGCCGCCTGGAACGCCAGATCGCCGATGGCGGCGGGCAGCAGGCCCCAGATCGCCTTGATCGCCTCGTAGGCGCCCTCGAAGGTGTTCGCGGCCGTGTTGCCGAAAGCCACGACGCTCTCGATGGCGCTCTGCATGCCCGAGGCGGCGTCGGCCTTCAGGTCGAAGAACATCGCCGTGGCGGCCGCGCCCGCCGCAGCAGCGCCCATCCTGATCCGCTCCCAGACCTCGACCGCGAGGTCCTTCAGGAGCGACATCGCCTCGCCGAAGCCGCCCGCGCCGGAGACGAGGCGGGTGAACTGGTAGACGAGCTCGCCCGCGCCGACGATCAGCGCGCCGATGCCGGTGCGGATCAGCGCGCCGCGCAGGACGACCAGCGCCGTGGCGAGGCCACGGACGGAGAGCGCCGCAGCGGCCATGCCGGCGACCCAGCGGCCCGCGAGGAAGGCGGCGAAGGTGGCGGCATAGGTGGTCAGGCGGCCGATGTTGTCGAAGAGCCCGCGGATCGCGATGCCGAGCGGGCCGGTGCGGCTGGCGACCGCCGCCATGGCGTTGGCGACGGCTTCCAGCGCCGGGGCTGCGGCGACGGCCAGCTGGTTCGACAGCCCGCGCCAGATCAGCCCGAGCCGGGAGATCGCATCGTTCGTCCGCTCGATCTGGTCGGCATCCTGCTCCGAGACGACGACCCCGAAGGCGAGCACGTCCTCCGTCGCCTGGCGCAGCGTCGCGGTGTCGATCCGCGACATGGCGATGGAGCCTTCCTCGCCGAAGAGCTGGCCCGCGACGGCGGCGCGTTCGGCGGCGGGCACGAAGCTCTCGATGGCGGCGTTGATCGCGCCCACGCGCTGGTCCAGCGGCAGCGCGATCAGCTCGTTGGCCGAGAGCCCCAGCCGGTCGAGCGCGTCGGCGGCGGGGCCGGTCCCGGCGGCCGCCTGGCTGAGACGGCGCGTCAGATCCTTGGTGGCCTGCTCGATGCCGGACATCGACACGCCCGCCAGTTCGCCCGCGCGCTCCAGCGTCTGGATCGAGGCGACGGTGGTGCCGAGCGACTGCGCGAGCTTGGCCTGCGCATCGACCGTCTGCAGCCCGGAGCGGATCATCGCCACGCCAGCGGCGGCGGCGGCTGCCACGGCGGCAGCAGCGGCCACGCGCACCCGCCGCGAGAAGGCCGCGAGCCGGGCGTTCGCCGCCTCCATCTCGCGGCTCAGCCGTCCGAAGCCGCGCGACCCGGCCTCGCCCACGCCTTCCAGCTCGGCGCGCACCTGCCGTCCGCCCACGGCCGCGAGGCGGACGCTGACCCTCTTCTCAGCCATGGGAGTGATCCATCTGTTCGTTGAGTTTGGCGACCATCACCGCTTCGATGACGGGCAGCAGTTCGGCCATGGCGAGCGGCGGCACGCCGAGCGCGTCACCGAGCGCCAGCGCCGCCGACATGTCCCAGCCGATCACCGCGCCGGGCAGCACGCGCAGCTGGCCGCCGAGGCGGCCGACCAGGTCCCAGACCTGCCAACCCTCCGGCGTTTCCGGACGGTTCAGCCGCGCCGGGCAGTCCGGGCAGGCTTGCGCGCAGGCTTCGCAGTAGCGCTCGCCCCCGCCGAAGGACCATTCGGCGAGAGCGCGGAGGCGTTTTTTTCCTGTTCCAGCAGCAGGCCCTTCGAGACGTAGGTCAGCTGGAACGCCTCGAAGATCGGCCAGACGTCGAGCAGCGCGTCGATGGCCTCGGGGCTCGGGTCGATGGCGTTGCCGTCCGCATCGCCGATGCCCTCCCAGGCGAGCACCGCCCGCCGCGCCAGCGCCTTGGCGAAGGCGACGGCGCGTTCCTCGTCGGAGGCCTCCTCGGGCACCGCCTCGACGGCCGGATCGCTGCGCGTCGCCACCATCAGCGCGGTGGTCAGCGGGCGCAGCTGCACCCGGACGCCGGGCGCGAGGTCATGCCAGCGCGGCGCGTTGGTCAGGTCGAGCGTCAGCATCAATACGTCTCCACGTCGTTCACGAGGGTGGCGGTGCACATCCGGCCGACGACGCTGTCGCGCGCGGCCTGCCAGTCGAAGGTCGCCTGCACGCCCTGCGGCCCGGAAATCTCGATGCGCGGGCGCGGCAGGTAGACGGCGTGCACGGTGAAGGTGAAGCTCTCGCCGGAGGGCAGGACGTAGGCGAATTCCATCTCGCAGGCCTCGCCGTTGATCGCCTGCGTCACCAGCGTCTGGTCGGCGAAGCGCACCTCGATCCGGCCGGTCAGCGCCGCGATGGACGGGTCCGCGCCGTCGATGCGGCCGTCCGAGCGGATGGTCTCGATCCGGTCGAGGTTGTTGGCATAGGTGATCTCGGCCGAGACCACGTTGCCGAGGCGGCGTTCCATGGTCGCCCTCGAACGCCGAAGCGCCTCAGCGCCCAGCGCCCCCTGGGCTCGTGCCATGGTGATCTCCTTGATGGTGTCGAAGCGCGGTTGCGTTCGGTCAGGCCGTGCCGCACATGACGTTCATGCGCAGTACTCGTCCCAATTCCCCGCTCAGATATTTTCGGTCGGTCGATCATTACCAGGATGATCGTTTCTGTCCTCGCGATCATGGTTCTTTCGGTTGGCACCGTCTCGGCACAGACGAATACCGTGAGCGGCGCGGTCCGCTACGTGACGGACGGCGACACCTTCTCACTTCGCGGCCTTGAACGGCCGATCCGTGTCTGGGGCCTCGACGCTCCGGAGCGCAACGAGCGGGGCGCTTCCGCGGCGACGTCTACTCTGCGGCGGCTGGTCGCCGGGCAAAGCCTGACCTGTCGCGTACGCGATATCGACCGGTACGGACGGATCGTCGGGCAGTGCTTCCTCGCCGATGGCCGCGATGTTGCAGCCCAGATGATCGCTGCCGGAGTGGCCCGGGAATACTGCTACTTCTCGGGCGGCTACTACGGCACCTGTCGCGGCAACTGACCCGTCTGCACTACCCGAGCGGGTCGGCCGTGGAGTAGTGAAGCAAAACGGGGATCACCGCCGCCTTGAGGCTCGCGGCACCCTCGACTGGCAGATCGACTGGGCGCGGGGCTTCGGCCTCGACCCAGTCGCAGAGCCCGCCCAGCGTGCGGTCGGCGGCGAGTGCCGTGCCGATGCTGGCGGTCAGCGTGTCGAAGGCGGCGTCACGGTCCGCGCCCTGCACGACCGCCTCGATCTCGGCGCGGTGCTGGTAGTGATACCGCAGCGGCGACAGCGTCACCTCCGGCTCCCCCGGCTCGCCGTCGCGCAGGATCATCAGGCCATCGGCCGGCACGCGCTCGGGCAGCACCTCGCCTCGAAGCGCGGTGGCGGGCAGCGCCGAGAGTCGCGCGTGCAGCGCGGCGAGGATGGTTTCGCGTGGGGTGGGCATGTGGTATTCGAAACCTGATCCAAAGTGGGTTGAGGCTTGAAATATTTGAAGTTTGGCGAACTCCCGAAGTTCAATTCCAACACGGTGAAGGCCGCCGCAGAAAAGATTTCTGCGGCGATCAAGTTCGCTGAGCCTCATGCCGACCGCGCTCTCGATTGGGGACGAAGGCAGCAAGAGAGGGCGAGTTCGCACTTGCCGAACGCCAGCGAGATTGAAGCATGGGCGCGGAAAAACGCAGAGCGCTATGACTGGCGCCCAAGGCCGGTATCGACCTCCTTGGAACATCTCGAGGAAACGCTCACGCAGATCGTCTCAGCAATCCGCCAGACATCCGACCGACGATCGCGGATTTTCGTCAACGCAGTCATAGGAAAGCTGAGCGGGGCGATGGCGGTCGGTGGTATCTCGGGACTCGTTGCCACGTTCGGCGCAGCATCTACGGGAACTGCAATTGCATCCCTTTCCGGCGCAGCCGCGACGACAGCGCAGCTCTACTGGATTGGTTCTATAGTCGGCCTTGGGGTCGCAGGCGGTGGCCTCATGTTGGCAGCGGGCGGTGTGGGTGTCGGGGTCGCCGCTGGCATCTGGGGTCGAAGAAAGCTCCTCGGCAAACCTCGTTCCGAGGACGAACTTCAGGAGCACGAGAAAGCCGTCCTTGTAGCGTGCATAACGCTGATCAACGCGACGAAGCAGCAAAGAGAGCTGAGCCAAACGGCCTCATCTGCAGAGATGCGGCTTGTCGCGGAACAAGTGCTCATTCCGCTGGCGAACCAGATCAATCAGCACTGGGATGATGCTTCCCTCAAAGAGAACGGAAAGTCCGAATGCGAACCATTCACGCGAACACTGGCCTACCTGCAACGGCGCAAGCTCGATCAGTGCAGGACCGAACTGGGCCGGATCGCGCTGGCGGCGATGGAGAAGGACGCGGCGGCCTGACCCGAAGCGCTGCGGTCGTCGTTGCTGTCACCTTGCAGCGCCTGCTCGATGAACCCACTCGCTCCTGGTCGATGGAAGAGGAACTTGTTCTCGATGCCCTCAGGCGGTCGGCGACAAGCCTGAACGGTGCAACGACAGAGGAACTGGCCGCTTATATCTCTGAGCTCACTCCCGAACAGCTTCGAGGTGTCGTGTCCAACGTGAAGGGCATCTACCACGAGTTGCTTTTCGTCCATGCTGAAAACATCGACGCAGATGACGTTGCCGCGCGGGTGTTCGAGGCGACCAACCATCCCGGCGCAGATGTGGAGTTCATTGTTGATGGTGATGTCATCCATGCCGTTCAGCTAAAGGCGGTCGCCTCGCCAGCCGCGATCTTCGAGCATCTTGCCCGCTATCCGGACATCGAAGTTGTCGCGACGGAAGAAATGGCGGCTGTCGTTTCCGCTGCAAGTGGTTCAGGTTTCTCAAATGCGGCGATATCTGGCGATGTTTCACGCGTGTTCACCGAACTGCCGGGAGACAGTATGGCGGTCGAAATCGCAGAAGGTGCTGCAACCTCGGCTCTGTTGGCGGGAGCCATCTCTGCGGCTCAGGTTCTGCGATCCGGCAAGGTTTCCCGGCAGCAGTTCGCGACGGCGTTTGGCGACGTCTCCGTAGGCGTCATAACGGCGACAGCATTGGACGTTCTCCTCGACGGACTGGCCTGATTTCAACGACCCTCCACCCAATTCGCCACGATCAGCCCCGGCACGCTGTCCAGCGCCCGTTCGGCATCCCGCGCCAGATCCAGCCGCTTCGGCAGCTTGACCTGCGGCACCAGCAGGAAGATCGGCGCCGTGCCTGCGCCGCGCCCGGTCTTCGAGCGCGACACCGACCGCCTGACCCTTCGGCTGTTCAGCCGCCCCTCCGCCACCAGCAGGCTCGGGCCCGTGCGGCGATAGACGAAGCGCAGGCGCAGGCCGCGGCGGCGTTCCCATTCGCCGGGGGTGATCCTGCCGCCGCGCAGGCCGACTTGCCGGCGGCCTCGGTCGGGATCGCCAGCCAGAACCCGTCTTTCGAGCGGATCAGCGGGCCGGTGTCGTGGGCGCCGACGATGACCGGGGCCTTGGACCAGACCAGCGCCGCGGCGTTCAGGCTCTCGCCCGCCTTCGGGTAGGTCTGGCTCCGGATCGAGTTGGCGAGCCGTCGGCCGAGCCCCGCGCCGGTGATCTGCACGCGCCAGGCGGTCTTCAGCCCGGTCCCGGCCTCGCGCATGGCGGCGGTCACTGCCTTTCGCCCGCCGCGACCTCGGCCGCCATCATGGCGACGATGTCGGGATCGATGTCGAGCTTCAGCTTCATCGCGGTCAGGCTGGGCGCAGGTCCACGGTCCAGACGAGCCGCTCGCGGTCGCGGACGGGCTCGCCCTGGATGAGGAAGGCCTCGCCGTCGATCTCGATGCGGTCGCCGGGGCGCGGGGCTGGCACCTCGGCGACGCGCAGATCGAGCCGGGTGGTCTCCGACCAGAGCCGCGCCTCGCCGAAGCCGGTGACGTCGTCGGGCCGGCGCAGGATCGCGCGGACCAGCGACGGCGCGCCGCCCTCGGCGGTGTAGACCACGTCGCGCGCGAGATGCGCATCGGCGAAGAGCGCGTCGAGGGCGGCGGCGAAGGCGGTCATCAGGTCCGCCGCGCCGATGCGCAGCACCTGCGGGCGGGTGCAGATCGGCAGCGGATTGCTCTCGATCTCGAGCCGCACCCACTCGTCGCGATCCCGGTCGGGGATCGTGCGGGCGTAGAGCGGCTGGCCGAGGGTGTTGACCGTCTCGAAGGTGTCGGCGGGGGCGTAGTAGATCTCGAAGAGCCCCTCGATGCCTTCGGGATAGAAGAAGGCCTTGTCGGACGGCACGGTGAAGCCGACGCCGCCCCGGTAGCGGCGGAAGGTGATGCCGCCGAAGCTGACCTCGTCGGCGACGCGGCCGCGCAGATCGGCCGCGGCGGCGGTGTTGAGATAGGTCTCCCGCACCTCCTTGTGGGCCACGAGATCGGCGAAGAAGGCCGAGCCGCATTCGGCGCGGACCTGCACCGCGCCGGCCGAGAGCCCGCCCATGCTGCCCTCGACGTCTCTCGATCAGCGCCTGGCAGCGCTTCCGGAGCGCGCCCGAGGCCGGGCGTGGCGTTGTCGAGGTCGAAGTCGATCTCGGCGGCCGGCGTGATGCCGAACTCGGTGAAGTAGTTCACCACCGTGGCGTGGTCCTTCGGGTCCTTCACCAGCCCCTGGATGCCGTTCAGCAGGTGGTATTCGAAGGTGGCCTCGGCGTCCTGGCGGAGCTTGCGCAGCCGGTAGGCCACCTCGGTCTGCACCTGCTGGGTCGCGCTCTCCGAGCCGAAGTCGCGCACGGACTGGATCTCGGAGGCCCAGAGCACGTCCTGCTTCTTGAACTGCCGGCAGACGAAGGCGCGCATCTCGCGCCGGTCGGGGACCTGCTGCTCGTAGGCCGAGCCGCGTTCGGAGAACGGGATCAGCGACAGCGTGCCGTCGCGGCTCTCGATCACGACGGTGCGGGCGCGCACGCCGCGCGGGCCGAAGAGGTTCGAGCCCGAGAGCAGCGCGGGCTTGAAGGGGATGTTCTCGAGCGCGCGGGTGAGCTCGACGATGGTGAAGGCATCGCCTTCGAAGATGTCCATGGTGGCCATGGGATGCCTCCGGTCCAGGGATTGCGGGGTGAGGCGCGGGATCAGCGGACGAGGATGCCGGCCGCGAGCAGCGCGGCATGGGCCGCGGCGATCTCGGCCTCGCTGGGCGTGCCGGCGAAGACGAGGTCGTGGCGGTTGACGATGGCAGGGCCGCGGACGACGGCGACGGCGAGCGCGTCGCCGCCCGACGCATCCGCCTTGCCCCAGAGCACGGCGACGGCGGTCTCGGTGCCGTCGACGGCGGCCGGATCGTGCGCGGCGTACTTGCCCGAGGCGGTGATCTTGCCCAGCACGGTGCCGGGCTCGAGCGTGCCGGCAGCGACGGTGATCGTCTCGCGGGTGTAGTCGCGGAAGGCTTCCCAGACGAGGAAGCCGCCGGGGTGCGTGCCTTCGACCAGCGTGGTCATGGTGTCATCCTTTCAGCTTGAAGGTGCGGGCGACGATCTCGCCCCAGGGGCGCGCGGCCGAGGAGCGGCCGGGCTGCGGGTGATGCGGCGCGATCTCCGGCTCGGCCTCGGCCTTGGCGGCGAGGAGCGCGGTGCGCACCGCGTCGAGGCTCGCGTCCTGCTCGAGGAAGCGGCCGGCCATCTGCGGCTGGCCCGCGAGGCGGCAGAGATCGACGACGGCGCGGGCATGCCCGATGGCCTCCGCCCGGATCGCGGCGGGATCGGGCGGCGCGCCGCTGGCGGCGGCGTCTCGGCCGGCGGCTCGCAGCGCGTCGGAGGCGGCGGCCTGCTCGTCGTCGGCGTCCGAGAGCTGATCGCCTTCTGCGGCGTCGTCGGTCGTCCTCGTCCGCTTCGGTGCTGGTCGCCGTCGGTCTCGCCGTCGGGGTCCGGTTCCGCTTCGACAGCCTCGGCCAGCGCCGGCGGCGCGTTGCGGAAGCGGCCGATGTCGAACCGCGCGGCGATGCGGACCGGCTCGATCAGCCGGTCGGCGAAGCCCTGCGCCACGGCGTCGGCGGCGTCGAACCAGGTCTCGGCGGTCATCAGCGCGGAGACCTCCTCGGCCGTCCGGCCGGATTTCGCGGCGTAGCCCGAGACGAGGCTGCCCTTCACCTTGTCGAGCGCCTCGGCCATGGCGCGCATGTCCTCGGCCGTGCCCATCACCAGGCCGGCCGGATCGTGGATCATCAGGAAGGCGTTCTCGGGCATGACGATCTCGTCGCCCGCCATCGCGATGTAGGAGGCGGCGGAGGCGGCGATGCCGTCGATCCAGACCGTGACCGTGCCCTCGTGCCGCCTCAGCGCGTTGTGGATCGCGACCGCGTCGAAGACCGACCCGCCGGGGCTGTTGAGCCGCAGATCGACCGGCGTGCCCTCGGGCAGCGCGCCCAGTTCCGCGAGGAAGCCCTTGGCCGAGACCCCGAAGGCGCCGATCTCGTCATAGATCGCCACTTCCGCACCGCGTCCCCCGGGCGCGGATCGCATACCAGCTTGCCATGTCGTCACTCCTGTTCGGTGGCCGGATCGGTCGCCGCCGCGCCGTCGTCGCTGTCCTTGCCGGCGCCATCGCCGGGCTCGGCCCTCGTCGCCGGTGTCGCCCGCGCGCCCTGCGTCTCGCCGGGGCCGGTGCGGTAGCTCAGGCCGAGAGCTGTCGCGCGCGCGGCGTCGGCGGCGTTCTCGCGGTCGACCTCCTCGATGTCGTAGCCGGTGGCCTCGACCACCTTGCGCCGCGAGGTGATGCCCGCCTCCATCGCCAGCACCTGCGCCTGGATGTCCTTCAGCGGATCGACCCAGTCCCAGCGCGGCGGGATCCACTGCACCGGTCGCGCCGCCGCCGGGATCGGCCGTCGAGCGCGCCCGAGAGCACCGCGGTCTCCAGCCAGCGCCGCCAGATCGCGCGGCAGAGCTGGTGCACGATCACGCCGTGCTGCAGCTGGCCGATGCGGCGGCGGAACTCGACGAGCTCGGCCCGCAGGCTCGAGTAGTTCGCCTGCCGGACATCGCCGGTCACGAGATGATAGGGCAGCCCCAGCGAGGCCGAGACCGCCAGCAGCGTGCGGTACTGGAACGCCTCGTAGCCGCCGCCGACATCGGCCGGCGACGAGAACTTCACGTCCTCGCCCGGCAGCAGCACCTGCATCGTGCCGGGCTCGAGGCTGGCGATGGCCGCGCCGTCGAGATCCGCCTGCGTCTCGCCCAGCATCGGCTCTTCCGGCGCGGTCTTGGTGATGAAGCCCGCGAACATCGCCGCGGTCTTCTTCCGGTCGAGCTCGGCGTCGTCGTACTGGTCGAGCAGGAACAGCCGCACCATCGCCGGCGCGACATGCGGCAGCCCCCGGATCTGGCCCGCGTCGATCGGCCGGTAGATGTGCAGCACGTCCGCGGCCGGCACGCGCACCGTCTCCGGGATGACCGCTCCCTGATCGGTGCTGTCGCCGGGATGGCGGCGGCGGAAGTGGTAGGCCACGCGCCGGCCGATGGCGTCGAACTCGATGCCGCAGCGGATGCGGTTGCCGTTGGCCGCCGTCTCGGTCTTCTCGAAGGGCAGCATCTCCGACTGGAGAAGCTGCAGCTGCAGCGGCACCAGCAGCCCGTCCTCGGCCCGGCGCGGGCGCAGCCGGACGAAGCACTCGCCCGCGACGAACATCTCGCGCGCGACC
>CAWCUP010000004.1:0-49104 GCA_963798765.1 uncultured Alphaproteobacteria bacterium | reverse complement strand
TCACACCCTCTCCCGCCCCTCCCGAACATCCGCTATCCTGCGATCCATGGACTCCCCGTCGATCTGCCGTGACTGTCTGACCCCCTTTTCCGGTCCGGGCCGCTGCCCGGCCTGCAGGACTCCCCGCGCGCTTTCGCATCCCGAGCTGAACGCCCTCGCCATCGCCCATCTCGACTGCGACGCCTTCTACGCCTCGGTGGAGAAGCGCGACGACCCCGCCCTCCACGGCAAGCCCCTCATCATCGGCGGCGGCAAGCGCGGCGTCGTCTCCACCTGCTGCTACATCGCCCGGATCCGGGGCGTCCGCTCCGCCATGCCGATGTTCAAGGCCCTGAAGCTCTGCCCCGAGGCGGTGATCCTCAAGCCCCGCATGTCCCACTACGTCGAGGTCTCGCGGACCATCCGCGACATGATGCTCTCCCTCACCCCCGCCGTCGAACCCCTCTCCCTCGACGAGGCGTTCCTCGACCTGACCGGCACCACCCGTCTGACCGGCCTCTCCCCCGCCGCCCAGATGCTCCGCCTCCAGAACCGCATCGAATCCGGAGATCGGCATCACCGTCTCCGTCGGCCTCAGCCACAACAAGTTCCTCGCCAAGATCGCCTCCGATCTCGACAAGCCCCGCGGCTTCGCCATCATCGGCCGCGCCGAGACCGAGGACTTTCTGGCCCGCCAGCCCGTCAGCCTGATCTGGGGCGTCGGAAAAACCACCCTCGCCGCCCTCGAATCCGAAGGCATCCGCACCATCGCCGACCTCCGCACCCGCGACCGCAAGGCCCTGATCCGCCGCTTCGGCGCCCTCGGCGACCGCCTCTGGTCCCTCGCCCGCGGCGACGACACCCGCACGGTCCAGCCCTCCCGCGCCGTCAAATCCATCTCCAACGAGACCACCTTCAACGACGACATCGCCGACCCCGCCGCCCTGAACCGCATCCTCTGGACCCTCTGCGAAAAAGTCTCCGCCCGCGCCAAATCCGCCGGAACCGGCGGCCTCGCGATCACCCTCAAGCTCAAACGCGCCGACCATTCCATCCTCACCCGCCGCCAGACCCTCGCCGCCCCGACCCTGATGGCCGACCGGATCTACCGCACGGCCGAGCCGCTGCTGCGACGCACCATCGACGCCGCGCCCTTCCGTCTGATCGGAATCGGCCTCGGAACCCTCGTCCCCGCCATCGACTGCGACCCCGAGGACGACCTTCTCGACCGCTCCGCAACCAGACGCCTGGCCGCCGAACGCGCGGCGGACGCCGTCAGGGCGCGGTTCGGATCGAATTCGATCATCGTCGGGCGATCACTCGACTAGTTTTTCGACAGACGCCCGCATACTGCACAAAAATCGGCCATCCGCGCCCGGACGGCCGGAGAAATGTCGAAAACACGCTTGCGGCGGTTGACTATGCTGCGTTGCGGCATAATATCCGAGACGTGATGCGTTGCATCATATCACGCCTTCGGGCGTTTCCTCCCTAAACTTGGGCCGTGCCTCGCGCACGGCCTTTTTTTTGGAGACGGCTATTCCGCCGCGACGGGAAGGGAGTCCGGCCCGACCGTCGCGAGGTCCGATACGACCCGCGCGAGCCTCGTCCGCACCTCGTCGAAATCCGCGCGCTTCTCGATCGCCGACTCGTCCATGTAGAGACTGCGGTCGATCTCGATCTGAAGCGCGTGATATCCCTGACGCGGACGCCCGTAGGCCTGGGTGATGTATCCGCCCGCGAAGGGGGCGTTGCGCGCGACGGCGAAGCCGGAGCTCGCGAACATGTCCGCCGCGGCGTCCATCAGCCATCGGCCGCAGGCGGCGCCGAAACGGTCCCCAAGAACGATGTCCGGCCTGCGCCCCCAGACCACCGGTGCGGTCGACAGGGCGTCGTGCGGCATCGAATGGCAATCGAAAAGGATCGCGACGCCGAACCGGGTCCGCTGGGCACGCAGAAGATCCTGGAGCGCGCGGTGATACGGCCGCCAGCAGGTGTCCAGACGCGTCCGGGCCTCGGACAGCGTCATCTTGCCGTCCATGATCGGACGGCCCTCGGCCACCACGCGGGGAATCACTCCCAGTCCGGCCGCGATCCGGGGGTTGACGAAACGTCGGGACGCTCCGGCGATGAGCGCCGGGTCGAGATCGTCGCAGGCCCGGTTGAAGTCGACCCAGGCCCGCGGCGTCCTCGCCGCGAGCAGCGGAGCGCCCTGCCTCGGAGCGCCCCCGAAAAGCTCGTCGACGAAGGCGTCCTCCGAGGACCGCATCTGCAGCCGGTCCAGACGCGTGCGCCTCAGAAACTCCGGCGGATATGACGATCCGCTGTGCGGAGAATTGAACACCGCGCAGGACGTCCGGGCCTCCGGCATCGTCAGGGAATAGACCGCGTCCGACATCGCATCCTCGAAATTTCGCGGGCAGTATACGTCGCCGGCTCCGAACGGCAAAACGTCTTGAACCTTCCAGCGGCCCCGCTTATAGACACCGGACGGAGCGGCCGCGCAAGCGGGCGTCCTTCGGGCGTATAGCTCAGCGGGAGAGCACTTCGTTGACATCGAAGGGGTCACTGGTTCAATCCCAGTTACGCCCACCATTTCCCTCGCGGGAGATGACCCGGTTTTCCCGAAAGGGATGTTGAAACAAGGCGCAGGCCCGGTCCGCGCGCCGCAGGAAGGAGAGAGGCCATGAAAGTCCGCAATTCGCTTCGCTCCCTGAAGCAGCGCCACCGCGATTGCCGCGTGGTGCGCCGCAAGGGACGCGTCTACGTGATCAACAAGACCCAGCGCCGGTTCAAGGCCCGCCAGGGCTGAACTCCGCGAATCGCGACGGTCGGGCCGCGCCATCGTGCGCGGCTTTTTCCGTTGCGGGCCATCGCGTTCGGGACATGGCGGCACCCCGCGCAGGCCGGTCAGGGCGCGGACGCCCCCACCATCCCGACGAGGCCGCCGACACAGAGGCCGTAGACGAGCATGAGGCCGAGCAGACGGATGCTCACGCCGGCCTCGGACAGGATCCTCCGGCCGCCGGCGACGCCCGCCACTCCTATGACGATCCCGACCGCCACCGGTCTCCATTCGGCCGGAAAGGCGACCGCGGCGATGCCGGCGGCAAGGACGCCCGCCAACAGGATGATGATGCCCAAAGCCCGCGCGTTCATCCGCCAATCCTCCTGAATTTGCCATCCTCTATGCCGGCGACGGCGCCCCGTCGAGCGTGAAAGGTCTCGACCCATTGCCACGGAACGGACACGCGCCCGTCACGAAGACGTCACACGGCTCCCGCAGAGGGGGGCCATCGGACTTCTCCAGAGACAAGGACGTTTTCAGATGCGATCGAGCCATGCCAGCCTCGTTTCCCTCGCCGCGCTGGTCGCGGCGCTCCCCGCGACCGCCGAGACCGTCTTCAACCGGATCGCGTCGTTCGACGTCTCCACGAACCTCGAGGAGAGCCTGCGCGCGACGACCGCGACCTCGTCCGAGATCATCGACGCGACGGCCGACGGAATGACGCTGATCTATTCCGACAGCCCCAACGGCTCCATCGGAATGATCGACATCTCCGACCCGTCCGCCCCGACCGCCGGCGGCACGATCCCGATGGGCGGCGAGCCCACCTCCGTCGCGACGCTCGGACGGACCGTGTTCGTCGGCGTCAACACGTCCGGGAGCTACACCGCGCCCTCGGGACGGCTCGCGCTTGTCGACGTCGCCACCGGCGCCGAGGTGGCGAGCTGCGATCTCGGCGGCCAGCCGGACAGCGTCGCGGTGGCCCCGGACGGGTCCTTCGTCGCCGTGGCCATCGAGAACGAGCGTGACGAGGACCTGAACGACGGTCGGATTCCCCAGATGCCGGCCGGCCACGTCGCGATCGTGCCGCTTTCGGACGGGATGATGGACTGCGACGCGATCATCCGCGCCGACGTCACCGGCCTGGCGGAGGTGGCCGGCGACGATCCCGAGCCCGAATTCGTCGACGTGAACGACGCGGGCGAGATCGCCGTGACGCTGCAGGAGAACAACCACGTCGTGATCCTCGACCGGACCGGCGCGGTCCTGTCGGATTTCTCGGCCGGATCGGTCGATCTGGAAGGCGTCGACGCCACCGATGACGGCCGGCTGGTATTCGACGAGAGCCAGCCCGCCCGCGCCCGCGAGCCCGATTCGATCCAGTGGATCGACGCCGACCATGTCGCCGTCGCGAACGAGGGCGACTATGTCGGCGGATCGCGCGGCTTCACGATCTTCGCGCGCGACGGAAGCGTCGTCTACGAGGACGGGACGGCGTTCGAGCGGGCCATCGTCGAGATCGGACATTACCCCGACGGGCCGCTCGGACGCCAAAGGCGTCGAACCCGAAGGCATGGAATTCGCCACCTTCGACGGGCAAGGCCACCTGTTCGTGATGTCGGAGCGCGGCTCGATGGTCGGCGTCTACCGGATGGACGGCCTGACGCCCGTTCTGACGCAGCTCCTTCCATCCGGCATCGCGCCCGAGGGCATCAAGGCGATCCCGTCCCGCGGGCTGCTGGTCACCGCCAACGAGGCGGATCTCGGCGAGGACGGCGGGCCGCGGAGCCACGTCATGATCTACGCTCTCGGGGACGGGCCGGCGTCCTATCCCTCGATCACCTCGGCAGGCGCGGATGATCCGATCGGCTGGGGCGCCCTGTCCGGCCTCGCGGCCGACCCCGAGGTTCCCGGCAGGCTCTTCGCGGTCAGCGACAGCTTCTACGCGATGCAGCCGCGCATCTTCGAGATCGACGCCACCGCGACCCCCGCGCGCATCACGCGGGCCATCGACGTCACCCGCGACGGGGTTCCGGCGCAGAAGCTCGACCTTGAAGGCATCGCGCCGGATGGCGCGGGCGGGTTCTGGCTCGCCTCGGAGGGCCGGACCGACCGCCTGATCCCGCACGCGCTCTACCATGTCGATGGCGAGGGCGCGATCGGCGAGGAGGTCGCGTTCCCGCCCGAGCTTCTGGCCGGCGAGACCCGCTTCGGCGCCGAGGGCGTCACGAGGATCGGCGACACGCTCTGGATCGCGATCCAGCGCGAATGGGGCGACGATCCGGCCGACCACGTCAAGCTCGTGGCCTATGACACGTCCAGCGGGGAATGGGGCGCCGTCCTCTACCCCAAGGCCCGTCCGGAAACCGGCTGGACCGGCCTCAGCGAGATCACGGCGCACGGCGACACCGTCTACGTCGTCGAGCGCGACAACCTCATCGGGGCCGCGGCGGTGACGAAGAAACTCTACGCCGTGCCGGTCTCCGACCTGGTTCCCGCCCCGCTCGGCACCGAGCTTCCGGTGGTGACCAAGACCGAGATCCACGACTTCATCCCGGATCTCGCGGCGTCCAACGGCTACGTCGTCGACAAGCTCGAGGGGTTCGCCATCGACGCGGCCGGCGACGCCTACGCCGTCACCGACAACGACGGCGTCGACGACAGCTCCGGCGAGACGCTTTTCCTCCGCCTCGGACCCGCCGGGTCCATGTGATGCGCGAGGGCGCGGCGGCTCAGGCTCCCGCGCCCTTCCTTTTTCCCCTGCCCGTCGCCACGCGCCACAGGTACCAGCCTGCGATCGCCGCGAACACCGCGATCGAGATCGGATCCATCCAGCCGGCCACCTTCTCGTACTGCGATTCCAGGACATACCCGGCCATCGTGAGAAAGAGCGTCCAGCTGAGCGTTCCGAGCGCGCTCCAGGTGACGAAGCTGAGCAGCGGCATGTTCGACACTCCGGCGGGAAGCGAGATCAGCGTGCGGATCGTCGGAATGAGACGGCCGACGAATACCGCCAGCCCCCCATGCCGCTCGAACCATTCCGTCGCGTTTCTGACGTCATCCGTCGTCAGCGTGAGCCAACGGCCGTGCTTTTCCACGAAGCGGTTGACCCTGTCGATGCCGACCTTCCGCCCGATCCAGTACCAGAATATCGCGCCCGCCAAAGCGCCGGCCGTGCCGGCGAGTACCACCGCGACCAGATTCATGTCGCCGCGCGCCGCGCTGAATCCGGCGAGAGGCATGATGACTTCCGAGGGGATCGGCGGAAAGACGTTCTCGAAGAACATCAGGAACGCCACGCCGAGCAGACCCGCTCCGGTCACGATACCCACGATCCAGTCGAACATGCCGGCCTCCTTCACCTGAATACGCCCGCAGGCCCTCGCGGTTCCCGGAGCTTCCTCGGGCCAAGGCTCCATGCGGCCAAGAAAAAAGGCCGGGCGGTACACCGCCCGGCCCCGTCGTCGGAGACCGCCTTCGGATCAGGCCGCCGAGGCTTCGGCCTTGCCTTCGATGGCCTTGCCGCCCTTCGTCGCGATCCGGATCTGACGCGGCTTGAGCGCTTCGGGAACCTCGCGCACGAGATCGATGTGCAGCAGGCCGTTCTCGGTAACCGCGTCCATGGCCCGCACGTGATCGGCGAGCTGGAACCGGCGCTCGAACGCGCGGGTCGCGATGCCGCGATGCAGGAACGTCGGGCTCTCGGCCTCGTCCGTATCGGCCTTGCGCCCGCTCACGACCAGCTGGCCCTCGCGGGCCTCGACGGTCAGCTCGTCCTCCGAGAAGCCGGCCACCGCGATGGTGATCCGATAGGCGTCGTCGCCCGTCTTCTCTATATTGTAGGGGGGATAGGTGTTCTGGCTCACGTCGGAGGCCATGACCTGGTCGAGCACGGAGGCGAGACGGTCGAAGCCGACGGTGGAGCGGTAGAGGGGGGAAAGATCGAAATGACGCATGGTGCATCCTCCTTGAGAAGCGATACAGACTCGGACCTTCCGCCATGGACAGGCCCGCTTTTCAGGCATCCGGCCCGCTAGGGGCGCCGGACGGGACGGATGTGGGAACCGTCGCCCGTCCCGTCAAGAGGCGCCTTCGCCAGCGCCCGCCGCAACGTCGCGAGCCTCGGCGCGGCGATCACCGACAGCGCCAGCGGCGCGCCGTCGCGCCCCTTGCCCATCGCCGAGACGACCGCCACGAGCCGCCGCTCCGCGCCCGTCCCGGTCAGCACAGGCGAGCCCGAGATGCCGCGCGTGACCTCGCAGCCGATCACCGCCACGCCGTCGTTCGTCGCGACCACCGGACATCCCTCCTGGATCGACGGCGCGTAGGCCCTGTCATGCGCGTAGGACACGATCGTCACCGCCGCGGCGTCCTCCTCCATCGGCCCCGGCGTCACCGGCGCCGCGAGACCCTCCGCGACCGGCTCCTTCAGTTCGATCAGCGCCAGATCGATCCGCAGGTCCTCGTATTCGACCGCGTCCGAAAAGCCGTAATCCGTCAGCGCCGCGCTCCGCGCCACTTCGGCGACGACCGCGTAGGTGTCGCGCACCTGCCCCGCCACGAAGCGCAGAAACGAATCCGGCACGCGACGCCCCGTCCTGGGATGGAACAGGCAATGCGCCGCGGTCAGAACCTCGCGCTCCGAGATCAGCGTCGCCGTGCAGAACCGCGACCCGGCGATGTTGAGCCGCCCGACCCCCCGGAACTCCGCCGCCTCGGCATCCTCCAGCATCCGCCGCGCGTCGTCGGCCCGCGCGGCGGCCCCGAGCGCCAACGCCAGAACCAGCGCGAGGGGGAACGCGCGCAATTCAGGCCGGAACGCGCAGATCCGCCAGCGCGCGCGGCTTCGGCCCGCCCGTGGCCCAGTCCAGAAGCTCGACCGTATGGACGACGGGCGTCTGCGTGCCCGACCCGATCTGCATCATGCAGCCGATATTGCCCGCCGCGATCACCTCGGGGCGCTTCTCCTCCAGCGTCGCGACCTTGCGGTCCTTCAACTGCGCCGAGATCACGGGCTGCATCAGGTTGTAGGTGCCCGCCGATCCGCAGCACAGATGCGCGTCGCGCGGCTCCACGACCTCGAAGCCGGCGGATTTCAGCAGGTCCTTGGGGTAGGTCTTGATCTGCTGGCCGTGCTGGAGCGAGCAGGCGGCGTGATACGCGACCCGCAGGCGCGGCGCCCCGCCGCCCTCGACGCCCAGCCCGACCAGAACCTCCGAGACGTCCTTCGCGAGAGACGACACCCGCGCCGCGTCCTCGGCCATCGGCCCGTCGCGGAACATGTGGCCGTAATCCTTGACCGTGGTGCCGCATCCCGACGTGTTGATCACCACCGCGTCGAGGCCCTCCCCGTCCGCCTCGGCGATCCAGGCGCGGATGTTGCGCGCGGCCGTCGCGTGGCTCTCCTGCGTTTTGCCCATGTGGTGGGTCAGCGCGCCGCAGCAGCCCATGCCCTTCGCGATCACCACCTCGCAGCCGAGCCGCGTCAGAAGCCGGACCGTCGCCTCGTTGATGTCGGTGTTGAGCGCCCGCTGCGCGCATCCGGTCATCAGCGCCACGCGCATCCGCCGCTCGCCCTGCGCCGGAAAGGTCTGCGGATCGTCCATCCGGCTCACCGGCGGGATGACTTTCGGGGCCATCTCCAGCATCGCCTTCAGACGCGGATCGGGCATCAGCCGCGCGAAGGGCCGACCGATCTTCGCCCCGAGCAACGCGAGCCGGAACCGCCCCGGGTAGGGCAGGATGCGCGCGAGCGTCCAGCGCAGCGCGCGTTCGAACATCGGCCGCTTATACGTCTGTTCGATATACTCCCGCGCGTGATCGACCAGATGCATGTAGTTCACGCCCGACGGGCACGTCGTCATGCAGGCGAGGCAGCTCAGGCATCGGTCGATGTGCTTGACCGTCTTCTCGTCGGCCGGACGGCCGTTCTCGAGCATGTCCTTGATCAGGTAGATCCGCCCGCGCGGACTGTCCAACTCGTCGCCCAGCACCTGATAGGTCGGACAGGTCGCCGTGCAGAACCCGCAATGCACGCAGGTCCGCAGGATCTCGTTCGAGCGCGCGGTCGCGGGATCGCGCAGCTGTTCCGGCGTGAAGCTAGTCTGCACGGGTGGCTCCTACATGGCTCTCGACGAAGCTCCGCAGCTCGGTGCCCGAATCCGTCACCAGTTCGGCGCCCGCCTTCAGAGCGTCCTTGCCCATGCGGACGCCTCTTGCGGATGTGAAAATCGCGGCGGGCGGGCGGCTTTCCATCTCCTGCATCTGGCGAAGCAGCGCGGTCCCGGCGGCGGACCGGTACTTGCCGTCTTCGACCCGCCCCTGGTCCGAGATCACCGCCGCGAACCGCTCCGGCAGATCGCCCAGCAGCGCGACCGCATCCGCGGTCGTCCGCGCCGTCGTCACTTCGATTCCCGCATCCCGGAAACTGGCGATGAGCAGCGCGTTGTTCGACGGCTGGTCGTCCACCCAGAGAATGCGCGGACTGCGCCGCGCCAGGTCCGGACCGGGGCCGCCGACGATCGTGCGCTGCTCCCGCGCGGCGGGCGCCGAAAGCTCCGCGACCTTGCGCTGGAGATCCTCGATCTGCGTCCGCAGCTGGTCCGTCGCCTCCTGAGCGCTCAGCTCGAAGCCCGCGAGCTTGATCGTGAACTTCCGCGTCTCGAAGATGTCGCGCAGAACGGGCCATAGACGCCATACGACGAGAAACAGCAGCAACGGAACGGCCAAAGCCGCCAGAGCGTCCACCAGCGTCGAGAAGGCGCCGACGGCGTCCCGCTCCTCACGCAGCGCGGACGCCGCCGCGGCCGCCTGTTCCGCCGCGTCGGCGGCGCGGCAGAGTTGAAGCTCGACGCCCTGCAGGCCGAGGCAGCTCATCCCATCCGCCCCGGATTGAGGATCCCCGACGGGTCGAATTTCGCGCGCAGACCCGCCGAGATCGCGGCGAGCGGCGCGGGTTCGGGATGGAACGCGCCGAACCGCGCCCGCGCGTCGGCGCCGGACCGGATCAGGGTCGCGTGGCCCGGAATGTCCGCCATCGCGGCGCGGAGATCCAATTCCTCCGGCGCCAGGACCCATGCCAGCCCGCCGGACCAGTCGAAGACCATCTCGGCCGGCGCCAGCGCCTCGGCCAGCCGCGCCCCGTCCGTCGGTTTCACCGACACGCGCCAGACCGCGCCCTCGCGTCCCGCGAACCCCGCCGCGTCCCGGACCCGGGCCCAGTCGCCCGGCCCCTCGATCACGCGCGCCGCGCCGAACCGTCCCAATGCGCGCGCCAGCTCCCGGCTCCGATGCGCCACCGACCCTTCGAAGCCCTCCAGCCGCAGCATCGTCACCGGCCCGTCGCCGAGTCCCGCCGGCGAATGCGCCGCCCCCGTCACGTCGTAGGGCGTCGTCATCGCGGCGGTCATCGCGGCGACCGCCTCCGGCACGTCGAGCCCGTCGAGCGTCACCGTCGCCGTCGTCTCGGGCCGCGGCAGCACCTTGAACCCGATCTCGGTCAGCACGCCCAGCGTGCCGTGGCTCCCGGCCATCAGCTTCACCAGGTCGAGGCCCGTGACGTTCTTCATCACCCGCCCGCCGTTCTTGACCGCGGCTCCGGTCCCGTCGACGAAGCGCACGCCGATCATGCTGTCGCGGCAGGCGCCGGCCTGGATGCGGCGGGGCCCCGAGGCGTTCACCGCGACCATGCCGCCGACGGTCGGCGCGCCGTTCGACCCGCTCAGCGCGCGGCCGTCCCACGGCTCGAACGGCAGCTGCTGGTTCTCGGCGGCCAGCACCGCCTCGATCTCCGCGAGCGGCGTTCCCGCCCGCACCACCAGCGTCAGCGCGCCGGGCTCGTAGAGCGTGACGCCGGTCAGACCGCCGATCGCCAGGACGTCGTCGGCCTTCACCGCGCCGATGCCGCGCGTGCCGCCGCCCCGGATCTCGAGGCCGCGCCCGGAGGCCGCCGCGTCGCGCACGAGGGCGGCGACCTCGTCCTCGGTCGAGGGGCTGAATTCGGTCATCGTCCGTCTTTCGGCAAATGGATCAGGCGGCCCGGCGGGCCTCGGTGCTGGCGAGAGGAAAGACCTTCGACGGGTTCAGCAGCCAGCGCGGATCGAACACGTCCTTGACCCGGAGCTGCGCTTCCAGATCGGCGGGCGCGTACTGCACGCCCATCAGGTCGCGCTTCTCGACGCCGACGCCATGCTCGCCGGTCAGGCATCCGCCGACCTCGACGCAGAGCGTCAGGATGTCCGCGCCCAGCGCCTCGGCCTTCTCCAGCTCGCCCGGATCGTTCGCGTCATAGAGGATCAGCGGGTGCATGTTGCCGTCGCCCGCATGGAACACGTTGGCGACCTTCAGCCCGTAGCCGTCCGCCAGCTCGCCGGTCCGCCGAAGCACGTAGGGCAGCTCGTTGATCGGGATCGTCCCGTCGAGACAGATGTAGTCGTTGATCTGCCCCATCGCGCCGAAGGCCGATTTGCGGCCTTTCCAGATCAGCGCGCTCTCCTCCGCCGATTTGCTCTCGCGCAGTTCCACCGGATCGTGCCGCCGCGCGATGGCGACGATCTTCTCCAGCTGCTCCGCGATCTCCGCCTCGGACCCCTCGACCTCGACGATCAGCAGCGCCTCGACATCCGGATAGCCCGCATGGACGAAATCCTCGCAGGCCCGGATGCAGGGGCGGTCCATGAACTCGATGGCCACCGGCAGCACGCCCGCCTTGATGATGTCCGCGACGCAGGCCCCCGCGACCTCGCTCGAATCGAATCCCATCAGGACCGGCCGCGCGCCCTCGGGCTTCCTGAGGATGCGCAGCGTCGCCTCGGTGACGACGCCGAGCTGCCCCTCCGACCCGCAGATGATCCCGAGCAGGTCGTATCCCGGCGCGTCGAGATGCGCGCCGCCGATCTCGACCACCGTCCCGTCCATCAGCACCATCGTCACGCCGAGCAGGTTGTTCGTCGTCACGCCGTATTTCAGGCAATGCGCCCCGCCGGAATTCATCGCGATGTTGCCGGCGATGGCGCAGGCGAGCTGGCTCGACGGATCGGGCGCGTAGAAGAAATCCTCGTGCTCCACCGCGCCCGTGACGCTCAGATTCGTCCGCCCGCTCTGCACCCGGATCACGCGGTTCGCGTAATCCTCCTCGAGCACCGCGTTCAGCCGCGCCACCCCGAGGATCACGCTGTCGGCCGTCGGCAGCGCGCCGCCGGCGAGGCTCGTCCCCGACCCCCGAGGCACCACCGGAACGCCCATCTCGTGACAGATCGAGAGGATCGCGGAAACCTCCTCCGTCGTTCCGGGCAGCACCACGGCCAGCGGCGGACAGCGGTATGCCGTCAGCGCGTCGCACTCGTAGGCTTTCAGTTCCAGCAGGTCCGAAACCACCGCCTCGTCCGGCAGGACCGCCTGAAGGCGCGCGACGATCTCGGCCTTGCGGTCGAGGACGGCGGTGTCGGGATCGGGCATCCGCATGTCTCTCGCTCCTCGAAGTCGATTCTGGCAGGCAGTGGTAAACTTATATTACCAATGCCGCCGGATGCCAAGCCCGACCGGCCGGCGGTCAGGAATACCGCTCCGGGCCGATCCATTGCGAGTCCGAATACCGGTCGCCATGCGCCCATCCGCAAGGCAGCACCGCCTCGATCCGCGCCATGTCGGCCTCGCCCAGCGCCAGATCGCCACCGGCCGCGATCTCGCGCAGATGCTCCGTCGAGCGGGTGCCCGGGATCGGGATCACGCACGGACTGCGCTTCAGAAGCCACGCGTTCGCGAGCGCCGCCGCGTTCGTCCCCATCTCCGCCGCCAGCGCCCGGAACTCCCGCAGATACGCCTCGTTCGCCGAGAAGTTCGGCTCCATGAACCGCGGATTGCCCTTGAAGAACTCGATCCTGTCGACGGCCTCGCGCGTCGGCGGATGGTCGGTCAGCATTCCGCGCCCGACCGGCGAGAACGCGACCAGCGCCGCCCCCGTCTCCTCGCAGGCCCGCACCAGCCCCAGCTCCGGCGCGCGGGTCGAGAGCGAATATTCCGACTGCACCGCCGCGACCGGATGCACCGCCGCCGCGCGCCGCAGCGAGGACGGCGCGATCTCCGAGAACCCGATGGCGCGGGTCTTGCCCGCCTTCACGAACCCGGCGAGCGTCTCCGTCACCTCCTCGATCGGAATCGAGGGATCGCGCCGATGCACGTAATAGAGATCGACCGTCTCCACCCCGAGCCGCTTCAGGCTCCCGTCCAGCTCGGCCGCCAGATGCGCCTGCGAATTGTCGAACCGTCGCGCGCCGGTCGCGGGGTCCTTCGTGATCCCGCCCTTCGTCGCGATGGTGAAGATGTCGCGCGCGCCCTTGCCCTGCTTCGCGAGATACGCCCCGACGATGCTCTCGGACCGTCCCGCGCCATAGACGTTCGACGTGTCGAGATGGTCGATCCCCACCTCCCGCGCCGCGTCCAGCACCGCGTGCGACTGCGCCTCGCTGGCCTCCCCGTAGATGCCCGCGAAGGACATCGCCCCCAGGCCGATGGCCGAGACCATGGGTCCGTCCGGACCCAGCCGCCGTTCATGCATTCTTCCGTCCCCGTCGTTCTTCTTATCTGCCTTCGATCCGCCAGGCCGCGAAGACCAGGCCCGACGCAAGAAGCAGCATCAGCCAGCCCGGCGCAAGATCCACCTGCCGGATGTCCCGCACCTGATAGGCCTCGCGGTCCGCGAGCCCGAGCCATCCGCGCCCGGCCGACACCCGGCCCTCGCGCACCATCCGGATCTCAGGATCGCCGTCCTCCAGCCGCGCCACCGCCCCGCCCGTCGCGTCGGTCAGCGGCTCCAGCACCGCGCCGGTCGAGACCGGATCGCGGAACTCGCGCGGCGAGGCCGGCCCGACGATGGCCACCGACACCAGATCGCCGTTCTCGAGCCGCCACACGCCGTCGCGCGGCCGCGTCGATCCGGCCCTCCCAGCGGCCGGGCGCGATCTCGGTCATCGCGACCTCCACGCTCTCGCCGTCCGGGCTCGTCGCGATCACCGGCGGCACCGTCTCCGCGAGCGTCCGGCGCGAGATCACGATCCGCCCGCCCTCGCCCGCGCCCGACAGGACCTCCTCCTCGAGCTCCGGCTCCTTCATCATCCAATGCGCCAGCCGCCGCAGCAGCTCGAGCTGCGGCCCGCCGCCTTCGAACCCCCGGCTCCAGAGCCAGGCCTGATCCGAGGCGAGCACCGCGATGCGCCCGGCGCCCTCGCGCTCCAGCACCAGAAGCGGCCGCCCGTCCGGGCCTTCCATCACCACCTCGCCGAGCGGCACGTCCATGTCGACCATGCGGAACCAGCGGCCCCATCCCGGCTCGCCGTCCGCGCCGGCCGGCATCGGAGAATGGTCCTCCAGCCCCGCCGTCACCGGATGGCGCCGCCCCAGCTCCGAGATGCGCGGCCGGAACCCCTCCTCGATCACCCGTCCCGTCGGCGATACCGGCAGGACTTCGGCCAGCGGCGTCCGGTAGAGGCTCTCGGCCCCCGCGAAGTCCGATCCGCTCGCGATCAGAAGCGCGCCGCCGTCGCGGACGTAGCGCGCGATGTTCTCGAAATACTGCGGCGGCAGGATGCCCCGCCGCTTGTAGCGGTCGAAGATGATCAGGTCGAACTCGTCGACCTTCTCCATGAACAGCTCCTGCGTCGGAAACGCGATCAGGCTCAGCTCGAAGACCGGCACGAAATCCTGCTTCTCCGGCGGGCGCAGGATGGTGAAATGCACCAGATCGACCGCGCTGTCGGATTTCAGCAGGTTGCGCCACGTCCGCTCGCCCGGATAGGGCTCGCCCGACACCAGCAGCACCCGCAGCCGGTCTCGCACCCCGTTGATCGACACCACGGCGGAATTGTTGCGCGGCGTCAGCTCGCCCGCCACCTCCGGCGTCGAGATCTGGAGCACGTTCGCGCCGCCGCGCTGCAGCGTGACCGGAAGGGTCACGCTTTCCCCGACCCGGACGTCGAACTCCAGCGGCTCGGCGCCGTCCAGCGAGATGGCCAGCGACGCGAACCCGCCCGGCTCCGGATCGGCCCCGGCGTCCTCGACCTTGAGCACCAGGCTCACCGGCTCGCCGACGATCGCGAAGGCCGGCGCCGTCTCGACCGTCACCTTGCGGTCCCAGTCCGCCTCGCGTCCCGGTCAGCAGGACATGCACCGGCGCCGGGAAATCCGACAGCGCCTCGGGATCGTGCGCCTGTCCGTCGGTCACCAGGATCGCGCCCGCGATCCGGTCCGCCGGAAGCTCCGCAACCGCCTCCGAGAGCGCGGTCAGAAGCGCCGTCCCGTCCTCGCCCGCATCCCGCACCCGCACCGTCCGCACCTCGAGCCCGCCGGTCTCGCCCAGCCGGTCGAGCCGCGCCCGCAGCGCCTCCAGCGCCTCGGCCAGCTGCGCGTCGCGCCCGTCGATCCGGTTGCTCGCGCTCTCGTCGAGCACCACCATCGCGATGTTGGAGACCGGCGCGCGGTCCTCCTGACGCAGCGACGGCCCCGCCAGCGCGGTCAGCAGCACCAGCGCCGCCAGCGCCCGCAGCCACCACCCCGTCAGCCCGCGCCAGAGCGCCACGGCCAGCGCCGCCGCGGCGACGACCGCAAGCGCGGCGATCAGGGCGAGCGGCAGCTGCGGATCGAAGACGACGGAGCGGAACATCTACTGCCCCAGCCGGTCGAGCAGGGCCGGAACGTGCACCTGGTCGGATTTGTAGTTGCCGGTCATCACGTACATGATCAGGTTGACGCCGAAACGGATCGCGATCTCGCGCTGCCGCTCGCCGGCGAGGCCCCGCCCGACCGGGAACATCGCCTGGCCGTTCTCCTGCACCGCCCAGGCGCTCGCCCAGTCGTTGCTCCCGATCACCACCGGCGTCACCCCGTCGTTGAGGTTGCGGAACGGCATGCCCTCGACCGCCTCCGCCTCCGGCGCCGCCTCGACCCAGACCGGCCCGCCGGTCCAGCGCCCGGGAAATTCCTGCAACAGATAGAACGTCCGGGTCAGGACGTGATCCTCCGGCAGCACCTCCAGCGCCGGAACGTCGAGCCGCACCGCGATCCGCTGCAGCGCCCGCGCGTTCGGCGTCGTCCCGCCGATGGTCTGGCCAAGATCGGCGTCCATCGTGTCGAACAGGATCATCCCGCCATTGCGCAGGAACGTGTTGAGATTGGCGTAGGCCTCGTCCGAAAGCGCCCCCTGCGCCTCCGTCACCGGCCAGTAGAGGAACGGATAGAGCGCCAGATCGTCCGTCTCCGGATCGACCGCGACCGGCTCCGCCGGCTCGATGGCGGTCCGGTCGAAGAGCGCCCGGCTCAGCCCCAGAAGCCCCGCCCGGCTTAGCGCGTCCACGCGCGCGCTTCCGGTCTCGACATAGGCCAGAACCGTCTCGTTCGCGGCGTAGATCGCCGCGGCGTCGTCCGTCTGCGCGTCGGCGCCGCCCGACCCGGCCATCAGCATGACCAGCGCCAGCCCCGCCGCGGCCGCCGCCCCGCGCGCGGGCCGTCCGCCGTTCCGAAGCCGCCCGGACACCACCAGCGTCGCCAGCACGTCCAGCGCCAGCAGAACCAGCGCCAGCGCGATCAGCCAAGGCCCCAGCCGCGTCTCCTCCGCCCGTTCCAGCGCCTCGACCACGACGCCGTCCGGCATCGCGCCCATCGGCTCCAGCCGGTCCTCCGCGCGCATGACGTTGAGCGCCGCGCGCCGGTCGCCGCTGGCGTAGATCCCGGCGGCGTCACCGCCGAGGCCCGCGCGACGGCCAGTTCCTCGCCCGGCACGCCCGCCAGCAGGCTCGGCGTCTGCGCCTCGCCGAACCCGTCGAGCACCTGCACCGGCGTCCACGTCGCGCCCTCCAGCGCCTCCTCGCCCGCCGCCACGCCGCCCGCGCTCTGCGTCAGCCGCTCGAGCATCCGCACGAAGAGCCCCGACAGCGGCAGGCTCGACCATTCCGCGTTCGCGGTGACGTGGAACAGCACCACGCGCCCGTCCCCGAGCGCCCGGCCCGTGACCAGCGGCGTCCCGTCCTCAAGCGTCGCCATCACCCGCCCCGGCAGGTCGGGATCGGGCTGCGCCATCACCTGCGCCGAGATGTCCACGTCGTCCGGCACCTCCAGCCCCGCGAATGCCGACCCCTCCGCGAAGGGCTGAAGCCGACGCGGCGCGCCCCAGGACATCGCGCCGCCGACCGAGCGCCCGCCCGCGCGCAGCCGCACCGGCAGCAACGGGTCCTCCTCCAGCTGCCCCGCTCCGGACTGCGCCAGACGCGGCCCCGCGAACCGCACCAGCACGCCGCCCTTCTCGATCCAATCCGTCAGCGCCGCGCGCTCCGCCTCGCCCAGGCTTCCGACATCCGCCATCACCAGCATGTCCGGCGCGGCGTTCAGCATTTCCGGCAAGCGGCGCCTCGATCGTCTCGGCGAACGGCTCCAGCGCCTTGCGCAGATAATGCAGCGGGTCGATCAGATCCTGCGCCTCGCCCCGCGCGTGGCCCGCCATCAGCGCCACCTTGCGCCGCCGCACGCTGTCGTCCGCCATGACCACTCCCGCCGCCGACCGCCCGTCCGACAACGCCACCCGCGCCACGCGGTTGCGCAGCTCGACCGGCATGCCCACCGGCACCTCCGCCGTGTCCGCCCCGTCCACGAACGCGCCCGTCGCGGTCCCGAGCACCCGCTCGACGCCGTTCGGATCCGGCCCGATGGCCGACACGCCGAACTCGCGCGCGCCGGCGCTGCCCGCCCGAAGCGCGGTCACCACCAGCGATCCCTCCTCCAGCCGCGCCGGCGTCAGCGCGACCGCCGTCGCCCCCGGCCGCACCAGCGTCACCGGCCCGCGGTCCAGAAGCGCCCGCGCCACGTCCCCGGCCCCGCCCTCGTGCGCGATCCCGTCCGTCAGCCACAGCGTCTCGAACTCCGCGTCCAGCCCGCCCAGCCATTCCGCCCAGGCCGCCCGGTCCGGCGCCCAGGCCTGCGGCGCGATCCCGGCCAGCCGCTCCGACCAGTCCGACGCGGCCCGGAGCGGCAGCTCGCCCTCCGGCGGCGGCTCCGCGGCCATCGACAGCACCGCGACCGTCCGCCCCGAGCGCCCCGCGTCGCTCAGCGCCTCGGACACCCGGCCCATGCGGCCCGACCAGTCCGGCGCGTCGCCCCAGCCGCCGTCGAGCAGAACCAGAAGCGGCCCGTCGCCGCCCTCCGCGCGCGGGTTCAGCACCGGCCCCGCGAAGGCGAGGATCGCCGCCGCCAGCGCCAGCATCCTGAGCAGCAGCAGCCACCATGGCGTCCGCTCCGGCATCCTCTCCGGATCCTGCAGCCCCAGCAGCAGCCGGACGCCCGGAAACAGCCGCCGCGCCGGGCTCGGCGGCACCGCGCGCAGCAGCCACCACAGCACCGGAAGCGCCGCGAGCCCGAGCAGCAGCCAGGGCGCCAGGAATGCCACGGGACCGATCATGCGCCGCTCACGCCTTGTCCCCGACCGCCATGTAGAGCCAGAGAAGCGCCGAGCGCGGGCTCTGGCTCGTCCGGTGGAACAGCACCCGCCAACCGAGCGTCCGCGCCAGCTCCCTCAGCCGCGCCCGCCGCTCCGCCAGCCGCCCCGCATAGGCCTCGCGCAGCGCCTTGGCGCGCTGCGTCTCGAATTCCGTCCCGCCGCCCATGCTCTCGAAGATCACCCGCCCGTCGAACGGGAACGCCTCCTCCGTCTCGTCCAGCACCTGAACGAAACATCCCCGCACGCCCTGATCCGCCGCGTGCCCGAGCGCGGGCATCAGCGCGTCCGGGTCGCCCAGAAAATCCGAAAGAAACACGGCCCGCCCGCCCCGCACCATCCGGTCCGCCGGAGGCGCGCCGTATTCCGGCCGCTCCCGCGCGTCGTCCCCCGCCAGCGCCAGAGCCATCCGATTGAGCTGCGTCCGCCCGCCGCGCGGCGGCCCCGCAGGCGTCCCCATCAGCGACACCCGCTCGCCCGCGTTCACCAGAAGAACCGACAGCGCCAGCGCCAGCAGCCGCGCCCGTTCCGCCTTGCTGCGCGGACTGGAATCGGCGCGGTAATCCATCGACTGCGCGTCATCGACCCAGAGGCTGACCGTCTGCGCCGCCTCCCATTCCATCTCGCGGATATACTGCGCGTCCGACCGCCCCGACCGCCGCCAGTCCACCATCGAGCGCGCGTCCCCCGGCGCCGCCTGGCGGTACTGCCAGAAATTCTCGCCCGTGCCGGCCCGCCTGCGCCCGTGCTCCCCCATCGCCACGGTCGCGGCCAGCATCTCCGCCTGCGCCAGAAGCGGCGGAAGCGCGCCCGCGATCTTCTCCGCGTCGCGGCGGAGTCCGACCGGTCCCTGCGGCTTCATCCGTCCGCGGGGCGCGGGCTGGATCACGCCGCCGCCTCGACCCGGAGCACGTCGTCGACCAGACGCCCGATCAGCCCGTCGAGCGTCTGCCCCTCGGCCCGCGCCGCGAAGCCGAGCGCCATGCGGTGGATCAGCACCGGCCGCGCCAGCGCCGCCACGTCGTCCAGATCGGGCGCCAGCCGCCCCTGGATCAGCGCCCGCGCCCGGATCGCCATCATCAGCGCCTGGGCGGCGCGCGGCCCCGGACCCCAGCTCACGGCCTCGGTCACCGCCGGATGCGCGTCCGGCTCGCCCGGCCGCGCCGCCCGCACCAGGTCGAGGATGCGCTCCACCACCGCCTCGCCCACCGGCAGCCTGCGGATCAGCTTCTGCGCCGCCATCAGGCTCTCCGCGTCGAAGACCGGCTCGGCCCGGGCGTCGTCCACGCCCGTCGTCGCCAGGATGATCGCGCGCTCCGAGGCGCGGTCGGGATACGCCACGTCGATCTGAAGCAGGAACCGGTCGAGCTGCGCCTCGGGCAGAGGATACGTCCCCTCCTGCTCGATCGGGTTCTGCGTCGCCAGCACGTGGAACGGACGCGGCAGAAGCCGCCGCTGCCCCGCCACCGAGACCTCGTGCTCCTGCATCGCCTGGAGCAGCGCCGACTGCGTGCGCGGGCTCGCGCGGTTGATCTCGTCGGCGAGCAGAAGCTGGCAGAAGATCGGCCCGTCGATGAAGCGGAACGCCCGGCTTCCGTCCGCGCCCGTCTCGAGCACCTCCGCGCCGAGGATGTCAGCCGGCATCAGATCCGGCGTGAACTGGATGCGGTGCGCGTCGAGCCCCAGAACCGTGCCCAGCGTCTCGACCAGCCGCGTCTTGGCCAGCCCCGGCACGCCGACCAGAAGCCCGTGACCGCCGCAGAGGATCGCGATCAGCGTGTTCTCCACCACGTCGTCCTGGCCGATGATCCGCCGCGCGACCATCTCCCGCGCGCGCACCAGCCGCTCGCCGGTCTCCTCGATCTCCCGCAGCATGCCGTCCGTGTCGCTCATGTCTCTCAGACCTTCCATGGTTGCCCGCCGGTCGCGCGAGACCTAGATGATAGTCGACAATAGCCTCGCGGACACCTCCGGCAATGACCAAAGCGGATCACAAACCGGACAGCGCCCCCTCGGCGGACGGCATCGCCGCCGCGGCGCGGTCCGCGGCGAAGAAGGGCCCGCCCCCCGTCCACCTCTGGGACCCGCCGTTCTGCGGCGATCTCGACATGCGCGTCGCACGCGACGGCACGTGGTTCTACCTCGGCACGCCCATCGGCCGGCGCCCGCTCGTCAAGCTCTTCGCCTCGGTCCTCAAACGCGAAGGCGACGACTATTTCCTCGTCACCCCCGTCGAGAAGGTCGGCATCAAGGTCGACGACGCGCCCTTCGTCGCCGTCGATTTCACCGTGACGGGCGCGGGCGAGACCCGGACCCTCACCTTCACCACCAACGTCGACGACACCGCCGAGGCCGGCCCGGACCATCCGATCCGCATGACCCGCGACCCCGAGACCGGCGAGCCCGCGCCCTACATCCTGATCCGCCGGAATCTGGAGGCGCTGATCGACCGCAAGAGCTTCTACCGCCTCGTCGATCTGGGAACCGAGCACGTCATCGACGGCGTCGCCTGGTTCGGCATCCGGTCCGGCGAAAGCTTCTTCCCGTTCATGCCCGCGGCCGAGATGACGGATTCGTCGGACGGCTGACTTCAATCCGCCGCCGGCCCGGCCTATGGTCCCCGCCGCAATCCAGGGAGACTTCGATGAACCTTTCCGCAATCATCGCGCGCGGCGTCGCGCTCGTCGGCGCGGGCGCCATCCTCATCCGGCACCAGGGCCGCGACCAGGGACCGCCCGCCATCGGCGGCGCGCCGGACATTCCCGAAGCCCGCCCGCAGGGAATTCCCACGCTGAAAATGCCGACCGCCAAAGGCTGGGAGCCCGGTCACACGCCCGTCGCCGCCGACGGCCTGCGCGTCAACGCCTTCGCCCGCGACCTCATCCATCCGCGCTGGATCCACGTCCTGCCGAACGGCGACGTGCTGGTGGCCGAGGCCATACAGGAGGGCAGCCCCCCGAAAACCGCCTTCGACGTGGCGATGCGGGCCACCATGCGCCGCGCGGCGGCCCTCGGCACCAGCGCCAACCGCGTCACGCTTTTCCGCGACCCCGACGGCGACGGCGTCGCCGAGGTGCGCGAGACCTTCCTCGAGAACCAGCGCCAGCCCTTCGGCATGGCGATGCTCGACGGCACCTTCTACGTCGGCAACACCGACGGCGTCGTGGCCTTCCCCTATGTCGAGGGCGCGACGCGCATCGAGGGCGATGGCCGCCGTCTGGCCGAGTTCAAACCCGGCGGCCACTGGACGCGCAGCCTGATCCCGAGCCCCGACGGAAAACGGCTCTACGCCGGCGTCGGGTCCGCCTCCAACATCGGCGAACCGGGCATGGAGGTCGAGGAGGGCCGCGCCGCCATTTACGAGATCGATCTCGAGACCGGGAAAACACGCATCTTCGCCTCGGGGCTGCGCAACCCGGTCGGCACCGCCTGGGAGCCCACGACCGGCGTTCTCTGGACCGTCGTGAACGAACGCGACGGCCTCGGCGACGAGGTGCCGCCGGACTACCTCACCTCGGTCAAGGACGGCGGCTTCTACGGCTGGCCGTATTGCTACTGGGGCCAGACCGTCGACGACCGCGTGCCGCAGGATCCGGCGATGGTCGCCACGGCGATCCGTCCCGACTACGCGCTCGGCGGACACACCGCGTCGCTCGGCCTCTGCTGGCTTCCCGAAGGCGTCCTTCCCGGCTTCGGCGACGGCATGGCGATCGGCCAGCACGGCTCGTGGAACCGCAGCACCCTGAGCGGCTACCGCGTCATCTTCGTGCCCTTCGCGGACGGCGCGCCATCAGGACCGCCGCGCGACATCCTGACCGGCTTCCTCTCGCCTGACGAGAAGGTCTCCTACGGCCGTCCCGTCGGCGTGACCCTCGGCCCCGACAATTCGCTCCTCGTCGCCGACGACGTCGGCAACGTGATATGGCGGGTGACGGCCGCCTGAGCCGCATTAACCTTTTTATCTTTTTATTTCAATTACTTAAGGCCTGTCCTAGCTGGGACGGGCCTCAAGGCCCCTCACCCGAGCGCGTCCAGCAGCCCCAGCGACGGCTCGCCCGTCACCGCCAGTCCCGCCCGCGCCTGATACCCCGAGATCGCGGCGCGGGTGTCCGGTCCGATCACCCCGTCGCTCCCTCCCGTGTCGAACCCCGCCGCCGTGAGACGCCGCTGAAGCTCCTTGCGGTCCCCGATGGTCATGCCGGCCGCGTCGGGCGGAAACGATCCCTGGATCGGCCCGCGCCCGGCGATCCGGTCCGAGAGATGCCCGACCCCGATCGCGTAGGAATCGGAGTTGTTGTAGCGCTTGATCGCGTCGAAATTCGACGTCACCGCGAAGGACGGCCCGCCCGGCTGCGGCCGGATCACCCGGCCCGGCGGCGTGCCCGCGACCCCGACCTCGCCGCCCCAGCGCAGGCCCGGCGTCCACCCGCTCCGCGCCAGATACGCCGCCGTGGAGGCGAGCGCGTCCGTCGGATCGTCCGACCAGATGTCCCGCCGCCCGTCGCCGGTGAAATCCACGGCGTAGGCCAGGTACGACGTCGGAATGAACTGCGTGTGCCCCATCGCCCCGGCCCAGCTTCCGGTCATCGCATGCGGCCCGATATCCCCGTTCTGGATGATCTTCAGCGCCGCGATCAATTGGCTCTCGAAGAAACTCCCCCGCCGCCCCTCATAGGCCAGCGTCGACAGCGCCGAGATCACCTCGACGTTCCCGCGCCGCTCGCCGAACCCGCTCTCCAGCCCCCAGACCGCCGTGACCACCTCCGGCGCCACCCCGTAGCGCGCCTCGATGGCCGCCAGCGTCGCGCCGTGCCGGCTCATCGCCGCGCGACCGTTCGCCACCCGCTCGTCCGACGCCGCGATGGCGAGATAATCCTCCAGAGTGCGGGTGAACTCCGTCTGGTTCCGGTCCCGCTCGATCACGCCGGGCAGGAACCCGGCCCCGCTGAACGCCGCGTCGAACGTGGCGGGCGAGATGCCAGCGTTCAACGCGCGCGGCCGGAACCCCGCCACCCAGGCGTCCCATCCGGCGTTCGGAACCGGCAGCATCGCGGGATCGACCGACGGCGCCGCCGGCGCGACCCCTCGCCCCGACCCGCCGCCGCATCCCGCCAGCAGCGCCGCCGCGATCCCGAATGTCACGTTCCGCCGCGTCGCCCGCATTCCGATCTCCCTTGCCGATTGCGCGCGCACTCTAGACGATCGGAATACGACGGCAAGGCGGCCCGCCGCGCGCGAACCGCATGACTGGAATATCTTCCGTTCCCGTCTCCCCGAGCCCATGGCTGAAGGCCGGCGGGGGAGAAAATTCCTCGCGGAGCGCGCCGCTCGGATCGCGGCCGCGCTGGCGGTCCCGGCCGTGACGGCGGTGCGGTACCGGTTTCCATCAGGTTAACGCGATCCTGAAAATACTTCAGAATCAATCGCTTATTGAAAGTGCCACGCGTGGCCACTTCGACCTGCCACACCCCGGTCAATGCGCCGCGGCCCAGTTCGGCCCGATCCCCGCATCCACCACCAGCGGCACGTCGAGCGCCACCGCCGGAAGCGCCGCGTTCTCCATGACCCGCCGCACCGCCGCCACGGTCTCCTCCGCCGCGCCTTCCTCGACCTCGAAGAGCAGCTCGTCATGGACCTGGAGCAGCATCCGCGCCGGCAGGCCGGCGATCGCGTCGGGCACCCGGATCATCGCCCGGCGGATGATGTCGGCCGCCGCGCCCTGGATCGGCGCGTTGATCGCCGCGCGCGAGGCGAAGCCCGCCCGCGGCCCCTTCGCCCCGATCTCCGGCGTGTGCATCCGCCGCCCGAACAGAGTCTCGACGAAGCCGTTCTCCTTGGCGAACGCCACCGTCCTGTCCATGTAGTCCCGAATGCCCGGAAACCTCTCGAAATAGGTGTCGATGAAGCGCTTGGCGTCCTCGCGCGGAATGCGCAGGTTGTTGGCCAGCCCGAACGCCGAGATGCCGTAGATCACCCCGAAATTGATCGCCTTGGCCTGCCGCCGCACCGACGGGTCCATCCCCTCGATCGGCACGCCGAACATCTCCGAGGCCGTCATCGCGTGGATGTCGAGACCGTCGCGGAACGCCTCCTTCAGCGCCGTGATGTCGGCGACATGCGCGAGGATCCGCAGCTCGATCTGGCTGTAATCGAGCGACACGAGCACGTTGCCCTCGTCCGCGATGAACGCCTCGCGGATGCGCCGCCCCTCCTCGGTCCGGATCGGGATGTTCTGCAGGTTGGGATCCGTCGAGGCGATCCGCCCCGTCGCCGCCCCCGAGATCGAGTAGCAGGTGTGCACCCGCCCGGTCTCCGGATGGATGTGCTCCTGAAGCGCGTCGGTATAGGTCGATTTCAGCTTCGAGAGCTGCCGCCAGTCCAAAACCCGCGCCGGCAGGTCATGCCCCTGCGCCGCCAGCTCCTCCAGCACGTCCGCCCCGGTCGCGTAGGCGCCGGTCTTGCCCTTCTTTCCGCCGCCCACCGACATCCGGTCGAACAGCACCTCGCCGAGCTGCTTCGGCGATCCGATGTTGAACCGCCCCCCCGCCAGCGCGTGGATATCCTCCTCCAGCGCCGCCATCTTCTGCGCGAAGGCGCCCGACATGCGCGACAGATGCTCGCGGTCGACCTTGATCCCGCGCATCTCCATCTCCGCCAGCACCGGCACCAGCGGCCGCTCCAGAGTCTCGTAAACCCGGGTGACCCGCCCGAACGGCAGGCGGGGCTTCAGCGTCGCCCAGAGCCGCCACGTCACCTCGGCGTCCTCCGCCGCGTAGGGCGTCGCGTCCTCGATCGGCACATGATCGAAGGTCTTCATGCCCTTGCCGCTTCCGATCAGCCCTTTGATCGGCAGCGGCACGTGCCCGAGATACCGCTCCGACAGGTAATCCATCCCGTGCCCGTGCAGCCCGGCATGGAGCGCGTAGCTGATCAGCATCGTGTCGTCGATCGGCGCCACCGCGATCCCGTTCCGCGCGAGGATCTTCGCGTCGTACTTCATGTTCTGGCCGATCTTGAGGATCGACGGATCCTCCAGGACCGGCCTGAGGATCGCGAGCGCCTCCTCCTTCGGCATCTGGCCCTCGGCCCGCCGCGTCTCGCTGAAGAGATCGCCCTCGCCGCCCACATGCCCGACCGGCACGTAACAGGCCATGCCCGGCCCGGTGCAGAGCGACACGCCGACCAGATCGGCGCGCATCTCGTCGAGTCCGGTCGTCTCGGTATCCAGCGCCACCACGCCCGCCTCGCGGATGCGGGCGATCCAGACCTCCAGCGCCGCCCGGTCGCGCACCGTCTCGTAGAGCGCCCTGTCGATCGCCGGGAAGTCGCGGGCCGGCGGGCCGGCGGGCCGCGCGGCCCCGTCCGCGCCGCCTTCGGGGGGGCTCGACGCCCCGCCGGAGGCGATTTCGGCGGCGACAGGCGCTTCGACGCCCATCTTGGAGGCGACCCGCGCGGTCAACGTCCGGAACTCCATCGCGTTCAGGAACCCCAGCAGATCGTCGGCGACGGGCTCGCGCACCTCCAGCGCCTCCAGCGGATCCTCGACCGGCGTGTCCCGCTTCAGCGTCACCAGCTCGCGCGACACCCGGATCTGGTCCGCGAAATCTACCAGCGTCTGCCGCCTTTTCGGCTGCCTGATCTCCTCCGCATGCGCCAGCAGGTTTTCCAGATCGCCGTATTCCTGGATCAGAAGCGCCGCGGTCTTGACCCCGATGCCCGGCGCGCCGGGAATGTTGTCGACGGAATCGCCCGAAAGCGCCTGGACGTCCACCACCCGGTCCGGACCCACGCCGAACTTCTCCTCGACCTCGTCGGGGCCGATGCGGCGGTTCTTCATGATGTCGAACATCTCGACGCCGCCGCCGACCATCTGCATCAGATCCTTGTCCGAACTGATGATCGTCACGCGACCGCCCGCCGTCCGCGCAAGCTCGGCGTAGGTCGCGATGATGTCGTCGGCCTCGTATCCCTCCATCTCGATGCAGGGCAGGTTGAACGCCCGCGTCGCCTCGCGGATCAGGCCGAACTGCGGGCGCAGATCCTCGGGCGGCTCCGGCCTGTGCGCCTTGTAGTCGGGATAGATGTCGTTGCGGAACGTCCGCGCCGAATGGTCGAAAACCACCGCCACATGCGTCGGGGCGTCCGCGCCCTTCGCGTCCTCGACCATCTTGTGGACCATGTTGCAGAAGCCCGCGACGGCCCCGACCGGCAAACCGTCCGACTTGCGCGTCAGCGGCGGCAGAGCGTGATAGGCCCGGAATATGAATCCCGACCCGTCGATCAGGTGCAGATGGTGTCCCTTGCCGAACGTCATGGCGATCCCCCGCGAGCCCGCGACATCCCTAGCCCGCCGGCGGAGCCCGGTCCACCGGCGATCATCCGCCCATCCCGCAGCGCCGGGCGATCATGAGGTTCAACTTCGCGGCGAACGCGACTAGCTGTCCGCGCATGTACGGCCCTTTCCAGAAAGACATGACTCGCGGGACGCGATACGCGAGGCCGTCCGCTCCATTCGTCCTGCCGGGGACCGGCTACAATCCGACGGTGGACTATCTGCGGATGATCGCGGCGATCCTGATCGTGCTCTTTCACGCGCATGCGCCGGCCGGAGAGTTCAGCGTCGCGTCGGTGGGGATCTTCGCCGTCTTCTTCGCCTTCTTCACCCTCAATTCGGCGCGGGGCGAAGCGGCCGCCGACACGGTCAGGGCGAGGGCCGCGCGTCTTCTCCGCCCCTGGGCGACCTGGAGCGCGCTCTACGCGGCGTTGATCCTGGGCGGCGCCCTGACCTCGGGCGAATCGGTCTCGGCGGCCTTCGCGGACTGGCTCCCGCCCCATGCGACGCAGTACCAGCTCTGGTTCCTGCCCTGGGCTTTCGCCGTCGGGCTCGCGCTGGTCGCGGCGGCCCCTCTCATCCCGGACCGGCCCGACGCGGCCACGGCCTCAGCGCTGCTCGTCGGCGGCGCGCTGCTGTCCGCGATCGCGCTCCTCGTCGCGGATCGCGCGGGGCTGCCGGAGTTCTTCGCCCTCTGGGCGCTCTACGTTCCTTCGGCGCTGGCCGGCGGGCTCGCGCATCTTCTGCGCCGGTCGCCGACCGGCCTCGCGGTTCTGGCCGGCGGATCCGTCGCCCTCGCGGCGGCCGCCTACACCGCGGGGCTGCCGGGCGCGCAGCAGCTGCTGCTGGGCGTACCCGCCGCGGTGCTCGCGCTCTGTCTCATGACGCCGGCGTCCCGGTGGAGCCGGCACCTCGGCAAGATGTCGATGGATGTCTACCTCGTCCACGCGGCGGTGATCGCGGTCCTCGTCCGCGTCTTCGACGTGCCGACCGGGACGGCGCTCTGCGGCGTTCTCGCCGTGGCGATCAGCTTCGCCTTCTCCGCGACGCTGCGCGGCGTCCCGTTCGCCGATCCGCCCCGCCTTCCCCGCGCGCTCAATGCCGTCCGTCAGGCCCTGCTCTGAGCACGAACTTCTTGTCGCAATAGCCGCATTCGACGAAACCGATCTTCGGATCGATCTGCAGCCAGACGCGCGGATGACCGCCGGCCCCGCCGCCGCCGTCGCAGGCGATGTGGGTCCGGGTGACTTCCTCGGTTTCCGGGGCGTCTCTGCTCATCGGGCGTTCCATGCGTTGCCGGGATTTGACCCCTCCATAACCGCTATGCTAGCCGTCCGGCAATGGGCGCCGTCCCGCGCGCCCGCGGAGCATCCATGACCCGGAACGCCATCGAACTGCGCGGCCTGCGCAAGGTCTACGCCGGACAGGGCGGACGCCCGCCGAAGGAGGCGCTGAAGTCGCTCGACCTCGACATTCCGGAGGGCTCGATCTTCGGCCTGCTCGGCCCCAACGGCGCGGGCAAGTCGACCACGATCAACATCATGGCGGGCCTGACCAACAAGACCGCCGGGACCGTCCGCATCTGGGGCTTCGACCAGGACCGCAATCCGCGCCAGTCGCGCGCGGCGATCGGCGTCGTGCCGCAGGAGCTCAACATCGATCCGTTCTTCTCGCCGCGCGCGGCGCTCGACGTCCAGGCCGGGCTCTACGGCGTGCCGCGCCGCCAGCGCCGCACCGACGAGATCCTCGCCCGCGTGGGTCTGACCGAACAGGCCGACGTCTACGCCCGCACGCTTTCGGGCGGCATGAAGCGCCGCCTGCTGATCGCCAAGGCGCTGGTCCACAACCCGCCGGTTCTGGTGCTCGACGAGCCCACGGCGGGCGTCGACATCGAACTGCGCCAGATGCTCTGGGACTACGTGCGCGAACTGAACGCGGGCGGTACGACCATCATCCTGACCACGCATTATCTCGAGGAGGCCGAGGCGATGTGCGGCCATATCGGCATCATCGACCGCGGCGACCTCATCGCGGCGGAACCGACCGCGGCGCTCGTCGGTCGCATGGACGCCAAGACCCTCGTCGTCACCTCCGAAAGCCCGCTCGACGCCCTTCCGCCGCTGCCCGAGGACGTCACCGGCGAGATCCGCCCCGACGGCGCGCTGGCGATCACCTGGCGCAAAAGCCGTATCCAGGCCGGCGCGATCCTGAGCGCGCTCCAGGACGCCGGCGTCGCGATCACCGACGTCGCGACAGAGGAGCCGCGCCTCGAGGACGTGTTCGTCAGCCTGACGCGCCGCCCCGCCGCCTAGCCTTCCGCCTTTTCGAGAATCCGCCCCAGAGGCCGGCCGCCGAGGATGTGGACGTGCATGTGCGGCACTTCCTGGATGGCCGCCTCGCCCGAATTGGCGATCAGGCGGTATCCGCCGCCCTCCGCCCCCGGCGCCACGCCCAGATCGGCCGTGAGTTTCGCCAGCGTCCGGGTGAAATCGGTTATCTCCGCCGCCGTCGCCTCGGCGCCGAAATGGTCGAAGTTCACGTAGGCGCCCTTGGGAATCACCAGAACGTGGACCGGAGCCTGCGGGCCGATGTCATGGAAGGCCAGCGTGTGCTCGGTCTCCAGAACCGTCCTGTTCGGGATCTCGCCGCGCAGGATCTTCGCGAAGACGTTCTGGTCGTCGTATTCGTAGGGCATCGGAACCTCCGGATTTCGGTCTTGTTCGATTTGGATCAGTCCAGGCCGTGCTCGGCGAAAAGCGCGCCCAGATCCGCCTCGGGACGCGCGCCGATATGGCTGATGACCTCGCCCGCCGCGACGCATCCCATCCGCGCGCAGGTCGTCCAGTCCCGACCCGTCGTGATCCCGTAAAGGAATCCCGACGCGAAGAGATCTCCGGCGCCGGTCGCGTCCACCACCTTCACCTTCGTCGCCGGAACGTGGATCCGCGCGCCGTCCGCGAGCACATGCGCGCCGCGCGCGCCGACGGTGCAGGCGGTCGACGCCACGTCCGCCTCCGCGCGGGCCATCGCCGCATCCAGATCTTCCGTGAGATAGAGCGATTTCAGCTCGTGCTCGTTGGCGACGAGCAGATCGGCGTCCGACCGGATCATCTCCAGAAAGGCGTCCCGGTGCCGCTCGACGCAGAACGGATCGCTCAGCGTGATCGCCACCTTGCCGCCCGCCGCCTTCGTCGCCCGGATCGCCTTGGCGAAAGCCGCGTGGCTGTCCGGCCCGTCGAACCGGTAGCCCTCAAGGAAGATCCATTCCGCCGCCGCCATCTGCGCCTCGTCGATGTCGCCGGGTCCGAGGAACTCCGAAACGCCGAGATAGGTGTTCATCGACCGCTCGCCGTCGGGACTGACGAGGATCATCGACCGTCCGGTCGCCGCCGCGTGATCGGCCGGCGCCAGAGGCGTGTCGAAGTCGGCGCCCTGCGCCCGCAGGTCATGGGCGAAGATCGCGCCGAGCTGGTCGTCCCTGACCTTGCCGACATAGGCCGTGGTCGCGCCCAGCGCCGCCAGCCCCGCGATGGTGTTCGCCGCCGAGCCGCCGGAAATCTCCCGCGCCGGCCCCATCCGTCCGTAGAGCGTCACCGCGCGATCCGTGTCGATCAGCTGCATTATGCCCTTCTCGACCCCGTTCTCGGCCAGGAACGAGTCCTCGACCGGCGCGATCACGTCGACGATGGCGTTGCCGATCCCGACCACCTGGATGGGTTTGCTCAAAGGTTCTTCTCCTCGAAATCGCAGATGTCGCGGATCAGGCACGCCCCGCAGGCGGGCCTTCGCGCCGTGCAGACGTAGCGCCCGTGCAGGATCATCCAGTGATGCGCGTGAAGCTGATAAGGGCGCGGGCACCTGGTCCTCGATGGCGCGTTCGACGGCGATCACGTCGCGGCCCTTCGCGATCCCGGTCCGGTTGGCGACGCGGAAGATGTGCGTGTCGACGGCCTGGGCCGGGATCCTCCACCACATGTTCAGAACCACGTTCGCGGTCTTGCGCCCGACGCCGGGCAAGGCCGTCAGCGCCGCGCGCGAGGACGGGACCTCGCCGCCGTATTCGTCGACCAGAATCCGCGCCATACGCATGACGTTGGCGGCCTTGTTGCGGTAGAGCCCGATGGTGCGGATATGCGCGATCAGCCCCTCCTCGCCGAGATCGAGCATCTTCGCCGGCGTGTCGACCTCGCGGAACAGCGCTTCGGTGGCTTTGTTCACGCCTTTGTCCGTCGCCTGCGCCGAAAGCGTCACCGCCACGAGCAGCGTGTAGGCGTTGACGTGGTTCAGCTCACCCTTCGGCTCCGGCTCCGCTTCGTGAAAGCGTCGGAAGATCTCTGAAATCGCGCAATAATCGAGTTGGGCCGCCATGCCCTGAATTGGCACGGCGGCCCGGACTCTCCGCAAGCCGCGGTTGACGGGTAGCGGCGTCTGGCCCCGCCGACGGGAGACCGAGTCCTCGCCCAAGCTCGGTGCGGCGTGAGCGGCGGAAACCGGCGAGAACATCGAGCTTGCCACGAGCGGCTGGATCGTGCGCGGCGTCGCTGTCACCCTCATCGTGAACTGATTGAATCCGAAGGCGTCGCCCAGCGCGATGACGTGACTCAGGTTCAGGTTCGCCAGATCGTCGATCACGCCGACGACTGCATCGATTGCGAGATAGCTGTTGACGCCATCCGGCGTCGCGAACAGCAGTGGCGCGATGCTCTCCGGCTCGCCGCTCTCGTTGATGTCGCGGCGCGCTTCACATTTGGCGTTCGGCGTAAGCCACGCCATCAGAAGATCGTCGGTGGTCGGATCGTCGTCGAAATCTTAGAAAGCGCCCTCCGGCAGGGTCTCCTCGCTCATCCACAAGCCGAGCAGGTCCTCACAGGGTCCGTAGAGGTCCCCGGTCGAGATATCGTCTTCCGCGAAATTCAACGCGTATCCGGTCCGCTCGGGGCGACAGACCCTTCATACGTGAAGTCTGGGTTCGTGTCGGCGTCGGGAAATCTCGGTCGGCACGATCGCTGGTTCGACGTCGTTCCGGGCGTCCGCGCCCGGTTCTGGAACGCGGGCCACATGCTCGGATCCACGTCGATCGAGCTCGAGATCGCGGAGGCCGGGGGCGGTCCCGCGAGAACGCTGCGACTGCTCTTCTCCGGCGACATCGGCCCGGGATCCAAGCTGCTGCATCCCGACCCCGAAGCGCCTTACGACCTCGATTATGTCATCTGCGAGTTGACCTACGGTGACAGGGACCGTCCGGAGGCCGGCGAAGAGACCCGCCGGGACCTTCTTCGCGAGGAGGTTCTCGCAGCCCGAAATCCCGACGGCGCGCTGCTGATCCCCTCCTTCGCGGTGGAACGCGCCCAGGAGCTGATAAGCGATCTGACGCGCCTGATGGCCGAGGGCGCGCTGCCCGAGATCCCCATCCACGTCGATTCGCCGCTCGCCTCGAAGGCCACGCGCATCTTCGCCCGCCACGCCCGGGAACTCGAGGGTGGCGCGTCGCTGGTCGCCGGACTTCGATCGGGCCATGTGCGCTTCACCGAGACCGTCGAGCAGAGCAAGGCGCTCGACCGGACGCGCGGCTTTCACATCGTGATCGCGGCGAGCGGCATGTGCGAAGCCGGCCGCATCCGGCACCGTCTGAAAAACTGGATCTGGCGCGACGAGGCCACCGTTCTCTTCGTGGGCTACCAGGCGGCGGGAACGCTCGGACGGATCCTGGTGGACGGCGCCCGGTCGGTCCGCATCCAGGGTGACGAGTTCGCCGTGCGCGCGCGGATCCGGTCGATCGACCTCTATTCGGGACATGCCGACGGCCCGGAACTCGCCGAGTGGGTCCGGAAACGGCGGCCGATCCGCAATGGCGTCTTTCTCACCCATGGCGAGGAGCCGGCGATCGCGGGGCTGGCCGCGCGGCTCGACGGAATCGTCGACGCGGCCCAAGTGGTGACCCCGGTCCTTGACGAGAGCTACGATCTCAATGCGGACGGCGCCCGGCGTCTCGCGGGCCACGCTCCGCGCCTGGCCCCCGAGAAGATCGCCCGACTCGACTGGCACAACGACGTCACCCGGCTGATCTTGGACGTCAACGACGCGCTGGCCGCCGCCCCGGATGAAAGGACGCGGCAGGTCCTTATCCGCCGCCTGCGGCGCGCGCTGGAGGACGAATCCGCCGGCGCCGCGCCGGTCTGAGGTTCGGGCGAGTCACTCGCTTCGCGATCCTCGCGCGGCGGCGGCGGGATGCGCATGATCCGGGTGGCGCGCGTCGGCGCCACGCGTAGATTGGCCCCCAACCGAAGCGACCGGGTTCCGCCAGATGTCCGACACGCCAGCCTATCATTACGGGGTGATCGCCCGCGCCATCGACAACATCGCCGACGCCGCGCCCGAGCAGCTTTCGCTTCAGGACGTCGCGTCGGGAGTCGGCCTCTCGCCCGCGCATTTCCAGCGGGTTTTCAGCCAGTGGGCCGGCGTCAGCCCCAAGCGCTATCAGCAGTATCTCGCGCTCGACCACGCCAAGCGCCTTCTGGCCGAACGTCACTCGGTCCTCGACGCCGCGCATGGCAGCGGCCTGTCCGGCGGCGGCCGTCTGCACGACCTCTTCCTGCGCTGGGAGGCGATGAGCCCCGGCGAATACGCCCGCGGCGGGGCCGGGCTCACGATCTTCTGGGGCCGGTTCGACAGCCCGTTCGGGCCCGCGCTCGTCATGGGAACCGCCAAGGGCATCTGCGGCATCGGCTTCGCCGAGGCGTCCGGAATGGAGGCGACGATGGCCGACATGCTGTCCCGCTGGCCCCGGGCGCAATTCGTCGAGGATCCCGCCCGGATCCGGCCCTGGGCGCTCGCCGCATTCGGATCGGACGGCGCGTCTCCCCGCACTCCCGTCCATCTCATCGGCGCGCCGTTCCAGATCAAGGTCTGGGAGGCGCTTGGTCCGCATTCCTCCCGGGCCACGTCGCGACCTATTCCGACGTCGCCGCCGCCATCGGCCATCCCAAGGCCGCGCGCGCCGTCGGCACCGCGATCGGACGAAATCCGATCAGCTGGCTGATCCCCTGCCACCGCGCGCTGCGCAAGGCCGGCGGACTGGGCGGATATCACTGGGGTCTCGGCGTCAAACGCGCGATGCTCGCCTGGGAATCCGCGCGCCTCGAAGCGGCCGAGTGACCGGCGGACGGGCCCTCAGCCGGCGCAGTTGCGACAGCGGGGCGCGTGCGGCACGACGTCCAGACGCTCCCCGGCGATCTCCTCGCCGCAGTTGACGCAGACGCCGTAGGTCCCGTCCTCGATCCGCTCCAGCGCCGCCCGGATCATCCGGATCTCCTGCTGTCCGGCGACGCCGAGATCCTCGAGGACCTCGTCCTCCTCGCGCTCGGTCGCCATGTCGCCGAAATCTTCCGCGTGCGGCGTGTCCAGGCTGTCCTCGATCCGGTGCAGCCGCGCCTCGAGCTCCTTCAGGCGGTCCTCCAACTGCTTTCTGCGCGCGTCGTGTCCGCTCATGTCGTCTCCTCCGGTTTCCGTCTTTTCACCAGCGCGCCGAACCGCGCGCCTTGATCCTGATCAATCTTCCGGACGGCAAGTGGATCCGGAACCGCGAAGAAAAAGGCCCGCGTCCCAGCCCCAATGGCACGATCCATCCGGCGCGCGGGCGCTTGTTGTCACGTGTTCGCGGCGATAAATGGGACCTCCCCTCGCTGCGGAAGGCCTCAATGTCCACAACCATGCGGCTCGCCATCGGCAGCATCTTCGTCGGCGCCCTCGTTCTGGCCATCAAGATGCTGGCCTGGTGGCTTACGGGATCCGTCGCACTGTTCTCCGACGCGCTCGAAAGCACGGTCAACGTCGCGACCGCCATCGCCGCGCTGATCGCGATCCGCATCGCCGCCCGACCGGCTGACGCCTCCCATCCCTACGGCCACCACAAGGCCGAGTTCTTCAGTGCCGTGCTCGAGGGCGTGATGATCATCGTCGCGGCGCTGCTGATCCTGCGCGAGGCCTACGGGGGCTTTCTGAACCCGGTGGCGCTGGACCTTCCCGTCGAGGGGCTTCTGATCAACGGCGCGGCGACGGCGATCAATGCCGTCTGGGCCTGGATCCTTGTGAGCCGCGGGAACCGCGCTCGGTCGCCGGCGCTGGTCGCGGACGGAAGGCACCTCTTCACCGACGTCGTCACCTCGGCCGGCGTGGCGCTCGGCGTGCTCCTCGCCCTCGTAACCGGCTGGTGGGTCCTCGACCCGCTGATGGCGGCGCTCGTCGCGATCAATATCCTCTGGTCGGGCTCCAAGGTAGTGCGCGAGTCGCTGAGCGGACTGATGGACGAGGCCGTTTCGCAGGAAACTCTCAACACGGTGCGGGACGTCATCGCCACCGAAGCGGGGGGCGCGGTTGAAGCTCACGACTTGCGGACCAGGCATGCTGGCCAAGCGACATTCATCGACTTCCATCTAGTCGTGCCCGGCGAGACGACCGTCTTCGACGCGCATGAGATTTGCGACCGGGTGGAGGCCGCTCTGCGCGAGACTGTCGAGGGAGCCCGGATCACCATCCACGTCGAGCCGGAGCACAAACAGAAGCACTCCGGCATCGTCGTGCTCGACTGACCTCGACCGCGGATCTGCCCGAAATTTTCCGAGCCTCCCGGACACCAGCGAAACTGGCAGGCATGAGGCTGTCTCCAGCTTCGCGCAGTAGTTGTCCCGATCCATCTATCGGGCGGCGAACGTCACATGACATCAAGGAATGGCCGCTACGTCCGCCGACCCGACAGTCGGAACAGATGGCTCCCGAAGATTTCTTCGGGAGCCCCCGTTCGACATGGTGCCGTATACAGAAAGCTTACGCCCAAATTTGCACCACAAAGTGCAAAAGGCCCGCTTCGGGGCGGGCCTTAAAAGCGCGGAAGCCGCCTGAATCTCAGTGCAGCTTCGCGCCGACTTCCCGGATCGCGGCGTCTATCAGATCGTCCGCCTGGCCCGGCTTCACGCCGCTCCGGATCACGTCGCCCGCGGCGGCCACGGCCACGGTCACGGCGCGATCCCTGATCTGGCGGATCGCGGCCTTCTCCGCGGCGTCGATCTGCTCGGTCGCGGTCTGCAGGCGGCGGGCCACCGACTTTCGGATATCCTCCTTGGCCACCTCCGCGGCGCGCTCGGCGTCCGCGCGGGCGGCGGCGACGATGTCCTCGGCCTGGGCGGCGACCTCCTTCTGCTTGCGCTCGTAGCTGGCGAGCAGCGACTGCGCCTCCTCGCGCAGGGCGCGGGCCTCGTCCAGGTCGGACCGGATCCTGACCGCCCGCTCGTCGAGTTTGCCGAAGATCATCTTCGGAACGCCGAACCAGAGCAGGATCCCGACGAAGATGACGAACCCGATCCCGACGACGATGTCCGTGTTGTTGAGGAAATCCATGTCGTCAGCCCTTCAGCCGGTTCGAGATCGCCGACTCGAGCGCCGCGTCATCGGCGGCCGACGGCATCAGCGCCCGGACGATTTCGGCGGCGGTGTCGCGCGCGACCTCCTCGACGCTGCGCGAGGCGCTTTCGCGGATCTCGCCGATGCGTTTTTCCGATTCGGCGGATTTGGCGGCGATCTCGGCGTCGGCCTTGCCCATCAGGACGCCGAGCTCCTTGTTGATCTGCGCCTTGGTCTCGGCGGCGATCTTCTGGGATTCCTCGCGCGCCCTGGCCAGCGCCGCGTCGTACGCCGCCTCGGCCTCCTCGGCGCGCCGCTTGTAGAGCGCCGCCTGTTCGAGGTCGTTGGAGATGGCGTCGTTCCGCTCGGCCAGAACCGTGCCGATGCGCGGCAGCGCCACCCGCGTCAGGATGAAGTAGAGACCGACCAGCGAGACCGCCAGCCAGAAGATCAGGTTGGGCCAGTTGCCGAAATCGAGCTGGGGCATGCCCGCCTCGGCTTCCAGCAGCACGTCATGCCCGAGGGTCTCGGTCTCCATGTCTCACTCCGTCCGTTTCGCGCGGCCTCCACGAAGCGGAGGCCGCAAGCGTCCGCCTGGGTTCAGACCGCGAACATCAGCAGGAGCGCGACGAGGAACGCGAAGATGCCCAGCGCCTCGGCGAACGCGATGCCGATGAAGAGCGTCGCGGTCTGCTCGCCGGCGGCGGCCGGGTTGCGGAGCGCGCCCGCGAGGAAGTTGCCCGCGACGTGACCGACGCCGATGCCGGCCGCGCCGGACCCGATGGCCGCGAGGCCCGCGCCGATGAACTGGCCCATTTCCGCGATATTGCCTTCCATGGTCGTCTCCTTTTCAGAACTGGATTTCAGGGGGGTTGAGGTCGTCCGGCCGTCAGTGGCCCGGATGAAGGGCGTCGTTGAGATAGACGCATGTGAGGATCGCGAACACGTAGGCCTGGACCACCATCACCAGCAGTTCGAGACCGTAGATCGCGACGATGGCGAGGATCGGCGCGACGGCCGCGAGGCCCAGCGCGCCGGCGAACCCGGCGAAGACCTTGAGCACCGCGTGACCGGCGATCAGGTTTCCGCCAAGTCGGATGGAATGGCTGACCGGGCGCACGAAATACGAGATCACCTCGATCAGCGCCAGGACGGGCCGCAGCGCCAGCGGAGCCGACGAGACCCAGAACAGCTTCAGGAACCCGGCGCCGTGCTTGTAGAAGCCGATCGCGGTGACCGTCAGGAAGACCGCGAGGGCGAGAAACACCGTCACCGCGAACTGCGCCGTCGAGGCGAAACTCGTCGGAAGAAGTCCGAGCAGGTTGGCGAACAGGATGAACAGGAACAGCGTCAGGATGTAGGGAAAGTATCTCAGCGCCTCTTTCCCCGCGACGTCCTCGACCATCTTTCGGACGAAGCCGTATGTCATCTCCGCCGCCGACTGCGCCCGGGAGGGGACCAGCGCGCGCCCGCGCGCTCCCACGACCATCAGCAGGCTGACCGCGATCACGGTCAGCAACATCCAGAGCGTCGCGTTGGTGGGCGTGTACCAATGGACGGCGTCGCCGCCGAAAAGCGGCTCGAGCCTGAACTGGTCCATGGGATGGATGTTGAATCCGCCGCCGCCCTCGTGCGCCTCGCCTGCCATCCGCCCTCACTCCCCGTCGCGGTCCGCGGACCGTGTCCTCGTCGCGTCCGCGTCGCGCAGAAGCGCCCCCTCGGACCGTTTGTGCCTCACGTCGTCGGCGGTGCGCATCATCGTGCGGACGCCGGCGGCGAAACCCAGCAAGGCGAACAGCATCAGGAACAGCGGCATAGTCCCGAACAGGCTGTCCAGCCCGTAACCAATTCCCACGCCCAGACCCATCCCCGCCACGAGCTCGGTCACCATGCGCCAGGCGAGCGAGCTCTGCGTGTATTCGCTCCGCCTCGCGGGAGGCTCGGCGCGGGCGGTCTCGGCGGCCTTCAACCGGTCCTCAAGCTTTTTCAGCCTGTCGGAAAACGGGTCCTCGCTCATGGCCCCCGCCTCTCCCGTCCGGATCTGACGCGCCGCGCCCAAGTCTGTCGTGCGCTGCGGTGGTAATTGAATTGCGATGGCGGTGTCAAGCGTGGGACGCCCCGCGCCAGACGCGAATAACCCGATGTTAAAAATGATTTTTTTACGACATCTGTCCGCCGAGGCGCGGACGCCTTCCAATTAATTCGGCGCCCGCGTCCGCCTCCCGGCACCTCTCGCGATCTTTCAACCGATCGGTTGACTTTCCGACTCCCGCAAGGCGCAATCATCCCCCATGCGACCCCAGCCCGACCTCGACCCGGTCTTCGCGGCCCTCGCCGATCCGACGCGCCGGGCCATCCTCTCGGGTCTGCTCGACGGCCCCCGGAACGTCGGCGATCTCGCGGCGCCGCTGCCGATGTCGCTCGCCGCCGTCTCCAAGCACATCGGCATTCTCGCCCGCGCCGGTCTCGTGAGCCAGGAGCGCGCCGGCCGCGAGAAGACCTGCCGCCTCGAACCCGACGGCCTCGCGGGCGCCTTCACCTGGATGCAGGGTTTCGGCGCCTTCGCGCTGGACGATTACGACGCGCTGGAGCGATACTTCGAACTGTCACTCACCGACCCGGAAGGCGACGCCACATGAGGATCGATTTCGACGGCCTGCGCGCGACGCTCTACACCGCCGTCCTCTCGGACACGCTCGACGGACTCGGCCGGCGCCATCAGGCGATGCGCCCCTTCATCCGCCCGCTTTCGGAGACGGACACGCTCTTCGGTCCGGTCCGCACCGGGCTCTTCATGCCGCGCTACGACGTGGCCGACGGCGAGAACCCCTACGAGATCGAGATCGAGCTGATGGACGATCTGCGCCCCGGCGACGTGCCGGTGTTCGCCTGCGACGGCCCGAGCGAGACGATCGCGCCCTGGGGCGAGCTTCTGACCACCGCCGCCGTCGCGCGCGGAGCCACGGGCTTCGTCACCGACGGTCTCGTGCGCGACGTGCGCGCGATCAAGGCGGCGGGATTCCCGGTTTTCCACGGCGGCATCGGCCCGCTCGACAGCGCCGGGCGGTCCAAGATGATGCAGCGCGACGTCCCGATCCGATGCGCCGGCGTGCTGGTCCGACCGGGCGATCTCGTCTTCGGCGACGTCGATGGCGTCGTGGTCATTCCCGGCGACCTGATCGGCCCGACCGTCGACGGCGCCCTCGAAAAGATCGAGGCCGAGAACGTCACCCGCGACGAGATCCGCGCGGGCTCGAAGATGGCCGAGGTATACGCCCGCCACGGAGTGCTCTGATGTCCATAAGCCGAACGATCCTCATTCTCGCGCTCTCGCTGGCGCTGACCTCGGGCGTCCGCGCGCAGGAGCCCCAGGTCGTGGAGGTGGGCACCGGCAGCATCGCCGGCGTCTACTTCCCCGTCGGCATCGCGCTCTGCCGGCTCGTGAACCGGACCCGCGCCGAGCACGGCATCCGCTGCGCCGCCCGCCTGACCGGGGGCTCCGTCGCCAATATCGAGGCGCTCCGGACCGGCGAATTCGACCTCGCCATCGTCCAGTCCGACATCCAGAACCACGCCGCGACCGGCGCGGGCGCTTTCGCCGAGGCCGGCGCCATGCCCGGCCTGCGCGCGGTGATGTCGCTCTACCCCGAGGCCCTGACGATCGTCGCCCGCGCCGATGCCGGCATCGCGACGCTCGGCGATCTCGCCGGCCGCAACGTCGCCATCGGCGCGCCCGGATCGGGCCAGCGCCAGATGGTCGACGACCTGATCGCGGCGGCGGGATGGACGCCGGACATCTTCTCGGAGACGCCGGAACTCGCCTCGACCGAACTCGCGGACGCGCTCTGCGCCGGCCGGATCGACGCCTTCGCGCTCGTCATCGGCCATCCTGCCCTCGCCGTCCGGGAAGCGCTGGGCGCCTGCGACACCGTCTTCGTCTCCATCGACGGCCCCGCGCCGGCCGCGCTGATCGAGCGGAGCCCCTTCTACGCGGAGGCCGTCATTCCCGGCGGGCTCTATCGCGGCGCGCCGCGTGACGTGCCGACAATCGGCGTCACGGCCACTCTCGTCACCCGCGACGACGTGTCCGACGCGGTGATCGACACGCTGGTCCGGTCGGTTTTCGGCGATCTGGAGACTCTGCGCGGCCTCAACCCGGTCCTCGCGACCGTCTCCGCCGGGGACATGGCGACCGCCGGCCTCACCGCGCCGCTCCACCCCGCGGCCGAAGCCTTCTACCGCGAGAGCGGCTGGATCGACTGACGCCCGACCCGCCAGTTCCACGCCAGCACGGCCGCCAGGACCGCCGCCCCCGCCGCCTCGACCGCGAGGCTCGGCCAGAACACCGCCACGGTGGCCGGGACCACGACGAGCCGCGAGAGAAGGTCCATCGGCGCGAACAGGAACCCCTCCAGCGCCGCCGCGAACGCCGCCAGCGCCAGCATCGCGATCAGCCCCGAGAAGATCACGAGCGGCAGCGGCCCGCCCGTGATGATCTCCGGATTGTAGACCATGAACAGCGGAATGAGATACAGTCCCTTGGCGAACTTCCACGCTTGGAAACTCGTCTCCATCGGCTTCGACCCCGCGATCGCCGCCCCGGCAAATCCCGCAAGCGCCACCGGCGGCGTCACGTTGCTGTCCTGGCTGTACCAGAACACCACAAGATGCGCGATCAGGAGCGGGATGCCGAACTCCTGCGTCAGCGCCGGCCCGACCAGGACGATCAGCACGATGTAGGCCGCCGTCACCGGCAACCCCATCCCGAGCACCAGGCTCGCCACCAGCACCAGCAGCAGCGCCAGCACCAGGTTCCCTCCCGAGAACGCCAGCATCATCGCCGAGAACTTCAGCCCGAGGCCGGTCAGCCCGACCACGCCGACGATGATCCCCGCCACCGCGCAGGCCATCGAAACCGCCACCGCGTTGCGCGCGCCGAGCTCGAGCCCGACCAGCAGCACCTCCCAGCCGCGGCGGACCGAGGTCCGGAGCCGCGCCGCCGTCACCGGCGCGCCCCGGCGCGGGTCCAGCACCAGAAGCTCCGCCAGGTGCCGCAGAACCGCCACCGCCAGCATGAAGACGATCGCGTAGAACCCGACCCGCATCGGCGAGATCCCGGTGACCAGCAGCCAGACCAGCGCGAAGAGCGGCAGCAGGAAATGCCAGCCGTCCCGCATCACCTGGCGCACCTGGGGCAGCTCCGAGGCCGGCAGCCCGACCATTCCCCGTTTCACCGCGACGATATGGACGAACAGGTAGACCGTCGCGAAATAGAGGAACGCCGGAAACACGCTCACCGCCACGATGTGCAGATACGGCACCCGCGTGTATTCCGACATCAGGAACGCGCCCGCGCCCATCAGCGGCGGCATGATCTGCCCGCCGGTCGAGGCCGCCGCCTCGATCCCGCCCGCCTCCTTGGGCTTGTACCCCAGCTTCTTCATCAGCGGGATCGTGAACGCGCCCGTCGTCACCACGTTGGCGATGGCGGAGCCCGAGATCGACCCCATCCCCGCGCTCGCGATCACCGCCGCCTTCGCCGGCCCGCCCCGCTGCCGCCCGGTCGCGGCATAGGCCAGATCGATGAAGAACTTGCCCGCCCCCGTCACCTCCAGAAACGCGCCGAACAGCACGAAGATGAAGATGTAGGTCGCGGCCACGCCCATCGGCAGACCGAAAATCCCCTCCTGGCCGAGATAGAGCGTGCCGACCAGCCGCTCGATCGAATAGCCCCTGTGGCTCAGGATGCCCGGCAGCCACTGCCCCCAGCCCGCCAGATCCCCGCGCGGCCCCGCCAGCGCGTACATCACCGCCAGCACGCCGATGACGGTCATGCCGAGGCCCACCGCCCGCCGGCTGGCCTCCAGGACCGTGACCGTGGCGACCACGCCCATCGCGATATCGGTCGGACTCCAGAATCCCGCCCGGTCGATGATCGCGTCGAGATTGAGCGCGATGTAGCCGCCCGTCGCGACGGCGCCCGCCAGGAACACGAGATCGACCGCCCAGCCCACCGCCCCGCGCGGCCGGTCCCGCCCGAACAGCGGATGCATCAGGAACACCAGCGCCATGATGAACCCGAGATGGATCGTGCGCTGGTAGAACAGTCCCAGCGGCTGGATGCCCGCCCCGTAGAGCTGGAACAGCGAAAGCGCGACCGCCACGACCGAGATCAGGATCAGCACGAAACGCGGCTGTCCCGGCGTCGCGCCCGGAAGAAACCTCGCCCGGACGCCGGGCGGCTCGCTCACCGCCCCGCCTCCGCCCGGATCGTCACGCGCCGCCCGGCCGCGCGCTCCGACAGGCTCGTGACCATGCCGCCCGCCTCGATCCGGTGATCGACCGCCGGGCCGCCCACCCGGAGCGGCAGGCCGCCTTCCGGCATCGGCGCGTCGATCCCCTCGATCCACTGGCCGCCGCCCGGATCGGGCACCACCGTCCCGCGTCCGGGGATGTGTCCCAGACCGGCGGAGGAGAAATCGATCTGATGGCTGCGCTCGAGGATCAGCGCGTCCCCAACCGTCCGGAAACAGTCGCGGACCTCCTCGCCGGTGACCGAATGGTTCCAGACCAGACACCATCGCCCGTCCCCGGGCAGCGCCACCGTCGCCATCGGAGCCCCGTCCTCATCCAGCACACGGAGCGCCCCGGCCCCGGCGGCGCAGGGCAGGAGACACAGGCCTGTCAGGGCGGCGCGGACCAGACCGGACCGCGCCAAGGCCGCGATCACTCGCGCAGGCGGTCCGGAATGTCCGCGCCGACCTCCTCGAAATACCGCAGCGCGCCGGGATGCAGCGGCACCGGCGTCGCGGCCATCGTGAACTCGACCGTCGTGTCGTTCGCCGCCGGGTGGATGGCGCGCAGCTCGTCCACGTTCTCGAAGATCGCCTTGGTGATCTGGTAGGCCAGATCCTCGTCCATCTCCGCGCTCACGACGAGCGCGTTCGGAGTCGAGATCGTCAGGGTCGCCGGCGCGTCCGCCTCGTACAGGCCGGCGGCGAGCGTGTAGGGCGCGAAGGTCGGCTCGGCGGCCATCGCCGCGTCGATCTCGGCCTGCGACATCGGGATCAGAACCACGTCCCCCGTCGCCGCGAGATTGAGGATCGAACTCGTCGGCGGGCCGACGCTCCAGAACCCGGCGTCGATGTCGCCGTCGCGCAGGGCGTCCGCCGTCTCGTTGAAGTTCAGCCGCTGCTCGTCGATATCGTCATAGGTGATGCCGTTGGCGTTGAGGATCGTCTCCGCGCTGACCTCGGTGCCAGATCCGGGCGCACCGACCGAGACGCGTTTGCCCTTGAGATCAGCGAGGCTCTCGATCCCCGATCCGCCCAGCGTCACGATCTGCACCGCGTTGGGATAGACCGCCGCCAGCGCGCGGGTGTCGGGAAGCTGTTTGCCCTCGAACGCTCCGGTGCCGGTATAGGCCTGATAGACCGTGTCCGACAGCGCCAGCGCCAGATCGCTGTCCCCCCGGCTGATCAGCCCCATGTTCTCGACCGACGCGCCGGTCACCTCCGCCACGGCGCTGTAGCCGTCGATATGGTTGTTGATGATCTCCGCGATCCCGCCGCCGATCGGATAATAGACGCCGCCCGTGCCGCCCGTCGCGACCGAAAGCTGCTGCTGCGCGAAGGCCGGCGCCGCGATGATTACCGACGCGGCGAGCGCGAGTGTCCTGAAGCTCATTGATATTCTCCCTTTGGTTTCTTGTCGTTCGGGGAAGAGGTCTAGCAACGCGCGGTCCGGGAGTCACGCGCGATGCCGCGACCGCCCCGTCGGGGTCCGTGTGACACAGGTTTCCAGTCGGTTAACGCGATTCCAATTCCCGTTTCTCAGCCAAAGGCTTAGCGAAAGCGTCACGCGTGTCGCATCTCGCGGGTCACACCCCGGAAACGCCGGATCGCCCGCCCGTCTCCGGTGGAGCGTTGACAACCCGCCCCGCCATGATCTTGTGTGGGCTATCGGGCGGGGGAACGAATGGGCGCGACATATCTCGGCATCGACGTCGGAACATCCTCGGTCAAATCCGCGCTCTTCGACGCGGATCAGGCGCTGATCGGCCAGGCCAGCCATCATTTCGAAGTCTCGCGCCCGCATCCCGGCTGGTCCGAACAGGACCCCGCCGACTGGTGGACCGGCGTGCTCGCCACGATCGACGCCCTGGCCAAGGCCCATGGCCTCGGCCAACTGCGCGGCATCGGCCTCTCCGGCCAGATGCACGGCGCGGTCTGCCTCGACGCCGACGACGCGGTCCTGCGCCCCGCCATCCTGTGGAACGACGGACGCTCCGGCGCGGAATGCGCCGAGATCGAGGCCGCCTTCCCCGACAGCCGCCGCGTCGCCGGCAACATCGCGATGCCCGGCTTCACCGCCCCGAAGCTGCAATGGCTCCGTCACCATGAGCCCGAGGTCTTCGACCGCGTCGCCATGGTCCTTCTGCCGAAGGACCACGTCCGCCTGATGCTGACCGGCCACCACGTCTCCGAGATGTCCGACGCCGCCGGAACCCTTTGGCTCGACGTCGCCGCCCGCGACTGGTCGGACGATCTTCTCGCCGCCACCGGACTGACCCGCGCCCAGATGCCCCGTCTCGTCGAAGGCAGCGCCATCTCCGGCGATCTCCGCCCCGACCTCGCCGAGCGCTGGGGCGCCCCGAAAGACGTGATCGTCGCGGGCGGCGCCGGCGACAACGCCGCGGCGGCCTGCGGCGTCGGCGTGGTCAGACCCGGCCGCGCCTTCGTCTCGCTCGGAACCTCCGGCGTGCTCTTCGTCTCCAACGCCGCCTTCTCGCCCAACACCGACGGCGCGGTCCACGCCTTCTGCCACGCGATCCCGGACACCTGGCACCAGATGGGCGTGATCCTCTCGGCCTCCGACAGCCTCGAATGGCTCGCCGGGATCGCGGGGAAGTCCGCCGCCGATCTCGCCGCCTCCGTCGATTCCGGAGCCGCCCCGTCCGACCTCACCTTCCTCCCGTACCTCTCCGGAGAACGGACCCCGCATAACGACCCCGCCGCCCGCGGCGCCTTCGTCGGCCTGTCGCGCTCGCACGGACTGGCCGACATGGCCCGGGCCGTGATGGAGGGCGTCGCCTACGCCTTCGCCGACTGCCAGTCCGCGCTCGCCCATGCGGGAACGGATTTCGACTCCGCCCTCGCCGTCGGCGGCGGCGCGAAATCCGAGACCTGGCTCCGCATCGTGGCGAGCGTCCTCGACCGCCCGCTCCGCGTCGCGGCCGACAGCGATCTCGGCGCGGCCCTCGGCGCCGCCCGCCTCGCCATCTGCGCGGCCGAGGACGCCGACCCGGCCGACATCTGCGCCGAGCCCGAAATCCTGCGGGTGATCGAACCTGAGAGAGACCTCGTCGCGCCGTACGCCGAGGGACACGCCCGCTACCGCGCCCTCTATCCCGCGCTGAAGGAAGCCGAAACATGAGCGACTTTTTCAAAGGCATCGAACCGGTCCCGTTCGAAGGGCCCGAACTCCGCCGATCCGATGGCCTTCCGCTTCTACGAGCCCGACCGGATGGTGATGGGCAAGCGCATGGAGGATCACCTGCGCTTCGCCGTCGCCTACTGGCACAGCTTCTGCTGGCCCGGCGGCGATCCGTTCGGCGGCCAGACGTTTCAACGTCCCTGGTTCGGCGAAAGCCTCGACGACGCGAAACTCAAGGCCGAGGTCGCTTTCGAGATGTTCGAGATCCTCGGCGCGCCGTTCTTCTGCTTCCACGACCGCGACGTCGCCCCCGAGGGCGCGACGCTGGCCGAGAGCAACCGCAATCTGCGCGCCATCGCGGAGATCTTCGCGCGGAAAATGGACGAGACCGGCACCGGCCTTCTCTGGGGCACCGCCAATCTCTTCTCCAACCGCCGCTACATGGCCGGCGCGGCCACCAACCCGGACCCCGACGTGTTCGCCTACGCCGCGGCGCAGGTGAAGGAGGTGATGGATGTCACCCACGAGCTCGGCGGCGCGAACTACGTGCTCTGGGGCGGCCGCGAAGGGTACGAGACCCTGCTCAACACCGACATGCGGCGCGAATTCGACCAGATGGGCCGGTTCCTCAACATGGTCGTCGAATACAAGCACAAGATCGGCTTCAAGGGCACGATCCTGATCGAACCCAAACCCCAGGAGCCGACCAAGCACCAGTACGATCACGATGTCGCGACGGTCTACGGCCTGCTGAAACGCGCGGGGCTCGAGAACGAGGTGAAGGTCAACATCGAGGTCGGGCACGCGGTCCTCGCCGGCCACGCCTTCGAGCACGAGATCGCCACGGCGAACGCGCTCGGCATTTTCGGCAGCGTCGACGCCAACCGCAACGATTACCAGTCCGGCTGGGACACCGACCAGTTCCCGAACAACGTGCCGGAAATGGCGGTCGCGATGTACCACATCCTCAAGGGGGGCGGCTTCACGACCGGAGGCTTCAACTTCGACGCCAAGCTTCGGCGGCAGTCGCTCGACCCGGAGGATCTGATCGCGGCGCATGTCGGAGGGCATGGACACCTGCGCCCGGGCGCTGCTGGCGGCGGCGGCGATGATCGAGGACGGCGGAATGGACTCGGCTCTCGCCGAGCGGTATTCGGGCTGGGACACGCCGGAGGCGAGGGCGATGCTGGACGGGGATGTCGGGCTCGCGGAGCTGGCGGCGCGCGTGGCGGAGGAGGGGATCGAGCCGGCGCCGCGATCCGGGCGTCAGGAGATGCTGGAGAACCTGGTCAACCGTTTCGTCTGAACGATGGAACCCGGACGGGCGCCGGGGCGTTGTGCCACGCAACTGAAATCACGGGGATGCACATGAACACGAAGATCACGAACGCCGAAGAGGAAAAGCTGGAGGACAAGGCCGACAGCCTGAGCGCCGAGATGAAAGCGATGCGGAAGGACCTGTCCGAGCTCGGAGACATCGTTTCGCGAATGGGCAAGGCGCGCGTCGCGTCGCTGCGATCGACCGCGCAGAAGAAGGCGTCGGACGGGCTGGCGACCGGAGAGGCGGCGCTGGCCGACCTGACGGCCGAGATCGAGTCGCTCGAAGGCCGGATCGCCGCCGAGACCCGTGACCGTCCGTTCCGGGCGCTCGGGATCGCCGGGCTGATCGGCTTCATGCTGGCCATGATCCTGCGCCGCTGATGCTGCTCGGCGCGGCGAGGCTGGCCGCCGGCATCGGGTCCGCGCGGGTCAGGCGGATCGGCCGGCACGCCAAGGCGCAGGCCGGAGCGATCGCGGCGCTGGCGGTGTTCGCGCTGATCGCGCTGATCTTCGTCCTGACCACCGTCACCGTCGCTCTGGCCCGCCAGATCGGTACTGTCGAGGCGCTCATGGTGATGTCGGGCCTCGCGCTCCTCGCCTGTCTCGGGACGGTCCTCCGCATCCGCGCGCTCGACAGGCGCCGCGAGCGTCAGAAGCGGATGGAGGACACGCAGGACCGAAGGCTCATGGAGACGGCCGCCATCTCGCTTCTGCCGCAGCTTCGCGGGGCCGGGATGCTGGGCCTCGGCGTGCTGGCGGTCGGAGCGTATCTTTTCTCGCGGCGCGGCGGCCGGGACCCTGGGGACGACTAGCCGCGGTCGCGCAGAAGGCGGGCCTTGTCGCGCTGCCAGTCGCGCTTCTTCTCGGTCTCGCGCTTGTCCTGCATCTTCTTGCCCTTGGCGATGCCGAGCTGGAGCTTGGCGCGGCCCTTCTCGTTGAAATAGAGCTTGAGCGGCACGAGCGTCATGCCTTCGCGGCCGATGCCCTGCCAGAGTTTCGCGAGCTGTTTCTTGTGGACCAGCAGCTTGCGGCGGCGGCGCTCGTCATGGCCGAAGGTCTTCGCGCGGTCGTAGGCGGGGATGTAGCCGTTGATCAGCCAGAGCTCGCCGTCCTCGACCGTGGCGTAGCTCTCGGCGATGTTGGCCTGGCCGGTCCGCAGCGATTTCACCTCGGAACCCTCGAGCATGATCCCGGCCTCGAGATCGTCCTCGATGAAATAGTTGAACCGCGCGCGACGGTTCTCGGCGACGATCTTGAGATTGGGATCTTTCTTGGGCGCCATGATCCGCGCGATGTAGTGGAGGGCCCGCCGGCTGTCCAGACATCGCGCCTTGATCGGTCCGGGATCAGGCGCCAGTCTCGACCGGAGGACATCCATCATCGGAGCGCCACAATGCTTGCAATCACTCACGACGCGGCCCACAACGCCCTGATCGCGGAGCCGTCGGGGAAGCTGGAGCAGGCGGATTTCGAGGCTCTGACGGCGCGCTTCAACGCGGTCGTCAACGAGACGGACCGCGTTCCCAACCTCGTCGTCCACGCGGCCGACTTTCCGGGCTGGGCGGATTTCTCGGCGCTCGTGGAGCATCTCCAGTTCATCCGGGCCCATCGGAACCTGGTCGGGAAGATCGCGCTGGTCTCGGATTCGAAGGTGCTGGAGATCGCGCCGAGGATCGGGCGGCATTTCCTGCGGGCGGATGTCAGGCGTTTTCCGGCGAGCGGGCTGGCCGAGGCGCTGGCCTGGTCGGCGGAGGACGGGACGGAGCCGAGCCGCGTCACGGTGATGGACGGGCTGCCCGACGGCGTGGTGGGCATCTCGGTCGCGGGAGTGATCCGGGCGGAGGATTACGCGGAGACGATCGCGCCGCTGGTGGACGCGGCGGCGGCGGGCGGCGGGAAGATCCGCCTGATCTATCAGATCGGACCGGGGTTCGAAGCCTACACGCCGGGGGCGGTCTGGAGCGACGCGCGGGTCGGGCTGATGCATCTGAGGGATTTCGAACGGATCGCGATCGTCTCGGACATCGAATGGATCCGGCACGCGGTCAGGGCGTTCGCGCCGCTGATCCCCGGAGACGTCCATGTGTTCGGGAACGCGGAACTGGACGGAGCCAAGGTCTGGGCCGCGGCGTGAGCGACAGGCCCGCATACGGCGGATCCAGGGATCCGAGGGGCGTGGCCCGCGATTGGAGTCACGCGTGTCCAACCGATATACTGCTTTATGTTCAGACTGTTGTGGATTTCCGGTAACCACCGGTTAACCTGTCGCGACGGCGTCTTTCGGGTGGAGGTGGACCGGGCATGAAGCGGGAGAGGAACGGACATCAATCGAAGCGGACGTTCGGTCCGGTCGACAGCGGATGGCGGCTTCGAGCCCAA
>CAWCUP010000003.1:0-13369 GCA_963798765.1 uncultured Alphaproteobacteria bacterium | reverse complement strand
CTCGAACTTCCACGGGAGTTACCCCACAGCGACCTCAACGCTGCGCGTCTACCAGTTCCGCCACAGCCGCACTGCGCGGGCTTCTAGCAAAGCGGTGAAAGGTTGTGAAGGCCGGAAACGCCCGGCCCTCACGATATCATTCCGAAGGGGCGCCGGTCGTCGGGAGGACGAACATCAGCCCGCCCGGAGCGGCGGCCTCCTGCAGGGTTTCCGTCTCGGTCGCGCCCGTCAGCGTCATCAGCACCCGGTTCATGAGCGCCAGCCGCTCCGGCGCTCCGACGGCCACGAGCGGACTGGCGCCGCCGTTGAGCGCCTCGACGGAGGTCTCGAGCCACTGGACGCCGCGGTCGGGGCGCCGGGGGGTGCCGAACCCGCCCATCAGGTGATGCCCGAGAAGTTCGGCGTAGGCCGCCTCGCCGAGCCCCGCCAGCACCAGGGAGGAGGCGATGGCGAGATCGGCGTTGTCGGTGCTGTAGGCCACTCCGAGGCAGATGCGGGCGTTGCCGCTCAACTGCGCGGCCGACGCGCCGGTGTCCACGACGAATTTCTGCACCGCCGCCGTCACCTCGGCGGGCGGCTGGGTCACGAGGCGGGCGGCGTATTCCCGCATCGTCGGCGTGAAGGCCTCGCACTGCTCCGCGATCTCGGAGGCCGTGAAGCCCTGGACCGTGGCGGCCAGGCTCTGGCCCTGCTCGATCGCGTAGATCCGCGCGAGGCAGAACTGCTCGTCGAGCGCCTTGGAGGGATCCTCCATCGACGCGAGCGTGTAATACCCGCCCCGCGAACTGGTCGCCAGGCTGACGGAGTTGCAATGCGCCGCGATGGACGGCGCCGCCGGTCCGGCGAGGAAGCTCGGCATCTTGCCGGACGCGTCCGGCTTCGTCTGCGGTTCCGGGACGGGAGCCGCGATCTCCACCGTCGCGGCCGGTTCCGGAACGACAGGCGCCGGAGCCGCGGCCTCGACAGTCACGGGGGCCGGCGCGGGCGCGGCGGGAACCGGCTGCTGGAACTGCGGCGCGGCCGCCTGGACGCCCATCTGCTCCTGCCGATAGGCCAGCAGCAATCCGCGCGTGCCCTGTCCGGCGGAGGCCATCATCTGCGCGTTCTGCGGACCGCCGACCATCGCCCGGTTGTAGGAGGAGGTGAGGAACACCTTCTCGTAATCCGCGAGGACCCCGGTGGCCGGATAGCCCATGAAGGCCTGGTACTGGCCGATGGCGGCGCGGGAGTTCCGGCCCATCACCCCGTCGGCGACCCCGGCGGGAAACCCGAAGTAGTTGAGCGCCGTCTGGACCTGGCGGTTCTCCTCGCGCTGGTAGCTGTTGACCACCGGGGACTTGCGATAGACCTTCCTCTCCTGCACGACGACGCGGCGCTGCTGCTGCGAGTTGGAGATGGCGGAACCCAGCATGCTCCCGACGAGCCCGCCGACGAACGCGCTGCCATCCGCGTGCGCCATCGTGACGGAACTTGAAAGAAGGGCTGTAGAAGTCACGAGAACCAGAACGTTTCGTCGATACACGTCAATACCCCCAGTTGATTTCGAGAAGAATGAATGCTCACTAATCACTTCATGATAGCCGATTCTCGCTTTCCGGCCAAACCGAAAACGTCTGGCGCGTCCGATCATGGGGCGCGGACGCCGGAATGGAGGCGATCCGACCGGCCGGTCGGCTATCTCGACGCCCTGTCGGCGATGGAGGCCCGGGTCGACGCGATCGTCGCGGGCGACGCGGACGAACTGGTCTGGCTGCTGGAGCATCCGCCGCTCTACACCGCCGGAACCTCCGCCGATCCCGCCGATCTGCTGGACCCGGACCGGTTTCCGGTGTTCGCGTCGCGGCGCGGCGGCGAATACACCTATCACGGCCCGGGGCAGCGGGTCGCCTACGCGATGCTGGACCTCAACCGGCGCGGACGCGACCTGCGGGCCTACGTGAACCGGCTCGAGGAATGGGCGATCCGGGCGGTGGCCGAGTTCGGCGTCACGGCGGAGCGCCGGCCGGGCCGCGTCGGGGTCTGGGTCGCGCGGCCGGACAAGCCCCCCCTGCCCGACGGGAGGCCCGCCGAGGACAAGATCGCCGCGATCGGCGTGCGGGTGCGCCGCTGGGTGGCGTTCCACGGCATCGCGGTCAACGTCGAGCCGGACCTCTCGCATTTCGACGGCATCGTGCCGTGCGGCATCACGGGCCACGGCGTGACGAGCCTGGTCGATCTGGGCCTGCCGGTGACGATGGCGGATCTGGACGTGGCGCTGCGCCGGAGCTTCGACGCGGTGTTCGGGGACGCGCCCGAGGCGGGCTGAGCGGCGGCCGCGACAGGACGCGGCGTTTGCGCCATAGTGAGGGGCGGGAGGGTCCGGACATGCCTGATTATCTTCACCCCGGCGTGTATGTCGAGGAGATCGCCGCGCCGCCCTCCGTCGGCCGGATGGAGACCGACGTCGCGGGCTTCGTCGGTCCCACCGCCTTCGCGGGCGCGGGCGGCGGGGACCTGACGGGCGTGCCGACATCGGTCACGGGGCTCGCCGACTTCGAACGGCTCTTCGGCGGCGCCGGTCCTTCCGGCGCGGACGGGACGCGGCTGTTCGTCCTGCACGAGAGCGTGCGGCTCTATTTCCAGAACGGCGGGCGTCGCTGCGTCATCGTCTCGACCGGCGGCTTCACCGACGCGGACGGCGTGCGGGCGCCGCGCGCGCGGGAATTCCGCAAGGGCATCCGGGCGCTGCGCAAGGCCCCCGAGGCCGCGTTCTTCGCGACGCCCGACGCCGCCCTGCTGCCCCGTCCGCGTTCCTGGGCGAAGGTCGCGCGGGCGGCGCTCGGCTTCGCGCGGAAACACGGACGTTTCGCGATCATCGACGTGCGTCGCGGCGACCGCGCTCCCGGCGGCGCGGACGATCCGGTCGACGGGCCGCGGGGTCTGCGCGCCCTGATCGACGGCGACGCGCGAAGCTGGGGCGCGGCGTACTGGCCGTGGCTCGAGATGCCGGACGGCTCCGCGCCGGTTCCGCCGGGCGGCGCCGTCGCGGGAGCGTTCGCGCGCACGGATGTCGACCGCGGCGTCTGGAAGGCGCCGGCGAACGTGGACCTGCGCGGCGTCGCGGGGCTGACGACCGACGTGTCCCGTCCGATGCAGGAGGGCCTGAACGCGCCGGACAAGGCGGTGAACGCGATCCGGGCGTTTTCGGGGCGCGGCATCCGGATCTGGGGCGCGCGCACGCTCGCGGGCGGCGAATACCGCTACGTCGCCGTCCGGCGCACGGCGCTGATGATCGAGCGCTCGCTCGCGGACGGGCTCCGCTTCGCGCTGTTCGAGCCGGCCGCGCCGGCGACGTGGACGCGGGTCCGCGCGGTCGGAGGCGCGTTTCTCGATTCGCTCTGGCGCTCGGGCGCCTTCGCGGGCGCGCGGCCGGACGAGGCGTATTTCATCCGGTGCGGACCGGGGGACACGATGGGCCAGCCCGATCTCGACGCGGGCCGGATCGTCGTCCTGGTCGGCGTGGCCCTGGTCAGGCCCGCGGAATTCGTCATCCTCCGCATCGCGCTCGAACCGGAGGAGTGACCCCGGCCGCTCCGCGCGAACCGGCTTGAGCGCGAAAGAGACTCGCTGTAGCGTCCCGTCACGGAGGCCCGGGGCCTCCGGAAAGTGCCGGCAGTGGGGAAGCCAATCGAGACCAGCCGTCCGGATCGCGTCAGACGACGCGCCGCCGCGACCGCGCCACGCAATCCCATCCGACGCGAGAAACGACCGACGCGCCCAAGGCGCGCGCACCAAGGAGGATACGCGATGAAACGCATTACGGACACCATGCCCGGAATCGGCCGGATCGGCCGCCGGACGCTTCTGGCCGCCGGCGTCGCCGGTTTCGCGGCGCTGTCGGGGATGGCTCCGGCCACCGCGCAGGACGTCAAGACGCTCGCCTTCGTCGTGAACGTGCCGGCCGATTTCTGGAAATTCGCCCGCGTGGGCACCGAGAAGGCCGACGCCGAGCTCGACGGCTACCAGGTCGAGTTCTACATCCCCGGCGAGATGTCCGCCGCCGCGCAGAAGAAGATCCTCGAGGATCTGCTGGCCAAGGGCGTCGCCGGCGTGGCGATCAGCCCGGTGAACCCGGACGATTCGACAGCGATCCTCAACGAGGTCGCCTCGAAGGCGGTTCTCTTCACCCATGACGCCGACGCGCCGAACTCCGACCGCGTGATGTATATCGGCACCGACAACGTCGACGCCGGACGCCAGGCGGGAGAGCTGATGAAGAAGGCCCTGCCCGACGGCGGCACCGCGATGCTCTTCGTCGGCACGATGGACGCGGCCAACGCCCGCGAGCGCAGCCAGGGCATCAAGGAGGCGATCGAGGGCTCGGGCATCGAGATCATCGACATCCGCACCGACGGCGGCGACCAGACCAAGGCCAAGGCGAACGCCGAGGACACGCTCAGCAAATACCCCGACATCGACCTGCTCGTCGGGCTCTGGGCCTACAACACGCCGCAGATCTACAACGCCGTGAAGGCCGCCGGCAAGGAAGGCCAGGTCAAGATCGTCGGCTTCGACGAGGACCAGCAGACGCTCAAGGGCATCCAGGCCGGCGACATCCTCGGCACCGTGGTGCAGCAGCCCTACGAGTTCGGCTACCAGTCGATCATCAAGATGGCGAAGTACATCGACGGCGACACCTCGGTGGTGCCCGAGAACGAGCTCGACATCGTGCCGACCCAGATCATCGACTCCTCCAACGTGGACGCGTTCGTGGAGCAGGTGCGGGCCATCCTCGGCAACTGAGCCGTCCCGACGGCGACGCGACGCGAAGCCTCCGCCGGAGCCGAAGGGTTCCGGCGGACTTCCGAAGGATCGGCAAATGTCTGAGACCCTGCTCGAGCTGCGCTCGGTCACCAAGACCTATCCGGGCGTCACGGCGCTCGACGACGTGAGCGTGTCCCTCGGCCGCGGCGAGATCCTCGGCCTGATCGGCGAGAACGGCGCGGGCAAATCCACGCTGATGAAGATACTCGGCGGGATCGTCGCGCCGACGAGGGGCGAGATCGTGCTGGACGGCGTGGCGCGCGACCGGCTGACCGTGCCGGCCGCGACGGCCGCCGGAATCGCGTTCGTCCACCAGGAGCTGAACCTGTTCGAGAATCTCAGCGTCGCGGCCAACGTCTACATCGGCCGCGAACCCCGTTTCGGCGGCCCGCTGCGCCTGATCGACACGCGCGCGCTCAACGAGAAGGTCGCGCCGCTGCTGCGCCGCCTGGGCCTCGAAATCCATCCGTCCGACCCGCTGAGCGGCCTCTCGATCGCGCAGTGCCAGATGGTCGAGATCGCCAAGGCGCTGTCGCTCGACGCCCGCGTGATCATCATGGACGAGCCGACCTCGAGCCTGACGCTCAAGGAGACCGACCGGCTGCTGGAGGTCATGGCCGCGCTCCGGGAAGAGGGCGTCAGCATCATCTACATCTCGCACCGGCTCGACGAGGTGAGGACCTGCGCCGACCGCGTCGTGGCGCTGCGCGACGGCAGGCGCGTGGGCGAGCTGACCGGCGACGGGATCACCCACGACGCCATGATCCGGCTGATGATCGGGCGCGATCTCAAGGCGGTCTACATTCCGCCGAAGACGACCCCGCGCGAGACCGGCGTGGTCATCGACCGGCTCGTGACCCCGGCGCATCCGGGCAAGGAGATCTCGTTCGAATTCCGGCGCGGCGAGATCGTCGGGCTCGCGGGGCTGATCGGATCGGGGCGCACGGAACTGGCGCACGCGATCTTCGGGGTCGAGCCCGCGACCTCCGGCAGGGTCCTGCTCGACGGCGAGCCCGTCGGCGCGCGGGTGGCCGGCGACGCGATCGCGAAGGGCGTCTATCTCGTTCCCGAGGACCGCAAGCACGCGGGCCTGCTGCTCGACCTGCCCATCGACCAGAACATCACGCTCGCGGATCTGTGGCGCTACGCGCGACGCGGCATTCCGGACCGCGCGGCCGAGACGCGGGCGGCCGAGGCGCAATGCGCGTCGCTGTCGATCAAGACGCCCTCGACGGCGACGCACGCGGTGAACCTCTCGGGGGGCAACCAGCAGAAGGTCGTGCTCGGCAAATGGCTCTCGATGCGGCCGAACGCGGTGATCTTCGACGAGCCGACACGCGGCATCGACGTCGGCGCCAAGAGCGAGATCTACGCCATCATGCGGGGGCTGGCCGATGCCGGCGTCGCCATCCTGATGATCTCCAGCGACATGGAGGAGGTGATCGGCGTCAGCGACCGCATCGCCGTGATGCACGAGGGCCGCATCAGCGGGTTCCTCGAACGCCCCGATTTCACCGAACACAACGTCATGCTGCTGGCCGTGGGCGGAACCGTAGAGGAAAGAGCGCGGATCGATGCTTAGAAAAGAATTCGGACTGTTCCTGCTGATCCTCGTCACCGGGACGGTCACCGCGCTGATCAACCCGCAATTCATATCGACGATCAATCTGATCAACCTGGCCAACCAGATCGGCCTCTTCGGCCTTCTCGCGCTCGGGCTGGGCATCGTCATCGTCACCGGCGGCATCGACCTCTCGGTGGGATCGATGCTCGCGCTGCTGGGCGTGATCTTTCTCGATCTCCTGGTGAATTACGGCCTGCCCTGGCCGGTCGTGTTCGTGATCGTGGTGGCGGGCGGCACCCTGCTCGGCGCCGTGCACGGGGTGCTGATCTCGCGGCTCGACCTCCAGCCCTTCGTCGTCACGCTCTGCGGCCTGCTGCTCTATCGCGGCGTCGCGCGCTACTACACCAACGATTCCACCGAGGGTTTCGGATACGCCGGCGGCTACGAGGCGCTGGAATGGCTGACCTCGGGGCGGACCTGGAACATACCGCACACCTTCATCTTCTTCGTGCTGGTCGCGCTGGTGATGGCGGTCCTGCTGCACAAATCCGTGCTCGGCCGCTACATCTACGCCGTGGGCAAGAACGAGGAGGCGGCGCGGTTCTCGGGCATTCCGACCAAGTCGGTGATCGTCGCCGCCTACGCGATCAGCGGTCTGATGACCGGCATCTCGACGGTGTTCTTCGTGTTCTACACGCAGTCGGTCTCGCCCTCGGCGCACGGCAACTTCTATGAGCTCTACGCCATCGCCGCGGCGGTTCTCGGAGGCTGCTCCCTGCGCGGCGGCGAGGGCTCGATCCTCGGGATCGCGCTCGGCGTGGTGCTGCTCCAGGTGCTTCAGAACCTCGTCAACATGCTCGGCATCCCGAGTTCGCTCAATTTCGCGGTGATGGGAGCGGTGATCCTGATCGGCGTGATCGTCGACGGCCAGCTTCAGAGACGCGCGAAGGCGCGGTGAAACCGGCGGGTGGCCACGCGTGGCCACTTCGGCAACTCTTTGATCCAATTTAACATTCCCACTCGCGTTAACCCGCTGGAAACCTGACCGGCACGCGTTCGGGCGGGGCGGGTCGGCATGGCCGAAGGCCGCGCCTGGTCCGGTCCTAACCGATCCTCCCCAAGGCGGGGAACGTCTCCAGCAGCCAGAACGACAGGTCCGTGAAGGCCCCGGTCAGCATCATCACGCCCACGGCCACGAGAAGGACGCCCATGACCTTCTCGATGGTCCCCATGTGGCGCTTCATGCCCGCCATCAGCCCCATCGCGTTGCGCAGGAACACCGCCGTCAGAAGGAACGGCACGCCGAGCCCGGCGGCGTAGAAGCCCATCAGCAGCATTCCGCGCTCGACCGAGCCCTCCTGCGCCGCGAGCGACAGGATCGAGCCGAGCACCGGTCCGATGCAGGGCGTCCAGCCGAACGCGAAGGCGAGACCGAGCACATAGGCGCCGAGCGGCGTGCCGCCCCTGGCGCCGGCGTCGATGCGCGCCTCCCGGTAAAGGAGCGGGATGCGCAGAACGCCGAGGAAATGCAGCCCGAAGAGGATGATGACCGCGCCCGCGATCATGGCCATCTCGCGCTGGTACGCGAGAAACACCCGCCCGAAGGCGGAAGCGGCCATCCCGAGCATCAGGAACACGGTCGAGAGGCCGAGCACGAAGAACAGCGCCGCCCGCACGATCCGCCGGTCCGGACCGCGCGACGCCTGCATGTCCTCCATCGAGGCTCCGGCCATGTAGGCCAGATACGGCGGGACGATGGGGAGGACGCAGGGCGAGAGGAAGCTCAGAAGTCCCGCGACCGTCGCCACCATCAGCGCCGGCGCCAGAGACGCGTCCCAGAGATCCACACCGAACATTCCACGCGCTCCCGAAAGGAGGACGGAGACTAGAGGCAAATCGCGGCCGCGTCCACGCGCGGCGGCTCACGACCGCGTTGAGCGCGGTCCGCCGGAGCGGCCGTTGCGCCCCGCGCGGCTTTCCGCTACCTACCGACCGTCGGTCCGTAGACGCGAGGCGCGGGCGATGGTGTCAGGCGCGGACGATCCCTCTCCCGAAGCGGCCGCGCGGCGGCGCATGGATTCCGACGCGCGCAGACGGCATATCCTCGACTGCGCCCTGCGGCTGTTTCCGAGCCGCGGACGGGACGCCGTCGCGGACGCCTTGGCCCGGTTCAACGCGTTCATCTCGTCATCGACACGGTTGAAGGCCGAACGCGGGGGCGATCGCCGGTTCCTTCCGGACGCCATGCCGCGGCCCGGAAACGGGTTCCTGCCGACGCGCGCCCTCGCCGCCGCGGCCGAGGCCGCGCGGCCGGCGCTGCGGATCGCCGGAACCGCGGGGATCGAGGCGGCGTCGGACCCGCTCGACGGCAGGATGACGGCCGAGGGCCGCATGATCGGCCGGATGCTCGGACTGCCGGACGGCTCGGTGGTCCTGCCGGATCGCGACGCGTGCCGGCGGATGGCCCGCGCGGTGGCGGGCGTCTGAGATGGCGCGGGCGGCGTTCGTCACGCGGGGGCTGACCAAGGTCTACGGCGAGGGCCGTTCCGCCGTGCGCGCGCTGCGCGGCGTCGACCTCGAGATCCCGCAGGGCGAGATCGTTGTGCTGCTCGGCCCGTCGGGATCGGGGAAATCCACTCTTCTCAACATCATCGGCGGGCTCGACCGGGCGACGGAGGGGACGGCCCGGTTCCGCGACCTCGACCTCACGGCGATGGACGACGCGGCGCTGACGCTCTACCGGCGGAACCATGTCGGCTTCGTCTTCCAGTTCTACAACCTCATGCCGAGCCTGACCGCGCGCGAGAACGTCGAACTCGTCACCGAGATCGCGGCCGATCCGATGGATCCCGACGCCGCGCTCGCGCTGGTCGGGCTGAAGGAGCGGACCGACCACTTCCCCGCGCAGCTCTCGGGCGGCGAGCAGCAGCGCGTCGCCATCGCCCGCGCGGTCGCCAAGCAGCCCGAGGTGCTGTTCTGCGACGAGCCGACCGGCGCGCTCGACAGCGCGACCGGGCGCGCGGTGCTCGAGGTGCTGAGGGACGTCAACGAGCGGCTCGGCTCGACGGTGCTGATGGTCACGCACAACGCCGCCACGGCGGCGATGGCCGACCGCGTCATCCATTTCGCCGACGGCGGCATCCGCGAGGTCGTTCTGAACGCGACCAGGCGCGCCCCTTCGGAGATCGCCTGGTGAGCCCGCTCGACCGGAAGCTCCTGCGCGACCTCTGGCGCATCAGGGGCCAGGCCGTCGCCATCGGCGCGGTGATCGCCACGGGCGTGATGATGCTCGTGATGATGACCGGGCTCGTCGCCTCGCTGACCGAGACCCGCGACGCCTATTACGCGCGCTACCGTCTGGCGGACGTCTTCGCGCCGGTCGGCCGCGCGCCGGAGCGGCTGGGCGACCGTCTCGCCGCGCTGCCGGGGATCGCCTCGGTGCAGACCCGCGTCCAGGGCAGCGCGCTGATCGACCTGCCGGGCCAGGCGCTCCCGGTCCAGGCCCGCGCTTTGTCGCTGCCCGACAGGGGCCGGCCCGCGCTCAACGACGTCTTCCTGACGGACGGACGGATGCCGGAGACCGGCCGCCCCGACGAGATCCTGCTGCTCAGGAGTTTCGCGCTGGCGCACGGGCTGGGACCGGGCGACCGCGTCCGCGCCACGATGAACGGCGCGCGCCGGAACTTCGACGTCGTGGGCCTGGCCCAGAGCCCGGAATTCCTCTACACCACCGCGCCGGGAGAGCTGGTCCCGGACGACGCGCGGTTCGGCGTCATCTGGACGGGCCGAGCCGGACTCGCCGCCGCCTACGACATGGACGGCGCCTTCAACGAGGCGCTGATCGGGCTCGAACGCGGCGCGCGCCCGCGCGCGGTCTTGGACGCCATCGACGCTCTGCTCGAACCCTATGGGGGCTCCGGCGCCTACGCGCTCGCGGACCAGACGTCGAACCGCTTCGTGTCGGAGGAGATCGCGGGGCTCCGCGCGGCGGCGGCCGGGGTTCCGCCGATCTTCCTCGCGGTCGCGGCCTTCCTCCTCAACATCGTCATCGGCCGCGTCTTGCGGTCCGAGCGGGGCCAGATCGGGCTGATGAAGGCGTTCGGCTACACCGGCGGCGAGGTGGGCGCGCATTACGCCAAGCTGATCGTCATCATCGCCGCCGGCGGGGCGCTGGCTGGCTGTCTGGGCGGGATCGGTCTGGGCCGCGCCATGGTCGGCATCTACACCGCCTATTACAAGTTCCCGTTCCTCGTCTTCCGGCTCGATCCGGGTCCGTTCGTCATCGGCGTGGCCGTCAGCGTCCTCTCGGCGTCCGCCGGCGGCCTGCTGGTCCTGCGCCACGTCTTCGCGCTGACGCCGGCGGCGGCGATGCGCCCCCCCGCCCCGGCCGATTTCAGCCGCGCCGGGCGGACGGGGCGCGCGCTGGCGCAGCTTCTCGACCAGCCCTCCCGCATGGTGATGCGCCGCGTCATCCGACAGCCGGGCCGCATGGCCGGCGCGACGATCGGCATCGCGGCGGGAATGGCGCTCTCGGTGTCGATGATCACGATCTACGCCGGGTTCGACCGGGCCGTCGACCTGACGTTCTCCGTCGTCGACCGGAGCGACGCCCGGGTGACCTTCACCCATCCGGTCGGCGACGCGACGCTCTTCGAACTCGCGCGCCTCCCCGGGGTCGGGCGCGTCGAACCCGTGCGCGACGTGGCGGCGGTCCTGCGGAACGGCACGCGCGCGCATCGCGGCGCGATCACCGGCCTGCCGGCGGACCGGGATCTCAACCGCGCGCTCGACGACCGGATGCGGCCCGTCGACCTTCCGGGGAGCGGCGTGGTCCTGTCGGCGGCGCTCGCCGGCATTCTGGACGCGGGACCGGGCGACACGCTGACGGTCGACGTGCGCGAAGGGCGCCGGCCGGTGATCGAGGTTCCGGTCGCGGGCGTCGCGCGATCGCTGCTCGGCGCGCCCGCCTACATGGATCTCGACGCGCTGAACCGGGCGCTCCGCGAGCCGGGCCGGGTGTCGGGAGCGTATCTGGCGATCGACGCCGCCCAGGCCGGCGAGACCTATCTGGCCCTCCGGAACATGCCGACGGTGGCGGGCGTGAGCGTCAAATCGCAGGCGCGGGACGCGCTGACGACCATGATGGACACCGGCGCCGGCGCGATCCGCCACGTCATGGGCGCGATCGCCTTCGTCATAACCTTCGGCATCGTCTACAACGCCGCCCGCATCGCCCACGCCGAACGCGCGCGCGATCTCGCCTCGCTGCGCGTGATCGGCTTCACCGCCGGCGAGACGGCCTTCGTGCTGCTGGGCGAGCTGGCGGTGGTGACGCTCGCGGCGCTGCCGGCGGGCGCTCTGGCGGGGTACTACCTGTCGTTCGGCATCGCAGCGGGCTTCTCCACCGAACTCTACCAGATCCCGGCCGTCTTCGATCCGGCGAGCTACGGGCGGGCGACGCTCGTCGTGCTCGCGGCGGCGATCGTCTCCGGCTGGCTGGTGAAACGCGACCTCGACCGCTCCGACATGGTCGCGGCGCTCAAGACACGGGAGTAGACGATGGCACGGGCAAGAAAGCGGTCCCGCCTGGTCCTGACGCTGGCCGCCGGCCTGCTGGTCGCCGCCGCGCTCGCCGCCGCGTTCTGGCCGCGCCCGCTCATGGTCGATCTCGGCGAGGTGACGCGCGGCCCGATGCAGGTCACGATCGACGAGGAGGGCCGCACGCGGGTCGCGGAGGCCTACGTCGTCTCGACCCCGGTCGCCGGCCGGCTCCTGCGGGTCGAGGTCGATCCGGGCGACGCCGTCGAGCGGGGCGAGACCGTCGTGGCGCGCATGCTTCCGAGCAACCCGGCCGCGCTCGACGTCCGGACCCGCGAGCAGGCGACGGCCGCCGTCCAGGCCGCCGAGGCGGCGTTGCGCGTCGCGCGCGCCGACCTCAACGCCGCGATGGCGCAGCGCGACTACGCTGAGACCGAGCTCGGCCGCGCCGAGCAGCTCGCCGCGCGCGGAATCGCGAGCGAGGCGGCGCTCGACCGCGCGCGCCAGGGCTTCAGGGTCGCGCAGTCCGCGACCGAGACGGCGCAGGCCGAGATCTCCATGCGCCAGGCGGGCCTCGCCAACGCCCGGGCCCAGCTGATCGGTTTCGACGACCGGGGGCTCGCCGCCGCGATCGGCGACGCGCGCGGCGACGAGATCCCGCTCCGCGCGCCGGCGGACGGCCGCATCCTGCGCGTCATGCAGCAGAGCGAGACGACCCTGCCCGCCGGCGCGCCGATCATGGAGATCGGCGATGTCGGCGGCGCGCTCGAGGTCGTGGTCGAGCTGATCTCGTCGGACGCCGTCCGCGTCTCCGTCGGCGATCCGGTCGTGATCGAGGACTGGGGCGGCCCCGTGGCGCTCGCGGGGGAGGTCCGCCGCGTCGATCCGTTCGGCGTCACCAAGTTCTCGGCGCTGGGCGTCGAGGAGCAGCGCGTGCCGGTCACGGTCGCGCTGACCTCCCCTCCGGAGGACCGCCCGACGCTCGGCCACGGCTACCGGGTCGAGGCCCGGATCGTCGTCTGGCGCGCCGACGACGCGGTCCGGGTCCCGTCGAGCGCGCTCTTCCGCGACGGCGACGGCCGGGCCGCGTTCACGGAATCCGACGGCGTCGCGCGCGCCGTTCCGGTCCGCGTCGGCCACGACGACGGAACCGTCGCGGAAGTCCTCGACGGCCTCGATCCCGGAGACCGCGTGGTGCTCTATCCGTCGCCGGCGGTGGCGGACGGCGCGAGGGTCTCGGAGCGCGCGGTCGAATGATCCGGATGACGGCCTGACCGGCGCGCGTCGCCGCGCGCCGATCCGCCACGTGCCCGCGCGGGAGGCCGCGCAGGCGCGTTTTTGCGTCTGGACAGCCCCGGTCAGGCGCCCTAGTCCTGCATCCGCGACGGCGAAGCCCGTCGAAGGCCCGGGTAGCTCAGGGGTAGAGCAGCGGATTGAAAATCCGCGTGTCGGTGGTTCAAATCC
>CAWCUP010000002.1:0-17862 GCA_963798765.1 uncultured Alphaproteobacteria bacterium | reverse complement strand
ATGGCTCGGACGAGGAAGCCTGCCCGGCCTGCCCGTCCGCAGACGCGCGAAAGCGAGGAGCTGCGAGGAGCGCAGGAATTCCGCCTCGGCATCCGTATCGGCCGCGCAGACCCCGGCGGCGATCATCACGTGCGGTTTCTCCAGCCGGTCCGACGGCCGGAACGTGCGACGGTAGATCGCCAGCGCCTCTTCCAGCATCGCGGGAGCGAAATGCGAGGCGAAGGCGTAGGGCAGCCCCAGATGCGCCGCCAGCTGGGCGCCGTACAGGCTGGAGCCCAGAATCCACACCGGCACATGCGTCCCTTCGCCGGGGATGGCGCGCACGGGCGCGCCTTCGGGCGGGTCGCCGAGATAGCCGATCAGCTCCTGGACGTCCCGGGGGAAGGCGTCTTCCGGCGCCATGTGGCGGCGCAGCGCCCTCGCCGTCGCCATGTCCGTACCCGGCGCCCGGCCCAGACCGAGATCTATCCGGCCCGGAAAAAGCGTCGCGAGCGTTCCGAACTGCTCGGCCACGACCAGCGGCGCGTGGTTGGGCAGCATGATGCCCCCCGCGCCGACCCGCATGGTCCGGGTCGCCGCGGCGACTTGTCCGATCACGACGGCGGTCGCCGCGCTGGCGATGCCGGGCATGTTGTGATGCTCGGCCAGCCAGTAGCGGTGATATCCGGCTCTCTCCGCCGCGCGCGCCAGATCGACCGTATTGGCGAGAGCGTCGGCCGCGGATCCGCCCTCGGGGATCGGTGAAAGATCGAGAAGTGAGTATTGCCGCATGATCGCCTCCGTGCGTCGGTACCTATGTACCCGGATCCGCGAAGCCAAGGCCGGGCGTTTTTTCGGGCGAAGCGCTGTCGTGGCGCCGCTTGCCGCGATCCGATACCCGCGAAACGCGCGCGCCACGAGGACCTTCACAGATCGGCGGAGCGGCGTCCGGCATCGCCTCGCTCTCCCCATCCCGCCCGCAGCCCCGAGATCGTTTCGGCATCGCTGTTCCGGGCCGACGGGCCGTCACGTCCTTTCCGGGCGACTCTTCCATGAGATCGCTGATGGATTCGATGACCCGCGCGGCGCCGGACGAGGGGCGAGGATTTCCGGTCACGCATTGGGACCATGAGGCGGCCGGCCGGTCCCGCGCCATCCTCGGGGCCGGGACCCGGTTTCAGATGCTCTGACCCGCGGCGTCGAACGAGGCGTCGAAGCTCAGCCCCACGGTTTCTCCAGGCGCGATTCCCCTGTCGCCGACCACCCGCACGACGATCTGACCGAGGCTCCCGCCATCGACGATCACGAAGGTGTCCGCGCCGAGGTATTCGATGACGTCGACGACGCCGTCGCACTGCCCGGTTCCCGGCGCCCCCGGAACGATGTGCTCCGGACGCGCGCCGAGATGCGTGGCGGGGCGGTCCCCGGCGAAGTCTCCGCCCCGGCCCCCTTCGAGGAGGAAACGGCCACCTTCGGTCCGGCAGGGCATCACGTTCATCTTCGGGCTGCCGATGAACTGCGCGACGAAGAGGTTCGCGGGCTTCTCGTACAGCTCCCGCGGGGTTCCGACCTGCGCGATCCTCCCGAAGTCGAGGACCACGATCCGGTCCGCGAGGGTCATGGCCTCGACCTGATCGTGGGTCGGTGGACGCCGTCGCGACGGTGAGTGTCCAGTTCTCCCCGCTCGCAGCCGCCGTGAGGCCCGCCAGGAAATCCGCGAGAAATGATCTCTGCGCGTCGTGCTCTCCGATCTGAAGGACGATCCCGAGGGCTCGGATCCTCCCCGTCCTGATCGCCTGGGCGTGCGCCAGCGGCGGACCCGGCGCCGCCCGGATGATGTGCGCCGCTACATGATACCGCGCCGTCGTGTCGAAGACGCGCCTCCGGCACGAGGAAGGATTGGCCCGCCCGCGCGGCGCCTGGATGATGCGGATGTCGGCGCCGTTCTCAGGAAGACGCTTCGCGGAGCTGTGGCGAAGGATATGCGGCGTGACCCGCTTGCCCAGCCCCGCCGCCTCGACCGCCGAGCGGCAGGCGGCGTGAAGCGGCTTCGTTCGATCCACCTCCTCAAACGCGCTCCAAGAGGCTTGAGTGGATGAATTGTCGAGTTCTCCCATCAGTCGGGTAGCTCAAGCGGCCTGTGTCTGCATCTGTGTCGCCCAGAGAAGTCCGAACAGCAGAAGCGCTGACGACGCGCCGCAGGCAAGCGTCCGGACGGTATTCCAGAAGGTCCAGCGCGGCAGGTAGGTGCCGGTCCAATACGCGCGCGTGGCCTCGGACGACAGGTCCATGCCGGCCAGCGCCTCGTTCATCGGCACGTTGAAGCGGACCGTGACGCCGAAGCAGCCGACGAGATACGCGAGCCCCGCGATCATCATGATCGTGCCGGACCCGCCGCCCACGAAGATGCCGCCATAGACCGCGACCAACAGCGACACCGCCGCCATTCCGAGGAACAGCGCCATGAACACCCAGCGGAAGACCTCGCGGTTGATGACCTGCATGGCCTCGACGCCGCCCACACCGCCGGTCAGGGACAGCGACCGCATTATGAAGTCAGAGAATGCAAGGAAAACGCCACCGACCAGCGCGTAGGCGAGGATGGCGAACTGCAACAGGATGAAAAAGAACGGTGACATGAGGGAACTCCTTCGGGATGGCATGCGGTGGTCGTGAGAGGCGAAGGCCTCCCGCCCTGAAGCGGATCAGGCGACGGAAAGTCCGCCGCCCGCACCACCCGACGCGCCGGGACGCAGCCGGTGGCGAAAGGCGGTGAGGCACAGGACGGCGATCGCCAACTCCAGCACCAGCGCCGCGATGATGCTGCCCGACGGCATGCCATCGACCAGCAGCCCGACCAGTCGCCCGGCCGGGAACGCGAGGAACACGGTCAGCGCCGCCACGATGGCAACCTGGCTGAAAGCGCTGCGCGCAAGCCCTGCCAGCATTAGGGCGCCGAGGGCGGCAAGCCCGGCCGCCGGAGCCCGCAACTCGCTGAGCAGGCTGGCGTCATCGCCGAGCGCGATGCCATAGCTTGCGTAGAACGTATGCGGGGCAGCCAGGATGGCGAGCCCGATACCAAGGGCCGTGATTCCGGAGAGGCCGAGGGCGATCTTCTCGAACCGGGTGAGGGTCATGGGATGTCCTTTCATCATGAAGACGGTGAAGATGTCAGGCGGCGATGGGCCAGGCGCCGGTCTGGGCCGCGATCCTCGCGAATTCGCTGAAATCGCGGGGCGGACGGCCGAGCGCACGCATCACCCCGTCGGCGACATGGGCGTTGCGCCCGTCCAGGGTCTCGCGCGCGATGGCGGTGAAGACGTCGGCCACGAAGTCTCCGCCCGCCTCCGCGATCTCGGCGTGGAAGTCCTCGAAGCCGATCGGAATGTGTCGGATCGGACGGCCGATGGCCTGGCCCAGTTCCTGCGCCATGTCGGCGAAGGTCATCAGGCGCGGGCCCGTCACCTCGTAGACTTCGCCCTTATGGCCCTCTTCCGTCAGCGCGGCCACGACGACGTCGGCGATGTCCTCGATGTCGATGATCGGTTCCGCGACATCCCCGCCGGGCATGGGCAACACGCCGACGAGGATCGGGTCGCGCAAATAGCCCTCGGAATAGTTCTGCGCGAACCACGCGGAGCGGACGATGGTGAAATCCACGCCCGAGTCGCGCACGACCTCCTCGCCCAGACGGGCATGATGCTCGCCACGCCCAGACAGCAGGACCAGATGCTCGACTCCCGCGTCCTTCGCGGTCTCGCAGAGCGATTCCAGCTTCCCGACCGCGCCGGGGAAGGCGAGATCGGGGAAGTAGGTCACATAGGCGGCACGGGCCCCGGTCAGGGCGGCGGCCCAGGTCTCGGGCGCCTCCCAGTCGAACGGGGTCGCGGAATTCCGCGCGCCGTGGCGCACCGGCAGGCCCTTGGCCTCCAGTCCGGCCGCGACGCGGCGGCCGGTCTTGCCGGTGGCGCCGATGACGAGGATGGGTTGGTCTTGCATGTGTGGTTCTCCCTGGATCGAAGTGATGCCCGAGGGTTAGCCGCGGCGGCACGGCGCGGTATTGACCGGCCTTGCCACCGTTTTGACCGCCGTCGCCAAAACGGCGTCAACTGCCCATGCGATCCTTGCGGTAACTCGCCGGCGTCATGCCCACCCAGCGCTTGAAGGCGCGGGTGAAGGCGCTCTGCTCGGAAAACCCGGTCAGAAAGGCGATCTCGGCCAGCGAATGCCGCTCGTCACGCAGCAACCCTTCGGCGAGATCGCGTCGGGTGTCTTCGGTCAGGGTCTGAAAGCTCATCCCGTGTTCCGACAGACGCCGATGAAACGACCGCGCGCTCAGGCCCAGGCCGCGCGCGATATCGGCCATCTTCGGCGCGCCTTCGCTCAGGGCCTGCGCAATGGCGTCCTTCGTCTGGCTGACGAGCGGGGCGTCGTCCGCGATTTTCGACAACTCGGCATCCAGATGCGAGATCAGGTAACGCGAAATCCCCTCGTCGCCGAGGATGTTCGGCCGCGCCAGCGCCTCCTGCGAGAACAGGATCGCGTCGAGATCCGCGCCGAACCGCACGGGGCAGCCGAACCAGTCCTCGTGGGCGTCGATTCTCTTCGGAGCGGGGTGCCGCACGCGCACCTCCAGCGGGGCGACAGACACGGGGCAGACCTGACGGGCGATCGACACCGCGCTCGCCAGCGTCGCCTCGTTCGACAGCCTCATGCCGAGACGCCGCTCCCCCGGACGATGCAGGATGAAGAGCGTGCCGCGCGGGTCCGGGCGCAATTCGTAATCCACCACGCTGGTCCAGAGACGGGCATAGCGCTCCACCCGCGCATAGGAGGCGCCCAGGGTCGTCGCCGCCTTGAACGCCAGTCCCAGCGCGCCGTACTCGTCGAGCCGCATGGACGCGCCGACCCGCACCGGCAGATCCGTCACGTCCATCCGTCCGGCGACGCGTTCGAGCATGTCGTAATAGGTCGCGGCGGGGATCATCGCCTTCGGGTCCCAGGGACCCTCGGGGTCGATCCCGGCCTCCGCCAGGAGCGTGGACGCATCGACGCCGCTGCCCGCCGCGGCGACCATCTTCCGCGCGAACAGAGAAGTGACATAGCCCATGCCAGGCAGCCTACATCGCGGCAGGCCGGGCAAGAAGCCTCCTGAGACCGCCGCGGCCCGCGAACCGGCATCGCGTTTGTTCGAGCCGTTCTTGGGATTTCCGACGAAGTTGCGTAGGTTGGCGTCAGATGCCGAGTTCTTCACTGGGTGCGCAGCATGATCCAACCGACGATGGCCGCCGGGTTTGCCGCGGCGCTCCTGGACTATGCCGAAAGCCGTGGCGCGCCGCGTGCGCATCTGCTCGCCGCGTCGGGGCTGGAGGCGGCCGACCTCGCGGACCAGGATGCGCGCGTGCCGGTCGCGGCCTACCAGGCGCTGATCGCGGCGGGGATCGAGTCCACCGGCGATACGGCGCTCCTGTTGCGTCATACCTTGGAGTCGAAGCTCGAGACGATTTCCGTCGTCGGGCAGATCGTGCATTCCTCGCAGTCGCTCGCCCATTCGATCACGCAACTCAATCGGTACCTGCGACTGATGGCGGAGGTCGATATCGCCGGTGCGCCCGACCGGTACGAGCTGCTGCGGGAGGGCGGCGCGGTCTGGATCGTGGATCACGTCGCGGTCTCGGGACCTGGCCATATCGGGCTCGAGGCGTCCTTCGCGCGCTTCGTCAGCGAATTCCGCCGGTCCTTTCCGGACGTGCCCTTCGCGCTGGAGATGGAGGTGACCTATCCGGCCCCGCCGCACGCGGGCGAATATCCGGCCCTGTTCCGCATCCCCGTGCGCTTCGAGGCGGCGCGCAACGCGCTCAGGATCGATCCGGTCTGGCTGAGCGCGGAATCGGACTTCGAGCCGGGTCATGCCTATTGCTTCGGCATCTTCACCCGCCACGCCGATGCCCTGCTCGAAGCGCTCGGGCGTTCGGACCGGCTTCGCGACCGGATCGAGGCGGCGATCCTGCCCGACCTGCACGAGGGATCGCTGTCGATGGACAAGCTGGCGCGCGATCTGGGGATGAGCCGCCAGACGCTCTATCGCCGGCTCAAGGCCGAGGGCGAGACCTTCGCCGAGATCCATGACGACCTGCGCCGGCGCATGGCGCTGGACTACCTGACCGCGCGCAAGGTGTCGGTCAACGAGGCGGCCTACCTGCTGGGTTTCTCGGAGGCGTCCTCATTCGTGCGGGCCTTCAAGCGCTGGACCGGTCACAGCCCGACGGCCTATCTCGGCCGGGCCTCCTGACAGGCGATCGTCCAACTCTGATACACAGGGTCAAATCCTTGATCTCCGCGGTCATGCCGTTCCGCCGAACGAACATCTAAGTCCTGACCATCACTTCCGACACATGATGGTAGACCAATGAAACCCACGATCCTCGCACTCTGCGGCGGCGCCCTTTTGCTCTCCGCCTGCGCCGACAGCGGCGCGAACTACACTCCCATTCTGGACGGCGCCCCGACGGCCGCTTTCCGAAGCGACCTGGCCGCGTGCCAGACTCTGGCCCGCGACCAGCGGCAGTTCGACCAGGAAACCGCCGGTGCGGCGGTCCTGGGCGCCGGCGCCGGGGCACTGCTTGGCGAATTCGACGATGACGGCGATGCCTTGGGCGGCGCCGTGGCCGGTGCGCTGGCGGGTGGCGTGGCCGGAGCCGTCAACGCGAGCGAACGGCGCGAGGCCATCGTTCTCGAATGCCTGCGGGGCCGCGGCCACCGCGTCGTCGGCTGAGGAGGCTCCCCAATGAACGATATTCCGCGTCATCGCCGCCACCGCTTCAACGCGCTCTTCACACTGTTGACCGGCCGTGGCGCCGCGCCTCCGCCGCGGAACCCGCACCTGCTTCGCGACGTCGGCCTGTCCGAGCCCGCCGCTCCGAACCAGCCTTCGCGGATCACGCTCATGGCGCTGGCGCATCGCGCAATCCGATGACCCGGGAGGGAGCGACATGACACCCATGATCCTTGCCATCTCCTACGCCGTCCTCGCCGGTCTGCCAGCCGCGATGCACATCGCGCTGGCCGCCGGGGCGCCGCTCGGGCGTTTCACGAACGGCGGGCGGTTCCCCGATCGTCTGCCGGGGCCGTGGCGGGCGCTGGCGCTCGTGCAGGCGTCTCTCCTGCTGGCGATGGCCTGCGCCATGCTTGATCGGGGCGGCGCGCTGCGCCTCGGACTGCCCGATCTGGCCTTCTGGACGGCGCTTGCGCTGACGGTGCTGACCACGATCGCCAATGTCGCCACCCCCTCGCGTCCGGAGCGCCTGCTCTGGGGCCCTGTCACGCTTGCCATGTCCGCCGCCGCAATCGGCCTCGCGCTGCCCTGAAAGGACGTTTCCCATGAAGACCGTCTTCATCGCCGGGGCCACCGGTTATCTCGGACGCCATCTCTGCGCCGAATACGGGCGGCGCGGCTGGTATGTCACGGCGCTGGTCCGGGACCGGGCACGCGCCGGAGATCTCGCCGCCGACATCCTCGTGGAAGCCGAGGCCACGCGGCCGAAAACACTGACCGGCACAATGGACGGCGCCGACCTGGTCGTGTCCGCCCTCGGGATCACACGGCAGGCGGACGGGCTGACGTATCGCGACGTGGATTATCGCGCCAACCTGAACCTGCTGCGCGAGGCCGAGCGGGCGGGCGCGGGACGCTTCGCCTATGTCCATGTGCTGAACGCCGACGCCATGCGCCACGTCCCGCTCGTCGCCGCCAAGGCGGATTTCGTGGACGCGCTGCGCGTCTCCGCGATGTCCTCGACCGTGATCGCGCCGTCGGGCTATTTCTCCGACATGGGCGATTTCCTGTCGATGGCCCGATCCGGGCGTGTCTGGCTCTTCGCGCCCGGGACGCGCCGGATCAACCCGATCCACGGCGCGGACCTCGCCGCAGCCACCGCTGAAGCGACCGGGACAGGAACCGAATGGCTGGATGTCGGGGGGCCGGAGACCTTCGACCACCGGGAATTGGCGCGGCTTGCCGCGGAAGCAGCGGGGCGCCCCTCGCGTATCACCGTGCTTCCGGACTGGCTGCGCAAACTGGCGCTGGCGATCCTGCCGCGCCTGACCCCGCGGCGGATCCACGGCCCCGCGCAGTTCTTCCTGACCGCGATGTCGATGGACATGGTCGGGGCGCGCTTCGGCACCCGCACCCTGGCCGATCACTTCAAGCAGCTGGCCGCGCAACCGTCAGCATCGTTTGAATCCAACGCCACGGGAGACGGCGCATGACCCTCACCCGCATCGGCGGCCTCGCCGCCCTGACCTGCGCGGCCACCTACCTGATCGGGTTTGCCCTGCTGGTCACGCTGCTGGCCCCCTTGGGATACGGTACCGCCGAGATCGACGCGGACGCCGTCGTGGTCTTCATCGACGGGCGCCCGGGCGTGATGATCGCGTGGAACACGGTGATCTACGTCATGAACGCGCTGGCGCTGGCCGTGCTCGTGGTCGCGTTGGCCGAGCGCCTGGCGCCATTGCCGGGCTGGGCGGCCGCGACGCGCGCCTTCGGCCTGATCTGGGCGGCGCTGGTGCTCGGCGCCGGCATGATCGCCAACGTCGCCGTCGAGCGCGCCGCGCATCTCTACCCCACCGACCCGCGGGCGGCGGCGGAGCTGTGGTCGCTGCTTCACGCCGTGGAACTGGGCCTCGGGGGCGGCAACGAGATCGCGGGCGGCGCCTGGGTTGCAGGTGTCAGCGTCGCGGCGCTGAGGGCCGGCCTTCTGCCGCGCCTCGTGAATGTCATCGGGCTGGCTTACCGGGCTCGGCGGGCTGCTGACCGTCTTCCCGCCGCTCGGCGATACGGCCGGAGCCGTCTTCGGTCTTGGCGCCATCGCCTGGTTCCTGGCGGTCGGCGCGACGCTGGTCGCGGCGCGGGGCATCACGGCACGCCATTTCGCCGAGCGGCGGACGGTGTAGCCTCTTTCCGACATGGGATATCTCCCGGCTCCTCGTAAATTGACCAGATCGGGCGGCGGATTCCCGTCAGCGCGGGTCCTTCTGGAAAAGCAGGCGCAGGCAGAAGGCCGCCTCTGCGACGATCGTGAGCCCGTAGGCCGGCACGAACAGCGGCGACAGATCGGGCGCGAAGAACCGCAGAAAGCCGCCGACGAGATAGACCAGCCCGGCGATCGCGAGCCCGGCGCCGAAGGCTTTCGCGAAGAGCCCCGAGCGCCAGACGAGCAGGCCCATGATCAGGCCGTTCACGCCGAAGAACACGAGCCCGAGGTCGTATCCGTGGCCATGCAGGTCGAGGAACACCAGCGCGAGCGCGGGCGCGTCGGCCAGCCCGTCAGCGCGGGTCAGCACCAGCCACGCGGTCAGCAGGGCCATGAGGCTCGCGGCGATCAGCACCGTCTGGATCAGGCGGAACACCATCGCCGACAGCGCGAGGCCCGGCGCCGCGGCGCGGAAGATCAGATAGAGCACGATCGCGAGGCCCGCATCGCTGAGCGCCATCAGAAGATCGGCGGCGATGGCGAGGCGGAACCGGCCGGGTGCCGCCAGGATCGCGGCGGCGGTGGCGTCCGCGTCGCCGAGGTCGATCAGCGGCCCCCGCAGGCCCAGCTCGGCCCCCAGCCCGGTCACGATGATGACGAGGTAAAGCAGCCCGGCGAACCGCGCCTTGCGCGCGAAGTCTCGGGTGAGTGTCAGCTCGGTCATTCGAAAAGTCCTTTCTTGAATGGCATTCAGGCGGCCCGCGCCCGGATCTTGACCGGGGGCGGCTTGACGATCCCGGGTGACGGGCGGTTGGCCCGTTGTCCCGCCCAGACGGAACCCAGGACGATGGCGGCGCCGAGGCCCTGCACCGGCGAAAGCGACTGCCCCAGCACCACCCAGCCCAGCAGCACCGCGGTCACGGGGCTCATCATGCCGAGCATCGAGACCGCGCCGGGCTCGATCCGGGCGACGCCCCGGAACCACAGCGCATAGGTCGCCGCCGCGCCGATGAGGCCGAGCCACGACAGCCCCGCGATGTTGATCGCGGTGAGTGGCGGGAGCGCGGGTTCCATGATCAGCGCGAAGGGCGACAGGATCAAGCCGCCCGCGGTCAGCTGCCACGCGGTGAAGCTGAGCGCGGACACCGGCGGCTGCCATTTCCGGCTGAGAACCGTGCCGGCCGCCATGGACCCCGCGCCGCCGAGGCCGGCCGCGACACCTGCGGGATCCAGCGCGGCCACGGGGCCCAGGAGGAGGAGCGCCACGCCCAAGACGCCGCTCGCGGCGGCGGCGACCGCGCCCGCCCGTATCGGCGTGCCGAGCCAGCCGCGCGCCATGAGGATCACCATCATGGCCTGCAGCGAACCGAGCGTGGCCGCGACCCCGCCGGGAAGCCGGTAGGCGGCGACGAACAGGAGGGCCCAGAACAGCGCGAAGTTGAGGCCGCCGAGCAGGAATGTGCGTCCGAGCCAGGCGCGGGGCGGCAGGCGGCGCGTGAGGGCGAGCAGCAGCAGCCCCGCCGGCAAGGCGCGCAGCGCCGCCATCGTGATCGGATAGCCCGCGGGCAGCGCCTCGGTCGTGACGAGATAGGTGCTGCCCCAGACCGCTGGAGCGAGCGCCGTAAGGAAGATATCGGTGGTGCGTGACATGGCGTGTCTCGTTTTGGGGGGCTTGGGAAAGGGACAGGCGATCGCGGACCCGGCAACGGCGGGTCTTACCCGGTCACCCGCCTGCCTCATGTCTGACGAGATTGAAGCCCTCACCCGGCGAGGGCGCTTGAAAGTGACTGGAAAACTGGCGGAACCGGGAATCGGTCACCCCGAACGGGCGGTCGCCTTGGCCGTTGCGTTCGTAGCCTCGCGAGGCGGGCCTCGTCGGGCGCTTCCAGCAGGTGAAGCTGATGCGCGGCAGTCGTTTTCTCGGGGATGCCACGCATCCACGCACGCCGCTCGGCGGTGTTCGCCGGAAAGTCGACATGGCCGTGGCTGAAATAGCAGGGAACGAGAACGCGGGTCATGTGATCCTCTCATGGCTTGGGTTTCATCGCCTGAAAGCATCGCGGATCGGCCGGTCCGGAATAACCGGCCGGCTGTCACTTCATTCTTGACGGAGGTTGAAGAATGTCAGGCCCGGAGCGCCGCGCGCAGATGGTCGAGGAACGCCGTGACCTTCGCGTCCATGCCGAGCCGCGAGGCCGTCACGGCGAAGATCTCGGGTGCGGGAAGCTCCCAGTCCGGCAGGACGCGGACAAGCGCGCCCCGCGCCTCGGGCCCGTTCGAGACGAAATCGGGCAAGGTGCCGATGCCGTGACCGGCGATCAGGAGGTCGCGCAGCACGAGGCTGTTGCCGACGCGAACCGGCGGGTCGAGGTCGATAATCGTCGTTCCGGATGGCCCATGAACGGCCCACGAGGACAGATGGTCCGCAAGCAGGAACCCGATCACCCGATGGCCCGGTATATCCTCCGGCGCCTGCGGAATGCCGGCCCTTTCGAGATAGGCGGGCGCGGCGAAGATCCGTTGCCGCATCGTCCCGATCTTGCGGGCCAGCAGCGCCGAGTCCGGCATCGCGGCCCGGATGCGGATCGAGACGTCGAACCCGCCCTCGACCATGTCCACGACCCTGTCGTCCAAGGAGAGGGTGAGGCGCAGATCGGGATGCGCATCGAGGAAACCGGGCAGGATCGGCGCGATGACCGTCTGCCCGAAGGAACTGGAGGCGTTGACCTTCAGGTGGCCACGCACCGCCCCCGCGCCGTCGCGGATGCGCGTCTCCACAAGGGTCACCGCATCGAGGATGCCCGTCGCCTCGTCGTAATAGAGCCGCCCGGCATCGGTCAGCGACATGGAGCGCGTAGTGCGTGTCAGAAGCGTGGCTCCCAGGCTTTCCTCCAGAAGCTTGACCTCGCGACTGAGCAGCGCCGGCGACACGCCGAGGTCCTCCGCCGCCCGGGCGAAGCTGCCGCGTTCGACGATGCGGCGGAAAGCGTGCATGACCGAAAGCTTGTCCATTTTTCTCGTGCGTTCTTTGCGGGAACCCTCCTTTCGGGTCGCGTGTCCCGCGACCCTATCACCTACACGGGTCGGTGCGAACGGACAGCGCTCTTGCCAGTCGGGGGGATTCCCGCGGGACTCGAAGGACGATCGCGCGGCGATCTCGATGCGTCGAAAACCCAGTCGCCGACGGCCCGGGAACAGGAGCGCTCCCGGACCGGGCCATGCGGGATCGGGATGGGCGGCGGATGGCCCGGATCGTCCGGAGCGGCGAACGGGGCGGGATCGATGGGACGCGGATGCGCCGGGTCGATATGGGGAAGGTCCGGGATCACGCGAAGCGCGCGCGGGTGCGGTTGGCGAACGCGACGAGCGAGAGCATCACCGGCACCTCGACCAGAACGCCCACCACCGTGGCGAGCGCCGCGCCGGAATTCAGGCCGAAAAGGCTGATGGCCACGGCGACGGCGAGCTCGAAGAAGTTCGACGTGCCGATCAGCGCGCAGGGCGCGGCGATCCGGTGCGGCACGCGCAGGGCCCAGGCGGCGGCGTAGGCGAGCGCGAAGATGCCGTAGGACTGGATCAGGATCGGCACGGCGATCAGCGCGATGACCTGCGGCCTGTCGAGGATCACCTTTCCCTGAAGGCCGAACAGGATCGTCACCGTCGCGATCAGGCCGACCACGCCCCACGGCTTGACCCGCTCGCGGAAAGCCGCGATCCGGTCCGCGCCGCCGAGCATCCGCCGCGTCCACAGACCCGCCGCCAGCGGCAGCGCGACGAAGAGGACGACCGAGAGGACCAGCGTCTCCCACGGCACCACGATGTCGGTGACGCCCAGCAGGAACGCGACGATGGGCGCGAAGGCGAAGACCATCACCACGTCGTTCACCGAGACCTGCAGGAGCGTATAGCTCTCGTCGCCGCGCGTGAGCTGCGACCAGACGAAGACCATCGCCGTGCAGGGCGCGGCGCCCAGCAGGATGAGCCCGGCGACGTATTGCCGCGCGTCCTCGGGGGAGATCAGGTCGGCGAAGACGACCTCGAAGAAGAGCACGCCGAGCGCGGCCATGGTGAAGGGCTTGATCAGCCAGTTGACGGCGAGCGTGATGGCGAGACCTTTCGGCTGGCGCGCGACATCCCGCAGGCTGCCCGGGTCGACGCCGACCATCATCGGGTAGACCATCGCCCAGATCAGGACCGCGACCACCAGGTTGACGCTCGCCACCTCCGCGGCGGCGACCGCCTCGACCAGCACGGGCGCCGTGACGCCGATGGCGATGCCGGCCAGCATCGCCAAGGCGACCCAGACGGTCAGGTAGCGCTCGAAGACGCTCATGCCGGTGCGACCCGCGGGTGCTCGGGGCTGAGGCGGCCGGACGCCAGCGCCGAGAGCGCGACCATCGCCGTCGCGGTGCCGAGCATCAGCGCCAGCCCGCCCGCCTGGTAGGTGAGGCCCGAGAGCACCGTGCCGAGGAGGCGCCCGCCGGCGTTCGCCATGTAGTAGAAGCCGACATCCATCGTCACGCGCTCGGCCCTGGTGAAGGCGAGGATGAGGTAGGAGTGCAGCGCGGAGTTCACCGCGAAGACCGCGCCGAAGGCGAGCAGACCGGCCACCAGCGTGACGGTCAGCCAGGGTTGCGGCTGGGCCGAGACGAGCGCCGCCGCGGTCAGCGCCGCCGGGATCGCGGCCAGCGTCCAGGCCCAGCCGGAAGCCTTGCCGACGAGATCCCGCTCCGGCGTCGTGTCCGCGCGCAGGAGCCTCGGCGCCGCGGCCTGCACGGCGCCATAGAGGATGATCCACAGAGCCATGAAGGCGCCGATCAGGAAGAAGGCGGCGCGGTCGCCCTCCGCCGTGCCGTCGGACAGCACGGCGTAGAAGTAGACCGGGATGCCCACGACGAACCACACGTCCCGCGCGCCGAACAGGAACACCCGCGCCAGCGAGAGCCGGTTGACGTTCGCCGACTTCGAGAAGACTTCCGAGAATTTCGCGCCCTTCCGGCCCTTCGGCAGCCCCGGCGGCATGGCGATCAGGACGGCGACGAGGATGACGGCGAGGAGAGCCGCCATCGCCAGAACCGCGGTGGCGAAACCCGCAATGGCCAGAAGCGCCGCGCCGAGCAGGAAGCCGAGCCCCTTCACCGCGTTCTTCGATCCCGTCAGGACCGCGACCCAGCGGAACAGCCCGCCCCGCGCGGCGGGAGCGAGGATCTTGACCGCCGATTTCGCCGACATCTTGGCGAGATCCTTGGCCACGCCCGACGCGCCCTGCACGACCATGACATAGGCGACCGACAGCCCGACAGCCCAGCCCGGGTCGAGCTGCGCCAGCGCGATCAGCGCCACGACCTGAAGGCCGAGGCCCGCGTAGAGCGTCGAGGTCAGCCCGAAGCGCGCCGCGATCCAGCCCGCCGAGAGGTTCGTGACCATCCCGGCGATCTCGTAGAGCACGAACAGCCAGGCGAGCTGCACCGGCGTGAAGCCCAACGTGTGGAAATGCAGAAGCACCAGCATCCGCAGAGCGCCGTCCGTGAGCATGAAGGCCCAGTAGGCGGCCGTCACGGCGACGTAGGCGGAAAGGCCCTCGGGACGCTCGCTCACAGCGACGCGCCCACCATCAGGGCGACGTCGACGAGCCGGTGCGCGTAGCCCATCTCGTTGTCGTACCAGGCGTAGATCTTCACCTGCGTGCCGTTCACGACCATCGTGGAAGGCGCATCGACGATGGAGGACCGCGTGTCGTTGACGTAATCGGCCGACACCAGCGGACGCTCCTCGTAGCCGAGGATGCCGTTCAGCGGGCCGTCGGCGGCCGCCTTGAAAAGGCCGTTCACCTCCTCGGCCGTGGTCTCGCGCTCGACCTCGAACACGCAGTCGGTGATCGACGCGTTCAGAAGCGGCACCCGCACGGCATGGCCGTTCAGACGGCCCTTCAGTTCCGGATAGATCAGCGTGATCGCCGTGGCGCTGCCGGTGGTCGTCGGGATCAGGGAGTTCAGCGCGGAGCGCGCGCGGCGCAGATCCTTCGCCGGCCGGTCCACGATGGTCTGCGTGTTCGTCACGTCGTGGATCGTGGTGATCGACCCGTGGCGGATGCCGATGGCCTCGTGGATCACCTTCACCACCGGGGCGAGGCAGTTCGTCGTGCAGGAGGCCGCCGTCACGATACGATGGCGGGCCGGATCGTAGGCGTCGTCGTTGACGCCGTAGACGACGTTCGCCGCCCCTCCGTCCCTGACCGGCGCCGAGACCACCACCTTCCTCACTCCCGCCTCGAAATAGGGCGCGAGCCTGGCCTCGGACTTGAAGACGCCGGTGCAGTCGATGACCACGTCCACGCCGTCGAGCGGCAGGGCCGAGAGATCCTCCGTGCCGATGAAGGGCAGCCGCCTTCCGTCGATGGCGACGCCGCCCTCATCCGCCGCGAACGCCGCGTTCCAGCGTCCATGCACCGTGTCGAATTCCAGCAGATGCGCATGCATCGCCGCATCGCCCGCCGCGTCGTTGATCCAGGCGATCTCGGCCCCGCGTTCCAGCAGGGGTCGCAACGCCAGCTTGCCGATCCTGCCGAGCCCGTTCAGCGCGTAGACGGTCACGCCGGCGCTCCGGTTCGCGCGGCGCCGATGTCGCCCTCGGGCCGGGCGCCACCGATCTCGTCCACCGCCTTCTGCAGCGAGATGCGATCGAGCGAGGAGATCGGAAGCGCGGCGAAGGCTTTGATCCGATTCCGCAACGCTCCGTAGGCCTGATGGAAGGCGAGGCTCTTCTGCGCGTGGGTGCCATACGCTTTCACGGGATCGGGCATCCCCCAATGGGCGCTGACGGGCTGACCCGGCCAGGCCGGACAATCCTCGTTCGCGGCCTGGTCGCAGACCGTGAAGACGAAATCGAACTTCGGCGCGCCTTCGCCCTGGAACTCGGAAACGTTCTTCGAGCGCAGGACGAGAATGTCGTGACCCTTCTGCTCAAGCACCTCGAGCGCGAACGGGTTGAGTTCCGAACGGGGTTTCGTGCCGGCCGAGTGGACATCGAAGCGGTCGGGGGCCTCCTCGCGGAGGATGGATTCGGCGAAAATCGAGCGCGCGGAGTTGCCCGTGCAGATGAAAAGCACCTTGTACCTGGAGTCCGACATGGCCGTTGTTCCTGTGATCCGTGGCAGCGAGACGGGTGAGCAGAGTTCCGGCCGACCGCGGCAGCAGTCGAGGAGCAGGTAATCGAAGGTGCGCCGGACCTCCGTCATCGCGATGGCGTAGCGCAGCGACGTGCCCGCCCGCTCCTGGGTCACCAGTCCGGCCCGCATCAGCGCGGAAAGGTAGGCCGACAGCGTGGACGCCTTCAGCCCGAGCGCCTCGGACAGCTCTCCGGCGGGCACGCGATCGGGATGGCGGCGCATGAGCAGCCTGAAGATCGCCAGCCGCCGGGGATGGCCGAGCGTCGCGAGACGGGACGGAATCAGTTCTTCCATATTTCGTGGATAACAGAAACATGGAGCGGAACAATCTCGATCCGGCTCCGTCACAGGACTTTCACAGGCACGACCGCGCCTGATCGCGCGGCACGGCGATGGCGGAGCCCGGAGAAGCGGCGACGCGCCCCGCGGCGGGACGTCTCCCTTCCCGCGAAGCGTCTTCCCCCGGCGCGCCGGAGGGTGCAATATGTATCCGCACGGATACAATAAGGGGCGCCCGGATGCGCAGACCGTCCTCCGACGCCGTTCTCGACGCGCTGCGCGACCTGATCGGGCGATCCGCCGACGGCGCCCGCCTTCCCACCGTCCGGGCGCTGATGCGCGACCACCGCGTCAGCCAGGCGGCGGTGACGGCCGCGCTCGGGGCCCTGCGCGACGAGGGCCTCGTCAGCAGCCATGTGGGCCGCGGAAGCTACGTGGTGAAGCGCCGGGAAGGCGTCGCGGCCTCGTCCATGCCCCGGACGCTGCTGATCCTGTCGAACGCCAGCATGAACGAGCGCGGCGTGATGGTGCAGAACCGGCTCGTCGAGGACATGGCGGCGCGGGGCGGCAAGGTGGTGCAGATCTCCTATCACGACACCGACCATCTGCTCGCGATCCTCGAATCCTCGCCCCGGTTCGACGCGGCGATCCTGCAACCGAACTTCGAGGCCGTTCCGGTGCGTCTCCTGACGCTGCTGAAGTCGAGGACGCGGGCGCTGGTCGCGGACGGGCATTCCATCTCCGGAATCGACATCGACCGGGTCGGAACCGATTGGGAGGAGGCGCTCGACCTCGCCGTCGCGCGGCTCGCGGGGCTCGGACACCGCCGCGTCGCGCTGATCTCGGCGAATATCGAGGCGCAGCCGGTGCTCAGCGCGCGCCGCGCGTTCCGGCGGGTCGCGCGGGCCTCCGGCATCGCCGGCGAGGACGCCCGCCTGATCGTTCTCGACGGCATGACCCACGCCAACGCCCGCGTGACGGAGGAGTTGGAGCGGACGCTGCGCGAGGTCCGCGACGGGTCCGGCGGCGTCCTTCCCTTCACCGGCGCGATCCTTCTCGGCCAGTGCGACGGCGCCGGTCTGCGGCGGGGAATGGAGCGTCTCGGCCTGCGGGTTCCCGAGGATCTGAGCGTCTGCCTCATCGGCCATCGCGACGTCCCGTCCGAGCACCAGGACGCGCTCAGCATCGCCGGCAGCGCCGCCGCCGACGCGGCCGCCGCGCTGCTCGACACCCTTCGCCGACGCCTCGATGATCCGGGCGCGCCGCCCCGCGTGGTCTTCCTCGGCGTGGAGGAGACGGTCCGCGCGAGCGTCGCGCCGGCGCCGGGCTCCCGCCGGGTCGGATGAAGCGGGTTGCGGCGGATCGCCCGCGCGTGCGACCATACGGATACGCATTGTATTCACCGGCTCCGGGGGGGGCGGCTTTCCGCGATGACGAAGGTGAAGCGCCGCCTTCCGGAGC
>CAWCUP010000001.1:0-110525 GCA_963798765.1 uncultured Alphaproteobacteria bacterium | reverse complement strand
GCTCGCGCTGGTCGGGCTGAAGGAGCGGACCGACCACTTCCCCGCGCAGCTCTCGGGCGGCGAGCAGCAGCGCGTCGCCATCGCCCGCGCGGTCGCCAAGCAGCCCGAGGTGCTGTTCTGCGACGAGCCGACCGGCGCGCTCGACAGCGCGACCGGGCGCGCGGTGCTCGAGGTGCTGAGGGACGTCAACGAGCGGCTCGGCTCGACGGTGCTGATGGTCACGCACAACGCCGCCACGGCGGCGATGGCCGACCGCGTCATCCATTTCGCCGACGGCGGCATCCGCGAGGTCGTTCTGAACGCGACCAGGCGCGCCCCTTCGGAGATCGCCTGGTGAGCCCGCTCGACCGGAAGCTCCTGCGCGACCTCTGGCGCATCAGGGGCCAGGCCGTCGCCATCGGCGCGGTGATCGCCACGGGCGTGATGATGCTCGTGATGATGACCGGGCTCGTCGCCTCGCTGACCGAGACCCGCGACGCCTATTACGCGCGCTACCGTCTGGCGGACGTCTTCGCGCCGGTCGGCCGCGCGCCGGAGCGGCTGGGCGACCGTCTCGCCGCGCTGCCGGGGATCGCCTCGGTGCAGACCCGCGTCCAGGGCAGCGCGCTGATCGACCTGCCGGGCCAGGCGCTCCCGGTCCAGGCCCGCGCTTTGTCGCTGCCCGACAGGGGCCGGCCCGCGCTCAACGACGTCTTCCTGACGGACGGACGGATGCCGGAGACCGGCCGCCCCGACGAGATCCTGCTGCTCAGGAGTTTCGCGCTGGCGCACGGGCTGGGACCGGGCGACCGCGTCCGCGCCACGATGAACGGCGCGCGCCGGAACTTCGACGTCGCGGGCCTGGCCCAGAGCCCGGAATTCCTCTACACCACCGCGCCGGGAGAGCTGGTCCCGGACGACGCGCGGTTCGGCGTCATCTGGACGGGCCGAGCCGGACTTGCCGCCGCCTACGACATGGACGGCGCCTTCAACGAGGCGCTGATCGGGCTCGAACGCGGCGCGCGCCCGCGCGCGGTCTTGGACGCCATCGACGCTCTGCTCGAACCCTATGGGGGCTCCGGCGCCTACGCGCTCGCGGACCAGACGTCGAACCGCTTCGTGTCGGAGGAGATCGCGGGGCTCCGCGCGGCCGCGGCCGGGGTCCCGCCGATCTTCCTCGCGGTCGCGGCCTTCCTCCTCAACATCGTCATCGGCCGCGTCTTGCGGTCCGAGCGGGGCCAGATCGGGCTGATGAAGGCGTTCGGCTACACCGGCGGCGAGGTGGGCGCGCATTACGCCAAGCTGATCGTCATCATCGCCGCCGGCGGGGCGCTGGCTGGCTGTCTGGGCGGGATCGGTCTGGGCCGCGCCATGGTCGGCATCTACACCGCCTATTACAAGTTCCCGTTCCTCGTCTTCCGGCTCGATCCGGGTCCGTTCGTCATCGGCGTGACCGTCAGCGTCCTCTCGGCGTCCGCCGGCGGCCTGCTGGTCCTGCGCCACGTCTTCGCGCTGACGCCGGCGGCGGCGATGCGCCCCCCCGCCCCGGCCGATTTCAGCCGCGCCGGGCGGACGGGGCGCGCGCTGGCGCAGCTTCTCGACCAGCCCTCCCGCATGGTGATGCGCCGCGTCATCCGACAGCCGGGCCGCATGGCCGGCGCGACGATCGGCATCGCGGCGGGAATGGCGCTCTCGGTGTCGATGATCACGATCTACGCCGGGTTCGACCGGGCCGTCGACCTGACGTTCTCCGTCGTCGACCGGAGCGACGCCCGGGTGACCTTCACCCATCCGGTCGGCGACGCGACGCTCTTGGAACTCGCGCGCCTCCCCGGGGTCGGGCGCGTCGAACCCGTGCGCGACGTGGCGGCGGTCCTGCGGAACGGCACGCGCGCGCATCGCGGCGCGATCACCGGCCTGCCGGCGGACCGGGATCTCAACCGCGCGCTCGACGACCGGATGCGGCCCGTCGACCTTCCGGGGAGCGGCGTGGTCCTGTCGGCGGCGCTCGCCGGCATTCTGGACGCGGGACCGGGCGACACGCTGACGGTCGATGTGCGCGAAGGGCGCCGGCCGGTGATCGAGGTTCCGGTCGCGGGCGTCGCGCGATCGCTGCTCGGCGCGCCCGCCTACATGGATCTCGACGCGCTGAACCGGGCGCTCCGCGAGCCGGGCCGGGTGTCGGGAGCGTATCTGGCGATCGACGCCGCCCTGGCCGGCGAGACCTATCTGGCCCTCCGGAACATGCCGACGGTGGCGGGCGTGAGCGTCAAATCGCAGGCGCGGGACGCGCTGACGACCATGATGGACACCGGCGCCGGCGCGATCCGCCACGTCATGGGCGCGATCGCCTTCGTCATAACCTTCGGCATCGTCTACAATGCCGCCCGCATCGCCCACGCCGAACGCGCGCGCGATCTCGCCTCTCTGCGCGTGATCGGCTTCACCGCCGGCGAGACGGCCTTCGTGCTGCTGGGCGAGCTGGCGGTGGTGACGCTCGCGGCGCTGCCGGCGGGCGCTCTGGCGGGGTACTACCTGTCGTTCGGCATCGCAGCGGGCTTCTCCACCGAACTCTACCAGATCCCGGCCGTCTTCGATCCGGCGAGCTACGGGCGGGCGACGCTCGTCGTGCTCGCGGCGGCGATCGTCTCCGGCTGGCTGGTGAAACGCGACCTCGACCGCTCCGACATGGTCGCGGCGCTCAAGACACGGGAGTAGACGATGGCACGGGCAAGAAAGCGGTCCCGCCTGGTCCTGACGCTGGCCGCCGGCCTGCTGGTCGCCGCCGCGCTCGCCGCCGCGTTCTGGCCGCGCCCGCTCATGGTCGATCTCGGCGAGGTGACGCGCGGCCCGATGCAGGTCACGATCGACGAGGAGGGCCGCACGCGGGTCGCGGAGGCCTACGTCGTCTCGACCCCGGTCGCCGGCCGGCTCCTGCGGGTCGAGGTCGATCCGGGCGACGCCGTCGAGCGGGGCGAGACCGTCGTGGCGCGCATGCTTCCGAGCAACCCGGCCGCGCTCGACGTCCGGACCCGCGAGCAGGCGACGGCCGCCGTCCAGGCCGCCGAGGCGGCGTTGCGCGTCGCGCGCGCCGACCTCAACGCCGCGATGGCGCAGCGCGACTACGCTGAGACCGAGCTCGGCCGCGCCGAGCAGCTCGCCGCGCGCGGAATCGCGAGCGAGGCGGCGCTCGACCGCGCGCGCCAGGGCTTCAGGGTCGCGCAGTCCGCGACCGAGACGGCGCAGGCCGAGATCTCCATGCGCCAGGCGGGCCTCGCCAACGCCCGGGCCCAGCTGATCGGTTTCGACGACCGCGGGCTCGCCGCCGCGATCGGCGACGCGCGCGGCGACGAGATCCCGCTCCGCGCGCCGGCCGACGGCCGCATCCTGCGCGTCATGCAGCAGAGCGAGACGACCCTGCCCGCCGGCGCGCCGATCATGGAGATCGGCGATGTCGGCGGCGCGCTCGAGGTCGTGGTCGAGCTGATCTCGTCGGACGCCGTCCGCGTCTCCGTCGGCGATCCGGTCGTGATCGAGGACTGGGGCGGCCCCGTGGCGCTCGCGGGGGAGGTCCGCCGCGTCGATCCGTTCGGCGTCACCAAGTTCTCGGCGCTGGGCGTCGAGGAGCAGCGCGTGCCGGTCACGGTCGCGCTGACCTCCCCTCCGGAGGACCGCCCGACGCTCGGCCACGGCTACCGGGTCGAGGCCCGGATCGTCGTCTGGCGCGCCGACGACGCGGTCCGGGTCCCGTCGAGCGCGCTCTTCCGCGACGGCGACGGCCGGGCCGCGTTCACGGAATCCGACGGCGTCGCGCGCGCCGTTCCGGTCCGCGTCGGCCACGACGACGGAACCGTCGCGGAAGTCCTCGACGGCCTCGATCCCGGAGACCGCGTGGTGCTCTATCCGTCGCCGGCGGTGGCGGACGGCGCGAGGGTCTCGGAGCGCGCGGTCGAATGATCCGGATGACGGCCTGACCGGCGCGCGTCGCCGCGCGCCGATCCGCCACGTGCCCGCGCGGGAGGCCGCGCAGGCGCGTTTTTGCGTCTGGACAGCCCCGGTCAGGCGCCCTAGTCCTGCATCCGCGACGGCGAAGCCCGTCGAAGGCCCGGGTAGCTCAGGGGTAGAGCAGCGGATTGAAAATCCGCGTGTCGGTGGTTCAAATCCGCCCCCGGGCACCAATACTTTCCATGCGTTGGCTGCTTATAGAAAGTATTTTTCCCGGCTGCGGTGTAATTGGCGCGCAATCAGGACAGTTTTTTCGCTCCGAATGAATTGGTCTTTGCCTGTGGCTCCACCCCGATCCGCCTTGCAGGCGATCCATCGCGGACTGGATGTGCGCCCCGTTCTGGTGCGCGTAGCGAGCGACCATCGCCAAAGTCTTGTGCCCGGAAATTCGCTGGACCGTCGGCAGGTCTACCCCCGATCTGTCGCATCAGGCGAGCCGCAGTGCAGCGGGCCACACCGACGCCTTCACGGCCGAGCTGCCGCCAGACCTTTCGCACGCCATAGACCCCGAAGCTCTCTTCCCGGACCCGCCGGATCCGGCCGCGAAGTTCGGCGTCGCGGCGCACGCGCGGCGGCGGCTTCGTCGGGTCGGCGCGACGGGCGGCGTGGGCATGATATGTCGACGGGGCGATCGGCAGCTCTCTGCAGATCGGCTCGACCCCGAGCGACGTGCGATGATCGTCGATGAAGCCGATCATGGCTTGAACCGGCGGTCGAGCTCCGCCGCCGCAGAATACGCGCTCGCCTTGCGCAGGATCTCGTTGGCCTGGCGCAGCTCGCGGACCTCCCGCTCCAGCGCCTTCAGCCGGTCGCGCTCGGCTGTCGTGACACCCGCCCGCAGACCCTCATCGCGCTGCGACTGCCGAACCCACGTGCGCAGCGTCTCCGCATTGCAACCGATCTTCCCCGCGATCGATACCAGCGCCGCCCATTCCGACGTGTGCTCTCCACGATGCTCCGAAACCATTCCGACGGCGCGCTCACGCACCTCAGGCGAGCAGCTCTTCGATGTCTTCTTCTTTTCCATGGCCTCCATCCTCTCAGATGTTGAGGCCTCCGGGAAACCCGGGGCGGTTCACTGCAGCCGAAGACGCAGACCCTGTACCTGCGGGCGATGCGCGACTTCACCCGGTTCCTGGGTCGCTCGCCCGATACCGCGACGCCTGAGGATCTGCGGGCGTTCCAGCTGGACATGTCCCAGAACGGCACCGGCTCCGCGACGTTCAACAATCGGCTGAGTGTCCTGGGCTTCTTCTTCTCGGTGACCTGCGCGCGCGAGGAGATGAAGCGCCATATGCGCTATCAGCGTCTGGCGAAGAAGATCCCGGTGGTGCTCAGCGCCGAGGAGGTCACGCGGATCCTCGACGTCGCCCCGGGCCCCGGCCTCAAGTACAGGGCCGCGTTCAGCGTCGCCTATGGCGGCGGGTTGCGGGCCAGCGAAGTGACCCATCTGCGCGTGCCCGACATCGACAGCGACCGGATGCTGATCCGCGTCGATCAGGGAAAAGGCCGAAAGGATCGGCACGTGATGCTGTCGCCCAGCCTGCTCACGCTGCTGCGTGACTATTGCCGGGAAGCCCGGCCCGCAGGCTGGCTCTTTCCCGGCCGCAACCGGATCGATCCGATCTCGACGCGGCAGTTCAACCGGGCCTTCGGGGCGGCCTGCGACTTTGCCGAGATCAGGAAGAAGGTCTCGCCACACACGTTGCGGCACAGCTTCGCAACCCATCTTCTGGAGGGCGGAACCGACATCCGGGTGATCCAGGTTCTGCTGGGCCACGCCAAGCTGGAAACCACGACGATCTATACCAAGGTGGCGACCAAGACGATCCAGAGTGTCACCAGCCCGCTTGATCTGCTGGTGCGACGGGAAGCTGGTTCCGGCTGATCCTGGTCCCATGCCCCGACCCAAACTGGAGGTCGTGGATATCTTCCGCGCCCACGGGCCCGCCTGGCGCCATGAGCACGCCGGGCATCTGAACCTGCCGCAGCTGAGGGTGATGTCCGCGATCGAGACTTGCCGGACCGCCGCCCTCGGCGGGCACGTGTCGGCGTGCGCCAAGTGCGGCCACCAGCACGTCGCCTACAACTCGTGCCGCAACAGGCACTGCCCGAAGTGCCAGGGCCTCGCGGCGCGGGACTGGATGCAGGCGCGCATCGAGGACCTGCTGCCGGTCGAGTACTTCCACGCGGTCTTCACCCTGCCGGCGCAGATCGCGGATATAGCGTTCCAGAACAAGGCGGCGGTCTATGGTCTGCTGTTCAAGGCATCAGCCCAGACCCTGCTGACCCTTGCCGCCGATCCCAAGCATCTCGGCGCCCGGATCGGCATGACATCGGTCCTGCACACGTGGGGCTCGGCCATGACCCATCACCCGCACGTCCATGTCATCGTGCCGGGCGGCGGTCTGTCGCCCGATGGTGCCAGGTGGATCGGCTGCCGCCCGGGGTTTTTCCTGCCCGTGAAGGTCCTGTCGAGGCTGTTCCGGCGCCTGTTCCTCGAAGGATTGGTCCGGCTGCATGCGGCAGGCAAGCTGGCCTTCTTCGGTGACCTGGCCGGTCTGGCGGACGCCGACACCTTCGCGGCTTGGCTCGCCCCGCTGCGCAAGATCGAGTGGGTGGTCTACGCCAAGCCGCCCTTCGGCGGCCCGGAGGCGGTGCTGGCCTATCTCAGCCGATACACCCACCGTGTCGCGATCTCGAACCACCGCCTGGTCAGCGCGGATGCCGGCACCGTGGCCTTCCGGTGGAAAGACTACCGGATCAAGCGCGGGGATCCGCTGCCCGGCAGTGGTTTGCAAGCAAACCACGAGAGGGGGATGAAGGTCATGCGCCTGCCCGTGCCCGAGTTCATCCGCCGGTTCCTGATCCATGTCCTGCCTTCCGGCTTCCACCGCATCCGCCACACCGGCTTCCTCGCCAACGGAATACGTCGCGACAGGATCGAACGGATCAGGCGTCTGATCGATACCGAGCCAGAGCCGGATCGGACGACCGGTGAAGACGGGCGCACCGATCCCGATGCGCGAGACCCGCGCCAGACATGCCCCAAATGCGATGGCGCGATGCGCATCATCGAGACCTTCACCCGCGGCCAGACTCCGCAGTCCCGCGCGCCGCCATGGGAGGATGCCGCATGATCCACCCGTTACACCCGGCCCTGCGATCCCGAGGCGTCGGACCCATCAGTGCGGCTGATCCGTCAAAACCTGCGCCGCGACGGGCTCACGCTGGCAGAAATGCACCCCGATCCGCGACACCGAACCGGAAAGACCGAAGGACATGCGCCGCTAGAGCGTGTTGCGCTCAATCGGTTTCATATCCTGCGGCCTTGAAGAAGTTGTAGCACTCGTCCTCGGTGAAGAGGTCGCAGTCCTGACCGACGGCTCGCCAGAGGTCGTCGTAGGTCCGAGCGGCGGCTCTTCGGATCAGGGCCTTGAGCTTGGCGAAGACCATCTCGATCGGGTTCAGGTCAGGGCTGTATGGCGGCAGGAACAGAAACCATGCGCCCACGGCCTTCAAGGCTGCGGCTGCCTTTGGGCTTTTGTGCGATGACAGGTTGTCGAGAATGATCACATCGCGGGGTTGCAGGGTCGGGGCCAATTGGGTCTCGACATAGCGGTCGAACATCTCGCCGTTCATCGCCCCGTCGATCACCCACGGCGCGTCGAGCCTGTCATGACGCAGGGCGGCGATGAATGTCTGGGTGTTCCAACGGCCAAAGGGCGCGTGATCGATCAGGCGCGCGCCTTTTGGCGCCCAGCCGGTGGTCTTGACCATGTTGGTCTTCAGGGAGGTTTCGTCGATGAAACCTATGCGCGGCAACAGGTTGCGCATGAAGGGCTGTCGCCGAGTGATCCAGATGTGGCGCGCCTGACGGATGTCAGGCCGCTTCCGTTCGGTCGCCTGGAGGTCTTTTTTTGTGTGTCAGGCCGAGACTGCGGAGAAATCGCCAGACCGAGACGCGGTGAATGGTGAGGCCGTGGCGATCCGCCAGCTCGGCCACCAGATCGTTCAGCGTCAAATCAGGGCTCTGCCCCATACGCGTCTCGATCCAGTCCCGCACGTTGGCCAGCTTGCCATGCCCGCCGCCATTGCCCTGCCGCCGCGGCTGCAGCCCACCCGTCTCGCGCTTCAGGATCACCATGTCATTGACGAATTTTACCGAAACCCGGAATCGCGCCGCGGTCGATCGATGCGAATGACCCTCTTCGACACACGCGATGACCCGTTGCCGAAGCTCGACAGGATGTGGTTTGCCCATCCGAAACCCCCATATCTGCCACGCGGACAGGGAATCACAGATCGACTTTCAGCGGAATCCCGAATCGGAAAGCCAACAACACGCTCTAGCTCCAATGAAACTCGTAGTTCGGCCCGTCCACCGACGATGACTTGAGATACAATCCCCATAGCATCGAACTCCGCCCGCGCTTTCCTCCTTGTCAGGTTTATCGCCGCTGGATGGCACGCATCCAGCAGCCAACAAACCTTAGACCCTTGTGGTCGTCGGCGATGATCAGGCGGGTGCCGCGCAAACCGCGACCGGCAAGGGAGCGGAGAAAGTCGTCCCGGAACACCTCGGCCTCGCTGGGTTGGACGGCGATACCCAGGACCTCTCTGCGCCCGTCAAGATTGACCGCCACGGCCACTATGGCGGCGACACTGACGATGTGCCCGGACCGGCGCACCTTGATGTAGGTGGCGTCAAGCCAGAGATAGGGCCATTCGCCTTCCAGCGGACGGTTCAGGAAGGCGCCGACGCGCTCGTCGATCTCACCGCAAAGCCGCGACACCTGGCTTTTCGACACGCCGGTCATGCCCATGGCCTTGACCAGATCGTCCACCGACCGCGTTGAAAGCCCTTGGACATAAGCCTCTTGAATGACCGCCGTCATGGCTTTCTCCGCCGCCCGGCGTGGTTCCAGGAACTCCGGGAAATACGCGCCTTTGCGCAGCTTCGGGATATTCACCTCCACTGTCCCGGCGCGCGTCTCCCAAGCCCGGGCACGGTAGCCGTTGCGGTGGTTCACGCGGTCGGCGCTGCGCTCGTGCGCTCCGGCCCCGCAGAGCTGATCCACATCCAGCGCCATCAAACGGTCGGCGACGAAGCCCGGCATCTCGGCCAGCACGTGCGCGTCCGGCGTCTCCGACAAAAGCGCCCGCAGGGCGGCCGTTTCCGATAGTCTGTCCTTGGTCATGGTCGGTCTCCTTGGTCAAAGGTCGGTGTGCGAACCAAACCTTAGCCGGAGAACATCCATGGCCGCCAAGCGGCCCGCGCGACTTCGCGGGGCTCAGCTCAGCCCGCGCTACCGATGGAAGTTACACCAAGCGAAGGGACACAGCCCCGGCGGCGGAGCTGTGGTCGCTGCTTCACGCCGTGGAACTGGGCCTTGGGGGCGGCAACGAGATCGCGGGCGGCGCCTGGGTTGCAGGTGTCAGCGTCGCGGCGCTGAGGGCCGGCCTTCTGCCGCGCCTCGTGAATGTCATCGGGCTGGCTACCGGGCTCGGCGGGCTGCTGACCGTCTTCCCGCCGCTCGGCGGTACGGCCGGAGCCGTCTTCGGCCTTGGCGCCATCGCCTGGTTCCTGGCGGTCGGCGCGACGCTGGTCGCGGCGCGGGGCATCACGGCACGCCATTTCGCCGAGCGGCGGACGGTGTAGCCTCTTTCCGACATGGGATATCTCCCGGCTCCTCGCAAATTGACCAGATCGGGCGGCGGATTCCCGTCAGCGCGGGCCCTTCTGGAAAAGCAGGCGCAGGCAGAAGGCCGCCTCGGCGACGATCGTGAGCCCGTAGGCCGGCACGAACAGCGGCGACAGATCGGGCGCGAAGAACCGCAGAAAGCCGCCGACGAGATAGACCAGCCCGGCGATCGCGAGCCCGGCGCCGAAGGCTTTCGCGAAGAGCCCCGAGCGCCAGACGAGCAGGCCCATGATCAGGCCGTTCACGCCGAAGAACACGAGCCCGAGGTCGTATCCGTGGCCATGCAGGTCGAGGAACACCAGCGCGAGCGCGGGCGCGTCGGCCAGCCCGTCAGCGCGGGTCAGCACCAGCCACGCGGTCAGCAGGGCCATGAGGCTCGCGGCGATCAGCACCGTCTGGATCAGGCGGAACACCATCGCCGACAGCGCGAGGCCCGGCGCCGCGGCGCGGAAGATCAGATAGAGCACGATCGCGAGGCCCGCATCGCTGAGCGCCATCAGAAGATCGGCGGCGATGGCGAGGCGGAACCGGCCGGGTGCCGCCAGGATCGCGGCGGCGGTGGCGTCCGCGTCGCCGAGGTCGATCAGCGGCCCCCGCAGGCCCAGCTCGGCCCCCAGCCCGGTCACGATGATGACGAGGTAAAGCAGCCCGGCGAACCGCGCCTTGCGCGCGAAGTCTCGGGTGAGTGTCAGCTCGGTCATTCGAAAAGTCCTTTCTTGAATGGCATTCAGGCGGCCCGCGCCCGGATCTTGACCGGGGGCGGCTTGACGATCCCGGGTGACGGGCGGTTGGCCCGTTGTCCCGCCCAGACGGAACCCAGGACGATGGCGGCGCCGAGGCCCTGCACCGGCGAAAGCGACTGCCCCAGCACCACCCAGCCCAGCAGCACCGCGGTCACGGGGCTCATCATGCCGAGCATCGAGACCGCGCCGGGCTCGATCCGGGCGACGCCCCGGAACCACAGCGCATAGGTCGCCGCCGCGCCGACGAGGCCGAGCCACGACAGCCCCGCGATGTTGATCGCGGTGAGTGGCGGGAGCGCGGGTTCCATGATCAGCGCGAAGGGCGACAGGATCAAGCCGCCCGCGGTCAGCTGCCACGCGGTGAAGCTGAGCGCGGACACCGGCGGCTGCCATTTCCGGCTGAGAACCGTGCCGGCCGCCATCGACCCCGCGCCGCCGAGGCCGGCCGCGACACCTGCGGGATCCAGCGCGGCCACGGGGCCCAGGAGGAGGAGCGCCACGCCCAAGACGCCGCTCGCGGCGGCGGCGACCGCGCCCGCCCGTATCGGCGTGCCGAGCCAGCCGCGCGCCATGAGGATCACCATCATGGCCTGCAGCGAACCGAGCGTGGCCGCGACCCCGCCGGGAAGCCGGTAGGCGGCGACGAACAGGAGGGCCCAGAACAGCGCGAAGTTGAGGCCGCCGAGCAGGAATGTGCGTCCGAGCCAGGCGCGGGGCGGCAGGCGGCGCGTGAGGGCGAGCAGCAGCAGCCCCGCCGGCAAGGCGCGCAGCGCCGCCATCGTGATCGGATAGCCCGAGGGCAGCGCCTCGGTCGTGACGAGATAGGTGCTGCCCCAGACCGCTGGAGCGAGCGCCGTAAGGAAGATATCGGTGGTGCGTGACATGGCGTGTCTCGTTTTGGGGGGCTTGGGAAAGGGACAGGCGATCGCGGACCCGGCAACGGCGGGTCTTACCCGGTCACCCGCCTGCCTCATGTCTGACGAGATTGAAGCCCTCACCCGGCGAGGGCGCTTGAAAGTGACTGGAAAACTGGCGGAACCGGGCATCGGTCACCCCGAACGGGCGGTCGCCTTGGCCGTTGCGTTCGTAGCCTCGCGAGGCGGGCCTCGTCGGGCGCTTCCAGCAGGTGAAGCTGATGCGCGGCAGTCGTTTTCTCGGGGATGCCACGCATCCACGCACGCCGCTCGGCGGTGTTCGCCGGAAAGTCGACATGGCCGTGGCTGAAATAGCAGGGAACGAGAACGCGGGTCATGTGATCCTCTCATGGCTTGGGTTTCTTCGCCTGAAAGCATCGCGGATCTGCCGGTCCGGAATAACCGGCCGGCTGTCACTTCATTCTTGACGGAGGTTGAAGAATGTCAGGCCCGGAGCGCCGCCCGCAGATGGTCGAGGAACGCCGTGACCTTCGCGTCCATGCCGAGCCGCGAGGCCGTCACGGCGAAGATCTCGGGTGCGGGAAGCTCCCAGTCCGGCAGGACGCGGACAAGCTCGCCCCGCGCCTCGGGCCCGTTCGAGACGAAATCGGGCAAGGTGCCGATGCCGTGACCGGCGATCAGGAGGTCGCGCAGCACGAGGCTGTTGCCGACGCGAACCGGCGGGTCGAGGTCGATAATCGTCGTTCCGGATGGCCCATGAACGGCCCACGAGGACAGATGGTCCGCAAGCAGGAACCCGATCACCCGATGGCCCGGTATATCCTCCGGCGCCTGCGGAATGCCGGCCCTTTCGAGATAGGCGGGCGCGGCGAAGATCCGTTGCCGCATCGTCCCGATCTTGCGGGCCAGCAGCGCCGAGTCCGGCATCGCGGCCCGGATGCGGATCGAGACGTCGAACCCGCCCTCGACCATGTCCACGACCCTGTCGTCCAAGGAGAGGGTGAGGCGCAGATCGGGATGCGCATCGAGGAAACCGGGCAGGATCGGCGCGATGACCGTCTGCCCGAAGGAACTGGAGGCGTTGACCTTCAGGTGGCCACGCACCGCCCCCGCGCCGTCGCGGATGCGCGTCTCCACAAGGGTCACCGCATCGAGGATGCCCGTCGCCTCGTCGTAATAGAGCCGCCCGGCATCGGTCAGCGACATGGAGCGCGTAGTGCGTGTCAGAAGCGTGGCTCCCAGGCTTTCCTCCAGAAGCTTGACCTCGCGACTGAGCAGCGCCGGCGACACGCCGAGGTCCTCCGCCGCCCGGGCGAAGCTGCCGCGTTCGACGATGCGGCGGAAAGCGTGCATGACCGAAAGCTTGTCCATTTTTCTCGTGCGTTCTTTGCGGGAACCCTCCTTTCGGGTCGCGTGTCCCGCGACCCTATCACCTACACGGGTCGGTGCGAACGGACAGCGCTCTTGCCAGTCGGGGGGATTCCCGCGGGACTCGAAGGACGATCGCGCGGCGATCTCGATGCGTCGAAAACCCAGTCGCCGACGGCCCGGGAACAGGAGCGCTCCCGGACCGGGCCATGCGGGATCGGGATGGGCGGCGGATGGCCCGGATCGTCCGGAGCGGCGAACGGGGCGGGATCGATGGGACGCGGATGCGCCGGGTCGATATGGGGCAGGTCCGGGATCACGCGAAGCGCGCGCGGGTGCGGTTGGCGAACGCGACGAGCGAGAGCATCACCGGCACCTCGACCAGAACGCCCACCACCGTGGCGAGCGCCGCGCCGGAATTCAGGCCGAAAAGGCTGATGGCCACGGCGACGGCGAGCTCGAAGAAGTTCGACGTGCCGATCAGCGCGCAGGGCGCGGCGATCCGGTGCGGCACGCGCAGGGCCCAGGCGGCGGCGTAGGCGAGCGCGAAGATGCCGTAGGACTGGATCAGGATCGGCACGGCGATCAGCGCGATGACCTGCGGCCTCTCGAGGATCACCTTTCCCTGAAGGCCGAACAGGATCGTCACCGTCGCGATCAGGCCGACCACGCCCCACGGCTTGACCCGCTCGCGGAAAGCCGCGATCCGGTCCGCGCCGCCGAGCATCCGCCGCGTCCACAGACCCGCCGCCAGCGGCAGCGCGACGAAGAGGACGACGGAGAGGACCAGCGTCTCCCACGGCACCACGATGTCGGTGACGCCCAGCAGGAACGCGACGATGGGCGCGAAGGCGAAGACCATCACCACGTCGTTCACCGAGACCTGCAGGAGCGTATAGCTCTCGTCGCCGCGCGTGAGCTGCGACCAGACGAAGACCATCGCGGTGCAGGGCGCGGCGCCCAGCAGGATGAGCCCGGCGACGTATTGCCGCGCGTCCTCGGGGGAGATCAGGTCGGCGAAGACGACCTCGAAGAAGAGCACGCCGAGCGCGGCCATGGTGAATGGCTTGATCAGCCAGTTGACGGCGAGCGTGATGGCGAGGCCCTTCGGCTGGCGCGCGACATCCCGCAGGCTGCCCGGGTCGACGCCGACCATCATCGGGTAGACCATCGCCCAGATCAGGACCGCGACCACCAGGTTGACGCTCGCCACCTCCGCGGCGGCGACCGCCTCGACCAGCACGGGCGCCGTGACGCCGATGGCGATGCCGGCCAGCATCGCCAAGGCGACCCAGACGGTCAGGTAGCGCTCGAAAACGCTCATGCCGGTGCGACCCGCGGGGGCTCGGGGCTGAGGCGGCCGGACGCCAGCGCCGAGAGCGCGACCATCGCCGTCGCGGTGCCGAGCATCAGCGCCAGCCCGCCCGCCTGGTAGGTGAGGCCCGAGAGCACCGTGCCGAGGAGGCGGCCGCCGGCGTTCGCCATGTAGTAGAAGCCGACATCCATCGTCACGCGCTCGGCATCGGTGAAGGCGAGGATGAGGTAGGAGTGCAGCGCGGAGTTCACCGCGAAGACCGCGCCGAAGGCGAGCAGACCGGCCACCAACGTGGCGGTCAGCCAGGGTTGCGGCTGGGCCGAGACCAGCGCCGCCGCGGTCAGCGCCGCCGGAATCGCGGCCAGCGTCCAGGCCCAGCCGGAAGCCTTGCCGACGAGATCCCGCTCCGGCGTCGTGTCCGCGCGCAGGAGCCTCGGCGCCGCGGCCTGCACGGCGCCATAGAGGATGATCCACAGAGCCATGAAGGCGCCGATCAGGAAGAAGGCGGCGCGGTCGCCCTCCGCCGTGCCGTCGGACAGCACGGCGTAGAAGTAGACCGGGATGCCGACGACGAACCACACGTCCCGCGCGCCGAACAGGAACACCCGCGCCAGCGAGAGCCGGTTGACGTTCGCCGACTTCGAGAAGACTTCCGAGAATTTCGCGCCCTTCCGGCCCTTCGGCAGCCCCGGCGGCATGGCGATCAGGACGGCGACGAGGATGACGGCGAGGAGAGCCGCCATCGCCAGAACCGCGGTGGCGAAACCCGCAATGGCCAGAAGCGCCGCGCCGAGCAGGAAGCCGAGCCCCTTCACCGCGTTCTTCGATCCCGTCAGCACCGCGACCCAGCGGAACAGCCCGCCCCGCGCGGCGGGAGCGAGGATCTTGACCGCCGATTTCGCCGACATCTTGGCGAGATCCTTGGCCACGCCCGACGCGCCCTGCACGACCATGACATAGGCGACCGACAGCCCGACAGCCCAGCCCGGGTCGAGCTGCGCCAGCGCGATCAGCGCCACGACCTGGAGGCCGAGGCCCGCGTAGAGCGTCGAGGTCAGCCCGAAGCGCGCCGCGATCCAGCCCGCCGAGAGGTTCGTGACCATCCCGGCGATCTCGTAGAGCACGAACAGCCAGGCGAGCTGCACCGGCGTGAAGCCCAACGTGTGGAAATGCAGCAGCACCAGCATCCGCAGAGCGCCGTCCGTGAGCATGAAGGCCCAGTAGGCGGCCGTCACGGCGACGTAGGCGGAAAGGCCCTCGGGACGCTCGCTCACAGCGACGCGCCCACCATCAGGGCGACGTCGACGAGCCGGTGCGCGTAGCCCATCTCGTTGTCGTACCAGGCGTAGATCTTCACCTGCGTGCCGTTCACGACCATCGTGGAAGGCGCATCGACGATGGAGGACCGCGTGTCGTTGACGTAATCGGCCGACACCAGCGGACGCTCCTCGTAGCCGAGGATGCCGTTCAGCGGGCCGTCGGCGGCCGCCTTGAAAAGGCCGTTCACCTCCTCGGCCGTGGTCTCGCGCTCGACCTCGAACACGCAGTCGGTGATCGACGCGTTCAGAAGCGGCACCCGCACGGCATGGCCGTTCAGACGGCCCTTCAGTTCCGGATAGATCAGCGTGATCGCCGTGGCGCTGCCGGTGGTCGTCGGGATCAGGGAGTTCAGCGCGGAGCGCGCGCGGCGCAGGTCCTTCGCCGGCCGGTCCACGATGGTCTGCGTGTTCGTCACGTCGTGGATCGTGGTGATCGACCCGTGGCGGATGCCGATGGCCTCGTGGATCACCTTCACCACCGGGGCGAGGCAGTTCGTCGTGCAGGAGGCCGCCGTCACGATACGATGGCGGGCCGGATCGTAGGCGTCGTCGTTGACGCCGTAGACGACGTTCGCCGCCCCTCCGTCCCTGACCGGCGCCGAGACCACCACCTTCCTCACTCCCGCCTCGAAATAGGGCGCGAGCCTGGCCTCGGACTTGAAGACGCCGGTGCAGTCGATGACCACGTCCACGCCGTCGAGCGGCAGGGCCGAGAGATCCTCTCGTGCCGATGAAGGGCAGCCGCCTTCCGTCGATGGCGACGCCGCCCTCATCCGCCGCGAACGCCGCGTTCCAGCGTCCATGCACCGTGTCGAATTCCAGGAGATGCGCGTGCATCGCCGCATCGCCCGCCGCGTCGTTGATCCAGGCGATCTCGGCCCCGCGTTCCAGCAGGGGTCGCAACGCCAGCTTGCCGATCCTGCCGAGCCCGTTCAGCGCGTAGACGGTCACGCCGGCGCTCCGGTTCGCGCGGCGCCGATGTCGCCCTCGGGCCGGGCGCCACCGATCTCGTCCACCGCCTTCTGCAGCGAGATGCGATCGAGCGAGGAGATCGGAAGCGCGGCGAAGGCTTTGATCCGATTCCGCAACGCTCCGTAGGCCTGATGGAAGGCGAGGCTCTTCTGCGCGTGGGTGCCATACGCTTTCACGGGATCGGGCATCCCCCAATGGGCGCTGACGGGCTGACCCGGCCAGGCCGGACAATCCTCGTTCGCGGCCTGGTCGCAGACCGTGAAGACGAAATCGAACTTCGGCGCGCCTTCGCCCTGGAACTCGGAGACGTTCTTCGAGCGCAGGACGGAGAATGTCGTGACCCTTCTGCTCAAGCACTTCGAGCGCGAACGGGTTGAGTTCCGAACGGGGTTTCGTGCCGGCCGAGTGGACATCGAAGCGGTCGCCGGCCTCCTCGCGGAGGATGGATTCGGCGAAGATCGAGCGCGCGGAGTTGCCTGTGCAGATGAAAAGCACCTTGTACCTGGAGTCCGACATGGCCGTTGTTCCTGTGATCCGTGGCAGCGAGACGGGTGAGCAGAGTTCCGGCCGACCGCGGCAGCAGTCGAGGAGCAGGTAATCGAAGGTGCGCCGGACCTCCGTCATCGCGATGGCGTAGCGCAGCGACGTGCCCGCCCGCTCCTGGGTCACCAGTCCGGCCCGCATCAGCGCGGAAAGGTAGGCCGACAGCGTGGACGCCTTCAGCCCGAGCGCCTCGGACAGCTCTCCGGCGGGCACGCGATCGGGATGGCGGCGCATGAGCAGCCTGAAGATCGCCAGCCGCCGGGGATGGCCGAGCGTCGCGAGACGGGAGGGAATCAGTTCTTCCATGATTTCGTGAATAACAGAAATATGGAGCGGGACAATCCCGATCCGGCTCCGTCACAAGACTTTCACAGGCGCGACCGCGCCTGATCGCGCGGCACGGCGATGGCGGAGCCCGGAGAAGAGGCGACGCGCCCCGCGGCGGGACGTCTCCCTTCCCGCGAAGCGTCTTCCCCCGGCGCGCCGGAGGGTGCAATATGTATCCGCACGGATACAATAAGGGGCGCCCGGATGCGCAGACCGTCCTCCGACGCCGTTCTCGACGCGCTGCGCGACCTGATCGGGCGATCCGCCGACGGCGCGCGCCTTCCCACCGTCCGGGCGCTGATGCGCGACCACCGCGTCAGCCAGGCGGCGGTGACGGCCGCGCTCGGGGCCCTGCGCGACGAGGGCCTCGTCAGCAGCCATGTGGGCCGCGGAAGCTACGTGGTGAAGCGCCGGGAAGGCGTCGCGGCCTCGTCCATGCCCCGGACGCTGCTGATCCTGTCGAACGCCAGCATGAACGAGCGCGGCGTGATGGTGCAGAACCGGCTCGTCGAGGACATGGCGGCCCGGGGCGGCAAGGTGGTGCAGATCTCCTATCACGACACCGACCATCTGCTCGCGATCCTCGAATCCTCGCCCCGGTTCGACGCGGCGATCCTGCAACCGAACTTCGAGGCCGTTCCGGTGCGTCTCCTGACGCTGCTGAAGTCGAGGACGCGGGCGCTGGTCGCGGACGGGCATTCCATCTCCGGAATCGACATCGACCGGGTCGGAACCGATTGGGAGGAGGCGCTCGACCTCGCCGTCGCGCGGCTCGCGGGGCTCGGACACCGCCGCGTCGCGCTGATCTCGGCGAATATCGAGGCGCAGCCGGTGCTCAGCGCGCGCCGCGCGTTCCGGCGGGTCGCGCGGGCCTCCGGCATCGCCGGCGAGGACGCCCGCCTGATCGTTCTCGACGGCATGACCCACGCCAACGCCCGCGTGACGGAGGAGCTGGAGCGGACGCTGCGCGAGGTCCGCGACGGGTCCGGCGGCGTCCTTCCCTTCACCGGCGCGATCCTTCTCGGCCAGTGCGACGGCGCCGGTCTGCGGCGGGGAATGGAGCGTCTCGGCCTGCGGGTTCCCGAGGATCTGAGCGTCTGCCTCATCGGCCATCGCGACGTCCCGTCCGAGCACCAGGACGCGCTCAGCATCGCCGGCAGCGCCGCCGCCGACGCGGCCGCCGCGCTGCTCGACACCCTTCGCCGACGCCTCGAGGATCCGGGCGCGCCGCCCCGCGTGGTCTTCCTCGGCGTGGAGGAGACGGTCCGCGCGAGCGTCGCGCCGGCGCCGGGCTCCCGCCGGGCCGGATGAAGCGGGTTGCGGCGAATCGCCCGCGCGTGCGACCATACGGATACGCATTGTATTCACCGGCTCCGGGGGGGGGCGGCTTTCCGCGATGACGAAGGTGAAGCGCCGCCTTCCGGAGCGCCTGACGCCCCTCGCCGCGGCGTCGGGCCTGCGTCCGCTCTACGGCGATCTGCACAGCCATTGCGCGCTCTCCTACGGCCACGGATCGCTTGAACGGGCGCTTCGGCGCGCGGCGCGCCAGCTCGATTTCGTCTCCGTCACCGGGCACGCGGACTGGCCCGACATGCCGCTCGACGATCCGCGCGTCGCGCATATCGTCGCCTATCACGTCGAGGGCTTCGCCAAACTCGGACGCCTCTGGCCCGCGCATTTCGACACGCTCCGCGCGTTCGAGGGCGAAAAGGGCCTCACGGTCTTTCCGGGCTACGAGATCCATTCCAGCGAATTCGGCGACTACACCATCGTCCTCCGCTCCCTCGATCCGGCCGGGATCGTCAAGGCGCGGTCCCCGGCCGAACTGCGCCGCGCGCTGGAGGCGGCGCACGGCGACGGGGCGATGGCGTTCCCGCATCATCTCGCCTATCGGCGGGGCACGCGCGGGGTGAACTGGGACGCGTTCGACCCCGAACTCTCGCCGGTGGCCGAGATCGTCTCCATGCACGGGCTCTCGGAGGCCTCGATGGGCGACCGCCCCTTCCTGCATTCGATGGGTCCGGGTGACGGAGGCTCGACCGTCCGCGCCGGGCTCGGCCTCGGGCACGTCTTCGGCTTTCTCGGCGACACCGACCATCACAGCGGCTATCCCGGCTCCTACGGCCACGGACGCACGGCTTCCTACGTCTCGGGCGACGGTCGCGACGCGATCTGGGACGCGCTGCGGGGCCGGCGCACGAACGCGCTGACCGGCGACTGCGCCCATCTCTTCATCGCGCTCGACGGCGTGCCGCAGGGCGGCGTCGTCGCGCCGGGCGCCGCCCCGACGCTCGACCTCGAGGCCGTCGGCGGAAGCTTCATCGACTGCGTCGACATCGTCCGCTGCGGCCGGATCGTCCACCGCGTCACGCCGGAGCTGACCCCCTCGCCCGTCCGCGCCGGGGAGGCGGCGATGGAGACGCTGCTGGTCCTCGAACTGGGATGGGGATCGCGGGGCGCGAGCCACGACTGGACCGGCGAGCTTTCGCTGTCGGAAGGCGAGATCCTCGCCGTCGAGCCGCGCCTGCGCGGCCCATCGACGTCGACTTGCCGACCTGATCCGAGCCGTGCGGGCGGGGGGCGATCCGTCCCCCGCCAAGCCCGTCGCGGCGTTCCCGCCTACCAGCCGCCTTCGGCGCGGCGGTTGTAGCGGTCTCCGCCCAGATCGAAGACGAGGAGCTTCTTCTCGGTGAACGTGTCGAGGAACCACTGGCTCAGCTCGCGGCCGACGCCGGAAAGCCCGGTTCCGCCGAACGGCGCGAGCTGGTCCCAGTAGTTCGAGGTCTCGTTGATGTTGACCGATCCGTGCGGCAGGGCCTCGCCCACCCGCCAGGCCGTCGCGAGATCGCGCGTCCAGAGCGACGCGATCAGGCCGAGGCCCGACATGTGCGCGATCTCGATCGCCTCTTCGGCGTTCCTGATCTTGTAGATCGGCGCGACGGGACCGAAGGTCTCCTCCCGCATGATCTCCATGTCGGTGGTCACGTCGGTCAGGATCGTGGCGGGATAGTAGAGCCCGTCCTCCTTGCCGAACTGCTCGATCCTCGCCCCCTTGGCGCGGGCGTCCTCGACATGGCGCCTCACCCGCGCGAGCGTGTCGGGATTGCAGAGCGGCCCCATCTCGGTCTCCTCCGAGGCCGGATCGCCGATCCTGAGCGCGGCCGCCTTGGCGCGGAACTTCTCCAGGAACTCGTCATAGCAGTCCTCATGCACCAGGAGCCGTTCGGCCGAGGTGCAGACCTGCCCGGAATAGTAGAAGCATCCGTTGATCGCCCCGTCGACCGCCGCGTCGATATCGGCGTCCGCGAGGATGATGAACGGCCCGTCGCCGCCGAGTTCGAGCAGATGCGGTCGCAGCGCGCATTTCTCCGCGATCTTCCGTCCGGTGGCGGTCGATCCGGTGAAGAACACGCCGTCGACGCCCGCGTGTTCCACCAGCGCGGCCCCGACGTCGCCCCTGCCCTGCACGATGTTGATCACGCCGTCGGGCAGGCCGGCGTCGCGGAAGACGTCGCCCATCATCGCGCAGGAGACGGCGGCGTACTCGCTGGGCTTCCAGATCACCGTGTTTCCGGCGGCGGCGATATGCGCCAGAGCGATCGACGAGATGTCGGTGGGAAAGTTGTAAGGCGTGATCGCCGCGACGACGCCGAGGGGCCGGTGGGTCATCACCAGGCGCTTGTTCCGGGTGCGCTCCTGCGTCGACGGCAGGCTCAGGCCCCTGTGCCGCAGGATCTCCTCCGCCGCCTTCGCCCAGGACGGCGCCGAATACTCGAACACCTCCTCCCGGGCGTCGGTGATCGTCTTGCCGATCTCGGCGGTGATCATCCGCGCGATCGGCTCGGCCCGCTCGAGGAAGATCTGGTGGATGCGGCGCATGATCTGCGCCCGCTCGATCGTGCTGAGCGCGGCCCAGCCGGGCTGCGCGGCGCGCGCCGAGGCCACGGCCCGGGCGACGCCGTCCGCCCCGGCGTCGCCCACCGCGTGCAGGACCTCGCCGCTATGCGGATTGCGCACGTCGAAGGTGCCCCCGGGCCCGTCCTGCCACCTGCCGTCGACGAGCAGGGCCTTCAGGACGTCTGAGTTGATGCTGGATTGCTTGTTCACGTGGAACCTCCCGGAATTGGCCCGTCAGCGGGCGTTGGATCTGTCTCGGAGCAGAAGGACTGAGATGACGATCAGGACCGCCGAGGCCGCCACGATCAGCGCGCCGACCGCGTTGATCTCGGGCGTGATGCCGCGCCGCATGGTCGACCAGATGTACATCGGCAGCGTGTTGTCGCGGCCGGTCAGGAAAAACGTCACGGGGATCTCGTCGAAGCTGAGCGTGAAGCTCAGAAGCGCCGCGCCGATCACCGCCGACCGGATGTTCGGCAAGGTGACGTAAAAGAAGGTCTGCAGCCCGTTCGCCCCCAGATCCGCCGACGCCTCGGCATAGCTCGCCGGCACGCGCTGGAGCCGCGCGTAGACCTGGGTGACCACCACGGCGAGAAGCGCGGTCGCATGGCCGATGATGACCGTCTCGAGACTGAGATTGAAGCCGAACAGCCGGAACATCGTCAGCATCGAGATGCCGGTGATGATGCCCGGCAGGGCGATGGGCAACAGCACCAGCTTGCGGAACAGCCCCTTTCCCGGGAAGTCGATCCCGTCGAGCGCGATCGCCGCGGGCACTCCGATCGCGAGCGTCAGGGCCGTCGCCGAAGTGGCCACGTAGAGGGAGTTCCAGACCGCCTCGATCAGCTGCTCGTTTCCGGCGAGCCTGCGGTACCAGTCGAGCGTGAACCCGGACATCGGCCAGCTGAGCGACCGCGAGTCGTTGAAGCTGTAGGCAACGAGGACCGCGATCGGCAGATAGAGAAACGCGAGGATCGCGCCGATACCCGCGAGCCAGGCGAGTTTCTCGGCGAGCTTCAGGGCGCGCCGGAGGTCCGGACCGTCCGCGTCGAGCGCCCGCGCCCGGGTCGCCGAAGGGTCCGAGACGCTCACGCCAGCCGCCCCCTGCCCAGACGCTCGAACCGGTCCGCCGCCGACACGATGCCGAGCACGATCACCAGCATGACCATCGCGAGCGCCGAGCCCAGCGGCCAGTTGAGCGAGGCGCCGAACTGCGAGGCGATGACGTTGGCGATCATCAGCCCGTCGGGACCGCCGACGAGGAACGGCGCGATGAAGTCGCCGAACGCGAGGCAGAAGGTCATCGTGAAGCCCGCGACGACGCCGGTCATCGAGAGCGGAAGCGTCACCTTCGCGAAGGTCGCCAGCCTGTTCTCGCCGAGATCGGCCGACGCCTCGATCAGCGACGCGGGGATCTTCTCGAGCGCGGCGTAGATCGGCATGACCATGAACGGGATGAACACGTAGGTCAGCGTCAGGACCATCGCGGCCTGATTGTAGAGGAACACCGGCGACGGCTCGCTCAGGATCCCGGTATAGACGAGGAAGGAATTGAGCACGCCCTCGGTGCCGAGGATCGTCTTCCAGGTGTAGGCCCGGAGCAGGTAGCTGACCCAGAGCGGCGCCACCACCGCCATGTAGAGGGCGAGCCGCACGCCCGGGCGGCGCACCTTGAAGACGAGAAAATAGGCGTAGGGATAGGCGAGCAGCAGCGCGAAGAGCGAGACCAGCCCCGCGATCTTCAGGGTTCTGAGAAGCACGCGGGCGTATTGCGGGTCCTGGACCAGCTGCAGGTAGTTCCCGAACTGGAAGGCCGGCGCGAAGGTCGGATACTGCGCCTCCCAGAACGAGTAGACGAGCAGGATCGTGTAGGGGACGAACATGAAGACGATCGTCCAGATCAGCGGCGCCGACAGCACCGCGACCTTGCCCGGATGGCGGACCGGCCTCATCGCGCGGCCTCGCCCTGGAATCCCATGATCGTGTCCGGCGCCACTTCGACACGCACGGCGTCGCCGGGGCTCGGCAGGGCGGAGCGCCCTTCCGACGCCCAGGTCTGGCAATCGACGAGGATCCGCCCGGGCCCGAGACCGACGACGATCCGCGCCGCGCTTCCGTGATAGAGCACCTCGTCCACGATTCCGGCCAGCACGTTCGGTCCGGGCTCGCGGTCGGCCGGAAGGATGCGCGCCCGCTCCGGCCTGAACCCGAACAGGGTCCGCCCGGACCCCGCGACCGCCTCGGTCACCCGCAGCGTCTGTCCGTGGCAGACGACCGCGCCGCCGGCGACCGGCGAGTTCGAACATGTTCGTCGTGCCGACGAAGTCCGCGACATAGGCCGTCGCGGGGAAGTCGTAGAGCTCCGCGGGAGTTCCGGACTGGACGACGCGGCCCTCGCGCATCACGACGATGCGGTCGGCCATCGCCAGCGCCTCGTCCTGGTCGTGGGTCACCATGATGAACGTCAGCCCGACCTTCCGGTGGAGGTGGCGAAGCTCGACCTGCATCGCCGCGCGCAGATTGGCGTCGAGCGCCGAGAGCGGCTCGTCCAGCAGCAGCACCTTCGGGCGCCGCACGATCGCCCGGGCCAGCGCGACGCGTTGGCGCTGCCCGCCCGAGAGTTCCGACGGCATCGACCCCGCCTTCTCCGCGAGACCGACGAGCTCGAGCGCCTCGAGCGCGCGCGAGCGCGTCTCGCCTCGCGGCACGCCGGCGACCTTCAGGCCGTATCCGACATTCCGCTCGACGGACATGTGCGGAAAAAGAGCGTAGTCCTGGAACACCATGTTCACCGCCCGCTTGTGGGGCGGCGTCCGGGTCACGTCCTGTCCGGCAAGTCGGATGCGGCCCGCGCTCGGCTCCTCGAACCCGCCGATCATGCGCAGGAGGGTCGATTTCCCGCATCCCGACGGGCCGAGAAGGGTGACGAACTCGCCCTCCGCGATGCTGAGCGTCACGTCGTCGACGCCCATGACCGGGCCGAACCGTTTCGAGAGGCCGTCAACGCGGATGATCTCGGTCATGTCGAGGGCCTCCGGGCCGGGTCCGGGTCCGCGATGGACCCGGACGGTTCGGTTCACTGCGCCTTCACGGCGTTCCACGCGTTGGTGTAGGCCTGCAGGCGCGGCCCGAGATTCTGCCACAGCATCAGGCTGTCGAGGTAATCGGGATCGTCCTGGTGCAGGGCGTCGAACTGCTCCGGCGTCATGCAGTTGCGGGCCGCGACCGGGTTCGTCGCGGAATATCCGTTGACGTTCGCGACCCCGCACTGGCCCAGTTCGCTGACCGCCATGTTCAGGAACTTGTAGGCGCATTCCTCGTTCGGGCTGTTCGCGACGAGCATCCAGCTGTCGACCCAGCCCTCGGAGTTCTCCTCCGGAATGAACTCGACGACCTCGATCCCCTCGTCCGCCAGGAGCGAGGACTGGTAGCCCGCCCAGGTGTTCGAGATCCACACCTCGCCCGATTTGTAGAGATCCACGAGCTCCCCGGCCGTCGACCAGTACTTGCGGACCAGCGGGCGCTGCTCGAGCAGCTTCTCCTGCGCGGCGGCGATCTGCTCGTCGGTCAGGTTGTAGATGTCGTCGTCGCCGTTCAGGCGGGCGGCGACGTAGATCGCGCTCTTGTCGTCCCAGAGCGACACGCGACCCTCCAGAGCCGGATCCCACAGGTCGGCCAGAGAGGTCGGCGGCTCCGCGAACTGGTCGGGGCGGTACATGAAGGCGATGGCGCCCCAGGCGTAGGGAACGCCGAACACCTCGCCATCGGCGTTGATGCCGTCGAGATCGCGGAACTTCTGGTAGAGCTCGTCCCAGCGGTCGATCCGGCCGGTGTCGATCGGATCGACGAAACCCGCCGCGATCAGCGGCGCGACGGAATCGCTCGACGGCGAGACGAGATCGAAGACGCCGCCGCCCGCGGCGAGTTTCGGGGCGAAATCGTCGTTCGAGCCGACATAGGTCGCCGAGACCTTGCAGCCCGATTCCTCCTCGAACTGCGTGATGAAGCTGGGATCGGCATAGCCTTCCCAGGTCAGGATGTTGAGTTCGCCGGCGGCGAACGCCGGCGCCGCGGCGGCGAGCGCTATCGCGGATGCGCCGACTCCGGCGACGATGCGTGTGGAAAGTGTCATTCTTCAGTCTCCCGGTTGAAGTTTTCTCTCGTCGGGACCGCCGTTCGCGGCCTCGACGGTCTTGCGGACGATCGTCCCGATATCCACGCCGAGCGCCTTCGCGGCTTTCCGCTTCGATCCGTGGACGCGTATGGCCTTGTCGATCAGGGCCCGTTCGAACCTGCGCACCTCCGTTCTGAGATCGAGCGTCGCGCCGGCGTCGAGATCCGGGCGCGTTCCGGCTCCGGGCACGTCCATCGGCGCGATCAGCTCGTCCAGGAGCTCCGAGAAATCCCCGGTATCCTCCGTGAAGACGGCGACGCGCTGGACGATGTTGAGAAGCTCGCGGATGTTCCCCGGAAAACTGTAATCCGCGAGGATCTCGCGCAGGCGCTGCGGCACGATGACCGGCACCTGCCGGCGACGGTTTATGGTCTGCACGAACCGGTCGGTCAGGTGATCGATCAGCGGCTGAAGCTCGCGCAGCGGCGGCACGCGCAGGGTCACGACGGCGATGCGGAAATAGAGATCGGAACGGAACCGTCCTTCCCGGACCAGCTGGCGCGGATCGCTGTTGGTCGCGGCGATCACCCGGAGGTTTCCCACGTCGCCGGGCCGACCGCCCGCGCGGCCGAGCCGCTCGTCCTCGAGGAGGCCGAGCAGCCTGGCCTGCGCCGGAAGCGGGATCTCGCCCACCTCGTCGAGAAACAGCGTGCCGCCCGCCGCCTGGCCGATCAGGCCCCGGGCGTCGCCCGAGCCGGACGCGTCGGACCCGAACAGCATGTCCTCGAACCGGGCGCCCGACGCCGCCGCGCAGTCGACGACGACGAAGGGATCGCGCGCGTCCGCGACCGTCCGGTGAAGGAAACGCGCGATCTCGGACTTTCCGACGCCCGATTCCCCGGTGATCAGGACCCGCGCGTCCATGCGGATCGCGCGCTCGCCGCGCGACAGGAGCCGGTGGAGCTCCGGGCAGAGCCGCCGCTGGGCGTCGAAATCCGGCCGCGTGCGTCCGCTGGCGAGAAAGCCGGTCTCGGCCGGACCGGAGGCGCCGAAGCACTTGTCCCGGCGGAACTCGAAGGCTTCGACGTCGCGCAGCGTGATCCACTGGATCGTCCCGGATTGCGGCGATCTGCGAAGCGTGGCGACGATCGGCCGGCCGCCCTGCCCGCGCAGCGGCACGTCGGCGCGTCGCCTCTCGGCCATGCGTCTCAGCAGATCGCTCCATCCTTCCGCCGACGTCCCGATCTCGTGCAGCTTGCGGCCGATCAGATCCGCGGCTCCGCGTCCCAGGACGCTCTGGGCCTCGCCATTCGCCGACAGGACGGTTCCGTCGGGATCGAGCGCGATCAGTCCGTCGCCGAACTGGTCGAGACGCCGCGCCGCGTCCGCCTCGTCCGAGGCCCCGAAGATCGGATGCTCCGGCCAGAGCGCGCTCAAGGCCGCTCTCCCGGACGGACCGGACTGACGGTGGCCGCCGCGCCGCCGTTGGCGCGGGGCGCAACCGACCACATGAGGTCCCCCTCCTCGAGGCGGGCCGGCACCTCCTCGGCGAGCGCCCGGCTCAGGCGGGACCGCGCGGCGTCGGTTCTCAGGATCTCGGTCGCGGTCCGACCGATCAGGTCGTCCGGCCGGACGTCCAGAAGCCGGATCGCCGCCGGGTTCGCCGCAATGACCACGCCGTTCCCGTCGAAAGCGACGACGGCCTCGGGAAGCGCCGTCAGGATGTCGAGCGCCTCGTTCAGATCGGCCCGGATCATCGCCTCCCGCCGCAGATGCTTGCCGACGTCCCGCACGATCCCGAACATCCGCAGCAGGAATCCGTCCGCGATGTGGGCCCGCACGTCGTTCTCGACGTAGATCTCGACCCCGTCGTAGCGCAGGTCCAGCGCGGGCGCGGCGTCCATCTCGAAGCCGTTGCCGATGAGCTGGCGGACGAACTCCTCGTTCTGGGCGTTTCGCGGGAAGATCTCGGACGTCGGCCGCGACGCGAAATCCGCCGCGGGTTCCAGCAGGTAGAGCCGCGCCATGGCCGGGTTGGCCAGTTTCCAGAACGGATCGTTCTCGAAAACCTGGCGGACGATCTCGTTCGCGGGCGCCGACAGATCGACCGGAACTCCGAAGTCCATGCACCAGCACGCGTCGTTCGAGGCCGCGAGAATCCCCGCGAGGATGTCGGCCTCCAGTCCCCTGTCGGACGACGCGTGCCTGACGCTCCGGGTCAGATGAAGTGATTCGTTCATGCATCGATGCTGCGATCACGCAGCTTATCGGTCAAGCGGAAGGTGAAGGAACGATTCAAGTCGATGCGCAGACCCCTTGCGGAGCGCCAATCGTCTGTCTTGGGAAACGGACGGCCCACGCGCATCGCAGACCGCGGCCCCTCCCGGGCGCGCGACGTGATGCGAAATCACATCACCTCCGGAACCCCGCGCGGTCGCGCCGAGCGCGCCCCTGGGATCGTCAGCCGGCGTAGCCGAACATGCGCGGCAGCGTCAGGATCAGCCCCGGCCACAGGATCATGCAGAGCAGCGCCAGCAGGAGCGCGCCCAGAAACGGCCAGACCTCGCCGATGATCTCACCGAGCGGGATCCGCGTCACCGCCGTGATCACGAAGAGCAGGATGCCGTAGGGCGGCGTGATCAGACCGATCATGCAGTTGACCACCGAGACCACGCCGAAATGCACCAGATCGACACCCAGTTCCCGACAGGCCGGAATGAACAGCGGAATGATCACCAGGATGATCGTCGTCGCGTCGAGAACGCAGCCGAGGATCAGGAAGAGCAGGCTCACGCCCAGCAGGAACGCCAGCGGATCGACGTCGAGCCCGACGAGATGCGTCGCGAGAACGCCGGGAATGTTCTCCGACGCGACGACGTAGTTGAGGATGAGCGCGCCGCCGATCACCAGGCCGATGGCGGCGGAGGCCCGCGCGCTCTCGACGAGGATGTGATAGAGCGCCCGCAGGCTCAGCGCGCGATAGAATACGCCCGCCAGCACCAGCGCGTAGAACGCCGCGACCGCCGCCGCCTCGGTCGGGGTCGTGACGCCGCCGTAGATGCCGTAGAGCAGGATCGCGGGCATCAGCAGCGCCGGAAACGCGCGCGCCGTGCGGCGCGGCAGCTCGCTCAGCGGCACCGGCTCCTCGAAGGCGAAACCGCGCCGTCTCGACAGATGCCAGTTCATCCCCATGAGCACCGCGCCCATCAACAGCCCCGGCACGATGCCGCCCAGAAACAGGTAGCCGATGGAGGTGTTCGAGACGAGCGCGTAGAGCACCATCGGGATCGACGGCGGGATGATCGGCCCGATCGTGGCCGACGCGGCGGTGATCGCGGCGGCGTAGCCGCGCGTGTAATGGCCGCTGCGCGTCATCATCCCGATGATGATCTTGCCGATCCCCGCCGCGTCGGCCACGGCGGAGCCGGACATGCCCGAGAAGATCAGCGAGGCCACGACGTTCACATGCCCCAGCCCGCCCCTGAACCGCCCGACCAGCGCCACGCAGAACGCCAGAAGCCGGTCGCTGATCGTCCCCGCGTTCATGATGTTCGCCGCGACGATGAAAAGCGGCACGGCCAGAAGGATGAAGCTCTGGTAGAGCCCGTCCATCAGGACCTTGCCCGCCACCCCGAGCCCCTGCCCGCTCGCGAAGAGATAGACCAGCACCGCCACGAGGATCGCGTAGGCGATCGGCGCCCCGATCCCCGCCAGCGCGAACAGCACCCCGACGCACAGCAGGAACTCGAAGGTCATTCGCGCGCCGGCCCGGCGTCGGGCATGTCGGGCCCGTCGACGTCGTGTCGGATGGCGCGGTACGCGGTCCGGGCGTAGCGCAGCGACACCGCCACGAGGAACACGATGAAGATCGAATAGATCCCCCGCATCCGCACGCCGTCTCCGAAAACGGCGTCGAGCGTCGCCGTCTTTTTCAGACGCAGGATGTGAAACTTCTCCCAGGTGGGCCCGACAGCGAGGATCAGCGCGACGCTGATCGCGACGCTCGACACGATCACGAACCACCGCCGCACCGGCGCCCGCGCCCGGTTCAGAAGAATGTCGAACGCCACATGGTCGCGCGGCCGCACCACGAAGGCGTTGCCCCAGAACACCAGCCAGACCCAGAGCAGCAGGCAGAACTCGAGCGTCCATCCGTAAAGCGACGGATCGAGGACCGGGATCATTTCCGGCAGCCATTCGAGCGCGCGGTGTACCGCACCGCGATCTGCAGGATGAAGGTCAGGAACATCGCCGCCATCATCGCGGCGGCGACGGCCTCCGCGAAACGGGCGAGACCGGAGGCGAGCCTGCTCATCGCGGCGATCTCCGGAGGCGGGTCCGGGGCCACGCCACCGGTCCCGCCCCTCGGGGTCCGACGCTCAGTTGCCGAGCGCGTTGATCCGCTCGAGCACGCCGTCCGGCCAGGACTCCGCGAACTCCGAGCCGACATACTGCGCCTGGACGTGCTCGCGGAACGCGGCGAGATCGGGCTCGTAGAGCTCCATGCCCTGCTCCTCCAGGAACGAGACGAGCTCGTCCTCGAGCTGGAGCTGTTTCTCCCGGGCGCTGTCGGCCGCCGCGTCGGCGGCGGCCTGCACCGCCTCCTGCTGTTCCGGCGTCAACCCGTCCCACACCGCCTTGGAGAACGCGATGTAGTTCAGGTCGACAAGGTGCGAGGTGAGCGCGATCTGCTTGGTCACCTCGTAGAACTTCGCGTCGACGACGGTCGGCAGCGGGTTGTCCTGGCCGTCCACCGATCCGGTCTGGAGCGCGGTGTAGATCTCCGTGAACGCCATCGGCGTCGGATTGGCGCCGAGCGCCTTCCCGAGGAACTGCCACGCGTCGGTTCCCGGCATCCGCAGATTGACGCCCGCGAGGTCCGCCGGCGTCATGACCGTCAGCTCGTCCTTGGACTGGCGCAGGTTGACGTGCCGCCGTCCCAGATACATCACCGACAGCAGCTTGACGCCCAGCTCGTCCTCGACCTTCGCCTTGAACGGGTCCATCAACTCGTCGTTGAACACGCGGACCTGGTGCTCCGCGTCCTGGTGGACGTAGCCGGTCGCGAAGATCGAGAACTCCGGAAAGAACTGCGCGAGCTCCTGCGCCGACGCGATCGACATCTCCAGATCGCCCGAGGCGATGGCCTCGAGCTCCGAGCCCTGCGCGATCAGCGACCCGTTGTAATGCGGCTCGTAGGTCGCGAACTCCGCCACGGCCGGCGCGAACACCTCGGCGAGCGCCACCGACCTCTGGTCTGTCTCCGAGGCGGGCGTCGACATCCGCAGCGTCACCGCGTCCTGCGCGAAGGCTCGGCACGGACAGCGCGGCCAAGGTCAGCGCGGCGACCGCGCGTCGGGTGAATCTCATGGTCATTCAGGTCTCCTCCCCGGAAATCCGTGGTTCAACGCCACGATAAGGTTCCGCGCGGTATGGGCGCGATTGAGCCGGGAGTGTCCACACGGGCGCCCGCGATGTCAATCTGACCCGTGACGGCCCCGCGCGCCGAGATTGACACGCGCCGCCTTCCGCATTCTACCTTGACGCAAAAACCGAAGGGAGGCCGCCGCTTGGCGAACGCATCGAAATTCGGGCTGCATGCGGCCCTCGTGACGCCGTTCGACGCGGCGGGCGGGATCGACCTGCCCCGGATGGCCCGCCACGCGCGCTCCGTCATCGACGGCGGCTGCGACGGCGTCACCCTCTTCGGCACCACCGGCGAAGGCTTCGGCCTCTCCGTTGCCGAACGCCGGGACGCGATGCGCGCCGTCGCCGCCGCCCTGCCGGAGGGCGTGCCGATCTACGCCGGCGTGATGAGCTGCGGCATCGCCTCGGCGGCGGAAGCCGCGCGCGCCGCCTACGAGGACGGAGCCTCGGGCCTGCTTCTGGCCCCGCCCTTCTTTCTCAAGGGCATCGACGCGGACGGACTCTTCGCCTGGTACGCCGCCGTCTTCGACCGCGTCGGCGCGCCGCTGCGCAACGTCATCCTCTACCACATCCCCGGCCAGACCGCCGTGCCGATCCCGGTCGACCTGGTCTCGCGGCTGCGCGCGGCCCGGCCCGGCGCCGTCACCGGCGTCAAGGACAGTTCCGGCGACCCGGACACCACCCGGAGCTTCCTCGCCGCGCACGGCGATCTCCAGATCCTCGTCGGCGACGAACGCCAGCTTCCCCGCGCGATGGCGAACGGCGCGGGGGGCTCGATCTGCGGCGTGTCGAATTTCCTGCCCGGCCCGCTCCGCGACATCGTCCACGGCGGGTCGGACGGCCGCAGAGTGATCGACCTCGTCGACCGGATCGTCGACCCGTCCGATCATTCCCGCGATCAAGGCCCTGACCGCGCATGTCTCGGGCGACCCGGGTTTCCTGCGCGTCCGACCGCCGCTCTCCGCCCTGACCGAGGAGGAACGGGCCGCGCTGGTCGCGGAGTTCGACGCCTCCATGGTTCCGGCCTGACCACGGGAGGAACGACCCGCATGCCACTGAGGATCGCGGTCGGCCAGTTCAACGAGCTGACCGACGAGAAGCTGCGCTTCGCGCTCCAGATCGGCGCGGACGGCATCCAGATGAACACGCCCAAACTGCCCGGCGAGGAGCGCTGGGAGGAGGCGGACGTCCGCGCGCTGGTCGAGAAGACGCGCGCCGCCGGCCTGCCCTTCGACGCCATCGAGAACGTGCCGGTGCATTTCTACGACAAGGCGATGCTCGGCCTGCCCGGCCGGGACGCCCAGATCGAGAACTACCGGGCGGTGATCCGCGCCGTGGCCCGCGCCGGCGTGCCGATCCTCGGCTATCACTTCATGCCCAACTCCGTCTGGCGCACCGACCGCGCGGCCCCCGGCCGGGGCGGCGCCGCATGCACGAAATTCGACATGGCCGCGGTCGACGCCGCCCCCGATCTCGACGCCCTGCGCGAACTACCTCCCCACCTCGCTCGGCCACCGCTCCGCCATGCCCCTGCGCGGCCCGGACGAGGCCCCGGTCACCGAAGACGAGATGTGGGACAACTACGCCTATTTCATCAAGGCGGTCCTGCCCGTCGCCGAGGAGGAGGGCCTGAAACTGGCGCTCCATCCCGACGACCCGCCCGTCCCGTCGCTCGGCGGCGTCGCGCGTCTGTTCTACCGCCCCGAGGGCTTCGAGAAGGCCTGGGAGATCGCGGACGGCAGCCCCGCCTGGGGCCTCAACCTCTGCCTCGGCTGCTGCTCCGAGATGCCCGGCGGCGCCGAGGACGTGCGCCGCATGATCTCGTTCTTCGGACCGAAGGGCCGGATCTTCTACGGCCATTTCCGCGACGTGAAGGGCACGGTGCCGGATTTCACCGAATGCTTCATCGGCGAGGGCAACTACGACCCGGCCGAGATGCTGACCCGCCTGCTCGACGCCGGCTTCGACGGCTTCCTGCTCGACGATCACGTCCCGAAAATGGACGGCGACAGCGACTGGAACCACCGCGGCCGCGCCCACGCCATCGGCTACATGCAGGGCCTCGCCCGGATGCACGACCTCTCGCGCGCCCGGACGGGCTGACGCCCCTCAGCCTCGAACGTCGAACGCCACCGTGACAGGCGCGAACCGCGCGGACGTCACCTCGACCGAGGCCGCGCCCTCCGCGCCCGTCGACTCCACCCAGAACCCCGCGATCCCGCCCGACAGCGACACGTCGGCCGGCCCGATCAGACGCACCGGCCCCGACACCGCGATCCGCACCGGATCGGCCAGGAACGCCAGCGGATTCCCCGCCTGGTCCAGCGCCCGGACGATCACCCGCACCGCGTCCTTCTCGGAGGCCCGCAGCTCAGCCGCGTCCGCCGCGACCTCCAGCCGCGCCGGGACCGGGTCCGCCACCATCCGCCGCTCCGCGACGGGCTCGCCCCCGATGAACCCGACCAGCTCCAGGTCGTGCCAGCTCATCCCCCAGAGCCCGAGTTCCGCGTCCGCGAAATGCCGCTGGTCGAACACCACCGGCGCGTGCGGCAGATGCGGGTACGTCTCCCGGTCCGGCCCGACCCGCTTGCGAACGTCGCCGTAGCGGAACTCGACCTCGTCGCAGTTCGTCAGCACGATCAGCGGCAGCGCGCCTCCGATGTTGCGCTCGCCCCGCGCCCAGCGCGTCACCGGCTCCATCACCACGCCGTCGCCCGGATCGCCCTGGCTCGCGTAGACGTGCCCCGCGAATTTCGGCTCGCGGAACATGTCGAGCACGCCGTGGTGGCAGATCCGGTCGCCCGACCCGAAATCGCTGTGCGTGTTGTAGTCCGCGAAGCACCACCCGACGCAGCCCGAGATCGCCGGATCGCCGTAGGCCGCGTTCAGGATCTGGAGATACCGCGTGACGTGCTCGGCCTGGCGCTGCTCCTGGTCGGTCCGCTTGGTCGGATGCATGTGGCCGTTGAACTCGGTGACGAGATACGGCACCGCCCGCTTCAGCCCCGTCACCTCCGTCTGGGGCCGGAGCGCGATCCGCCCCCGGTTCGCCCCGGGCAGCTCCTCCGATCCCAGCACGAAATCGTTCATCGTGTAGACGTCCTCGAGCATCTCGCTCTCGACGATGCAGCGCACCCCGCCGGTCTGCCGCGTCGGGTCCAGCTCCCGCGCCACGCGGTTGGTCTCCGCGTAGAAATCGTGATGATCCGCGCTCTCGTTGATCCGCACCCCCCAGATCACGATCGACGGATGGTTCCAGTCCCGCCGGATCATCGCGCGCACGTTCTCCACCGACCGCGCCCGCCAATCCTCGCCGCCCACATGCTGCCAGCCGGGGATCTCCTCGAAGACCATCAGCCCGATCCGGTCGCAATGGTCGAGAAACCAGGGCGATTGCGGATAATGCGAGCACCGCACGAGGTTGCATCTCAGATCGCGCTTCAGGATCTCGGCGTCGCGCTCCTGCGCCCGCCGCCCCATCGCGTAGCCCGCGTACGGCCAGGCCTGATGCCGGTTGAGCCCCCGGATCTTCAAAGGCCGTCCGTTCAGCCGGAACCCGTCCGCCGCGAACTCCGCCGTGCGGAACCCGAACCGCGTCGTCAGCGCGTCCGACCCGCCCGGGGTCTCCAGCGCGACCTCGAGCCCGTAGAGCGCGGGATCGTCCAATTCCCAGAGCGCGACGCCCTCGAGCCCCTCCATGCGCAGCGTCACGTCGCCGCCCGTCACCTCCGCCGCGACCCGCGCCAGCTCCGCGCCCGCCGCGTCGACGATCCGCGCCGTGACCGTGCCGCCCGCGGCCGCGTCCGGGTTCCGGATCTCCACGCGCGCCGTCACGCTCTTGCGCTCCGCCAGCGCGTCCGGCGTCTCGATCTTCACCCGGTCGATCGACACCCTGTCCGTCACCCGCAGCCAGACGTCGCGATAGATCCCCGCATAGGTCAGATAGTCGATCCGGTCGCCGAACGGCGGGATCTCCGGGTTCTCGCTCCCGTCGATCCGCACCGCGATCAGATTCGCGCCCTCGCGCAGTCCGTCCGTCAGCCGCGCCTCGAACGGCGTGTAGCCGTCGGTGTGCGAAGCGATCCGCTCGCCGTTCAGCCAGACGACCGCGTCCGCCATCGCCCCGTCGAAGACCAGCGACACCTCGCGTCCGGCGAACTCGTCGCGCCAGTCGAGCATCTTCTGATAGGTGAACGCCCGCTGATAGACCGCCTCGTCGAAATACCCGAACGGCAGCTCCACGGCCGTGTGCGGCAGCGTGACCGCCGCCCCCGGGCGCGGCGCGCGCGCGAGGCCGTCGTCGAACCCCTCGTGGAACGTCCAGTCATGGTTGAAGGCGGTGACGTCACGCATTGTCTGTCCTCGATCGGATTGGAAACGATGGGCTCACTTCAGCCGGGCGCCCCCGGCGTCGAACAGATACGCCCGCCCGGCCGGGATCGAAACCGTCACCCGCGCCGCCCCGGCGTCGGAGCGCGGATCGTCCCGCTCGACGATCAGCTGCTCGCCGCCCGCGGTGTTGGCGTAGACGTAGCTCGTCGAGCCCAGATGCTCGGTCACGTCCACGCCGAGCGTCAGGTCGCAATCCCCGGCGCCGGCGGGCAGGAAATGCTCGGGGCGCACGCCGACCTCCACCCGGTCCCCGACCGCCACCGCGCCCTCCGGCGCGGGCAGCGTCAGGCGCGCGCCGCCCTGGTTGACCAGCGCCAGCGTCAGCGCGTCCCCGGATCGCCCGACCACATCGGCCGCCATGAAGTTCATGCGCGGCGAGCCGACGAACCCCGCCACGAAACGGTTCGCGGGATCGTCGTAGAGATCCAGCGGCGCCCCGATCTGCTCGATCCGCCCGGCGCGCAGCACCACGATCCGGTCGGCCAGCGTCATCGCCTCGATCTGGTCGTGGGTGACGTAGATCATCGTCACGCCCAGCTCGGAATGCAGCCGCGCGATCTCGACCCGCATCTGCACCCGCAGCTCCGCGTCGAGATTCGAGAGCGGCTCGTCGAACAGGAACACCTCCGGCTCGCGCACGATGGCCCGCCCGATGGCCACCCGCTGCCGCTGCCCGCCCGACAGCGCCCTGGGCTTGCGGTCCATCAGCGCCGCGATCTGGAGCACGTCGGCGGCCTTGCGCACCCGCCGTTCGGTGTCGGCGGGGTCGTTGCCGTTCATGCGCAGCCCGAAGGACAGGTTCCGCTCGACGCTCATGTGCGGATAGAGCGCGTAGGACTGGAACACCATCGCGATGCCCCGGTCGGCCGGCTCCACGTCGTTGACCACCGTGCCGCCGATGCGGATCTCGCCGCCCGAGACGTCCTCGAGCCCCGCGATCATCCGCAGGAGCGTCGACTTGCCGCAGCCCGACGGGCCGACGAAAACGACGAACTCCCCGTCCGCGACGTCGAGGGTCGCGCCCGGAATGACCTCCGTCGTTCCGAACCGCTTGGCGACGTTCCGCAGCGAGACCTCGGCCATGCCAGACCCCTATTTGATCGCGCCGGCGGCGATGCCGGCCATGAAATACCGCTGGAGGAACACGAACACGACGAGCATCGGCACCGTCAGCAGCACCGCGCCCACCATGATCCCGCCCCACGAGACCCGCGTGACCCCGATCAGCGTGCCGAGCGCCACCGGCGCCGTCATCATCGACGGATCGGACGAGATCAGCAGCGGCCAGAGATAGTTGTTCCATGACGCCAGGAACAGGATGATCGACAGCGCCGCGATCGTCGGCCGCGCCATCGGCATCGCCACCCGCAGGAAGATCTGCCACTCGCGCACCCCCTCGACCCGCGCCGCGTCGAACAGCTCCGCCGGCATCATCGTGAACGCCTGCCGCATGAAAAGCACGCCCAGCGAGTTGAAGAGCGGCGGCACGATCAGCGCGAACCAGGTGTTGGCGAGGCCGAAATCCCGCGCGACCATGATGAACTGCGGGATCACCACCACGAAGAACGGCAGCGTCAGCGTGCCCGAGGATGATCCCCACCACGATTCCGCGCCCGACGAACCGGTAGCGCGCCAGCGCCCAGCCCGCCATCGAGGTCAGCATCACCGACAGGAACGTGTAGACCAGCGCCACCATCACCGACACGAAGATCGTGCGCAGGAACCCGGTGTTCTCCTGCAGAAGCCGGAAATTCACCAGGAACTGGTCCGACGGCGCCAGCTCGATGTCGGGGCTGAAGATCCCGCTCTCGGGCATGGTCGAGAAGACCACCATCATCCAGATCGGAAAGAGCCAGACCAGCGCCAGCGGCACCATCACCGCATGGAGCGCGAGCGACCGCGTCAGCCGCGTCGAGGATTTCGACCTCACGTCCGCTCCCTCCCCAGCCACAGGTTGAGAAGCGAGATCGACACCGCCAGCGCCGCGATCGTGTAGGCCACCGCCGAGGCGTAGCCGAAATTGAGCACCGTGAAGCCCTGCCGGTAGAGGAAAAGGCCCAGCGTCTCGGTGGCCCCGCCCGGCCCGCCGCGGTTGGTGATCAGGAACGGCTCGGCGAAGAGCTGCATCGTGCCGATCACCGACAGCACCACGCAGAACAGGATGATCGGCTTGAGCAGCGGCAGGGTGATGAACAGGAACTGCCGCACCGGCGAAACCCTGTCGATCGTCGCCGCCTCGTAGACGTCCTCGGGAATGGATTGCAGCCCCGAAAGGATGATGATGGCGTTGTAGCCGACCCAGCGCCAGGTCACCGCCATGATGATCAGCGCCATCGCCGCCGTCGGGTTGGAGAACCACGCGACCTCGGGCAGGCCGACCGTTCCGAGGATCTTGTTCACCACTCCGAAATCGGCGTTGAACATCAGCCGGAAGACGGCGGCGTAGGCCACCTCGCCCACGACCACCGGCGCGAAGAACGCGAAGCGCATCAGCCCCCGCGCCCTGAGGAGCTGCGAATTGAGCAGCACCGCCAGCAGCGTCGCCAGCGTGATCATCACCGGCACCTGGATGACCAGGATCAGAAGCGTGTTCTTGAGCGCGTTGTGGAACGCGGGATCGACGGCCAGCCGCCCCCATGTGACCGACGGATCGAACCGCCAGGGCAGCGCCCTCGTGGCGAGGAACGACAGATAGAACGAATAGAGGATCGGCCAGATCCAGAACGCCGCGAAGACGAGCAGATAGGGCGCCAGGAACCCGTAGGCGGCCAGGTTGCGCGCGCGCGCCATGCGCCGTCCCTCCCCTGATGGACCGGAAGAACGTGGCGCCGGGACCGCCGGTCCCGGCGCCCCGCCCGTCCTACTCGGCCACCGGCAGGCCCGTGACGAGCGCGATCTGCTTGGCCGCGTCGTCGAGCGCCGCCTGCGCGCTGTCGAACTGGCCGTTCAGATATTGCGTCTGCGCGGTCTGCACGATCGTGTCCGCGTCGCCGAAGAACGGCGTGCCCCGGTTCGGCGAGATGCCGTCGAGCGTGCCGAGCACCACCTCCCAGACCTTCTGGTCGCCCCAGAACGGCAGCGGCTCCTGGACGAACGGATCCTCCAGCGCGTCGAGCAGCGACGGCACCAGCCCGTATTCGCGCAGCATCGTCACCTGGCCCTCGACGGTGCCGAGCGCGTAGTTCAGATAGGCCCAGGCCGCCTCCTTGTTCTCGGAGCCGGCGGTGATCGCCAGCGACGAGCCGCCGAGATTGGCGGCGCGCGGACCGTCCTCGGTCAGCGACGGCATCGGGTAGACCCCCCATTTGCCGGCCTGGTCCTCCGGCACGTTGGTCCGGATCGATCCCTCGTACCACGCGCCGTACATCTGGGTCGCGACCGCGCCCGCGGCGTTCGACTGGATCTTCTCGTCCCAGATCGCCGCCGTCATCAGTCCCGCGTCGACGATCTCCTTGATCTTCTCCAGCGTCGCGACGCAGGCCGGCCGGTTCACCGTGATCGACTGCCCGTCATCCGAGAAATAGCCGCAGCCCTGCTCGTTGCCGATCATCCGGAACCATTCGGTGTCGCCGTTCAGATCGCCCTGCGTCATCACGACGCCGGGATTGGCCTCCATGATCTTCTTGCCGGCCTCGATGAAGTCGTCCCAGGTCGCGATGCTCTCGGGATCGACGCCCGCGTTCTCATAGAAATCGCGGCGATAGAACATGACCACCGGCCCCGAATCCCAAGGCATCGCGTAGGTCACGTCGCCGACGCCGAGCTCGGTGCGCTTGAACTCCGGAAACTTCGCGGCGATCTCGTCGGTGTAACCGAGCTCCCCCAGATCGGCGAAACAGTCCGGGAACTGCGCCCAGAAGATCTCCGCCTCGTGGTTCTCGATCGACAGCACGTCCGGCAGACCCGACCCGCCGGCGGCGCAGCCGGCCAGCGTGCGGTCGAAGACCTGCTGGTTTCCCAGGTCCTCGACCACGACGGTGACGTCCGGATACTGCGCGTTGAACCCCTCGATCACCGATTCCAGCGACGAGGCGGCGACGTTCCAGCTCCAGACCTTGATCTCGCCGGACTGCGCGTGCGCGCCGGCGGCTCCGAACGCGACCCCGAGCGTCAGGGCCGCGCCTGCGGTTCTCATTCTCATGTCTTCTCCTCCCGGTTTTTTGGCGATCCGCTCGCGCGGCTGCCGGAAGGATACACGTCGCGCGCGCCGCGTCGCGCGAAAAATTCGGGTCCGGCAACGACCGGTCCCGACGTCACGTCTCAGTCGTGATGTTCCGGCAGGGCCTTGACCTCGTCCTTGGTCATCACCGTCGTCGCGTGCACGTCGCCGCTCTCGTCGCGCATGAAGTCCAGCCGCGCCATGTCGAGCGCCACCGGCTTCGAGCCGATCCCGAGGAACCCGCCCGCGTCGACCACGACCTTCGCCTCGGGCGCCCTGCCGTGGACGTGCGACACCGTCCCGATCTTCTCGTCGTCCGGCCCGTAGACCGTCGCGTTCTCAAGATTTGCCTGGTTGAGCTCCATCGCGCTCAGCCGCTCATGCGTGGAATGATCCATGTCTCGCTCCCTTCCGTCAGCCCGGAACAGTCCGGGTCCGGGAAACCCGCCGGACCCGCCCCTGTTCCGCAGCCTCGCGCCTTCCGCGATCACATGTTCCGCCGTTTGCGCCGAGTATGCGCGGCCGTCCGCTCAGGTCCCGCAGAACGTGACGTAGGGCCCGAACCCAGCCGGCGCCGGGCCGGCGAACTCCTCGAAGCCCGGCCGCGCGTCGAACGGCCGCGTCACGGCGTCGAGCAGCCGGTCGAATGGCTCCATTTCGCCCTCGCCGGCCGCGGCCAGCGCCGCCTCGACCCGGTGGTTGCGCGGAACGTGGACCGGATTGAGCCGGTCCATCGCGCGCGCGCGCGCCCGCGCGTCGAGATCCTCCAGCCCGCTCCGGACCCGGTACCGCTCCAGCCACGCGTCGAACTCGCCCGGCTCCGCGAAAAGCGCCCGCGCCGGCTCCGCGTCTCCCCCGACCACGGAAGACAACGCCCTGAACAGCATGGTGAAATCCACCGAGGCCCGTTCCATCGCCTCGAACAGCCCGTTCGCCAGATCGAGATCGCCGGGAAGCTCCTTCACCAGCCCCAGCTTGCGCCGCATCCCCTCCAGCCACCGCGCCGCGTAGATGCCTGGAAACGCGTTGACCTCCTCGGTCGCGATCCGCACCGCCGCGTCCGGATCGGCATCGATCAGCGGCAGCAGCGTCTCCGCCAGCCGCGCCAGGTTCCACTGCGCGACGTTCGGCTGGTTGCCGTAGGCGTAGCGCCCCGCATGGTCGATGGAGCTGAACACCGCGCGCGGATCGTAGGCGTCGATGAACGCGCAGGGCCCGTAATCGATCGTCTCGCCGGAGATGGTCATGTTGTCGGTGTTCATCACCCCGTGCACGAACCCGACGAGCGTCCACCGCGCCACCAGGTCCGCCTGGGCGTCGCGCACCCGCCGCAGCAGTTCCAGGTATCGTCCCTCCGCCCCGACCAGGTCCGGATGATGCCGCGCGATGGCGTAGTCGGCCAGCGTCCGCACCCGCTCCGTCTCGCCGCGCGCCGCGAAGAACTGGAACGTGCCGACCCGCAGATGCGACGACGCCACCCGCGCCAGCACCGCCCCCGGCTCGCGGCCGTTGCGCACGATCAGCTCGCCCGTCGTCACCGCCGCGAGCGCCCGCGTCGTGGGGATGCCCAGCGCGTGCATCGCCTCGCCGATCAGGAACTCGCGCAGCACCGGCCCCAGCACCGCCTTGCCGTCGCCCCCGCGCGAGAACGGCGTGCGCCCCGACCCTTTCAGATGCAGGTCGCGCCGCTTCCCCTCGCGGTCGATGATCTCGCCCACCAGAAGCGCCCGCCCGTCGCCGAGCTGCGGCGAGAATCCGCCGAACTGGTGCCCGGCATAGGCCATCGCCAGCGGCGCGCCGCCCTCGGGGCGACGCTCCCGGCCAGGATCGCCGCGCCGTCCGGTCCGGCCAGCGCGTCCGCGTCCAGCCCGAGCTCGGCCGCCAGCCCGAGATTGAGCCGCAGCACGCGCGGATCGGGCGCCTGCGCGCCCTCCCACGCCACGTAGAACCCGTCGAGCTCGCGGGCATAGCTGTTGTCGAACGCGAAACGCGGCGTCTGGACGTTCATGTCCCCTCCGTCGCGGCGCGGGCCGACCCGCGCCGCCGCATGCTCACTCCGCCGCGACCCGGCGCGGCAGCACCCAGTCGGGACGCGGGAAATGACAGGTATATCCGTTCGGTATCCGCTCCAGATAATCCTGGTGCTCCGGTTCGGCCTCCCAGAAATCGCCCACCGGCTCGACCTCGGTCACGACCTTGCCCGGCCAGATCCCGGACGCGTCCACGTCCGCGATCGTGTCGAGCGCGACGGCCTTCTGGCCCTCGTCGGCGTAATAGATCGCCGAACGATAGCTGGCGCCCCGGTCGTTGCCCTGGCGGTTCCTCGTGCTCGGATCGTGGATCTGGAAGAAGAACTCCAGGATCCGGCGATACGAGATCACCTCCGGATCGAACATGATCTCGATCGCCTCCGCATGGTTCCCGTGGTTGCGGTAGGTCGCGTTCGCAACCTCGCCCCCCGAATATCCCACCCGCGTCTTCTCCACGCCTGGCAGCTTGCGGATCAGATCCTGCATCCCCCAGAAGCATCCGCCGGCCAATACCGCGCGTTCCGTCATGACGTCACCTCCTCCACCTGGTCCAGATACTCGCCGTAGCCCTCGGCCTCCATGTCGTCCTTCGCCACGAAGCGCAGCGAGGCCGAGTTGATGCAGTAGCGCAGCCCGCCCGCCTCCGCCGGCCCGTCCTCGAAGACGTGCCCGAGATGGCTGTCGCCATGCGCCGAGCGCACCTCGGTCCGCACCATCCCGTGGCTCGCGTCGCGCAGCTCGTTGACGTTGCGCCGGCTCGATCGGCTTCGAGAAGGACGGCCAGCCGCAGCCGGAACTGAACTTGGCGGACGACGCGAACAGAGGCTCGCCCGACACCACGTCCACATAGATCCCCGGCTCGTAATGCGAATCGTATTCGCCCGTGTATGGCCGCTCCGTGCCGCTCTCCTGCGTCACCCGGAACTGCTCCGGCGTCAGGCGCGCCAGCGCCTCGTCGGTCTTGGCATAGCTCATGGCATCCTCCGTTTCGGCTCGACCCCTGATGTGGTCACTCCGCGCCCGAAGTCCAACCCTCACGCGGCCGTCCCGGCCTCCCGCGCCGCGCGCAGGAACGCCGCCGCGATGATCGCGGGCGTCTCCGCGTCCGTGCCGATGGCGGGCAGCAGCGGTCCCATGAACCCCGCCTCGGCCAGCGCCTCGGGCAGGTCCTCGCGCACATGGCCGTTCTCCGCCGCGAAGAACGGCAGGCACACGCCCGGCTCCGCGCCCCGCGCCGCTTCGTTGAGATACGGCGCCTCGTCCACGAACCCTGTCCGGACCTCGCGGAACGCGCCCGCCGCCGCGATGGCCGCCGCGACCGCCCGCGCCGCCTCCGCCGGTTTCGGGTTCGACGGCGATCCGTGCGCCGCCAGCACCAGAACGCTCGCCGCCGGATCGCGCCCGTGCGCCTCCGCCCCCTCGCGCGCCCGCCGCACGCAGAGCGCGACTCACTTCCGGGTCCAAGCCCGAACGGCGCGAGAACCACGCAATCGTCCCGCCCCGCTTCCGCCAGCCGCTTCGGGATCTGCGACCGCACGAACCATCCGTCCGCCATGAAGAACGGAAACACCTTGACCGGACCCGGCCCGAGTTCCGCCAGCGCCGCCTCCAGCCCGCCCGGCGCCGCCAGCGTCGCCCCCCGCACCCGCCACCCGGGCAGATGCGTCGCCACCGCCGCCGCCAGCGCCGCCATGTCCGCCTGCGGCCCCTCGGGCGCGGACGGCTGCCCGTGCGACAGGATCAGCGCGGCGGGTCGCTCCGTCTCGTTCATGTTCCGCTCCTCGATCTCGTGGGCGGATACCTAGCGCCCCGCCATCTTCAAGGAAACCGGCACGCTCCAAACGAAGGGGCGCGCGTCGCCGGACGGGCGCGATCCAAGGCCGGGGCCCCGGCAAGACAAGCCGCTGAACACCCCGTGAAACAGCTTTCCACGCGGTTAACGCAAATCATAAAACACTTCAATTTCAAGGCGTTGTCCAAAGTGCCACGCGTGGCACTTTTCACGCGCCACACCCCGTCAGGCCTCCGGCGGCGCGCCCCGGAACCCCGTCGCCATCAGATATTTCTCGCTCGAATCCTTCCGGCTCGCCGGCGGCTTCACGTGCGAGATCCGCGTGAACGCGAGCTTCAGCCGCCGCAGAAGCTCGCCCTCCGCGCCTCCGGCCAGCACCTTCGCAACGAAGGTTCCGCCCGGCTCCAGCACGTCGAAGGCGAATTCCGCCGCCGCCTCGCAGAGCGCGATGATCCGCAGATGGTCCGTCTGCTGATGCCCCGACGCCGCAGCCGCCATGTCCGACATCACCACGTCGGCCGGGCCGCCGAGCCAGTCGCGCACCTTCCCGTCCGCGCCCTCCTCCAGAAAATCGAGCACGTGCATCTCCGCGCCCCGGATCGGCTCCACCTCCTGGAGATCGACCCCCAGGACCCGGCCGACCGCCTTGCCTTTTTTGGCCCCGAGCGCGTTCACCCGGTCGACCGCCACCTGGCACCACCCGCCCGGCGCGCAGCCCAGATCGACCACCCGCGCGCCCGGAACGAGGAACCGGAACCGGTCGTCGAGCTCGATGATCTTGTAGGCGGCCCGCCCGCGATACCCGTCGGCCTTGGCCCGCGCCACGTAAGGATCGTTCAGCTGCCGCTGCAGCCACAACGTCGAGCTGAGCTTGCGCCCCTTCGCGCTCTTGACCTTCACGTGCAGATCGCGGCGACCGCGGCCGGATGTCGGTTTGTCCGGCCCGCTCATTCCCGCGCCACGCCCGCCCGGAAGGCGCCGCTGGCGCTCATCATCGCGAAAAGCATCCCCTCGCGCAGCCCGCGATCCGCGACCCGCATCGACGCCGTCGGCCAGATCCGCAGCAGCGTCTGCAATATCGCCGCGCCCGACATGATCAGCTCCGACCGGTCCCGGCCCAGACCGATGTCGTTGCGCCGCCCCTCCGGCCCGAGCCGCAGGAACCGCGCGATCACCGCCTCGATCGCCTCCGCCGACAGATGCATCCCGTCCACCTTGCGCCGGTCGTAGCGCTTCAGCCCCAGATGCGCGGCGCCCACCGTCGTCACGGTTCCGGACGTGCCGATCATCTGGAACGACGCGGCGTCCGCCTCGGACAGCGGCTGGAGATACGGCTTGAACGACGCGATCTGCTCCTCGAAGAACCACGACATCAGCGCGAACCGCGCCCCGTCGTCCTCCACGTCCGCGTAGCGCTCGTGCAGCGTCGCCACCCCGAGCGGCACCGAGATGAAATCCACCACCCGCGCCCGGCCAGGGCCGCCGCCCGGCCCGAAGCGCAGGTTGACGATCGCCTGCGCCCGGTCCCGCGGCTCGACGTCGCTCAGATCGATCCAGACCAGTTCCGTCGATCCTCCGCCGATGTCGAAGACCAGCACGTTGCGCGATTCCGGCGCCACCAGGGGCGCGCAGGAGATCACCGCCAGCCGCGCCTCCTCCTCCGGCCGTATCACCTCGAGCCGCAGGCCCGTCTCGCGCGTCACCAGCGCCAGGAAATGGTTGCCGTTGCGCGCCCGCCTGCAGGCCTCGGTCGCCACCAGCCGGAACGTGCCCACGTCGAAACGCCGCAGCCTCTCGGCGCAGATCTCCAGCGCCGAGATGGTCCGGTCGATCGACCCGCGGGAAAGATGCCCGGTCCGTTCAAGCCCCGATCCGAGCCGGACGGATTTCGCGAACGCGTCCACCACGCGGAAATGCCCGCCCTCCGGTGTCGCGATAAGCATCCGGCAACTGTTCGTGCCCAGATCGAGGGCCGCGAACAGTTCCGGGTCAGCCTGCGCAGGCTTGACGGCGCGCCTCTCGGGCTCGGGCGCCATCGCAATCCGGTCCTGCGCAGTCTCCGGGGAGTCCTGCGCCATTGAAACAGCCAATTCATGCGTTGCGGAAAAGTCCGCAGCTTTACACGAACGTTACAGTAGGCCGGCCCCCAAAGCAAGAAACGCCTCGGCGGCCCCCGCGTTCAGGCCGCGCCCGCCCCGCCCGCGACCGCCTGGAGCGGCGCCGCCTCGTAGCCGAGCGCGCCGCAGACGTCGAAGGTCAGGTCCGGATTGTTGAGCGTGTAGAAATGCAGGTCCGCCACGCCCTCGCGGCGCAGCCCGTCGCACTGGTCGCAGGCGATGGCGACGGCGAGCAGATGCGCGTCCTCCGGGCTGTCCGCGCGGGCGAAAGCCCTGCGCATCCAGTCCGGAACCGTCGCCTGGCAGCGGCCGGCGAAATTCGCCATCTTGGCGAAATTCTCGACCGGCAGGATGCCCGGAATGATCGGCGCCGCGATCCCCGCCCTGGCGCAGGCGTCGCGGAACCGCAGGAAATCCTCGTTCTCGAAAAAGAACTGCGTGATCGCGTTCGCCGCCCCGGCGTCGATCTTGCGCTTGAGATTGTCGATGTCGGCATCCAGGCTCGCGGCCTCGGGATGCTTCTCGGGGTACGCCGCCACCGAGATCTCGAACCCGCCGACCGAGGCCAGGCCCGCCACCAGATCCGCGGCGCTCGCGAACCCTTCCGGATGCGGCGTGAACCGGTCCGCGCCCTTCGGCGCGTCGCCCCTGAGCGCCACGATGCGCCGCACGCCCTGCCGCGCGTATCCGCGCGCGACTTCGAGCGTCTCCTCGCGGCTGGCGCCGACGCAGGTCAGATGCCCCGCGACGTTGAGCCGCGCGCGGTCGAGGATCGCGCGGATCGCCGCGTCCGTCCGCTCGCGCGTCGTGCCGCCGGCCCCGTAGGTCACCGAGACGAATCGCGGACCAAGCGGCGCGAGACGCTCGACGGACCGCCACAGGCGGAGACTCGCTTCGGCGGAATGCGGGGGGAAAAATTCGAAAGAAAGACTCGGAAGAGCCTTCGGGTCTCTGGTCATGATGCACCGGTCCATACCGACAATGAAGTTTGCGAAATCAGAATACGGCTGGAATAGTTTCGAAGCAATCACTAACTCGCAGGTCGCGAACGCTCCCGAGCGAGGATCCCGAGGATGCCCAAGGTCACCATCGTCTACTGGCGCGACATCCCCGCCCAGGTCATCGTCGGAACCGGCCGCCGGGCCGCCAAGATCCAGCTTCCCGAGCGCTTCGAACAGGCCATCGACCGCTGCGCCATGCGGACGGGCGCGCGCGATTCCGACGCCTATCTCGCCGAATGGCGCCGGGGCGAGCCGTACGACGTCGAAGGCGAAGCGGCGGATGTCGTTTCCGGCGAAGCGGCGCGGCTGGAATCGGAGTTTTCTGCCGAGGCGATCAGGGTTCTGATCGCGAATGACGGCTGGTCCGACCCGAAACCGTGAAACGCTGGAGCGCTCTTTTGGCCAACATCCTGACCTTCGCCCGCAAACCCGCTCCCGCGCCCGGGACGTCCGGCCTCATCGCCGGTTTCATCGAGGGGCACTCGATCGAGGTCATGCCGCGCACGGCTGCGAAGATCGAGGATTTCCGCGCGATCCTGCCCGCCGGCACCCGCGTCTACATCGCCCATATCGACGGCACCGACTTCTCCGACATGCTCGCCACCGCCCGCCGGATCACCGAGCAGGGCTTCGACGTGATGCCGCACTTCCCGGCCCGCGTCATCGAGAGCCGCGCGACGCTCGACCGCATGGTCGGCTCCTACGCCGACGTCGGCGTGCGCCAGGCCCTCGCGCTCGGGGGCGGTCTCGACGCGCCGCGCGGCGAGTTCTCCGATTCCATGCAGCTTCTCGAGACCGGCGTCTTCGACGCGCGCGGCTTCACCGACATCCACGTCGCGGGCCACCCCGAAGGCAACCGCGACATCGACCGCGACGGCGGGACCGCGAACGTCTCCGCCGCCCTGCGCTGGAAGAACGATTTCCAGACCCGCACCGACGCGCGCATGGCCATCGCCACGCAGTTCTGCTTCGAGGCCGCGCCCGTCATCGCCTGGGCCGACGCCCTGCGCGCCGACGGGATCACCCTGCCCGTGCACATCGGCATCGCCGGTCCCGCCAGGCTCCAGACCATGATCAAATTCGCCATGGCCTGCGGCGTCGGTCCCTCGCTGCGCGTGCTCCAGCGCCGCGCGGCCGACCTCTCGAAGCTGCTGCTGCCGTTCGAACCCGACGGCATCCTCGCCGAGCTCGCCGCGCACAAGGCCGCCCATCCCGATTTCGCGGTCGAGCGCGTGCATTTCTTCCCGCTCGGCGGCATCGCCGCGACGACCGACTGGACAGCGAACCTCGTCGCCCGGACCCGGACCCGCGCGCGGGCATGACGCCCCTCGCGCTGCTTTTCGACCTCGACGGCACGCTCGTCGAAAGCGACCGCCTGCATTACGAGGCCTTCTCGGATCTGCTGGCCGAGCACGACCGCGCGATCACCTGGGAGGACTACACCGGAAAGATCATGGGCCGCCCCAACGCGGAGCTCATGGCCGACATATTTCCCGACCGCCCGGACGAACACAAAGCCCTCGCCGACCGCAAGGAGGCGATGTTCCGCGACCGGCTCGCCGCCTCCGTCGATCCCGTCCCCGGAATAGTCGATCTGCTCGACCGCGCCGAGGCCGAGGGCATCCGCGTCGCCGTCGTCACCAACGCCCCGCGCCTCAACGCCGAGGCCATGCTGGCCGCCTCCGGTCTCGCGGCTCGGCTCACGACGCTGATCATCGGCGAGGAGTGCGAACGTTCCAAACCCGACCCGCTGCCCTACCTCGCCGCGATGCGCGCGCTCGGCGCGACCCCGTCCCGCTCCACCGCCTTCGAGGACAGCCGCGCCGGCCTGCGCGCCGCGCGCGCGTCGGGCGCGCATGTCTTCGGCATGACCACCGGGCTCGACGCGGCCGAACTGTTGCGCTCGGGCGCCCATCAGGCTATCGCCGATTTCACCGCGCCCGCCCTGCGGGACCATCTCGACCGTATGAAAGCCCGCGCCGCATGACCCGCACCATCGTCGAATCCAAGAAGAAAACCGCGATCATCGGCTTCGACCAGCCGTTCTGCGTGATCGGCGAGCGCATCAACCCCACGGGCCGCAAGGCGCTCGCGGCGCAGCTCGAGGCCGGCGATTTCTCCACCGTCGAGAAGGACGCCCTCGAACAGGTCGCCTGCGGCGCCACCATGCTCGACGTCAACGCGGGCGTCGTCTACAATTCCAATCCGAACCCGAACGAGACCGAACCGCCGCTCATGACGCGGATGATCGAAATGATCCAGGGTCTCGTGGACATTCCGCTCTGCATCGATTCGAGCGTCCCCGGAGCGCTCGAGGCCGGCCTCAAGGTCTGCGAGGGCCGCCCGCTTCTGAACTCCGTCACCGGCGAGGAGGAGCGCCTCGAGCTCGTCCTGCCGCTGGTCAAGAAATACAACGTGCCGGTCGTCGCCATCTCCAACGACGACACCGGCATCTCGATGGACCCGGAGGTCCGCTTCGCCGTGGCGAAGAAAATCGTCGAGCGCGCCGCCGATTTCGGCATCCCCGCCCATGACATCGTCGTGGACCCGCTGATGATGCCGATCGGCGCCCTGCCCACCGCCGGCCTCCAGGTCTTCACCCTCGTGCGCCGCCTGCGCGACGAGCTCGGCGTCAACACCACCTGCGGGGCGTCGAACGTCTCCTTCGGACTGCCCAACCGCCACGCGATCAACGCGGCCTTCCTGCCGATGGCGATCGCGTCCGGCATGACGTCGGCCATCATGAACCCGACCCGCCCCATCGAGATGGACGCGATCCGCGCCGCCAACCTGCTGATGGACAACGACGCCAACGGCGCGGCCTGGATCAGATCGAACAAGGCCCCGCTCGCCGAAGGCGAGGTCGAGGCCGGCGCCCGCGGCGCGCGCGAGGGCCGCCGCCGCCGTCGCGGCTGAACCCGAAAAACGCCCCGCGCCTCCCGGCCAAGGCCCTTGCCGGACGTGTTGATGGTCGAACGGCTGTGCATGCCTCGCGATTCCGCGGGCGGCGACCGCTCCTGCCCTGCACCGCGGGCCAGGCAGGCGGGAAGCGGACGCTCCGCGGGCCGCCGGTTCCGACTGGCTGCTGAAGAAGTCTGGCGGACGGCTTCGAGGATGACCTCGTCGCCGTTCTGACAGTGAATTCGATCCCGGGAGAGCCGTCCCCGATCAAATCGGCCGACCCGTCACACCCCGAGGCCGGCGAACCGGCGGAACAGCGGGTCGAGATCGAGCCGCTCCATCGACTGGCGCTCCCAACGGACCGATTGGAAAGCCGCACCGGAACCGATCACCTGCGGGTTGGTTGACCAGTCCGACGACGCCGCAGCCGCGCCATTCAGGCCATCCTCTTGATCCATCAGCCGCAGAAGATCCAGTCCCCGGCCGATCACGTCTCCTGCGATGCCGTGGCGGAGAGGCGGGAACCGCCGTCGCCGCCCGGTCGCCGCTCCCGCGCGCTCGCGATATTGAAGATGGGCGCGATCGCGCTGCCGATCCTGGTGACGGCGGCGTACGGGATTTTCGAATGGGACATGATAAAGCAGAGGAGCGAGGCGACGGCCAGACAGGATGCGCGGCTGGTGCGCGACTACGCCCGGCGGCTGATCGAGACCCAGCAGGTGCTCCTGACGGCGGCGGCGCAAGGGGTTCGCGAAGTCTACAGCTCAGGGCCGGATCCGGCCGCCGCGAACCGCCTGCTGGCTGAGACGGCGGCCTCGGCCGGGCAGATCGTCCGCATCGCCCTGATCGCGCCCGACGGTGACACGCTTCTGAGCAGCAGCAGGGAGGCCGGCGGAACCGACGTCGGGGACCCGGATTATCTCGAGGGCGCGCTGTCGGCGCCCGGCATCTTCATCGACCGGCTGGTCATCCGTCCGGAGGGGATCGACGCGCTCCTCGTGGCGCAGGCCGCCCTTGGAGGCCCGGCTTCCGGGGTCTGGACCACGGCGGTCGACATCGCGGCGGTGACGGACTTCCTCCGCGAGGTCAGTCCGGACGCCGAAGGCGCCGCGTCGCTGCTCCGGGCCGACGGCCGCGTCCTCGCCCGACATGTGCCGATGGTCGATTCCGTGGTTCTCGAGGCCGACCATCCGGCGATGCGGGGCATCGCCGTGAGCGACAGCGGCACCTTCTGGACGCAGGCGGTCTCCGATGGAATCCGTCGCTACTACGCCTACGAGAGGGTGGACGAACTGCCGCTCTACGCGGTCGCGGGCGTGGCGCAGACGAACCTTCTGCGGGAATGGCTGCGGCGGGTCGGATTGATGGCGGGGGTGAGCGGGCTGCTCGGACTGGCCATGTACCAGTTGTCCCGCTCGGCGGAGACCGCTCAGAGCCGCGCGATCGAGCGCGAACGCCGCATCGCCGCCGAGCGCACCGCCGAGGCGCGCGACGTGATCCTGCGGGAGCTCAATCATCGGATCAAGAACAGCCTCAACATGATCAACGGCCTGATCCTCCTGCAGGAGGGTCGTCCCGGGGGTCCGGACCTTCGGGAGATCAGCAGCCGGGTGATCGCGATCGCGTCGATCCACGACCTGCTCCATCAATCGGCCGACAACCTCAATATCGACCTCGCCGCTCTCGTGCGCCAGATCTGTGCGAGCCGGGCCATCGTTCCGCCGGAGAGCGACGTCGAGGTCAGTTGCGAGACGTCGACGCTCTCGGTCTCCGCCGACGTGGCGACGCCGCTCGCGCTGTGCCTCGTCGAACTCGTCACCAACGCCCTGAAGCACGCGTTCGCGGGCGGGGGCGGGCGGATCGACGTCAGCCTCGCATATCCGGTGGCGGGCGATCGTGACCAGGCCCGACTTCTGGTCGAGGACGACGGCCGCGGCCTGCCCCCGGAAGCCGCCCGCGACTCGGGTCTGCGGCTCGTCGCCGCCCTCGTCCGCCAGGTCGGCGGAACGCTCGACATCGACGGTCGTGACGGATCCCGCTTCGAGATCATGTTCGACCCGGCCGGCCGCGTCGCTTAGGAGGCGATCTCAAGCGGATCCGCCGTCAGGACCGGGCCTTATCGAGAGGCTCCGGCCCCGCTTTTCACGGCGGCTGCGAGTACCGCCTTCAGGGCGTCGTCGCTGAACGGCTTGGTCAATATCGGCTCCCGCCGCCCGTCGAGCAGCGAGCCGGTGACGTCGTAGCCGGTCGCGAGAACGGAAGGAACGCCGCGGGAGGCCAGCGCGTCGGCGATCGGAAAGCAGAGCTCGCCCCGCAGGTTCACGTCGAGCACGGCGATGTCGACCTCGGCATCACGCGCCGCCGCGAGGGCGCGGCCATACGAGTTGATGGGGCCGACGACTTCGTGGCCAAGATCGACAAGCATCGCGGCGAGCAGCATGGCCGGCAGCGCCTCGTCCTCGACCAGAAGCACCCTCATGACGCGTCCTTTCGGGTGGGGGTCCCCGGGAATTCGATGAGACAGGTGAGCCCACGCGCGGCTTCGCCCGCCTCGGGATCGTCTCCGCCGCCGTCTTCGGCGTCGCCCCGCCCGGGCTCTTGCGGTCTTCCCATGATCTGAATCAGCGCGGTCCCGAGCCGCTGGAGGTCGGCGGGCAGACCCGGGGAAGCGCCCCCGGTCTCGTTCCATCGCATCCGGATCATCGGCTCCGAGGCGGGGCCGGACCGGGTCCAGTTGACCGCCACCTTTCCGGCTTGGTCATCGGCCAAGGCGCCGAACCTCGTCGCGCTGACGAAGAGCTCATGGAGGCAGAGGGCCAACGACAGGGACATCTCCGGCGCGAGCATGACGTCCGGGCCGGAGATGTCGAAGTCCTTCCCTTCACGGCCGTAGGGCTCGGCCACCCGGCGAACGACCGAGCTGATCGAGACGGATCGCCAATCCTCTTCGATCAGGAGGTCGTGCGTGTTGGCCATGGCGATCAACCTGGCGCTGAACCGGCGGTAGGCCTCTTCGAGGGCGGGCGTGCCCCAGATCGTCTGCCTCGCCAGCGCCTGGACCGAGAAGAGGACGTTCTTGACGCGGTGATTGATGTCGTCGGCCCTGCTCCGCGAGTCGCGGCCGGCGTCAGCGGATCGCTCCTCGACGCAATCGCCGACGAACCCCAGGAAGCGGCCACTCTTCCCGGCGGGCAGCGGACGTCCGCGCAGAGCGACCGGCGTGTGGCCGCCGTCCGCGCGCGACAGCCTGAACCGGACGTTCAAGTCGCTCAGGGTGCTGGAAGCCTCGTCAAAAGCCCGCGACACCAGCGGGACGTCCTCGGGATGGACCAGATCGAGCCAGGCCAGATCTCCATCGTCCGGGAATTCCCCGCCGGTGAGCGCGATCCAGTTGCGATTGACGAAGAGGATGCGGTTCTCGGCGTCGCTGCGCCATGCCACTCCAGGGAAGAGGTCCGCGAGCGTGTCGAACGCCCCCGCGTTCTCATCGGGCAATGCTCGTCCTTCCGACATCGGGGTCTCCGGTTGGGCCTGGCTGACGCGCGACGTCCGCGCGGCGCCACAGGTCACGTGCAACCGGCGCGAGTAGGTTCGGTTCCATAGCGAGTGTCCCGGGCAAGACGGGAGGTTTGACGTCGCCCTTCGGTCGAGGCCCGGCCCGTCATGATCGCCGCGGCAACTCGAGACCAAATTCGCTCCGCCCAGCTGAAATCCCGGAACAGAACGCCCTCGCAGATGTCCACGAGGGCGTTCGTCCGTTTAAGGACCTGTTGCAGCACGCCCGCCGGGCGGCGCATCGACACATCCGGCAAGGTCCCGCGCCTCCCGACGCGGGACCCTCTGCTTTCGTCGTCGACGAGCGGCGGTCACATGACGTCGCCGACCTGCTCGATCTCCGCCTCGACGTCGTCGCCGTCGAACCAGCCCTCGAACCAGCCTTCCTCCTCGACGCTGATCACCATGTCCTCGTTGGTGTCGGCCGCGTTGTAGAGCCCGGTACCGTACTCCTCCTCGCTGAGGACGCCGTCGGAATCGGCGTCCCAGCCGGAATAGTACTCGTCATCCCAGACGCTGCCGAACTCCTCGCGCTCGATGGCGCCAGACTGGTTGGCGTCGGCGGTCGCGAAATCAGCGCCCTGACCGTCGCCGTACCAGCGGCCGACCCCCGCGTCGTATTCCTCCTGCGAGATGGCCATGTCGCGGTCGCGGTCCCAGTCGTGATAGACGCCGGTCGCGAACTCGTTCTCGCTCAGGCCCGGCGTGGCGTCGCGGTCCCAGGCGTCGTACATGCCGCTCTCGTTCAGGCCGGTCTGGAACCCCGTCGGGTCGAGATCCGTACCCTGGGCGTCGCCGAACATCTGCGCGCTGGCCGGAACCGCCAGCATCAGGGCCGCGACGGATGCGGTCACATGCTTCATGAACTTCATGTCTTGCTCCTTCTGTTGGTCTTCCCACGCTTCTTCGCGTGAACAGTCGGACAACACGTGCCGCGCGGCGTGGTTCCGGCGCCTCGCGGAGGGCTTCCGGACCCGCCCCAAAGGCGGGACCGCCCCGCGCGAGAAACAATCTTGCGTTGAGCGCGGCGATATTGATCGAATCTCGATCATCTGCTAAGATGCCAATCGCGTCTGCTGAAGTCTGAACCTGACGAAAGGTCACGTGATGGACGAACGACTCGCCGCGCCTCAACTCTCCGAAGCCCTTCAGTTCCGCCCGCGCTGGTGGTGGGACCCGGTGCCCGACTTTCTGCGCGAAAGGCTCGACATCAAGGTGATCCAGGAGCTGGCGGTGATCCAGCTCGAGAAACGGATGCGCATCCTCGAGATCGAGCAGATCGCCGTGAAGGAGACCATCTCGGCGCTGAAGAACGCGCAGGGCTGACAGGGCCGCGCGCCGGCACCTCCGGCGCGCCGTTCCCCGTCCCAGGGAGCCGGACATCATGAAAACCGCGTTCACCGGGCCGCTCGCGCCCGACCTCTCCGCGCGTCCGCGCGCCACGGACAGACCGATCCTGCTGGTCGGGTTTCTCGACCAGGGCAATCTCGGGCTCGGCTATCTCGCCGCGACGCTGGAGGCGTTCGGCTACCGCGTCGTCACCGTCGACGTCGAGAGCGACCCGGCCGAGATCGTCCGCGCGGCCCGCGCCGCGGATCCGCTGCTGATCGGTTTCTCGCTGATCTTCCAGTTCTACATCCGCCGCTACGGGGAGGTCGTCCGCCGCCTTCGCGACGCGGGCGTCGCCTGCCACTTCACCATGGGCGGCCATTTCCCGACCCTCGCCCCCGCCGCGACCCTCGCGGAAGTCCCCGGGCTCGACAGCGTCGCCCGTTTCGAGGGCGAGCTGACGCTGCTGGAACTCGCCGACGCGCTCTCCACCGGGGCCGACTGGCGCGCGGTCGGCGGAATCGCCCGGCGCGAGAACGGCGCCGTCGTCGAGACCGAACCCCGCCATCTTCTGCGCGCGCTCGACGACCTTCCGTGGCCGCGCCGCGATTTCGAGCCGGAGACCGTGCTCGGCCGCCGCGCCATGCCGCTTCTCGCCTCGCGCGGCTGCGCGCGCACCTGCTCGTTCTGCTCGATCCACACCTTCTACCGGACGGCGCCGGGCAAAGTCGTGCGCACCCGCGACCCGGCCGAGGTCGTGGCCGAGATGAAATGGCTCAACGAGGAGCGCGGCATCACCATCTTCCTGTTCCAGGACGACGATTTCCCGATCTTCGGCCGCGTCTGGCGACGCTGGACCCGCGGCCTGATCGCGGAGCTCTGGAAGGCCGGGCTGCCCGGCAAGGCGATCTGGAAGATCAACTGCCGCGCCGACGCCGTCGACGCCGAGCTCATGGCCGAGATGAAGGCCGCGGGGCTCTACCTCGTCTACATGGGTCTCGAATCCGGCGACGGCCAAGGGCTCGACACGCTCGACAAGGGCATCAGCGTCGAACAGAACCTCGCCGCCGTCGATATTCTCAAGTCGCTCGGCCTGGTCTTCGAGTTCGGCTTCATGATGCTCGACCCGTCCTCGACCTTCCAGAGCATCCGCAACAACATCCGCTTTCTCGACGCCATCGCCGGCGACGGCTCGGTGGCGGCGGTGTTCTGCCGGATGCTTCCCTATGACGGCACGCCGATCAAGGACCGCCTCGCCGCCGAGGGCCGCCTCAGGGGCGACGTCTGCGATCCGGATTACACGTTCCTCGACTCCCGCCTCGAAGGCTTCTGGCGCGAGCTGAGCGACCTGATGCACGTCTCGGGCTGGATCCACGGCCACGACGCGCTGTCTCCCACCATCAACTGGGCCTGGAACGAGGTCGCGATCCTCGAAGGCCTGTTCCCGCGTCTGCCCGGAATGCCCGGCTACCGCGCCGATCTCGCCCGCCTCACCGCCGACGCCAACGCGCTCGTCCTTTCCAGCGTCGCGCGCCTCGCCGACGCGCACGAGGCCGGGAGGCCGTCCGGCATCGACGCCGCGGCGCTCAACGCGACCGCGCGCGGGATCGCGGGCGCGCTCGTCACGCTCCGGAACGCGTTCGTCGCGCGCCACCAGCGACGCCTGATCGAGGCGCTGGAGGCCGTCGGCCACGCCGCCGAATGAGGATCGGCGGATGGTGGACGGACGCCGTTAATTCGGCGTCAATACTTCTTAATATAGTTGTTTATCAATGCTTTACGGACCTTTCCTGAGATAAGTCCACGCGTGGACGGCACGCGCTCGCGCCTCCGCGCGTCGCGGACGACGCGCCATGCGCCGGTCGCGGCCTTTCCTCCTCCCGCCCGAACCGCTAGATCAGCATCCTCCGCCCCAGCGAGGCCGCGTTCCCGTGTCGACCGAAAAAGACCCGCTCGTGATCTTCACCCCCTCCGGCAAGCGCGGGCGGTTCCCCGCCGGCACGCCGGTCCTGACCGCCGCGCGCCAGCTCGGCGTCGATCTCGACAGCGTCTGCGGCGGGCGCGGCATCTGCTCGCGATGCCAGATCACGCCCTCCTACGGCGACTTCTCCAAGCACGGCGTCACCGTCTCCGACACAGCGCTGACCCCGTGGAACGCCGTCGAGGAGCGCTACCGATCCAAACGCGGTCTGCTCGAAGGCCGCCGCCTCGGCTGCCAGGCCTGCGTCCAGGGCGACGTTGTCATCGACGTCCCGCCGGAATCGCAGGTCCACAAACAGGTCGTGCGCAAACGCGCCGAGGCCCGCCAGATCGTCATGGACCCCGCGACCCGGCTCTACTACGTCGAGGTCGAAGAACCGAACATGCACGAGCCCTCCGGCGATCTCGAACGGCTCGAACGGGCGCTCGCCGAGCAATGGGGCCTCGCCCACGTCAAGGGCGACCTGCGCACCCTCCAGATCCTCCAGCCGGCGCTCCGCAAGGGAAACTGGACCGTCACCTGCGCCGTCTATCACGGCGCCGGCCTGGGCGAGGCGCGGATCATGCATGTCTGGCCAGGCTTCTACGACGGCGCGATCTACGGTCTCGCCATCGATCTCGGCTCGACCACGATCGCCGGTCATCTCTGCGACCTCGTCACCGGCGAGGTGCTGGCCTCGTCGGGCCTGATGAACCCGCAGATCCGCTTCGGCGAGGATCTGATGTCCCGCGTCTCCTACGCCATGATGAATCCCGGCGGCGACGCCGAGATGACCCGCGCCGTCCGCCAGGCGATGAACGCGCTCGTCGAGCAATGCGCCGCCGAGGCCCGCATCGCCCCCGACCTGATCTTCGAGGCGGTGATCGTCTGCAACCCGATCATGCACCACCTGCTGCTCGGCATCGATCCGGTGGAACTCGGCCAGGCCCCGTTCGCGCTCGCCACCGCCTCGTCCCAGACCCTCTGGGCCACCGAGATCGGCATGGAGATGCACCCGGACGCCCGCGTCTACGTCCTGCCCTGCATCGCCGGCCATGTCGGCGCGGACGCCGCCGCCGTGGCGCTCTCCGAGGCGCCCAACACGTCCGACGATCTCGTGCTCATCGTCGACGTCGGCACCAACGCCGAGATCCTGCTCGGCGACCGCACCTCCGTGCTCGCCTGCTCCTCGCCGACCGGTCCCGCCTTCGAGGGCGCGCAGATCTCCTCGGGCCAGCGCGCCGCCCCCGGCGCCATCGAGCGCGTCGAGATCGACCCCGCCACCAAGGAGCCCCGCTTCCGCGTCATCGGCTGCGACCTCTGGTCCGACGAGGCGGGCTTCGACGAGGCGACGAGGCGCTCCGGCATCACCGGCATCTGCGGCTCGGGCATCATCGAGGCCATCGCCGAGATGCGCATGGCGGGTCTCGTCGACGCGGGCGGCCTGATCGGCTCGGCCGACCAGACCGGCACCGCGCGCTGCGTCCCCGAAGGCCGCACCCACGCCTACGTCCTGCACGACGCGACCGCCGCGGGCGGCCCCCGCATCCTCGTCACGCAAGGCGACGTCCGCGCGATCCAGCTCGCCAAATCCGCGCTCTACGCCGGCGCGCGCCTCCTGATGGACCAGCGCGGCGTCGACGCCGTCGACCGCGTCGTCCTCGCCGGCGCCTTCGGCGCGCATATCAGCCCGAAGCACGCGATGGTGCTCGGCATGATCCCCGATTGCGACCTCGCGAAAGTCACCTCCGCCGGCAACGCCGCCGGCACCGGCGCGCGCATCGCGCTCCTCAACTCCGCCGCCCGCCGCGAGGTCGAGACCCTCGTCACGCGGATCACCAAGGTCGAGACCGCCATCGAGCCGCGCTTCCAGGAACACTTCGTCGCCGCCAACGCCATCCCGCACGCGACCGCGCCCTTCCCGCATCTCGCCGCCGCGCTCACCCTTCCGGCCGTCAGCTTCAACACCGGCGGCGACCGGGAGGGAGGCCGTCGCCGGCGGCGCGGCTGAGACATCCCGCGACCGGTTGCCGGACGCCGGGCTTTCGGTGGTGGGAGCCGGGGATCACCGGTTATCGGTCCGACGGGACGTCACCCGCGGCGCACGTCAACCGCCGGAAAACGCGCGTCGCTCGGAACCGAACGGCTTCTGGATCGTAGATCAGGCGCATCCGAACCAACGAGAGGCGTCGAACGAGACATGGCGACCCGCACCGTCCATCCCAATTCCACCGTCCATCCCCATTCACCGTCGGTCATCGGAACCGTGCACGCCACGCTGCGCGCCTTCCCGATCGCCTGTTTCACCCTCGCGCTGCTGACCGATCTCGCCTACATCCGGACGGCGCAGCTGGTGTGGCAGCGCTTCTCCGAATGGCTGCTCTTCGCGGGCCTCGTGTTCGGCGGCATCGCCCTGCTGGCGCAGTTCATCCATTTCCTGGTGCGCCGCGAGCGCCCCTCCTGGCTCGCGGTGGCCGGCGCGATTGTGGTGCTGATCCTCGCCCTCATCAACAGTTTCATCCACGCGAGAGACGGCTGGACCGGCGTCGTGCCCTGGGGCGTGACGCTCTCGGCGCTGACGGTCCTCGCGATGATCGTCACCGGATGGCTCGGCCGCGACGGAGTGCGACATGTCTAGAACCACCCTCTCCACCACGGCGCTCGCCGCGCTCTGTCTGGCGCTCGCCGGCTGCGACGGCGAAAGCGATTTCGACATCAACAGCCAGATCGGCCCCGACCCGGCGCTGCCCGAGCCGAGCAACGCGCTGGTTCCGGCTCTCAAGGTGGCCGAGGTGATCGGCTGGGACGCCGGCGAGACGCCGAGCGTGCCCGACGGCCTTGCGATCACCGCCTATGCGACCGATCTCGCGAATCCGCGCACGGTGCATACCCTTCCCAACGGCGACGTGCTGGTGATCCAGTCCCGCGGGCCTTCCGGCGAGCCGAAGACCCGCCCGAAGGACTTCATCCGCGGCTGGATCATGTCCATGGCCCATGGCGGCGGCGGCCCGCAGAAGGAGAGCAACCTGATCACGCTGCTGCGCGACACCGACCGCGACGGCGTCGTCGATGTCCGCAGCGATCTGCTGACGGGTCTCGACTCGCCCTTCGGCGTGGCCTGGATCGACGACACGCTCTACGTCGCGGCGACGGACGCGATCCTCGCCTACCCCTACGAGCTGGGCCAGACCGAAATCTCCGCCGCGCCCACGGTGCTGACCCCGCTTCCGGGCGGTCCGATCAATCACCACTGGACCAAGGATCTCGCGCTCAGCCCCGACGGGGAAAAGCTCTACGCCTCGGTCGGTTCGAACTCGAACATCGTCGAGAACGGGATCGAAGCCGAGAAGGGCCGCGCCGCGATCTGGGAGGTCGACCGGGAAACCGGCGCCAGCCGCGTCTACGCGTCGGGCCTGCGCAACCCGAACGGTCTGACCTTCGAACCGGAGACCGGCGCGCTCTGGACCGTGGTCAACGAGCGTGACGAGCTGGGCCCGAACCTCGTGCCCGACTACATGACCTCGGTGCGGGACGGCGCCTTCTACGGCTGGCCCTGGAGCTATTATGGCGACCATGTGGACCCGCGGGTCCGCCCGCTGCGGCCCGATATGGTCGAGGCGGCCATTCCGCCGGACTACGCGCTGTCGAGCCATGTCGCGGCGCTCGGCCTCGCGTTCTCGATGGACAGCGCGCTGCCCGCGCCCTTCGCGAACGGGGCCTTCATCGGCGAGCACGGCAGCTGGAACCGCGACCACTTCAACGGCTACCGGGTCGTCTTCGTCCCGTTCGAGGCCGGGCGCCCCGCCGGCATGACGCAGGACGTGGTCACCGGCTTTCTTGACGGCGACCAGACGCGTGGCCGCCCGGTCGGTCTGACCATCGACGGCACCGGCGCGCTGCTCGTCGCCGATGACGCGGGCAACACCGTCTGGCGCGTCGCCGCAGCCGACGGCGCCGTGACCCCCGAGCCGATCCCCACCGACCGGGTCACCACCCGGCCCGCGGAAAGCGCCGCCGGGGTGGGCGCGGGCGCGCCCGCGGACGGGGCGGCAGGCGCGGCGCCGGCGACGACCGTGTCGCCGGCCCCGGCGCAGACCGAAATCGCCCCGGCGGTTCTGCCGGAAGACGGCGCGCGACCGCCCGCAGAGGAGCAAGTCGAAGAAGAAGCCGGCTGAGCGGCTTCTTCGCCTCCCGATCCTGACAAGACCCAGTCGTCGACAGGTTTGATCTCGATCATGTCCGTCGAGCGGCCGATCCGCCAACCTGACCGGACGGTGCTTCGCCTCGGCAGGGTGGCGTCATGGTCTCGCGTCGGAACCTCATGATCGGAGCGGCGGCCGGCGCGGGCGTCCTCCTCGGCGCCGGATGGACGGCCGCGGCCTTCTCCCAAAGCGTCGCCGCCGCGAAACGCCGCGTCGGCGGGCGCGGCCGGATCGCGCGCACGCGCTCCGGCGCGATGGAATACGCCATCGCCGGCGCCGGGCCGCCGTTCCTCATGCTGCACGGAACCGGCGGCGGGTTCGACCAGGGATTGCGGTTCGCGCGAGGCGTCGTCGCGCGGGGTTTCACCGCGATCGCCCCCTCGCGCTTCGGATATCTCCGGAGCGATCTGCCGCCCGACCCGACCCCCGCCCTCCAGGCGGACAACCTGGCGGACCTGCTCGACGGACTGGGGATCGACAGGCTTCCGGTCTGCGGCGGGTCGGCCGGCGCGCTGCCCGCCGCGCAGTTCGCGCTGCGCCATCCCGACCGCTGCTCCGGTCTCGCGCTCCTCGTCCCGGCGATGAACCTGAGCGGCCGCGACCCGGTCGCGTTCACGCCCCTCCAGACGTTTCTCGTCGGAAAGCTGCTCTCGTCGGATTTCTGGTTCTGGAGTTTGAGCCGGCTCGCCCCGGAGACCCTGATCGGAACCCTTCTCGCCACCGACCCCGGCCTGCTCCGGACCGTCTCTCCGGACGAGCGCGACCGCGCCTTCCTGATCCTCGACGAGCTGATGCCGATCGGCCAGCGCGCGCGCGGCATGATGAACGACGGGTTCTTCTCCGGCGCTCCCGCGGACATCGCCTTCTCGGAGATCGAAGCGCCGATCCTTGTCGTCTCGTGCGAGGACGACCGCTTCGGGACCGCCGAAACCTCCCGGACGATCGCCGCCGACGCTCCGGACGCGCGCCTCGAAATCTACCCGACCGGCGGTCACGTCTGGCTCGGTCACGACGACGACGTCGCCGACGAGCTGTCGCGCTTCTTTCGCCGGCCCGCGAACTGAACCGCATCGAGGCGACCTGACGGCACCGGACCGGCTCACCCCTTTCATCTCCCGCATCGATGGGGGCGCGCTCGACCCCGGAAGCGCGGTCAGGCCAGAACCCCGTCCAGTTCCGCGTGACAATACGCGCTGATCTCTCCCGCCCGCGTCATCCAGATCCGGTCCCGCCGCGCCGCCACGTGCTCCAGCGCCGCCCGCAGGGGCCGAAGCCGGTGGGGCTGGCCGACGATGTAGGGATGCAGCGCCACGCCCATCACCAGGCTCTGCCCCTCCGACTGCTCCAGCATCTCGTCGAAGCAGTCCACGATCATCTCCGCGAAAACCCGCGCTCCGTCCTTGCGCGCCACGATCGACGGGATGTCGTTGATCTCCTGCGGATAGGGGATCGACAGGATGCGCCCCGTCCGCGTCCGCATCCAGACCGGCTGATCGTCCATGCACCAGTTGAGCGTGTACGAATACCCCGCCTCGGCCAAAAGGTCCGGCGTCGCGAAACTCTCCGCGATCCACGGGCTCAGCCAGCCCTTCGGCGCCGCGCCCTCGGCCTCGGCGATCGCCCGCGTCGCCTCATCGATCAGCGCGCGCTCCTCCGCCTCGCCGAGAACGCTCTGCCGCTCGGAATTGGTCCGGCCGTGCCCCGCCACCTCGTCGCCCCGCGCCCGCCATGCCGCCATCAGCTCCGGCGCGTGGCCGTACATCGCGCTGTTGGCGATCAATGTCGCCGGCAGATCCAGCCGGTCGAACAGCTCCAGCATCCGCCATGCGCCCACCCGGTTGCCATACTCTCGCCAGGCGTGGTTGAGCACGTCCGGCTGTGGCCCGCCGGGCGCCAGTTCGGCCCCCAGCCCGTCACCGAACCCGAAATGCTCCAGGTTCACCCCGAAATAGACCGCGAGCCTCCGCCCGCCCGGCCAGGTGAAATCCCGCCGCCGCGTGATCGGCACGTAGTCGAACCGCCCGTGTCCGGGCGGAAGGCTCACAGCGGCGCCTCCGCGATCCCCGCCCGGTCGAGCAGGATCTCCGCGCTGTCGTTCCAGACGTCCGTGCTCACGATCTTGCCGCCCCGCACCACGAAAATGTCGATGTAGCGGTTGCCGTCGAACGCCGTGCCGTCAGGCCATTCCCCGTAAAGGTGCCCGGTATTGTAGACGTGCACGTCGCCCGTTTCCGGGTCCAATGCCGCGTCCGTCCGCAGGAACCGCTTCTTCACCCAGGCGTAGCGCTTCGCGTTGAACGCCGCGCTCTCCGCCGGCCCCGACATCCGCCGCCCGCCGGTGAAGACCAGCCGGAAACCAGCGCCGATGAACTCCGCCGCGCCCTCCGGATCGGGCACCATCGACCGCTCCAGATAGGTCTCGACGATCGCCCGCGCCTCCGCCACCGGATCCCCGCTCACGACCAGAGCACCCGCTCCAGATCGCCGTCGAATTCCTTGGTGCAGAAACCGCCGCCCTGAAGCAGATCGCCCACCGCGTCCGCCTCCTCGTCCCGCGCGAGGATCTCCGCCGCGAAATCCTCCGCCCGATGCTTCGGCCGATACCCCAGCCGGAACGCCGGCTCGTTGTCCCAGAACGTCCGCGCGTTGTCGGACGCGCCCCAGACCACCGAATTGTGCATCTCCGGATGCTCCAGCCCGATCGCGCAGAGCTGCATCAGATCCTCGGGATGCAGCCAGATCGACAGACGCCTCCGGTCCGCGGGCTTCTCCGCCACGTTGCCGATCCGGATCGACATGCACCGCATCCCGTGCTTGTCCGCGTAGAGCGACGCCAGCGCCTCGCCGAACACCTTCGACAACCCGTACCGGCTGTCCGGCCGGACCACGTCATCCACCCCGATCCTCCGATTGCGCGGATACATCCCGATCGCGTGGTTCGACGAGGCGAAGATCACCCGCTTCACGCCCTGCGCCCGCGCGCCCTCGAACAGGTTCATCATGCCCTGGATGTTCGCCGCGTCGATCACGCTCCAATCCGCCTCGGTCGCCTGCCCGCCCATGTGGACGATGCCGTCGACGCCCTCGCAGACCGCGCGCACCGCGTCGGCGTCGTCGAGGCTCGCCGCGCGGAAGCTCTCGTTCGGCGCGAGGTCGGTGATCTCCCTGCGGCCCGACAGAACCACATGCGCGTAGCGCTCGCGCAGCATCGGCCGCAGGTCTCCGCCGACTTTGCCGGTCGCGCCGGTCAGAAGAATGGTCTGGCTCATCTTGTTCGGGTCCTTCCAGCGGACCGCGACCCGGCCCGCGCATGTCATTGACAGGAATTTCAGGCGTCTCCAGTCTGATCCTCGCGAACTCCCGAAAGGCGCCGCGATGAGGATAACCGCGATCGAGACGGTGTGGAACCGCCGCTGGTCGAATTACGTCTGGACGCGGATCGAGACCGACGACGGCCCCACCGGCCTCGGCGAGACCTTCCGCCATCCCACCCCGATCATCCGCTACGTCCACGACGTCATCGCCCCGTACCTGCTCGGACGCGATCCCGGCCCGGTCAACGCCCTCGCCTCCGACATGGCCCGCAAGGGCGGGCTCCGGTTCCTCGGCTACCCCACCCGCTCCGTCGAGATCCGCGCCAATTCCGCCATCGACATCGCGCTCTGGGACCTGAAGGCGAAATCGGCCAACCTGCCCCTCTCGCACCTCCTCGGCGGCCCGGTCCGCGACAGCATCCCGGTCTACAACACCTGCGCCGGCCCCGGCTACAACACCACAGCCGGCATCGACCGCGCCCGCATGGTCCGCGACGGCGAGGCCGCGCTCTCCGGCCCCGTCCCCGACGACCTCGCCGCCCAGATCAACGATCCCGGCGCCCTCGCGCTCTCCCTGCTCGACGAGGGCATCACCGCGATGAAGATCTGGCCCTTCGACGCCGCCGCCGACGCCTCGGACGGCGCGCGCATCACCGGCCCCGAGCTCGACGCGGGCCTCGCGAAAATCGCCGCCATCCGCGACGCGGTCGGCAACCGCATGGACATCCTGCTCGAGTATCACGGCCTCTGGCGCCAGGCTCCGGCCCGCCGCATCCTCGCGGAAGTCGACGCCTACGACCCCTTCTGGCACGAGGATCCCATCGCCATGGAGGAGATCGCGGCGCTGGCCGATCTCCGGTCCCGCACCAAAACCCCCATCGCCGGCTCCGAGAGCCACGGCACCGCCACCTGGTTCCGCGACGCGCTGGCGGCGAACGCCATCGACTACATGCACTTCGACATCGGCTGGATCGGCGGCATTTCCGAGGCGCTCAAGGTCGCCCATCTCGCCGCCGCCCACGACCGCCTCATCGCGCCCCACGACTGCACCGGCCCCGTCACCTGGATCGCCAACCTGCACCTCGCCCTGTCGCAGCCCAACGCCCTCTGGCTCGAAAGCGTCCGCGCCTATTACAAAGGCGTCTACCGCCAACTCGTCACCGACCTCCCCCGCGTCGAGGCCGGCTCCGCCTGCCCCATGTCCGGCCCCGGCCTCGGCACGGAACTCTCCGACGAGCTCCTCCGCGACCCCGAGACCGAGATCGAACGATCCGAGCTGCGACCGACCCGGACGCGGGGATGACCGAAGCCCGGACGGCCGCCTCCGCCGCGAACCTCGCGGGCGCGCTCTGGATGGTCGCCTCCATGGCCGGGTTCTCGGTCGAGGACGTCTTTCTCAAGACCGCGTCGGCGTCCCTGCCGATCGGAGAGGTGCTCTGCGTGTTCGGCATCGGCGGCGCCGTCGTCTTCGCCTGTCTGGCCCTCGTGAATGGCGACCGCCTGTTCAGCGCGGACGTCCTCTCGCGCACCATGCGGATCCGCGCCTGTTTCGAAGTGGTCGGGCGCCTCTTCTACGTGTTCGCCATCGCCCTGACGCCGCTTTCCGCCGCGACCGTGATCCTCCAGGCCACTCCGATCGTCGTCGTCGCGGGCGCCGCGCTGATCTTCCGCGAGCGCGTGGGCTGGCGCCGGTGGACCGCCATCCTGCTCGGCCTGACCGGCGTCACGATCATCGTCGGGCCGGGCGCGGACAGCTTCTCCACGCTCTCGATCCTCGCCGTCATCGGCATGATCGGGTTCGCGGGCCGCGACCTCGCGAGCCGCGCCGCCCCGGTCTCGCTCTCCACCGCGATCCTCGGCTTCTACGGATTCCTCGCCGTGATCGTCGCCGGCGCGATCTCCGCGCTCTGGCAGGCCGAGCCCTTCGTCACGCCCGACCCCGCCACCGCGCTCGCCCTCGGCGGCGCGATCCTCTCGGGCGTCGCCGGATACGCCTTTCTGATGAAGGCCATGCGCACCGGCGAGGTCTCCTTCGTCACGCCGTTCAGATACGCGCGACTCCTCTTCGGCATCGCGTTCGGCATGACGCTGTTCGGCGAGACGCTGACATGGTCCATGCTGGCCGGCTCCGCGTTGATCGTGTTGTCAGGCCTCTTCATCGTTTGGAGAAGCAAGCGCGTGGCGGCGGACGACATCTGACCGACCGCCCCGCGAACCCGATCCGCTTGCCCTCGCCCGCGACCCGTCTATGGTCCGTGACAGGCCTCGCGACGCGCGGAGCCACATTTCTTCACGGGGGAATTTCAGAATGACACATGTGAACGCGTGGGCCGCGACCGAGGCCGGAGGCGCGCTCGACGCGCTTCGAGTACGATCTCGGTCCGATCGGCCCGGACGAGGTCGACATCTCCGTCGATCATTGCGGCATCTGCCACAGCGACGTCAGCATGATCGACAACGAATGGGGCATGACCGCCTACCCCCTCGTCCCCGGCCACGAGGTCACCGGCCGCGTCGCCGCGACCGGCGCGGCCGTCACGCACCTCAAGGTCGGCGACCGCGTCGGCCTCGGATGGCAGTCCGGCTACTGCATGCATTGCCCGCAATGCATGTCCGGCCACCACAACACCTGCGGCGGCGCGGCCAGCACCATCATCGGCCGCCACGGCGGTTTCGCCGACACCGTCCGCGCCCAGGCGCCGAGCGTCATCCCCCTGCCCGAAGGTCTCGACGCCGCCGACGCCGGACCACTCTTCTGCGGCGGCATCACCGTCTTCAACCCGATGGACCTGCACGGGCTCAAACCCACCGACCGCGCCGCCGTCATCGGCATCGGCGGTCTCGGCCACATCGCCATCCAGTTCCTCCGGGCCTGGGGCTGCGAGGTGACCGCCTTCACCTCGTCGGACGGCAAGGCCGACGAGGCGCGGAACCTCGGCGCCCATCACGTCATCAACTCCCGCGATCCCGCCGCGATCGAAGCCGCCGCCGGCCGCTTCGACCTCATCATCTCCACCGTCAACGTCGCGCTCGACTGGAACGCCTACGCCATGACGCTCAGCCCGCGCGGCCGCCTCCATCTCGTCGGCGCCGTGCTCGAACCGCTGAACCTCGGCGTGTTCCCCCTCCTCATGGGCGAACGCTCCGTCTCGTCCTCTCCGGTCGGCGCGCCCGCCACCATCGCCCGCATGCTCGACTTCGCCGCCCGCCACGACGTCGCTCCAGTCACCGAGCATTTCCCGATGAGCCGCGTGAACGAAGCGCTGGACCGCCTCCGCTCCGGAGACGCCCGCTACCGCGTCGTGCTCGACCGCGATTGATCCCGGCGTCAGGACGCACGGTGGTCGGCCCGGTATCGGAGAGGCGACACCCCTCCGGCCGGGGACCATCCGGGTCCGGCAAGTGCCGGTGGGTCCCGGTTATCCAGCCGACCGGCGATCCCGGGCATGATCGCCGGTCCGTCGCCAACATCCGCAGTCGCGACGATGCTGGCGTGGACCTCCGAGCCGAGTACCCGAGGTAGCCGTAAACGTCTCCCCGACCTCGATCAGGCCCCGCCGCGTGCGGCGACGCCTCGCGCGCCGGACGCGCCGCCGTGCCCGTCGGGGACCGGTCGATCGCGCCCGCCTGGAACGGCACGGAGGAGGCGGGGCCACACCCTTCCTCGGCCCCTTGCGCCCCTCCGGCGCTCAGAAGAACAGCCGCGCCCCGACCAGAACTCCGTCCGCATCCCGATAATCGCCGCCGAGCCGGTCTTCGTACGTGAACCGCCGCCAGCCCGCGTAGGCGTCGATCGAAAGCGCGTCGAAACTCTGCACGGCGTAAAGTCCGTAATTCTCCGTCCGCGCCCCGTCCGAGACGAAATCGCGACCGCTGTAGAAGTCCACCGAGAGCGACGTCGTCCCCGCCGCCACGAGATCCGTCCGCCAGCCCGCGCGGGTCCAGACGTATCGGGCCCCGTCGATCTCCTCGCCCGCCGAGACGGCCAGGTTGAGCCCCGTAGGCGCGTGAACCAGAGTCGCGGAACCGGCCAGCCTGCGGCTGTCGTCGCCGGCCGGGTCATCGATCCACTGGTAGCCCGCGGCGCTCCGGATCGCGAAATCCCCGACATCTCCGGTCCAGCGGATCGCGACGTCATAGAAGTCCCGATCGTCGCCGCTGGTCAGCACGTTGCGCCCGTACGACGTCGAAACCATCACGCCGCTCACGATCGGCGTGTCGTATCGCAGCCGGAACCGCCGCGCTCCGTTGAAACTGGCGTTGACTTGGCCGATGGTGACGTCGGTCAGTTCGCCCTCGCCGTCGCGGAAGAAGAACGAGCCGAACCCGTCGCTCGAATCCGTCGCGCCGGCGACGAAGGTGAACGAATTGTCCAGTCCCGCCGTCCCGTCCGACGCCGTGCTGCCTTGGCCAAGCGACACGGTCCCGTAATCGGTGTCGATCGCGACCTCGAACCAGCGCAGCGCGGTGTGCTGCCAGTCCACCCGATCCGGCTCGGAAACCTGCGAGACCAGCGCGCTGCTGCGCAGGCCCAGACCGCTCTCGAAACGGAACCGAAGGGTGCCGGCCTCAAGCGGCTGGGTCACAGTCACGCCGAGCCGCGTGTTCCAGTTGCCGTTGTCCACGATTCCGCTCGTGGTCTCCTCCCCGTCGTCATAGCTTTGCCAGGTCAGGTTGATCTGTCCGTAGAAATTCGCCTCGCCCCCGCTGCGGTTGGTGAAGGTCGTGGCGGGACCGTAGACCTCCGATTCGATGGGGAGCTCTTCGACCAGAGCGTCGTAATCGAAATCGCCGAAAGTCAGATCCTGCGCCCCGCGAAGAGGCTCCGAGGCAAGAAGGCCGGTGATGCAATGGCGCAAGCCCGCTTTTCCCAAGTTCCCCCCGAAACACCCGAAATTGGGAGTTCTGTCCAGGCCGATCCTCTGGCGCCGCCAGAGTAGCGGGCTCCGGCCTCGCTGAACAGAGCCGGGAGCGGCGCGCACCCCGACCGCCTCCGCTCCGGCGAAGCCCGATACCGCGTCATCCTCGACCGCGACAGAAACGGCCGCGCCGGACGCGTCCCGCCCGCGCGGGTTGGTGACAACCTTGGCTTCTCCGAGTTTCTCTACAACTTCAAACGCAGGCCCGAGCCTGCGGGTATCGGGATGCCGGGAAAGGCGGCGTACCAAGCCTTTCACAGCAAGCCCCTTGCCCTACGACCGGTTCCCCGAGTTTCCCGCCGAGATCACGCGCGTTCTCGAACGGGCGGACGTCACCCGCGACATGAAGCGATGGATCGGCCGCCTGCCATTCATCGAGTAGCGTGAAAGCGCCGCGTCAGGCGCGTGATGCCGGCGGCCGACGCATCCGCCCGTTACCGAAACCCTGAAAATCGGCAAGCCTGTTTCCAGCCGCTTTCCAGCCGGATTCCAGCTTGGAAATCCAAGCGTTTTCAGCACCTTGTCTCACGATCATCTCAGATCGGCCGTTCGGCCCCGATCACGATCGCCTTCCGGGCACGAGGCGACCCGCGCCTCCCGAACCGGTCTACGAAAGCCGCGACGACACCGTCGCCCTCTGCCGCGAGTCCTAGACCGAACTAGGGAACCGGCCTTGGCGAACCATCACCGTCGGCCGGTCATGCTCATGCGCGATTCTACAAGAGCCGTGGTTTCGACTGCCGTCGAACATCCGACAGTAGAAAGTCCGTCGCCGCGTTCCGCGACCGGTACGGGCCACGCTCATGACGAAGAACCCCGCAGGCCGCTGTCCCCGTGTCGGAAACAGGTCGGCCTCCCGCGCGAAGCGGGAGGCCCAAGGGGGCGAGATCCGGAGGCCGCCCGAATGGTCTGCGGCCGTCCGCAAAAGGCCTCCGCCCCGCCCGCGCCTCGGTCGCCTATTCGGGCGAGGCGTCTTCGATCGCCATATCGTCGGCGGTGCCGCCACCTTCGCTCTGCGAGGTCTGTTCCGCCTGCGCTCCGCCGTCCTGGGGCTGCTCGACGGGCTGTCCGGCCGGATCGTAGAGCACGATCTCCGCGCCCTGCCGGAGCCGCGACTGGATCTCCTGCATCGCCTGCTGCATCAGCAGCTGCTCGATCTGCGGACGCGCCTCCTCGATGGGTGGGAGGTCCTGCTGGCCTTGCGCCTGCGCCTGCTCGTAGACCTGCTGGACGCTTTCGTCGGTGACGACGTCCGCCAGCTCCCGGTCGAGCCAGACCTTCACCATCGCGTCCTCCTCGGCCGTCTGCGCGGAGCCCTCGACGAGGGCGACGACGTCAGGATCGTCCGAAAGGTTCTGCGCGCGGGCCTCCTCGAGGATCAGCTCCCGCAGGATCAGCTGCTGGAGCGCCATCGGCACCAGCATCTGTGGCGGTTGCGACTGCATCTGCGGTGGCAGCAGGCCGATCACGGTCATCACGTCGGATCCGCGGATCTCGGTCTCGCCGACGGTCGCGACGACCTGGTCCTGCTGCGGGCCGCCTTCCGTCTGCCCGGACCCGGTCGCCGGTTGTGACGACCGCTGCGCCGTCTCCTGCGACTGCTGCGTCTGATCCGTCCCATTCGATTCCTGCGCCAAGGCTGCGCCGCCGGCGAACGGAACACTCAACAGCGCGGCCGCCGCAGCGCTCCACATGTTCGGGCTCGAATTTCTCATGGTCGTCTCCTTCTCTTGGATGTGTGGGCCAACGGGCGCGGGAGCGGCGCGTTCCCGGCTTTCGGGCGCCGCGCCTCACGCTTGCGCTACCGGCCGGAGCCCCTCGCCCGACGCTCGATTTCGTCGGCGTCGCCGAGCGGCAGCGCGAACGGACGCGGCGGCGGGATGCGGTAGCGCTCCGTCATGGCGGCGATCGTGAAAGGAACGGCGGGGATCGCCTTGACGAGGCAGTGCGGACATCGGCACGCGTTGGAACCAGAGCCTTTCCGGGCGCGAGACACCGGTTAATTTCACACTAACGCGATTCAAATAGCTTATCGGTTGCAACACCTTAGCGAAAGCGTCACGCGTGTCGCTTTCGCGGAGTCACACCTCTCACCGGTCCATCAGAACCGCCGGAAGCCCCGTCACGCCCGGCACCTGAAGCGCGAAGATCCCGCCTGAAAGCGGCTGCTCCGGATCGTCCTCCATCCGGATCGAGGTCACGTACATCGTCCTCAGATCCGGCCCGCCGAAGGCGATCTTCGTGGGCTTCTCGACCGGCATCGGGATCTCCATGTCCACCTTTCCCTCCGGCGTGATCCGAACGAGCTGCCAGCCGCTCACCCCGGCCATCCAGTAGCATCCGTCCGCATCCACCGTCGCTCCATCGGGCCGTCCCGCCACCGCCCGCGTGTCGAAGAACATTCGCCTGTTCGACCAGACCCCGCCATCCGCGTCGTAATCCCAGGCCCAGATCGTCCGGACCTCCGGAAAGCTGTCCGAGATGTATCCAATCCGCCCGTCCGGAGAGAACGCCATGCCGTTGATGACATGGAACCCGCCCATCACCTCCGCGACCGTCCCGGCACCGTCGAGCGAATAGAGCGTGCCCGTCGTATCGTCCGCCATGCCGCCGGCCAGCGGCATCGTCCCGGCCAGGAATCGCCCCGCCGGATCGACAGCCCCGTCGTTGAACCGATGCCCCCGCGTCCCCGGCGCCGGCCCGCCAAGCGGGCTCAGTTCACCCGACCCGGTGTCGAGCTCGAAAAACCCGTCCGTCAGCGCCACCACGACCTTGCCGCTCCGCGTCTCCGCCGCGCATCCGATCGGCCGCCCGAACTCCCAGACCGCGTTCTCCCCGGTCGAGGGCGTGTGCAGATGCAGCCGCCCCGCCGGGATGTCGACCCACCAGAGGCCCGCCCGCGCCTCCGACCAGATCGCCCCCTCGCCCGTCGCCGCCCGCGCGTCGAACACGCATTCAACCTTGATCGCCATGTCGCTCCCCCTGTCCCGTTCAGCCGTTCAGCGCGGCCATCAATCTCGTCTTCTCTCCCCGGTCCTCCGGCCGCGTCAGCGCCTCCGACAGATCCTCCAGCGACGCGAGACTATGGCAACTCCGGAAGCTGTCCACATGCGGCAGCATCGCCCGCACGCCCCGCGCCCGCGGCGCGAAGCCGTCCCAGCGCAAAAGCGGGTTGAGCCAGATCACCTTGCCCGCCGACAGCCGCAGCCGCTCCATCTCCCGCGACAGCCTGTCGGGATCGTCCCGGTCCAGCCCGTCGGTGATGATCAGAACCACGGCCCCCTGGCCCAGCACGCGCCGCGACCAGTCGCGGTTGAAGACGTGCAGCGTCCCGCCGATCCGCGTGCCGCCTTCCCAGTCGCGCGCCTCGCGCCCGGCGGCGGCGAGCGCCGCGTCGACGTCCCGGTTGCGCAGATGCCGCGTCACGTTGGTCAGGCGGGTGCCGAACGTGAAGGCGTGCACGTCAGCCCATCCGGCCCCCTTGGCGTTCGCCGCCGCGTGCACGAACTGGAGCAGCATCCGGCTGTAGGAGGACATCGACCCCGAGATGTCGCAGAGCACCACCAGGTTCGGCCAGCGCACCCGCCGCGCCCGCATCGCCAGACCCCGGACGTCCCCGCCCGAACGCGTCGCCGCGCGCATCGTTCCGCGCCAGTCCGCCACCCGTCCGCGCGGATCGACCCGCGTCCGCCGGCTCGCGACGGGCCGTACCGGCAGCTCGAGCCGCGCGATGGCCCGTCGCGCCGCCGCCGCCTCGTCCGCCGACATCTGCTCGAAGTCGAGCCGCCGCAGCGTCTCGTCGCCCGAGGACGTCAGGCGGGCGTCGATCTCGAATTCCTCGGCTTCCTCCTCCTCCGGCTCCGCCCGGGGCGGCGCCTCGGCGCCGTCGAGCAGCGCCTCCGCAGCGCGCCGCTCCGCCTCCTTCGGCGCGGGCGGCGGCTGCGCTCCGGCCACGGTCGGCAGAAGCAGGCTCATCATCCGCTCGTGGAACCTCGGATCGCGCCAGTAGAGTCGGAAGACCTGCCCGAACACCGCCCGATGTTCCGGCCGGCTGACGAAGCACGCCTGGAGCGTGTGATAGAAATCGGCCTTGTCGGTGAAGCCCACCGCCTCGACCGCGCGCACCGCGTCGATGACCCGGCCCGTTCCGACCGGCAGACCGGCGCGGCGCAGGGCGCGGGCGAAATGCGTCACGTTCATCGCGAGCTTGCCGTCTTCAGGCGTAGTCAGGTCAGGCATCGTCAGCTCGTCGCGAGTTCACGCGAACGTTCCGGAAGACCCGTTCCGCCACCGGTCCGAACGGTCGCGGTCTCACTCCGCCAGCGTCGGGTTCCAGATTGCCCAGAGTATCTTCCAGTCTCCATCATCCCCGCGGCGATAGACGACGACGTGCTTGCCCTCGTCCAGCGATCGTATCGCCGCCGGCCTTCGGTGTCAGCATATCCGTGTAATCGGCCCGCTCGATGGCGATGTCGCCCTCGACGATGATCTCCTGTATATCCGTCGAGTGATCGGTAGCGAACTCCGAGAAGAACGCCTCGGCATCCGCTCTGACCGCGTCCCCGCCGACGACCGCCGCAAATCCGGGAGGCATGACCACGGCGTCCTCGGCATGCATCGCCGTGACGCCGTCCACGTCGCCGTTGTTGTAGGCCTCTTCCCAAGCCAAACCCGCCGCCCTTATCTCGTCCTCCACCGTCTGCGCGGCGCCGACCGTCGCTCCGCAAAGGGAAAGCGACAGGACCAAAGAAGCAGAACCCAAATTGCTTTTCCGCATGTCTCGTCTCCATAATCCTCGGGCCTTCGGCTGAAGCGGCAGGCTACCACAAGGGCGCCCGCCTGTCATGCGGGCTCCGATTTTCAGACCGGCTCCAGAGCCGCCCGCAACTCGTCGAGGATGCGTTTGGCCTCCGATCCTTGGAGCTTCGCGATGTCGTCCTGGTATTTCAGAAGCGCGCCAAGCGTGTCGGCGATGGCCTGCGGGCTGAGCTGGACCGCGTCCAGCGCGACGAGGCATTTGGCCCAGTCGATGGTCTCGGCCACGCCGGGCTTCTTGAAGAGGTCCTCGTGCCGGAGGCGCTGGACGAAAGCCACGACCTCACGGCTCAGCGCCTCGGTCGCCTCGGGCGCCCGGGCCCGCAGGATCTCGAACTCGCGGTCGAAATCCGGATAATCGACCCAGTGGTAGAGACAGCGGCGCTTGAGCGCGTCATGCACCTCGCGCGTCCGGTTGGACGTCAGGATCACGATGGGCGGCTCCGGCGCGCGGATCGTTCCGAGCTCGGGAATGGTGACCTGGAAATCCGACAGGGCCTCGAGCAGGAACGCCTCGAACGGCTCGTCGGTCCGGTCGAGCTCGTCGATCAGCAGAACCGGCGCCCCGCCGTCCTGCGGCGTCATCGCCTCGAGCAGCGGGCGGCGGATCAGGAAGCGTTCGGAGAAAAGCTCGTCCGTGAGCGCGTGACGGTCGGCGGAGCCTTCGGCCTCGGCGGTCCGGATCGCGACCATCTGGGCCGGGAAATTCCACTCGTAGACGGCGGAGGCGCTGATCGAGCCCCTCGTAGCATTGAAGGCGGATCAGCCTGCGGCCCGAGCGCTCAGGGCGATCGTCTTGGCGATCTCGGTCTTGCCGACACCCGCCTCGCCTTCGAGGAACAGCGGCCGCCCGAGCTTGAGCGAGAGGAAGACGACCGTGGCGAGATCGCGTCCGGCGACGTAGCCCGCCGAGGCCAGAAGATCGCCGGTCTCGTCGATCGTGGCGGGCAGTGAAGTCATCGCGGGCATCCTCCGGTCCCCGGAACATAAGCCGGAGGATTCCGCCGGAATCAACCCCGTCCCGGAACCGCGCTCCGCCCGCCGGCATGCGGGAAATGCGGAAGACGGGCGGGTCGGAAGCGGGCCCGGAACGCGTGGCGCGCGAAAAGTGCCACGCGTGACAGAATCGTCATGTCACTGATTTAAAACGACTATCAGGATCGCGTTAACCCGGTGGAAAGCCGTGTCACGGCGCGGACTCTAAACGTAATCCGGTCCCGAAAATGCTGATCGGCCCCGTGGAGGAATCGCGCGTCCTATTCGGCCCTGGCGATGTCGCAGACCAGCGCCACGGCGGGAGCGTCCGTCCGGTTGTAGACCCGGTGGACGGTGTCCTCCTTCTCCCGGAAGGTGCCGAGAGCCGTCGCCAAGGCCGGCCTGAGGGCGAGCGGACCTTCGAAGCGATCGCCGTCCCCGCCGAACGCGTCTTTTTCAGCCTTGGCTGCAACGGATTTCATGCGCGGAAGGTGGCCCATTTTGTCATGCGACAGGCGCGTGATAAAGTGAGGAGCCTAAGCGCGCATCAGTCGACAGCGGAACGCATCCATTTCGGGAGCCGCAAACTTCCACCGTTCGCGGCGGTCCGGGCGTGCGAAGCGTGGCGCCGGCCCGACGGAGCGCTGGAGGCGAAATCCGATAACGGACCCGACGCGGACGCAGACCCGCCGGAGCGGCCGCGCGCGCCGACCGAGCGGCACCTGCCGCGCCTCGACGCGGTCCGGCATTTGACATTGTGCGTCGCAGCACAATAATCGGCGCCGCGGCATAGCAACGCGTCCGGAGAGTTCCATGAGCTTCACGATCCCCCCCGTCCCGCCCGCGCGGCCGAACCGCTGCCAGCTTTTCGGTCCGGCGTCCCGGCCGGAGATCTTCGAGAAGATGGCGGCGTCGGCGGCGGACGTGATCAACATCGATCTGGAGGACAGCGTCTCGCCGGCGGACAAGCCCGAGGCGCGGGCCAACGCGATCATGGCGATCAACGAGATCGACTGGGGGAGGAAGAGCCTCTCGGTGCGGATCAACGGGCTCGACACGCCGTTCTGGTATCGCGACGTCGTCGACCTGATGGAACAGGCCGGCGAGCGGCTCGACCTCATCATGATCCCGAAGGTGGGCGAGGCCGCGGATCTCTACGCGGTGGACGCGCTGGTCAGCTCGGTCGAGGCCGCCCGGTCGCGACCGCGGAAGATCGGATTCGAGGCGATCATCGAGACGGCGGCGGGCTTCGCCAACGCCCGCGAGATCGCGGCCGGAAGCCCTAGGCTCCAGTCGCTGCATCTGGGCGCCGCGGATTTCGCCGCCTCGATGGGGATGCGGACGACGGGCATCGGCGGCACCCAGGAGGGCTATTACGTCCTGCCGCCGACGGATTCCGACGCGACCCCGAATCCGATCTGGGGCGATCCGTGGCACGCGGTCACCGCCGGGATCGTCGCCGCCTGCCGCATGAACGGCGTTCTCCCGGTGGACGGCCCCTATGGGGATTTCTCGGACGAGGCGGGCTTCATCGCCCAGGCCCGCCGGGCGGCGACGATGGGCATGGTCGGAAAATGGGCGATCCATCCAAAGCAGATCGCGCTCTGCAACCAAGTGTTCACCCCGTCGGAAGAGGCGCTCACCGAGGCCCGCGAGATCATCGCGGCGATGAAAAAGGCCTCCGCCGAGGGTCAGGGCGCGACGGTCTACAAAGGGCGGCTGGTGGATATCGCCTCGATCCGCCAGGCGCAGGTGATCGTGGACACCGCCGAGATGATCGGGGCCTGAGGAAAGGCCGGCCGGCGCCGGGAGGCCGCCCCGCGCGCGCAAGCCCCGATTGCGTCCGGCCTTCGTTTCAGGGTAATCCCGGGGCCGGATCAGGAGATTTCGGCCGTGCAGAACTATCTCGACTTCGAAAAGGGGCTCGCCGAGATCGAAGGAAAGGCGGAGGAACTGCGCGCCCTGGCCCGAAAGAACGCGGGCATGAACGTCGAGGACGAGGCCGCCGGGCTGGATCGGAAGGCCGCGGCGATGCTGGACGAGCTCTACAAGGGCCTCGACCCCTGGCAGAAATGCCAGGTCGCGCGGCATCCCGACCGGCCGCATTGCAAGGATTACATCGAGGGTCTGTTCACGGAATGGACGCCTCTGGCCGGCGACCGGAATTTCGGCGACGACCACGCGGTGATGGGCGGATTGGCGCGGCTCGACGACAGGGCGGTGATGGTGATCGGCCACGAGAAGGGCAACGACACCAAGTCGCGGATCGAGCGCAATTTCGGCATGGCGCGGCCCGAGGGCTACCGCAAGGCGATCCGGCTGATGGATCTGGCGGACCGGATGGGTCTGCCGGTCATCACGCTGATCGACACGCCGGGCGCCTATCCCGGCAAGGGCGCGGAGGAGCGCGGCCAGGCCGAGGCGATCGCGCGCTCGACGGAGAAGTGCCTGTCGGTGGGCGTGCCGCTGGTCTCGGTCATCATCGGAGAGGGCGGTTCGGGCGGCGCGGTCGCGTTCGCCACCGCCGACCGGCTCGCCATGCTGGAGCATTCGATCTATTCGGTGATCTCGCCCGAGGGCTGCGCGTCGATCCTCTGGAAGGACGCCGAGAAGATGAGGGAGGCCGCGGCGGCCTTGCGGCTGACGGCGCAGGATCTGCTCGCGCTCGGCGTCGCGGATCGGATCATCCCCGAGCCGCGCGGCGGGGCGCAGCGCGACCGCGCCGCCACGGTGGCGCGGGTGGGCGTCGCGATCGGGGAGATGCTGGCCGAGATGGACGGGGTCAAGCCGGCGAAGCTGCGCGAGCGACGGCGCGCGAAGTATCTCTCGATGGGATCGACGTCACTCGTCGCCTGACCGCGTGCGCGCGTCGAACCCGGCCTCGCGCATCAGCCGGTCGGAATTCTCCTCGACGACGGCTTCCATGCGGGCCATGAACTCGGCGATCGGCAGGCCGGGCGGGATCGGGTCGAGGAACTCGACCACCGCGAGACCCGGATGCCGGTAGCGGCTGCGCCGCGCCCAGAAGACGCCGACATTGGTCGCCGCCGGGACGCAGGGCGCGCCGATGCGGTCGTAGAGCACGCCCGCGCCGATCTTGTAGGGCAGCGCCGCGCCGGGCAGGACACGGGTGCCCTGGGGGTAGATCACGAGCTGGCGCGGCTCCGCCGATCTCCCGCCGGCATGGGCGACCATGTCCTTCATCGCCTGTGACTTCCTGCCGCGCGCGACCGGGGTCGATCCGATCCGCATCGCGTAGAGACCGAGAACCGGCGCCCAGCGCAGCTCCTTCTTCATGATGAACTTCGCGCGGGGCAGCGCCTCGGCCAGCATCATGATGTCGAGAAACGACTGGTGTTTGGAGCAGACGATCACGTCGCCCTGCGGGACCGGGCCCCGGATCTCGACGCGCAGGCCGCAGATGACGCGCAGCAGCCAGAAGACCACACGGCAATACGCCTTGATCCCGGCATAGGCGCCGTCGACCGACCAGAGCGCTCGCGGAGCGTAGAGGATCCCCATGACCAGCAGCAGCAGGTACATCAGGAAATCCATCAGGAGCGAGCGGATCAGGAGCATGGCGCCGCCTCCTCAGCTCCAGCGCCGAAGGCCGCGCCGGACCGCGCGGCGGGCGGCCGCCCAGGCGATGAGCGCGGCGGCGGGAGGAATGGCGGCCAGGAGCGCCCAGTCGGTCCAGGTCGCGGGTCCGATCGCGCTCAGAAAGAAGCCGTTCTCGCGGGACGGCGGCAGCATGGCGAGAAGCGCGCAGGCGAGCGCCGCGCCGGCGAGCGCGCCTGCCAGCGCGAGCACGCCCTGCCGGCGGGTGAACGCGCGGGCGATGTGGCCGTCGCGCGCGCCGAGCTGGCGCAGCGTCCCGAGGATCGCGGCCTCGGCGCGGGCGGCGCCTCCCGCCGCCAGGCCCGAGACGGCGGCAAGCGACAGCGCGAGCAGGGCGACCACCGCGAAGGCGAAGACGCGCGTGCGCTCGGCGGCTTCGACCAGCGCCAGCCGCCACGCGTCGTGGTCGTCGAAGACGGCCCCCGGCGCGCCCTCCGCCAGCGCCTGACGCAGCGCCTCGGGGTCGAGCGCAGCGCGGTCCGCCGTCACCGCGATCAGCAGCGGCAGCGGCAGCGCGTCGCCGGCGACCTGCGCCCCGAGCCAGGGTTCGAGAAGGGCCATCTGCTCCTCGAGCGGCACGGTGCGGACGGCGATCACGCCGTCGGCGGCGCGAAGGACGTCGAGCGCGGCGCGGGCCTGCGCCTCCATCTCGGTCTCGGGCGCGAGTATCATCACCGTCGCCTCCCCGCCCGCCCCGGCGCCCCATTCGGCGGCGAGACGGCCCGTCGCCAGCGCCAACGCCAGCGCCAGGACCGCGAGGAACGCGAGCGCCGCCGACAGGAACGCCGCGGCCGGGCCGCCGTGGGCGTCGCGCGGCACCAGCCGGTCGACCGGCGCGTCCCCCCGCAGGAGGCTCGCGAAGCGGCCGGGAAGCGACGGCCGGCTCACAGGTCGGCCCCGGCCGCGACGATCCGGCCATCGACGAGGCGCAGGACGCGCGCTTGGACGCGGGACTTCGCCGCGCGGATCAGGTTGAGGTCGTGGGTCGCCACCAGAACCGTCTTTCCCATGCGGCTGAGCTCGATCAGGAGGGTCAGGATGCGCTGCGCCATGTCCCAGTCGACGTTGCCGGTCGGCTCGTCCGCGAGGATCAGATCGGGGCTCAGCATGACCGCGCGGGCCAGCGCCGCGCGCTGGCGCTCGCCGCCCGAAAGCTCCGCCGGCAGGGCGTCGACCCGGTCGCCGAGATCGACCCATTCCAGAAGCGCCGCGATGTCCTCGGCGCGGTCGCCCGCGTCGACGCCGCCGAGCGTCAGCGGCAGGGCGATGTTCTCGATCAGCGGCAGATGGTCGAGAAAGCGGCTGTCCTGGCGCACCACGCCGATGCGGCGGCGCATGTCGGCGATCGCGTTCCGGTTGCGCGGCGGGACCCGCTTGCCGAAATGCCGGACCCTGCCGGACGTGGGCGCGAGGTCCATGCCGCAGAGCCCGAGAAACGTGGTCTTTCCCGAGCCCGAAGGTCCGACCAGGAAATGGAACGATCCCGGTTCCAGCGCGAGATCGACACCGTCGAAGATCGGGCGCCCCCGTGGCTGAACCCCGCCTCCTCGAATTCGATCACCGGGTTCTCCGCGCTCATGGCTCCGCGTCATATCACGCCGTGCGCGCGGCGCAACGCCCGGTCCGGGCCGGTCGGCTTGGAATGGCCCGATGCGCCCGCTAGAAAGGTGCTCGCCCAATTCGCCGCGCCCGGAACGGCCGCGCCACAGCTCCGGAGGTCCCGATGCGCCTGACCTGCCCGAACTGCGGCGCGGAATACGAGGTGCCCGACGGGCTCGTGCCGGAGGGCGGCAGACACGTCCAATGCACGGATTGCGACACGCGCTGGTTCGTGCGCGGCGGCCGGGACGCCGTGGTGTCCGAGGATCAGCTGATCGAACGGCTCGAGAACTGGCGTCCGAGGCTCGTCACCGGCGGGACCTCGCGGAACGCGGAACCGGCGGCCCCCGCCGCGCGCGAGGCCTCCCCGCCGGAGGCGTCGTCCCCGACTCCCTGGCGCGAGGCGGAGCCGAAGCCGGAACCCGATCCGGAGCGGATTGCCGTCGCGTCGGACCACGTCGAAGAAGTGGCGGAAGCCGCGCCGCCCGCCGACCTGGCGCGAGACGAGCCTCCGGAGGATTTCGTCTGGGAGGATTCCGGCGGCGCGGTCGCGCCGCCGGAGCCGGCGACGCCTGTCCGACCGCCAACGCGGCCGACGCCTCCCGCCGCGGCTCCGATGTTCCGGCCGGTCCGGACGCCGGAGCCGGAGGCCGCCTCCGCGCCTTCGCCCGAGCCGGCCGCCCGAACCGATCCGGACCCTCCGGCATCGGAGGACGTCGTGTCCGAGGCCGACAAGTTCGAGGCCGACGCGGGCGAAGGGGACCGGCGGCCCGCGCGTGGCCGGAGGCGGAACTCCCAGCGCATCGAACTGCCGGAAGGCGGCACAGGGGACGTCGAGACGGCCTTGCCCGAAGCGGATCCCGGCCGCTTCCGCGCCGGCGTCCTGACCGCGGTCGCGCTCTGCGCTCTCGCGCTGGCCGTCTACGTCGCGCGCGACCCGATCATCCGGACCGTCCCCGCCGTCGAACCGGCGTTGAGCGCCTATGGCGGAGCCGTCGACGGGTTGCGCGACCGGATCGACGGCATCGTCGCCCCGGACGGCTGACCGGCTCAGAACCGGTCCAGAAGCCGACGCAGGTAGTCGAGCTCGATTTCCGGCCGGCCCAGGTCGCCCGAGCGGCGCCGGATCTCGTCCAGCAGCCCGCGCGCCCGCGCGGCGGCGTCCGCTTCGGGCAGCATCGATTCGTTCGTCCCGATCCCGCCCCTGGTCCCCGTCGGCCGTCCAAGCGGATCCTGACCGCCCTGGGCGGCGCTGCGGCTGTCGTCCTCGCCTCCGCCGCCCTGACCCTCGGCCCGGCGCATGTCCTCGGCCATGCCGCGGATGCCGTCGCGCAGGCTGTCGATGGCATCGGCCTGTCGGTCGAGCGCTTCGGAGGTCTCGCCGTCGCGAAGCGCGTCGCGCGCGGCCCCCATGCTGCGTTCCGCTTCGTCCAGGGCCTCGCGCGTTCCCGGACCGGCGTCGCCGGGCAGGCCGTCCCGGAGACCGTCGAGCATGTCGCGCAGCGCCTCCTGACGCTGGGCCAGACCCTCGCCGGGCCGGCCGTCCTGACCGGGCCGTCCCTGGCCCTGCCGCTGGCCTTCGCCGTCCTGACCTTCGCCGTCCTGGCCTTGCTGGCCCTGGCCGAGACGGCCTTCGCGGAATTCGCGCTGGAGCTGCTGGAAGGAATCGTCGGCGAGGCCCTGCTGCTGGCGCAGGGTGTCGGCCAGACCCTCCATCGACTGCTGGCCCTGGCCTTGGCCCTGTCCCTGACCTTGGCCCTGCCCCTGTCCTTCGGCGAGCATCATCTCCATGTTCTCGAGCATCTGCTGGAGCATTTCCAGCAGCGCCTCGGCCTCGGCCTTGCGGCCCTGGTCGCTCAGTTCCTGGATCCGGTCCATCAGCTGCTGGATCTGGTCCTGGGTCATTGTCTGGCCCGGCGGCGGGCGGCTCGCCTGCTGCTGCTCGCCGCGCTCCAGCGCCTCGCGGGCCATCTGCTCCATGTAATCGCGGGTGGCGTCGCGCAGCTCGTCCATCAGCTGCGCGATCTCCTCGTCGGAGGCGTCGTTGCGGAGCGCCTCCTGAAGCCGCTCCTTGGCCCGCGCGAGCCGTTCGGCGGCGTCGCCGAGCGAGCCCTCCTCGAGCAGGAGCGCGGCCTTCCAGAGCGCCGCCGCCACCTCGTCGCGCACGTCCGCCGTCGCGTCGGCGCGCACCGCCGCGTCGAGCCGCCGGATCGCGGTCCGCACGATCAGATAGGCGCCGGCCGAGTCGAACGCCTCGTCGGGCCGGTTGGTCAGCGCCTTGAGCACCTGCGTGACGCGCCGGCCGTTCCCCACCGACCAGAGCAGGTCGCGCCGCATCTCGACAAGACCCGCCGCCATCGGGTTGTAGAAGCGCCGCCCCGGCAGGATCGCCGCGGCGCCCTCGCTGCTTCCCTCCTGGTCGAGCGCGTCGCTCGCGATCAGCGTGACCGTGACGGGGAGCCCGACCCAGGGGTGCTCCGAGAAATCCTCGACCAGCGTCTCGGCGATCTCGGTCGCGGAACCGGTCATCGGCAGCGGCAGATCGACGGCGATCGGCTCGCGCGGCTCGGGTTCCGACCGCGAGCCCGTAGCGGCGGTCGACGGAGGCGAGGTCGAGGGCGATCTCGGCGCGGGCGCCGGTCACGCCGTGATCGTCGGCGGCGGCGTATTCGATCTGGATCTCTCCGCTGAGCGTCCGGTCGACCGGCGCGGCCAGCTCGATCGTCGGCGGCGCGTCCGGCTCGACCGTGAAGGACCAGCGGCGCAGCTCGGCGCCGTCCTCGCTCAGCACCACGTCGCCGTCCCGCGCTATCCCGAATTCGGACGCCGCGATGCCGGGCGCGGCCTCGGCCAGCGCCCCGGTCGCGTCCGGCGTCACGGTCTCGGCCAGCGCGAAGCGGTCCGGGCCGCCATAGGCGCGCAGGGTCACGACCGTACCCTCGGGAACCGCGACCGGCGCCCCGGACGCGACCTCCGGCAGATAGAGCGTCGGACGGCCGGTGTAGGCGGGCGGTTCGGCCCATCCCTCGAAGGTGGGACCGGCGGCGACCGCCTCGCCGTTCCCGGCCGACAGCGCCGCCGCGACGCTCTCGACGCCGTCGCCGCGGGCGAAGAGCGCGGCGGAGCCGAGAAGGACCAGCGCCATCAGGCGCAGCGCCCAAGGGTCGCGGACGGGCAGCCGCGGGTCGGGGGACGGCGCGCGCAGGCCCGCGACGCGGGCGCGCATCCGCTCCATGTGGGCGGCCCAGACCGCGCGGCCCTCAGGCGAGGCCGCGCCGAGCGCCGGCGTGTCGGCCAGCGTGGCGAGCGGCCGGCCGGGCAGCGTCTCGTCGAGACGCGCGCGGGCGGTGGCGCGGGTCGGCCAGCGGAATGTCCGGATGCCGGACACGAGGAGCCAGAGCGCTGCGAGCGCGAACAGGACCAGAGCGGCGAGGACCTGCGTTGAGCCGCCGAATTCCGCGAGCCCGAAGGCTATCAGCGCCCATCCCGTGGCCAGAAGCGCCCCGAGCGGCCAGAAGGCGCGCGAGAATCGCTCGGCCGCGATCACCAGCCGCGTGCGGCGGATCGTGCGGTCCAGCGCGCGGTCGCGCGCGTCCTCCGTCGGTTCAGGCCTTTCCGGTCCGTCCATGCGCCCCGCTTCCGGTTCCTCGCGGAGACCGGGCGACGCGCCGCGTCAGCCGATCCAAGGAGGGTATGGTATCGCGATCGAGCATTTCGTCAAAGCTCGGTCGCGCGCGCACCACGGCGAAGTGATCGCCTTGGACCAGAACCTCCGGCACAAGCGGGCGAGTGTTGTATTCCGAGGCCATCACCGCCCCGTAGGCCCCGGCCGAGCGGAACGCGACGAGATCGCCCGAATCCAGCGGCGGAAGGGCGCGGGCGCGCGCGAATGTGTCTCCGGTCTCGCAGACGGGCCCGACGACGTCGATCTCGGCGAGATCCACCCCCGCCGGCGGCTCCTCAACCGGCACGATGTCGTGCCAGGCGTCGTACATCGCCGGACGGATCAGGTCGTTCATCGCGGCGTCGAGGATCAGGAAATCGCGCCCGTCGCCGGCCTTTCGCCAGATCACGGACGAGACCAGCAGCCCGGCGTTGCCCGCGACGAGCCGTCCCGGCTCGATCTCGATCTCGCAGCCCAGATGCCCGACGGTGCGGCGGATCACCGCGCCGTAGTCGAAAGGCAGCGGCGGCGCCTCGTTGGCGCGCCGATAGGGGATGCCGAGCCCGCCGCCGAGGTCGAGGCGGCGGATGTCATGGCCGTCGCCGCGCAGGGCCTCGACCAGTTCCGCGACCTTGGTGAAGGCCGCCTCGAAGGGCGCGAGATCGGTGAGCTGGCTGCCGATATGGACGTCGACGCCGACGACCTCGATGCCCGGAAGCGCCGCCGCCTCGGCATAGACTTCGCGGGCGCGGGCGATCGGCACGCCGAACTTGTTCTCGGCCCTGCCGGTGGCGATCTTGGCGTGGGTCTTGGCATCCACGTCCGGATTGACGCGCAGCGTGACCGGCGCGGTGACGCCGAGGCTCGGACGCGACCTCCGAGAGCGCGCGCAGCTCCGGTTCGCTCTCGACGTTGAACTGGCGGATGCCACCGGTCAGCGCCATGCGCATCTCGTCGCGGGTCTTGCCGACGCCGGAGAAGACGATGCGTTCGCCCGGCACTCCGGCGGCGCGGGCGCGGCGGTATTCGCCGCCCGAGACGACGTCCATGCCCGCGCCGAGATTGGCCATCAGGCGCAGCACGGCGAGATTCGAGTTGGCCTTCATCGCGTAGCAGATCAGATGCGGCATCCCCTCCAGCGCCTCCTGGAGCACCCGGTAATGGCGCGTCAGGGTCGCCGCCGAATAGACGTAGAACGGCGTGCCGACGGCGGACGCGATCTCCGGCAGCGGGACGTCCTCGGCGTGCAGGACGCCGCCCCGGTAGAGGAAATGGTCCATCCGCTATTCCGCCCGGCGCGAGCGCAGGAAAAGATGCAGGGGCAGGCCGCAGCTGACGCCGATGCCGAACGTGGCCGGGCACCGACACGAGCAGAAGCCAGTCGCGCCGGCGCACCGCATCGGAGATGACGAAGACCGTCAGAGCCGCCGCCGCGACGGTCAGATCATAGACGAGGCCCGAGGTCGCCTCGTTGGCGTGCCAGGCCGCGACCATGCCCGGGAGGCTCCAGCCGTTGGAGTTGAACCATGCGATGAAATGCGACATCGGCCAGACCGCGCCGACGATGGCGAGCGCCAGATAGGTCAGTCGGAGAGGGGACATGCGCGCGCGGCCTCGCTGTTGGGCATGGCCGCCCAACTGGCACGGGCCGCGCCGCCGTTCAAGTCACTCGACGGCGATGTGGTAGATCGACCAGATCCACCAGTCGTCGGGCATCTCCGCCAGATCGTCGCGCTCGGCGCGGGGGAAGACGATCTGCGTCGGGCCGAACCCGCCGATGCCGAGCTCCTTGCCGTCGCGCTTCAGCGCCACGACCGCGCCCTTGTCCATCATCTCCGACATCGGCACCTCGACCGCGTAGCCGTCCATCGCCCGGATCGTCACCGTGCCGCCCTCGGCGCCGGCCGCGGCCAGCACGTCCGCCAGCTTCGGGCCTTCGAATTCGACGAGCCGGCCGCCGCGCGGGAAATCCGCCCGGACCCGGACCTGCGGCAAAGTCTCCAGCGCGCCGAGATCGAACTCATGCGCCTTCTCGAAGGTGACGTCGTTGTGCGCGAACAGCTTGTCCACTTCCGCGTTGATCGGCCCGCGATTGGCGTTCGAGACCGCCCCGGAGACCGTGACGAGCACCGGACCGTCGGCGGAAACGGGCGCGGCCGTTCCGAGCGCGAGACACGCGGCGAGGACGAGCGGGATTTTCCTTGGAGCCTGGATCATGCGGAGGGCCTTTCGATGGGTTGACCGGATGCCGACCCCGCCCCAGGTCCGCCGCCTCAGCCCGGCGCGGCGGCGACGGTGGGATCGGGCGCGACCGGATCGCCCTTGATCCCGCAGGCCGCCAGCGCGACGAGCGCGAGACAGAGACCGAACGCGCGCCGGCGGCTCATGACCCGAGGGCCTCGCGCCAGCGCGAGATCTGCGCGCGCACCTGGACGGGCGCCGTGCCGCCATAGCTTTGCCTGCTCGCCACTGAGTTGTCCACTCCTAACACTTCGTAAACTTCCGCGAGTATCCCCGGATGGACCGCGCGCATCTCGTCGAGGCTGAGGTCGGCTAGGTCCACGCCCTTGTCCTCCGCCGCCCTGACCAGGGCGCCGGTGACGTGATGCGCCTCGCGGAACGGCAGGTCGAGCGCGCGCACCAGCCAGTCGGCGAGGTCCGTGGCGGTCGAGAACCCGGCCCCGGCGGCGGCGCGCAGACGCTCCGCGTCCGGCGTCATGTCGGCCGCCATCCCTGTCATCGCGGCGAGGGCCAGCATGAGCGAATCCGCCGCGTCGAAGACCTGCTCCTTGTCCTCCTGCATGTCCTTCGAATAGGCCAGCGGCAGGCCCTTCATGATCGTCAGCAGCGCCACGAGCGAGCCGTTGATCCGCCCGACCTTGGCGCGGATCAGCTCGGCCGCGTCGGGGTTCTTCTTCTGCGGCATGATCGACGAGCCGGTGGAGAAGCGGTCGCTGAGCCTCACGAAGCGGAACTGCGCCGAGGACCAGATCACCAGCTCCTCCGCGAAGCGGCTCAGATGCGTGGCGCAGATGGAGGAAGCCGCCAGAAAATCGAGCGCGAAGTCCCTGTCGCTCACCGCGTCGAGCGAATTGGCCATCGGCCGGTCGAAGCCCAGCGCCGCCGCCGTCGTGTCCCGGTCGATCGGAAACGACGTCCCGGCCAGCGCGGCGGCCCCCAGCGGGCTCTCGTTCATCCGGGCGCGGGCGTCGCGGAACCGGCTCCGGTCGCGGTCGAGCATCTCGACATAGGCCAGCATGTGGTGCCCCCATGTCACCGGCTGCGCGACCTGGAGATGAGTGAAGCCGGGCATGACCAGCTCGGCGCCCGCCTCGGCCTGGTCGACCAGCGCCGCCATCAGCGCGCCGAGGCCGGTGATCGCCGCGTCGCACTGGCCTCGCACCCAGAGCCGGAAATCCGTCGCCACCTGATCGTTGCGCGAGCGGGCGGTGTGCAGCCGCCCCGCCGGCGCGCCGATCAGCTCGCGAAGGCGGGATTCCACGTTCATGTGGATGTCCTCGAGCGCGGTGGAGAACCGGAACGTCCCCGCCTCGATCTCTGACAAGACCGTGAGAAGCCCTTCCCGGATCGCCGCCGAGTCGCTATCGCTGATGATGCCCGCGGACGCCAGCATGGCGGCGTGGGCGCGGCTCGCCTCGACGTCCTGGGCGGCCAGACGCCTGTCGAAGCCGATCGACGCGTTGATCGCTTCCATGATGGCGTCGGGTCCGCTCGCGAAGCGTCCGCCCCACATCGCGTTCGAGGTGCCGTCGTCACTCATCCTGCCGTCCTGTTCGGGGAATTGCCAATGAAACGCCTGCCCGTCGCGCGCGCCGCCCTGCTATACGCGGCGCTCGCCGCCTTCGCAAACCCCGCCGGGGCCCAGGTGCTCGACGCGGACGCGCGGTCGGAGATCGAGGGCCTGAAGACCGGCGATATGCGCAAACTCGTCGTCCACGCGGAACCCGTGCCGGTCGGACAGGTCGCCTTCACCGACAAGGCCGGAGCGGAGCACGTCCTGGCCGACAGCGACGGCAGTCTCCGCCTCGTGAACTTCTGGGCGACGTGGTGCGCGCCGTGCCGGACCGAGAAGCCCTCGCTCGACGCGCTCCAGCGCGGGATGGGCGGCGCGGATTTCGAGGTGATCGCCATCGCGACGGGGCGCAACGACCCCGCCGCCATCGAGCGGTTCAACGCCGAGGTGGGCGTGACCGCGCTCGAGACGAACTATGATCCGAAGAGCGCGCTGGCCCGCGCGATGAACGTGCCGGGCCTGCCGGTGACGATCGTGCTCAACCGCGAGGGTCAGGAGATCGCGCGCCTGATGGGCGGTGCGGACTGGGATTCCGAGAGCGCGCGGGCCATCCTGGGGTATCTCGTGGAGGCCGGCCGCGGCTCCTGACCGCCCGGACCCTCGATTGCCGCCGCCGCCCGGGCCGTCTACGGTCCGCGGCCTCCGCGTCCGTCGAAAGTCCTCAGATGATCCCCTGCCAGCGCCACCTCTTCGACATGCCCCGAGACGTCGCGTATCTCAACTGCGCCTACATGTCGCCGATGCTGAACGCCGCCGTCGAGGCGGGGCGCGCGGCGGTCGAGAGCAAGGCGCGGCCCTGGCTCCTGACGCCGGCCGGGTTTCTCGGCTGGCGCGGCCGGGCGCGCGGGCTTTTCGCCCGGCTGATCGGCGCGGAGGCCGATGACGTGGCGCTGGCGCCGGCCGCGAGCTACGGCATCGCCACCGCGGCGGCGAACCTGCCCCTCGCGCCGGGCGAGACCGTCGTGACCCTCGCCGACCAGTTCCCCGCCAACGTCTATCCGTGGCGCAGGCGCGCGGCGGAGGCCGGCGCCGAGGTGATCGCGGTCGATGCCGGCCCGGACGGCGACCTGACGGCGGCGGTGCTCGCCGCCATAGACGCGCGCACGGCGATCGTCGCTATCGAGCGCGTCCGCTGGACCGACGGCGCGCTGGTCGATCTGGCGCGCGTCGGCGCCGCGGCGCGGGCGCACGGCGCGGCCCTCGTGCTCGATCTCACGCAGTGCGCCGGGGCGATGCCCTTCGACGTGGCGGAGATCCGGCCGGATTTCATGGTGGCCGCGACCTACAAATGGCTGCTCGGTCCCTATGCGATGGGGTTCCTCTACGTCGCGCCGCACCGCCAGGACGGGCGTCCGCTGGAGGAGACCTGGCTGGGGCGCGCGGGGTCCGAGGATTTCAGCCGTCTGGTCGACTACCGGGACGCCTACCAGCCCGGCGCCATCCGCTTCGACATGGGCGAGGCGTCGAATTTCCAGCTCGCGCCCATCGCCTGCGCGGCGCTTGACCAGCTTCTGGCTTGGAACGTGCCGGACATCGCCGCGACGCTCGCCGCGCGCAACCGCGCCATCGCGGAGCGCGCGGCGGATATCGGCCTCGTTTCGGCCCCCGAACCGCTCCGCGCCGGGCATTTCCTCGGCCTCGCCTTTCCTGAGGGCGTTCCGACCGACCTGCCGGCGCGCCTCGGCGAGGCGGGCGTGCATGTCAGCCTGCGCGGCCGTTCGCTGCGCGTCACGCCGCATCTCTGGACCGACGAGGTGGACGTGGACCGGCTGTTCGACGCGCTCGGGGCGGCGCTCGCGCGCGGGAAACGCGCTTGACGCGCCCGGGCCGCCGCACCACCTAGAGGCCAACCGAAAAAAGCTCCGGGCGGCGCCGTTTCCCGGGCTCCGGAGCCGGATCAAGAGAGCGATCGCACATGGAACTCAATCTCGCACCCGCCGCGAAGGCCGATCTCGTGAAGGACACGACGGAGGCGACGTTCATGGCCGACGTCATCGACGCGTCGGCCGAGGTGCCGGTGATCGTCGATTTCTGGGCACCCTGGTGCGGACCCTGCAAGACGCTCGGCCCCGCGCTCGAGGCGGCGGTGAACGCGGCTGGCGGCAAGGTCCGGATGGTCAAGGTCGATGTCGACCGCAACCAGAACATCGCCGCCCAGATGCGGATCCAGTCGATCCCGGCGGTCTTCGCGTTCGTGAACGGCCAGCCGGTCGACGGCTTCATGGGCGCGCAGTCGCCGTCCGAGATCAAGGCCTTCATCGAGAAGATCGTCGCCATGGGCGGCGGGAACGACGGCCTCGAGGATGCGCTCGCCGCCGCCGAGGAGATGCTGGAACAGGGCGCGGTCACCGACGCGGCGCAGACCTTCGCCGCGATCCTGGGCGAGGACCGCGAGAACGTCGCCGCCATCGCCGGCATGGCGCGGTGCCATCTGGCGCTCGGCGACATCGACAAGGCCAAGGCGATCCTGGACATGGCTCCCGAGGCGAAACGGGGCGACGTGGCGATCACCGCGGTCCGCGCGCAGATCGAGCTGACCGAGGCCGCGGCGGATGCCGGGGACACCGGCGAGCTTCAGGCCAAGGTCGACGCCGACCCCGACGACCACCAGGCGCGTTTCGATCTGGCGCTGGCCCTGATCGCGACAGGCGACGCGGACGGGGCGATCGACGCTCTTCTGGAGCTGTTCCGCCGTGACCGGGAGTGGAACGAGGGCGCCGCGCGGGAGCAGCTCTTCAAACTCTTCGACAGCCTCGGCCCGAAAAGCCTCGCTGCCCAGAAGGGCCGTCGCCGCCTGTCGTCGATGATCTTCCTGTGAGGGGCCGCCCGGGAGCCGCGCGATGAGCCGGAAATTCAGCCTGGCCGACCTGCCCGACGAGATCCCGGTCTTTCCGCTTCCGGGCGCCCTTCTCCTGCCGCGCGCGCGGCTTCCGCTCAACATCTTCGAGCCGCGCTATCTCGCCATGCTCGACGACACGCTCAAGACCCAGCACAGGCTGATCGGCATGGTCCAGCCCATCGTGATGCCCGAGGGCAGATCGACGGGCCGGCTGCACCGCATCGGCTGCGCCGGCCGGCTGACCGCCTTCCAGGAGACCGAGGACGGCCGCTATCTCATCACCCTGTCGGGGGTCAGCCGCTACCGCATGGGCGCGGTGCAGGAGGGATTTTCGCCCTACATGCGCGCCAAGGTGGACTGGACCAGCTTCGAGCGCGATCTCGGGCGCGAGGAGACCGACGACGATTTCGACCGCGCCGAGTTCCTCGACGTCCTGGGACGGTTCTTCGACAGCGCCCAGCTCTCGTCGGACTGGGACAGCCTGAAGGAGGCTGACGAGGAGCTTCTGGTCAACTCGCTCTCCGTGCTCTGCCCGTTCGACCCCGAGGAGCGCCAGGCGCTGCTGGAGGCCCCGTCGCTCAGCAACCGCCGCGAGACCCTCGTGACCCTGATGGAATTCGCGCTTCGCGGCGGCACCGACGAGGGGGCGATCCAGTGAGCGCGTCCGATCCGCCCGTCACCGACGGATCGGCGCCCGCCGCGCCCCGCGTCGACCGGAAACTGCTGGAGATGCTTGTCTGCCCGATCACGCGCGGCCCACTGCTCTACGACGCCGAGCGGCAGGAGCTGGTATCCAAGGGCGCCAACCGCGCCTATCCGATTCATGACGGCATCCCGGTGATGCTGGTCGACGAGGCGCGGATCCTCGACGACTGACGCGGCCTTCAGCAGACCGCCAGAAGTTCCGCGTGCCGCGCGAGGAAATCCCGCTTCGCCTCCGACGCCGCGCGCGGCGCGAGATCGGCGCCGGTCAGCCCCTCGACGGCCGGAACCCCGAAGAACCGGTTCGCCTCCGCCTCGGTGAACCCAGCGATCCGCACCGCCTCCAACCAGGCCGAGGCCCGGTCGGCGCGCTTGATCCGCGCCTTCACCGGAGCGGGCAGCACCGCCGGCAGCCCGAAACGCAGATGCACCGCCGCCGAGAGCCGCGCGTCCAGCGCGGCGTAGCCCGGCCCGACGGCGGATTTCACCGGCGAGATCATGTCGCCGATGACGTATTCCGGCGCGTCGTGCAGCAGCGCCGCCAGCCGCCATCGCGGCGGATCCTTCGGCGCGATCCGCCCGTAAAGCTCCTCGACCAGCAGCGAATGCTCCGCCACCGAATAGGCGTGCTCGCCGCGCGTCTGGCCGTTCCACCGCGCCACGAAGGCGAGCCCGTGCGCGATGTCCTCGATTTCGACGTCGAGCGGCGACGGGTCGAGCAGGTCGAGCCTGCGCCCCGACAGCATCCTCTGCCAGGCCCGCCTCACGCGATCACCGTCAATTCGTCCGGAAACCGCGCGAGATACGCCGACATCCGCCCCGCCGAGACCAGATGCTTCACCAGCGACCGGCGCAGGAACGCCGCGTTCTCCATCGGCGGCACGCCGTCCGGTCCGACCTGCGGCGCGTCCGGAAAATGCTCCGCCAGAAACGCGCGGTACGCACGCCGGAACCGCAGCGGGATCTCCCCGCCGTCGTGCTTCCAAGGCTTTTTCGGCCCGATGAAATGCACCACGTTGGCGTCCGCCATCGCCTCGAACATGCGGGAGGCCCAAGTGTACTGCCAGTTCCAGACCGGGCTCAGCTCGGCCCAGTCGCCCATGACGGCGCCGTTGAGCATGTCCTGGTCCATGTGGAGCATCCCGCCCGGATGGCCGCGGGCGAAGTCGGACGCCTTCTCGCGGACACGCTGCCGCGCGTATTCTCCGACATCCGCCAGCATCACGCCGGCGTTGAAATAGGGCGTCGCGGGAAGACCCATCGCGGCGAAGGAATCCACCCGGCGGCCCGGCGTGCGCCACTGGAAATTGTCCCGCACGGCCGCGATCGCGTGGCCGCCGAGCGGCGCGTCCATCAGCGCCGAGAAATCGCCGCCCTGAACGTGGACGTCGGAATCGAGATAGAGCACGCGGCGATAGGCGTCCCCGAACGCGACCGGCAAAGCGAGCCGCAGATAGGTCGCCTGCGACCGTCGCGCGTCGGTCCCCAGATCGTCGAACGCCCCGCCGGTGTCGATCCGGCAGAACCGGACGCCGAGCGGGTCCAGCGACCGGACCGGCGCGAGCCCATCGGTCGAGCAGACGCAGATGTCGAAATCCCTTTCGGGGTTCCTGCTTGCGATCCCGTTCGCCGCGTAAAGCGCGTAGGGCGCGTAGGCGTCGTCGCAGGCGAAAACGACCGCCTTCGAATGCCGCGCCGGAATGTCGCTCGATGCCGTGATCGTCATGGCGCGCCCCTTTTCCTTCCGGCCCATAGCATCGGCGGCCGGACTTCGACAACTCTCGGCGCTTAGGGTTTGTCGCGCCCGGGGCCCGGTGCTATACGCCCGGAAATTTCCGGAACATCAGGAGCCGTCACGCATGCCATCGGATTACGTCGTCAAGGACATCTCTCTCGCCGAATACGGCCGCAAGGAGCTGGACATCGCCGAGACCGAGATGCCGGGCCTGATGGCGCTGCGCGAGGAGTTCGGCGGATCGCAGCCGCTCAAGGGCGCGCGGATCGCGGGCTCGCTGCACATGACGATCCAGACGGCGGTCCTGATCGAGACGCTGACGGCTCTGGGAGCGCAGGTCCGCTGGGCCTCGTGCAACATCTATTCGACCCAGGACCACGCCGCCGCCGCGATCGCGGAATCCGGCGTGCCGGTCTTCGCGATCAAGGGCGAGACGCTCGAGGAATACTGGGGCTATACCGACCGCATCTTCGATTTCGAGGGCGGCGCGAACATGATCCTAGACGATGGCGGCGACGCCACGATGTACATCCTGATCGGCGCCCGCGTCGAGGAGGGCGAGACGGATCTCATCGAGACCCCGACCTCGGAGGAGGAGGAGTACTTCTTCGCCCAGATCAGAAAGCGGCTGGCCGCCAACCCCGGCTGGTTCGTCAAACAGCGCCACGCGATCAAGGGCGTCTCGGAGGAGACCACCACCGGCGTGCACCGGCTATATCAGCTGATGGAGAAGGGCCACCTGCCCTTCCCGGCGTTCAACGTGAACGACAGCGTGACCAAGTCGAAATTCGACAACAAATACGGCTGCAAGGAGAGCCTCGTCGACGGCATCCGGCGCGCCACCGACACGATGATGGCCGGCAAGACCGCGCTGGTGCTCGGCTACGGCGACGTGGGCAAAGGCTCGGCGGCGTCGCTGCGCGGCGCCGGCGCGCGGGTGATGGTCACCGAGGTCGATCCGATCTGCGCCCTTCAGGCCGCGATGGACGGGTTCGAGGTCGTCACCATCGAGGACGTGGTCTCCAAGGCCGACATCTTCATCACCTGCACCGGCAACAAGGACGTCATCCGTCTCGACCACATGCGCGAGATGAAGGACATGGCGATCGTCGGCAACATCGGCCATTTCGACAACGAGATCCAGGTCGCCGCGCTGAAGAACCAGAAGTGGACGAACATCAAGGACCAGGTGGACATGATCACCTTCCCTGACGGGCGGCGCATGATCCTGCTGAGCCAGGGACGGCTGCTGAACCTCGGCAACGCCACCGGCCACCCGTCCTTCGTGATGTCGGCCTCCTTCACCAACCAGGTGCTGGCCCAGATCGAGCTCTGGACCAAGGGCGACGAATACGAGAACAGGGTCTACGTCCTGCCCAAGCATCTCGACGAGAAGGTCGCGCGGCTGCATCTGGCCAAGATCGGCGTGAAGCTGACCGAGCTCAGCGGCGAGCAGGCGGCCTATATCGGCGTCACGCCGGAAGGCCCGTTCAAGCCGGAGCAATACAGGTACTGACGGCCCGATACGAAGCGCGTCGGCAAGGAGCGATCGATGGCCCATCTGACAGGAAAGGACCGGACACCCTTCGCGTCCGCCGCCCCGATCGCGATCCTCGTCTCCGCATGGGCGGGACACGCCGCGGCGCAGACGGACATCACGGACCTCTGCGACGCGAATGACGGGATACTGGGCGAGACAGCCGAAATCTGCGAATGCGCCCTGACCGAGCTGCGCGAGGCCGTTCCCGCCGACTCCTTCGAGATCTACGCCGACGTTTCAGCGAGGTTTCTCGGTGGACGCGGCGATGGTCTGAGCCTCGTGGAGGCTTGGGATGCCGGCGTCGCGGCCGAGGCCGAGGAGCGGGGCGTCTCCGCGACCGGCATCCTCAAGGCGACCAATCCGACCGGCAAGGCGCATCGCGACGCGATCCGGAATTGCGAGGCGTCCTGATCCTACGATCCTTCGCGAGATTTCCATTTTCAATCCGGAGCGCGAGCCGGTGACCGGGCGCCCGACGCATCCGCCCGCCTGGTTCCCGCGCTTGCCGATCCGAGGGCCGTTTCGTTTCGGCGAAGCGAAGCGCCGCGTGTGACACAGGTTACCACACGGTCAAGCTACACGACTCTCTTCGCATTCGGCGCTGGAAGGAGGAATTTCCAGGCGTCGAGGCTCCTGATGGCGTCCACCCGGAGAACACTTCCGAGCCGTTCGAAGCCGATGCGGAAGATGGACTTCGCGGGGTAGCCGTGCGCCTTTCGCGGCAGGCGACGGCGTCCGAGGACGAGTTGTCCGGCGGCCCCGGCCCACGCGAGCGCGATGGCGACGATGGCGGTCGGCGGCGCGAGCTTGCGCGGGCAGGTCAGGCGGGTGTCCTCGAGGTTGAGACCGCGCCGCTTGGCGTCGGCGAACAGGCGCCCGATGGCCCATCGCTTGCGGTATGCCGCGAGCGCGTCGAGCTTGCGGCCGGTTGGTGGCGACGATGACCGGTTCGCGTCCGCGCGGCCGCTTCGCGCGGACCGCGAGCGCGGGTCCGGGCGTGCCGCCGGCGGCCATCGCGTCGAGGGTGAGGGTGGCGCGCCGGACGCCGCCGGGCCCGGCGACCAGGCGATCGAGGCTGCCGCTCCGGCCTTCGGCGGTGGTGGCGCGGTGCGTGCCGCGCAGGCGGATGGCGAAGGGAATATCGTTCCGGACCAGCCGGTCGGATAGACCAGTCCGTCCCGATGAACTCCCGGTCCGCGAGCAAAAGCCCGACGCTCTCCCTGCCGAAGCGCGCGATGTAGCGCTCCATCAGGTCTATCCGCTCGGGCGCGCCGCTGTTGCCGGGCCGGTCGAGCACGGTCCACATCAGCGCCACCCGGTGTCGCCGGGTCGCCACCGCCAGCACGAGAAGGTTGATCTCGCTTGCCGCCCGACCTTCCAGTTCGTCGCGGTCCAGGATCAAAGCGTCACCGGACCTCTCGAGCCCCGCCAGACCCCGCCACCACCGGCGCGGCCCGATCCTCGCCCGGGATCGGCGTGCTGGAAGAACCGCTGCGGCCGCCGGTACGTCGACGCCGTGCTGGCCGGAGCGGTCCGTTCGCAGGCCAGAACGCTCAGGTTCGTCGTCCGCGCGCTGAGCATCGCCAGCGTCAACAGGCTCAGCGTCTCACGCCGGGCGTTGCCGAGGCCGACATGCGGGGACAGTTTCTCGGAGAGGGCGGCGACGGTCTTCCGATCCACGGGGACGCTCATTCGGCGAGGACGAGTCCCTCGGAAGAATCCAATTCTCCGCCCTCGCCAACCCACTGTCGTGTAGGTTGCCACGGAGAGATATGCGCAGAAGTTGGTGACGCCTGATCAGGCGGCATTTTGAAGTTGACGTAGGCCGTCGCGGAACTCAAGCCCTGCGATGACCTCGGGGAGGCGGTTCTGACCGTCGAGTTTGCGCCATTTCTTCTGCGCGGACATCATCAGCTTGAACGCCATGGCCAGACCGGTCTTGCGGCTGAGGCACCCCTTGGTGCGTTTCGTGCGATGCCGGACAGTGGCGAAGGTGCTCTCGATCGGGTTCGACGTCCGGATGTGCTTCCAGTGTTCGGCCGGGAAGTCGTAGAAGGTCAGGAGCGCGTCGCGATCCTTGACCAGCTTGGCGACCGCCTTGTCCCATTTCACGCCGTAGGTTTCGACGAAGAAATCGAAGGCGACGTTTGCTGTGGCTTTTGTCTCGGCCTGCCAGATGTCGTGCAGATGCGCCTTCGCCTTGGCCTGCACCGATTTCGGCATCGCGTTCAGCACGTTCATGGTCTTGTGGAGCCAGCACCTCTGCTCCTGCGTCGTGCCGAAGACCTCGCGCAGCGCCGTCCAGAACCCGAGCGCGCCGTCGCCGACGGCGAGCTTGGGATCCTGCCTCAGGCCGCGGCGTTTGAGGTCGAGCAGCACCTCGCGCCAGCTCTGGGTGCTTTCGCGGAAGCCATCGGTCATGGCCAGCAGTTCCTTGCGGCCGTATTCATCCGCCCCGACGATCACCAGAACGCATTGTTTTTCCTCAGCCATCCGCGGCTTGAAATAAACGCCATCCGCCCAGATGTAGAGAAACCGCCGCGCGCCAAGGTCGCGCTTTTGCCAGGCTTCATAGTCCGTCCACCAGTCGGCCTTCAGCCGCGTGATGGTCTTGGCCGACAGACCCCTGGCGTTCGGACCCAACAGGGCCTCCAAGGCTTCCGTGAAGTCGCCCGTGGACACGCCCTTGAGGTAAAGCCAAGGCAGAACTTCCTCGACCGACCTGGTCTTGCGCAGGTAGCGCGGCAGGATGCTGGGCGTGAAGGTGATCTTGTCCGTCCCGGGCGCGCGATCCCGCACGCGCGGCACCTTCACAGGCACCGGCCCCACGCCCGTCAACACGTCGCGTTCCGGCAGGTGACCGTGCCGGACCAGCCGCGCGCGACCGTCGGCAAGCCGGTTGTCCGCGAATGCCTCCAGCAACGCGGCCAGTTCCGCCTCGACCGCCTGCCCGATCAGTTTGCGCGCCCCGTCCCGGATCAGACCGGTGAGCGGATCCGGAGAAAATCCGGATGGATCAGGCAGCGTGGCGATGGTATCGTTCGACATGTGGCATATCCCTTTCTCGGCTGAGAATTGACGGCGCTTCGACACCGCCATGATATGCCGCCCCTCAGGGCATCACCAACATTCGCGCGTTTCTCTGCCACGGGTTAACGCGATTCTAATCAGCGTTTAGTTTCAGATACTTCGCAAAAGCGACACGCGTGACGCTTTTCGCGGAATCACGCCCTCCGGCGCGGGTTTCTCTTATCCCGGAGGTGCCCAAACCGAGTCTGCCGCCGCGCCTTTTAACCGGCCCTTATGCATAAACCTTAGAGACTTGCGCTTTGACTTTTCGTGCCGCTTCGGCCTATACAGGGTCCAACGATGGCTCGGGCAGAACCGCCCGCTTCTCTCCATCGCTCTCCGCAAATCGCACCAGTTCGCACCGTCAGGCGTATCGCTTGGAGGGGTCGTGCGGGACGGCGGGTCTCAGGCACAGCGGCTCCACGGGGCTGTCCGGATGTGGGGTCCGGACGCGCCCTCGCCCTTGCGGGGATCTGTCGGATCGGGGGGTCTTCAGCCCGCACGCGACGGATCGGGAGGGCCTCTTGAGGGGGAGGCCCTCCCGATTTCCGTTTCGCGGCGACCGCCTCCGTGATGACGCGCAAGCTCCGCGAGGCGACGGCGACGGCGGCGGCGGCGGAGAATCGGATGGCGCGTTCCCGACCTTCGACCGCTCACTCCATGCCGTTCGGCGACATCCACCTTTCCAGCACATCCCGGACCGGATCGGGCATCGGCGCCGCCTTTCGCGTCTCCGGGTCGAAGAACACCTCCACCACGTCGTATGTGGCGTGCAGCGCGCCGGTCTCCGCGTGAAGCATCCGCAGCCCGAACGTCGCGCTCTTGCCTCCCACGCGGGTCACCGCCCCGTCGATAGCGATCAGGTCGCCGGCGGTCAGCTCCTTCACGAAGCCGGTCGTCGCCTGCGCGGTGACGCAGTGCACGCCGTGCTCCGCGAGCATAAGATCATAGCCGATGCCCAATCGCGTCCACAGATGGTAGCTGGCGTCGTCGAAGAACGGCGCGTAGTGCCGCACGTTCATGTGCCCGAAATGATCGTGGTGCCAAGGGTGGACCACTCCGCGCATCAGTTCCGTCCGCCGCGGCTCTTCCATCCAGCCGTCCTCCCCGGTTCGGATCAGAGTGCGACGGCGGCCCGCTCGCTTTCAACCTCTCTGCCGCATCTCCCCGGCACGAGTTCAAGGGTTCGATCAAGAAGGCGACGCTTGGATTGGAAAAGTGGGCGTCGCGGGTCAAGCGCTGTAAGTCCGATCCGCCAAGGGCGAGGCGATCCAGCTCGGCGTCCAGCATCTCGAGCAGCGCTTTTTCCGCGCGGTTGAGGCTGCGCTTGCGATTGGTCAGAAGATGAATGTCCACTGCGGGAAGCGATCTGTAAGGCGGTACCTGCCAGAGCTGCCCCGACAGGACGTCCTTTCGGGCCACATGAACCGGCAAGGCGCCGATCCCGATATTCGCGACGATCATGCGGCGGACCTCGGGCAGGTTCGACGACAGGCCCTTGGGCTCCGGCCGCATGCCGAGCCGACGGCGCAACTGCGCGACTTCCGAGAGAGGACCGTCGAGCTCGTCCGTCTGGAACGATACCGTGTCCTCATTCCTGAGTTCGGCGATGTCGATGTCTTTCCGACCGAACAGCCGGTGCGGCGGGCCGCAGAATAATCCGAAGAACTCCCGGTACAGAACCCGCGACTCCAGGCCGGGAGGCGGTTCGTGGAACAGGCATACGCCAAAGGAGACCCTGTTCTGTTTCAGCAGGGCGATCACGTCCGCGCTGTCCATGGTCGAGATCGTGTAGCTGACCCGCGGATACGACGCGTTGAAGCGCTCCAGAACCGAATCGAAATGCGGTGACACGACGTGGCTCGCCACCGCGATGCCGATCCGGCCCGACACCTCGTCTTCCAACCCGTCCATCAGATCCGGAAGTTGCGTTATCGCGCCGAAGATCGAGCTGGCCTCGGCATGGAGGACCCTCCCCCAGGGCGTGACGCTGAAGTGTTTGGGCGAGCGATTGACCAGCTTGCGCCCGGTGATGCTTTCGAGCCGTTTGAGGGCCGCGCTGATCGTCGGTTGCTTCAGGCCCAGAAAATGCGCGGCGGGAGTGATGCCGCCCTCATCCACCACGACCATGAAAGTCCGCAGGAGGTTCCAGTCGAGGTTCCACGGAAAGCGTTGTTCATATGGCTTGAGCATAGATTGAAACTATCCTCGCGATTGGCATTAACTATTTGCGCCATGTGCTCGCGCGGCGCAACCTGTCGCGCATGACGTTCCGGCCCCGCGACGCGATGCGGGGGCCGGAAAGCACGAAACACAGGGAGATCCTCAATGAGAGCATCCATCGACGTCCTGCGCCGCGGCCTGCTGATCGGAGCCGCCGCGATTTTGGGCCTCAGCGCCGTTCCGCTGGTGGCCGACGCGGACGAACTGGCCGAGATAAAGGAGCGCGGCGTCCTGAGAATCGCGATGACGGGTCAGTACCCGCCCTTCAATTTCGTGAACGAGAACAACGAGGTCGTCGGGTTCGACCCGGCCATCGGCACCGAGATCGCCAAGCGGATGGGTCTGGAGACAGAGATCGTCACGACCGCATGGGACGGCATCATAGGCGGCCTGATCGCCAAGAAATACGACGCGGTCGTCGGTTCCATGTCGATCACGCCGGAGCGTGACGAGGTCATCGATTTCGTCGGCCCCTATTACAACACGAAGCGCGCGTTCTTCACGGTCGCGGGATCGGACATCACCTCGCTCGACCAGCTGGACGACGAGGGCGTGACGGTGGGCGTGACGCTCGGAGAGACGCATGACCAGTGGGCGCGCGAGCAGGGCTACGACGTCAAGACCTACAAGGGTCTGCCGGAACTGCTGCTGGAACTGACGAACGGCCGCGTCGACGTCATCATCAACGACTCGATCCCGGTTCTGCTGGCGATGAAGGCCGGACAGTATGATCTGGCCGAGATCGATGCGCCGGACGCCCAGGCGTTCCCCGCCGGCATCGCCATCCGAGAGGACAACCCGGAACTGGCCGCCGCCATGCAGGAAGCTTTGGACAGCATGATGGAGGACGGCACCTATCTCGAGATCGCCAAGGAATGGGTCGGTGGCGACATCCGCTGATCGTAGCGTCATGCCAAGATCCCGGGCGGGTCGCCGCTTGCCCGGGGACGCGAGACCGGAGCGTGCCGGCGTCCGACGCCCTGCGTGACCATTTCGGAGAGACCCGGTGGACTTTGATCTGATCCTGCGCGTCTATCCTTTCTTCCTTGAAGCCGCGCTCGTCACGATCAAGCTGTCGGTTCTGACGTGCGTCCTCGGCCTAGCCTGCGGCGCGCTTGGCGCGTCGATGCGGCTGTCGCGGCACGCGCCGCTGCGCTGGCTGGCGGCCGCATATGTCAGCGTGTTCCGCGGGACGCCGGCTCTGATCCAGGTGTTCATCCTGTATTTCGGCGGCCCGCAGATCGGCATCCAACTCGACGCCTTCGCGGCCGGCACGATCGCGCTCGGCGTCAATATCGGCGCCTACATGACCGAGACCATCCGGGGGGCGATCGTTTCCGTCGATCGGGGCCAGACGGAGGCGGCGCGGACGCTCGGCATGAGCCGAAGCGAGACCATGCGGAAGGTCGTGCTGCCGCAGGCGGCCCGCCTGATGATCCGCCCGCTCGGCGTGAACATCAACGCGCTGATCAAGGGGACCGCGCTCGTGGCGCCGATCTCGGTGGTCGAGCTGACCTATACGGCGCAACGCTTCATCGGATCGACCTACAAGCCGTTCGAGATGTTCCTGCTCTCGGGGCTTCTCTACATGGCGATCATCTACGTGGCGGGTCATGGCATCAACTGGCTCGACCGCCGGGCTCGGATCACATGAGCGGCGCGAGTCGCCATGACGGGAGGCCGGCATGGGTCTTGATTTCACGGTGGTGCCCAGCTATTTCGGCGTCCTCGCGATGGGCGCCGCATGGACCATCGCGATCACCCTGTGCGCGGGCGTGCTCAGCTTCTTCGGCGGCATCGTTTTCGCGGTCACGGCGCTCTACGGCCACTGGAGCATCCGGCTTCCGGTCCGCGCCTTCGCCTGGCTTTTCATGGGCACGCCGCTGCTGCTGCAGCTCTTCCTGATCTACTTCGGACTGATCCAGATCGGGATCGACCTGCCCGCTTTCGTGGCGGGCGTGATCGGACTGGGGCTGCACTTCGCCGTCTACAATTCGGAGCTGATCCAGGCCTCGATCCTCGCCGTCGACAAGGGCCAGTACGAGGGCGCGCGCACGCTGGGCCTGTCGCGCGGGCAGACCCTGCGGCGGATCGTGATCCCGCAGGCGGTGCGCGCGGTGATCCCGCCGATGGGCAACAACATGATCGCGCTCCTGAAGGATTCGGCCCTCGTGTCGGTGATCGGAGTGATGGAACTGACCCTGGCCGCGCAGCAGGCGATCAGCCGGACCTACCGGCCGTTCGAATTCTATCTCGCGGCCGCCTTCTGCTACTACATCATCAACCTCGCGCTCGAGGCGGGATTGCGCCGTCTGGAACGCGGCATAGCCGCTTCGCGCTGAGACCGGGAGGGTCGGATGACAGATCAAGCTTTCGTCACGATCAAGAACGCCGCCAAGAGCTTCGGCTCGCTGCAGGTGCTCAAGGACATCAACCTGACGGTCGAGCGCGGACAGATCGTCGCGATCATCGGTCCCTCGGGATCGGGGAAATCGACGCTGCTGCGCGCGATCAACGAGCTTGATCCGCTGACCTCCGGCGAGGTCTGGCTGGAAGACACGCAGGTCAACAAGAAACTGCCTCACCGGCAGTACGAGGCCCACGTCAATCAGGTCCGCCAGAACATCGGAATGGTGTTCCAGCACTTCAACCTGTTCCCGCACCTCACCGTGCGCGGCAACATCACGCTGGCGCCGCGCATGCTCAAGGGCCTGTCCGAGAAGGAGGCCGACAGCGCTCGCGGAGGAGCAGCTGGCCAAGGTCGGGCTGTCGGAAAAGATCGACGAATACCCCTCGCGGCTGTCCGGCGGCCAGAAGCAGCGGGTCGCCATCGCGCGGGCGCTGGCGATGAAACCGAAAGTGATGCTGTTCGACGAGGCGACCTCGGCGCTCGATCCGGAGCTGGTCGAAGAGGTCAACCTGGTCATGAAACAGCTCGCGGAAGAGCACATGACGATGATCATCGTGACCCACGAGATGGACTTCGCGGCTTCGGTCTGCGACCGGGTGCTGTTCATGGATCAGGGCGTCGTGGTCGAGGAAGGCCCGCCCTCGGTGATCTTCAGGAATCCCGAACAGGAACGCACCCGCAATTTCCTGCGCAAACACCTCAGTCGCTGAAGGGCGCGCGCCATGTCGAACCTCTTCTATCAGACGAAGTCCGCCCGTCCCGTGCTCGACCGCGCCGAGGGCATCCACATGTGGGACAAGGCCGGCAAACGGTACATCGACGGATCCTCCGGCGCGATGGTCAGCAATATCGGCCATTCCAACCCGGCGGTGCTCGCGGCGATGCGCGCGCAGATGGACAGGTCGACCTTCGGCTATCGGCTGCATTTCCAGACCGAGGCGTCCGAGATGCTGGCGGCGAGGACCGCCGGGCTGGCGCCCGACGGCCTGAACCGCGTGTTCTTCGTCTCGGGCGGCTCGGAGGCGGTGGAAAGCGCGCTCAAACTGGCGCGGCAATATGCTCTGGCCTCTGGGCCAGGCGCAGCGTTTCAAGGTGATCTCCCGCCATCCGAGCTATCACGGCTGCACGCTGGGCGCGCTGGCGATCACCGGATACGCGCCGATGACGGCGCCCTTCGATCCGATGATGCAGCGCATGCCCAAGGTGGCTGCGCCGCGCGCCTATCTCGACGGCCTCGACCCGGACGATCCGGCGACGGGGCTGCACTATGCCGACATGCTGGAGGCGAAGATCCTGGAGGAGGGGCCCGAACACCGTCCTCGCCTTCATCGTGGAGCCCGTCGGCGGCGCCTCGACCGGGGCGCTCGTGCCCCCGGCGGGCTACATGCGACGCGTCCGCGAGATATGCACGCGCCACGGCGTGCTGCTGATCCACGACGAGGTCATGACCGGCGGCGGGCGGACCGGGCGGTTCTTCGCGGCGGAGCACTGGGACGTCGCGCCCGATCTGATCGCGCTCTCCAAGGGGTTCGGCGGCGGCTACGTCCCGCTCGGCGCGATGGTCGCGCGCGACGACATCGTCGAGGCGGTGATGGGCGCGGGCGGCTTCATCCACGGCTTCACCTATGCGGGCAATCCGCTGGCCTGCGCCGCCGGATGCGCCGTGCTGGACCAGATCGAGGAGCGCGACCTGATCGGGAACGCCGCGCGCATGGGCGACCGGCTCCTGGAGCGGCTCGGGTGGCTGATGCGGCGCCATCCGCTGATCGGCGACGTGCGCGGCAAAGGGCTGCTGACGGCCTTCGAGTTGATGGCCGACCGCGACACCAAGGCGCCGCTGCCCGCCGGTCTGAACGCCCATGCGCGGCTGGTGGACATCGCCTACGACAACGGTCTGATCATCTATTCCCGCCGCACGCGCGGTGGCGCGTCGGGAGACCATTTCATGGTCTGCCCGCCGATGATCGTGGACGAGCCGCAGCTGGACGAGATCGCGGAAATTCTGGACCGCTCGCTCACGGACTACATGGCCGAGCTCCCCAAGCTGCCGAGCGCGGCCTGAGGGCCGGTCATGTCGAAGATCATCATCACCTGCGCGATCACGGGATCGATCCACACGCCTTCCATGTCGCCCCATCTGCCGGTGACGGCCGAGCAGATCATCGACGATTCCGTCGGCGCGGCGGAAGCCGGGGCGGCGATCCTGCATCTGCACGCGCGCGATCCGAAGGACGGACGACCCTCGGCCGATCCGGCGCACTTCATGGCCTTCCTTCCGCGGATCAGGCAGCGTTGCGACGCGGTGCTGAACATCTCGACCGGCGGAAGCGCGACGATGTCGCTGGATGACCGCCTGGCCGCGCCGAAACGCGTCGCCCCCGAGATGTGTTCGCTCAACATGGGCTCGATGAACTTCGCGCTCTATCCCGCGGCCGAACGGATCGGCGAGTGGAAACACGATTGGGAAAAGCCCTTCCTCGAAGGATCGGACGACCTCGTCTTCAAGAACACCCCGCGCGACATGGCGCACGTGCTGCACGAGTTGGGCGAGCTGCGCGGCGCGCGGTTCGAGTTCGAATGCTATGACGTCGGCCATCTCCACATGCTGCGGCACTTCGTCGACCGCGGACTCGTGCGCGGGCGGCCCTTCATCCAGTTCGTTTTCGGCGTCCTGGGCGGTATCGGGCCCGACCCCGAAAACCTGACCCACATGAAGCTGATGGCCGACAAGCTCTTCGGCGAAGGCTACGCCTTCTCGGTGCTGGCCGCTGGCCGGCACCAGATGCCGCTGGCCACCATGTCCGCAATCCTGGGGGGGCACGTCCGCGTCGGGCTGGAGGACAGCCTGACGATCGCGCGCGGAACGCTCGCCCGGAACAACGCCGAGCAGGTGAGCAAGATACGCCGCATCGTGGAGGAGCTCGGCCGCACCGTGGCCACGCCGGACGAGGCGCGCCGGATGTTGGATCTGAAGGGCGCGGACCGGACGGGGATCTGAGCCATGCGGGACATCACGATCGCGCTGGCCGATTCCGGACGGATCCATCTTCTGGACGCGGCCCTGCGGATGCTGGCGGCCGATCTGGGAGATGAATACGCGACGGAAATGTCCACGCTCGCCGAGGCGCTTGGCGGCGAAGCGCCAAGCACTTTCGCGTTTCTGGCCACTCGAGACGGCGCCGCGGCGGGCGCGGTCCTGGCGTCGCCGATCTTTTCGACCACGAGCGGCGGCGCGGGCATTTTCGTGAGCGATCTTTGGGTGGAAGCCTCCGCGCGCGGGCGCGGATTGGCCCGCAGGCTGCTGTCGGCCACGCTGCGCGAGGGCGCGCGGCGCGGCAGCGGCAGGTTCATCAAGCTCAGCGTCTACCACGACAATCCGGGTGCCCGCGCCGCCTATCGAAGGCTCGGATTCGCCGCGCGCGACGGCGAGACCAACATGGTCCTGGCGGCCGACGCGCTCGAAAACCTCAGGGAGAGCCGATGAAAGCGATTTTCGACGACCGCCAATGGAACCATCGGCCGAAGCACTTCATGGCCAACGGCGCGATCCTGCCGAATCCCGAACAGGCCGAGCGGATCGACCGGTTGACCCAGGGAGCGAAGGCGGCCGGCTGCCGGTTCGAGAGGCCTGCGGATGCCGGCATCGGCCCGATCGCCGCGCTGCACTCGCCCGAATACCTGACTTTCCTTGAAACGATCCACACCCGCTGGAGACGGATCGAGGGAGCCGGAGAAGAGGTGATCCCGAACATCCACCCCGCCGACCGCACCGACAGCTATCCCAGATCCGCGATCGGCCAGGCGGGTTTCCATCAGGCCGACACGGCATGCCCGATCGCCGAAGGCACGTGGGAGTCCGCCTACTGGTCCGCGCAGACGGCCATCGCCGGGGCGCGGGTGATCCTGTCGGGAGAGGGCTCCGCTTACGCGCTGTCGCGCCCGCCCGGGCACCATGCCTTTCGTGATCTGGCGGGTGGATTCTGCTTCCTGAACAATTCCGCCATCGCGGCGGAGCTTCTTCTGGCCGAAGGCCTTCGCCCGGCGATCCTCGACGTTGACGTGCATCACGGGAACGGAACGCAGGGCCTGTTCTATCATCGAAGCGACGTCCTGACGGTTTCCATCCATGCGGATCCCGAACGCTTCTATCCTTTTTTCTGGGGCCACGCGCATGAACGCGGAGCGGATCGTGGCATGGGCTGCAACCTCAATCTGCCGTTGCCGCGCGGTACGGGTGATGACGAGTACCTCGCGACGCTCGATCTGGCGCTCCGCCGGATCAGGGCGTTCGGCGCGGACTGCGTGGTGGTGGCCCTCGGCCTCGACGCCTTCGTCGGCGACCCGTTCAAGGGCCTCGCCGTCACCAAGGACGGTTTCGGCCGCATCGGCGCCGCGATCGCGGCGGTCGGCCTGCCAAGCCTGTTCGTCCAGGAAGGCGGCTATCTCTGCGACCAACTCGGGGACAACCTGACATCTGTACTTACCGGTTTCATGGAGAAGTCCGCATAGACCGGATCGATTCTCGATCGTGATCACGTGGCGCTGCGCTGGAGTGCACCCCTTGAACTCGACAGACGTGTCAAGCGACACTCAGTTTTACGAGCTAAGGCGACATCCAGTGTTACGAGGTGTCGCGCGACGGAGCGGACCCGGGGCGCGCGCTGACCGCCACGAGTTAGAGCGCGCGCCCCGGGGCCGCGGTCCATTGGGTGTTGATGGTGTGGATCAGCCCTTCAGGGCGTCCTCAAGGTCGCGGAGCCGGTAGCTGCGGCCCTTGATGTTGAGGACATGGGCATGGTGAAGCAGCCGGTCGAGGATCGCGGTGGCCAGCACCTCGTCGCCCGCCAGCAGTTCGGTCCAGTCGCGGATGCTCTTGTTGGTGGTGATGATCATGGCTCCGCGGCCATAGCGGTAGCTGACGAGGCGGAAGAAGAGACTGGCCTCTTCGCGGCTCATCGGGTCGTAGCCCATCTCGTCGACCAGCAGGAGCGAGCTGGACATGTACTTGCGGCTTTTCAGCCTGGCCGAGGGCAGATGCGCATCGGCCCTGAGTGCGGTCAGCAACTCGTCAAAGCGGAAGTACTGGGTCGAGAAGCCGAGCTGGATTGCCCGGATGCCGAGCCCACAGAGCAGATGCGACTTGCCCACCCCGGGCGGGCCCTGCATCAGCACGACCTCGGAGTTGCGGATCCAGGCACCGGTGGCGAGCGTCTCGATGCGTGAGCGCTCGATCGCGGGCTGGAACGCGAAGTCGAAGGTCTCCAGCGTTGGGCCGATCGGGATCTTCGCCGTCTTCAGCATTGTCCTGATGCGCCGCTCCTCCCGGCCGGATCGCTCGGCGTCCAGAAGTCGGTCGAGGAAGGCATGCGCCGACATCTCGGTGCGAACCGCCTCGGACAGCAGCCCCTCCAGCGCGTCAATGGCGTAGCCGAGGCCGAGGGCGGCCAGCTTCTCCCTCGTCGCATCAATGTCGAGCTTCACGCGGGGGGCGGTCATCGCGCCACCTCCGCCAGGCGAGCGTAGAGATCGAGCGCACGGTGCTGGACCTTGGCGGCGGCGATCTCCTGCAGGCGGCGCCCCATCCGGCCGAGCGGCATCGGCGCCCGGACGTGCTCGGTATCCTCGCCCTCGTAATGTGCCTCGTTGCGCAGGATCAGCATGTCGGTGCCGCGGGGGTGTTCGGCGATCACCTCGCAGTCCTTGAGCAACTGCACCCGGCCGACGAGGCCACGGATCTCGACCTCCTGCCGAATGAAGCGAAACGGCACGCTGTATTGCCGTCCTTCGAAGTTGACCATGCAGTCCATCCCGACCGGGCGGCGCACGGCAATATCGAAAGGCTCGGAAAGCGGCTCCGGCAGCGGCGTCAGCAGCCGACGCTCTTGCTCCCACGCCTCGGCGACGCTGGTGCCGGTCGCGGGGCAGCGGAGATGCATCGCGCGCTCTTCAAGCCCGGCATCAGTCCAGGCCTGCAGGTCTTCAAGGCTGTCGAACGCCTGACCATAAGGACTGATGGCGTCGCGCTGGTCGCGGATGCCGCGCTCGACCTTTCCCTTGCCTTGGGGATGCCGGGGCTGGCAGGCGTCGATGTGAAAGCGCATCTGCACGGCATACCGCCGGTAGGTTTCGTTGATCGTGCCCCATGCACCGGCACCCTTCGCGATCGCCGTCTTGACGTTGTCGATCCGCAGCACCGCCGGCACACCGCCGAGCCGCTGCAGGCAGGCGGTCTGGCAGGCTTGCCACGAGAGCATATCCTTCGACCGAGCCCAGACCACCGCGCGCTTGCGGCTCCAGGACAGCGTCACCACCAGCGCGACGAGATTTGCCGTCTCGCGGCCGATCACCATGCCGGGATACTCGGCCCAGTCCACCTGGGCCTGCGCCCCGATCGGCGTCTCAACCCGCCGCCGCGCCCGGATGGCTGGTGCCGGAAACGTCCGTTTCCAATACCGCTGCACCGACTTCAGACTGCCGTCATAATCATGCTCGCGCTTCAGCCACTCGTGCAGCGCCGCCAAGTTCACCCGTCCGCCCGACTGCTGGCTTCGCCAGTGCGCGATCGCCCCGGCCACTGCCGCCGCCTTGCTGCCCTGCGTCCTCCGCCCATCAATCGCACCGGCCGCATCCCGCCGCCGATGATACCGCACAGTTCCTTCGCTCACACCCAGCAATCGCGCCACCGAACTCTGGGAATGACCCTGCTTCAGCAATACCGTCATCGCCGTCCGCGCCCCATTCTCGAGACGACCCATCGCTCTCTCCCGGCAGACCACCCACCGGAAAATCGATCAGGCCAAGACGACACCTCGTAAACTTGGATGTCGCCTTACAGACTCAATGGCGTGTCTCCCTACAGGCGCCTGCACGCGCGGGATCTACGATAATATGAAGACGGCGGTGGACGCGATTTTCCTGGGCAAGGAGCGCGCCTACAACCGTCGGTTCCAGCAGATGTGCAGCCACTATCTCGTTGAACCGGTTGCGTGCACTCCAGCCTCGGGTTGGGAAAAGGCCCAGGTCGAGAACCAGATGTTGGCACGACTGCGAGCGGGCTGTTCTCCTAACTCTTGGGTGCGGGTCAAGAGCCTGGAGGAGCTGAACGATTGGCTCGCCGATCAATGTGTAGCTCGGGCCAAGACCCAGCCCCATCCGGAGACGAGCGACAGGACGAAAGTCTGGGAGGCGTTTGAGGCCGAGCGGGCGAGCCTCGTGCCCTATCGGGGCCCATTTGACGGCTTCCATGCCGTGCAGGCTTCGGTCTCAAAGACGTGCCTGGCGGTTCAACACCAACAAATATTCCGTCCAGGCCAGCGCCATTGGCCGCCCGGTGGAAGTGCGCGCCTACGCTGACCGCATCGAACTGCGCCAGGACGGGCGTATCGTCGGTGAGCATGCCCGCGCCTTCGGCCGGGGCGGCACGGTTTACAATCCTTACACTACGTCCCGGTGCTGGCGCGCAAACCGGGAGCGCTAAGGAATGGCGCGCCGTTCAAGCACTGGGTCTTGCCCGCGTCCCTTGAGCGGGTGCGCCGCAAGCTGCGCGCAGCACCCGATGGCGACCGGCAGATGGTGGACATCCTCGGCCCGGTGCTCACCGACGGGCTTCCTGCGGTCGAGGCCGCCTGCGCCGAAGCCCTGAATGAGGGCGTCCACTCCGCCGACGTCATTCTCAACATCTTGGCCCGGAGCCGCGATCCCGGCCCGCCGGTAACGATCATGACCCCGGAAGCGCTGCGCCTGACCTGCACGCCGATCGCCGACTGCAGCCGATATGACAGCCTCAGGAGGGCAATCTGATGGAACGATCCCAGATTCTCGAAGCCATGGGCGAGCTGAAGCTCTATGGCATGCGCAGCGCCTATGACGAGATTGTCGCCGCCGCCGTAAAACGACAACATGAGCCTCAGAAGGTGGTCGGCGATCTCCTCGGGGCCGAGATCAGCGAGAAACAGGCGCGGTCGATCAAGTACCAGATGACGATCGCGAAACTACCGCTGGCCAAGGACCTCGACGATTTTGACTTCGACGCGGCCGCGGTGAACGAGACCCTGGTGCGCGACCTTGCCGGCGGCGGCTTCCTCGAGCAGCAGCGCAACGTCGTGTTGATCGGCGGCACCGGCACAGGCAAGAGCCACGCCGCCATCGCCATCGCGCGCGCCTGCATCCGCCGCGGGGACCGCGGCCGTTCTTCAACGTCGTCGACCTCGTCAACAAGCTCGAGGCCGAGACCCGCGCCGGACGCCAAGGCCGCATCGCCGATCAGCTCACCCGCCTCGACTTTGCCGTTCTGGATGAGCTCGGCTATCTGCCTTTCGCCCAGTCCGGCGGACAGCTGCTGTTTCATCTGATCAGCCGCCTCTACGAGTGCACCTCAGTGATCGTCACCACCAACCTCGCCTTCGGCGAATGGCCCAGCGTTTTCGGAGACGCCAAAATGACCACGGCCCTATTGGACCGCCTCACGATCACTGCGAAATCGTCGAACCGCAACGAGAGCTGGCGCTTCAAAAACCGCATCTGAACCCAGAAAATCTACCAGAGATGGGCCTGACGCGCCTGCGCCGTCGGATAGCTCCGGCGCGTCAGGCCCATCTCTCCTCACCGCCAGAGGGGTCCCTTTTCGACGCCGATACGGGTCCGTTTCTGTGCTTGTTGACACATAAGCGCCTCCCGCGCGAAGCCGCCGTCGGCCCGCAGCACGATCCGCACCCTTGGCCAGCGCGCGCGGACCCAGCGCGACGATCCGGGCGAGTTCCTCGACGGCACCCCGCCGAGGCATCGATATGGGAAGGCCGCAGCTTCGCGCGCCAGCAGATGGTCGCCCGCAAAGATGTACAGCGGCAGATAACAGTAGTCGTAATAGCCGTGGAAGAATCGCCCTTCCTGGTGGCCGTGCAGCGGATCGTCGGTGGCGTCGAGGTCGAGCACGATCTACTTTGGCGGCCGACGTGCGCTTCGAGAAGAGCTTCACCAGCAAGCCCTCGACGGCCTCCATCTGCCGATCTGCGGTAGCCTTCGCCGCCTCGGCTCGCGTAGCTCCAGCCGGTTCAGCGTGCTCTTGCCCGCCAGCGGGCGCCGCACCGGCTCCCCGGTCGGGTCCGGCTCTCGGCCAGCCCGAGCAGCGGATCGCGCCGCAGCCCGTCGTGATCGTTCAGGTCCTCGTAGCCCAGCGCCATGCCGTAGACTCGCTGCGCCACCAGCGGCGCCACCTCGTGCACCACCCGGTCCGCCGCCCGGCCATCCGTGAAGCAGGCCGCGA